>JANQLG010000008.1 GCA_028280715.1 Spongiibacteraceae bacterium | reverse complement strand
AAGTCAGCCCTGCGCCAATGGGAGCACAGCACTTCATCACTACTTCTGCCAGTTTCATCTTCCAAATCAAGCTAATCGCTCCAGCAGAGGCCATCACCATATAACCGGCCATCGCCACCAAGCAAGCTGGCACATGAATATAAATAATGCGGTAACTATTTCCCTGCCTGGCATCAATAGGTGCATAGGCTAAACCCCAAACTGCCCCCACTAATAACAGGGAGATTGTAGCGACAGTTAGCCAAGGCAACCATTTACCGCTGATATCATAAAACCAGCGAGGAGAACCGAGTTTGTGAAAAAAAGCCCACATAGCTAAAACCTGAACAGCCTTAAACCTGAACGAACCAACACATCTTTTTCATTCTATACAACACACGTGTACGGATGAATCCAGGACAACAATTAACCCAATAGAATCAAATAAATAACGACTCACGAAACATAAATCGACAAGCACGGGATTATACAAGACTTTTTCCTTCACTGTCGTCGAATAGGTTCAAGCCTTTTTGTTGATCCGTGTCAAAGTGTTAAAAACAGACAACAGATAAGCTGTTTATATCCACTCACGAAAAAGGGGTTTGATCTGATGACTACTCAACATCAAGTTTATGAAGATGCCGTCACCATGAAACGCGTAGCTACAGTAGTGGCTGTACTGGTTGGAGTAGCCTTTGGCTTAATGGTTGCTGTCAGCATCATCACATAACAGCTCTGATCAGATAACAGTCAAATAAATAGCATTAATTGTCGACACTGATTTTTACGGCAGCAGCGATGGCCAAAGGCGCCAGCGTTACTGCCATAGCTAGAAAGGCACCCAACACAGCCAAGGTACCTATGTAAGGCAATCCATCCACTGCTGACTTAACCGTACTGACACCAAATATCAGCACAGGAATATAAAGCGGTAAAATAATCAACGAAAGTAACAACCCTCCCTTTCTAAGCCCTACCGTCAACCCCGCACCTATCGCTCCAATAAAACTGAGCGAAGCACTGCCAATAGCCATACTCAGACACAATGCCAGCAAACCGCTTGAAGGCAATTGCAGCAAAACAGCCAACAACGGCGATAACAAGGTCAAGGGAAAACCGGTCAGCAACCAGTGAGAAAGTGTTTTTGCCATCACCTGTAAATACAGAGGTGCTGGACTTAATATCATCTGCTCCAGACTACCGTCATCAAAATCATGACGAAACAACGTGTCACTGGCTAGCATACAGGCTAGCAGCGCCACTACCCATAAAATACCCGGCGCCAATAGCGCTAATTGCTGAGGATTAGGCCCAATCCCTAAAGGAAATAAAGAACAGACAATCAGGAAAAACGCCAGAGGATTCATAAAATCACTCCGACGCCGGTAGGCCAGCAGCAAATCTCGTCGCAGAGTAGCTAGAAAAGCCCCAGACAGAGAGACCGATGTAATATCGCTATCGAGACTCATAGATTTCCTAACCGAATATGTTGTACTGACTGCGCTATAGCCAACTGGTGATGCGTGGTTAGAATCACAGCCCCTCCATTACTGGCGAACTCTTCGATCCAGCCCTCAAGCTCAGCTACTCCCTGCTTGTCAATAGCGGTAAAGGGTTCATCCAACACCCATAACTGCGCCGGCACCAAAAACAATCGAGCGAGGCCAACACGGCGTTGCTGGCCTGCCGAAAGCGTAAAACAAGGCACATCCTCATAACCGTAAAGCCCTACCTTCTCCAAAGCAGCCTCGATGGCATGATCAGTTTTTTGTGTAGCATCAGTCTTAATAGCACCGTGCCAGGCGAGATTTTCTCTAGGCGTCAATGCCGCTTTGACTCCAGAACTGTGCCCGATATAAAGCAGCTGTGACAAATAATCCATTCGTACTTTCTTCACCGGTTCACCCCGCCAACGAATCTCACCGGTATACCTGGAGGACAATCCGCACAAAGCTCGCAACAGGGTTGTTTTGCCACTGCCATTAGGCCCTTCTATTTGATAAATGCCGCCCTGTTCAACGTGCAAACACAGGTTTTCAACCAGTAAACGATCATCACGCTCACAGCACACATCAACAGTTTCTAACAAAGGAGTCACAGATCCAGGAAGCCTTAGTTTATTAGCAGCCTTATTAAATAAGGTCTTGTTCAGTTAGTAAATCGCCCAACACTAGTGATTTCGATTATCGCTTTTCTTATCGCACCAGTAAAAGAAATTAAGTGATCTGCCGATACAAAGGAGATGAAACAAACCATTTCACTCCACTCAGCGAGCTCCGGTATTATATACGAATTGCCGCAGGTGTCCTTATGACGATGTCAGCAGGGCAAAGCGCCTGGGCGCAGGCAGTCGCAATATTAGCGGCACAATACACCAAAACAGCGGAAAATATTTCAGTAACCGCCCATCAAACTATGGTTACAACAGTCGACTCACTCATCAACCAGCAGGTGCCTATCAAACAAGTCACTGCAAGGACAGCCGACAAGTCCGGTGGAAGCAATTTGTTAACTGCCGCCAAAGCAGGCGTATTGGATGCCATTGTTCTTTCTAATTCACCATTACTGAAATCATCAACAGGGGAACCACAGGTTCAGGTAAAAGTTCAGGTCAACCAACAACAGTTCGAATTAAGCACCAAAGTTCCGATTCCTGTGGGCACAAAAGTGCAACTCTCCATCACAAAAAATAATTTGGCTGTCATCATCAAAACTCTAGTGCCGCCACAATCAACACCAGTAAATCCTCAGGCAACATCCAATATAGCAACACAAACAACACAGACAAGAAACACTACATCGGCAGCGCAACATAGTTCTTCACAACTACTGCCCAGCAATGCAACCACTAACAGAGAAGCTGTGCCGAAACCATTGATTTCAACCTCAAATCAACAGCCATCTAAAACTGAAATCACTCAAGCGCCCACACCACAAAAAAATACAAATGCTGTAGACAACAATCTACAAAATAGACAACAAGTAATTATTCAAAACACAGCTGAACAGGCAATCAGACAATCCTTACCACAACAACAACCTATTAAATTGTTATTACCTCTTCTTTACCAACTACAACAATCATCAATAAAAGAACTGCCTAAGCCGCTACTGGATAACATTGCACGCCTGGTTGCACATTTCCCGACAGCTGAACGAATTGTCCAACCAGCAGAATTACAACGCGCAATAAAAAATAACGGTACTCTCTTCGAAGCAAAACTCGCTAACTTTCAGAATAAACCTTCAAAGGCACAACTATCACAAACTCCAATTGCACAAGTACAAGCCTCACAAAAACAGCGACTAGGCGATATGGCAACTCAGACTGGCAAGTCGAATGCTATACAAAATGATTTTAAAGCCATTACTCAGCAACTGATTTCACAACTGCAGTCGCTAAAAAATGAAGCCAGTGCTTCTGCAACGAGCAATGCAACTAATTCCTCATCAATAGATTCTGAAACAGTAACCTATGCAGGCCTGGATAAAAAGTTGCCATTAACGCCGCCTCCAGGTAACCAAACGACAGACAGCGCATCGAAAGAGCAAAATCTCGATATCATTTTAAGACAACTAAGCCGTCAATTATTAGCCAGTCTGGCCAGGACACAACTCAATCAACTGGAAAGCATCAGCAATCGAATACAATCCTCCCCCGAACCCAATGCACCAGTTAATAGTTGGCAGCTTGAAATTCCAATCACAAGTGGTAATCACGTTGATAATCTGGAACTACGCATCGAACAGGAAACTCAAGGGGATAGCCAGCAAGACGAAAACAATACCCAGAAAGCCTGGAAGGTCGTTCTGAATTTTGATTTACACAAACTAGGCAAACTACATGTACAGCTAAATGTCATCGAAAAAACTGTTTCTGCAACAGTGTGGTCGCAACAGGAAGGTACCCATCAAATTGTGAAACAGCATGCCGATGAATTGCGATCTAACTTTGAAAAAATTGGCGTAACGGTTAAGAAGGTCGACTGCCAAATCGGCCAACCACCCAAGCAAACATTACCTATTTATAAAAAACTGGTAGATGTCAGAACATGAGTGAAAACAACGATCAACAAGACAGCAACAAAAAAGCCGTGGCTTTGCAATACGATGGCATCAATGCGCCGGCTGTAACGGCAACAGGCACAGGTGAAATAGCTGAAGAAATCATCGCTATCGCCAGGGAACATGGTGTCCCACTATTTGAAAATGAACTGTTATTGGAATTACTGGCTGAAATCAGCTTGGGCGAAGAGATTCCGGAAACCTTGTATTTATGTATTGCCCAAGTCATTGCCTTTGCCTATAAAATTCAGGGTAAATTTCCACCCGATTGGCAACCGGACCATAATGAACCACCACTGTTGTTAAACCACTAAGCAAACACCAACATCGTTGATGAAAAAACTATTTATTCTATTGCTAGGTGCTGCCATTTTGAAATCGAGCTTGGCCGCTGCATCGCAAACACAACTTCACCAACCCATTGCACTGATCAACGCAACTGTCATTGATGGTACCGGCGGCCCGATAAAAGAACGAGCAACCATTGTCGTTAAAAATGGCCGCATTACCTGTATCGGAGCCACTGAATGCGATAAGCAAACTGCAGACACTCATCGCATCAACATGACTGGAAAATTTATTACTCCTGGGCTAGTCGATACACATGTACACTTCTCGCAAACCGGTTGGTTTGATGGACGACCCGATAGCCTCAAGCTAAATCCCATCTACTCCTATTCCAAGGTCATAGCAGAACTCAAAGCAAATCCAGAGCGCTGGCATCGCAGTTATTTATGCAGCGGTATTACCGCTGTTTACGATGTCGGCGGTCCCGCATTCACTCTTGATCTTCAAAGCCAAGGTGAAAAAAATACGATGGCCGTACATGTACGTGCAGCAGGCCCTGCGATTACCCATGCAAGCAGCAACTCCCCCGGTCTTAGAATGAATATGATTGAGGGCAGCCCTACCTTTTTTCCAATGGGTAGCGAAGCGGAAACGCGCGATAGCATTAGACGGTTACATAAACAAGGGACTCGTACAGTAAAAGTATTGTACTCGCGGCCACCAAAGGGCAGACAAGCAGACTACGATGCTCGATTAATTGCTGCAGGTGATGAGGCAAAATCATTGGGGCTTGATTTAATTGTGCATGCAACCGGCTTACGCGAAGCCAAGGTAGCATTAAAAGCCGGTGCCAAAATGTTGGTACACAGTGTCGAAAATCAGGATGTCGACGAAGAGTTTATTAGCTTGGCTAAAATAAATAACACGATTTATTCCCCAACCATTTTAGTAACCAGCAATTGGCAAAAAGGCCTGGCCAATATCGCTCTTGGCACAAAGAGTCGGATCGATGACCCTAACCACTGTGTAGATAATTTATTGAGAGCACGCATTCAAAATGATCTCGACCGTTTGAAGCCTTATTTACCAACCGGTTTCAATGAAGCCAGAGCACACCGTATTCCCGCACGAATCGCTAACCAAGAGAGACGAAAACTTCGTAACCTCTCAATCGTCCATCGTGCCGGCATTACGATTGCTACTGCAACTGATGCGGGAAATCCATTGACACTTCACGGCCCATCCATTTACAGCGAAATGGAAGCGATGCAAGCAGCTGGTCTCAAACCAAGCGAAATTATTGTTATGAGTACAAAAAATGGAGCACAAGCAATGGGTCGATTGGATGATTTTGGTACCCTTGAAATCGGGAAATTAGCCAACCTTGTGGTTTTGGAAAATAACCCTATGGATGACATTTCGAATTATCGTTCTATTACCAATGTCATGCGTATGGGCGTATTGCATAGAATTAGTGACTTAAATTACGACAAAAACTAATTAATAACTTGTTCTGTATTCCTCTTAATAAAGCCAATGCCAGCAGGCAACTTAGCCCATCAATGCACTTATTCCTTTAATTTCGCCTACATTAACGATTGCTAATAAAATTAATTTGAATAAAAAAATAAAAAACCATAAAGAAACATTTATATAAGTAGATCCACGTAACAGCATTTACATGCGTCTAAAAGAGCTTTAAAAAAATGGTAAGCTATTGTTTTTTAAAAAGATTTCCAACATAAAAAACACACCCTGATTCCCATTTAAAGAGTCAAAGTCGACTATTTGACACCAAAATACTGTTTTTTCGCCAATATTTAATACTGTCAAAAATTATCCTATATACAGATTCAAATAACTAACTAATATAAACACACGTTTTATATTTCGCCTAACCTATTTTTTAATTGAACTAACACAGGGTATTTAACGATGACATACTCAAACTTGAAAAAAACTGTAGCTTCTCTTGTTGTATTACCAGCCGTTTTTGCTTCGGCTCAGTTACACGCTAACTGCGCCACTGCAGAACGCCCGACTATTCCTGCATCAGTCACCAATGCAGAAGAAATGCTGTCTGTTAAACAAGCCGTAGAGTCCTATATGGCAGTTTCTAACGAATACCTTGAGTGCCAAAAGCGTACCAAAAAGCGTAATGACATGATCGATGAAATGGAATTGGTTGCAGCCGACTACAATGTTCTGATCATGCTGTATAAAGAACAACAAGGCTAAGATAGCTTTTAACTCTTAGGCCTCGTTTTAAGATAAAAAAGACCGCTGGTAAAACAGCGGTCTTTTTTATTAGGGGCTATTAAGTAACTCTCTATACTGGTCGATATCTCAACATAATTCTCGATCCATCCTCAAGACCATTGCGGAATCTGCGCCCCCAAATCAACCACCGCGGCGAATATTTATCGCCAAACAAATCTAAAATACGCTCAAGATCAGCTTTATCTTCAATAAGATCCACTTTGGTATCAACTGAAGGCAAAGATTTATAACGCCCATTAGTATTGGTCCACACACCTAAGTCACCCACCCACACACGAGCCTTATCAAGTCCTTGTCTTTGTGCTCGAGCTCGCCACGTGTTTGACTTGGTACAAACATACATATCTGTACCACTGGAAGCGAACCAGACCTCAGCCTGACAACGGCTTTCCTCGCCATTGGACTTAATAGGCGAAAGATAAATCAAATTCGTTGCCTTAAGCGCCTCAGACAAAGGCTGATCATTATCGGCCCTAGATAACAGTGGCACGTTAATTAACGCCACCAATGCAGATAGCTGCTTTAAAAAATATCGTCTAGTTTGCATGATTATTTTCCTTTATTTAATGCCACTTAAACGGAACTGATTGAGACAGTAATGCTCTTCATTTTCTCCCCTATTCAAGCAAACCCCGTTGTCACCTCTCTTTAATTTCCTCCCTTATTGATCTAACCGAGCAATAAATTTTAAATAAAGCTTGAATTATTTTATGTTTTACATAAAGTAATCATCACAAAACATCGAACCAATTATTATGAGGCCACTCAGTAAAATGGAACAGATAGAACACAAACCCATTATTAAAACCCTGAAGCTGATGATCAATCTCGCACTAGGGTTGGAAGTGGCGATGCTCTTTGCAGTCACAGCGATATTTTTCATCACCATTACCAGCCCAGAAGACAAACTGATATCTACCTGGCCAGTCGAAGTCGGCAGCATTACCCAGGAATATCAGTTAGATGCAACTAACGACAATGTAAGTGACTTCGCTCTGTACATTAATCAAGGCAATATTGAGTTTGTCGCAGACAACCTCGGGTATTACATACTTAAAATTGTGGATGCAGTATTTATTCTATTCATCACAATTAGCATCACCGTATTACTCAAACGAATTTTTCTCTCCCTAGATAAAGGCAATCCATTCATCACTGCAAACGTCGACAGAATGCGCCTTATGGCCATACTCTTGATGCTTCTCACACCCTATAGCGCGCTAAAATCCTGGGTATACCAAAGCTACATCCGTAATACCTTCACCATTGAAGGTGAACACAGTCCAGGGTGGTCTAGTTTTTTTGAAACCTCATCAAATAGTATCTGGTTAAGCTGGCAAATCGACATCCAGCCACTCATTGTGGGACTGATACTTATTATTCTCGCTGAGGTTTTCAGGCTTGGCGTCATCATCAAAACCGATAACGAATCAATTGTATAACTATGCCTATCATCATCAATTTAGACGTAGCAATGGCGAAAAAGAAAATGTCATTGACTGAGCTTTCCGAAAAAGTTGGCGTGTCGATGACTAACCTATCTCTGCTAAAGAAAGGCAAGGTCAAAGGCGTCAGGTTTAATACGCTTGAAGCTATTTGCAAAGCATTGGAATGTAAACCCGGAGACATTCTGGATTATGAGGAATAAATCCATACTTCATCTGGCTTTGTATTAATTACAAACAATGCTAGGTATCCAAACAGTTGTATTGAACCCAAATGTATTCTCAGTGAGGCTAACTATGTGCAAATCGAGTTTAGCAAAGTCAGTATTGATTCTGCTTATCGTATTTCTAAATGGCTGCACAACCCGTTACCACGTCAGCGAGGTTACAGAGGTTCCACAACCAGTAAAAAACACCATTCGTGATGCTGTCGACAATGGTCATCGCATTGGTATTTCTCTTGCTCTTATCAACCAGCATGGCACTCATTATTTTAGCTATGGGAAAATGCGTGCTTCCAGTAACACTGTTGTTAGCAAAAATAGTCTCTACGGCGTCGGCTCACTGTCAAAAATATTCACCGCTCTGGTCTTCGCGGACATGATATCCAAAAATGAGATCCAGTTAGATGCCCCGGTAAATAGTTTTCTACCACATACAAACATGATTCCGAACATCAGTGACACACAGTTGACACTACAACACCTGATTACACATACATCAGGATTACCAAAAAATTTACCCACCGATGATTCACCTGAATCACTTTATCAAGCAGTATCCCAGTACCCATTTCAATCAAAATATGGCGAAAAATATCGTTATTCAAATATAGGAATGGCGCTGTTGAGTCACATTCTCGAAAAACAGAGCGGGAAAAAATTTGATCAGCTCGTAGCCGATCGTGTTGTCCTGCCATTAAATATGAATGGGACTAGTTATCAAATAGATAGTGCCGATATTGACCAACTGACAGGAGCACATATCCTATCAAAGGAAATTGACAACATAGCGCAAGCTCCCGAACAACTGGGTTATATATTTGGTGGGCTATATTCGAATACCACAGATCTCGCAAAGCTTGTAGAAGTGTATCTAAACCCGGCTTCGGCAATGTCATTCCCTGCAATAAATCTGACAACAAAAACATTTAATAAAGGAAAACTAGGATTTAACTGGAAGCTCAAAGCTCATAAAGGTGCAAATATATATTTTCAGGGAGGCCAGGCACAGGGATATCAATCGCTTATGGGCTTTAATCCAAACTTGAAAGTTGGCGTCGTCCTTCTGAGCAATTCTAAGTCCAACGATGAACTCCAAAAAGTAGGCATTCATTTATTAACAAACGACGCTCCTTTGCCCAATTTTTCTTTTCCCAAACCAATAGCGTTAGCACCAGAAACATTGCAAAAATACGTTGGTACTTATATCGATAAAAACGATAATAATATTGTTGAATTAAGTGTTACAGATGCAAAGCTATTTTATTCGGAGCGCACAAAATCCGGAAAACTCATTCGTCAAACTCACTTCTATGCCAAAGATGATAACCATTTTTTCTGTAAAGAGTTTCCACTCAAGATGTGGTTTGAAACAGATAAAAATACTAGAAATTCGGTATTATTTCTCCAAATCACTGGCAAGAAAGAGGTATTTCGGCTAGAAAGAGTTTGAACATCGCATGACGACTAGTAATAAAGATCTGCCCCCCCTATCATTTATTTTTCAAAACAAATCACAGTTGATTTAATCCGTGCAGTTGCAATACACTAGCCCGGCCTACCATATAAAACCAATAATGAATAAACCATTGTTTGACATGGAAGCACCTTACTAACTGTAACTAATTCTTAAGTAGAACTATTTAATATGGATATCGCTGTTCATTTTTTCCGTACCTTCCTTTTCATAAGCTATTTATCATTACTGTCATCACAGGCCGTTTCATCAAATATATCCGTTGAGAATTATGGACTATTGCCTGCCTATCGATCATTTTCTATCTCTCCAGATGGCAAACACTACGCCTATATCAAGCGTGAAGGAGAAAAAGATTATTTTGTTATCTTTAATATTAAGGACGGTAAGTTAGTTGGCGCTGTTGATGCCGGAAAATATACACCTGAATCTATTTATTTTGCTACCAACCAACATGTCATCATTACAACATCAAAACACCAGCGCCTTTTGGGATTTAAAGGTGCATGGGAACATAGTGGTTCGCTTGCCTATAATATTGAGACAAAAAAATTAAAGGTACTGCTAAATAAAACTAAAGGACTGTTCCCTGCCCAGTCTGGATTGGGAAGAATTGTAGGCATCAATCAAAATGAAATGACTGCCTATATGCCAGCCTATTATGGTGAAAGATATGCTGATCCACAAAATCATCTATTCAGAGTTAATCTGGATACTGGACGCGGAAAAATCCATGCAAGAGGAAATCACCATACAATAGACTGGTTCGTTGATGAAAACGGCTCTGTGCTGGCTAGAGAAGATTACCGTAATGATAAGGACGAACATCAAATTTATTCAAAAATTTCCGGTAAGTGGAAATTAATCTTTTCCCATAAATCACCAATGCTCTCTATTTCCGTTCAAGCTGTCAGTACAGACGGTAAGTATCTTTTGTTCGTTGATGATAAAGATAATAACGAAGCCATATACTCTATGAGTTTGGAAGATGGTCAAATCGATGGACCAATACTTCACCAAGAAGGAAGTGACATTGATCATTTGTTAACTGATGATCGCAATCGCAAATTTCAGGCAGTTAAATATAGCGGCTTCAAGCCTATCTACCAATTTTCTGATGAAAACTATTCTAAATTTCTTGCTGCGCTAAGTGCTTACTTTCCAATGAGTAGTGTACATTTCGTGTCATCAACAGCCGATAAAAAGCTATTACTTATCTATGTCAGTGGTTATGAAGAAGCTGGTTCCTATATGCTTTTTGATAGCGAAGATTCAGCATTAACTCATTTAGTTTCGGAATACCCAAAGGTTAAAGAAATTGGGGAACTAAAACCTATCCGCTACACAGCGCGGGACAATCTAAAAATACCGGCCATCATCACTTTACCAACCGATACCAAAAAACGTAAAAACTTACCGTTAATTGTTCTTCCCCATGGCGGACCAGAAGCCTACGATCGAATCAGCTTCGACTGGATGGCCCAATTTTTAGCGAGAAAAGGTTATGCGGTATTACAACCCAATTTTAGGGGTTCCACCGGTTTCGGCTATGAATTTAGGAACGCTGGTCGAGGCAAATGGGGTAGAGAAATGCAGGACGATGTTAGCGACGGTGTTAAAGCATTAGTCGCAAGTGGCTACGTAGATCCTTCAAGAGTATGCATCATGGGAGCGTCCTACGGTGGTTACTCTGCCTTAGCTGGAGGCGCTTTTTCCCCAGAGCTATACCGTTGTGTTATTGCTATCAACGGTGTTTCTGATGTATTAACAATGTTGAAAAATGAAAAGTTCGAACATGGTAGAGACCATTGGGTAGTTAGCTACTGGGAAAAAGTGATAGGAAATTCTAAAACTGAACGTGAAAAACTTAAAAATGTTTCACCTGCTAATTTTGCGGAGCAATTTCAAGCACCCGTATTACTTATTCACGGCAATAACGACAAAGTAGTACCGATTAAACAAAGCAAAATTATGCACAAAGCACTCAAAAAAGCAGATAAGAACGTTGAGCTGTTAGTATTAAAAGGGGAAGATCATTCACTATCGTTTAGTTCGACTCGACTGGCAACATTAACTGCTATTAACAGGTTTCTTGATGAATACAATCCCGTTGATTAAAACTGGATTTGGCCCCAAGACAATATCTGTGCGAACAATCAAAGATGGGAATCAGCAGCCAGTGATTCCTTCTGCAATTTTAACAATTCCATCAGATTCGCTTCTGCTTCGGGCAAACCAAAGCGATCAACTAATTCATCTGCATGGGCACCGTTGTCAGCCATGTTGGCTGCTTGTTGATAAGGAGAGAATTCCAATCCGTTAATTTCCAGCATTTGCTGTTTTTCCATGGAGGTTTTGAGTTTTTTCTCTGTGGAAATTAAGCGCTGGCCAACACCCATTGCGGCGCTGTTAATTACCATCAATTCATGGCGAAGTTTTTTGATATCTTGCTGATGCTGTTGTTGACTCTCATTGAGTTTTTTGCCGAGGTTATAGGCGTAAAGTAAAACACCGATTCCCCAGACCGATAATATCCCAATTGCCAACCATACTATTGTCATTACTTCACTCTATACTTTTTCACAATGCTACCAAAGATTTCGATAGCGAAAACGACCACTTAAAACTCTTCTATTTCTGACCACTGTTCTTCGGTTAGTAATTTATCAAGTTCAACCAAAATCAATAGCTGGTCATTCTTATTGCATACGCCTTGTATAAACTTGGCACTCTCTTCGTTACCCACATTCGGCGCCGTTTCAATCTCTGATTGACGTAAATACACAACCTCAGCAACTGCATCGACAAGAATACCAACCACATGCGAATCAGCTTCAATAATAACTATACGCGTTTGATCGGTTACATCAGTAGTTTGCAAACCAAAGCGATGGCGAGTATCGATAACTGTCACAACATTACCACGCAGATTGATGATACCCAGCACATAGGCAGGAGCTCCAGGTACAGGCGCTATTTCGGTATAGCGAAGCACTTCCTGTACTTGCATTACATTGATGCCATAGGTTTCACCTTCCAGACGAAAAGTTACCCACTGCAACATTGGATCATCAGTGTTTTTTGCGCTATTGGTTGCCATAAATTCTACCTTTTTGTGTTTTTCTGCTGAGCCCTACTACTGCCCAGCTAATGGAATCAACATAACGGGCGTCAAAATA
>JANQLG010000020.1 GCA_028280715.1 Spongiibacteraceae bacterium | reverse complement strand
TTCTCCATACATCCCATTCATCAACAACCGTCCTGTCGTTGCTGGTACTAACGGTATCGCCCCTATCTTCCTGACCACTGTTGGCGTAACCGGCGGTATTGGTCTGGACCTGAAAAACTGGGTTAAGAAAACTGACGCCAACGGCGAAGTTGTTCGTGACGCTAACGGCGATCCCGTACTGGAAGAGGCATTCTCTGTCGCTACCGGTACTGTGCTGACCATCGATACCAAAGCCAAGAAGCTGTACAACGGCGGCGAAGAGCTGGTAGACGTAGCAGACGCTTTCACTCCACAAAAAGTGGAATTCATGAAAGCTGGTGGTTCTTACGCGGTAACTTTCGGTAAAAAGCTGCAAACCTTTGCTGCTGAAACTCTGGGGATTGAAGCTCCGGTTGTTTACGCTGCTTCTAAAGAAATCTCTAACGAAGGCCAGGGTCTGACTGCTGTTGAGAAGATCTTCAACCGCAACGCGGTAGGTGTTACTTCCAAAACGCCTCTGCACACAGGTTCTGATGTTCGCGTTAAAGTGAACATCGTCGGCTCCCAGGACACCACTGGCCCTATGACCTGTCAGGAACTGGAAGCCATGGCCGCTTCTACCATCTCCACCAGCGTTGATGGTGCCTTCCAATCAGGTTGTCACACTGCTTCTGTATGGGATAACAAAGCCAAAGCCAACACGCCTAAACTGATGGCATTTATGAACGCCTTCGGTGTCATTACTGCTCGCGATCCTAAGGGTGTTTACCACTCTATGACCGACGTAATCCACAAAGTACTGAACGACATTACTGTTGACGACCGCGCGATCATCATCGGTGGTGACTCTCACACCCGTATGTCGAAAGGTGTAGCCTTCGGTGCTGACTCCGGTACTGTTGCTATCGCACTGGCTACTGGTGAAGCCGCAATGCCAATCCCGGAGTCTGTGAAGGTAACCTTCAAAGGTAACATGAAGCCTCATATGGACTTCCGCGACATCGTACATGCTACTCAAGCGCAGATGCTGAAGAAATTCGCAGGCGAGAACGTCTTCCAGGGTCGCGTGATCGAAGTACAGATCGGTACTCTGCTGGCTGACCAAGCCTTCACCTTCACCGACTGGACAGCAGAAATGAAAGCGAAAGCTTCTATCTGTATCTCTACTAACGATACCCTGATTCAGTCTCTGGAACTGGCTAAGTCTCGCATCCAAATCATGATCGACAAAGGAATGGAAAACGAAGCGGGTATGCTGCAAGGTCTGATCGATCTGGCTGACAAGCGTATCGCTGAAGTTAAATCTGGCGAAGCTCCTGCTCTGGCACCAGATGATAACGCCAAATACTACGCCGAATTGGTTGTTGACCTGGATGCAATCGAAGAACCCATGATTGCTGACCCAGATGTAAACAACGAAGACATCTCCAAGCGTTACACTCACGATGTGATCCGTCCTACGTCTTACTACGATGGCCGTCAGGTTGATTTGGGCTTCGTTGGTTCTTGCATGGTTCACAAAGGTGACATGCAGATCATCGCTGCCATGCTGCGCAACCTGGAGAAGAAAGGTCCCATCACGTTCAACGCGCCACTGGTTGTTGCACCACCAACCTACAATATCGTTGACGAGCTGAAGGCCGAAGGCGACTGGGATATCCTGGCGAAATACGCTGGTTTCACCTTCGACGATGACAATCCGAAAGAAGCAGCGCGTACTTCTTACGAGAACATCCTGTACCTGGAGCGCCCAGGCTGTAACTTGTGCATGGGTAACCAAGAGAAAGCAGCACCGGGTGACACCGTACTCGCGACCTCTACGCGTCTGTTCCAGGGCCGTGTGGTAGAAGACAGCGCCGAGAAGAAAGGTGAATCTCTGCTGGGCTCAACCCCAATGGTTGTTCTATCTACTATTCTGGGTCGTTTCCCAACCCTGGAAGAGTACAAAGAAGCCGTTGCTGGCATCGACCTGACTTCTTTCGCACCTCCGAAAGAAGATCTTGCCGTTGAAGCCGAGCCACTAAAAATTGTTGGCTAATTTCAGCGTTTAGATAAAGCTCTTCAAAAGCCCTGCAGCTAAAACTGCGGGGCTTTTTTTATTTAGCGGTATCGATTTAAATTTGATCTTAGATGATGACAGTGTGAACTAAGAATAAATCGTACAGACTGTTCTTATTGAGGAGGAAGCATCACTCCCACCAATTACCAACTAGGGACAGATGCTGGCGGCAATAGACCCAAAAAGCGTCATCCCCATGCAGATGGGGATCCAGCAGGAGCGTAGCGACAAATACTCCCTCTCAGTTGTTATAAATTTTTACTCTGACCCCAAACTCTTCACTGACCCTAAACTCCAAGTTCCTCTGACCCTAAACTCCAAGTTATTCCCATTAAAAAAGTTTTATATTTTTTTCCTTGGTTATATTTAGTAAATAACTATGATACTGGTCACAACCAATTTGTACTTCATCAAGCGAGCGTCATTGGTTTTGAATAAATCAAAGTCGAATAACCCTCCAAACCATCATAAAGGGAGGGATGAGCTAGAAATCAAGCAGGATCAATTCATTGATGCAATGAGCCGATACCATGCAACGCCGAACTACGAACGATTCAACCTAACAATATCAATAACCAACGTCTCACTACAGGCCTACCTTCTAGCTCACCTTCCATTTAGCTCACTGAGCCTTGGTTGGCATCTAATAGCCTTTTTTTGTTCTTTTGTTATAGCAGACTTTATTAATGGCCTAGTTCATTTATACATGGACAATAATGACAACTATGAATCACTAGCAGGCCCTTTGATTGCGGCCTTTCACTTGCACCATGTAAAACTTCGCTATACAGAAAACCCCGTGCTTAAAGTTTACTTCAACGAGAGTGGCTATAAGATATGGCTGGTTCCTTATCTTCTGGTTACAGCCGCACTTCTGCAGACAAACATCTTATCAGGAATGACATTGAGCATTCTCATCTACGTGGGTGTTTTATCATCAATTTCAGAGGTATCACATTTTCTCTGCCATAATTCTAAATCGCCATTTGTCCGCCAACTTCAGAATATGCGAATCTTGCTATCACCAAAGCATCACGCACGCCATCACACTGAAGACAATGTAAACTATGCATTTTTAAACGGCATGACAGACCCAGCCATCAACCTTTTAGCCAAAGTTTTTTATAAAGGTTATAAAGAAGGCACTGACCTGCACATCAATAAATATCAACTATTGAACAACCAGAACCATTAACTGTCCGTTAATTCAGAACAGAGCTACTCTCTTCCAACCCACTCGTACTTGAACAATAAAGTATAAAGGCCACAGATTTATTAAATCCCTTAAGCGTCAGCGCACCGTAAATTGGTGAGGGGCGTAACGTTGAATGCGCTTTAGGTGGACCCGTAGGGTAAACGAAGTGCATCAGGAAAATGAACTCACCAGTAAGCGAAACACAGCCTTAAAAAGCAAGAAGAACAACCTAAAGAAAATCTCCCCACCACATTCAGCGCGGCATCCAAAACAAGTTCTACGACTAATGCTATATTTACCTAACTGAAAAGCATCAAGGACCGATCGATGCGCTTCATCAGTAGCCCCCGCTTCAGGGCCCCTCGAACCCCACCAGCGGGAGTCACTCGCAAACCAGAGGATACCATCGTGCTTGAAACATACCGTAAACACGTAGCAGAACGCGCCACCGAGAACATCCCTCCCAAGCCACTCAGCCCAGAGCAAGTTGCCGGTCTGATAGACCTATTAAAAAACCCACCTGCCGGAGAAGAAGAATACCTAGTGGACCTGATCACTAACCGCGTTCCACCCGGGGTTGACGAAGCTGCCTACGTTAAAGCGGGCTTCCTGTCTGCAGTAGCTAAAGGCGAAGCACAAAGCCCGCTGATCGATCGCCAAAAAGCCGTTGAACTACTGGGCATGATGCTAGGTGGATACAACATCGAGACGTTGGTTTCTCTATTGGATGACGCTGAACTGGCCGAGCAGGCAGCAGCAGAATTGAAAGACACCCTGCTAATGTTTGATGCCTTCCACGATGTTGAAGAAAAAGCCAAAGCAGGCAACGAGCAAGCGAAAGCCGTTATGCAAAGCTGGGCTGACGGCGAGTGGTTTACCAAGCGCGACAAAGTCGCTGAGAGTATCAAAGTTGCCGTATTTAAAGTCACTGGTGAGATCAACACCGATGACTTGTCTCCTGCTCCAGATGCATGGAGCCGCCCTGACATTCCTCTGCACGCGCTCGCTACTTTCAAAATGACGCGCGATGGCCTAACGCCTGAAGAACACGGTGTTACTGGCCCAATGAAGCAAATTGAAGAGATCCAACAAAAAGGCGTTCCTGTAGCCTTCGTCGGTGACGTAGTGGGTACTGGTTCTTCGCGTAAGTCTGCCACTAACTCCGTATTGTGGTTCTTCGGTGATGACCTACCTGGCGTACCTAACAAGCGCGGCGGTGGTATTTGTATCGGCGGTAAAGTGGCGCCTATCTTCTACAACACTATGGAAGATGCCGGTGCATTAGTTTTCGAAGCCCCAGTTGAAAAACTGGGCATGGGCGACATCATCGAAATCCGCCCCTACGACGGCAAGATCCTCAGCGAAAGCGGTGAAGTACTGAGCGAATTCGCCCTGAAATCTGACGTGCTGTTGGACGAAGTACAAGCCGGTGGCCGTATCAACCTAATCATCGGTCGCAGTCTGACTGCCAAAGCCCGTGAATCATTAGGTCTACCTACAACTGACCTATTTCGCCAGCCTTTAGCGCCTGAAGATTCAGGTAAAGGCTTCACACTGGCACAGAAAATGGTTGGCCGCGCTTGTGGTCTGCCAGAAGGCCAAGGCATCCGCCCCGGCACTTACTGTGAACCTAAAATGACGACAGTAGGTTCTCAGGATACAACTGGCCCAATGACGCGTGACGAACTGCAAGATCTGGCCTGCCTCGGCTTCTCTGCTGACCTGACTATGCAATCTTTCTGTCACACCGCGGCTTATCCTAAGCCTGTTGATATCGACACTCAGCACACGCTGCCTGACTTCATCATGACGCGCGGCGGTGTTTCACTGCGCCCAGGTGATGGTGTTATCCACTCTTGGTTGAACCGTATGTTGCTACCTGACACTGTCGGTACTGGTGGTGACTCTCACACCCGTTTCCCAATGGGTATCTCATTCCCAGCGGGTTCTGGACTGGTGGCCTTCGCCGCTGCAACCGGTGTTATGCCACTGGATATGCCTGAGTCTGTTCTGGTTCGCTTCAAAGGCGACATGCAGCCTGGCGTCACTCTGCGTGACCTAGTACACGCCATTCCTTACTATGCCATCAAGCAAGGTCTATTAACGGTTGAGAAGAAAGGTAAGAAGAACATCTTCTCTGGTCGCATACTGGAAATCGAAGGCCTGAAAGGCATGACTGTTGAGCAAGCTTTCGAACTATCTGATGCGTCTGCGGAGCGTTCTGCTGCAGGTTGTACCATCGAGCTGGAAGAAGATTCCATCAAAGAGTACCTCAACTCCAACATCACACTGCTGCGCTCAATGATAGCCGACGGTTACGGCGACCCACGTACTCTTGAGCGTCGTGCACGGAAGATGGAAGAATGGCTGACTAACCCTCAATTGATGAAGGGCGATGCTGACGCTGAATACGCTGCGATTATCGAAATCGATCTGGCTGAAATCACTGAACCTATCGTTTGCTGCCCAAATGATCCAGACGATGCCAAGTTGCTGTCTGCAGTGGCTGGCGACAAAGTTGACGAAGTATTCATCGGTTCTTGTATGACTAACATCGGTCACTTCCGCGCTGCAGGCAAACTGTTAGATCAACACGCTGGCGGTATTTCTACCCGCATGTGGATAGTTCCCCCAACTAAGATGGATGAGCACCAGTTGATGGAAGAAGGTTACTACAACATCTTCGGCAAAGCTGGCGCCCGTACTGAAATGCCAGGCTGCTCACTGTGTATGGGTAACCAGGCACGTGTAGCACCTAACAGCACCGTACTGTCGACTTCAACGCGTAACTTCCCTAACCGTTTGGGTGATGGCGCTAACGTTTACCTGACCTCTGCTGAACTGGCTTCAGTCGGTGCAATTCTGGGTAAACTGCCAACTCCAGCCGAGTATATGGAATATGCTGAGAACCTGGATTCAATGGCTGACGAAATTTATCGCTATCTGAACTTCGACCAAATCGCTGAATTCCAGGCACAGGCTGAAGAAGGTAAGCGTATTGCTGCCGTAGAAATTCAGGAAGTCCGTGCTTAAGCATTCATGACTTTTAGATACTAAATTTCAGGTACTAAATTTCAGATACTACAAGCCCGGCTTGAAGCCGGGCTTTTTTATGCCTGACAATTTGCCAACTCATTATTTCAGCAGATGCAAAGTGGCAACATTAAGCTGGCCTATCCCTTGGCGTATCAGTAAAATTCACTCCCTTTCGCCCATTACATCAGTATGCAGCCATTACTTATCGAGGAAGTCCCCTACGCACAGGATAGTGCGACGTTATTCAGCCAACTGCTGGATTTAGAGGCGCCTATACTTCTCGATAGCGCAGCCCCCTACTCCTCTCGCGGCCGTTACGATGTGTTAACCGCACAACCGGCAACCAAACTGATTGTGTCAGATGCAGCAACAGACGACACAGATTACTTTTTAACAGTCTCCGAAAAATTAGCGGAATACACACCCTGCTCTGCTAACGATTACCACCTACCCTTTATCGGTGGTGCTGCCGGTTATTTTGGTTATGATCTAGGTCGACAAACCGAATCGCTCACTACAGATTTATCAAAAGATACTGAAGCATCAGATGCCATTACAGGCATTTATACCTGGGCAATTATTGTTGACCACCGCCAGCAACGTTCAGTTCTGGTAGCGCAGCCCAATGTCAATGAGGCCCTACTAAAGGATATTCGCCATCGCATTAAAACTTCAGCAAAAACGTTAGAAAAATTTACTCTCACAACACCGTTTACCAGTAATTTTTCTAGAACGGAATATGAACACGCCTTTCAACAGATTAAACAGTATTTGCTAGCGGGCGACTGCTACCAAGTCAATTTAGCACAGCGTTTTACTGCGCAGTTCGAAGGCTCTCCCTGGGCGGCTTATTTATTACTAAGGCAAGTGGCCGCAGCCCCTTTTAGCGCTTATATTGGCATCGACAAAGGAGCTGTTTTAAGCCTATCACCTGAGCGTTTTATTCATGCCGGTAATGGTCGTGTCGTTACTTCTCCTATTAAAGGTACAACAAAACGCGATGACAACCCTGAACAAGATGCCAAGTTGGCTGCGACATTACTATCTAGTAAAAAAGATCGCGCTGAAAACCTGATGATCGTCGACTTACTGAGAAATGATCTCGGTAAAAGCTGCGTACCCGGCAGTATTCAGGTGGACGAATTATTTGAACTACAAAGTTTTGAAACAGTTCATCATTTAGTCAGCACTATAAGTGGCCAATTAAAAACCGATACCAATGTACTGCAGCTACTGAGCAGATGTTTTCCTGGCGGCTCAATTACCGGCGCGCCTAAAAAGCGGGCGATGGAAATTATTGAAGAACTGGAGCCCAACCGCCGCTCTGTTTACTGCGGTTCGATTGGTTATGTCAGCAGCGATGGACAAATGGATACCAGTATTGCGATTCGAACACTGTTATGTGATGGAGGAGATATTCATTGTTGGGCTGGCGGCGGCATTGTGGCCGATTCAGAGTGTGAGAGTGAATATCAGGAATGCCTGGCGAAAGTAGGTAAATTGTTAGAAGCCTTAACAGCTTAATTTAAAAAACGATAATATCTTGAACGTATCTGGGACTACCTCTGAGTAAACCACTATTGTGAAAACACACCTTCAGATTGCAAATAATTTTTCAACAGCTGCTGCGCAGACTGGTCGATGGGCAAGCTCTTGAGTTGATCATTCAAATAATGAAATAACCTGTCTGCTTTAGGGTTATTGCGATGGATAACCAGGTCATAGGGAATCTGCATCAGTATGACCTCTGCCGCGGTAATCGGCTGTTCCCTACTTAGGCTCATGCTCTTCAGCTGATTGTAGCCTGCAAAATCTATCGCCGCTGCGAATTTACCTCTGTCAGATACGAGAAATTGAAACACTTGACCGAGAGATTGTAAAATAACTAACTCGTTACCTTGGTCGACCAGCACTTGGTTGATGGGGCTACCTGGAATAGTGGCAATATCACTGAGCCCTGTCACATCCTCCATTGTTGTGATGTTATCGCAGATGGATTGTAAGCAAAATAACTTGGCCTTTAGCGAAGTAATATTCAGTGTCAGTACCTGTTCATCCGGTGAGCGTACGTCTAAACGACTACCTAAAAACATATCGACTTCTCTGGCATCAAACATGTGGATGGCTCGATTGGTGGGAACATAAATGACTTCGAGCGTGTAGTGATTGGAGTTGGCAAATAGGCGTTTAACGATTTCCACTCCAATACCATGTTGACCCCGTTCGTCACCTTGCTCATACATGAGTGGCGGATAGTCAAAGGTTACTAATACTACCGTCTCTTTAGCAAAAACTGTGACGGAGACGCACAGCATACTTAGCGCCAGACTTAGTGTCAGAAAAGTACCGCGAAAATAAATCCTTTTTATTGGCATAAGTATTGTTATTGAGTCTGTGCTAATGCCCTAAGTATATAACAACAATTATCTGCGTCAGTTAACGTCCGTTGGGCTTAAAGAAAGTTTAGGGTCAGAGTAAAAATTATGCCAATGATTTAGGACCTCGTTTTGGCAATCATTGCCTTCGATTTTTCTAGAGTCTCAATAATGAAAAAATTATTAGCAGCGCTAGAGGCCTAGTGCTTGATCACTACCTTTATTAATCTACACATTGATAGATCGTTACTCGATTTCTACCATTATGCTTTGATTGATATAGCGCCTCATCAGCTTGTTCGAATAACTTTTCAAAAGAAGTATCACAACCCTCTGTGGCTAACCCGATAGAAATGGTCATAGCAACACTTTGTCCGTCAATAACCAAGGGATTATTAGCAATAATATCGCATGTTCTCTCGGCAACATTGAACGCAACATTCGTTGGCGTATTGCTGAGAAAAACAGCAAATTCCTCTCCGCCAATACGGCCCATAATATCAAATGGACGCAAGCTATTTTTTATCAAATTGGCCACATGCTGCAGCGCTAAATCACCCACTTGATGGCCATAAGTATCATTGATCTGTTTAAAAAAATCGATATCAAGTAACAACATTGTCATCTGCACACCGCTGCGTTTGCACCGGCTTAATTCCGATACCACCGATTGAATCAAACTACGACGATTCGCGACACGGGTTAATTCATCCGTTAAAGCTAATTCGCTAATCGTATCTAAACGAGCTTCAAGGCTCTGCTGTTGAACTTTTTGGCTGGTAATATCCTTTAACTGCATCAATAGATCGCCCTGCTCATTGACTTGCTCTGAGAACAAAAACCAACGGCTATCGACGAAATCTACTTCAAATAAACGATACACCCTGGAACGACGAACCTGTTTGGTATAAGTAATAAACTGCTCAATATCACCAGAATCAATTCGCACTCCACGGTTATTGGCAAAATTTTCCCGCAGGATAGTCTCAAGCGTAATACTACCTACACGACCTGGATCAAACATCATTATCTCGGCGAATGCCTGATTGCAATAAATAAGATACTCGTCCTGATTAAAAATGGCATAACCATCTTTTGCCGAATGAACCAGGTCACTCAATCGTGTTGATATATTGGTGGCATCAGTGGTCATAACGGACCTTTTAAATGCTATAAGTTAGTAGCTAAATAACTACAGGTATCGATAATATTTATATATTTAAACCATAGCCGACGGACCGAAATTTTTCCTGCAATCAGACCACTAAGGAGCAGCCTGCTTCAAAACTTCTCTGGCCTTAGTGTAATATCGAGAATTTATTGAATTTGGGTTTGACTGACTTGAGCCAAACCGTTGTCACAGTTAGATATCCAAAATCTGACTTTTGCTTGAGCAAACTTAGCCGCTAACATAGAGCTTAATACCCGATTCATAAATACCTCATCACTTGAAGAGTACCATTCCACAGCTTTAGTATTACAATTTAGACTAATATTCTCTAATGTTTCTACCTTAACTCCCCAACTATAATGAAGATTAACTTGTCGAATAGTTACCCAATCTGACCACTCTCCAGCATAAGACGCTGATGACGAAAACATAATTAAAACAATTGAAAAAACCTTCTTAAACAATGACTTTCTCCTTTGTATTGAATTATTATCATAACGCCTTAAACAAGAGGCACTTTAATAAATTTCTACCTTGAAATAGAAAAGTTTTAATGTGCCTATTATGGTTTGACCTGAATTTATTCATGAGCATAAAACCAATTAGCAATTAAATTAAAGCCACACTCAGTACCGACATTTATATCTACTTTTTTACCCGATGCTAACAGCATCAAAAGTAGACTATATTGTTCTTTGAAAAATGGAGAATCGTTTTTAAGCTGAAGATAAGTGAGATCACAGTTATTTGGATTGTTAACTGGATCGACAGGCTCATACTTGAATGCAATCAATGATCCCTGATTTATAAATACACCCGTTATCTTTTTATTATGCACAGTATCAGCAGACGCCACCGAACCATATAAAGCCAAAATGCTAATTACTGATATTTTACATAGATATCTACCAATCATTTCTTCTCCAAAAAGTTAATTATTGGGGACAGATTTATTTTTCAATTCCCATTATTTATGTTCACTTAATAGGTGCGAACTTGTGAACATCCTTTATCAAATACGAAAAGCTATACCTTCTCGATGCACGGCCGATGCCATACAACTCTATCTTTCGACAGCTCTGAAATAATTGCATTTACCAGAGGTTTCCCACCAGGAAACGGAAGATATATTCCTACAACTCGTGGGACTACAACCGTATCTTCTTCGTATAACAATGCCTTAATTGAGCCTACCGCAACAATAGCATTTTGTGCTGTCGTTCGATTTAGCTCACTTTGAATTGGAAGAGCAGCGGCAATTGCCTGACCATTAACCCCTAGCGTTTGCACTGTTAACGCACCCTTTAAATGGTTTGATTCCGCTTCAGCTCCGATAGCTCCCAAGCCAGATATATTAGCGGTTGTTCCTGTTACATCAATATTTGCTGTTACGCGTAAGCCTATCCCAACATAAACTGGCAAGTTGTACTCCGAATATAACTCAATATGTTCTTCAGGTTTTTCGCGCGTTACTTCATATATTTCAGTTCCATATGTGTATTCTCCGTTGTTTGGGAGTAACAAGGGAACATATTCAATTTCTTTAGTGATATAGTTTTCGGCCCGCTTAGAAATCCACAGTTGAACATTAGTTGTATCTGCATTTATATAGTCGACCGTAACGCGATAGGACTCTCCTTCCGCACCTAAACCAGCTGGACCATATGTTACAGCCCCAGATGTACTAAACTGCTCCACTGACATTCGTACGGCATTATCAGGAAGAGACTCCAGTAATGTGCCAAACTCTATTTTTCCGACATCAACCCCTTCTATTGCAGCTTCTTCGTCTGATACATCGCATGAATTACCTGGATTTGTTTTAACTGAAAAAGGATCAACTGGTATGTAGGTATAGCCTGATAATTTTTCAGCGGGATTCTGTGTAGTGAACGTAGTTGTACAGCCGTTTAAGAAAACAAATACTGATATTGAAATTATTAATTTTTTCATATGTCATTCCTTTGGTATGAACTAGTTGTAGTACTTAACGCCTCAATAATGGGCCGCAGCACACAGTGCGGAGGTCCAGCCAGAGGCGTCATTGATTGATTTGTTAAACGGCGGCATTTAGCACCCTTTTACG
>JANQLG010000045.1 GCA_028280715.1 Spongiibacteraceae bacterium | reverse complement strand
TATATCTAAAAGAAAAGTATCGCGAACCCAACGGGTGAGCTTTTTTAATATGTGGTGTTTGAGTCGGACGAGACTTTGAATTGGTTTGACAAGTTATGCTTTAGGAGAAGCTTGAACGAGTCGCGAAGCGACGAGGCCTCGCAGAGATGATTACAGGCCTAAGCCCATAATGATTAACCCTTTCGAACTTGTTAATGGCACTATTTAATAAACCTTGTTTGTAGTTTTACTATTGGAAATACATTATCCATCTCAAAAAGTTTCCGCAAGTTCGACGTATTTAATCAGTCTGCTAGACTGAGATAGCCACATTAAATTTCTTATCAAAAATAAAATATCCCTTTTACTACTATACTTGATCACTATTTTAAAATTAAAAGATCTTGCCCATGTTCAATAAACTGAGTTCCAAAGTTCTAGCCGGGACAGTTGCATTAGTCATTATCTGTTCTATTGCTTTTCTTTATTTAAGTATGAAAGAACATGAGTTTGTTTATAGAGGGACGGTGTTTAATCATCTGGAGGCTTTAGCCACTAATATGGCAGATGATTTAGTAGAAACGCTGAATGAGGAGGTAGATAGTGTTGACCTAGCGACCAAACTGCTCGATTTGGAAGTATATGACAATGTTAAATATGCCATTGTTTATAGTCGTGACTGGGATGTCTTACAGCAATATATTGCTCCAAGCTTTATGCAAACGACAGCGCTTAAGAAGGAGTTGCCTCCCTTCAATATTAAGGCCATTGATCATGGCGTCAGTATTTATAATGGTAGTTTAATGGTGTTAAAAACTATTGGTGATGATAGCTACCCTCTAGGCCATTTGCTAATCGTTAATGGTTACCGCGAACCTTTAGATAAAAGTAACCATGATCTAATAATGAATTCTTTACCTGTTGCGCTGATTATTTTGTTAACCATGATTGCCTTGGCCATTTTATTTAGTCAGCGGTTACTGTCTCCGTTATCTAGTTTGACTCAATTTACGGAATCCATTGAGAGCAGCAGTAACTATCATTTGCGGTTCGAAGCAAAAAGTGGCGATGAAGTTGCCAATCTGGGAAATCATATTAATTCCATGCTGGAACGAATTGATGCCCAAAATACAGAATTACAAGTGCAAGTGGAAACATTAGAAGAGCAGCAACAAACACTACAACAACTGGCAAATTTTGATGTATTAACAAAACTGCCCAATCGAAAATTTTTTATGGAAGTGCTGAGGAGAGAAATGGCTCGGGTCCAACGCCGTTCCAGTAATGTGATAGTGCTCTTCTTGGATCTTGATGATTTTAAGGGGATTAATGATTCTCTAGGCCATGAAGCTGGAGATTCTTTACTTATTAAAGTGAGTGATGTTATTGCCGGACAACTACGAGAGGGCGATGTGCTTGCTCGTTTAGGGGGAGATGAGTTCTTAATTTTATTAAATGATATAAACGAAGATGTATTAGAAACCGGAATTAATGTCGCCGAACGTATTATTCATTCGTTAGAAATTCCTATAGTTATTAGAGATTGGGAAATACAGACAGGTGTGAGTATTGGTATCGCGGATGCTGCTAGTGCAGATTTCCAAGCGGAAACGTTGATACGTAATGCTGATGTAGCCATGTACCACGCTAAAGAATCTGGACGTAATACTTACGCTTTGTTTCAGCAAGAACTTCAGGCTGAGAGTATGCGCAAATTGTTGATTGCAAATGCGCTGACTAAAGCGTTATTGGATGAAGAATTTAAAGTCAATTATCAGGTTAAAGTCGGAAAAGGTGGTAAAGTTAATGGATTGGAAGCGTTAATTCGTTGGGAAAGTAGTTTCGATGGCATTATTTCTCCCGGAGAATTTATTCCTGTAGCCGAACATAGTGGCAAAATTACTGCTATTACTCGCTGGGTATTACGACGGGTGTTTAAAGACCTTCCTCAGCTTGTTGATATCGCGGGGAAAGATGTAGTTGTTTCTATTAACCTTTCTGCTTTTGATATAAAAGATATAAAGTTCATTCAGTATATTGAATCTCAACTGCAGGAATATCATGTTGCTCCTCAACAAATAGAATTTGAAATTACCGAGTCTGCGTACTTGGATAATTTTGAAGAGGCTAAAAAATTCTTCCAAAAACTCGGTGATCTAGGTTTCTCTATTGCCTTGGATGATTTTGGTACAGGTTACTCTTCAATGAGTTATTTAACTCGTATTGCAATAGATACCTTAAAGATTGATCAGGCATTCGTTAGGAAACTTGAAGAGTCATCGAAAGATAAATTAATTATCGAAGCTATCATCGGATTGGCGCATAATCTGGGCTTAAATATTTGTGCGGAGGGTGTGGAAACCGCTGGGCAAAGAGATTACTTACTGAACAGTGGCTGCCAACAGTTACAGGGTTACTTCTATGCTAAGCCTGCACCATTAACTGACTTGCCAAAGGTTATTACTGATATAAATCAACAACAGCAAATATTAGTGAGCTTGCGTTCTTAAATCCAAGCCGAAATATTTTTAATAATTCAAACGATAAACGATAGTCAGTGATTCAGGTAAAACGGTATCTGCTGGTACATAGGCAATATATCCTGGATTGTTGAGCATGAAATCTAATAGTTGATTAACATTTTCAAATTCTCGTGGTGGTGTTGCTCTGCCAGTAAACTGCATCTGTGCCCAATAAGCTTTAATGCGGGATTCGGTAAGGCCTATCACTTTGGCATTAAATACTGAGCGGATTTTTGTGCCTGCCGCCATATTGATGGGTTTGACCGGGAAATTAATGTCGCCTTCCAGATAGATTTGTTTTATCTGTTTTTTGCTTAATTTACCCACGTTATTGACATTAACAATCACCAGAATTTGCGGGCTATCGGCAAAGGCGCTAGCAGTGAAAATATCGACACTCTGCAGCAAGGTTATTAATAATAAATAGCGTAGTACTACCTTCATTAAAATACCCACTCAAGAGCGAATGAAAGTAGGTTAGCCTCATTGTCGAACTGAGCTGGATTCTCGTTATTAAAGGTTGCTGTGTCGTCGCTGTGTGAGTTGATATGTTTAAGCTCAGTTTTTAGTGCCATGTTGGGTTGAAAGTCCCAGCGTAACCCCAATGCCCAACTTTCGGTGTCGCTATCAGCTCGATCATTCATAATACTTTGATAGCCAAAGGCCAATTGATCTAATTGTGGGGATAGTCCGATAGGAATTTCATCGATGGTTGAAGGCAGTTTGGCTTTGCAGTCGCCGTAAGTAATTAATGCAGTAAAGTTACCGAAATAATGTCCGTAAGTGAGGTAATACCCTCGAACATCGGCAAACATATCCGAGTCAATTTTTATTTTCATCCATTCGGCTTTTAGAAAATAGTTGAGGGATTCATAATTTGTGCTCAGCTGAACAAAATCTGCTTTTTTGTCATCGGTATCCAATGTTGTTGCACTGTTTGTAAAGCCCGAGAGAGACAGTGATTGAGCAAATTCCGGTACGCTGGGTAATTCAAGTGATACATCGCCAATATGATAAGAAGCTCGTAGGTGAAGATTGTCGATACGTAATTCACCGATCAAGCCCATAAGGTTTTCTGCTTCTACATCAAGTTTCGAGTCATTAATAAAGACATCATCGTTAAATGAACCGTAATAGGTTTCAATATGAGCACTGTAATCATCAGTGATGTGAGAATAGCGTAAGTCAATGCCTCGAAATTTTTTGAAGACAAAATCGCTATACACTTCCTTAGGCGCAATTACCCAGGGGTAGGTGTATCCCACATCCAAAGTGTCACTCAGGGAGTAAAATGGAGTTTGCATCTGTCCAACTTTAATATTGATAGCTTTAGTCGGACGGTAACTCAGATAAAGCCACTCTATCCCGGAATCAGTATTTGAATTACTGTGTAATAAACCTAGTCCTGTTACAGACAACTTATCATTAAATAAAGTTTGGCCTTGTACGCCGATAAGACTGTTTTGGTCAAAACTTATGTTATCGTCATAGCCAAAATATGTCGCATCGGCTTCATCTAAAATACCAGCCACTACTCTGGCATATCCAGAAAACTTATTTTTTAATTCATCTCCTATTGTGGGGGCGCTAGAAAAATAAAGGAGAGATGCTAAAAAAATTCTATATAAACAGTGAGTATTCATTATGTGATCAAGCCATTCCTTGTATTATGTTGTTGAATTCACGCATATACTCAATTGTAGTAACTTTTAAAAGCTGCAACCTACTATTTATAACTAATCTACTGTATTGATATCAAAATCTTCGAGCTGTAAAAATTGGTCGGGTTGAGGAATATTCTCTGTAGTTTGTATTGGATCTTTACGAAGTAATTCGAGGGGTCCAATTTCAAATAGCTTTTTAAAATCTTGTGTGAATTTCCCCATATGCCAATATCCTAGTTCATTTGCTATATCGCTGACTTTTCCTCTTGAATAGTATGTATTGCGCAGTTTTTTACGCGCTTCATTAAGTCTTAATAATTGAATGAACTGTTTAGGAGATAAACCAATGTTTTCGTTAAATAGGTATTGAAGATTTCTTGGAGACATGTCTAATGTCTCGGAAAGCTTATCTATTCGAATGGGGTGGTCGCTATTATTGATTATATAGTTCATGGCCTTTTGTAGAGTTGTTGGTTCTTGTTGTGTTTCCGACACGATAGCTTTATCTAAAATGTCTCCAAGTAATGGCAAGATTTCATTTTCACTGAAACTGATAATTTCCTGTGGCTGTTGCATGATGTAATTACTATGACATTTACAAAGCTCTTGAATTTTTTCCATTTTTTTTTGTAGTGAGGAAAATTGCTTAGCATTTTTTACGGAATAGAAAGTTCCATAAGGATCTGGATTTTTAATTATAAAGCTCAAGTCATGATTAACGTGTTTCTGAAGATGCTTTATTGAAGAGTGTAATCCCGCAGTTGTTAGGTTAGACGGAATGATTCCTGTTATTTTTTTTCCAGAAGGGACAACACAAATTGTTGGTCCTTTTGATGGAGAATAGGGCATGTTGTAGTTTTTTGGATTTGAAAGTGGAAAACAAATTGCCAAATCATTAAGCACATATCTTGATGAGCGAAATACGGTGACATTAAAATTACCAAAGCTGTATTCATATTGTGGTAGCTTAATTATGTTCAGGCTACCTGAGAATGATCCAGGTTGAAGCTGACATAAATTTGAACGCCAATAACAGCTACCAAGAGCCGAAAACTCATCAAGGTCAAATACTGTTTTGTTGAATATAGAGATTGAGTTTTCTGACATATCTCATCAATTGAATAATTAATGCTCTTATTAATAAAGCGAATAAGTGTAATCGTTCAATATTACAAGTGAGTTGTTGAGAAAAATATCAAAAAGGCGAAATAAAAAGGAGTTTGTTGAAAATGAACAAAAAAACTTTAGATGAATAAAAAGGCGTTTCGTATTTTTGATATGAAGTAATTTTCTGATTATTAAGCTATTTGTTATTTATTTACTAAAAGAAAAATAGCTATCATTAATTTCTTTGCTTGATGTAAAGCAATCTTTTTTGCATAAAAATTAATCCGAGGATAAATACAAATGGATTCGATTTTGAGTTTATCTTTCCGCATAGGTCAGGGCTTAAATCCACGATATATCTGATTGACAGCCGTAGCTTATCGCAGAGCAAAAACAGCTAACAGACTGTTTATATTGAATTTTTATTTCGAATCAAGAGAATCGTTTCGCTAAGGAAATTCTTACCGAAAGTATAAAAACTTTAATGAATGGTACGAAAATGTTGAAAATCAATTAAAAGATATTGTGCTTTTTGACTCTTTGGATAAATTGTTCTCGGATAGAGAATGAGCGCTTATCAATGTTTTTAAAGTTATAACTGCGTTTAATGATATCTTCTTCTGGAAAGAGTTCTTTATTCCCTTGGTAGTCTTTGCTTGTTAAGGCGAATGCAGGGGTATTTGTAGTAGCAAACAGAATCTCTTCTGCATTTTTAGCTGCAATCTCAGGTCGGTTAATAAACTTTAAGAAAGGAATGGTTGCTGGGTGTAATTCTCTGCTTTGTGGAACAGCAAAACAATCAACCCATAATAGGCTGCCTTCCTTGGGAACAACATAATGCCAATCATCAAACCCGGTGAAACGTTTCAGAGTTTCAACATCGCTTGAATAAATGACCATCATAGTTGCAGAAGTATTCTTACCCAGGAAGGCTGCATTATTTAAACCATATACCATAGCCATTAACTGCGATTTTACTTGTTTTAAAAATTCTACTGCAGGTTGAATGTCTGAAGGTTTATCAGAATCATAGGATTTGCCAACGGCTATTAAAGCGATAGATGTTGTTTCTATCTCATCAAAATGCATTATCAACTGTTGATTAAATTCAGGTAGCAACAAATCCTGCCAGGAAGTAATTTGCTTATCTGTAGCTGAAGATCGGTACGCAATGCCCATTGTTCCCCATGCATAGGGAACTCCATAACGACCACATTCTTCGGACCATTTCCCATGAATCTGATCAGAGTTGACGTTATCTGGCAATTGACGAAATTGTCCTTCCTTTGCCATCAAATGAAGTGTTGTATGATCCATCATGACTAAATCAAATTGCTCAAGCCCATCCTGAACAAGTTTTTGGTCACGATCATCTTCATCGTTAAATTCCGTTAATTCAACTTTGTAACCGGTTTCTTTAATAAACGCAGAAAGCGTTTCGGCAGAAATATATTCATTCCAGTTATATAGCTTAAGTGGTGTAGATGTTTCTCCGATAGCAACCATCGAAAAAAGAAGGGATAGTAATGTAAGTATTCGGTACAGCATAATTAATTACTCTAGCCCCAAGGACAATAACAACATTTATCCATGTATTTCTTCAGTGAAGGGTATATAACTAACGATAATAATAGGTTAGAACCCGTAAAACTATTCGGGAATATACTGATTCGTCGTCGAATTTCGAAACAGGGCATAAGAAAACAAGATCCGCGGATTTTCTCAGCTAATTTAGTCACTGTTTACCTAGTAGATCTTTCAATAAGAAATCCCTGATTGAATAGGGTCCAACATAGCGAAGGTTGTTTGAAATTACCTGTTTAACAGTAGTGATTGAAGTTCTGCTCTTATTTCCAACATCATCATATGTTTTTCCATAGCATAGTAGCTATAGCTATTAATTTAGGTACTTAGAGGAATCTTTAGTGGGATAACGCTTGCTATTACATATGTAAACGTTTACATTACCTAATACACCGATATTGGTGAGAGATATCAAAGTCCTTTTGAGGATGAAAAGGTATGGATTATCCAGTAGGGACAACATAAGAGGACATCAATGAGTCAACTACATCAACTAAGGGCTATGACTTCGGTGGTGGCGGATACCGGAGACCTGGATTCAATCGTCAAATACCAACCTGAAGATGCAACCACTAATCCTTCATTGGTGCTTAAAGCGGCACAATTGCCACGCTATCAGCCAATCGTTAATGAATGTATCGAACTTGCAGGCTTAAAGGTTGATAAAAGTCCTGCTCGTTTGGGTCATTGTCTCGATTTGCTCTCTGTGAAAATGGCTCGAGAAATCTCCGCTCTTATTCCAGGAAGAGTTTCTATAGAAGTTGATGCGCGTTTGTCCTTTGATAAAGAGGCTACCATTACCCGTGCCAGGCAATTGATCAGTATGCTGAAGGCGCAGGGCGTCGGCACAGAACGAGTATTGATTAAGATTGCCGCTACTTGGGAGGGTATTCAGGCTGCCCGTGAATTAGAGGCCGAAGGTATTCAATGTAATTTGACACTGATATTCGGTTTTGCCCAGGCAGCGGCCTGCGCCGACGCAGGCGTCTTTTTAATTTCTCCCTTCGTTGGGCGAATCCTGGATTGGCACAAAGCCAATACTAAGCGTGACGATTATTCGCCGGAAGAAGATCCGGGAGTTTTATCTGTCAAAAGCATTTACCAGTACTACAAGCAGCACGATTACTCGACTGTGGTGATGGGAGCCAGCTTCCGAAATATCGGTGAGATTCAGCAATTGGCCGGTTGTGACAAGCTAACGATTAGCCCTGCCTTACTGGAAGAGCTGTCAGTTAATGAAAGTAGTTTGGAGCGTATTTTAGACCCTTTAGCTAGCTTTAAAAGTATTCCCAAGCAAATAGAGACCGAGTCAGAGTTTCGTTGGTCAATGAATCAGGATGCCATGGCGACAGAGAAACTGGCTGAAGGTATTCGTAACTTTACTGCTGATCAGGTTCGGCTTGAAGAGTTATTAGTCGACTTGGCCTATCGAGAGGCGAGCTGATTATGCAAACGGTCATGGGCATAGACCTGGGTACGCAAAGTATTAAGGTCATCATCTATAACCCTGAAAACAGGGTAGTGATGCAAACGGCATCCTCACCGTTCCAACTGATTTCTCGCGATGATGGCAGCCGCGAACAGATGGCACATTGGTGGATTGATGGTCTGCGTAATTGCCTTAAGGAATTTTCTTCAAGCTTAAAGTCTACAGTCAGAGCTATCGGTGTTTCGGGGCAGCAGCATGGCTTTGTACCTGTTAGCGACACGGGAGAAGTGTTAGCGCCGGTGAAATTATGGTGTGACACATCAACAGTTAAAGAGTGCGATGAGATTGCTCAGGCTGTCGGCGGCGAGAAGCGCTGTATAGAGCTTGGCGGTAATGCCATTGCTGCCGGTTATACTGCTTCGAAAATTCTATGGTTAAAGAAGAATAATCCTGATGCCTATCGTGCTATGACATCGGTGATGTTGCCACATGATTACTTGAATTTTTATCTTACTGGCAGGCGCATTATGGAATGTGGCGATGCCTCTGGTACCGGTTTATTAAATGTGCGCCAAAAGAACTGGAGTGTTGAGTTAATTAAGGCTGTGGATGGAGAGCGAAACCTATTGGACTGTTTTCCAGAGTTGATCGAGGCTGATCAACCGGCGGGAGTTTTGTTACCAGAGTTGGCAGAGGAGTTGGGGTTTGCAGGTGACGTGCTGGTATCAGCAGGTGGTGGCGACAATATGATGGCTGCCATCGGTACTGGCAATGTCAGTGCTGGTAAATTAACCGCCAGTATGGGGACTTCTGGTACCTTATTTGGCTTTAGTGATGAACCTATTGTTGATTCCTATGGTGAGCTGGCGGCGTTTTGTTCTTCCACTGGTGGCTGGTTGCCGCTGTTATGCACTATGAATTGCACAGTCGCAACGGAACAGTTGAGAAGCTTATTTTCTGTTGCTGTTGAAGATGTCGACCATTTGGCGAGAAAAGTCCGTCCCGGTTGCGATGGCTTAATAACGCTACCGTTTTATAACGGCGAAAGAACACCGGCATTGCCTAACGGAAAAGCGGTGTTGTTTGGTCTGGATATGGACAATACGACACAAGCCCATTGTTTGCGCTCAGCGATGGAGGCCGCTGTATTTGGATTAAAAACGGGCTTGTTGGCTTTTCAACGCTGTGGTATGTCCTTTGATCAGTTGACCTTAACCGGGGGTGGTAGCGCCAGCGAATTGTGGTGTCAGATTTGCGCTGACGTTTTCAATATGCCGGTTACGGTTCTGAAAGAATCAGAAAATGCTGCTATTGGTGCGGCGCTACAAGCGCTATGGTGTTTTGAAAAAAATATCGCAGGCAACAGTTGTATCACTATTCAAGAACTTACAGAAACACACTTAGATGTAGAAGTCAGTCGTTGTTCAATGCCGGATCCAGAATCTGTCGCCGTTTATGAAAATATTTATAAGCAGTATACGACGCTATTGAATACCGTGGCGCCGCTTTATCTATCAAATTAACAGCGAATTAACAATAAAGAAAAGTCACACTAGAAATCGGAAGCAAGAGGTTTAACAGTATGAGCAAGGTTTTTATCGGCGACAAGGAATATTTTCCAGGCATATCAGCCATTCCCTTCGAAGGCTCTGAGTCTGATAACCCTTTGGCATTTAAATATTATGATGCCAATAAAGTTATCGCTGGTAAGACCATGGCAGAGCATCTTCGTTTTGCTGTGTGCTATTGGCATACCTTTTGTGCCAAGGGTAGTGATCCCTTTGGACCGGACACACAAATTTTTTCCTGGAATGATGCGCCGGATGCAATGGCTGCAGCCCGACAAAAAATGGATGCGGCTTTTGAGCTGTTTACCAAACTGGGCGTTCCCTATTACTGTTTCCATGATCGCGACATGGCGCCCGAAGGACATTCCGTAGCAGAGTCTGAGCAAAGCCTGCAGCAAATGGTCGATTTGGCGAAGGAGAGGCAGAATGAAACAGGTATGAAATTATTATGGGGCACAGCTAATGTATTCAGTCATCCTCGTTATATGAACGGTGCTTCGACTAACCCGGATTTTAATGTACTGACACATGCAGCAGCACAGGTAAAAGCTGCAATTGATGCAACCATTGAGCTTGGTGGTGAGAACTATGTATTTTGGGGAGGTCGTGAAGGTTATGTTTCTTTACTGAATACCAACACTAAGCGCGAGCTTGAACATATGGCTCGGTTTCTCGATTCTGCAAGAGAGTATGGCCGTAAAAATGGTTTTAACGGAACTTTTTTAATTGAGCCAAAACCGATGGAGCCAACTAAGCATCAGTATGATTTTGATACTCAAACAGTTATTGGTTTTTTGCGCCATCATGGTTTAGCTGGTGATTTCCAGCTCAATATTGAAGCCAATCATGCCACGCTGGCTGGACACAGCTTTGAGCATGAGTTGCAAATGGCTGCAGATGCCGGCTTGTTAGGTAGTATCGATGCCAACCGGGGTGATCCGCAAAATGGTTGGGATACTGATCAGTTCCCGGTCGATATTTATGATGCCGTTCGCGGAATGATGGTGGTATTAGCCAATGGCGGATTTAAAACGGGCGGATTAAACTTTGATGCAAAAGTAAGACGAGAATCTATTGATATGGAAGATATCTTTATCGGTCATATCGGTGGCATGGATACTTTTGCCCGTGGTTTAGAAGTCGCGCATAAGCTGCTGACTGAAAGTGCGATACCACATCGCATGAAAAGTCGCTATGCGAGTTACGATTCAGGTGCAGGAGCCGAGTTTGAAGCAGGTAATTTGTCGTTAGAACAATTGCGTGATCTTGCAGCAGAAAATGGTGAGCCAGAGAGAGTGAGTGGTAAACAGGAGTGGTTTGAAAATACTGTGAACCAATATTTATTAGGATAAATTCGGTTTATCTCACTTGGTTTGATCATTACGTACTCATTCAAAAATCTATTAATTTAACAATAAAAAATTAGCTGTTGTGCAAACTGAAAGTGGAAAGGTTAATGTATGTCAGCAAATATCCAAACTGATTCGATAGATGTTGACGTTAAACAGGTTGTCTCGAAAGAACAGGGAAGTTCGCTTTTCGTCATCTTTATTAGCCTAATCGCTACTATAGGTGGTTTTCTTTTTGGCTTCGATAGTGGCGTGATTAATGGTACTGTCGATGGTCTGCAAATAGCTTTTAATTCCGATAGTGTAGGCACCGGCTTTAACGTGGCTTCAATGTTGTTAGGTTGCGCAGTGGGTGCTTTTTTTGCCGGTTGGTTGGCTGATCATTATGGTAGGCGAACAGTACTCAGAGTTGCGGCAATGTTGTTTATTGTCAGTGCTGCTGGTTCAGGTGTTGCCTCGACTTCCTTAGAATTTATTATTTATCGTATCTTAGGTGGTTTGGCTGTGGGTGCTGCCAGTGTCATGGCGCCTGCTTATATTAGTGAAGTGACACCGGCAGTTTACAGGGGGCGTTTAACAACGATTCAACAAGTAGCGATTATTGCCGGATTGTTTTTTTCTTTTTTAAGCAACTACTTTTTAGCGTCCATAGCCGGTGCTTCAACTGCTGAATTCTGGCTGGGTTTTGAAACCTGGCGCTGGATGTTTTGGGTCGAATTGATTCCTGCATGTTTATTTTTTATTACACTGTTTTTTATTCCAGAAAGCCCTCGCTATTTAGTTTCGAGTAATAAAATATTTGAGGCGGAGAACGTTTTAAGGCGCTTGTTCGGTAAGATCGTCGCCAGAAAAAAAGTTGAAGAAATTAAACAGTCGTTGCTGGATGATCATCGTCCGTCTCTATCAGATTTATTAGATGAAAAGACGGGGAAAATTCGTCAATTAGTTTGGGTTGGAATAGGTCTGGCTACTTTTCAACAGCTGGTCGGTATTAATGTAGTTTTTTATTATGGTGCAGTGCTATGGCAGTCGGTTGGATTTTCAGAAAGTGATGCTTTGCTCATCAATGTAATTTCAGGCGCTATAAGTTTATTGGCGTTAATTATTACTTTAGGTCTAATTGACTATATTGGTCGCAAACCACTGTTATGGATAGGGTCGATTGGTATGGGGCTGACATTATCAGCGATGGTAGTTGCTTTTTCATCAGCCAGTACCGATGCAGAAGGTGCGTTGCAATTATCCGATGAGATGGGGGTGGTAGCATTAATTGCGGCTAATACGTATGTGTTTTGTTTCAATTTTTCCTGGGGTCCCGTTATGTGGGTAATGTTGGGTGAGATGTTTCCTAATCAAATACGTGGTTCAGGGTTAGCAGTCAGTGGCTTGTTTCAGTGGCTAGCGAATTTTGCTATTACGTTGACGTTTCCGTTATTTCTAGTCGGTATAGGTTTGGCCAGTGCTTATTCATTCTATGCAGTGAGTGCATTGGTCTCCGTGTTTTTTGTGGTGTACTTTGTGCATGAAACCAATGGGGTTGAGTTGGAGAATATGCAAGGTTAAAGCAATTAATTTATAGCTCTTTATATTATTTCTTACGCGTTAAATTCTAATTTTTACGATCAAATTACGTACATGTACTGATCTTAATACTAAAGATATGACTAAAAAAGTACGCTAGTATTTATATTGCGTGTCGCAAAATAGTACAGGTGTCATATCGTAGTCTTCTATAGTAAACAATTATATATAGCGATAGTGTTGTGGTTTATTGTGATTGCAACAGGGAGGGTTTATGCCCAGGAAAAAGAATTCATTATCGCAACTATTCCTTTCTATGAAATTTCTGAGACGCGTCGCTCTCTACAGCCGATAAAAAATTTTATTGAAAAAGAGCTTCAAATACCTGTCAAATTAAATATTGTTGGGGCCCAGGATAAATTACTCAAGGGTATTAATCATGGTGCTTATGATATTTTAATAACATCTTATGTTATGGAAGATATAGTCAATTCGGCTAATTACAGCTCCTGGATTTATATTAAGAATGATTATCGAGGTTTGGTCGTCTCTCACTTGCCAATTGATAAAGGAGATTGGCAACTAATAGAAGGAAAGAAAGTGGCGATACTCAATCACGATACTGATCTTTATCAGAGCTTTTTAGAGATGATACCCGAAACGATTAAATTCGAACCGGTTGAGTATGCTAATTATTCGAGAAGTTTATTTGCCTTGATGGATGGGGCTGTTGATGTTGCTATTACCTTTGAACATTTTTATGCCCGTCTTTCAGAACATAAAAAAAAGAATTTATATTTGTATGATATTAGCAATGATAAGCCAGAGATTTTGATGGCATTAAATCGCAATAGTATTCATTATTCGGCATTGAAAGATAAAGCAGCCGTCTTTATTGAAACTCATAAAGAAGAAATTTCAAGTGCTATTTTGCCAAATATAAAATTATTACCTGTAGAGTAATGTTGTTATTAATGGGAGTTTCTGGGGGTGCCATGGGAAGCAATAATTCTGGAATAACGTTGATCCATCATCATCTCACCACCATTCTCTAATTGAGAAACAGTCTTACGATAAATTTCTTGCCATGGTGTTTGGTTTATTAACTCGGGCTCAGCTAATTGTGATTTCCTTTGTTGATACTCCTCATTACTCAACAGGACGTTAACTGTATTGTTGTTTAAATCAATCTCAATATGATCATCAGTTTTCACTAATGCCAACCCACCACCAACGACCGCTTCAGGTGAAGCATTAAGAATGGAAGGGCTGGCTGATGTACCACTTTGTCGACCATCGCCAATACAGGGGAGATGATTGATCCCTTTTTTTACCAGATAATCGGGCGGCAGCATGTTGACCACTTCCGCTGAACCCGGATAACCGATAGGGCCACAGTTGCGGATGACCAGTATACAGTTTTCATCAATATTTAATTCGGGAAGGTTAATTCGATGATGGTAATCCTCTGGGCCATCAAACACGATAGCGCGCCCGGTGAAAGCATTGGGATGATTGGTGTCAGATAGATATTGTTTTTTGAATGATTCTCCAATAACGGATTTTTTCATCAATGCAGAATCAAATAAATTACCAGACATGATGGCAAAACCGGCTTTTTCCATCATTGGGTCCGACCAAGGTTTAATAACCTGTGAGGCGATAGATGCTGATGATTTATGTAGTTCCATCATAGTATTACCGCTTATAGTCAAACAGTCACTATTGAGCTGCTTGGCTCGGAGTAACTCACCAATAATGGCCGGTATACCTCCTGCGCGGTAGAAGTCTTCACCCAAATACTCACCGGCCGGTTGTATGTTAGCTAAAAGCGAAATCTGTTCACCATGGGTTTGCCAGTCTTGTATCGATAACTCAACGCCCAGCTGATTGGCAATAGCCTGCAAGTGAACGGGAGCATTGGTTGAACCGCCAATTGCGGTGCATACTTTGATGGCATTGATAAAGGCTTCGCGTGTCATGATGTCTGAAGGTTTTAAATCCTCCCATACCACACCGACGATACGTTTACCTGTTAAGTATGCGATTTGCGAGCGTTCGCGATAAGCAGCTGGAATAGCTGCGCAGCCAGGTAAAGACATGCCTAAGGCTTCTGCCAGACAGTTCATGGTGAGGGCCGTGCCCATGGTATTACAGTGACCAATGCTGGGAGACGCGGCGGCAATATTTTTCATAAAGTCGTCGTAACCGATATCTCCACGTGCGTAGTCTTCCCGTGATGTCCAGATGATAGAACCTGAACCGAGACGTTTTTCCTTGTCCCAACCATTCAACATTGGGCCGCCGGATAAAACAATAGCAGGAAGGTCAACGGCAGCTGCTGCCATCAGTAACGCTGGAGTGGTTTTGTCGCAGCCTGTAGTAAGTACCACACCATCTAAAGGATAACCATGAAGAATTTCTACTAGCCCTAAATAGGCTAGATTCCGATCTAATGCTGCTGTTGGACGGCGACCCTGTTCATGAATAGGATGAACAGGAAATTCGAAGGGAATTCCGCCAGCATCGCGAATACCTTCTCTAATACGTTTTGCTAGATCTATGTGATGACGATGACAGGGAGTTAAGTCACTGCCAGATTGTGCAATGCCGATGATCGGTTTTCCTGACTGTAACTCTTCCAGTGTTAAACCATAGTTAAGGTAACGCTCGACATAAATAGCTGTTTGATCAGGGTGTGCTGGATTATTAAACCAGTCTGCACTACGTAATTTTTTTCCGGATAAAGTTTTAATAGGAAAGTTCTTTTTATCCTGACTATTCGTCATGCGGATACCTTGATGGATTAAATTTGATGAATTTAAAAGCCCAGCTATAAATCTAAAATCCGAGAGAGGTAGCTGGGTAATAAAGAATGTTTTACATCATATTAGAATTTCTTTATTCAGTTCTTCAATTAATTATGTAATTTATGCAAGAGTGTATGCAGTTTTAACTGTGGTATAAAACTCGCGGGCATATTGTCCTTGCTCCCTGCTGCCATAGCTAGAACCTTTTCTACCGCCAAAGGGCACGTGGTAATCAACACCAGCGGTAGGAACATTGACCATCGCCATGCCCGCTTCAATATTTCTTTTGAAGTCTGATGCATATTTTAATGAAGTAGTGACAATTCCAGCTGATAAACCAAACTCTGTATCATTGGCCACTTGTAAAGCCTGTTCATAATTATCGACGGCAATAACAGAAGCTACCGGGCCAAAAATTTCTTCACGATTAATACGCATATCATTGGATGTATCAGTAAATAGTGCTGGTGTTAGATAAAAACCGTTAGTATCACGTTTTACTAGCTCGCCACCACAGACCAATTTTGCACCTTCACTCTGGCCGATATCGATATATTTTATGTCCTGGTCGAGTTGACGTTGGTCAACGACGGGGCCGATATGTGTTCCTGACTTGAGTGCGTGGTCAATAACAAGTGTTGATAATTTTTCTTCAACAGCATCGACGAAACGATTATGAATACCCTTGGTAACAATTAAACGACTTGAGGCAGTACAGCGTTGCCCGGTTGAAAAGAACGCACCTTGAATTGCACAATCGACAGCGATATCCAGATCGGCATCATCCAGGATAATTAACGGATTTTTACCACCCATTTCTAACTGAAATTTCGCCATTCTTGAAATAGAGTTAGTGGCAATTCGCTTGCCGGTATTAACTGAACCGGTAAAACTGATTGCATCGATATCAGGGTGATCGACAATAGTTGCGCCAACTTCTGAACCTGTCCCCATGACTAAATTAAAAACGCCTTCAGGAATACCAGCTTCAACGATGATTTCAGCTAGCGCATGAGCTGAGCCGGGAACTAGTTCTGCCGGCTTAAACACGACACAATTGCCATAGGCCAGTGCCGGAGCAATTTTCCAGGCTGGAATGGCAATAGGGAAGTTCCATGGGGTAATCAAGCCGACTACACCGATGGGGTCACGGGTAATAGATACTTCCAGCCCAGGACGTGTCGATGGCAGTAAATCGCCAGTCATGTGCAGTACTTCACCAGCAAAGAATTTAAAAATCTGGCCAGCACGTGTTGCTTCACCAATACCTTCTGGTAGTGTTTTTCCCTCCTCTCTGGAGAGTAATTCACCGAGTGCCTGGCGGCGGTCGAGAATGATCTGACCAATGCGATCTAATAACTCACTTCGTTGTTGAATACCGGTTTTAGACCAGTTGCTAAAGGCCTGGCGCGCTGCTTTAATCGCTTGTTCAGTTTGATTTTTATCAGCGTGCGCATATTGCCCGATAATATCGCTGGTATCAGACGGGTTTATGTTTGCCATTGCATTGGAACTTTCTTGCCATTGCCCGGCGATGTAGTTGAGTTTCATATCCATAATGTCAGTTAACCTTTAAAGTATTAGTCCGAGTATTAACAACCCTGGTATTAATGATATTAATAGTTTACAACAAACCGCGTTGGCTTAAGTTCCTCATTAGTGAGGTGACGCCAAATTCCCAGGGAGGAGCTTCGTTACTGTAGGTTACCTCATTAATTAATGTTCCCAGTAGTGGCGAAGAAATTTTCACACTGTCACCCATTTTATGGGTGAACCCTGAACCGACTTCATCTCTATCCTGAGTGGGTGCGAACAGAGTGCCGGTAAATAAGGCAATGCCATCGGGGTATTGATGGTTTTCATTGATGGTTTGATTGACCAGATCCAGTACATCGCGGCTGATCAGCGTCATTGGACTAACTTCATGTAGTTCGAAGCCTTCAGCACCTGCTATATCTAACGATACCTCTGCGGTGCGAACGTCATCAATACTGAAACTGTGGTCGAACAGGCGAATAAAAGGACCAATAGCGCAGGAGGCATTGTTGTCTTTAGCCTTGCCAAGTAGCAGGGCGCTGCGCCCTTCGATATCCCTGAGGTTGGCATCGTTGCCAAGAGTTGCACCCATCACTTGGGCGTTGCGATTTACAATGAGTACAACTTCCGGTTCAGGGTTGTTCCAACTTGAAATTGGATTGATACCGATTTTATCGCCTACACCAATAGAGGAGAGCGGCTGTGATTTAGTAAAGACTTCAGCGTAGGGGCCAATGCCCACTTCCAGATATTGTGACCATAGCCCTTCATTGATTAACACCTGTTTGATGCTTTCAGCTTCAGTAGAGCCTGGAACGATTTTAGAAAAATCCAGATTATCGATATGCTTACCCAGTGCTATTCTAATTTTCTGTGCTTTGGAGGCGTCACCTCCTGCACGTTCTTCAATAATGCGCTCCAGCATTGAACAAATAAAGGTTACACCGCAGGCTTTGATAGCCTGGAGATCAATCGGAGAAAGGATGTAGGGTTTGGTGTAATCCCTGCCGTTTTCAGCAAAGCTGTTTTCAAACAATGTTTCAATACTGCAAATTTTAGTCAATCGGTGGAAGTCAATGTCCTGTTTGCAAATACCTTTGTTGAGCAGCTCAGAAACTGTAGGTGCGAATTTACTTAGGTCATACACATCTTCTCCATACAGTATCACTGGAGTAGGGCCAGAAAGTTTTCCCGATATGTTATGGGGCAGCCAGATGCGACCAATCAACGTTCCAGTGGTACCATCGCTGGGTAATACTTGTTGTCTATCTATATTCATAGCGCTCTTATCTAAATATTTGGTTAACCGTTGAATAATGGTGTCGGTAAGCCGGTCACACCGGGTTGATAGTGGAATAAGCCGCCCGCTAAAGGTTGGTCGATTAAAGCTTGCTTCGATAAACCTTTTGTTGCTGTGGTAATAAATAATTGATCCAGGTTTTTTCCAGCAAAGGTACAGCTGGTGATATTGGCCACAGGCATGTCGATAAAATCTATTAACTGGCCATCAGGGGAATAACGATTGATGCCCCAACCATCAAATAGACATACCCAAAGGCAACCTTCGCTATCGACGGTCATGCCATCGGGATAGCCTTCATCACCAGAAAGTCTGATGAATTCCTTCTTATTAGTGGTGTCGCCCTCCGGCGACAAATCGAAGCTGTAGATTAGCTTCGAAAGTGTGTCGGTGTGATACATGGTGGAGCCATCTGGGCTGAAAGCTGGGCCATTGGTAATAATGTAGTCGGAATCTTTTAGCGTTACTTTGCGATTGTGATCGAGGTAGTACAAGTGTCCCGTTGCCAACTGTTCATCATCATCCATACTGCCTGCCCAAAAACGCCCGGCAGGGTCTGTTTTTCCATCGTTGAAACGATTGTGGCTGGCTTCTGGTGTGGGGGAGTCAATCATCGATAAAAAGACTTCGCTACGTGCCTGGTTAATCACTACAGTGGCAAAACTGTGCCGGGTGGTACCAATAAAGCCACCACCTTTACGTGGCACCAGGCTGGTCAATTGTTCTGGCAGCTGCCATGTTTGCTGTACTGATGACCCATCTAGTGAATGACAAAATAGGCTATTGGATTTGATATCGACCCAGTAAACACTGTTCTCTCTGGCAACCCATACAGGACCTTCCCCTAAGGTCGCCTTGGCATCCCAAATACATCGGATAGCTGCTTTGGCATTTTTGTCCAAGCGATTAATTTGCATAGTTTCTGCTGTCTTTGTTGTTTCAATAGTCCGATCAATAGGCGTTTCGTAAAGATATTTTGGATATTAATGTAAACGTTTACATTTTGCAAGACTAAACTATTGCCATTTTGGTTACACCGGAAATATCTACTTGGATTTCTTCAAGGGGGACGTAGAGCGCCTTACTACCAGTTTGTGAGGCACGATTTCTACTTCATCACCTATGTCGCGTCCTTCGATAGCTTTGCATAATCGGTGCATGGTTCGTTCACCGATTTCTTCTGCGGGTTGAGCGACAGTGGTTAATGGCGGATCGAGAATTTCTGCGTAGCGAATATCGTCGAAACCGAGTACAGAAATATCCTCAGGTACCCGTAGTTTGGCCGATTTAATTTCGTGTAACGTACCCATGGCCATTTCATCATTGGCACAGAAAATAGCTGTTGGGCGTTGTGGATGGTTCAATAATTTTCTCGTTGCTTTACGTGCGCCATCCAGATTTAATCCACCTTCTACAACCCAGCCATCAGCTACTGGCATTTTTGCTTCTTTCATCGCGCGCCTGAAACCGCGCTCACGATCAAGCGTCAATGTAGACACGTGAGAGCCATATATAAAGCCTATATTGCTGTGTCCTAAACTAATTAAGTACTCAGTTGCTTCTTTTGACGCAGCAATATTATCAATACGAACACTGGGGAAATGGCTTAATTCGGGGGTCACACTCTCGCAACTGATAATGATAGGTTGCTGTTTATTTCCGCCTGGTCTTTCTAACGGTGCTGTAAAGGGGCAAACACTGGCGAGCAAAATAATGCCATCAGCTTGTTTGGAGAAAATCATATTACTGTAGTCATCAGCGGTCAGCGTATTGAACTGTGTTTCTCGAATAAAAATGGTGTAGTGAAGTTCTTCAGCCACCTGCATGATGCCATGCATAACACCTTCAAAAAACGGATCGCCTACAGAGGGGAGTACAACAAAAATGATTCCGGATTTTCCACGGCGAAAATTGCGCGCCAATGTATTGGGTGCGTAGCCGGTTTGGGTGATGGCAGTTTGTACTTTTTCTCGAGTTGCATCCTTAACCTGGTCCGGATTATTGATGTAGCGTGATACGGTAGCGATGGAAACACCGGCCAGTTTTGCAACTTCTTTGATGGAAACCATAGACGATTTCAACCTCTATAATTTTCTATACGCAGCTAATCCTACGCGGATAAAAAATAAATTCAATAAAAAACAATAGCTTATGGAGGTGAGTTATTAGATTTCTAAATACCCCTGACAGCGTTGTTGCTAATAATAGCTCAAAAATCATGCTTTTTATGTAAACGTTTACATTTTAAGGAAATTTCAGTATAGTACCTAAAGATTAAAAATCCTTTCTGGTAAGGCAGTTGGGTTAAAAGATAAATTCTCTAATAGATGAGGTTAAGTGGATGGTATCAACGTCTAAACTTGCCGTTGTGACAGGTGGTAGTACAGGAATAGGAAAAGATATCTCTCTGCTATTGGCTGAATCAGGTTGGAATATTGCAATCAGTAATATTCATGCTGATGAAAATACTGAGGAAGTGGTTGATGAGATCAAATCGACCGGCAGAGACTGTTTTTTTTACGCCTGTGATGTTGGTGTTAAACAAGAGGTAGAAAAATTTTATCGAGCGATTGAAGAGAATTTTGGTGATGCTCCCGATTTGCTGGTTAATAATGCTGGTGTTCAGACCTGGGCTCCACTGTTAGATTTAAAGGAAGCAGATTGGGATAGGGTGGTTCGAACTAATTTAAAGGGCTGTTTTCTCAATACCCAGATAGTAGCCAACCTGATGAAAAAAGCTAAGAAGCCAGGATCAATAGTGAATATTGGTTCTGGTTGCAATAAATTGGCTTTTCCCAATTTAGTCGATTACAGCGCATCTAAAGGCGGTGTTGAAATGTTTACTAAAGTTGCTGCGGTTGAATTGGGGGGGATGGGTATCAGGGTTAATTGTGTGGCTCCCGGTGGCATTTTGACTAATAGAACTCAGGAAGAATCTTCAGATTATGCTGGAGACTGGGCAAAGATAACGCCACTCGGGCGTGTTGGCTATGCCAAGGATATTGCCAATGCCGTTATTTTTTTAGCTGGCGATCAATCCAGCTTTATTACTGGACAAACTATTTGGGTTGATGGTGGTGCTTTTACTAAAGCCAATTGGCCCTATGCATAAATAGTTTTTAATCGATCAATGAGTGATTTTTTCATCAATGACAATAATAACGAAGAAAATTTTACCTAATAACCTGATAGATGATGAGATACAGAGTTTTATTTTATCTAATCGACAGGGTGCCAGTATTAGCGTCTTAAATTTTGGGGCAGCTATTAGTGAGATTAATGTTCCTGATCGCAATGGTGTAATGAGTAATGTTGTACTTTCCTACTCGGATTCCAATGATTATTTTTCCGATAAATTTTTCCTGGGCTCAACCGTAGGGCCCTACGCCAACAGAATTCGAGGCGGGAAATTTATGTTAGATGGTGAGCCTGTGCAATTGGCAACAGGGGAGAATGGCCATCATTTACACGGGGAGAGCGCCGGTGTTCATCTTAAGGCATGGAATTCAGCCATTATTGAACAAGAGGGCGACCAAGCGCTAGTGCTATCATTGGCATTGCCAGATGGGGAGGGCGGTTACCCTGGTGAAAGGTGTTTAGAAGTGATTTATTTTTTTTCAGAAGATAACGAACTGACAATCACGTTTAAGGCGACATCCTCTAAAAAAACCATCGTTAATCTCGCTAATCACAGCTATTTTAATTTATCACCCAGAAGAGAAGCATCTGCAACAGAGCATGTGCTTACCATCAATGCGGATAAATATCTTGAGGTTGATGAAGCGCAAATACCTACGGGTGAAGTCAAGGATGTGACTGACACCCCCTTTGATTTTAGGTCGCCGGCCATTATCGCCCATCACTTAGACAGAGAGCATGAACAACTGAAAATCGGCCAGGGGTTTGATCAGTGCTATATGCTCAATAAGCAAAGCGAAGGTGGACTAGAATTAGCAGCTGCCCTGTATGATTTAGCCAGTGGCAGGAAGCTGCAAGTGATTACCGATCAACCGGGGTTGCAGTTTTATTCCGGTAATCATTTACAAGCTAATACCGTCGAAGCGTTTTTCCCTGGCGCTGGTGTTTGCCTGGAAACACAACACTTTCCCGATGCACCTAATCATGCTCATTTCCCCAGTGTCGTCCTTGAACCGGGTGAGCTTTTTGAAAGTAAGACGATTTATCGCTTTTCAAATTTTAATCAGTAAGCCTATTGTCCTTTTCTAGAAAGGAAAAAATGATGTTTAGTATTTCCTGGTGAGCCTGTTTTCTATCAACACCGGCTCTGTCTTGGCAAAGAGAAACTCCCATTGCTTTGAAATCGTGTTGGCATTCATCTAGAAAAATAAAATGGCCTTCACCTTGATCGAGCGCATGCAATGTTGATGAAGGTATATGAGTGGCAAAGTAGTTGGCATAGGATTCAAAGGGAATAAAGTCATTATCTTTTGCGGCCACAATGAGGGTTGGAACGGCTAGCTTTTTCAAGCTTTCAGGGGCTGTAAGAGTACCTATGGCAGGGTCTAGTGCGATAATTTTCTTAATGCGCTTATCAACAAGTGACTCCGTATTTCTGGCAAGAAGTTCTGTATCAACAAGTTGTCTATATGCGCAGCTTCGGTCAATAGTTTGGGCAGGTTGATCATTGGCAGCGGGTGTTTGGCAATGATTATTAACCCGTTCGCTGTCCATGCTAGCTCCCGCCAGTGCCAATGCCGTGTAACCACCTGAAGAGTGACCAATAGCTACCACAGACTCTGTATTAATAGGGTGGTTAAACGGATTATCACTTGTCAGCGAGTGCAATAAAAAACTAATGTCCTCGGTACGTTGCCAAAATTTTCCCACAGATGAAGGATCGATATGTTGCTCACCATACACCCAGGATTCGCCAAAATGGGAGATGCCAACAACAACCCAGCCCTGCGCTGCCAGTGCATAGCCAAGCCAGTTGTAATCATTGGCTGAACCCATGGCACCGTGTGATAGCACGGCAATACTCGTGGATGAATTGCCCTTATTTGCCAGGCAAAAGTCACTGGCGCAGTTTTGGTTTTCAGGAGTAAACCACAGGTTCATACGCACAGGTCGTTCGGATTTGGGATTGATGCGCTCAATGACCTGCATTGTCGGCGCTGCAGGTTGATTGCTGGCACTGGTAATGACAGAAAAAAGACAGAGCTGAATGGTTAACAGTGTTAGTAATGGTCTTATAGAAAACATAGTGTTTTTTCCACGAGTGAATTGTGTGCTGATTATTGCCAATGAAAAAGTGGCTTACTGTGCAGATCGTGCGGCCCGGTTTTTATTTTTCCAGAGCAATTTTTCTAATATCCTTAGCGTGAAGCCAAATCGGGTGGGATAACTCATGCACGTAAAGCTCAGAGACTAATTCATCAGTTTGTAGCCTGGCATCTTCCCAGTCATGCCACTCAAATCCCAATTCATTTGACCAATATACCCAGTCCCAGTTGATGTAACTGATGGCTTTGATCTCAGGATGCTTGCGTACCATCTCAAAGAAGGGCTTGTACCAGCGTATCCAGCTGTGCCAGCCTTTATTGGCGCCGACATAACGCGGCGTGTTTTCCCCGATCATGACCGGCTTTTTGTGTTTACCCGCTAAATCATAAAACTCGCCTAGCCAGGGGTGGGGGATTTCTTCAGGGGAAAACACATCGACGCTCCACCAGTCGACATAGTCATCACCGGGGTAGAATGCCATCAACCGATCAAACGCAACAAAGCCAGCTGAGCCACCGGCTGAACACCAAACGGTGGCAATATTGTCCAAACCGGCAGCGCGAACTTTATCCGTGATTCTTTTGAAAGCGACAACATAAGTTTCAGGCGAGTAATTATTCCATTCACCTTCAAATTCGTAGCCAATGCGCAAGTAAGTGGGAACGTTAAGGTCTTTGAGTGCTTCGACAAAGGTGTCAATAGCGTCGTCATACTCCCCATTGGCGACGGCTTTATCGCTGCCGGTACCGTCATCTCTACCTGCTGTGAGATTAACGCCAATCTGTAATAATACGGGTTGATCCTTCAGTGCTAAATGATTGTTATGCCATTCTTTAACGTTTTCTAATCCTCGCACCAATGTTACATAGCTCATGGTCATGACGGGTTGGTGTTGCTGTGGAAACAATGACGCATACTCGCGGAAGCTCTTCTCATCCTGACCTGCACCGTGAATGATGCCTTGTTCGGGTTCTAGCTTGGCATTGAAAAATGCTCTCGGCTGATAGTCGTGTTGGTAAGTGGCAAAACGAGGAAAAACACCATCGCGTTCAGCTAATTCAAGTGGGGTGTTGGCTTCAGAAAATTGGCTAACCAAAAGCAACGCAATGGCTGCCAGTGTGCTTGAAACTATCGTTGACACTATTGATCTGAGGATCATAAGCACCTCCTGATGTGGTGACTCAGTTCTATCAGTATTACGGCATAGAATAATGTAAACGTTTACATTTGTGAAGTGTCAGTATAGTTTTTTGTTGGGTAATTATGCTGTTTTTCTTGCTTTTAACATATCGGGGTCAGGTCTTTAGTTTGTGATTCTCCACTATCGTATTCCGCTTACTGTCAAATAGTGTTATAGATAGCACAGGGGAATTGATGTTTAATTTATAGATGGTTAGATTAAGATCAACTGGCCAGCGCAGCCAGTTTTTTGTTCTTGAGTGATATCAATTGAGATAGATTTCCACTCAGGTTGGAGTCGATGGCAGAAATATATCTATCGTAATTCTTCTCATTGAGCTGCCGTATTATTTCCTTATCTAGCACGGAAATTTTTTCCATATTTATAGTGTAGATGCCTTCAAGAAAAACCTTTGAGTGATTGTCAAATTCTATGTTGACTTGAAGAGGGTCAACAAGATCATGTTGTAATAGCTTTTCAATAAAATCGTTTCCGGTAGTTTGACCTGAGGTAAGGCAAGTTAACACTGTATTTATATAGTTTAATAACTCTGAAGGTGAGCCGTTATGTTCGAATAAATTTTCACCTTCATCACCATTGACTCTGCTGTGGTTAGTATCAATATGCACAGCTATAACTTGCTGGCCATTAATGTCAGCTAAAGCTGGATAGAATGGGCCGCGTTGAATATTAAGTGGTATGTAGGATGCTTGCCATTGATTGTCTTTAAGAAAAAGATTTTCACCGTCTTCAAAACCCAATAAAACTGCCAATCTAAACTGACCTGTTTTATTATCTTTGGTAAGAACGATAGGGTAGTTGGCTGTTAAGTGTGGAATTTCTTCCGGCACGATATAGACCATAGAAACAGCATCACCATATTTAGCCCCTCTTTCTGTTATTATTTTAAGATGTTGATGTTTTTGAAATTGTAATGGTTCGATATTGTTCATAAATGTTTTCTATATTTTTTGCATGCCGTAGCTATGAATCTTCTCAATGAGTTCTCTGTTTGTTGGAAGCCCTTCCAATAGAGAGTTGGTCATTTTCATCACTTCATTAAATTTTTCTTTTGCAAAGTTTCGGTCTGATGAGTGGTCAGCTCTTTGAGTGGTTTCAGTTCTAAATCCCATGCCATAAAGCACATATTGATAACTGGCAGCAGGGAAGACTTCTTCAGTTTGCGAAAACTCATGGTGCCAGGGTGTTTGATACTTCCATAACTCTAATAATTCGAGAAGGCTATCCGGAACAGTATTAGGGTCTCGGTTATCAATCCAAAATTGATTATCGGTTCGTTTGCTGAGTACGTAATGTAGTTTTAGAAAATCGATAATCCGGTCCCAGCGATATAGGAATCGTGTATTGAAGCGTTTGGAAATAATATCCATCGCTTCACGAGTTGTTGGCATTTGCTCTGCGATCATTTTTGCGGATAGTTCAACCAGCACTAATGCAGAAGCCTCTAGTGGTTCCAGAAAGCCTGCAGAGAGACCCACAGCAACACAATTCTTCTCCCAGAATTTAGCGCGATGGCCTGAATTAATGGGGATTTTTCTAATGTTATAGCTATCAATATCAGGAACACGAGGCCTTAAATAGTCGCGTAATTGTTTATGAGCCATGTCTTCACTGAGATAGTCACTGGAAAAAACGTGCCCGACTCCGCGGCGTGAGGACAGACCAATATCCCATATCCAGCCTGCTTCCTGTGCTGTTGATATAGTGTGGGAAGCGATAGGTGTATCTTCATTCTCGTAGGGCACTTGTACGGCGAGCGCTGTATCGATAAATAGTGTGTCCTTTTTGGGTATGAAAGGGACACCTAATTTTTCGCCAATTAAAAGCGATTTAAAACCCGTGCAATCGATAAACAAATCGCCTTCCAATTCGCCGTTATTGGTTGTGGACAGTGACTTGATATCGCCAGTTGGTGACATATTGATATCAGTGACGTCATCAAGAATATGCTTAACACCCAATTGACTAACACAATGTTTGGTTAGGAATCCTGAAAATTTTCCTGCATCAAGGTGATAGGCATAATTAGCTACTGCGGCGTATTCTGGCGTGCCAATTTGTTTTGGTGCTATATGTTGTTCGCATAGGTGTTCTTGGCTACAAACGGCCGCAGAGAAGGATATATTGTTGTTTTGTTCTAACCAGTAGGGTGCAAGGTTCCCCTCTAAAAAGCCCTGTGGAAGTACTAGAGGATGGTAGTAGAAATCGTCTTCTTCCCCGGTAACCCATTTTGCAAATTTTGCACCTTGCTTGAAGGACGCATTACATTCCTTGAAAAAATCCGTTTCCGAAATACCCATATTTTTTAAGGTACGGCGCATGGTTGGCCATGTGCCTTCACCGACACCGATGATGGGAATATTGGGTGATTCAATCAACGTAACCGATAAGCTTTGGCTGGAATCATTTTTGAAATAAGCGGCAATAGTTCCTGCGGTAATCCAACCAGCTGTTCCACCACCCACTATAATTATTGATTTGATAGGAGTAGACATAAGATAACCTTTTGTTAGCTCAGCTTTTCAAGCACTTTAAAACAAAAGGGCCTTCTTAACAATGAAGGCCCTTTCTTTTCAAAAACTAATTACTATATGTAGACTTTAGAATGTGCCACGAATACCCAACGAGTAGCGGGCAGATTGCTCAGCGTTATAAATGAAGTGGTTTTTAAAACGACCATGAGCTTCTGCTTCTTCTTCAGTTAAGTTTGATCCTTCAATGAAAACGGTGAGATTGTCATTGATATCGTAATTGAAGCTTGCATCCAACTGGCCGTATTCTTCAACAAAGACAGGTTCTTCGGTTTGTCTTAACTGATTAGTTTCAGACAAGAACTCATCACGCCAGTTGTAAGCAATACGTGCTTGAATACGACCTTTTTCATAGAAGGCGACTAGGTTGTAAGAATCACTTAATCCTGTCAATGAAACCGTTTGATCAACGGAATTGACGTCGTATTCGACATCACCATCAACAAACGTAATGTTAGCATTGACACCAAACCCAGAATCACCAAAGAAATGTTGTAAAGACAGTTCGAGACCATCTATCTCTGCTTGTTCTGCATTGTCTGGAGAAATTACATCCCAGGTAATGACTTGGTCGTTAGGTCCGCCATCTACAGGGTAAGTAAGGGTTGGATCTGCGTTAGGGTTTGGATCGGTTAATGCGAAACCTCCAGTCCCAATAATTGTCGTTTGGTCCACGCTGGTTTGGATATAGTTATCTACCCATTTTTTGAACCAGGTAATAGCCGCATAACTATTTTCTGCGTAGTACCATTCGAATGAGACATCGATGTTATCTGATTCGTATGGAAGCAGCCCTGGATTACCCTGGTTAGCGTTATAAGGTCCACCTGGTCTGGCGTCTGAAATACTTAACGAGGGGCGCATCTGGTTCAAGTCAGTACGAGCTAATGATTTACCATATGAGAATCGAGCAACAATATCGTCGCGGATTTCTAAGCTGGTATCTAAACTTGGTAGCCAGTTAGTATATTCAGCTGACAATGTATAATCTGTGGTTTCGCCTGAATCTATAGGTCTTAACTCTGTTGTGGAGAAACTTCTCATAAAGTCAGGTACGACTTGCACAGAAGTACCAGTTACTTCGGTATTTTCATAGCGAACCCCGGCAGTTGTTCTGAATGGCATACCATTGAAGTCTGTTTCAAAGTCAAATTGTACATAAAGAGCATCAGTATCTTCTTCAATAATGTGTTGTTCTTGAATGCCTAGGCCGGTATCAAAGAAATTTCCTACGGCTAGATCAATCGTGCCCTGTAGGCCATCTTCTGCATTGAACTCGGCGATAGTAGGAAATATGCCTGGTCTATTAGATGATTGAATATTGACAAGATCCGAACAGGGAGCACCACAATTTGGAGTGCCAAATTGGAAAAATCTAAATCTAAATGCAGTATCAATTTCATATACTGTATTCGATATACCTGCGCTAATGGTTTTTAATGCAGAGTCGCTTGCATTGTCCCATTTAAAATCAAGCTGGAACTGTTCAACATCATTGGTAACTCTGTTACCTCTTTCTAATCCAAGGTTTGGTCTTAAAAAGTTTGGCTCATTGTACGTTGAACCAGCAGGTAATGGCGTTAGGTTTCCACTGCCATCGTTACTGAATAGAGATGAGTCATCAACGGCTACGTTGGGTACTCCGTTACCTGTGTAATCCGCACTGTAGTTTGTTCCTAACGGACCGGCAATAATATATATAAAGTCGCTAACTTCATTGCCAGGTTGAGCTTCAGCTTGAGAGTCGTGCCAGTCAAAACGGATGTTGAATGTTTCGCTAACTTGCCAGTCGACATTGAAACCAATGCCTTCTGTTTCTGTTTTAACGGTATCGCTGTATCCGTTACTGTCTAAGGCGCCAATAAAGCTTGCAGGATCTGCTGTTACCGATGGGTTATACAAAGTGCCATTACTATCGACGTCACCGCTGAGTTGCGACCAGTTATCGAACCAACCTGCAGTTTGGTGACGAACGATCTCGTCTTCATAGTCAGACATTCTCCAGTCTAATGTGGTAGTAATGTTGTCATTAGGTGCGAATTGGAGAACTACCATGCCATTGGTTCTTTCACGCTCGTGATGGGCTTCATCGACCACTATATTTCTTGCCATCCACCATGTATCACCATCAACACCTGAAAAATCTGCGTTTACATTCGCACCAGCAATATCTCTACGAACCCAGCCGTCGGTTGTCACTAAATCTTCGGAACTGTGGCGCTCTGAATAAGATGCGTTAACTAAGATGCCAAATTTTCCATCGGCAAAGGTAGTGCTAAATAAGCCAGATGCTTCGGGTGTAGTGTCATCGCCATCTTCATTGGATGTATCTGAAGATGCTTTTACCGTGAATGCGGTTTTAGTACCTTCATAGTCAAATGGTTTGGCTGTTTTTATGTTAATTGTTGCGCCTATCCCCCCTGTGGTCATTTCGGGTCTCGAAGTTTTATATATATCGACACCAGATACTGACTCAGCAGCAATTTCGGCAAAATTAAATGCGCGGCTTTGGTCTTTAGAGCTGGCATTTTCTTGTTTGGGAGATGATGCAGCAGGTTGCTGTCGACCATTTAACAGCACCATGTTAAAGCTAGGACCGAAACCACGAACCGATACTTGGTTACCTTCGTTGTTTCGACGGTCAATCGATACGCCTGGGATACGTTGCAAAGATTCCGCTAAGTTGTTGTCAGGCATTTTGCCAAGGTCTTCCGCAGCTATTGCATCGACAACGCCTCGTGCATCACGTTTTATATCCATGGCTTTTTGAAGTGACCCTCTAATCCCTGTTACCACTATCTCTTCCAGTAGAAGTGGTTCTTCTTGGCTGCTTGTTTCCTGTGCCATCGCGGGCATTATGAGTCCCGCATTAATCAGAGCTATGGAAGCCGCTAATGGTTTTATCTTTATCATTGTGATCTCCCGTTATAATTCGAATTATCTTTTTATCTACTGAATTCAATGTTATCGATTCAGTTTGAAAACGTTGATCCCTTTTTTTGTAAACGATTACATTTTCTAATTCGCAGACTACTCCTCATTTTTTTCATTGTCTAGTACCAGATAGGGGTTATTTATTCGTCAATATTACTCAGAATGAAGGGGTTGCCATGCTTTCTTATTTTCGAATGGGAAACACATTCATGTTTTATATTTAAGAAGTTATGGCCTGGAGTAAGTTCTGTATTTTTTTACTGATTTTTCCAAAAAAATCAATAAAAACAATATGATATTTGATGGTTTTCGCGTTTATTGGGCATTGCCTGTTGGTATTTAACAAGAAAAAAAGAGCATGATATTTGGCTTTTATGTTGTGTCTTCAATGCGGGAAAAGGCCGGATATATGCATCAGGAGGCTTATCTTTTTGCATAGATTTTTATTTAATAAAAAAATATTTCTTATTAACAATTCTTATTTGTGTGCTAAAAAAAGTCTTCCCGGTGAGAAAACTATATGAATACGTTTTTAATCTTTAGTTATTACTAATAATTGTGTTCTGCAGTTGCTTTAAAAGCATTAGTACTGGTTATAAATACATATTTTAGCAAGTTTGGTTTCAATGTTTGCTCAAAACTGGTGCAATGAAGGCATAAAATATTTTTAATGAATTTAATAATTTTCTTGTAAACGTTTACATCATGTGTTTATTATTTAAACGCTTTTGTTGGGGCTAGGCGGTTTGTCGATAAATACTTGAGCTCGGTTAGTGGTATCGAATTCAATAATAACGTCGTCAATTTTTTCAACAGTAGCGTAGGTAAAACGCAGTTATATGCGCGTTCCTCCAGGTAGTCTCCAAGTTGACCGATATGTCCTGGTGGCATATCGGTTTTTTTAACGAGTCATTTCTACCATGAATAAAAATAATGATGTTGTTAGTAGTTTTATTTACGGCGTGGCTTCATCCGCATTTCAAATAGAAGGCGCTACAGCTATAGATGGAAGGGTAGACAGTATTTGGGATACTTTTTGCCAAAAGGAAGGAGCAATACTTAATGGCGATAATGCTGATGTCACCTGTGATTATTATCATCTCTGGGAAAGAGATTTAGAACTGCTAAAGAATCTTGGCGTCGATGCTTATCGATTCTCTATCGCATGGCCAAGAGTTGTTACGTCTCTGGATGGTGATGTGAATAATGAGGGGCTCGATTTTTATCAACAGATTATTGATAGGCTCCATTATTATTCGATCAAGCCCTATGTGACTCTGTATCACTGGGACTTGCCGCAATATTTAGAAGATCAGGGCGGTTGGTTGAATCGAGATGTTGTCACTGCTTTCGTTTATTACGCTTCAGTCGTCAGTGATTATTTTGGTGATCAAGTTGCTTCATATGCCACATTGAATGAACCCTGGTGCAGTGCAATGTTAGGTTATCTGCACGGCATACATGCGCCAGGTTTTCAGAATCGGCGACAAGCTCTACAGGTGGGACATCACTTATTGCTGGCTCATGGTAAAGCCATGCCGGTCCTAAGGCAAAATGCGCCAAATGCTTCTCATGGTATTGTCCTAAATTTAAGTCCCTATGATGCGGGATCGGATAAACAGGATGATGTATTAGCTGCGAAATTAGCTGATGAGGAAAATAATCAGTGGTTCCTGCAGCCTTTATTGGAAGCCAAATATCCACAAGTGATAATCGACAAATACCCGGAATGTATGCCCAAGATGAGAGCGGGAGATATGGAAGCTATTACTGCGCCCTTGGATTTTATCGGTATCAATTATTACACCCGACAACGCATTTTCTGCGATGAGAGTAACGATGTATTTGGTTATCGGTCAGAAATCCCGGAAGACAGTGAAGTGACGGCAATGGGGTGGGAAGTTTATCCCGAAGGATTGTTTAATTTAATTTCCGAACTCAATGAACGTTATCAATTGCCGCCATTATTGATTACTGAAAATGGTATGGCGGCTGATGATGAGTATGATGAAGTACAGATTAATGATTCAGTTCGTGTCAGTTATCTGCGGGAACATTTGTATGTAGTTAAACGCTTAATCGAGAAGGGTATTGATCTTCGAGGGTATTTTGCCTGGAGTTTGATGGATAATTTTGAGTGGGCGGAGGGTTTTGACAAGCGCTTTGGTCTTTACTATGTGGATTACGAAACACAGGAGCGAATTCCCAAACTCAGTGCCTATTTTTATAAGGATTACATTGAGAAGACCAAAGGCCAGTGATTACAAATCCTATAAGGGATGTGACTTTTAAGAGGTATAGCTTTAGTAGATAAAAATATTTGTAAACGTTTACATTATTGCTTAATATCACTCACATAACATGGAATGACTGGTTTACGATGTTGATAAGACTCCACCATAATGCCAATGACTTCTAATAATAATGAGACAGAGATACGTTATGTCTGATGGTAATTTCCTCAATAGCAATTCTTCTGCTGATAATGCAACAGCACCATCCTTAACGCTTAAAGAAAAAGTTGGCTATGGTCTTGGAGATACCGCGAGTAATCTCGTGTTTCAAGTCATGATCAACTACATGTTGATCTTTTATACCGATGTTTTTGGTATTACTGCAGCGGCAGCTGGCACGCTAATGTTGGTCGTTAGAATTTTTGATGCGGTTACTGATCCGATTATGGGGGGAATTGCTGATCGAACCAATACGCGCTGGGGACGTTACAGACCCTATTTAATTTTAACCTCAATTCCCTATGCAATTATTGCAGTGATTGCCTTTATTACACCTGATTTATCGGCGACCAATAAACTGATTTATGCCTACATAACCTACGCATTATTAACCTTGGCCTATACCGCAGTAAATATTCCTTATTCTGCTTTGGGTGGTGTGATTACTACAGATAATAAAGAGCGTGCTTCTGTGCAATCAATCCGTTTTGCCCTGGCTATGGTTGGCGGTGTATTGGTGACGGCTTTCATGATGGAGATGGTGGATTGGTTTGGGGGAGAGAACGAAGCAATGGGCTTTACGCTGGCGATGGCGGTATATGCAGCTCTGGCTTTGGTATGTTTTCTAGTTTGTTTTCTCTCGACACGTGAGCGTGTAACACCTCCTGTTAGTGAGAAAAAAACCAGTTTGCTGCAGGACCTCCAACATCTAGTAAAAAATGATCAATTTATGATTGTGGCGATTATTGCATTAGTCATGTTGGTGTTGGTAGCGATGAGAGGGGCGGTGGCGCCGTATTATGTTGAATACTATCTAGAGCGTGAAGAACTCATTAGTGAATTTATGACCACTGGTATGTTGGCGGCATTTGTGGGTGCTCTTTTCACTAATGTTGCATCGGCCAAAATGAGTAAGTTAGCTTTATTTAAAGGGGCAGCGTTGATTTCTGTGGCCGCTCATGCATTGCTGTTTTTCATTCCTGCAGATCAGGTGGCACTAGCTTTTATCGTGTTTGCCCTGGCTAACTTTTTCCATATGGTGCTGGTTCCGATTATGTTTTCCATGGTGCCGGATACAGCGGATTATGGCCAGATGAAGTATGGTAAAAACTGTATGGGCATGGCGTTCTCTGCCCATCTGCTCGCTATTAAATTAGGTTTGGCATTAGGCGCTGCTGGCACTGGATGGATCTTGGGGGCTTATGGTTACGTCGCTAATCAGGTACAAACAGAATCTGCTCTAACAGGTATTTTATTGTGCTTTGCTGCGATTCCTGCAGTGATAGGGGTAATGCTGTGGGGGCTAATGAACTTTTACAAACTGGATTCACAGGCAATGGACGAGATTCACGCTCAAACCCAACAGGGGGCTGATCCAGCAGAACCCTCGGTAGCTGTGGCTAGTGCGTGATACAACGTCAAATGAAAAGAATTTTTGATAATGATTAACAACCCAATTTTAAAAGGCTTTAATCCGGACCCGTCGATTTGTCGTGTAGGGCAAGATTACTATATTGCCACATCGACTTTTGAATGGTATCCCGGCGTGCAAATTCATCACTCTAAAGATTTAGTGAATTGGCGGTTAATTACCAGGCCATTAAATCGCCCGGCATTATTGGATATGACGGGTGAACCAGATTCCTGTGGTGTATGGGCACCTTGTTTGACCTACGCTGATGGCTTGTTTTGGTTGATGTACACTGATGTCAAACGTTTCGATGGTAATTACAAGGATACCCACAATTATTTAACCACCTGTGATCGCATTGATGGTGAATGGTCTGATCCCGTGTATCTAAATAGCAGCGGTTTTGATCCTTCGCTATTTCATGATGATGACGGTAAAAAGTGGTTGTTAAATATGGTCTGGGACCACCGTACGGATCGTACTTTTTTTGGTGGTATTTATTTGCAGGAATATTCGGTAGAACAGCAATCATTAATTGGGCCGATTAAAAATATTTTTCCCGGCTCAGAACTAGGCTTTACCGAAGGTCCACATATATATAAACGCAATGGTTACTATTATTTACTGACAGCGGAAGGGGGCACCGGTTATACCCATGCGATGACGATGGCGCGTTCAAAATCTATTGATGGGCCCTATGAGCTGGATCCCATTAATCATTTCGTTACGGCCAAGGATGAGCCTGACAATCCATTACAGCGGTGCGGGCACGGAGATTGGGTGGAAACACAAACGGGTGAATATTATGCCATACACCTGTGTAGCCGGCCTATCAGCAATGCTATTAAGTACAGCCCGATGGGTCGTGAATCGGCGATTGAAAAAGTTGAATGGAATGAACGAGGGTGGCTGCGTCTCTGTTGTGGGGGGGTAGCACCTGAAGCAAAGGTACAAGCTCCTGACATTCCAGCACACCCTTGGCCTGAAGCAAAAACTTTTTATGATTTTGATGAGCCGCAATTGCCAATCGATTTTCAGTGGTTAAGAACACCTTACCCTGATCAGCTATTTAATTTAACAGATCGTCCTGGCTACCTTCGTTTAATCGGTAGAGAGTCTATTGGTAGTTTATATGCATCATCTTTGGTGGCTCGTCGTCAACAGGCTTATTGTTTTTCTGCCTGTACAAAAGTGGATTTTGAACCTGAGAATTTCCAGCAGCTCGCCGGGCTAATTTGTTACTACAACAGCCATAAATTTCATTACTTATATATTTCCCATGATGAGAAGGCGGGTAAGCATATTGGGGTTATGAGTTGTTTGAGTGATTTGAGTTTAGCGACTGAATATCCATTACAGAATCAACTGATAACCATTCCATCGGAGCAACCTGTTTATTTAAAAGCTGAAGTGAATTATGAAAAACTCACTTTTCTCTGGTCTCTGGATAATAAGCAATGGCAATCAATCAAGGTTGATCTCGATTATAGTTTGATTTCTGATGAGGCAGGAAAGGGAGAGGGCGCCAATTTTACTGGCGCCTTTGTCGGAATGTGTTGCCAGGATGTTTCCGGCACACGGAAGGTGGCCGATTTTGACTTTTTTGATTATCAGGAAACTGAGTAGAAATGATAAGAACGTTAATTATAAGAGCTCTAGTGATAAGAGCCCTAGTGATAAGAGCCTTAATGATAAAAATACAGGCGCTTGTATTTATCGCATTTTTTTTGACAGCCTGCTACTCAAATTCCGGGCAAGAGCAAGTAGCAGCTAACAAAAATGCAGTGAAGTTTTCTCCTGTCGATGACCGTATTTTGGTGTTAGTTGGTCAGAGCGTAAAAGCGTCACGCGATTATTATTTGTCGCCGATTGTACCAAGGCCTGCGGGTTTTACTGATTATATTTCTTATGATGTAGGTTCACAGTATCGAGAATTTGCGCCTGATTATCCTCGTTATTATCAGGGCAATGATGCCTTGCTGGAGCCAACCAATTGGGGGTCGGGAGTTCAATGTGTAGATTGTAATCTGCATCATCCAGAGTTCTCTGAGGCTGTGGTTGCTATTGGTATGTATATGGCAGGCCCTCGTCATAGTGATGGTTCTATGTGTCACGCCACTGAGGAATGTAACACTTACAAAATTGCCAACGGTTTATATGATGAACAATTACAAGTGTTGGCTGATTGGTTAAATAGCTTAAAGGGTCGCCCAGTGTTTTTACGCATTGGTTATGAATTTGATGGTAGTTGGAATCACTACGATGCTGAACAATATAAGCAGGCTTATAAATATATTTACCATTATTTGAAAAAAGCTGGTGTGGATAATGTTGCCTATGTTTGGCAGACCTACGGCTATGCCAGTATGGAAACGCTGGAAAATTTTTACCCGCAGCCTGATGATTTATCTGATCGTTATGTCGACTGGATTGGTTATTCCTATTTTCATATCAATAGTGAAACTCCCGGTGTTAATGAGATTAAGTTCGCACGAGAAAATAATATCAAAGCGTTTTTAAGTGAAGTGGCGCCACATACGGGAGATTGCACCAAACAAATTAATATGGCGAAAGACACTGAGTTAGGAAAAAAATGGATTGATAATTTTTTTCTACACGTGGAAAAAAATAAGGATGTTATTGCTGGATTATCCTATATCAATGAAGTCTGGAATGATGTTGATAATGCTCCTCAGTGGCAAGATCAGCAGGATCATAATTGTGGCGGTTATTTTTCAAAATCCAATTCGAGACTGCAAGATAACATAGTATTAGAAAAATACTGGGCTGAGAAAATTAGCTCTTCTTTATTTTTAAACTGGCAAGAAAATTTATATGAGAAGTTAGTTCCATAAACGGTCTCTATAAATATTCACGAGATACTGATGATGACAGTTAACTTACCTATTGAAGAATTAGCAAAACAGTTTTGGAAGCAAGGTTATTTAGTGCTTGAAGATTTCTTCGAACCAGAGTTGATGGATCAGTATGATCAATTAATTCTCGATCATTTTGGTTATACGCCGGAATTTTTTCACAATGAGGAGTTTTTAACTAAAGCTGCCACGGAGGTTATTCCCTGGTTTCCACAGCAGGAAGGTGTTTCAGCATTTGATATTGTAGAGAATGATGAGCGCTTAAAAGTACTTTCTGAAGCCATTTTGGGAGAAGGTTGGTCATCGCTATATTGTATGACGATGTTTTCAAAACAGGGCACAAAGGGGCAGGCCTGGCATCAAGATTGTGCGCCTGAGGATGCCGCTAAATTTAATATGAATCGATTGATTTATACCAGCGATATTACTCCAGAAATTGGTGGTCAAACCTTGGTGGTGCCAGGTTCTCACAAGCGTGGTGAGTTGACTATTGGTGATGTGAATGAAGAGTTTTCAGATCAGATTGAGCTAACGCCGACTAAAGGCACCTTGGTATTGCTGCATGGCCATACCTGGCATAGAGTTAGACCTGTTAAGGGAAAATATCGTGTTTCCACTAACTATCGCTCTATGCCGAAGGGAACACCTGAGGATATTACCGATATCTGTGTTTATCGAAACATGCGTTACAGGTTTGAAACCAATGAAGTGGTTGAGGATCGTCTTGCCGCTAACTGATTAGTCGGCGGCATTCTTATCCGGCTAAAATAAGTTTCTGACTAAATCCATATGTAGCTGTATATGCCATGTGTTTTGCAGGGGCATAATATCCGATTGTTGTTTGTTCTCTAAAATATCATTGCTGATAGCTTCAATTTCAAATTCAAGTCCCGACCCTTTGCGGTTGTCATTGAAATAATCTATTTGTTCATCGAGCTGATAGAGATAACAATCTGAAGCTCGCCAGAAATTGGGTATGGCAATATAACCTTCGTCACCGATGATATAACACCAATTTTGTAATTTGCACCGGAATGATGTTCCCAGTGTGGCGACATGATCTTTGTAATTAAAAATCATGGATAAATCATCTTCGACTCCATTGGGTGCATGCCGATTGACAACATGAGCTGAACTTGGATCTTCACGCAAAAAATACCAGGCGATAGAGACGGGGTAGACTCCCATTTCCAGTAAACATCCACCGGCGAGATTTTTATCGTACTCACGTAAATCTGGATCAAAGGGTTGCAGCGGATAACCGAAATCAGCTTTAACGTGTTTGATAGTGCCAATACGGCCGGTATCTATCCATTCTTTTGCTTTGCGAATAGCGGGGAGAAAATAGGTCCACATAGCTTCCATGACGTATTGGCCAGATGATTCTGCCAATCCCATTAACTCTTCGCACTCATCAGAATTTACTGTAAAGGGTTTTTCACAAATAACAGGTTTTCCTGCAGCCAGGGCATCTATCATATGCTGCCGGTGAAAGGTATGAGGTGTGGCGATATACACTGCATCTACATCGTCACAATTGTAGAGCGATTGATAATTACCAAAATAATGTGGAATGTTGAACTCTTCAGCGAACTCTTTAGCCCGCTCTTCACTTCGAGCAGCAACAGCGGATATTTCGGCATTGCTGGTGTGAGGCATATCCAGTGCCAGTAATCTGGATATACGGCCTGCACCAATAATGCCCCAGCGAACTTTTTTACTCATGAGGGTTGTCCTCCTAGTTTTTGATTTTTTAATTCAAATTCCAATTGCTCTAGAGATTTGCCACGGGTTTCCGGCAAAATCCAAATCACAAGCACTAGGCTGATGACAGCGAATAATCCATAGAGCGCGAAGGTATTGCCTGCTCCCAGGGTATTGAGTTCCCAGGGAAAAACGAATTGCACTACAAAGCTGGCAAAACTGTTGACGATGCCTGCCATTGCCATGCCGACGCCTCTTAAATGATTTGGAAACAGCTCCGGTTGCATTACCCACATAACCGGGCCCAGTGAAAAAGCGAAGGAGGCAACAAAACCGAGAATGCCGATTAACACGATGTAAGCATTCATATGTGTGCCAGCTTCCAGTAAGTGACTTTGATGGGTTCTGGCTTGTTGTTGCCCCAATGTTTCGGTTAATGCCTTTTTGTAAGCAACGTCGTTTTCCCATTGTCTGCCAATAAGTAGCGATAGCTGTTCCGTGTTTAATTCAGGATTAGTTGTAGCCAGCTCTTCTACGGCTTCAGCCGTTAGTTGATATTTGGCTGTGTAAAAGCCATAAGCACAGAGTGACATGCTGACCAGTATTCCAGTTAGACCGATGATTAATAGTGGCTTTCTTCCCAAGCGATCAATTAACAGCATGGCAAAAATGGTGAAGATGACATTGATAATACCGACAAAAATTGCCTGGGAGAAAGCGGCATCAGTACCGACGCCGCTTTGTTCAAAAATAGTTGGTGCGTAAAAGTAGATGGCGTTTATACCGGTGATTTGTTGAATCACAGATAGCATCAAAACGATGCCCAGAATCCAGATCATACCTGGAGAAAATAGCGTCACAATACGTTGAAATACAGGTGCCGGATCTTTGTGTAGCGTGGCATCGATATCATCCATTTCCCGGTCAGCTTTATCTTCACCCATCAGTTTTACCAGAATGGCGCGGGCTTCATCACATCGCCGATGCATAGCCAACCAGCGAGGACTCTCTGGAATGCCAAATAGCATCAGTAAATAGATTGCTGCAGGCAATATTTCGAGCCCTAACATCCAGCGCCAAGTATTCGTATCAACGCCCAATGATGTCGCCAAATCAGTACCACTGTGACTAAATTGCAGTAGAAAGTAGTTGGCGAAATAGGCGGCAGAAAAACCAATCACGATATTAAATTGATTGATGGAGATCATTCTGCCACGCATGGTTGCCTGAGATATTTCAGCGATATAGATCGGTGCAATACCCAGTGAAGCAAAAGCTAATCCACCGACAAAACGTGCGATGACCAGTGCTTGATAATTTGGGGCAAAGGCAGAACAAATAGCTGATACCAGATAGAGCGCTGCAATCACAATTAACAGGGTTTTACGACCAAATCGGTCGCTTAGTGGCCCAGCTGTCGCTCCAGACAGTATGGCTCCCAGCGTGGGGGCGCTGACTACTAGGCCGATCTGCCAGTCGTTTAAGTTGTACTCAACGCTGATGAAGCCGACGACACCAGATATTACTGAAGCATCAAAGCCAAAAATAAACCCGCCCAAGGCTACTGTGATAGCGAGCCTAATACTGCGTGCTGATGTCGATGTCATAAGTGCTCTCTTGATAATAGTTATTAGAGCTGCTGTCGGATCATTGTGTGCATAGCTGCTTTCATTCTCTCTTTATGCCTTACTATAGACCGAGATCTAGCCAAAATGTAATCGTTTACATTTTGGCTAGAGTAACAATCTTAAGCGCTTCAGACAATGGTAGTTTCAATGATTTAATTTTTGGCTTTGGTATATATGGAATGTGTTAGATGTGCTTTGCAATAAAGGGCAACTGTACACACTTGTTGATTCAATCGATTAGAATGGCCATTTTTCTCATGAGGAAGACTAATGTCAAAGATCGTAATTGCAGTGGTGGTGGTCGTCTTACTAGGTTTCTTTTTCCTGCGACAAGGGGGCAATAAAGAGGTTGCTCTAGAAAATCAGCGGTTGGGCAATGAATTTCTGGCTGCGAATAAGGAAAAGGAAGGTGTAATAACAACTGACTCCGGGCTGCAATACCTGTTATTACAAGAGGGAACTGGCAGCGAGCATCCTGGCCCTTCAGATAGAGTTAAAGTGCACTATCACGGCACCTTAATTGATGGCACTGTATTTGATAGCTCTGTACAACGAGGCGAGCCTATCGAGTTCGGGTTGCATCAAGTCATTAAAGGTTGGACGGAAGGTTTACAGTTGATGGTGGTAGGGCAAAAGGCCAGGCTGTTTATTCCTAGTGAACTGGCTTACGGTAATCGTGCTGCCGGTATTATTAAGCCTGGCTCAACCTTGATATTTGATGTTGAGTTATTGGCCATTAACGAATAGCTATATTTCAGAGCGAGAACTATAAAAAAAGGCCACTAACATACGAATATGTTAAGTGGCCTTCAGCTTCGCCTATAAAAGGTTTTAGCTAGCTAAACTCTAGGTAGGTATTAAGCGGTTATAGCCTGCGACTTAGCGAACTGTTAATTGAGTACTTTCACCACGTTCTTCTTTATACAGCATAATCAGAACGTTATAGTCAGCAGCGACCAACTCCATTTCATCGATCATGGCATTACGCTTTTTATTGCGCTTTTGGCAATCGAGATATTTGTTCGATGCAGCCATGTATGCTTCGACGCTTTTCTTGATTGAGAGCATCTCCGCAGGATCGTTTGTGTACTCTGGGATGGTTGGACGCTCAGTCTTTTCGCATGCTGCATGTAACTGCGCAGAGGCAAATACCATCGGTATTACGATTAAAGAGGCGAATATATATTTAATATTTGTAAGTTTCATATGCTACACACCTTAAGTTGTTAATAGACGAAGTAAGTTTCACAACATGTGAACATGACTCCATCCTAGTAGGCAATTTAAATTAGGTACATAGGCATATTTACATAGTTATTTTTTTGGCATATGGCTATGGAGGGGGGTGAGCTGACTAAGAGCGTCAAACTTTCGTTTAAAGCGCGTAAGAAATGCCGGTAGGTGGTTTTTTGAAGGGCAAAAAGTCAATATAAATCAATAAGATAAGGACTTCTTTTAGTGGGTTGCTTAAAATATAAAAAAATTGGCATTTCCGTGTAAATAAAGAAACTACATAAAATATCCAAAAACTATATTTTTTCCGCATTAAAATGCTTTTTTACTCTTTTAAGAAATGTGAAGCAGTAACAAAAAAAATCTAAAAAAAGAAAGCTCGTTTTCAGTAAAACGAGCTTTATAGGGAGGAAGTGAGAGTAGTAAATGGAGGGAATGAGCGGCTTTTTTCCTTAGCCTACCAAGCGCATTCTTGTTTCTTCAAACAAAGCACCGGTCATATTTTCAATTTCTGTGAGAATATCTGGCTCCAGGGAATGAAGAAAAATATCGTACTGCCGGCAGATGGCAGTATTTTCAGATCGGTTACAGTAGCGAATGAGTGAGTTCATTTCCTCTTCATCACTCAGACGATATTTTTTTCCTGTTTTGTGGGAAACGATGACGCTTAAACGGTACAAATGAAAAATGCTGTTTTGGGAGAAAACAAGCTTCATGTTGATGTCCTTGTTTGATATTGAGTGTGAGATCAGTATGCATACAGGTTGGTAATCGGTACAGGTTAATGTCAGCTAATTTTAGGTAGATTTACTAATTTGAGATTAATCTCACAGTACTTTTTTTACCCATGTCTTGGTTTTTTATAGTATGAAATTTTGTTTTATTTTGAAGAGCATCCTTGCTAAGCAAAATGGTTAGGCTTTTATCCTCGAGGTTCGCGCATAGTGACGAATTCTTCAGCGGCCGTAGGGTGGATACCAATAGTACTGTCAAAAGTGGCTTTAGTTGCCCCTGCCTTCATGGCGATAGCCATGCCTTGAATGATCTCGCCAGCGTCTTCGCCTACCATATGTATTCCCACCACACGATCTGTTAGATCATCCACTATCAGTTTCATATAGGTGCGCTCTTCACGACCACCGATGGTATGTTTCATAGCGCGAAAGTTAGATTCATAAATAGTGATATTGTTATAGTGTTTATTCGCTTGCTCTTCTGTTAAACCACAGGTGCCGATATTGGGTTGGCAAAAGACTGCAGTAGGGATGCAATCGTAATCTACCTGACTCGGCTGATGATTAAAGTGGGTTTTGGCAAAAGCCATGCCTTCTGCCAGAGCCACAGGCGTGAGCTCCATCCCACCAGTAACATCACCTAATGCATAGATATTGGGTTCGCTAGTGCAAAATTGCTCATCCACTTTAATCAAGCCTCGATCGTCAAGAGCGACATTGACGTTTTCAAAACCGAGATCTTGAATGTGTGGTTTGCGACCAGTGGCGTACAAAATAGTATCTGCTTCAATCTGGTTGCCATTTTCCAGGGTGGCCAATAATGTTCCATCGCTTTGTTTGTCGATACGGCTGATGTTGTTGTTAAAGCGTAAATCTACACCAGAAGCGGCTATTTCCTTTGCAGCAAATTCGCGGATGTCCTGATCGAAGCCTCTTAAAAACAAGGGGCCGCGATAGAGCTGGATAGTGTCTGCTCCCAAACCATTGAAGATTCCGGCAAATTCAACGGCAATATAGCCACCACCCACTACGATGATTTTCTTTGGAAAAGTGTCGAGATCAAAAATGTCGTTGGAAGTAATCGCATGTTCTCTACCGGGTATGTCGGGAATATAGGGCCAAGTACCCGTAGCAATTATTATTTTATCGGCGGTGTAAATTTGTTCCCCGACTTTTACCGTGTGGGCGTCGATAAAACGTGCTCGGCCTGCTATGACATCAACACCTGAGCCATCGAGTATATTTTCATAAACACCGTTCAGACGGCTGATTTCTGCTTTTTTGTTGTCGCGTAGGGTTGGCCAATGAAAATCAGGAGCTTGTGTTTGCCAACCGAAACCTTTGGAGTCCTTAAAAGCATTAGAGAATTGAGATGCATAGACATAGAGTTTTTTTGGAACACAACCAACGTTGACGCAGGTCCCGCCCATGTAACGATCTTCAGCTACTGCGACTTTTGCGCCATAAGTTGCAGCCATACGGCTGGCCCTGACGCCGCCAGACCCTGCGCCAACCACAAATAAATCGTAATGATGGGAATTGCTCACGTTAACTCCTTTTCTTTCAAATCAGGCCAATAAAGCAAATTTAGACCAACAAATTAAGGTAAATATGATGGCTTAACAATCTAAAGGTTCATTCTTCAGGCTTATGTATTCCTTAAGTGAAGATACGATAGTGCGAATTAATACGATCTGCCATTTACTGGTTTAACCCACTAACTCTTTGTTTATTATTAATTTTTAATAAATTTTGACTGGCACTTGATCAGCTGGCAAAGCTAAAGTTATCTAGATTAAGTAATGAATATAGCGCCAATAGCTATTATTATTCGAGGTCCGATTTATAACATGTTTTTAGATTGCTGGAGATGATTGTGGCTGAATACGTAGCACCTCTTAAAGATATGCAATTTGTATTGAGTGAACTTGCTGGCTTGGAGCAGGTAACTTCCCTTCCCAGATTTGTTGACGCAACACCTGATGTAATTGCACCGGTGTTGGATGAGGCCGCCAAGTTTGCTGGCGAAGTACTTTCGCCGCTTAATATCGTAGGTGACCAGAAAGGGGCTGTTTGTGAAAATAATCAGGTTCAGGAAACCGAAGGATTTGCAGAAGCCTACCGACAATTTGCCGAAGGCGGTTGGGTGTCTTTATCGGGCGATCCTGAGTTTGGTGGTATGGGGCTGCCTGATTGCGTGGCTTCGGCGGTGGCGGAAATGTGGTCCGCGGCTAACTCCAGCTTTGCGCTATGCCCCATGCTGGGTGTGGGTGCGATGAATGCCATTGAGTCTCATGCCAGTGAAGAATTGAAAAATACCTATTTGCCGAAAATGATGTCAGGAGAATGGACGGGCACCATGAACCTGACCGAACCGCAGGCCGGTTCAGACCTTGCGGCAGTGCGTACCAAGGCTGTCCCAAATGGTGATCATTATTTGATCAGTGGTACCAAGATTTTTATTACCTGGGGTGATCATCAGATGACGGACAATATCGTTCATCTGGTATTGGCGCGTACACCAGATGCGCCAGAGGGTGTAAAGGGTATTTCATTATTCATAGTGCCCAAGTTTTTGATTAATGCGGACGGTAGCCCAGGAGATAGAAATGATGCCTACGCTGTGTCGGTGGAACATAAACTGGGGATACATGCCAGCCCAACCTGTGTGATGAGCTACGGTGATAGTGAAGGTGCGGTCGGCTATTTAGTGGGTGAAGAAAATAAAGGCCTCGCCTACATGTTTACCATGATGAATCACGCTCGGTTGAATGTAGGCGTGCAGGGTGTTTCATTGTCAGAGCGTGCCTATCAGCATGCTGTAAATTATGCCAAGGAGAGAGTGCAGGGTATTACACCAGGATTGCCTGCCGGTACGATTATTGAGCACCCCGATATTCGCCGAATGCTCATGACCATGCGAGCATTGACTGAGGCGTCCCGTGCTGTTTGTTATCTCAATGCAGCTAATCTCGATCTGGGCCATTTTCATGAAGATGAATCTGAGGCGGCAAAAGCCAATGTGATGGCTGATTTGTTAACACCTATCGCAAAAGGGTGGTCTACAGAAGTTGTTCAGGAGGTTGCTTCTTTAGGTGTACAAATTCATGGTGGTATGGGTTTTATTGAGGAGACGGGTGCTGCGCAACATATGCGAGATGCTCGTATTACTTCGATCTATGAAGGTACAACAGGAATTCAAGCCAATGACTTGGTAGGTAGGAAGTTTATTCGCGATGGCGGCGCAGGCTTCAGTGCATTGTTGGCAGAGATGCAAGCCACCTGTGACACATTAGATAGTCCTGAGCTGCTAAACATTAAACCCGTCTTACAACAAGGTATTTCAGATTTGCAGAAGCTTGGCAGCTGGATTTTGGAAAATTACCGAAGCGATGCTGCTCTGCCTGGCGCGGTATCTTTTAACTTACTCATGGCAGCAGGAACGACCACCGGTGGTTGGCTGATGGCCAAAGCGGCACAAGTTTCGGAGCAAAAAATGTCAGCTGATGAACAGTTTTATAGTGCCAAACTGACAACAGCAAAATTTTTTGCTGAACATATTATGCCTCGCTCGCAAGCTTATATAGATGCTGCGATGGCTGGAACCGAATCGATCATGGGCTTAGCGAGCGATCAGTTTTAAAAAAATTATATTTTAATTTCAACACAAAGAAGGTGGATGATTGGTATGAAGAAGTGGGAATGTGTAGTTTGTGGTTTTATTTATGATGAAGCAGAGGGCTTACCCGATGAAGGTATTGCTCCCGGCACTAAGTGGGAAGATATACCAGAAGACTGGATGTGTCCTGATTGTAGCGTCAGCAAATCAGATTTCGAAATGGTGGAAGCCTAATAACTGCATCAAAACCTTTCGCTATGATGAAAAAGGGTGGCCGTTGCCACCCTTTTTTGTCCTAAAATAACATTAATTAATGTTGTATTTGTCGTGACTCTAGTTCTTGTAACAGGGCTTTCAGGTGCTTTAACTCTTGCTCCCTAGCACTGCTTAATTCCCTCGTCTTTTCCACTAAAACATCGAGTTCTTCAGCGGTAATATGCTGTTTTTCTGCGCGTTCGAGAATGTCTTTAACGCGATTACTGCTAGGGCGTGGCATACATAGCTCCTACTACTTATGGCATATTGTTCGTTATTGTATTCATCCTCAGATGAAATAAAGCCTGTTTTTAATAATTGTAGAAGCAATGTGTTTTGATGCAGTGAAGAAATTAACAATTATTAGACTTTTGAGCTATTACCATCCGATTTTTTTCCCGTTAAAAGCGTATATAGAAATGGAATGGATTTTGAAAGGGGGGTAGGTGTAATGATAAATCTATCAGTAGTTAATTTATAAAGAGGGTGTTTATAAAAGGACCGTTTATAAATTTCTGTAGTAGGGATGCTAGGTTATAAACAAATAGTTAGTTTAGTTTTTGATCGTATCGTTCACTCAAAATAGTATAAAACTGCTCCTTCATTTCGCTGACTTCCTTGCGTAATTGTGCTGCTTCTTCAGCTTTTCGATAACGGCCGGGGTAAATCTGTTTACGGTATTGCGCCATCTTGGATGTGTAGATTTTCAGTGCTTTTTCCAATCGTTGTTCTCCCAGTAATAACAATTTGGATTCAGCGATAGAGACCTCTTCGTAAACAGTGACCAGCTGATTACTGAGTTCTTCAAGCTCTTTTTCCTGCTTAACTGACATGCGATCAGGGTTGGGACCAATCTCGCTTACCAAGGATGAGTACTTGCTAAAAACGTGACTGACTTTTCCTACATGCTGAGCCACTTGTTCGAGAATCCCAATACGCCTTGACAAGGTAGCTTGTCGCAACTGGGTGACCTTGTCCTTCATAAAGAAGAATACACCGGCACCACCAAGGCCTGCGCCGAGTAATAATGACAATAGGGTATCAATCAGAGCTGTTGTATTCATAGGCTTATAATAATTATTCGGTTGGCTGTCGTTTAGCCGCCGCTGATTTTGACTTGGTATCCTTTAGCCTGCAAGGTTTCCTGCAGAATTTTGCGCTGGTCGCCCTGTATTTCGATAATTCCGTTTTTAACTGACCCACCAGTACTGCATCGTTGTTTTAACTCTTTGGCGAGCTTTTTTAATTCTGGTGCAGCTAGGGGGACACCTGTGATCAGCGTCACACTTTTACCTTTACGGCTTTTGGTTTCGCGCTGTAGCCGGATAATACCGTCACCCTTTGGAATAGAGGTAGTTTGTTTACATTCACAAGAGTCAATTGCTTGCTGACAATCTGGACAGAGCCTGCCCTTATCAGTGGAAAACACCACTCGGCTCATGATTAATACCCATAGTTAATTGGCCTGCCATTATAATGGCCACATGTTACATACCCAATACTCTTTTTTGCGGTTAATTTATCGCTGCTAACGGAAATGACGGTTTAAATAAGAGACAAGAAACATTCAGAGAGTAGAACTATGAGTACCGAAGTGGAATTAATTGAATTGAAGGAAAGCCTGATCGAGCTGCAAAGTCAGTTAGCTTTCCAGGAAGACACTATTCAGGCACTGAATGAAGTGGTTACTCGTCAGCAGCGACAGATTAATAACCTGCAGGAGATGTGGGAAAACCAGAAACAACAGGTGGAAAAACTCAGTCACTCGATGGAAAAAGATAACGAGGTTGAAAAACCGCCGCATTATTAACTAAAGACCGTTCTTTAGGGTAGAGATTTTTATATAGTTGGCTAAACTCAAAGGACATTGTTATCAAAATAATTATACAGACCGCTAGTAGAGTGAAGGATTAGAGAGTAATTTGGCTCAGGGATTTCGGGTCGCTAAAGGCAATCTGTTTAGCCTTCCCTTGAAGTTTGGGGGGTGAACGCTAAGGTAACTAGTTATTGATATAGAGTGTCACCCTGGTCTTTGATCCGAGAAAATACAATGCCTAACTTCGAATTTAACGAAGATATACAAGATGGAATTCAGGAAATAGCAAATGTTGCGGTCGGAGCTGCAGCAGATAAGATGGCTAGAAGTTTTTCTACGTTTGTCCAAATCCCCATACCCAGTGTTCGTCTCGTAGATGCTGCCGATATTATGATGGCACTTACGGCCGTCGAAGAGGGGGCGCGAATTACTGCTGTTACCCAGCCCTTTTTTGGGACAGGCATTAGTGGTGAGGCGCTATTAATTTTTACTGATGCCAGTATGGCGGAACTTTCCACATTAATGGGATACGAGCAGGTTGAGGATGATCATCAGCATGTTGAGTTGGTGCTGGAAATAGCTTCACTGTTGAATGGTGCATGTATTCAGGGAATTTGCTCTCAGTTAGATATCAGCATCTTATTAAAGCACCCAACTATCTTGGGGCAGCATACGTCTTTGGCTAATATTTTAAAGAGTGCAGAATTTCCCTGGAGCAAGACCCTGGCGATCGAGTTGAACTATTCCTTCGAAGATTATGATATTACCTGCGATTTAATAATCCTTTTTCATGAAGAATCGTTAAAACAAATATTTACTCAGCTAGACTTCCTAATTAATTGAGAACTGATATCGTGGCATCTGAATCCACAGATTTTGAAGAATTGCATTGGTTACTGGATATTATCCAGAGTGCAGATATTGGTATTGTTGTTCTTGATCGAGAATTTAACATTCAGATTTATAACCGTTTTATGCAGGTGCATAGTGATATTGGGCCGGAAGATGCCATCGGAACATCTATTTTCGATTTGTATCCCTATCTTGATGATGACTGGTTTAAACGTCGCGTAAGTACTGTATTTAATTTGGATATTCCTGTGTATACCACTTGGGAACAGAGAGATAACGTATTCGATTTTTCCCTGAAGCTACCTATCCATCACGAAACTCAATGCATGTATCAGAATACGACGTTTGTACCGTTGCACTCTGTAAAGGACGAGGTGGAGAAGGTTGGTATAGTTGTCTATGACGTTACCGAAACAGCCGTTAACAGAATTAAACTGGAGGATGCCAAGGATGAGCTGCTGCGCCTGAGTCGTACTGATAGGCTTACATCACTCTGGAATAGGGGATATTGGGAAGAGCGATTGAACGATGAATTTCGTCGCCGGGACCGCAGTGGTGCCGATGTTAGCCTGGTGATGTTTGACATCGATCATTTTAAAAATATTAATGACAGCTATGGCCATCAGTTAGGTGATGAGGCAATTAGAGCTGTGTCGAGAATATTGCTGGAAAATTCTCGGGATATCGACATCTGTGGTCGCTACGGCGGTGAAGAGTTTGCAGTGGTCTTGCCAGAAACAGGGCTGGATGGTGCATCAGTGTACTGTGAGCGGTTACGAAAAAAGATCGAAGAGAATGTTGTAAGCTATGGTGGGCAATCGGTTAGCTTTACCATTAGTTTGGGGATTGCGTTGCTAGGTAGCCAGTTTTCAAATGCTACCGATTGGCTGGTTGGTGCCGATTCGGCGCTTTATCAATCAAAGGAATCTGGAAGAAATCAGACCAGCATTTATCAGGCTGGTCCGAAATCTTAATCGTTCCATCGATTCCACCCATATCTCTCTAAATAGCTTCCACTAATACTGCATGGGTTCAAATTGTACTCTGAGTTGAATGCGGTCGCCTGGATGGGTCGGTGTTTGTGTTTGGTAAACATTGCCACGATACCGGTAACTCACATCGTAACCAACGACTTTTTCATGGTATTCAACGGTGTATAGATCATCGCAGCTATGCTTTGAGTAGCTATGCCTTGGGTAATGCTTGTGGTGTTTGCGGTTAATATCCGAGCCGATAGAAGCGCCTAATATGCCCCCGGCAACAGCGCCAACTTTTTTATTGGTTTTGTTGTGCCCTAATTCATTACCAATCGCTGCCCCAATAATAGTTCCGAGAATCATCGGCGTTGAGCTGCCGCGATAGCCATCATGGATTTTGTAGTTGCTTTTGTCGTAGCTATAGTGGCTTGAGTGATCGCATCGTTGTGGAATCTTTCGTTCATAGCTCTTGATGATAGGTGTGACTGAAGTGACCTTCGCATATTCATACATATGTTGCTTATGATGTTTATTGTGGTATCTATGATCAGCAAAAGCTGTGTTTGAAACCAGTAGCATTGCCGACATTACCCAGGCTACTTTAGAGATCATGATGTCTTCCTCTTTTTTCATTGGTGTAGAGAAAGATTACTCCGGTCAATGTGAACCGAATCTGAATGGTCAAGAATTCTTGAAAAATTAATGTAAATAGGGAAGTGAATAACCTGGTGAATAGCTTGATAAGCAGACTAGCAAACCATGAGGCATGGCCCTAAAGAGTTTCATCTAAATACCAGCGTTTGCGCCAGGCATTCATTACGCGTTCGGGATACCAGTATTTGCCATAGCTGCCGTTATAGCGAGCTAGAGCGTTCATCCAGTTGCCATCTTCCTTTTGCAGATAAAACTGCAAAATGCGACAGCCATAACTGAGATTGGTGTTGATATCAGTAAGGTTGTCTTCGGGGCGGCCAATTTCATTTTTCCAAAAGGGCATGACTTGCATCAGCCCCTGAGCGCCTACACGGGATATGGCATAGCGATTGAAATGACTTTCTACTTCAATGAGCGCCAGCACCAAATCAGGTTTCAACTCGGCGCGTTTAGCTTCACGGTGTACAGCTTTCAATAGTTCTAGTCGATGCTGTGGATTATCAATAAAACGTTCTAGCCTCCCTGACATATCAACGAGCCAGACTTCGGCATCGAAACGATCTTCAAAACTATCGGCGCCATTGATTGTTTCCTGCAGAAACTGTCTCAGCTCTTCCTTTTCAACGTCAATCTTGTCCTTGGCCTGAACTGAAAATGTCAGGAGTAAAATCAATATGCCTATAATGACCTTCAAGCGCATAAGTTAGCCTGTGTTATCTAACAGTCTAAAAATTTAGCAGGTTAAAAGTTTCAGCGATTACTTTGGTATTCTTTCCTGCACAAAGCTGATGATACTAGCGACATCAATATCCTGATTATCAGCATCACTGCGACCTTTATATTCCAATTTGCCATCTTTTAGACCTCTGTCACCGATCACGATGCGATGAGGAATGCCGATTAATTCCATGTCGGCAAATTTTACTCCAGGGCGTTCATTACGATCATCGAGTAATACTTCATAGCCTAAATCCGTCAGCGCCTGATAAAGACTTAAAGATTGTTCGGCAACGGCTTCAGATTTTTGCATATTTAATGGCACAATCGCGATCTGAAAAGGCGCCATACTTTCCGGCCAGATAATGCCCTTATCATCGTGGTTTTGCTCAATAGCGGCAGCGACGATTCGAGTGATACCTATGCCGTAACAACCCATCAGCATCACTTGATCCTTGCCTTGCTCATTTAACACCGTAGCACCTAATGCCTCTGAATACTTAGTGCCAAGTTGAAAAATGTGGCCTACTTCAATACCGCGTTTAATATTCAGCATACCTTGACCGTCAGGGCTGGGGTCGCCCTCGACCACATTGCGAATATCTTCTACACGAATTGATGCGCAGTCTTGCTGCCAGTTAACACCGCTTAAATGGAAGCCATCTTCATTGGCTCCACAGGTGAAATTAACAAGTGCCGCCGCGCTGCGGTCAACGATAATATCAATGTTGATATTAACCGGGCCTATGGAGCCTGGTGAGCAGTTAAGTTTGGTTTTCATCTGTTCTTCGTTGGCGAATTGAAGCGGGTTGGCTATGCCGGGCAGTTTTTCTGTTTTTAATTCATTGAGTTCGTGGTCCCCTCTCACCACTAATGCTACTAGTGGGGGTGTTTCGTTCGCTTCAGCTTCACCTAATACAATCAGTGTTTTGGCCATTTGGTTGGGTTGTATATTCAGCCCGTTGCTGACTTCCTCTATGGTGTTTAATCCAGGCGTGGCGACTTTTTGCATGTCTTGAGAGGAGACTGATGGATTATCGGCAGGTGCAACGGCTTCAGCTAGTTCGACATTGGCAGCAAAATCACTGCTATCACTAAAGGCAATATCATCTTCGCCTGAGTCTGCTAGTACATGAAATTCGTGTGAAGCGCTACCACCGATAGACCCTGTATCGGCGGTAACAGGGCGAAAGTCTAAACCAAGGCGAGTAAAAATATTGGTGTATGCCTGATGCATCACATCGTAAGTGTTCTGCAAAGACGCTTCATCGTTATGGAATGAATAGGCATCCTTCATAATAAATTCGCGTGAACGCATCACGCCAAAACGAGGGCGTATTTCATCGCGGAATTTGGTTTGAATCTGATAGAAGTTGGCAGGTAGCTGTTTATAGCTTCTAATTTCGTTACGAATCAGATCAGTAATAACTTCTTCATGAGTGGGACCAAGGCAGAAATCATTACTATGGCGATCAGTGATACGCAATAATTCCGGGCCGTATTGCTGCCAGCGGCCCGATTCCTGCCAGAGCTCAGCGGGTTGCACAACGGGCATCAACACTTCTTGAGCACCTGCTTTATTCATTTCGTCACGGACAATAGCTTCTACTTTCCGTAATATTTTTAGTCCCATGGGTAACCAGCTATAAAGGCCGGAGGACAACTTCCGGATCAAGCCCGCTCTCAGCATTAACTGATGACTAATGACAACGGCATCGGATGGGGTTTCTTTGACAGTGGCGATTAAAAATTGGCTGGCGCGCATAATAAATTCAGTGTTAGATAAGCATTGAAGAAAATTAGGTGGCGGCATTTTACGATTGAATCTGTCTGACGTACAGTCGGTAAAACGTGGCTACTAGTGTATTCGCTTGTTAACTCATCAAAAATCAGAGACTCCTTATGTTTAAACTGCATCCGCAATTGGCTAAAGATTGTGTCGTGTTGGAAGATTTACCACTTTGTCAGGTGTTATTGATGAATGACAGTCAGTATCCCTGGTTAATTTTGGTACCAAGACATAATGACATTGAGGAGATTTTTCAGCTGAATTTAGAGGATCAGCAGCAATTGCAGCGTGAATCCAGCTCAGTGGCAGCCGCTATGATGGCTTTTTTTAAGGCCGATAAAATGAATGTTGCAGCTTTAGGTAATGTGGTCCCACAGTTGCATATACATCATATTGCTCGATTTAAAACGGATGGCGCTTGGCCAAAACCTGTATGGGGAGTTAATCCGCCAGTTTCTTATCCGCCCAATAAGCTCGAGAAAACGGTTAGTGAGTTTCGTGAGCTGCTTCAAAACTGCCATTTTTGATCTCAAACTTTGGTCAGTTAAATAACATCTGTGCTTAGTACCACTGAAAAATTTAAAAAAGAATACGTCGATTTTTTTTACTCTGATATATAAGCGTATTAGTAAATATCTACGAATTTAAAAAAAACAGGGTATTTCGCCTTTTTCTTTGCTGATTTTACGAAAAGTGCTTGTATTACAGTATTTTCTGGACTATACATTGCGCAGACGCTGTATATATAGATTCAAATGCAACGATTAGCAGTTTAATTGTAGTTGCTTTGGCTTTTGTCGGTGTCTGGAGTGAACATAAACTTTGGACGATTCATCGAGTGACCAACTAAAGGGTTAATGAACATGGCGACTAAAAAGAAGGCTGCACCCAAGAAGAAAGCAGTAGCGAAAAAAGCTCCTGCCAAGAAAAAGGCTCCTGCTAAGAAAAAAGCAGCTGCTAAAAAAGCTCCTGCGAAGAAAAAAGTAGCAGCTAAAAAAGCACCAGCGAGAAAAGCAGCGGCGAAGAAGGCTCCGGCTAAAAAAGCTCCTGCCAAGAAAAAAGCAACAGGTGCTATTAAAGAAAAAATGACCAAGAGCCAAATCTTCAATGATATTGCAGAAGCAACAGATCTGAACCGCAAGCAGGTTGCTGCAGTATTTGATGAGTTGGAATCGCTGATCGGCCGTAGTGTAGCCAAGCGTGGTCTGGGTGAATTCACCATTCCTGGCTTGATGAAAGTGACTACGGTCAAAAAGCCTGCCAAGAAAGCTCGTAAAGGTATCAATCCTTTCACTGGTGAAGAGCAGATGTTTAAGGCCAAGCCTGCCAGTATCGCAGTGAAGGTTCGTCCACTGAAAAAACTGAAAGAATACGCCGCCAAGTAAAACCGGCAGCATATTCCCTCTATACATAGGGCTCTCATAGAATCTGGAGTTGGTTTCTCCAGGCTCAGAGCGCCCTTCGTTTTCTTCCTTCTCTCCTAAGATAAAACTCCTCTGTCAAACCACTAAACGGTATAACCAATGCTATGGCTTTGGGGTAGTATTGCCTCCCTCAATCAAGGCTTTCACTGTGGTGGGGGTTTTGGGGTATAATCGCCGGCTTTTTGGGGCCAGGGTACGCTTGGCTTTGTTGTTGATGTTGAAAAGCTAAGAGTTGCCGGAAACAGGGTTATATGCCGATCTACGAATACCAATGCCAAGAATGCTATCACCAGTTAGAAGCGCTGCAGAAGATGAGCGATAGCCCTCTGGTTGATTGTCCTAATTGCGGCAAGCCGGGCCTTAAAAAGCAGGTATCAGCTGCGGCTTTCCGGCTTAAAGGTGGTGGCTGGTATGAAACTGACTTTAAAACGGGCAAAAAGAAAAACCTGGCTGGAGGGGAAGATAAAAAAACCTCTGCAATCGATGCTAAAAAGTCGTCAGGTTCTGCCACTTCTGCAAGTAATTGAACCAGTAATTGGAAACTCTGTAGGTAAAAGCTCGGTAGGTAAAAGTTTGACAGGCAAAAGCACCACAAGACACCTGTCACAGAAAGTAAGCAGTATTCTCTCATTCATTAAATTTTAAAAGTACTTAACAGGAATCACATAGCCATGCGCAGTCACTATTGCGGCTCTATTACTTCGAGCAACATTGATGAAGAAGTTACACTCTATGGATGGGTAGACCGCCGCCGGGATCACGGTGGTGTTATCTTTTTGGACCTCCGCGATCGCGAAGGTATTGTGCAGGTAGTTTTTGATCCGGATACCGAAGAGCACTTCGAGCGAGCTGATCGTGTCCGCACTGAGTACGTGTTAGAAGTTAAAGGCCGTGTCAGAGCCAGGAGTGAGGCTACTATTAACCCTAATATGGCGACGGGTGAAGTCGAGGTGCTGGGTAAGCAACTGGAGATTCTGAACCGTTCAGAAACACCACCTTTTCAAATGGATGAGCACACCGAAGTAGGTGAAGACATTCGGTTAAAATATCGCTATATCGATCTTCGTCGCCCGGAGATGATGGAAAAACTGAAACTGCGCTCGCGCATTACCGCGTCGATTCGTAATTACCTGGATGACAACGGTTTTTTGGATATTGAAACGCCTATCCTGACTAGGGCGACTCCTGAAGGTGCGCGTGATTATCTGGTGCCTTCAAGAACGCATGAAGGTAAATTCTTTGCATTACCACAATCGCCACAGCTGTTTAAACAGTTGTTGATGGTGTCTGGTATGGATCGTTATTACCAGATTGCCAAATGTTTCCGCGATGAGGATTTGCGCGCAGATCGCCAGCCTGAATTTACCCAAATTGATATCGAAACTTCCTTTATGGATGATCAGCAAATCATGGCGATCACCGAGGGTATGATTCGCGATTTGTTTAAAGAGGTCTTAGAGGTTGATTTGGGTGAGTTTCCTCGCATGCCCTATGCCGAAGCAATGTCACGCTTCGGCAGCGACAAGCCAGATTTGAGAATTCCGCTTGAATTGGTTGATGTCAACGATCTGATGCAACAGGTGGATTTTAAAGTTTTCAATGGTCCAGCTAACGACCCCGATGGTCGCGTTGCTGCATTGAAAGTCACCGGCGGTGCACAAATTAGTCGTAAACAAATTGACGACTACACTAAATTTGTCGGTATTTACGGTGCCAAGGGTCTTGCCTGGATCAAAATCAATGATTTGGCAGCCGGTATCGAGGGCTTACAGTCTCCAATCCTGAAATTTATGCCTGATAATATCGTCACCGAGATGATGCAGCGTTTGGAAGTTGCCGACGGTGATATTGTTTTCTTTGGCGCTGACAAAGCAAAAGTTGTGAATGAAGCATTGGGTGCATTGCGTGTCAAAGTGGGGGAAGACTTAAATATGTTCACCGCCGAATGGGCGCCGCTCTGGGTTGTTGATTTCCCAATGTTCGAGAAGGGTAACGATGGTGAGTGGACTTCGCTCCATCATCCTTTCACTGCACCTGCTTGTAGCCCTGAAGAATTGGCGGAAAATCCCGGTGAGTCACTTTCTATTGCCTATGACATGGTGCTCAATGGTACTGAATTGGGCGGTGGTTCTGTTCGTATTCACCAGCCGGAGATGCAAAAAGCAGTATTTAAAGTGTTGGGTATCAATGATGAAGAAGCTCAGATCAAATTTGGCTTCCTGCTGGATGCATTGAAATATGGTGCACCTCCACACGGTGGTTTGGCCTTTGGTCTGGATCGATTGGTCATGTTGATGTCCGATGCAAAATCGATTCGCGATGTTATTGCCTTTCCAAAAACTCAGACGGCTCACTGTGTAATGACCGACGCGCCTGGTGAAGCGGAAAGTAAACAGTTGAAGGAGCTCAACATCCGCTTACGAGAAAAAGCCAAGGCTTAATCAGTAAGCAAATCGTTAGAATAAGTAAGAACAAAGATTGGAGGTGGTAACAAATGGCAGGTCACAGTAAATGGGCCAATATCAAGCATCGCAAAGCGGCGCAAGATGCCAAGCGTGGAAAAATTTTCACCAAAATTATTCGTGAGATTGTTGTAGCAGCGAAATCTGGTGGCCCCAACCCTGAAGATAACCCGAGCCTGCGAGCTGTTATTGATAAGGCATTAGGTGCTAATATGAAACGCGATACGATTGATAAAGCTATCGCGCGTGGAGCCGGTACCGGCGATGATGCTAACTATGAAGCGGCAACCTATGAAGGTTATGGCGCTGGCGGGATTGCTGTGTTGGTGGAGTGCCTCACTGATAACCGTAACCGTACTGTGGCTGAAGTGCGTCATGCCTTTACCAAACGCGGTGGTAATCTCGGCACTGATGGCTCAGTGGCTTACCTGTTTACTCGCACTGGCCAGATCATGTTTGAAGAAGGTGATGAAGACCAGATTATGGAAATCGCCTTAGAAGCAGGAGCCGAGGATGTTGAATCCAGTGATGATGGTTCTATTGAAGTGACAACCGCCTTTGAAGATTTCCTGTCGGTAAAAGATGCCATGGTAGCCGCCGGTTTAACGCCCAGTCATGCCGACGTGACAATGCTACCTTCCACCACCGTCGAGCTGGATAAAGAAGGTGCCGAAAAAGTGATGGGCCTGGTGGATATGCTGGAAGATCTCGATGATGTCCAGAACGTGTACACCAATGCCGATATTCCCGACGAAATTATGGAGCAGTTAGGCGCTTAACTGAGTCGGTTTCTTTAGAAAATACATACTGAACAAAAATACAGTAAAAAAGGGGCGCTACTATTGTGATGCTAGTCCCTTCCTGCCAGAATAGCCGCACGGCCGGCACTCTCAAGCAAGCTGGTGCATACTAGGCGTATAGCAAGCTGATACATATAGAGAGTGTCTCGATAACAATAGCAAGCGGTATCCAATAGACATAATGGCCTTGATTCTCGGAGTGGACCCAGGTTCCAGAAAAACCGGCTTTGGCATTATCAACGTGGTGGGCAGTCAGCACGAATATGTCAGCAGCGGCGTTATTCGTTTGCCGGTGGATCAGGAACTTCCGGAGCGTATCCGGGTACTCTGCGATAGCCTTTCAGAAATTATTACTCTCCACTGCCCCCAACAAGTAGCTGTCGAACAGGTTTTTATGGCGAAAAATGCAGGTTCGGCATTAAAACTGGGGCAGGCGCGTGGCGCGGTGATCGCCGCTTGTGTTACTCAAGGGCTTGAGGTTGCCGAGTATTCGGCACGGCAAATCAAACAGGCCGTTGTTGGTACGGGGGCGGCAAAAAAAGAACAAGTACAACTTATGGTGCAGACGCTACTACAGTTACCGGATACGCCGCAGGAAGATGCGGCTGATGCTTTGGGTGCTGCAATTTGTCACGCCCATACACAGGCGAGTTTGATCAATTTGTCTGGGGTGACTCGCATTAGAAGAGGGCGGTTACGTTAAAAAATGATTGGACGTATTCACGGTAAATTATTAGAGAAGCAGCCGCCAGAGCTATTGGTGGACGTTAATGGTATCGGCTATGAAATTCAGGCCCCGATGACGACGATTTATCAATTACCGGAAGAGGGCCAGGCTGTCACCTTATTTACTCACTTTGTAGTGCGTGAAGATGCACAGTTACTTTACGGTTTTTCCAATCAAACCGAGCGCAGCTTGTTTCGTACACTGATCAAAGTGAATGGTGTTGGGCCCAAGCTGGCGTTGACGATTTTGTCTGGAATAGAAACAGACACCTTTGTGCGTTGCGTCCGCGACGGTGATACTGCGGCACTGGTTAAATTACCGGGTGTGGGCAAGAAAACGGCAGAGCGTTTACTGGTAGAGATGAAAGATCGCCTTAAAGATTGGCATGTTGACGGCACCGCTGAGGCCATTGAATTACCAACGACAGTGAAAAGTAATACTATGCTGTCAGAGGCTGAAAGCGCATTGGTGGCATTGGGTTATAAGCCGCAGGAAGCGAGTAAGGCTATTGCTGCAGTCAACGATGACACTATCAACAGTAGTGAAGAGCTCATTCGTATGGCACTCAGAAACATGACCGCATGATCATAAGCCCTGTCATGATTGAGAAGCTATTATTAAAATCCAGTGATTAAAAAGCATGATTGAAACAGACCGTTTAATTACTCCCGAAGCTGAGCCCAAGGAAGAATCCCTGGACCGCGCTGTTCGCCCTAAAACGCTGGCTGAGTATATTGGTCAGAAAGCCGTTAGTGAGCAGATGGATATTTTTGTTAATGCGGCTAAGTTACGTAATGAACCCCTCGATCATACTTTGATATTCGGCCCTCCGGGCTTGGGCAAAACCACACTGGCTAATATTCTCGCTAACGAGATGGGTGTTTCTCTAAAAACTACCTCCGGCCCGGTGTTGGAAAAAGCTGGTGACCTGGCAGCCATGATGACTAATCTGGAGCCGGGAGATGTGTTATTTATTGATGAAATACACCGTCTCAGTCCGCATGTCGAGGAAGTACTCTATCCGGCGATGGAAGATTATCAGCTGGATATTATGATCGGTGAAGGGCCGGCAGCGCGCTCTATTAAATTGGAATTGCCCCCTTTTACCTTAGTGGGAGCGACGACACGAGCAGGGCTGCTAACATCGCCATTAAGAGATCGTTTTGGCATTGTGCAGCGGCTGGAGTTTTATAATGTCGCTGACCTGAGTCATATCGTTAGCCGTTCGGCAAAATTACAGCAGGTTGAGATAGATGAAGCCGGGGCACATGAAATAGCCCGTCGTTCTCGGGGTACACCGCGAATTGCCAATCGTTTACTAAGGCGTGTCAGAGATTATGCCTTGGTTAAAGCTGATGGCGTGGTGAATAAAGAAACGGCAGATAAAGCCTTGAGCATGTTGAATGTCGATGAACAGGGTTTTGATCATCAAGACCGACGTTTATTGTTGGCGTTACTGGAAAAATTTGATGGTGGCCCTGTCGGTGTTGATAGCCTGGCTGCTGCGATTAGTGAGGAGCGCGGCACGATCGAAGATGTACTTGAGCCCTACCTGATTCAGCAGGGTTTTATTGTCCGCACACCACGAGGAAGAATGGCAACTCGTCAGGCATATCTGCACTTTGGTATAGAATCAGTTCACAATCCAGTTCAGGGAGAAATGCTACAAGATATTGATAATGCGGGAGGTGAGAGTTGATAGGGACAGAATTTTTCTGGCCTCTGCGCGTATATATAGAAGATACCGATGCCGGCGGTATTGTTTATTACGTAAACTATCTCAAGTTTATGGAACGGGCCAGAACAGAGTACCTGAGAAGTTTGGGCTATGGTAAGCAATCGATTTTTAATTCTGAGTTGATGTTCGTAGTCAGTTCATTAGAAAGCGAATATATTAAACCTGCCCAATTGGATGACGAGTTAGCGGCAACTGCGCAGGTGATTAAACTGGGTAAAGCCTATATGGTGATGGAGCAAAAAGTATATCGTGAGAATGAGACTGACGATGAAAGGGAACTGCTCTGTCGAGGGGAAGTCAAAATCGCCTGTGTTGATAGAAATACGATTAGACCCAAGCGAATTCCTGAAGCCATGGTAGCTGCTGTAACTGTATCAACAAACAATTAAAAAATAGTGCGAAGAGCAATTCGTGAATAGGAGAACCACAGAGTGACTGAAGAATTATCCGTTTGGCATTTGATTTCAAATGCCAGCTTTACCGTGCAAGCGGTAATGGGGCTACTGTTTGCTGCGTCGATAGTTTCGTGGTTCATGATCATACAGCGCGGATTTTACTTTCGAGCTACTTATCGCGCTATGCGCCAGTTCGAGCAAAAATTTTGGTCGGGTATGGATCTGAGCCAGCTATTTCGTGAAGGTTCGGTCAAAGCTGAATCCGGGCATAGCTTTGTTGGTATGGAAAGTATTTTTCGTGCCGGTTTTAAAGAATTTTCGCGTCTTCGTCAGCAGGTGGGTGCCGATCCTGAAGCGGTGATGGAAGGAGCGCAACGAGCCATGCGTGTGGCTACTTCGCGTGAAGAGGAGCAGATGGATAAGCACCTTCCCTTTTTAGCAACGGTAGGATCTACCAGCCCCTACGTCGGTTTATTCGGAACAGTATGGGGCATCATGACTTCATTTCAGGGCTTGGCTACCATGCATCAAGCAACATTGGCGACTGTAGCGCCCGGCATATCGGAAGCGTTGGTGGCAACAGCAATGGGTTTGTTTGCTGCGATTCCAGCGGTAGTGGCCTACAACCGTTACTCGGCTCGTGTAGAAATTCTGATTAACAAATACGAAACCTTCAGCGATGAGTTTTATAGTATCTTACACCGCCAGGCACACGCTTCACCGCTGGTAGCCAATTCTACTCCGAAAAAACCAGCACCATCGCCCAAGCCAAAAGCGCAAACGGTTAAGTAGGTTATTACTATGGCCCGTCATAAACGCCGCAAGCCCATGTCAGAAATCAATGTAGTGCCTTACATTGATGTCATGCTGGTGTTGCTGATTATTTTTATGGTGACAGCCCCTATGCTGATGCAGGGGGTTAAAGTGGAATTACCAAAGGCGGCGGCCCTGCCCGTTGGCAAGCAGGATGACGAACCTCTTATCGTCTCGGTCAAAGCAGATGGTAGTTATTTTTTAAATCTGGGGGGCGATCAAGAGAAGTCTCAATCGTTGGGTGTGGTTGAGGACAAAGTCAGTAAGATTATACGCCGAAAACCGGATACCACAGTATTGGTTTGGGGTGACGAGAGTGTGCCTTATGGGGAAGTGGTTGCTCTAATGGCCGCACTTCAGTCTGCAGGTGCACCTTCCGTTGGATTGGTTACTGAAAACCCCTAATTATGTATAAGGCTTTAACATTACCACTGTTGGTGACCTTATTCATGCACGGGTTGATTGTCGCCATTGTGTTGATCGACGCGCCAGAATCAAAGCCCTTGGTGCGTAAAGCAGCCACAAAATATATTGAAGCGAAACTGGTCACTTTAGAAAAACCCAAACCAGCACCTAAGCCCAAATCTCAGGTAGATTCAAAAGCCAAACAAGAGGCGGAGCAGGCGAAATTAAGAGAGCAAGAACAGCAGCGCCAGCAGCAGTTACGTGAACAACAACGAGAACAGCAGCAACGAGAAAAACAGTTACAGGAGCAACAAAGACAGCAACGCGAACTGCAGGAAAAACTGGCCCGCGAACAGAGAGAGCGGGAAGAGCAGCTTCGTAGACAACAACAGACCGAGAGAGAGTTGGCTGAAGCAATCGCCGAGGAAGAAGCCTATATGCAGGCGCAAAGCGATGCGGAATTAGCCAACAGTTATATTGCGCTGATTACCCAGGTGATTCAAAGTAACTGGAATCGCCCACCTAGCGCGAGAAATAATATGGAAGCGGAACTGGCTCTCCAACTTATTCCAACAGGAGAAGTGGTGAGTGTGCGCGTGGTTAAAACTAGCGGCAATGCAGCTTTTGATCGTTCTGCAGAGCAGGCAGTACTGCGATCTGAGCGATTCCCGGAGTTGCAGCAATTGCCAAACCGTGTATTTGAACAATATTTTCGTCGATTAAATTTAAGATTTAGACCGGAGGATTTACGACTGTGATACGAGCAGTACTTATAGCGATAACATTGCTGTTTTCAACGTACTCAACAGCGCAGTTAACTATCGAAATTACCCAGGGTCGTGATAACCCTACCTCAATAGCCGTCGTGCCGTTGGGGTGGCAGGGTAGCGGGTTGCCCAAAGAAGATGTAGCCGGCATCATTGAGGCGGATTTGCAACGTACAGGACAGTTTGCTCCGGTAGCTAGGGGCGATATGCTGGGTAGCCCTCAGGATCAAAGTGAGGTGTTTTTCAACGATTGGCGCTTGCTCAACGTCCAATATCTGTTAATAGGTAAGATGGTTCCCACTGCAACCGGTTTAGTAGCTCAGTATCAATTGTTTGATGTCTATGCACAGCAAATGATTTTAGAAGGTCGACAGCTTGGTCATCCAGATTCCCTAAGAGATATTGCTCACGCTATCAGCGATAGTATTTATGAAAAGATGACAGGTATTCGTGGCGCTTTCAGTACCAAAATTTTATATGTTTCGGCGGTTAAACGCGGAGAAGCACTATATACCTATCGACTATTGAAAGCCGATGTTGATGGCGCTCGCGAACAAGTATTGTTTGAAAGTGATGATCCTATCCTGACGCCATCCTGGGCTCCTGATGGAGAAAGAATTGCCTATGTTTCCTTTGAAACATCCAGGCCGGCTATTTTTATGCAGAACCTGCGGACTGGAGAAAGAACACAACTGACAAATTTTCAGGGGTTAAATGGGGCTCCTTCCTGGTCGCCAGACGGTAAACAGTTGGCTATGGTGTTGTCGAAAGATGGTAGCCCAGATATTTATGTGATGGATGTTGAGACTCGTAATTTAAAACGCGTCACTCGTCATTTTGCCATTGATACCGAGCCATCCTGGCTGCCTGATGGAAAGTCCATTATTTTTACCTCTGATCGAGGTGGCAGGCCACAAATTTATCAGGTGACTTTGGCGAATGGTTACGAGGAGCGATTGACCTTTGAAGGTGATTACAATGCCCGTGCTCGGGTAATTCCTGATGGTAGTGGGATTATCATGGTGCATAGGGAAACCCGGCTTGATGATTTTCATATTGCCAAGTTGGATATAGACAGAGGAACTATAGAGGCGCTTACCGAAACTACACTGGATGAGTCACCAAGTATTTCACCTAACGGTGCTATTTTGCTGTATGCAACCAAGTATCGTGAAAAGGGAATTCTTGCCGCCGTTTCTCTTGATGGCGGTGTTAAATTCAGGCTTCCATCACGATTCGGCGATGTGAGGGAACCTGCGTGGTCTCCCTTCCTGAATTAAATCAGCAAAAAGTGGCGAGTAGGATACAACTTAATTTTAATTCTTAACTCCAAAAACAGGAGAATGAGACTTTTGACACGTTATCTACTGAGGAAAAATTGATCTGACCTCTAGTATCCTTGGTCAAGATCGCAGTAAAATGCTTCGGCATACCACTATGCAATAGCGAGTTTCGGCATTTATGTCTAGACTGTGACTGTATAAAAAGCTAGCTGGGCCTAATAACAGATTAATTTAACTACTGACTATCTAGGACTGAACATGGAAATTAACAAAAAACAATTACTAAGTGCAGTATTTGCCTCTATGTTGCTGGTGGGCTGTGCATCTACTGATTCTACCGATACTGGTGAAGCAGACGCTGCCGCCGCAGCTGCTGAAGCCGCTGCTGCAGAAGAAGCGGCCCGTTTAGCTGCAGAAGAAGCTGCCCGTAAAGCCGCAGAAGAAGCCGCTGCCAATCTGCCGCGCGTTTTTTACTTCGACTTTGACCAGGCGACTCTCAGCTCAGAAACTCGCGCTGCGCTTGATGGCCATATCGCAGCATTGAAAGACAGCAATGCTAAAGTGCGCCTTGAAGGTCATGCCGATGAGCGTGGTACTCGTGAATACAATATGGCATTGGGTGAGCGCCGTGCTAATGCTGTAGCTAACTACATGATTGTTAACGGTGTTGCACGTTACCGTATTGAAACTGTTAGCTATGGTGAAGAGCGTCCAGTTGCAAGTGGTAGCAGCGAGTCTTCTTGGTCGCAAAACCGTCGTGTTGAACTGAAATAATTTTGGTTAGCACTTTTATTTTTTAATCGAATTTAGAAAGAAACATTATGTCTATTCGATGCTTATTTAAAACCGCGCTATTTTTTAGCGCGGTTTTTGTTTATAGCACTGCCAGTTACGCGCAAGCTCCCATTGTAGATGCCAGCGTGCCGTCAAATGTTGAAGAATCTGCTCCTGCGCCGCAGGCAGTAGGTCAGCAAAATACCAATCCCCAGGGTGAATTGTTTTATCAGTTGCAGCTATTGCAGCAGGAAGTAATGCAGCTGCGTGGCCAGGTTGAAGAGCAGGCTTATGAACTGCAGAAAGTGAAGGAACAGAATCGCGAACGGTATATTGACCTTGATCGCCGAATTGGTGAGCTGTCGGTAACGCCGGTTGCGACAACTTCACCTCCTGCAGCTGCAGCCAACCAGCAAGTAGCCAATCTGCCTGTGGCAGCTGTACCTTCTACTGCTGATGAGCGAGAAGCCTACAATGCTGCTTACAGTTTGGTGGTTAGCAAACAATTTGCTGATGCACTAAATGCTTTTAAGCAGTTTTTGATTGATTACCCTGATGGGCGTTATGCGCCCAACAGTCATTACTGGATGGGTGAGCTGTATCAAGTAGTTGTTCCCAGAGATCTGGATGCATCGAGAGAAGCGTTTACCCAACTGCTTAATCAATATCCTAATCACGCCAAAGTTCCTGATGCCATGTACAAATTGGGTAAGGTCTATTTTGAAAAGGGTGACAGAGCAACAGCTAAACAGTGGTTAGAGCGACTGATTACAGAACACGGTCAGGGTGCTAACCGTTCCGCCGCCGATAAAGCCAGACAATTTATTAACGCTAATTTTTGATAGTGTGTTGATCGTGGCTTATGGTGACAGTTAGCTCACCATAGGCCCGTTCTGATGCGCTCGTTCATCATGCCTCAGCTCATATAGCACTCATGTTAGATTTACGTATCACAGAAATTTTTTACTCACTGCAAGGCGAGACTCGAACAGCTGGCTTGCCGACTGTTTTTGTGCGTCTGACCGGGTGCCCCTTGCGTTGTGGATATTGTGATACCGAATATGCTTTTCATGGTGGCGAGAAAAGAACACTACAAGAAATTCAGCAAGAAGTAGCCAGCTATAACCCTCGTTATGTCACTGTAACCGGTGGCGAGCCGTTAGCACAGCCCAACTGTTTATCCTTATTATCGGTATTATGCGATCAAGGCTATGAAGTGTCTCTGGAAACCAGTGGCGCTCTACCTTTGGCTGGAGTTGACCCGAGAGTAGTGATTGTTATGGATTTGAAAACCCCAGCTTCAGGGGAATTGGAACGAAATGACTATGACAACATTCGACTGTTGAGTGCCAAGGATCAATTAAAGTTTGTTATCTGTGATCGTCAGGATTATGAATGGGCCCGGTTTAAGTTAGATGAATATCAATTGGCTAACCGCTTGGATGATGTGCTGTTTTCACCTAGCCATGGTCAGTTGGATGCTCAACAATTGGCAGAGTGGATTATTGAAGATAATTTGCCAGTACGCTTCCAGCTTCAGTTGCATAAATATCTCTGGAATGATGAACCGGGACATTAAAGGTAAGTTGGTGTTGACGAGGGGAGTTGTGAAACAGTGAATGATAGCACCAAAAAGGCAGTCATCCTGGTATCTGGAGGGCTGGATTCTGCTACTGTACTGGCAATGGCGAAAGAACAGGGTTTTGACTGCTATGCACTGGGTTTTGACTATGGTCAGAGACACCGAGCAGAGCTTGCAGCTGCGATCAGAGTGTCTGAAGCGCTTGGTGTGGTAGAGCATAAAGTTATTCAGCTTGATCTGAGTAGTATTGGAGGGTCGGCTTTGACTGATAATGCGATTGAAGTTCCTGAGTACGATGATGATGCCAAGGGGATACCGGTAACTTACGTACCTGCTCGTAATACCGTTTTCCTGTCTATTGCCTTGGGGTGGGCTGAGGTGTTGGGTGCCAAGGATATCTTTATTGGTGTGAATGCCGTGGATTACAGCGGTTATCCAGATTGCAGGCCCGACTATATCAGCGCCTACGAAACAATGGCTAATCTGGCCACTAAAGCAGGAGTTGAGGGTAATACTTTAAGAATTCGGACGCCGCTGATTGATCTCACTAAGGCAGAAATTATTCAACAAGGCATGCGATTAGGAGTGGATTATAGTCTTACAGTCTCTTGCTACCAAGCCAATGAAGCCGGTGAAGCTTGTGGAAAATGTGATAGCTGTTACCTGCGGCAAGAGGGTTTTAAAGCTGCATCAGTCAGTGATCCTACCCGCTATGCGGTCTAACGGAAAAAAACAATAAGTCGTTGAAAAAAGCTTGTTTTTTCCAATGAAATCATTATTATGTGCGCCTCTTTCAGGGGCCGTTAGCTCAGTTGGTAGAGCAGTTGGCTTTTAACCAATTGGTCGCTGGTTCGAATCCAGCACGGCCCACCATCTTCCCTCTGTTACAGCGCTAATTGCCACTAACCAAAAAACAAGTGTGTGGTCAGTGTGTGGTGGGTTGATTAAACGTCATACAACACGCCTCAAAACGGCTTCTGGTCTCGACTGGCAAACTTTGTTTGCCGCCTCAATCAGATTCAAAATTTCGGGACCACTATAATGAGTCGTCACTGAGCCATTGGTATGTCCCAATAACACCTGCCTGTCCTCAAACCCAACTCCAGCTGCGCGTAAACGTCGGCCAAAAGTATGTTTAAGGTTGTGCACACCGCGAGTCCATTCTTTACTCACAGGCAAACCGGCTTTTCGCCAGCCAGATTTCCAGGACGAATTGTTCAAATTGTATCGAGGTTTACCATTAGCCGGTGAAGGGAATACCCAATCACTGCCATTGCACCGTCTATTTGCAACAATTCGCTTGGCTACTTCATTCAAAATCACGAGTCGATCTTCTGTGTTTTTGACCATACCACCGGGAATAACAAAGACGGACACTTCGTAACCAACCACTTCGTGCTCCCAATCCCATCGCAACTGACATACTTCTTCATCCCTGAGACCGGTGTTTACTTTGAACTCACAAGCTTCGGCCAAATCTTTACTCAGTAAACCAAATAGCGTGGCCTGTTCTTTCCAGCTTAAGGGATAGGGCTTTGCAGCCGAATCGCCAATGGTTTCCATCGAGAGTTTGGGGGCCTGTAGTAACCACGTTTTTCCAGCATCATCCCGCCATTTGGTGGCTGCCAAATTGAGGATATGTCGAATGATCTCCAGGGTACAGTTGATGCTTTTTGGTTTTACGTTTTTGGCATAGCGGTGTTCAATAAAAGGTCTCAAAGTACCATCGTGAATGTCTTCCAGATGTAAATCACCAATGAAAGGCATTACGATTTCAAGGTGCCAGGCATCATTAGCTAAGCTCCTTTTTTTCTTGGTTTTGAGATAATACGTTGCCGCTTCCATAAACGTGTGTTGAGGTTGCACACCAAAAAGCTGGGTCTTTCTGATTTTCTCCTTTTCTATTTCCAGGACTTCAATGGCTATGTTGAGCGAGCTTGTTTCACAGCTGCCGCGAATTCTGATGCCTCGATACGTTTTGTCGATGTGCCAGATGTCGCCACGTAGTTTGAGTCCTGCTGGTTTATGTTTTGACATTGTCGATCTCCTTTAGCAGGCGACCGACCTTTAGCCTGTTTATAGTGGTCCGCAAATGTGTCCAAGTCAAGACGGTCAAAGCCAATGCCTCGACGACCAATAGGGATTTCGGTCAGGTAGGGTCGTACTTGCTCATAAAAGACGGTTTTGCACATGCCTAGATAGGCAGGTGCATCACGTAAACGGATAAAACGAGGTTGCAAAGACATAAGCTAATTATTGAAGATGGTTAATTACCATTAAGTCGATTCCACCATACTAGTTCGATGGATGATCAATGTTCTAGAGATAATTGTGCATGCTAAAAAGAACAATTGAGGGAGGGAAGGGAATCTTATCAGGTTTAAACTAGCCTAATTTTAGGTGCCTTGAGAAAGTGGGATACTCGTTTCCATACTTCTGGAAACGGCCAAGAGCGGACACTTAGAAATGTATACATGCGCAACACAATTCTATTTCATCATCGTTTTTAACAAAGCTAAGACAGGATCATCTAATTCTAACGCAAATGACTCATATATTTTTTCCAGCTCACGTGCAGTATTTGAACAATAAGTACGCCTCTTCAAATAGAGGATAATTTCTAACAATAATATATTTATACTGCTCTGATCTCTTAAAGTTGAAACAAGTAATGGAATACCATGTCTCAGCATGTCACTTGACCATTCTGAGGGCTTAGCACATCGAAGTAGACAAGCCTGAATTAATGGCTCACTAAATCTCTTAAAAACATTTGTTTCCTCTCCGCAAGGTAAAGACGTATTCGTGACATCCAGCGCATTGTTGTTAACTAAGGTTCGCACTAACCTTTTCCTGCCATCGGGATCAAACCGCATTCTTTGAAGAGCTACAGCAACCACAAACAATACATGCATTTCCCGAGCACCCAAATCTGCCAACGGGGAAGACGAACCAAGAGTAACTTTAGTATTGCAGTCAATCTTAACGATCGGGTCTTCACTAATTCCTGAAGAATGGCTTGAATTTAGCGCCTCTATCCGAGTTCTGTAATAATTTGGCTCATCAAAAGGTGGGGGAACTTCACCCCATATGTTTGCCTCTTTGCACCATGGACATTCGTTCTTTCCCCAATTTGGCAGATAAATTTCAGCTACAGAATACAACTCAGAACTCCACTCATTTTTTCTACTAAGAGCTCCGTCTTTTAATTTTTCGACGCAAGACTCATTCTCACCTCTCTGAACCGCAATAAGTACCGAAAGATATTTAAAAACACTAGTATCGAGCTTAAGCTTTTCACGAATTGCTCTGACATATCGATCAATCCTAGCACCAGTTACTATCACATCATCTAAAATACAGATGTGTTGAGAAACCTTTAATGCTTTTTCTTCGTCTTGGGTTAAACTCAATAAGTCATGTGTTTCAACTAATCTACTGCTCCAACTCTTAGAAACAATTTCCAGCATTTTTTTTGCTGCTTCATGAGGGGGAGATATAATCACGTCAGGAATACCGCGTTCTCGCTCGATCAGACTTATTTTTTCTTTGAAAGCACTAATAAAATCTTCATCATTTACCAGCTTCGTAACATCAACATAAAAGGCATGATGCCTAGGGTTTTCTTCATCGTTTGGATCATCTCTATGAACACAAAACGCTCCATCTATTCTTCCAAGCAAATCAAGGTGAGGCCGGATATCACTATTGATATCCACGTATCTAGCGGGAAGGCTTACCGGATTCTCCTTTCTCTGTTTTGGGTAATAGTACCTCTCGTCTATTGAGAGGATTTCATCGCCATTCTTGCAAAAGGGGCAGTTTTGATCTTCGTATGAAAGCATTTCTGGAGAAGTAAGCTCACAAAACGTAATATCAGCTGGTACGAATTCCTTGTCACAAGGCATCTGGTATATGCTTGCACTTTGAAACGAAACATCTGGTCTAATACGCCTACACATATCTAAAAGCGAAGTTAGATGGCCACCGCTTGCGTTAACACTTACAAGCAAGAGTACAGTGCTTGAGGGTTTTAATTTCCCGAGCAACCCTTCCGCTACCTTTTGAGCATCCTCCGCATTAAAATTCATGTGTTGGTGCAAACAATCGAACTTAATGTGTTTCCCCAAAATGCTTTGTGAATGAAGAACTAGTGAAGCCAAACTCCAATTGTCAAATAGCACTGCGTCGGCGCTATTTATACTGGTCAACATCCAATAGCTAATTCGATCCATGCGACCAAAAGAGTGTACTGCATCTGCAAGCCTTAAAAACGCTTTCGTATGCATCCCTGATGGAGTTTGATAATGCAAGCCATCATCAGCCATGTGAAAACACTCTCCATCTGATCTTTCCAACACATCAATAAAATCAGCGTGCCTGATTTTGTTTAATAGTTTTTCATCATTAATTTCTAAACAAGCCTCGTACTGAACGATATAAATTGAATATTTTGTGTATTCATCACTTAGCGTCAACAGATACACTGGAACTCCATCTCCAACCCTGCGCACAATTTGCTCTCTGTCTTTCACATCATTTTTTAGATGGTTAACAATATCAATTCCAACTTTAAATATAATGAACTCAACTCCGCTAGAATTTATCTTCTTCAAACGAGAGTCCAGATCAGCAAATACCCCGCTGTCTGGGACCTTTTTAATAATGACTTTCTTGTCGCCTTCCATTTCAAAGTCTCTATTAATTTGTTTTGGAAGGCCAAATAATTGATAGAGATGAACCTGTGTATTTACTTAAGAATTTTACTTTATTACGAAAATAAACAGTATCACCGCTAAGGTCTTCAAATGATTTAACAGAGTAGATATTGGCTGAGCACACAACTAACAGGGCATTTAGTTTTCTTGCAGCTCTAATAGAATCGAATAACCCATACCCGCTCCTTCCTTCTCCTATTTTGTGTCTAGTGACACCGCGCATAAATGCATATTCAAGCCTTTCTTCATCACTAAATGACTTATATTTTTCAGGAAGCGTATTATGAATGCCTCGCCCGCAATCCATTACAGTCAACACTGTCAATGTGTTCGTATTCTTAAATCCGTGGTTTTGATAAAGATTATGAAGATATTTTTTGGACTCATCATCTAAATCTTCACGCTTATCAATTGCGGCTTTATTAGGCGTTGCAATCTTTTGTATCAGGATTCCACTATAACCATTCAACAAGTTGTCATTCGCATCAACACTTCCGTGCTCAAAGGCATTTTCAGCTATATGATATATCCATGAACCAACAAGTGTCTTAGCATCAACTGATGATATTTTTTCGTCACCTATTGATCCAATTACCGGAGAAATTTTAGATCGAAAAACGTCCGATGCAGGAAAGGTGAGAGCATCCCTTCCCCTAAGAACCGCAGGCACTCTGTAATCATGCCTACAAATAAGATATCGGCTTTTACCATCTCCTAGCTGCCCCTTATTATTCTGCACTACCTTCCAGATAATAGAACCAATATATCCCCTAGCTCGCACAGGATCGTCCACATCACTAAAAGCTTCGTAGATACCACTAGATTTATATATAAGCTGAAGACCAAAAATCCCACAAAGAATTTCAGGTATATTTAAATTAACAATATTTATGTAACTGTTAACAGAATCGTCTTGAAGACTAGATAAAGAAATTTTTTTTGAAGATTTATGAAACTTGATAGTTAATCGCTTACCTGAAATAAGAAACTCTTGCAAATAACCAAGAGCTACTCCTTCAGCAAATAGTGCAAAGGACGATGCCTTTGAAACCACGAAAACCAATTCGTCATTGTCGTCCGCGATCCAATTTTTGGATATTAAATCAATACTTGTTTTTGGACCGATATTAATAATTTTTTTCACTAAAGCTCCAATTTTCAGCAAGTTATCATTATTTACTGATCTCTGTAAAACCCAAATACTTGTGCGGATATTCCGAATTCTGGGTTCAGTTTACTTAATTTACATTCGTGCTAGCTCATTTTCTGTCTTTAGTTCACGCCAATGTGAATTTCTGCTCTAGGTAATTTGACATCCGTATAATCTCCTAAGTTGCCATGGTCACTGTTCGGCCATTAACGGACATGCAGATCGATAGTTGAGGGCACTAAATTCAACTAAAGAGTGTTGAAAGCAGACAAACCCCATTGCGTTTCAACTAGAAATGGACTATCGAACGGATAGTTTTTAAGCTACTAATTCAACTTTGTTACTCAGACATCCATACCTAGAATTACGTTTGCATATTTCCCTTTTCTTCTCGAATCTCTCTCAACCAACCTGAAGGCCTATCATTACCGCTAGAGAGATAGACACTTTCAATCTCCCTAGCTTTACGCTGTCCATCAGCCCCAGTAGCAAGTAAATTAGAGAATATATTTCTAACAGCGTCCTCTGGATAATCGGCCGCCGAACCCTCTAGCATTTTCATCCATATCTCATGAGCCTCGAATGGCTGATTCTCACTAATTTCCGAGATACTTTCCAATAAGCCATACGAGTTATGAGACTCGTTAGAATATGGCGCAATTTCAAGCAATAGATGCCTTCTCTCTTCGTCTACATGATCGACAAAAATCGCCCAATGACATAGCTGAGAAGCCATCTTTCTACCTTCTCGCGTTGATAGGTCAACATTCTGTAGAATTTTAGGCCATAGCTCATATATCTTAGCTTTTAGCTTGGAATTATCTTCTTTCCTCAGTGTCCACATAAACCAAATCAAATGATTGGTTTCTTCGTTTCTCTTTCTTCTTATCAATGTATCGATAAGACTATGGTCATCATCGAAAGACTCAAACTCATTTATATATGCAATCGCAATATTTTGTATTACCTTTTCCTCAACCTTATCCCGTATGTTTTCGTCATCAAGTACTTTTAGAAAATCACCGTTTAGCTTCAGATATTGATAAATATCCTGATATATAGTTCCAACGTAAGCATAACCTTGCATTGCACACAGCCATTTTAAATAGTGGCTTTGGTCAAATATTCTATTAAGACATCCGGTCAACCATTCTTTTGACATGTATAGGAAATTTGGTAAATAGTTGGTTATCAACGTAGCAAACTCATATTCGGGGTTCTCCGAATCAGCACGATCAAGCTCAGACTCGTAATAATGCTGAAAGTGCTTCCAGGTATTAGAATGGTCTCTGTTGTTATTCTTGTCCGCAATACGGCAAGACCGTAAGGTCAGGTTAATTAGAGCTTCAAGACAACGACCACGAGGACTATTAATAGATATTGATACAGCATCGCTTTCTTCGTTGTATTTGTTTCCATGTTCTCGCTCTAAAAGGAAGGCAAGGATCTCTTCTGCGTCACCTAAATATTCTTCTCTAAATGCGTGCTCATCTGACTTTGTTCCCGATTCGATTAACCTACCGATATCACCCACCACCCAATATCGATTTGCTACAAATGGCTCTCTCTGTTCTGTATTATCAGCGTTCCAAAAACGCTCTTGCATAACGATATCAGAGCAAAACTCAAGCAACTTTTTCCATACTTCGTCCCATGGTAATTTGGCTTTCTCTGTCCATAATTCTCTATACGCTTCGATAATCTCGTGAACATAAGCTAAATCAAGGCTAGTGAACTTGTTCAAATTAAGGCAGTAATTGAGTGGCTCCGTCTTTACTAAATCCTTAAAGGTCTTTACTAACCCCTCTAGTCCGGGCTCTTCAAACTTATCTGGATCTCTGTAATCTGTTAGCTCAAATACTAGCTCATCAATTGATAGTGCTTGTAATTGCTCTAGCGTTTTAGGCGACTCTCTCACTACCCATCCGGCAGACATATAGCTCGAAAAATCCGGATGATCTGGCTCTGTTTTCGCTATTTCAGTATTTGTCGTATAGAGCTGCGATTCCCTTTCGCCGTAACCTTTTATAGCTGAAAGCCAGGTAGCTTTGTTATAAGCAGAGGCCCCCTCATGATACTCCCCTTTATCATCTTGCCTTGTTATATCCTCTACTAATTCAAGTAACCTCCCTTTTTGTTTGTCAGAAAAATGTGGGTAGCTCTTAGACAAAAAATGCCACATTTCATGCCGATAGTTGCTATCTAAGTATTCGGCACTCAGGAGGGAATCAGTTGTATCTGTATATAGGTGATAATTTCTGGAAACCATATATATCGCCAACCGCCTAATAGTCTGATATTCCGAATCGAGCATACCTTTGACATATGTAGACGCCCTTTCAGGGCTAACGCGAACATAACTCTCGAGCGAATCACGATAAGCTTGAATGATGACATTTTCCGCATCGTTTCGATGCTTATTCTGCTCATGGTCTTCAATAGCTGGCTGCCAGAGTGAAGACCACACGTCATTATCGAGTTCTTCTAGTATATTTCTTATATACGCATCAAAAATTTGAATAGCTTCTACACCCAGTTTTTCACCGGCCAACTTCGCTACTTTTTCATTAATTTTTTGAGCATGATAAAAATCGAATCGGAGTGAAGCTTCTGGCTTAGATTTATCACCATACTTCTTATCTACATAAATTACTTTATAAAGAAATCTAATAATCGTCGTAGAAAGTTGCAACCCATGTTCATGGCCTTCTTGCAAGAGACTCGGTAACCATTTCTCACCAATAACCTGCGCAACTAAACCGTTTTCATATTTGTCGTCTAGCCAGTAATCAATTACATCCAAATACTCGACAAGAATTGATTCTGGTGGAATCTGTGAAATTATCTCAGCGAACTGCCACCAAGTTCTATAATTGCTGATCTCGTTCTCCCTGGCGTAACGAGTAGCATCAACTAAGAAATTGAGAAATTTTTCTGCATATTCTTGATTATCCTTGTCAGCAAGTTCGGGAGCCGTTCTAACAAGATAATCAATCGCAGACCAAGATGGGATATTTACGTACCCCTCTTCTTTAGCTGGGGTCGGTTTCGGATTTTCACTAGGATTAAAGTATCCCCTATCAGCTAGGGGTTCGAACCAACGCAGCCCCTTAACCTTTCGAAAAAATAGAGGACGCAAGTCTTCATTTGCATCAATTCGATGCAATAAATCCGTTTCTTTAGCTGACAACTTACTCACTACTCAAAACCTCATCCAAAAAATCATGATCGGCAGCCAAGGGAGGTTTCCTTACCTCAATTTGACTTGCCCAGGATTTTATTATTCCCTCCAAGCGTTTGTAATTATCATGATCTCGAACAAATCCTAACAAATGAACGCCAAATGATTTTTCATAGTAGGCGTGTAAATTCTCATAAAGTGGCTTTTGACTGCTAAAAAACCCCTGTAAAGCGAAGAGTCTTCTGTGACTAGTTCTTTTGGCCGAGCCCCGTCGTAGTATGTGCTCTAGTATTTCTGCTTCTTCTAGACCGTATCCAAGAAACAAAACGGTCTTTCTTTCAAATAATTCGCCCAAGAACTCTTGAACATTTTCATGGTCGTAGTGTTCAAGATATTGCTTAGTTGTAACGACCATAGCTTCAGGTTTAGTGATTGCCCCATGTAGGTGAACTACCGTTCCAGGTTCATTTAACAATTTCGCAAAAAACTTTTCTTTCTCATACACCCGATTAACAGATACTGCAGTAGTAGACCCATCCTTCTTGTCAACAAAGCGCGGGCTCAATAACTCATCATAATTCGTTGTTACGCAAGGGCAACCAATATCATTGATTGCCTTATAAATATTGTCCCCATCACTTTTGCAAACAAGGTGTTTCGTAAGATCTAACTTATATTTGTTGTCTTCGGCAATTGAGTAAGCAATAGACAACTGTCTCTTTGGGTCAAGTCCATTTAGCTGCTCAAGTTCTGAATAGTTTAGATAATCGTTGTCCCTCAGATCATTGAGTGCGTAACCAGCAAGTCCAGCCCACGATGGCAGGGCAAGCAGCATTGAAGCCCCAGCACCAACAAAAAATACTAAATCTCCATTAAGGCCCGCTTGAATGATTTCATCGGGCGGATCAAATATTTCGCGTAGATCAGGTGCTCTTGCCATATGGATACTATTTATTATCACTTGGATTGAGAACTGTGATTGGATGTCCGCTAAGGGTCGATTGTAGTCTGCCAGAATATCCCTGTCGAACGTCTGTTTGAGGCGAAGTCGGCCTATTGATATCAGATAGCTCTCAGCCATAAGCGGACATTGAATTAGGCAGACTGTCCACAAACTCCCCCAAGTCAGCTTTCTGAAAGGATATTTACAAATAAGTTATTTATCCATTTCGCAATCGAGCCGAACATACCAGACTCTTTTAAACATGCATTATTTACCTGAGCAGCCGTAATTCTATTCCTAGCATTCAGCTCAAGTTTTGTTTCTGATTTTGCAACCAAAGCATCTTCTGTTTTATAGATTGTGTATATACGGCTAGAATCTATATCTACATAGACCGATGAACCATATATGCTATCAACAATCCAATTCGATTCACCTCGGAGATTTGGCTCGATAAAATCATCAAATACCAATTCTGGCGTCATTTTATGGTACTTCTTTTTCTTATATTCTTGATCCTCAATACTTCGATACCTGCCCGACAACCGATCCAATCTATATGACGACTCAAATCCCAATAGGGCTGCCCAGCCTTTCCATTTTAAAAAACTAGCGTCTAGCTGAACTTGATCCCCATAAACAAGATAGTTCTCTCCAAAACAATATTTTCCTGAATAAAAATTAGCCATGTATACTTGGCTACTAATTTCAGAAAACTCTATGATGGCGACTGGCTCTTTAACATTCAGTCTATCGTATACGTAAAAGGGAGCTGCTATCAAAGGAACAATAACGACGACCAACAGTATCGCCAGAAGAATTAAAAGCTTAAATAACTTTTTTATTTTTATTCTCCTTTAGCATTAATCACAGATACAAAAATATATGTTTCTATACTGTGAATTCTAACTTTTACTTGGCTTCCATCGACTTATAAATTCCTTCAACCTAATTAACCAGCCTACTGAACAGTATCTTCTCACGTTGTATTATCCCCCGACCATTAACGGACATACCGCTAATAGCTACTTTCAAAAGAAGATTACCAAAAGCGGACAATGAAAATCAGAGTGGTGAGAAACTCACTCTGGTATAACTTTTTTTGTGAGGCGATAAGAGCCATCTCGGAGTAGGATGCCAACCGGACAGACACCCTCAACTAGAGGCAGATCACTTTGCGCTACTTGGCCAACCTCACGATTATTAAAGATATTGGAAAACTCTTTGTCTGAAATGTCCATATCTGAGTAAGATTCCTTATCTACAAAGAGAGTTCCCGCCTCAATAAACTTTACAGCATAGTAGGGCCCAACCAAAGGGCATCGGGGAATATAGAAATTCCGAATGAATGGGTCAGACTCAAACTCTTTCTTTATGAACTGCGCTCCCTTTGTTCCTGTTATTCCCCACGTATGTTCTTTCCGAAAAAAGCCAAATCTTAAGGCAATGATTTCTGACAAAATATCGATCGCCTCAAGACTATCAGATTTGGCTCTGGAATAAGTTTCGTGGTTGAAGTGGATCGATTTATTTCGTAGCTCCTTGAGCTCGTTAAACTTTGTCTTAAGCGTACTATCCAAAATCCCCCAATTATTCAGCGTATTGATGGCAAACCGCCAATCATCAAAAGACTCTTTGCGATGCACCCGTTTGTATTCAGGAGTATGTTTGAATTCGTCCCTCAGAACGAGCAGCATGTGGTTCAACATACGCTCCCCAAGGGCACATGCACCAGTTAATGCTGGGTAATAAGAACCAACGATAAAAGCTTGCCTAATTTCAGCAAAAAAACGATTGTGAAAGGACACAATAGAAAACGGAGATGCGCCGATCTCTTTGAATCTCGCAATCTTGGCGTCAAATTCATAGGACCCAAACTCTTTTTCAAGTGCTTTTAAAAGCTTGGCCTTATTCTCTCGATGCAACTGTTTTGGAAGTTCTTCCCAGCCCTCTTGTTCTTCTTGGAGAGCGTAAGCACGAGTATCAAAATCTACGGGAAATACTAAATAACGTTTCACAATTCCATATTACTAGTCGCTAAGAAGGTATTGAGTAGCTAATGCACGTGTTATAGCCTCACCTCGATCACTCAGTTTTCTTATGTTTTCCTCTGACATGCTTGAGAAATCTGTCGGATAACTTATTACCTCTTCGCGACAAACCCAACTTGCTGGTTTCAAATAAACCCTGTGATCTATTTGACCAAGCCCGACATATACAAATCGTGCAATCTCGCCGGTATGTGCATAATTGTGTAGTCTCGCTTTAGTAGCGTCCTGGACTTTGCGCATCACCGCACTTACTACTTGCACCATTCGGCTTGGTAAAGTGCTTGGTAGGTCCTCACCCGTAAACTGTCCGGCTCCTGCGTCACTCGCAATTAGAATCTCTGGCTTGTAGTTAATCGAGCTGAACGCTGGGTTTCGTCCAGGTTCCATTAAACTTATACCTAGATTTTCAAAAACCCCGCCATCCGTAATTATCACACGTTGTTTTTTGATCACACCAGTCTTCTCAAATTTTCTGTACCAATCGAATGGAGGCAGCAACGCAGGGTACGCAGCAGAGGCCGCTATTGCGTCAGCTAAACGAATTTCACCTGCCGGCGCCCATCCAAAACGCCAGCTACCGAACATTTCGTTACTCATTCGAAACGCCGTACCGGTCCTCAATTCACAGGCATTGAAAACGATGTTCTTCCCCTGACGTGTTTCCGCGTCACAGGTATGTGAACCTACTATGTCTTCAATAACATCTGCCATCACATGCGTTCTTGAGTAACGGCGACGCAGCGGCCAGTGACATTTCGAAATCACATCACTGATGGGTCTAATTCCAGGTAATACCCCGGCCAAACGTGATACGAATCCACTTAGAATTTCCATCAAGAGCGTCGGTATAGAAACCACTATGACATTCCAAATAAGCGGCATTAAACGTTTAGGGTTTACCAGTTTCCGTAATGCAGGTCGCACTAGCCCCGTCCTTAGGAATGAAACAGTTTTTTCATCAACATCTCTAAAAGGAGCGTTTGAATAACCAACGATACCTGTCATTAAAGAGCCGCCGGAAACACCGGATATAACATTAACTTCGTCGAGGAGATCCAGATCATCAAGAGCGCGCAACGTGCCGAGGTGAAATGCAACCGCTCGAGACCCTCCGCCTGAGAGAGCTAATCCAATCGATTGTTTCAGTCTTTCGATCCTGGGTGCCGGAGCTACGCCTCCGCGCACTTGCATTTCCATTTCAACGTCGCCCTGGTGCTCAGATAATGCTCTCTTCTCAAAAATATAGGCCCCAAGTTCGGCGTTTTCATTGCTTGCAAAACCTACTATGAGCATGAGCTGCATTGCCCCATCACGTGGGGCTGCCGCAAATAGCGTACTTATGCCCGCGTAGTCGGTGCTACTCGGCAGTGCCTTACTGACTGGATGTGAATGCCAGCTACCTAAGTATTGTATTACTCCTCGTGACCGTCGCTCATAGTCTTGACACAGGTCAGCAGCCCCATCGATACCACACATAAATTGTTCTGGAGAAAAGGTACTGTCTTTTGGAGGTCCGCTAACGTTACTTATCCACGCTATACCTAAAGCTTCGTCAAACTGCCCGAAAAGCAATCCCCCAGTTTCGTGTTCGGGCGATCGTATTCGAGCGCTGTTTCTAATCCACCCCGACACATCTCGCCAAGCGTTTGCTGACATACGAAAGTCAATACCGCCAGCATGCCAACGGTAATCAGGACTGAAACGAAACGATCGGACCTTATCATCTTGCCTATTTCTCAAAATGCCTATTGCATCTTCATTCGCCGCATCAATGGCTTTTGCTATTCGATTCAACGCTTCAGCTGCAAGATTAGCAACATCTGCATGGGACGCTATGAAGGTTGGATCGGAGCATCCCGGTTCGGGTTGGCGGAGACTTTCGGTACCATCGTTGTTCCAAAATGCATCTACTGATTTCATAAGCCCGTCCCTGTTCATTGCTGCCAAACTCAACCGCCGCATTGCATCCAGCGGCCCAGCGCCATAACCGGGTGGAGTCACAACGGTTAAACTGTGAGAAGCAGCTGCGCTTATCATTACTGACGCAATTGGAACTCCTACGCTTTGTTCTTTCAACTTCGACTCAAGCTTCGATCTAACCGCAAGAGACGCAGTGGCATCAATGATGCCATCGAAGTCTTGCGACCAAACGTTAGATATTAGCGTGTTGCCAACTAGATCCTCGACTTTTGGAATGGCCTCTACTCTTGGCGCGATAGCCTCTATACGCCGAGCAAGAGCGTTAGCCTTTGGTTCGTTAATGTCTGCATTAGAGAAATTCTGTCTCACCAAAATACCCGGTGTGACGCTCCCATGATCGTACAGGCAAAGCCTTGCTACTCCTGCACGCGCTAGGTGCTCAGCAATCTGCCCACCCAAAGCGCCGCAACCCCAAAGCGCGATACGCTTGCCGCGAAACCAGTCCATAGGCGTACCTTCATCCCTTCTCGTAACTATTTGTTCACGGTTTTCCAATAGAGAACACCAGCGTACTTTAGCTTCGTCCTGCCACTTGAAAAGATCTTCAATAACGTCATTAATTAGTTGTTGCAGAGCTTCTGGGGTTTCTTGGCCTTTGTAAGCATTGCTCACGCTACATGCAGTTGAGGCTGCTCGAAGCTTCGCGACGTCTTCACTTTCAATTTCCCAAAATGTCAGATGCTGTTGCCGTTTGGTTGGGTCCCCAGCGACTCCACGAGAAGGAGCTCCTATGCCCACGTACATCGGCTCCCCGATAGGTAACCGTGTAGATGCCAACATGAGGTGCACTAGAAATTGAGAAGATTCGATACCTCTATTTTCCAGATACCGAAAGAGATAACGCGTAGTCCTCGGATATTCAAATGACAGTTCAAAATCGAGCAATATAACTGGTGCGAACTGTTGGTTATCTTCTAGATTGTTTACTGGTGCCCATCCGTTAACTTCTATTAGGCCGGGGTTCTTCTTTTCTAATAAGGCAGCTCCAAACCAAGTCCAATTCTCGCGACTAGGCGTGTCTGCATTGATACAAATTGAGACCGGCGCGACCGGATACGCGACAGGAGGGTGCAAAGGGCCTTCAGGCATATCCAGTTCGTTCCTTGCACCTCGTCGAAACCATTCATCGAGCTGCGTCAGAAAACCGAACATTCCATCGGAAGGCTTCCATTGAGTTTCAGTCGACTGATAAAGACAGAGATAAAAACCCCACTGAACATGACTATGCCCCAGGAATCGGGTATGGGCTGTGGTCACACTGGGCGGTTTAAAGGGAAAGTCCGTGGGGACCGATATCGTGAGCCCTTCCCAATCGTGCAGCGGCAAACCCCCGTCCAGTCGTTCATAACCACGACAATCCAAACGGACGTCAATGGATAAGCTCGACCCTTCATTGTTATGCCCGCTGATAGAAATCGGTGCCCTATCGGTTCGAGCTATGCGTTCAATTTGGTCGAGAGCAGTCAGTTGCCCGTCAGTCAGTGCCACTACCGAACCCAGCTGCAGTCGCAGGTGTTGTGGCAGCGCCACCAGCAGCTTTCAGCGTTTTATCCATGGATTCTGTTTCCGCACTATCACCTACATACGCAAAACCTTCCTCCGTCACCTCAAAAATCACCGGTTCAGGATCAGCATCATCTATGTGCTCATGGGTGCATATGAATTCATTCGGTACAATTCGTAAATACTGCTTCTTCGCCTTCGCATGCGGAGGATTATCTCCTGATTTATTGCTCGATGGAACCGGTTCAGAGCTTGACACCACGTACCCTGGGCTTAATGCCGCGTTACCTATATCCCTTACCATTTCGCTCTTCAAGGTTTCTTCATCATCTCCTTCGTCTTTCCAGTACATGACTGACTTAGAACAGTGGTGCGGTGCGAGTAAAACATTCCACTCGAGTGTGGCAGCTTCACTTCGGTCAAAGATGTCCCGAATAACAGGGTAGCTCAAGTCGCCCATCAACATCGCGCGACCCACACCGTCACCTTCATAAAGAGATACTTGGAAAGCTAGGCTGCAGTCATTTCGGTCGCCGAAACTGTCCTTCAAAAACGGCGCATGCACAAACGCTTCAAAAACATCTGACATATCTCTACCGTCTAACTCGGTGATGGTATGACCTGGGATTGATAGGAGCTCCTCAGGGAAACCGTCGAATTCTGGCTCCTGCAACCAATAATCGTAACCAATGATACGGATTCTATCACCTGGCCCAGGATCGCCCCCAGCTGCAATTGTCGCTTGTACGCGCCGCATCGCTTCCTCGTAGAACGCTTCTGCGTCCTCGCAAAGGTCTTCATCACTATCAAAATCTCGGAAGGTCCGCGGCGACATCCAGATCTCGGAAATAAACACTTCATCATTGAGTTCCTCGAACCCCTGACAATGGTCTTTATCGGGATGCGTTAGTGCAAATACCGATAGGTGGGGTTCTCCATCGAGCGTCGGGAGGATGTCTATAAGTTCGTCAATGATAGGCCAAGCGGTATCCTCCTCCTCCTCAGACCGTGCCATATGACGCAGATCGAGTTGGAGATAAACGGTATCGTCAATCCGAATTGTTGTACTATCACCAGTACCCACGGGCCAGAAGATAAAGCCACGATCGGGGGGTTGAATAGCCATCGAGGAGCTCCTTGAAATTATGAATCTACGGTTAAAGGTTGGGGCTGTGTGTCTTATTTCAAGCGTCTAATAGATAAAGGGGGCTGAGTAACATGGTAGTGTCTGTTTTGCGTCGTTTTCGTTCTCCGCGGCTATTTCTCGCCACTTCGACAAAGGGTCGATGTGAGTAGGTAGATAATTGACTTCCTTTCAACAAAGAGGAGGAATCGTTATGCATTATCTTACCCATCATTCAACAGCGCGCATTCCGTGGAATAAAGGCAAGCTGATTGGCCAACGACCACCGCTAAGGTTACCAGAAATATGGGCAATTAAAATACAGCTAGAACTCGCTCAAAAAACGCGCGATTTGGCCATGTTTAATCTTGCGATTGATTTCAAGCTTAGGAGTTGCGACTTGGTAAAGCTCAAAGTTATGGACATATCCAATAGTAGCGGTATCGCAAATCGGGCCATGGTGCTACAACAAAAAACTCAGCAACCGGTGAAATTTGAAATTACCAGCCGAACCAAACTGGCTTTGACCGATTGGATTGAAAAGGCTCAGCTTGCTTATCACGATTATTTGTTCCCAAGTCGCAATCGAAACCTCGATCATATCAGCACACGACAGTACGCGCGTCTGGTAAAAGACTGGGTCGAGCTAGCAGGACTTGAATCAGCGATCTATGGTACGCATTCTCTTAGACGTACTAAAGCAACCTTGATTTATAAAAGAACGAGAAATCTAAGAGCGGTCCAGTTGCTGCTCGAACATACCAAAATTGAAAGCACCGTACGGTATCTAGGCGTGGAAGTCGATGACGCCCTTGAAATGGCTGAACAAACAGAAATTTAACTTGAGCATATGGCGAAGTGTCCGTTGTCGCTTCGCCTTCAGTCACTTTCCTTTGCCTTTAAACCATCGCAGCTATCGCCTAGCTTCAGCCAATCGAGTAATAACTAACTCTGTATAGAAAATATGATTAGAACGCCCGCTTAGAGTGAGACTCAAACAGCGGATAAAGAACTCCTCCTGGGGTATCTCGATATCCACTTAGGGCTTGCTCTTCGACATGAGCCAATATCTCTATACGCAGCTCTTTGCCGCGCTCATCAGTAGCCTCGCAATTTCTCCGGTCATACTCCGAGCGATAGAGCTTGAGGAGCGACAGACAATGTGTGGTGCAAAAACCACTTGCGAGACGTTGTATGCTGTTGGGATTGTTTGAAAAGTTTTCGATGACTAAAACTCCACCAGTTCTAAATCTGTTCCAAGTATAAGTGAGTTTATCGTCATCTATGAGAATAGCAGACTTCATTTCTATTCCATAAGCACTTGCCCTTTGTAAATAGGCGTCATCTCCAGCTGGAATTCGTCGGGCGGCGTGTACGGTATGCATAGTATGACGAATCAAAGCTATCTGGTTGCGGCTAAGCTTATTTGTTTCTTTAAGAAGCTCTAGTGCTGAAAGCCCCCCTTGGGCAAGTACAGCATAAGCTAAAAAAATACTACCTGCCTCGTATGCCTGGGGCATCAGCAAATTGCCTTTTAAATACGCTTTGATCCAGTTATTATCAGGGTACATGGCAAGACTATACCTTCAAGTGATCGATGACTTCTATCGAAACCCAATCGCGCTCCGAGAGCAAGCGCTTGAGACTCCAATTAATATTGGAGGAGGCAATCCTGGCTTGTCTTCTAGCAATATCGACGTTAAAAAACACATGCGTCACGTTGGGAAAATGCTGAAAATTACTCCTGATTATGAACATTTGCAGCACATATGTCTGTTTCGAATGACACGAGGCTCCGATACCGTAGTTTACACGGATATACACCGAGATGGACCTGTATATGCCGGAGTTTGTTTTCTCAATCCTCCTGAGCAATGTAGTGGGGGAACTAGCTTTTATCGGCATAAAAAAACCGGGTTAGAGATGTGGCCTACTCGCAGACAAACGAAGGAACTAATTGCGAAAGGGAAGCTACCAAAGGGAGTAACTGGTGAAAAAACAGCGATCAAATTTTGGGAGGAGGAAGGTAGAGATCGCTCAAAGTGGGAACAAACTATGTTTGTACCAATGATGTTCAATCGAGCAATTTTCTACCCAGGGAATCAATTTCACACTATGTCTAGTTGGAAAGAATTTGGGGAAACGCAAGACACTGCCCGAATGACACTCATTTACTCATTTCACGAGCTTTAAAAGCTGCACCTTCAAGGAAGTTAATGCCCCTAAAAGGTGCGGCCAAAGAAATGCAAGGTTCGGAAATAAATAATACTAGCTGTTTGCATCTCCAGCGCCCCAACCAGCTACACCGCGGAGCTTATTTGTATTGCGAGGTCTTTCTTTTCTGAGACGGGGTTTTTTGATTTTTTGCATGACATAACCCTCCGAGTTGATATTAAACAGCTAGGATAGAGTGCCACCAATTTTCACATTATGTCAAGAGTTCAGTTTGATTACAGCAAATTGAATTCAGCTATATCAAGAGATAAATGGAAACACTTTTTTAAATACGACTTTTGAAGATAATCGTCGCCGTAACCATTGAAAATTGAGTCTGAAACAATATACATAACTAAAGAGTACATTTTATTTTCAATTGAAGAAATGGGCAAAATATCAAGGAAAGTTTTAAATGAAGTTATCGTGCAAAAATTAGCTAACAAAGCAAGGCAGGTCTGGCCGCAGATAAATGATGAGCAGTAAGACCCGTCTCTATATGGTAATTTTAGATAGAGACGGGCGGATAACAAGGTAAAAAATGATAGCTAAAATAGAGTACTACGGTTATAGCTTTAATAAAAAAGCAGACTAAGCAATGTGACTAACGTTGTTTGTTATCCACATTGATCCTGCAAACTTGCACCAGCACCTTAGTAGGACAGGTCATGGATTCGATAGCATAATGCGATCAACACTTAGGGGCTCATAATCATTCATATTGCTAAAATAACCACCGCCATTTATTACTCTATGAGGTACATGTAGTGGAGCGGATTTCAAAAAGCGACTTTAAAACCAACACCCTGAAAATACTAAGAGCGATAGAACAAAGTGGCCAACCTATAGTGATTACCGATCACGGTAAACCGACACTGGAAATTAGAAAATTAAGGCAACAAACTGCTGACCCCTTGGACGTATTAAAAGGTACTGTCATTAAATTCGATGATGCTATTGCAGCAGTTGCTAGTAATGATTGGGAAAATGCTTAAGCTATGCTTGGCTCAAGCGTAGATGCGAAGAACTAGGCCAACCATTCGGTTTTATCTAAATGCTAAGCAGAGTCTTTTTTAACTCCGGTAAATCTTGCTCAACAACTGACCATACAGCATCACAATCAATACCTAAGTAATCGTGAACAAGAATATTTCGGAAGCCGGATATTTCTCGCCAGGGTATTGAGGGATACTGGGCTTTCAATTCATCGGACATACGTTGACTGGATTCAGCCATGACTTGTAGGTTGCGCAATACGGCATCCTGAACCAGGGTAGATTGATAAAACGCTGCCTTATCATCACCGATATACTCCAGTATCCGCTCGATACAAGAAAGCATATGCTCGACATAAACAGCGTCACCCTTGTGGCTCACAGAGGCTGAGCCTCCTGAACGATTTTACCTCGCAATTTAGGGTGCAGTGCCTTTTCGGTAACAACGTCAACCTTTCGCCCCAACAATTCAGAGACGTCCATTAAAAAACCGCCCAACGCCAACCCTGACCGGCCGGACTCCAGTTCTACCAGTAAATCAACATCACTATCTGGTCCGGCATCATTACGAGACATAGAGCCAAAAACGCGCACATTCACGATTCCGCGTTGATGCGCAATCTCTAAAATTTCTTGTCGATGAGTGCTGATAATGGCGTGCATAGTAAGGTGCCTCTTAGTCATCTACACAAACACAAGTATTGCCTTCAAAACGAACTTTATCAGAAGAAAGTAATGCCTGCTCAAGTGCTTTAGCCGTATTAATCTGTGCGCCACGCCCTTTTTCAAAATTGGAAACGGTATTTGGCATCACATTCGCTTTTTCGGCTAATTCCCGGATAGTCCAGTCAAGAGCAACACGTGCCATTTTACATTGTTTTGGGGTCAAAACGATACCTTATATTGCTATTTCGATACAAAATATTGATTTAGTGTTTTGTATCACTTATGATACAGGATATCGATAGTTTGATATAGATACGCATTTATATTCCATCGATTACACGGCTACTCCAACCGTGGAGTTAATTGACCATTGCGCCTGTCTGGAGAGTTCACACCTCACCAGACAGACGACTTGCCACAACAATAGAAGGACTATTGTCATGACCGAGCGAAATTGTAATCTAATTGCGCCCAAAGCGCTTCTCACCTCCATCTATGCCGCCCTTGGCAATCACCAACAGCATAACGGGGGGCTACTATGAGCAAGCAGCAGAAAACCCCACCTAACGATAACTCTAAGCCAGAGTGCTCAGTACCACCCCATCCGTTCTTTGAATGTTCCGAGGGCCAGGCCACTTTTATCCAGTGTATCGATGCCATCGATCGTGTCGGTTCGATGATTGCGTTGTGCGACGCTCTAAAACTGGATACCGACAATGGCTTAACGCCCAAAGCTGCATTTGGCTATTACTGGGTATCGGTGATGACCCGAGAAACACTCTCCTATGTCAGTGACCGGATGATGGTTTTGGATAGGCAACATAAGGAAAAGCATCAACAACAATCTGAGTTTCTATCCGCCTTGCTCACCTCACTGTCTACGTTAGGTCGTGATAATCGTGATCGTTTTTTGAATAGCGCGGCTGCCCGGATGAACCTGGCAAGGTCTGATCTGGATAAAGTCATCCGCGAAGAAACGATGTAGTAGCACACGCAGTGCCTGACTTCAGACATGAATACAGCAGTTTTAGTTTGTGTTTGTTTAGTACGCCAGATGTCAGAATTTTATTCACATGTTTTCGGACTTGATGTGAGGGAGAGTGATGCGGTTCATACACACCTCAGCAACAATCAGTTTGAGCTTGTACTCTGGAAACAGCTAGTTCCACGAGTCCTTGCCACTCAAGCTTGTATTGCTAATAAGTTTCTCCCTCAATGCTGCTTTAGCTTTACCTCTCTTACCAAAAAATCGATGTTTTTTGTCGTTGTTAATGGATTTTTCTTCGTGTTATTCGTCCTATTATGCAAAGGCCGCTCATTTGGAGATGAGTAGTCCTGGTCTTGATTGGGAAGTTTTGAGGTTTAGACATGGTGTTATCAGTTTACACTGCCTCACCGCGCCATAGAGCAATGGCTGCTGTCGTTTGTAGAGTAATTGTCGCGCTGTTGGGTGGTTATGTAGTGTCTACGCTGGGCGCCGTTGCACTGTCGTGGCTGTTACCGGGGACGCAGGCTGATTCTGTGTTGGCAGGTATGTTAGCCAGCTATGCGATTTATGCGGCTGTGGTCATGTGGGTATTTGCTGCTAAAACAGCTGCGCAAGCTTGCTGGAGTGTGTTAGTAACTTGCCTTGTGCTGGGCGCCGCTGTGGCTGCCACCAAGGTGCTGGGAGCATGAGTGCAGCAGTTGGTCATGGCACTTTTCGCCAATGTATGAGTTGGCTGCACACCTGGGCCGGGCTGGTGTTAGGTTGGCTGCTGTATTTTATATTCTTAACCGGTACGCTGGGATATTTTGATACCGAGATTGATCGCTGGATGCAGCCGGAGCTTCCGCGGGTGGATAAAACGCTCAGCCAAAGGCAATTACTGATCATGGCCGAGCAACACCTTGAGCAAGTGGCTCCCGATACTTCTCGGTGGATTGTCAATCTGCCATCAGACCGCTTACAGTTTTTGTTAGTTGAGTGGCGAGGGAAGAGCGGTTGGCAAGATGCAACCTTGAATCATCGGGTTGGGGAACCAGTGAGCGTGCGTGAAACCGGCGGTGGGCAAACACTCTATGCCATGCATTATGCTCTGCACTATATGCCCGTGGTTTGGGCCTATTGGCTAACCAGTCTGGCGGCATTGTTTATGTTGGTGGCGCTGATTACCGGGATCGTGATCCATAAAAAAATCTTTAAAGAGTTCTTTACTTTTCGGCCGGGGGAAAAGCGGCGCTCGTGGCTGGATATACACAATTTGATGAGTGTGCTGCCACTGCCGTTTCATTTGATGATTACTTACAGTGGCTTGGTGTTTCTCATGTTTACCACTATGCCGGGGGTGATATCGGCTACTTATGGCCTAGGGCAGGGCAATAAAGACCGTTTTTTTGAAGAAGCCTTTGCCGATACTTTTCATCCTGTCGCTGCAGACATAGCTGCTGAGACTATTTCTCTCCATGCAGTGCTGGCTGATGTGGAGAAGCGCTGGGGTGAAAATCAAGTGGCTGTTATCGATGCAGGAAATCGGGGTGATATCAATGCGCGCATTAAGATTACCAGGAACGGTTACAACGGCCTGGCCAAGGGCTCTACGCTGACCTACGACGGTGTGACAGGGCAGCTATTACACAGCAGTGAAGATCAGGCGCTGGGTTCAGCGGCGCAACTGCGTGAATTATTAATCAATTTGCACGAAGGTCAGTTTGCCGGAGTGACGTTGCGGTGGCTGTACTTTTTATCGGGCCTGTTGGGTACAGGGATGGTGGCAACAGGAATGATTTTGTGGGCGGTTAAGCGACAAAAAAAAGCCGCAAAGAACGTGGTGACAGCCCGTGGGCTGTTGCTGGTAGAGCGGTTAAATGTCGGTGCTATAGTCGGTTTGCCCATTGCCATCGCAGTATATTTTTGGGCTAACCGATTGTTGCCGATAGGTATGCCCGGCAGGGCTGACTGGGAAGTTAATATGCTGTTTATTACCTTGGCGCTGTGTTTGTTTTTTCCGGTGTTTCGCCCTGTGTCCCGCGCCTGGGTAGAAATGTTATTCGGTGTAGCGTTGCTGTACGGACTATTGCCCTTTGCCAATATGTTGCTTACAGAACGTCACTTGGGCGTTAGTTTGTTGCAGGGCGATTGGGTGATGGCAGGGGTTGATTTGGCTTTATTAGGAACTGGGCTGGTATTTGCCCTGGCTGCATTAAAAATGCAGCAACGTGATCGTGTGTTTTATGCCAGGCCGAACGTAGTGGTCGATGACTGTAGAGCTGCGCTGGAATGATACTGACGTTTCTGTTGTTATTTATTGGTCTGGCGCTGTTAGCGTTGTCGCAGCCGAGGCATTATCGGAACGTGAGGTCCATGTATGTAGCTTTGCCCCTTGCAGTCAGACAGGTCGTTCGCACATTGGGCTTTGGTGTAGTGGCCTTTGCGGGTGCATGGTGTGTGCAGACTCAGGGAGTAGCGCTTGGCCTGGTGGTTTGGCTGGGGCAGCTAACCCTGGCGGCTTGGCTATTAGCGTTGTTATTGAGTCATCGTCCACGTTGGCTAGTTGGTTTATTGTTTATCGCAATTGTTCTTTCTGCTTTGGCTATTGTAACTAAGGGGCAGATTCCCCCTGGCAGTATTGATTGATAGGGACATAATGAAAAATTTATGAAACAGGTTCACCATCAAAAAAAATTAACGCTGGCCGACACTGAGCTGAATGCTAAATTGGAAGCGCTGCTGCATCAGCATAAGTTAAAGGTGACCGCCATTCGCCTGTTGATTCTGAAAACGCTGTTAGAACAGGATGGCTATCTCACTGTCGACAGCTTGTTGAAAGCCATTTGGCATCGCTATTCCGATCAAAAAGTGTCGCTCTCGGGGGTGTACGGAAGCATTAAGAAACTGGTCGATGCGGGGGTCGTGCAACGCTGTTTTATCGATGGAAAATACACTTACAATTACAGTGGCTCATGCGTGCCCACAGACCAATTGGTTGAAATAGCGAGTGGGCGCGTGTTTGATCTTAGCCATGCATTGCTGCAACAGGCGAAGGTACAGATTGCCAAAGAATACGGTTTTAATGCTGAAAACTGCCGCATTGAATTGCATGCTTACCCTGGCGATACTGATGGCGTTCCATTGGATAAACCATTGACAAGTTAATACCCAAAAGCAGGCAAAAATGTTCTGCGTTGCACCTTAGAATATATCCTTGCGCTTCTTCTCAGCCTGCATTAGCAAAGACTTGGCTTTAGCGAGCTTGGCCTGCATCGCCAGAACTACGTTGCGTACTTCGTCAACGCTGGCGTTGCGGTCCAGAGCTTGAGGCAGAGTGACATGGAAGTCTTTTTCCAAGTCTTCCGCAAGCGCAGCGTTTTGTGCAATCAACGTCCCTTCAATACTTTCAAAGCGATGCTGGTAGGTGTCGTGGACGATGGTTTTTGCTGCATTAGGTAATTGTTCGGCGTACTTGGCAACGACCTGATCTAAGCGGTGCTTGATGTCTTCCAATGATTCCGAGGGTGTCGTTGGTTCGGATTCGGTGGTCTGGATTTCGGCCAACAATCCTTTCTGCTGATACTGAGCTGCGAGCTTAACTGCTCCAAGTGCTTGCCACAATGACTGTTCTAACTTGGCTTGTTTATCGCGAACCTTGGCAATCGGCGCTTGTTCGTCGATGGCTTGTTTGACGCCAAACAGCCGCTGCCAAATGGTGGCATAAACAGGGACATAGGTAGTTTCTATCGCCGTGTGAAAATCAATAGCTTCCCAGTGTTCGACGACGGCATCCGCGTGAGCAGCTTTTTGGCCTTTATATTCATAAGTATGGACAATGCCATCGACTTTAGTGAGTAGCCAGTCGACTTCTTCTGCGTACTGATTTAAATGCCCCTGTAGGTCATTCACATGGTCGCCAATTGTACCATTGGCTGAAGTTTTACCGCTGAGTAATAGCGCGAAAACACTGGCTATGATCACTGACCCGCAACGATATTTATAAGTAATAATTTGCATAGCACTTTCAATATTTTCTTTTGATTCCTGAAAAGTCCTAGAGGATACTCATTAGCATTCCTCGGGTCTAGGACTGAAAAAATTTATTATTTTTTATTGGAAATTAGTTGACCTCATACGTTGTATTAAAGCGATTTCTAGTTGTTTGATATCGGCTGTGATTATATTGCGGCGAGTCAGGACATTTTAGTATATAAAAAGCTGTGAATCTGTAATCATTGGGTTATTGTCAATAATCAAAAAAATTAGAAGCATTGTTTTCTGACAACAGTTTTGTCCGAAAATAAATATTTTGTGGTTGCGAAGTAAGCCATATACTTTGACTATAGCTTGGTATAACAAGGCAGGCACTCTACTAAATCGAACAGCATTTTTTAAAAATAAGTATTGTTGTAAATCAGTTAATGTCATGAATTTTTCTTATGGAGGGAATTATGAGTGTGGCAGTGGGGGATGTGTATACGTTATTTGATATGGCGAATGTCTTTGAACTCATCAGGGAAGAAGAGGAACGTTGGAAGGTTGCTCTGCGTAGTTCAGCGGATTCGAATGACTGGCTTGAAATTAACATTTAGAATTTTTCATAGTGAGCCGATTGCGTTTGATCTTGGAGAAACAGAGTAATTGTCGATGATGTAAGTAATGGTTTTATTGCAAAGCGTCATACATTGGCAATCACCTGAAATTGGTCATTGCCCACTGGTTCTACTGTAAGGTTATGCAAGACGCCCTGACTGTGAATGCGGGCAATTAATTGCTGATCAGTGACTTTGGTAGTTATTATCTGTCGGATATTTTTAGGGGAAAACCACTTATTGATCAAGGGTTTTAGTAATCATAATAGCCTCGACGTATTGCAATAAAGGGAATGTCAGGTAAACGCTGAGCCGCTAAAATCATTCTGTTACCGAGTGGTTTTGCTCAATCAGATTGTTCAGTCACTGCTGCAGAAGGCTGTTGGTTTCCTTGTGCAGTTATGAAATACACACCACAATCTCGAATGTCGAGTATTAAGAGCAAGCTGCAACTTGGACAAAAATACCTGTGGAATTCTCGAAAGCTATGAAAAACGGCGCAATTCAGGCGGCGTTTTTCCAGAAGGGATTTTTTATGACAGCCAGGAGAAGTAAATTGTTGCCTGGTGCACATACGGTAACGAGTATCACTCTTTATCCAGTTTATTACGGTTGGGTTATCAAATAGTTGTTCTATAGATTATCTTGTTTCACTGATTTAAGGAGTGAACAGTATCTCTGTTATTAATGGGGTAAAAATACCACCAGATTGGAAGGAAAAATGCAATATTTTAAACCTGCTTTTCCAGGACTGTGGGAAGGCAGAGATATTAAAGAGATAAAAAACTTGCCACACACTGAGTGGTTTCGTGCCTCAGATAATTGCGACCATTTTCGAGTGCGTCGAGAGAATGATGATGAGGTCGGGTTCGAACACGTCTATAGAATCTTTGACGGGCTTATTATACGTGTGCTGGATTTGCAGATACGAAGGGATAGTTGGGTAAAGGCCTATGTACCAGGAGGCTATGTTATCTGCTTTTTTGGTATGGATGGCGATGTTGTTCTTATTGGCGAGGCGGGAGAAGAACTCAAACATATCAAAGGAACTTGCGGCACTGCGTACCACAAGGAAAATGAAGTCATTGAAGATTTCGCCCAAGCTAATACAAAGTACACTCTGGTTCAGGTGTTAATACAGAAGCAGCGACTTGAGACAGACTTTTTAAGCGGTATAAGCCTACCTAAGGCACTTCGTTATATCTATGAAAAAGATAAAGAGAAGACCTTTGATTCCATACCAATCGATGTGGACATTTTTCGAGCTTTTAGGGGAATTGCTGGTGCAGATAATACCGGCAAGCTCAGGGATAGTTATTTAGAGGCGAAAGCAAAAGAATTGATATGCCTGTTGATTCGCGCATTGCACCGATATGACAAGGATTCTCCAAACAAACCATTGGAACCAGAGTTGCTGGAACATGCCAGAGAGTTATTGTTAACTGATTTGTCTGCACCTCCTTCTCTCAAGGATCTGGCACGACACCTGGGTATGTCCAAGAGCAGTTTGTCGGAGCGCTTTAAACAAACATATGGCCTCTCAATGAGGGATTATCAGCTTAAAGCCCGCATGGAGCGTGCACGTATTCTACTCATACAGAGCAATCTTGATGTCAATCAAATTGGTTGGCAGATCGGTTATAAGCATGTGTGCAATTTTGTTACTGCGTTCAAACGCTTCTATGGCTGCACGCCAAACGTTTTTCGTCAGGAGCAACTCAACCGCAAATCAAGTTGCTCACCACTCGATCCTGTCTAGTTTTACATTAGATCCTGGCAGAACGTTGTTTTGGGTTTTACCAAAACTATTTTGGATTTCATAAAAATAATCTCCCGGAACTGCCTAAGTGTTTTTCCCTAAGCTTTAGCTAAAGGGGTTTACATAAGGGATTTGGAGTGAAATTAGAAAAAAGTTATGAAACCAGAGTCTCGTCAATAAGAAAGGAAAAGTGTGATTTAGTCTATTCCCTCGAAAGCAGTATCCACGGTCGGAATTTTATAAGATGGAACGCTAACCTGGAGTTCCTTCCATCTTTGGTAGCCTTGTCAGTTGGCGCGGTGTCGTTTTTGTGGTTGTTAGCGACACCCGCTGTGGCGCAATGTGTGGTCAATGGCAGCCCTGCCATTTCGGGGACGGGAGGAGATGACACTGTTCTTTGCGATGCGACCAACACGCCGACTACAACGCTCAACACCCTTGGCGGAAATGATCAGATAACCATAAACGGCGCGACCATCTCATCCGATGTTGACTTAGGACTGGGCGATGACACCCTAATCTTCCTGTCGGGCATGGCCAACAATATCATCAGAATGAACGGCGGCGACAATACGGTGATCATTTATGATGATGCTAATTTCCCTGGTGGTATCAATCCTGGAACGGGCAACGCCACATTGATCTTTCGTACAGATGTTGCACAAACCTTGGATGGGAATTACCTAATCAACTTCGATCAACTGACCAAGGAAGGAGCGGGTGTCCTGACGAATACCGGGATCTTCCCATTGCTTTTCACGAATGGGGTCTTGCTCAATGGCGGTGTTATAGATGTGGGTTTTTACGTTGGTGGGTCGACCCTCGCCATGGCTGATGATACGACTCTGATCGTTGATGGCGGCTTCGGTTCAAATGTCCCTGGTGCCACGACGGTGCTCACTGGTTCTTCAGGGGTCAATAGCATCACCGTCACCGACGCTAACACGTTTCCTTTCCAGAATGGTTTCTATGCGGCTGGTGACCTGGGCGATGGTGCTGATCTTCTGACCACCGCAGGCATCGTGAACACGGGTGCAGGTATCCTGTTGCTTGGTCTTGGTGATGATGTCTTCACTATTAACGGCGGCGCGGATGTCACAGGCATAGTCGGCGGTGGTGATGGTGACGATCAGGTGAATGCGGATATCGCGTTGGCGGCGACGGGAACCGTGGATCGCATGACCGACTTCGAAACGCTGACCAAGACTGGTGCCGGCACGCTTGTTGTCGACGGGGCCGGTGCGTCGAATATCAGTACGGTCAATGTCAACGCCGGCGTGCTCAACGTGGCCGTCGGTGGGTCGATCATTGATGTGGGGGCGGCCACCGTCGCTTCCGGCGTGACGGTTAATCTGGCGGGGTCGTTCTCTTTCACGACGGGTATCGACACTTTCGACGTTTCGGGTACGCTCACCGGTGCGGGTGCGTTCGACCTGCTGGACGGCGATGACACGTTGACTTTACGTGACGGTGCGGATTTGAGTGGTCTGACAAGTGCGATTGACGGTGGTGTTGGGACCGATGTTGTTAACGCCGACATTTCGACATCGGCGACTTTCGGTGCCGCCGCCGGATTTGAGAGCCTGATCAAATTCGGTTCGGGCGCGTTAGAGGTCGTTGGTCCCGCCGGATCAAGTTTCGATACGGTCAATGTCAATGCCGGCACTTTGGATATTGATGCTGTAAGTGCTATTACGAATGTCAACATGGCGACCGTGCTTGGCGGCGCGACACTTAACGCTGACGGCGCTCTTAGTTTCACAGCCGGTGCCGATACATTAACCGTGATCGGAACAGTTTCCGGTACCTCGACGATGGATCTCGGTGCAGGCGACGATACCTTCACCTTCCAGGAAAGTGCCATCACCAGCGCGCCTGTCAACGGCGGGACTGGCACTGATACGCTGAACGCGCACATCCTTACGACTGGATCGCTCGCTCAGGCGACGAATTTCGAGACCCTGACTAAGACGGGTGCCGGTGTGCTCAACATCACCGGCGGTGCCGTTTCGGATTTTTCCACCGTGAATGTCAATGACGGCACCCTCGACATTGCCGCTGGGAATTCTCTCTCCAACGTAAATGCGGCGACGGTCGCCGCCAGCGCAACCCTAGATTCAGACGGCACCTTCGATTTTACGGCGGGTGGGGACACGTTTGACATCTCAGGCGTTGTTACAGGTGCAGGAACCTTCGACATGCTAGGCGATGACGATACGCTTATCCTGCGTGATGGGGCCGATTTGAGCGGTCTTGCCGCCAGCATTGACGGCAATACGGGGGCCGATACAGTCGTCGTCGATAACGCCTCCTCTCTAAACTTCAACGGATCGCAGGTGGCGAATTTCGAAACCTTGCAAAAAGATAATACGGGCATGCTTACGCTCGCTGGGACGCAAAGCTATGCCGTTGCGACAACACTCAACGGCGGGACGCTGGATGTGGATGGGACACTGGAAACCCCCACCGTGACCCTGGCGGATGCCACAACGCTGAATATCGACGGTATACTTCAGACCGCCGGTCCGACGCAGACGGGGATCACCGGATCAGCGGGCGTGAATACGGTCAATGTCAACGCCAGTGCAACGCTGCTCGCAACCGGTGACCTCGGCGACGGAGCCGATGTACTGAACGTTAGTGGCACCTTGAACACGGGATCCGGCACCTTGGCCTTGGGGCTGGGTGACGATACCTTTACCATTGCTGATGGCAGCAACGTAATTGGCCTTGTTGATGGCGGTGCCGGTACTGACACCTTTAATACCAACATCAGCACCACCGCCAGTGCAGGTACTGTGACTGGCTTTGAAACCCTGACCAAAACCGGCACTGGCCAGTTAAACCTGATCGGCCCAGCCACCTCCAGCTTTGATACGGTTAACGTCAATGCCGGTGCATTGGATGTAGCGGTCAGCAGTGCCGTCAACAATGTCAATGCGGTTACTGTGGCATCTGGCGCGACCCTGACTGTGGATGGCGCGCTCGACTTCACCACCGGCGCCGACACTTTGGCTATCTCCGGTGTGGTGAGTGGCAGTGGCACGGTGGACTTGCGGGAGGGTGATGACCGTCTGACCCTGCGCGATGGGGCAAACCTCACCGGTTTGGCTAATGCCATTGATGGCAATACCGGCACGGACACCCTGGTGGTAGACACGGCCACTGCGCTCGCCTTAGATGGCAGCAATATTGCTAACTTCGAGCGCCTGCAAAAAGGTAACACTGGCACCTTGACGGTTGCCGGCAGCGAGACCTTTAGTGGTGGCACCAGCATCAACGGCGGCACTTTGGATGTGGATGATACCCTGACCACGGCCACTGTTACGATGGCCGATGGTGCTACTTTGAACGTGGATGGCACGTTGAATAACGGGATTGGACAGGCCGCAATCACGGGTTCTGCGGGGGTGAATACCATCACGGTTACTGGCACCGTGTTGGCGGATGGCGACCTGGGCGACGGTGCTGACGTGCTGGACGTGAGCGGCACACTGGATACAGCTGGCGGCAGGTTGGCGCTGGGGTTGGGGGACGACACCTTTACCATTACTGATGGCACCCAGGTTGTCGGTACGGTCGATGGCGGTGCCGGTACTGACACCTTTAACACCAACATCAGTACTACCGCCGATATTGGCGCGGTACAGGGTTTTGAAACCCTCACCAAAACCGGCACTGGCCTACTGAACCTCACCGGCCCGGCCACTTCCAGCTTCGATACCATCAATGTCAATGCTGGCACGGTGGATGCGGATGGCAGTATTTCCAATGTTGGCTCGGCTACGGTACTGGCCGGCGCCACCCTGAATGTGGATGGCCCGCTCAGCTTTACCACGGGTGCAGATTCCCTCACTGTAGCGGGTACGGTGAGTGGTGCTTCCGCAATCGATTTGCTGGATGGCGACGATACTTTTACCTTCCAGGAAGGGGCCAGTGTCAGCGTGGCCGTTGATGGCGGTGCAGGCACCGATACCCTCAACGCCAATATCGCTACCACCGGCACCTTGGCTCAGGCCACTAATTTTGAGATTTTGGACAAAACCGGGGCAGGGGAACTGGATATAACTGGCCCCGGAACCTCTAACTTTTCAATCGTTAATGTCAATGACGGCACTTTGGACGTCGAGGCAGGGAGTGCGGCAAGCAATGTGAATTCAGCTACGGTTGCGGCTGGCGCAACCCTCAACGCGGACGGCGATATCGATTTCACAAACGGTTCCGATACCCTGGATGTATCCGGTGTGGTGAGTGGCTCCGGTACCGTCGATTTGCTGCTGGACGACGATACCCTGACGCTGCGTGATGGCACTGATCTCAGTGGGCTGACTGGCGTTATTGATGGCAACATCGGTGTTGATACGGTGGTAGTGAATACCACCGGTACCGTCACCTTCGACGGCAGTAATATCGATAACTTCGAAAACCTGCAAAAAGACAATACCGGCACTTTAGTAATGACTGGCGCTGAAACATTCAGTGGTGGCACTGTTCTTAATGATGGCACCCTGGATGTAGACGGCACCCTGGGATCAGCAGCCGTCACTATGGCCGATGGCACCACCTTGAATGTGGACGGCACCTTGAATGACGGTGCGGCGGGGCAGGCCACCATTACCGGTTCCACCGGCGTTAACACGGTAACTGTAGCCGGTACTTTGCTGGCCGATGGCGACCTGGGGGATGGTAACGATGTGCTGGATGTGAGCGGCACACTGGATACTGGTGGCGGTACGTTGGCGCTGGGCTTGGGGGACGACACCTTTACCATCACTGATGGCACCAATGTTGTTGGCACAGTCGATGGTGGTACAGGTACCGACACCTTTAACACCAACATCAGTACTGCCGCCGATATCGGCGCGGTGCAGGGTTTTGAAACCCTCGACAAAACCGGCACCGGCACCTTGAATGTCACCGGTACAGACACCTCGGATTTCAACACTGTTAACGTCACCGCAGGCACCTTGAATGTGGCGGCGGCAGGGGCTATTGACGGGGTTAACAATGCCACCGTTGCCAACGCCGCGACCCTGACGGTACAGGGTACGTTCGATTTTACCACTGGCGACGACAGCCTTGATGTATCCGGTGCGGTAAACAGCAACGGCACGCTGGACTTGCTGGACGGCGATGACACCCTGACCCTGCGCGATGGCTCAGATCTCAGCGGCCTGACCAGCGCCATTGATGGCAGCATAGGTACGGACATTGTTGTAGTAGATACCACCGCCACAATGACCCTCGACAGCAGCAATATCGACAACTTCGAAAACCTGCAAAAAGACAACACTGGCACCCTGAGCATTACCGGCAGCGAAACCTTCAGTAGTGGCACCACCATTAATGACGGCGAACTGGTTGTGGACGGTACCCTGGGTACAGCCACAGTGGTCCTGGCCGACGATACCACCCTGACCGTAGATGGTACGCTGAATGATGGTGCCGCAGGGCAGGCCTCCTTTGCCGGCTCTGCGGGTACAAACATCGTAACCGTTACTGGCACTCTGTTGGCCGATGGCGACCTGGGTGATGGCAACGATGTACTGGATGTCAGCGGCACTCTGGATACTGGCGGAGGCACCTTTATGCTCGGTGCTGGTGACGACACCTTTGTGGTTCACGACACCACTGTGGTTATTGGCGCACTGGATGCCGGGCTGGGCAATGACACTCTCAATGTAAATGTCAGCGCACCAAGCCTGGTACCCCTTGGTAGCACCATCGGCTTTGAATGGCTGGCTAAGTCCGGTCTTGGCGGCTTGCAAATTAATGGCCCGTCCAGCTTTATCGATGTGGATGTTCAGGAAGGCCGGCTGGAAGTCAGCAACAGCGGCAGCGTTGCGGCACAGAATACACAGATTGCCAGCAATTCCACCCTGCAAATTGTGGGGGCCTATACCGGCACGGGCGGGGACGATACTGTCGATATTGCCGGTATGGTAACAGGCACAGGCACCTTTGACCTGATGGATGGTGACGATACCCTGATCTTGCGCGATGGTGCCGATTTAAGTGGCCTTGCCAATGCCATTGATGGCAATACAGGTACGGATACGGTTGTGGTGAATAACACCGCTACCGTTACCTTTGACGGCAGTAATATCGACAACTTCGAGAGCCTGCAAAAAGACAATACCGGCATTTTGACCATTACCGGTAGCGAAACCTTTAGCGGCGGTACAACCCTGAATGGTGGCACATTGGATGTAGATGGCGCCCTGGGTGTGCCAACCGTCACGATGGCCGATGACACGATTTTGACTGTAGATGGCACGCTGAATGATGGTGCGGCAGGGCAGGCCAGCGTTACTGGTTCTGTGGGTGCAAATACTGTAACAGTTGCAGGTACCCTGTTGGCTGATGGCGACCTGGGGGATGGCAACGATGTGCTGGATATCAGTGGTACTTTGAGTTCGGGTGCAGGTACCCTGACCCTGGGTGACGGTGATGATACTTTCACTATTCATGATGGCACTAACGTAACCGGCACCGTCGATGGTGGTACCGGTACGGACACCTTTAACACTAACATTAATACCTCTGCGGATATCGGAGCTGTGCAGAGCTTTGAAACCCTGACCAAAACCGGCACTGGTACACTGAATATTAACGGCCCGGCGGCCTCTGATTTCAATACGGTTAATGTCAATGCTGGTACCGTCGATATTACAGCTACGGGGGCTGTCAACGGCGTTAACAATGCCACGGTAGCAGCCGGTGCTTCGTTGAACATTGATGGCGTTATGGGTTTTACTCCAGGGGCTGACACATTTAATGTGGCGGGCGCTGTTGTGAGTGCAGCCAACCCCATAGACCTGCTGGATGGCAACGATGTTGTTACTGTGGATGCCACTGGTGATGTTACTGGCGACACACTTTTGGGACTGGGTAACGATGTGTTTAACCTCACCGGCGGTGTAAACACCGGCGACATTTATGGTGACGGCATGGCTGCCAGTGCCGCCGATGGTGACGATACTTTTAACTGGAGCGGCGGTGAATTGAACAGCGGTTTCTTTGGTGGCAATGGTTCAGACACGGCGACCATTTCAGGTGCTGCGGTTTATGATGGCACTGAAGACTTTGATGGCGGTGATGATGTCAGTGCCGTCGATGGCTGGATAGACACCCTGACGTTTGACGGCATAACCGCTACCGCAGCGGCTGGTACTGTGCGTAATTGGGAAAATGTGCTGATTGATGGTGGCAGTATAGGTTTTGCCGACGGTACCCTGACGGTTGGTTCGGAAACAGGATTGGGGTTGACTCTAAGCAACGGTGGCACGCTCAATACCAGCGGCGGCTTCGTTTTAACCGGTAATCTGATCAATACCAGTGGTGTCATCAACAGTCAGGACGGCAATGCGGGTGATCGTATTCGTGTTTCCGGCGATTATACGGGTGGTGGTCAATTTCGTACCGATGTGGATTTTACAACGGATACAGCAGATGTGCTGGAAGTCACTGGAGATGTGGTGGGCGGCAGTACACTGATTGTGGTTAATGATGTGTCCAGTGGGCAAGCTTCGGGTAATGATGTGTTAGTTGTCGAGGTCGGTGGAGCGGCTGCCGCAGACGCGTTTAGCAGTGCTTCTGTGATATCAGGTGCCTGGACTTATGACTTGAGCCAGGTCGGACAAAACTTTTACCTGAACGGCACGTCTGCGGGCCTTTCCCCTTTGGCTACGGCTTATGAGGTTTATCCTCAAACATTGAAAGCGTTAAACCAACTACCAACTTTGCAACAACGCGTTGGTCAGCGTCGTTGGGCAGTGATCGAAAAAAATATAGTGGATGCAGACCTCGATGGGGTTGTGGATGAACTGGATCGTTGCCCAAACACAGCGGCAAAGGTTGTGGTTGATCAGCAAGGCTGTCAGAAGATGTTGACGGAGACCGTATCAGTCGAGTTGGAAGTCAACTTTGCTAATGATTCTTCTCGGTTGCTAGAGGGTGCTTCTCAGGAAATAGCTAAGCTGGCTCGTTTCATGCGGGAACATCCTGACACGAGTGTTGTTATTGAAGGGCACAGCAGTGCGGCAGGTAGTGAGCGTTATAACCAGTGGCTTTCTGAACGCCGTGCAAACGCCATCGCTATACAACTGAGTGAAATACATGGCATTTCAGCAGAGCGAGTCGCCGCCATAGGCTACGGTGAAAGCCATCCAAAAGTAACGGGAACTGACCTGGAAAGCGCACAACAGAATCGCCGTGTTGTGGCTGCTATCAGTACGATACAATCCGTGGCTGCAACAGGGGAACGCGCAGATAATCCTGAATGGATATCACTGCAAACAGCCCAGCAAGTTCGCCGTCATGGACTCTGGATGCGTATTGAAGGAGAGCGGCGAGACCAGAAGGCAGCGTCTTCAACGGCGAGTGCTGAGTACGATTTATCCAGAACTTTGTTGCAAGTAGGGTATGACGTTCCATTGGTAAATAATCAAAAGGGTGCCTGGGTCGGTGGCATAACAGCCCATTATACAGAGGCTGATACCGATGCTTCTTCACCAGCAGGGGATGCCAGTGTTGACAGCCGTGGTTATGGTGCAGGCTTGACCGCAACCTGGTATGGGAATAACCAGGCCTACACAGATTTGCAGGTACAGGTTAGTCGTTATGAAACCGATCTGTCCTCTGATCTTGATCCTGAACTGGCCGATGACCTGGACGGCGAGGGATGGATCATGTCAATTGAAACAGGCAAGCGCTTTTCCCGTGAAGATTGGAGTTTCACGCCACAGGTACAAATGACATATGGCGTCATCGGTTTTGACCGTTTTGGGGACAACTTCGGTTCTAACGTGTCGTTGCAGGAGGATGAAAGCCTGATCGGACGGTTGGGCATTGCGCTGAGTCGTGACCGCAATTGGGAGAAAAATGGTTCAGCGAGACGCAGTCATTTATACAGCATTCTAAATTTGAATTATCAGTTTAAGGATAAAACAGAAGTTGATGTATCGGGTACCTCATTGGTTTTTGAGGAAGATAACTGGACTGCTGATATCGGCGTCGGTGGTACTTATGAGTGGGCTGATGGCCGATGGGTATTGTTTGGAGAAGCTTCAGTACAGACTGGCCTTGAACACCTTGGTAAGAGCAACAGTATTGGAGGGACAATCGGTATTCGCGGTAATTTATGATTTTTATCTTATTTTTATTTCACCTTTACCCTAGAAATCAGGCCCATTACAAAGCCGTTAAATATTCCATCCAGTCAGAGATTTGTTAAATGGAAAATACAAAATACGCAGGATTCTGGATTCGATTTGTGGCATTAATCATCGATCTATTTTTAATGGCCATCGTCCTATATCTTCCTTTGAGATTTATTTACGGCGAAGAATATTGGGACGGGAGCCGATTCATTTATGGTTTCTGGGACGTATTACTCGGTTATGTTATTCCTGTTGTTGGAGTCATATGGTTTTGTCTGCGCTTTCTTGGAACACCAGGAAAAATTGTCACCAACCTCAAGATAGTTGATTCCTCTACAGGGAGAAAAATGAGCGTTGGTCAAGCTATTGGGAGGTACTTTGCTTATATTCCTGCAACCTTGCCACTGGGACTTGGTTTAATTTGGATTGGTATCGATCCAAAAAAGCAAGGCTGGCACGACAAGATTGCTGGAACTGTAGTAATTCGTGGAAAAACAGAAAGCATCGTAGAGTTTGAAGAAAAAGCCTAGTATCAAGTTTGAAATGCGACAATAGTTTTTAGATATCATAGTACATTTCCTAGAGTGGTTTGTAGTTGAATTACTTTATTGGCAGCTTCAGATCTAACGTGTCGTTGCAAGAGGATGAAAGTCTGATCGGTCGGTTGATGTTCGCGTTGATTTCTAATTAACGGAAGGTATGAAGTTCACAATTTTCATGGAATAAGACTTTATATATTGAATGCATTGCGAGCATCAAGAATTTTGGCAGTTTCAGCGATTTTGTTTGTGGACAACATAGGAGTGGTTTTGAAAAGGAAACACATTATCCCTGCCATAATGGAAGCGAACATCTTCAATCTCTCGAAGGAAATAGAGTCATTACTTATTGCAGGCATTGATTCAATCCATGTAAGCATTAGTAATTCAGAGCATTAACAACATTCTTTACTTGGTCTAGATGCCTGCAAGTTGATCAGGCGCTTTAGCCACAAGGCAGTCATTGATGTGTGCGTTAGTGGTGATCTTAGCGACGACCTTATTCACTAACTTCTACTGCTATCTGTCCAGTCAATATCTGTTCATGTAAGAGGCGCTCTAGTATTAGAGGATGCGGATAGACAAAGTAAAGATCAACGGTATGGATGTTGGGTTAGCGATAAGGTCTCACCAAACCCTTGAAACCTATAAGCCGTATATTGGTGGCATTGACCGGTTATTACTGATCCCAAGTCGTTCAGAGTCCAATCAACTAGACTATTCGCAATTACTCATAGCGACTGCTAACGCTCGATCAATGATTGATGCGATGGGCCAAACTATAGCTTTGGTCGTCGCTGATGCTACTTTTGCCAATATCGATAGGTTTGTCGATGTTGGAGCTGATGTATTTATCGTGGGCCAATCACTGTTCAATCAAGATGACTACTATACTGCTATTAAAAAGCTCCATAATAAGGTTGTAAATCAAGAGCGATAGTTTTTCTAAAGCAGAGACTGCATATCAGGCATTGAATCGTTAGTAGGCCCCTCGTCACTACAGCTTTCTGTAGTGACGAGGGGTGCGAACCCTTGACGACCAAGGGCTGGATAAATGTTCTGGCAGTGATGAACACGTTATAGAAGCTTTTTATGCGGCATTTCTGCATCCTGGTCAGTACATAATGTGGCTATTGCATTCTCAATAGCACCCTGGCTCGGGTAGAGCAAATAGTGTTTATGCCCAGTGCATAAACTAAGTTCACTTCAAACAGGAGGATTGCCTGACAAATAAAAGCAGTAACAGGTCTGAGGCGTTAAAACGAATCAGCAATTAACCGCGTTGTTATTGTTGATGGTTGTACCGCTATTCAGGTTTTGTGGGAGTGGTGTCCCTTGACGTTCGGTAAGCGGTTTTATCGCTTATCTCTCCATCAGTTCACCCTGGTGGACAGTCATTAACACTAACCAGACTGTGCTAACACCGGTATGTTTCTGTTTTGACACGACTGGGTTTACTGGTTGGTACCACCGGAATTCCAGACGTAAGAATGAATGACGACCGGGTAAACCGGTCAATGACAAGCGAGAAACATTAAAACAAACCTGACTTTAACGCAGAGAAGACCCAGCAACAGCAGCTAACGGCTGTTGTATTTCCATCATGGCAAACGCTGAATTCATAGTGTTTCAAACTCAAAAAACTATCCAATACTGACCGATGATGCCGGTTACCTGACTGGTATTCCCGTTGTGGTAAACAGGTTTAATGTTGGTTGCTACAAATGCTGCAGGCGAATTTTTCAGTGATGTGCCGCTGAATAAAAACCGAAGAATGGATTTAAGGTTTGTGTATCACTGAACCATTGTTCGTAGCTGACCTGATGTGTTGTGTTGAGAATGACTGCAACGTGATAGGGAGGCGGCAATGAGAGACCTTAATTTTCAACTGAAAAACCTGTGTTCCCGAAATCCTGACGGCAGTCACAGCACGCAGGCAGACAGGCAACAGATTCTACAGGCCATGGCCAATCAATTATTTGCATTGGGTTTTCGAAGAATGGAGGTGAAGTCCCTAAAACCCAAGCATGTGGATGCGTTAATCGCCTATTATCTGGAGCAGGATTTATCAGCAGGTACGATTAAAAATCGCTTGTCGGTATTGCGGTGGTGGGCCGAAAAGATCGGTAAGAAAAATGTCGTAGCAAAAGATAACGCCTACTACGGTATTGCTGATCGGGTTTTTGTCACCACTGTGTCAAAAGCCCGTGAAATTGATCAAGCCCTGTTGGCAATGATCGCCGATCCACACATTAAAATGAGTCTTGAACTGCAACAGGCCTTTGGACTGCGTAGAGAGGAAGCGATTAAGTTCAGTCCAAGCTACGCCGATAAAGGGGATCACCTGCATTTAAAAGCCACCTGGTGTAAAGGTGGGCGAGCCCGTGATGTTCCAATCCGAAACAATGAACAGCGTGACGTATTAAAACGTGCGCACCTGATTGCCGGGAAAGGTTCATTAATTCCATCGCATCGGATGTATGTTCAGCAATTGCGGCTATATGAGAAAACGACAGAAGCGGCAGGGTTGTCGAAGCTGCATGGTTTACGCCACCGCTATGCTCAAGAACGCTACCGGGAGTTGACCGGGTTCCCGGCACCGGCCTGTGGTGGTCCAGTTCGAAGCGACTTGAATGAGGAGGAACGAGCGAATGATCGTGTCGCACGCTACGCTGTCTCGAAAGAGCTAGGGCATATTCGCGAGCAGATCACCGCTGTTTATTTAGGACGGTAAACAATGTTCAGCAGTAATCAGCTCATCGGGCGCTGCCCTGGCCGCTGGGCCTTACCGCCCTCGCCGGGAGCAAGGTTGCAGTAGCGCTGCAACCCCATGAAAGGGTTTGGAGGATCAGTGAATCAAGGACTACTCGGCTGCGCCTGTGTTCCTCCGTGATTCACAATGTATATGAAAATACTGTGGCTATTGCAGTCTCAATAGCAATCAGTGGTTTAACTGCCACAACCAGGGTATAGCGCATACCAATTGCAATCGTGTGATAGGTGAGCTGTACCACCCCTACGGGAGAAATGATATCCCGCAGGGTCATTTTTCTCTCATTCATCCACAGTTGAGGAGAAAGATGATGGAATACCTGGAAATGCGTGGTGAGGTAAGGCTAAAAGCGGATGCCGACCAATCGGTTGTGAATCAGGTTTTAAGCAAACTGCAAGAAACTCAATTCGAAGATACTGGTTATGTTGATATTCAGAGGGATGATTCGACGCTCAGCATTTATGCCGAGGGCACAATCTCTGAGAGCTATAGCCTCCGCGCTTTGTTGACCCAGCTGCAAAATCAGTTGTCAGTCTCGTCGGTAATTAGTGTGACCAGCGTGCGATGGGAAACACTCGTGGTGTTGAAACACACAGAGCCGTTATCGGTGTTGCAACTTGAACCTCGTGATCATCTGGTTTTTGCCCAGTAACCCACGATCACAACCTGACTGCAATCAGGTTGTGATCATTCCTTGATCCCTGTTTTTCATGTCGCTGCTATTGGTCAATCGGTGTTTGGATGGGCGTGAATTTTTTCTTATGTCGTGTAAAGACGATACCTGGTTGTAACCAGTAGCGCCTAAAAAAGTACCAGAAAAACGGTCTTTTTTATCTGCACACTTTTCACACCATTGCTGTGGTTCGACAGCTTATCCTGTAAGGACTTTATCAACAGGAAGCCTGGGTATGCAGTATGTGATGCGTTATTTAATGGCAGTGATCTTGCTCGTGACTGTTGTACTGTCGCCAGCGATACGCGCTGAGACTGGATTTCCCGGTGTTCTGGAAAGCCGTTATATAATGGTGCAATCAGGTCCGACCGAAGCACAGCAGTACCCCCTGCAAACGATGATTGACATGCAGATACCGCAGTCGCTTGATACGGTAGGAGCCGCTGTTGATTACATGTTAATGCCTCACGGTTTTCACGTGTTGCATGAAAAACACCGCACCACCGCACAATCACTGCTGGCGTTGCTGCCGTTACCTAAAGCCCATCGCGCATTAGGCCCAATTAAGCTAATTGATGCACTCAAAGTGGTCGGCGGTGAGGCATTCAATCTGGTCGTTAATCCGGTGAAGCGTACGGTGACCTATACCCTAAAACCTGAATACCGCCAGTATGTCAGTGCTGAAGAGATTGAACATGCGCATCACCGCTGGGTGCAGTACCAGGATATACCGCTATCCAGACATTACGGCCCGGTCAAACCAGGGGAATATCTGAGCCGCATTGCCATCACGGTTGGATTGATGGGCATGACACTGGATCAACGTATGGTGCAGCTCTATCGTGCGAATCGCGATGCCTTTGATAGCAATATGAACGTGCTGAGAGTCAGGGTCATGCTATCTATTCCGCCAGCGGATGTCAGCGCGGTCTCAGCCAGTTCAGCCAGCCAGTTGGTCGATGAGCATCATCGCCTCTGGCAGCAAGGGGCAGCGCCATGAAGGTTTGTAACAAACCGTGGCTCGTTACCATGTTGTCAGCCGGACTGATTTTTTCTCGTGCCAGTTTTGCCGACGGGCTGAGCCACATGACATATGCCGTGAATTCGCCGGTGCATCAGTCTGCCGTATCTGAGACTACCGTATTGGAACAGCGGGCGGGCTACTGGTCACTCGATATTACCGAATACCAGCGCTACCTGACATTGATGGAAGGCCCTTTGGGTAAATGGAACGCGAATATCGATCCGCTCATGGCATTGGGCATGTTCGCCGAATCAGCACAGGAGTCCCGGCGCTATGCCGAGCTATATGCGCAGCAGGAATTCGCATTCACCGAACGGGTATTGCATTTTCAGCGGGACTATCACGCAGCCTTTAAGCGTCTTTATCCCAATGCCCGCTTATTTGATCAACAACTATTGGCGCCTTATTACACGCATCAAAATCAGCAATCACAGGCACGTATAGCCAAGCGGGCTATGCAGCAACGGTTTAAGGTGGGCGATAGATTACTCGTTTTTGTTTCCCGCTCCTGTCAGGGATGTGTGTCAAACATTCAAAAATTGATGGGCCTGCTGACCGGTATTCCGAAAACGGGTGTTGATGTCTATGTGCGTGAAGCCGGCAATGATCATGATGTTCAGGCGTGGGCCGGTTCTCACGGCATCAATCCCCAATGGCAGGAACATCAGCAACTGACGCTCAACCGTGACGAAGGCCTGTACAAACGATTGCTGGCGCTTTCGCCTCACTCCACTGCTGCTAATTTTCAGGTTTTTCTGCAGCGCAATCAGCAATTTTATGCGATCAACAGGGAAGAGTTGGGGTTATGAAAACACTATCCGCAGCGTATTGCCTGGCGGCAATATTACTCGCTCCGTCGTTGAGTGATACGGTCTTAGCGGATGTGCCGCTTGCCTACCATGCTATCAGTCAAGCGACCGCAGTGCCCGTCGATATTTTGTATGCCGTGGCCTTAGCGGAAAGTGGCAAACGCCATAATGGCCAGTTATTGCCATGGCCCTGGGCATTGAATATCAATGGTGCCAGTGTCTATTGCTCGAATCTTGAAGCGGCCACAGCAATGAGCCACCAGGCGATACAGCAACAGCAGGCAATTGATCTTGGGCTTATGCAAATCAGTTGGCGATGGCACTGGCATCGCTTCCAGGACATTGATGAGGCGTTGGTGCCGATAAAGAATCTGCAGGTTGGGGCGATGATCCTGCGTGAGCAATTTGAATTGACCCATGACTGGTGGATTGCAGTTGGGCGTTATCATGACCCTGGACAGGATGAACGTTCGCTGGCCAGTGCAGAGCGTTATCGCAGCCGAGTCAAGCGTCACTGGGAGGGATCCTTTTAATGACAGCTTTGAGAATTTATGGAATTGCTGTGCTGGTGTTTGTGATCTGTATACAGGTATCGGCCGCACCAACCGTGATTTATGATTCGGGAAAAACAGAACCGATAACCAGGTATCTGCCCCAGAGAGCAAGCCATTCAGCACACATGCCACAACCTTCCGTCGTGCCATCGCAACGCAAGGTCTGTGCATTACCTGTCAGCACACCATCAATGCGTCCCGGCAAGGTGGCGACATATACCAGACGATTGCCCTTACCGAGGCCTTTATTTCTGTTAGGGGATGATGCGTTGTCACAATCCTGGTTGCAGGAAAATCGCCTGCGACTCAAAGCCATCGGTGCCGTGGGCCTGTTAGTCGAGGCCAACGATCAGCAAGCCGTTGATCGCATGACAGCACTTGCAGACGGCGTGCCGCTAACACCGTCTTCCGCTGAGAGTTTTGCGCACAATCTGGGCTTAACGCACTACCCGGTTTTACTGTCCAGCCAGGGGTGGGAGCAATGACCGACCACTATGAAGTGGAAGTGTTGCTGCGCCCGCCCGTTGAACTGGCTTCAGCGTTAGTAGCATTTTGTGGTGCGGGCATGGTGTTAGTGTCACCGGGCCTGTTTATGATGACGCCACCGGTTGCGCTGGTGGGCGCTGTTTGTCTGGCTGCCATTGGTACATGGCGAAGCCTGCAGGCGTGGCGGGTCGTACGCTATCAGCATCATCTCAAGCGAACGCCGCGTTATGTCATGCCGGCAAAGGCCATTCCCACCAGTGACTCGGTTTTGTTTCTGGGCAGAGGGTTTCGCTGGCACCAGGCACATACCGAACGCCTGTATGCGGCTCGCGATAAACACGCAGAGCATTATCTGCAGCCCTCGGCCTTGACCCGGTGGGTGCGTCGTAAAGAAATTACCTGGGAGCATACGCCGGTATTGCGCACCCTGATGCGCTGGACCGCAAAAGATTCCGCCCTGAACCCCGTCAGACCCCCACCTGCGGTGGGTGGGGATGCCATTATTCATGGCGTTGGGATCAGGGCGGAAACCAATGCCGTCATGCCGCTCAGTGACCGGGTAGGGCATATGGTGGTAGTGGCCCGAACGCGGCATGGCAAAACCCGCTTGGCAGAAATACTCACCACCCAGGATATTCGCCGGGGCAATAATTGTGTGATCGTATTGGATCCCAAGGGCGATGCGGATTACCTGAAACGGATCTACCTGGAATGTCAGCGGGCGCGGCGGAAGTTACTGGTTTTTCATCTGGGCTACCCTGAAATGAGTGTGAGCTACAATGCGGTTGGATCTTTTTCCCGCATCACCGAAGTGGCCAGTCGTATTGCCAGTCAACTACCAGGCGAAGGCGATGCCAGCGCGTTCAGAGAGTTTGCCTGGCAGTTTGTCAACGTTATTGCCGTGGCGCTGGTGGCGTTAAATGAGCAGCCGGACTTCGTGAAAATTCGCCGCTACATTAACGACATAGATATTCTGTTAGTGGCGTATGGCAAGCACTGGTTGACTCAAAATGGCGAAGAAGGCTGGGAGGAAGAGTTCGAAGCAATACGCAATGGTGTTCATGTTAAATCGCTGCCGCGTACGGATCAGGGCAAAGACCCTGACGCCATTGCACTCGTTCGTTACTTAAAAATCCACCGGTCCTTTGATCCCGTACTGGAAGGACTCATTTCCGCGTTTCGCTATGATCGTGAATATTTCCAGAAAATTACTGTCGCGGTAAAGCCTTTTTTGGAAAAGCTGACCACCGGTAATATCGGCGCTATTTTGGCACCGGATCTTGACAATACAGAGGATCAACGCCCGGTGCTGGAGTGGAAAAGAGCTATAGGTTCGCAAGCCGTGGTCTATGTCGGTCTCGATGCGCTGACGGATCCCGAAGTGGCCAGGGCAGTGGGCGCATCTATGTTCAGTGATCTTACCAGTCTGGCAGGACACATTTATAAACACGGTATTGGCAGGTCTGACAGTGACAGTCATCGATGCACGGCTAAAGCGCCCAGTGTGGTGATTCATGGTGATGAGTTTTCAGATTTGATCGGGCCGCAGTTTAAAACACTGATCAACAAAAGCGGTGGTGCCGGGTACGCATTGAATCTCTATACACAGACCTGGAGTGATCCTATCGCTGAACTGGGCAGCGAGGCAAAGGCCGGGCAGTTAGCCGGCAATATTGGCACTATGTTGATTATGGGGGTTAAAGAAATTGCCACCTGTGAAATGTTTACTCGACAGCTGCCAGAAGTGAGTATCAGCGAAATCATGGCTGTGTCGGGGGTTACCGATGGCAATGAAAACGACAGCGGCTTTGGGTTTACCTCTAATAATCAGGATCGTATCAGCATCAGTCGTGTGCCGATGATTGCGCCAGCGGATATCGTGGCATTGCCTAAAGGACAGGCCTTCGTCCTGCTAAAAGGGAGTGAGCTGTGGAAAATACGCATTCCCATGCCTTCCAAGGCGGATGACCGGGAGTTGCCCGATGATCTAGGCCAAATGCTGCACCAAATGCGTCAGGATTATCGGTCAGTGGTGGATTGGCAGGGATACAGGGGGCGATAACCTGCGCAATGGCTCAGGGCTAACATTACCATGGCCGCACAACAGACGTATGCACCGCCAAAGCGCAAAGAGCCGGGATTGATTGGCAAATGCATTTCATCGTTTGTGCAATTGGTATCATGGTTACTGGTCAGCTGGCTGTTGTCGCTGGTGATTGAATGGGGCGGTATGGTGTATATCTGGCCCGAGCAAGGGGCGGCGCATGCCCAAGCCGTTTTTGAATCGGATCTGACTTATTTGCATCCGGCAATCAATGACCATACGCGACATGCGAAAGAGAACGTTGTTGCACTGGCAGAGCAGGTTATTCAACGAATCGGTGGATTGCCCTGGTTCAAGCGCAATACCATGCATGCAGGTCAATCGAGCGACAAGAGTCAATGGCAGCGATTGATCAATCGGCTGATGGCGCGTTACCAGCGTTACATTGATGCATCGCAATGGGTGACCCAGACCTTTGTTATTCGACTGGCATTGATCGTGTTTTCTCTGCCAGTGTTTTTATGTGCGATGCTGGTGGGAGCAGTCGATGGTCTGGTCGAGCGTGAACTGCGGCGGTGGGGCGGTGGACGGGAAAGCAGTAGCGTCTTTAACCTGGCGAGAAAATCCGTCATACCGGCATTTGTCGCAGCATGTGTTATCTATATCAGTCTGCCTTTGAGTATTAACCCGGTGTTGATCATATTGCCGTTTGCTTTTTTACAGGGTCTGGCGGTGCGCATTACCTTTGAGCGCTTAAAAAAGTATTTTTGACCATGCATTCATCTGCAAACAGTCCTTAGGCTTAAACAGCACGTAATCACCGGTTAACGGTTTAAGAAAAACTCTACAGGTACAACAAATTCCAATTGATCCTCCTGCATTTCCTCTGGCGGGCTGGGCAGGGGTTGTGCGCGTTCGATCAGCGCCAGTGTTTCTTTGTCCAACAAGGAATACCCTGTGCTTTGTTCGATGGATTTTGTCAGTACGTTACCGTCCCTGTCCATGGAGAAGCGTAAATAGACTGTACCTTCCTGCCGATATCGGCGAGCCTGGCTCGGATAACGTTTGGCGCTATTGAGTTTGAGCATCAAGGTGTTTTGCCAGGCCGGGATGGTATCGCTGCTGGTAACATGGGTTGATATGCCACGATTGGGGGCGGCTGTTTTCTCATCTTCTTGTTGTGTTTTAGGTGGTGCGCTAGCCACACTCACTGGTTTTTCACTGGGCGGTGTCTCTTCGACTTCTTGCGAAGAGGTGACTGTTTTTTTCTGAATGTGTTGCTCTTCAGGTTTAGTATTCGACGCTATCGCTACAGCGGGTTTAGTGGCCGCTGGCAGTGGGGGAATGGGTGCTTCTGACTGGGGCTCGGGTTTAGGTGTTGGCGGCGGAGCAGCCTCGGCCTGCTTTGGCCCTGGTGTTAAGTCTGGTTCCGATGCAGGAGATACCGGTGCCGGTGCGAGTTCTACCACCATAGCAGCGGGAGGTGGTGAGGCTGGACCAGAGTTGCGTTGAGGTATCAGCCACCAGGCAAAAGGGGCGGCTGAAATCGCTAACACAATCAGCATGGAAGATAGCCAAAGGGACATTTCGTCGCTGATCAATCGCTGCCAGGGTTTGATTTCTGGTTGTGGGATATCTCGAATCTCGGGGACAATTGAAACCGCATGGGTGTGGTTTTGCCAGGCCCCGCTGCGTATGACCGTCCCGGTTTGGCGGGCCAGGTTATCCTTCACGATTTCACCCCGTCCAGTGCTACAAGGGCGACTTTTAGGTAGCCGGCTTCCCGAAGTTTGTTCATGGTTTGCATCAGGGTGTCGTAATCCACACTTTTGTCCGCTCGCAGGAACAGACGTTGCTGGGTATCGCCTTCGGTGGTGCGATGTAGTAAGTCGGGTAGATCTTCCAGGGTTATCACGTCGTTACCCAATGCAAGACTGCGGTCAGCCTTAATGGTTAAGTACAGCGGTTTATCAGGCTGGGGTTGTGGTTCGACGTTTGCTGCAGGCAAATCCACTTTTACATCAACGGTTGCCAAGGGGGCAGCCACCATAAAAATAATGAGTAACACCAGCATCACATCGATAAACGGCGTGACATTGATTTCGTGGTTTTCCACCAGTTCATCGTCATGTTGAATTTTTGCGCCCATCAATCACGCTTCCTTAACAGCTGGTGGGCTGGTTATGGCGTGGTGGCTTAAATCCCGAGAGACCAGTTGCAGGATAGCTGAGGAGGTGTCGGCGACGAGGGCTTTGTACGCGGCAATTTTTCGGGCGAAGTGATTGTAAAATACTACGGCGGGAATGGCTGCCACCAGGCCCAGAGCAGTGGCGAGCAGGGCTTCGGCAATCCCCGGTGCTACCACGGCCAGGTTGGTTGTTTGGGCTTTGGAGATACCGATAAAGCTGTTCATAATGCCCCATACCGTGCCGAATAAACCGACAAAAGGTGCGGTGGCACCAATGGTCGCCAGGATACTGGTGCCTCTGCTTACGTTGCGGCCGCTAGTGGCTTCCAGGCGCTGCAGGCTGGAGGCAATGCGTTCTTTTATGCCTTCGGCGTCAGCCAGCACTTTTTCCGAAAGCTTCAGTTCTTTCGCCGCTGCCAGTACCAGTTCTGTATTGCCTGACCCAGTTCCCAGTTGATTATGCGCGGATTTAAGGCTATCGGCGTTCGCTACAATACTGAAGGTATGTCGTTGAGTTTTGACCAATACCCGCAATTGCCGTGTTTTGGCGACCAGGACTGTCCAGGTGGCAAAAGACGCGATCACCAGGCCAATCATGACTGATTTCACCACCCAGTCAGCCTGCATGAACATACCCCAGGGGCTGAGGTCGTGCGGTAAGACCGGTTGCGTTGTCTGCGCACTATCTGCATCCAACTGCTGTGACAAATCTGTTGTCGTCACATTAACAACAGCGGTTTCCGTGTTGGTATCTGGCACAGCATGTTCATTGCCTACAGTGTCCAAAAGTGCGTTGTCCGTTTTTTTGTCACCGGCTTTGTCCGCAGTTGTATCGGTGCCGGTTGGATTCAATGGTGGTGAGTGAACGGGATTACTAGTGTGCTCTTGCGCTGTACCCGCTAAAGACAATAACAAACAGCCTAACAACAAACCTGTCTGCCAAATTTTCCGAGATATCATGCCGATGCCTTGTATTCAAATCGATTGCAATGGTAGCCCGTCGTCCAGTCACAGCGTCGATGACTGCTCTCGTTGATCGCTGCGCTAAACGCAGGTTACTGGTAGCGACAAACCCAATGTGTCGCCGTCGATAAGCAGTTGTGACACGCCCAGACATAGGCAGTGCGCGGAGGGTGATATTGCTGGCAAAGAGAGAGTCAATTGCCTGCAGTGGTCAGCCGCACTTCTTTATGAATTAATATAACGAATAAAGCGTCAGTCTTTACAATAATTAGGATGTTAAATCCTTTTTCTTTTGTAGATGCAGGCCTGTTTGCGCGTGTCACCGGCTTAAAACGGTCAGCTGTCATAATAAATGACTTGCAAGTCAAATGAAAATCGTTATCATTTTCGGTTCGAGGATGTGCCTCGCGTTTTAAAGAGGCTTACGAGATTTAGACGTACTTTTTTAGCCATGGCGGATGCTCAAATTCTTACCCTGTACAGGGATAACCAAAGAGAACTAGTCAGTTACGCGGGCAGTATTGTTGGCGATAGTGCCCGGGCGGAAGATATTACCCAGGAAGCTTACTTGCGGTTTAGTGCCGCCATGAAAGATGAGTGGCGGGAAAACCCTGTAGGCTATTTGTACAGAATCGTGCGGAACCTGGCTCTGGATTCCTGTCGTCGCAGACAGTTTGAAGCGACACTTTTTTCACACAGTACGGATGACATTGCGGACGTGCTCCCGGAAGATCGAGCTACACCGGAGCAGCAGGTCTGTGCACAGCATGAGCTGGAGCGACTGCAGGACGCTATGGAAGAACTTCCCGAACGCACCCGGCTGGCGGTGGAAATGCATCGACTCGGTGGCTACAAACTGCGCGAAATTGCTGAGCATTTGGACATCTCAATATCCATGGCGCAGCACTTGGTTAAAGAAGGTATAAAACACTGTCAAGGCCGTCTTTCCCAGCCCCCCTCCCGATAATACTTATTTCGTTCCTTCATATTACTATGTGCTAGATCCTATATATAATTATTGGGAAAAGTGACTGCTTAGCCGTTATTTAAGGAGGGACATTCTAATTTTTAGTATTAGAGTTTGCGGTATCGGTGGGTTTTCCTGAAAAGTATTTTATGGCCCAGGCGCTGCAGCAATAAGGCGTTTGGTTTTTGAATAACACGGTGAATAATGTCATTGTAATGAACAATCAGTCTGAGTTGGCAAGGATTGAGGATGAGGCGGCTACTTGGGCTGTGCTGCTGGCCGACGATCCCAATAACATGGAGCAGCTGCAGCAATTTAGCGCTTGGCTGGATGAGAGTGCGTTGCATGCCGATACCTGGGAGCGTACTCGCCGCGCTTACGATGGGTTAGGCAGTTTATCACCCGCTACTCAAGCACTCTGGCCTGAAAATGACTTGGTTGTGGGGGGGCAAATGGAAGAGGATATCGCCCTCCAGCATGTCCCGCTGACCGGTGTGCATGCTGCCAAAGCTGCGGGCGATCAGCGTAGCTCGAATCAATTGGTAGCACGTGCTCTGGGCTGGAAACATGCACTGTCAGGCATGGCGGTTGCGGCTTGTTTAATCCTGGTATTGCTGCCGAGCATTACTTTACAGATAGCTGCCGACTACTCCACCCGGACAGGCGAACAGCAGATTCATCAGCTGAATGACGGCAGTATGCTCACCCTGGCCCCTGAGAGTGCGGTGGATATCGACTATTCTTCCGGCGAGCGACGTGTTCGTATTCTCAAGGGTGCTGTGTTTTTTGATGTACAACATAATCCTGGGCGGCCTTTTATTGTGCAGGCAGGGGATACTCGCACTACCGTATTGGGAACAGCCTTCAGTGTCGAAATGGCTGATCGCGGTACCGTAGTCAGCGTGGCTAACGGCTTGGTACAGGTAGATGACCACAGTACCTCTCCGGCCGTTGTTGAGAGACTTGCGGCGGGTGACCGGCTTGCTGTTACCTGGGGTGAAGGAGGGCGGTTGACTCGCCATTTGCCGGAGAGTGTAGCGCGATGGCGCAAAGGAGAATTAATCGCCCGCGACCTCTCGATCAACGAAGTAGTCGATTCATTCCGCCGTTACTACAGCGGTGTTATTGTGGTGACGGAGCCTTTTGCCAGTCAGCGGGTGACTGGGTTGTATCGTTTGGATGACCCTGTTGCTACCTTGAGTGATATGGCGCGAGCCCACGGTGCCACAGCCACACAGATCAGCCCTTGGCTGTTAATTCTCAGCAAGTAGATCCGCAATGTTGTTGTGATCGACACTTTCCTTCGATGCTTTTGTAAAATCCTGTTACTTATTCGTTTAGGAAGTGTTGATCATAGGGATTTCCTTAACTGCTCAATAGAATAGCTTTCCTTTGCATAACAGAAGTTGCCAAGTGATTGGGTATTCAGTGTGGAAATTAGCTTTCAGTTACTATGAAAGCCTTGTACGATAATGATTATCATTTGCATTAAGGTGCGTGAACTAATCTGCGAAGCTGGAGGATCTAGCGGTGCGCGAAGATGAAGAGTTACTGGATTTGGAGAGTGTTTTTGTCGCGCACCGTCGTTTGTGTGAAATGGCAGCCAGCATACTGGGTGACCGTGCCAGAGCGGAGGATGTTGTCCAGGATGCTTATCTGAAGATCATCGCCACTAATGAGGTAGTGACAGTTAAGAAGCCTGTGGCTTATATCCACAGAATTGTGCGTAACCTGGCAATTGATCGCTATCGGCGTGCCAGGCTTGAGTCGGATGTATTTGCTATGGCAGAAGAAGGCGGGCAGGTACCGTCGGCATCCGGAACGCCAGAAGCCATTTCCATTTACTGCCAGCAGCTCAGTGTAGTGGCTGGCGCTCTAAAGCAACTACCGGAGCGAACCCGGCGAGTGTTTGAACTATACCGAGTGAGAGGCTGCACCCAACGTGAGATAGCGAAAATGCTGAATGTATCACCGACGCTGGTTAACTTTATGATCCGGGATGCGTTGAATGAGTGCCGTAAAGCGCTTGATTCTTCGTCCTAACACTTATTAGTGTGCGACGAAGGCTGATTCTGTGCATTCGCGCGACAATTGCTATAATTATCTGCTGTATTTCACTGTCTAGGCGAAGCCTTTAACAGATATGGCTTGAGATCGTCTAAGGGTAAAATTGTAACTGTGAGTGCGAAATGACAGAGTTTGCGCGCGATGATGCGCTGTGGAACACAGCCCTTGACTGGGTGATGCGTGAGCATGAAGAGCCTCTTGATGACAAAACGCATACAGCATTGTGCTGTTGGTTGGCCGAAGCGCCTGAACACCGGCAGGCCTATGAACAGGCACGCACTGTGTGGTTGATGACGGGTCTGGTGCCTACGGTCGATGAGCAAACAGAAACTTCTTCAGGTGATGACTAGCGCTCGGCGTACCCCTGTACTTTCTTTTACCTCCGTGTTCAGTGTTCGCTGTTTTTGTTTCATTTTTATTTTCGCACCGGTGCTTAAGTCGCCAGATTATCCCCTTCAAAAATATTTCTAACCTTTTCCTTAAACACTTCCAGGCCTTGCTCGTCATGTGATTAAGAGGTCGGCAAGCCCGTGCCTCAAATCCTAAATTTTCGAAGCGAGGCATGGCTATGACCACCAGTTGTTTTGATCGCGAAGATGAAACCTTCATTGTCTTGATCAACCACGAACAGCAATATTCCATTTGGCCCCATTGGAAACCTGTGCCGGGTGGGTGGACCGTAGTTGACGGCGTGAAAGGTGATAAGCAAACCGTCCTTGAATACGTGGAAAACACCTGGACCGATATGCGTCCGTTGTCTCTGCGCCAGTGGATGGAAGAGCAGGAGGCGAAAGGGGCCTGGCCAAATGCTGCTAAAACGGTAGCAGCTGTCACAATAGCTGAGTAGTTGTCGATGCGGCCCCCGGTTATTGATCTGTATTGTTTGCCTTGTGCCGGTGCCAGCGCCGCGATGTATTTGCGTTGGCGCCGCAGTATGCCGTCCTGGATCAATGTGGTGCCTGTCGAATTACCGGGTCGCGGTACGCGTCTTGGCGAACCTTTTGAGCAAGGTTTTCAGACGTTAGTCACTCGGCTGTGTGATGAGCTTTCTCCGGGGGACGAAAAGCGTTGGGCCCTCTTTGGCCACAGTATGGGGGCGTTGTTGGCCTACGGCATCACCTTGCGTCTGCACTCTATGGGCACCTGCCTGCCGGCAATACTATTTGCTTCCGGTTGCCCTTCACCGGCGTATTGGGACCTTAGTCGCTTTCCCGATACGCACAGTGATGCGGCGTTGATCGCGGATCTACATAAGCAGGGTGGTACGCCAGCGGAAGTATTTGCCAGTCCCGAATTGCTTGGTCTCACTCTCGATGCATTACGGGCGGATTATCGTGTGTGTGAGAGCTTTAACTACTGCAAAAGCCATGAAGCCAGCTCAGTTGCGATACCCATACACGTTTTGGCCGGACGTTACGATGCTATAACGCTACCGCGCATTGAGGCATGGCGTGATGAAGCGCGCGATCGCTTTGCTCTGACATGGTTTGATGGCGGGCATTTCTTTATCCGTGAACATGAGCAGCAAGTGCTGGCGACCGTAGTGCAGGGTCTTAGTGAAGTACTCAAGGAGGAGAGGCATGTGCGAACTGTTATCGCCTGACGCTATTCCTGAGCGCATCCATGCCCGGTTGCTGCCGTTTGCTCTGGTCACACCGGTTGAGGCATGTGATTGGCGACCACGCACGTCGTGGCTTTACAACGCAGTCACGGCACTATCGACGGAGTTCCGGGGGAGAATATAGCGTGACCGTAGAAGCTGAAATCCAGACTAACGTAATACGTCAGGGGTGCGATAATTTTGTTGATCATTTGCAGGCACTGGCCGCTGCGCGGCCAAATGATACAGCTCTGGTCGTTGTTACGGAGAAAGAGGGTGCGCCCGTTGACAGTGCGATTAGCTATCAGCAACTGGATACGCGTGTTCGCGCCGTGTCAGCGGTGTTGCAGCAGCAATATCAACCGGGTGACCGGGTATTACTGCTGTTAGATAACGATGATCACTATGTAGTGGCATTTTTTGCGTGCCTCTATGCCGGATTGATTGCGGTACCGGTCTTTCCGCCACAGTCGGCACGGGAGCAGCATACTGCACGATTGCGTGCCATTGCCCAGGATTGTCGAGCCCGTTGCATGCTTACCAGCAGTGACTTTATGGCACTCATGGAGGCTGGCGGACTGGGCGGCGTTAAGTCAATTGCGGTCGATACCATTGAGCTGATCAGGGCGGATCAATGGGTATTGCGGTCACCCGCTCAGGATGACATCGCCTTTTTGCAATACACATCGGGTTCAACCTCGACACCCAAAGGCGTCATGGTGTCGCACGCGAATTTGATGGCCAACGAACGGGCCATTGAGCAGGCGCTTGCCATCACTGAAGACGATGTATTTGTCTCCTGGTTGCCACTGTTTCATGACATGGGGTTGATTGGCGGCTTGCTGCAGCCTATTCATCGGGGCATCAAACTGGTGTTGATGTCGCCGCGATTTTTCCTTGAGCGTCCCAATCGCTGGTTAGAGGCGATCTCCCGTCATCAAGGCAGTGTCAGTGGTGGCCCAGACTTCGCCTATCGCCTTTGTATAGAGCGAATTAACGCTGCGCAGTTGTCTGCCCTCGACCTGTCGCATTGGCGGGTCGCTTTCTCTGGTGCGGAGCCGATACGTCACGATACGTTGGACATATTCACTGCCCGTTTTGGTACTGCAGGGCTTCGGATCACCGCAGCCAATCCCTGCTATGGGCTGGCCGAAGCCACCCTGATGGTGACGGCCGCTAAGCCGGGGGCAAGTATGGTGGCTATGCCTTTTCAGGATAAAGGGTTGAAGAAGGGTAAAGCCATTCTCGATTCCGAAGGAAAAATACTGGTGTCTTGTGGCGATGTCATACAGGGACATCGAGTCAGCATTCGGGATGCTTACAAACAATCGCTCTGTGCGGATGGCGCCGTAGGTGAAATCTGGGTCAGTGGTCCCAGTGTCGCTAAAGGCTACTGGAATAAACCGAAGGCAACGGAAGAGGCGTTTGTTGAACAAGGTGGGACCTGGTGGTTACGGACCGGTGACCTGGGTTTCATGCAGGACAATGAGCTTTACGTCACCGGCCGCATCAAGGACATGATCATTGTGCGTGGCCATAACCTCTATCCGCAGGACCTTGAACATGCTGTTGAGATCGAAGTGGATGCAGTGCGAAAAGGCCGTGTTGCCGTCTTTGCGGTGAATGGACCGGACGGTGAGGGGATCGGTATCGCCGTAGAGGTGTCTCGCGGGTTGCAGAAACTGATCGCTGCCGACAAGCTGGTGGAAGTGCTTAGCGTGGCGGTCAGCGATATCAGTGGCGAATCTCTGTCGGTGGCGGTGTTGCTCAATCCAGGTGCACTGCCCAAGACCTCCAGTGGTAAGTTGCAACGCAGTGCTTGTCGACAGGGTTGGCTGGAGAAATCTCTAGATGCCTACGCCGTTTACGAACATGGCCGGTTTGTTACTGGCGATGACGATGATGGTGATGCGCAACAGGCATTCGACGAGTTGGAATTGGCGTTAGCTGAAGTCTGGGCGGCAGCACTGAAGAACGTGCAGGTAAAAACAGTAAACCGTGACAGTCATTTTTTTGTAGCAGGTGGTAATTCACTGGCAGCAGCACAGGTGTCAGCGGCTATTGAAGCGCGTTGGGGCGTTTCGTTTCCTGTGCGAAACTTGTTTGAACACCCGCGGTTGGCTGATTGTGCTACGCAGCTTCGCACGCAATTAGTCGATGGTTCACATACGAGGGTAAAGCCGATATTCGCACTGCCCCCTGATCTGCGCAATAAACCAGTACCTTTGTCACCAGCACAACGGCAACAGTGGTTTCTTTGGAAGTTCGATCCAGGCAGTACAGCCTACTGTATTCAGGGAGCGTTGCGTCTGAAGGGTTCACTCAACGTAGATGCTTTGGCTACTGCTGTCGACGCTCTGGCACAGCGGCATGAATCTCTGCGCACATTATTCCAGGAGGGCGCTAATGGTGAAGTGGAACAGTATGTAGAAGCGGTGCCGCGTCTGGCGTTACAGCGTGTAGATTTAAGCGGAACAAGTGATGTCGAAAGCTGGACCGTCGATATCTTACAGTCGCTCAATCAGCAGCCGTTTGATCTCACCACTGGCCCGCTGGCACGCATGACACTGATCCAGCTGCCAGCGTCTGAACATATCCTGGCGATGGTGGTGCACCATATCATTGCTGATGGCGTCTCGATGCAGATTTTAATGGATGATTTAGGTGTGCGATACACTGCGGCAGTGAGCGGCAAGCAAGTGGATCTGCCTCCCTTAGCGGTTCAATATGTGGATTACAGTATGTGGCTGCGGCAGTGGCAGGACTGCGGGGAACGCGAACGTCAGCTGGATTACTGGCGCGGGCAGTTGGGGTGTCAGCACGCCCCTTTGGATTTACCCACCGACTTCCCACGTCAGGCCGTGGCGCATTACCAGGCCGGGTTACACAGCTTCCAGCTGCCCGACACACTGGTTGGCAAGTTACGTGAACTGGCTGACAGTGCCGGTGTTACATTGTTTGCGGTATTGCTCGCAGGTTTTCAGGTGTTGCTGTATCGCTATACCGGACAGCTGGATATTCGCTTAGGGGTTCCTGTCGCCAATCGCAACCGCACCGAGATTCAAAATGTAGTAGGTTTTTTCGTTAACACCGTGGTGTTGCGCAATACGCTTGATTGTCGAATGTCGTTATTACAGGCTGTGCAGCAGGCTGCAACTGCCATCATGGATGCACACGCCAATCAGTTGCCCTTCGAGCAATTGGTAGAAGCCCTGCAGCCCAAACGCAGCTTGAGTCACAATCCATTATTCCAGGTCATGTTCAATCATCTTCAAGAAGACTACAGTCTTCTTGAGCGCTTGTCGGGGCTGTCCGTAAGCCGTGAAGACTTTCCAAACCATGACGCTCAATTTGAATTGACGCTGGATACCCGAGAGGGTGCCGATGGCCGGCTGAGAGCAGCGTTTACCTATGCGCAAGAGTTGTTTGTGCCTACAACCATTGAACGTATGGCAGAGCATTACCTGGCGGTGCTGCATGTGCTGGCACAGCAGCCGGAGCAGCCGCTGGGTGAATGTGAACTACTGGATGAACGGGAACGAGAACAGCTGGTGCAATGGGGCATTAACCGCACACGTTACCCGAACGATGAACCTGTGCATCGCTTGATCGAACAGCAAACGCAGGCATCACCGAATGCAACAGCAGTGGTTTTTAACGACGAAGCACTGAGTTATGTTGAACTCAATACTCGAGCCAATCAGTTAGCACATCACCTGATTCAATTAGGCGTGCATCCAGAGACCAGGGTTGGCATTGCAGTCGAGCGTTCCATTGACATGGTCGTAGGATTGCTGGCTATCCTGAAAGCGGGTGGTGTATACGTACCACTGGATCCAGGGTATCCGCGCGAACGACTGGCGTACATGATTGCGGACAGCAGCATCAAGCTGCTACTGACACAGAGCTGCCTGAAAACAGTGCTGCCAATCCATGACGGGATACAGCGGTTGGAGCTGGATAATCTCGATCTGCGCGGAGCCTCTAAAGAGAACCCAGCGATTGCCATGCATGGCGACAACCTCGCCTATGTGATTTACACCTCAGGTTCTACCGGGATGCCTAAGGGGGTGATGGTTCGTCATCGGGCACTCAGTCATTTCCTGGTGAGTATGCGAGAGAAACCAGGCATGCAGTCCGATGACGTTCTGGTTGCAGTCACCTCGTTATCGTTCGACATTGCCGCACTGGAACTCTATTTGCCGTTGATCTCCGGCGCCCAGATCGTACTGGTTCCTCGGGACAGTGCGCGCGATGGTGAGTCACTTGCGCACTGGATAGCGTGCAGTGGTGCTACCCTGCTGCAATGTACGCCCGCTGGCTGGCGACTGCTGCTGGCCAGTGGCTGGACTGGTCCCGACAGCGGCGCGCTCAAGGGATTGTGTGGGGGTGAAGCCTTACAGCTTGATCTGGCATTGCAATTGCGCCGTATCGGCGTCGACCTGTGGAACCTTTATGGTCCGACTGAGACGACTATTTGGTCGGCGGCCAGCCATGTATTGCATGGTGTTCATCTTGGTCAGCCTATAGCAGATACCCAGCTGCGAGTGCTGGATGCCAGTTTAATGCCAGTACCTGTTGGTGTGGCTGGAGAGTTATATATTGGCGGCATTGGACTTGCGCGCGGTTATCTTTGTCGGCCGGGTCTTGTGTCAGACCGTTTTATTGCTGATCCCTTCGGCGATGCTGGAGAGCGTTTATACCGCACTGGCGATCTCGTGAAATGGAATCAAGAAGGGCAACTGGAATATCTGGGCCGCATCGACCACCAGGTCAAGATTCGTGGTTTCCGCATTGAACCGGGTGAAGTAGAAGCTCGGTTGCTGGATCAACCTGAGATAAGGGAAGCGGTGGTAGTGGCCAATGGCAGCGCCAGTGCCACCAGGCTGGTCGCGTATGTTTCTACAGTGGAAGATCAGCCCATTGACTTAGCCCGGCTCCGCGAGTGTCTCGCGCAGACACTGCCTGACTATATGATTCCAAGTGTCATTGAAGTACTGGATACATTACCGCTCAACACCAATGGCAAAGTGGATCGAAAGGCCTTACCCGAACCCGAAGTGACCAGTAGCGCTGCATATGAACCGCCGTCAGGAGATATTGAAGAAACGGTGGTGCGTATCTGGTGTGAAGTGTTGGGTGTGGAACAAGTGGGCAGGCACGATAACTTTTTTGACCTTGGCGGTCATTCGCTGCAATTGATAAATGTTCATCGCATGCTGGAAGAACAAATGCAGCTCGGTTTGTCCGTCGTCGAGCATTTCAAACACCCCACTGTCGACTCGCTGGCCAAGCGCATTGAGCAGGGACCTGGTCAGCACACCACATCTATAAACCATCGAAACCAGCTTGGTTCAGTTCAGCGTAGACGCGCAGCGGTTATGAAACGTAAACGTATTGTGGAGAGGGTTCTCTGATGCAAAGCAAACTCGACTCGACGGGTCTTGAAATTGCGATTGTGGGTATGGCAGGACGTTTTCCAGCTGCGCCCAATATTGAAGTTTTTTGGCAAAATCTTCGCGACGGTGTGGAAGCGGTGCAGCGTTTTTCCGATGAACAATTGCGCGAACGGGGAGTTCCAGAGACTGTGCTGGCCGATTCGAACTACGTTAAGGCGGGCGTGATGTTTGACGGATTCGATTTGTTCGATGCCGGTTTTTTTGGTTATACCCCACGTGACGCTGCGCTGATAGATCCACAACATCGCATCTTTCTGGAGTGTGCCTGGGAGGCGCTGGAACATGCGGGTTACGATCCGGATCGCTACAGTGGCAGCGTGGGCGTTTATGCCGGCAGTGGTGCCTGCCTGTATCTTATGTGTCATCTATTGCCCCACTTCGATCTCAAGAACGGGGGTAATGTTGCTGACCTGCTAGGGCTGTTGAGCGCAAGCTCGGCGGATACTTTATGCACACGTGTTGCCTATAAGCTCAATCTGCGCGGCCCCGCTGTGACAGTACAAACGGCTTGCTCGACATCGTTAATGGCTGTACATACAGCCTGTCAGTCATTGCTCGGGCATGAATGCGAGATCGCCTTAGCTGGAGGTGTGTCACTCAATTTATTGCAAAATGGTGGTTATCTTTACCAGCCTGGCGCGATATTTTCACCGGATGGCCATTGCCGCGCATTCGATGCTGATGCGGCTGGCACACTGCTGGGCAGCGGTGCCGGTATTGTGGTGCTTAAACGTTTGGAAGATGCACTGCAGGATGGCGATACAATCCATGCAGTGATCAAGGGCAGTGCTGCCAATAATGACGGTGCGCACAAGGTTGGGTTTACTGCCCCGAGTGTCAGTGGTCAGGCTGAGGTTATTGAAACCGCGCAGGCATTAGCGGGTGTGTCGCCGGACACGATTGGCTATATTGAGGCACATGGCACTGGCACTTGGCTGGGCGATCCGATTGAAGTGGCGGCGCTGTCGCAGGTTTTCCAGGCTGGTGCAGAGAGCGAAAACCGCTGTGCCATCGGCTCAGTGAAAACCAACGTTGGGCATTTGGATGCAGCAGCGGGTGTTACCGGCTTGATCAAAACAGTGCTGGCACTGCAGCATCGAACGCTTCCAGCGAGCCTGAATTTTGATGAGCCAAACCCGCGCATAGATTTTGCGGCAAGTCCATTCTACGTAAACACCGAAAGCAAACCCTGGCCAGAGAGTGACACGCCGCGTCGAGCCGGTGTGAGTTCATTTGGTATCGGTGGCACAAACGTACATATTGTGCTTGAGGAGAATGCGTCCGCGATCAGTGTTGCTGAGTATACGGAGTGCTATCAGTATCTACCGCTCAGTGCTCGAACAACAACAGCGTTAACGTCGCACATTTGCCAGCTGGCGTCCCATCTTGAACAGCATACCGAGCAGTCTTTAAGCGATGTGGCATATACGCTACAGGCAGGACGCAAGCGGTTTGAACAGCGTTGTGTGGTTTTGGCAAAGAACGCTGAGCAGGCTGTTGACGCGCTTACGCACCAGAGTCCCGCCAGTTTTGTGTGTGGTGAAGTGTTGTCGGAATCCCCCTCAGTAGCCTTTCTTTTTCCTGGCCAGGGTTCTCAGCATGCCAATATGGGGAGGGTGCTGTATGAGAGTGAGCCTGCCTTCCGGGCAACCGTCGATGATTGCTGTGAGCGATTGCTGCCTGATCTGGGACTGGATCTGCGCGCATTACTGTTTCCTGAAGCGATCAATGAAGAGGAAGCAGCGAAACGATTAGTACAGACGAACATAACGCAGCCGGCTTTGTTTGTTATCGAGTATGCCTTGGCAAAGTGGTGGATGCAGCAGGGGGTCAGTCCCGACGCTATGCTTGGACACAGCATTGGTGAGTATGTAGCGGCATGTTTAGCGGAAGTATTCACGCTTGATGATGCGTTAACGATTGTTGCTGAGCGCGGTCGATTGTTGCAGGCAACAGCATCTGGCGCAATGCTGGCAGTCAGTCTGTCTGCAGCCGAGCTGCAAATCCGATTGCCGGACGGTTGCTCGATTGCTGCTGTTAATGGGGCTGAACTCTGTGTGCTCGCGGGTGCTCCGAATGCCATTGCGCATGCTGAGCAGGAGCTGGCCGGCCAGCATATTGCAGTGCAGCGTTTGCACGTTTCCCGTGCTTTCCATTCTGAACTGGTTGAACCTGTGCTGGGCGAATTTAAGGCCTTGTTCGATGGTATTGAACTGTGTCAACCAAAGATTCCTTTTGTCTCCAACCTCAGTGGTCACTGGATTACTGATGAGGAAGCCTGTAGTGCAGATTATTGGGTACGTCATGTCCGCAACACAGTGCGTTTTAATGATGGCTTGAGCGAACTACTCGCTAAGCCGGATCGAGTACTGCTTGAAGTCGGGCCTGGTGATACGCTGAGTACACTGACCCGCAGGCATCCCGACATCGGCAACCGACCCGTGCTGGCGTCGCAGTGCCATCCTCGGCATATATTACAGAATGAACGACAGCCAAGTATTTGTCTGGCACAACTGTGGGTGGCGGGTATCGATGTCGATAAGGCTTTTCATCGCAGCAGTGATGCGCATCGCATACCGCTGCCGACTTATCCATTTGAGCGCGAATCCTACTGGATTGAAGCGGGAACGGATGTCACAGCCAATCAGCTGGACAGTTCTGCTGCTCACACCTTGGAGGACTGGTTTTACCGACCGAGCTGGAAACGCACGGAATCTTTAACGTTGCATGCTGATGCCGTGGGGTCGAATGGCGTGGTGTTGGTGCTGGCTGATGCGGGTAGCCCGGGCGAGCTGTTACTGCAGTACTGGCAAAGATTTGCACAGCCAATAGTACAAGTGCAAACCGGTCACCGTTTTATCCGGCTTGAGAAAGGGCAATACCTGGTGCGTCCTGGCAGCCGTGAAGATTTTTCAAAACTTCTGGGTGAGGTTGCAGCTCAGTTCGGTTCTGTTTCCCGTGTTCATCATTTGTGGAACCTTGATACTGACGGTTTTGTGCCAAACCCAGAAGAAAGGTTGGATCGTGGCTTTTACAGCCTGCTGGCCCTGGCACAGGCATTGGCATCCGAGGGTGGCGAGCATCCAGTTGCTATCACCGTTGTCGTGAACCAGCTTGAAGATGTGACCGGTACTGAGTCGCTGTGTGTGGATAAAGCTATTCTGTATGGGCCATGTAAAGTTATTCCGCAGGAATACCCGCATATTTCCTGTCGCTTAATAGACATCCAGCTTCCCCAGAATCCGACCCTGCAGGATCAGTTTGTTCGGCAGGTCACTACAGAAATATACGCTGAATTCAGTGAGCACAGTGGTGAAGCACTTGTCGCTTATCGAGGTCCGCATCGCTGGGTTAGAACCTATGAAGCCGTCGCGTTGCCAGTTGAGTCGCAGTCTTCGAATTTGAGAGAGGGCGGCGTTTATCTGATAACCGGAGGTCTGGGTGGTATCGGGCTTGCTTTTGCCAGTTATCTGGCAGAGCAGTGGCAGGCAAAACTGGTTCTGCTCGGACGTAGCCTGTCACAGCAGCAGGCCGCAGCCGTGTCTGAACTGGAAGCAATGGGTGCTGCGGTGTTAGTTATTCAGACCGACATCACTGATGTGGCACAAGTAGAGGCGGCTATCGACAAAGCGCAATGTCACTTTGGTGCTTTGCATGGTGTGATTCACGCTGCAGGTATTTCAGGCGGTGGCATGATTGCACAGCGTGATCGCCATGCCGTCGAACAGGTATTTGCGCCTAAACTCACCGGCACGCGCAATCTGCTGGAAGCGCTTGCAGGCAGGGAATTGGATTTCATGGTTTTTTGCTCCTCACTTGCCAGCTTTGCCGGTGGTATGGGTAAAGTCGATTATGCCTCTGCCAATGCCTATCTTGATGCTGTGGCTGTTGCGACCTCACGTACTTCTGAGACTAAAGTCCTGTCCATTAACTGGGATGGCTGGCGTGATGTTGGTATGGCCGCAGGCATGCGGCTGCCTGAGCACATTGGCATAGGTAAGGCGCAGGGTGTGCTGGCTTTTGAGCGCATCGTAAACGGGCCGCTACAGCCGCAGATAATCGTATCGACCACCCCGCTACCGGGCCGGCTCGTTATGGGGGGCGGCGACATCCTGGCTTTGGTTGACTCTGATTCGAGTGATACCCCCCGCGCCCAGCATCAGCGTCCACCGCTTAGTTCCAGCTACAAGGCACCTGCCGAAGGTCTTGAATCCGGGTTGGTACGTATCTGGGGCGACTTTCTCGGTATCAGGGACATCGGTATCGAGGACAACCTGTTTGAACTGGGTGGTGACTCTCTGCTCGCTATTCAACTACTGGCCAGGGTAAGCAGTGTTTATGATGTTGAACTGCAACCTGCCGCATTTTTTAAACAGCCCACTGTGCAGGTTCTCGCTCTACTCGTCGAGGAGGGTCTGATATCCGACATTGAAAAAACGGATGTTGCCATGGATCGAAGTTCAGTGACTGCTTGAGAGATTAATTATGTCCGATCAGACCATTTCCACCCGGCGAGAGAAGTTGAATCCTGCACAGCGCGCTGAGCTTGAGCGTCGAATACGTGGCAATGCAGGAGCAAAGCCGCACAGGGTTATCAGCCAGGTGTCCAAGGGCGACCGTACGCCTTTATCCTTTGCCCAGCAGCGACAGTGGTTTCTATGGCGGATGGATCCCGGTAGTACGGCTTACCATCTCTGTGGCGGTTTATTATTTGCAGGTCAACTGGATGTCGACGTGCTGAGGGCCAGCTTGAGGCAACTCGTTACTCGCCATGTATCACTGCGAACGACTTTTCAGGAAAACAGTGAAGGGCTGGTAGAGCAGGTTGTTCACCCTTCGCTGTCGATTGATCTTCCTTGCGTGGATTTGAGTAAATACACGGCTGAACAGGTCAACCAGCGCCTTCATGCTGAAATAGAGCGGGTATGTAAAAAGCCATTTCATCTGGATAAAGGCCCGCTGTTACGTGCGCTATTAATTAAATGCAGTGAGCGTGAGCATCGACTGGTTGTGGCGATGCACCATATTATTTCCGATGCACAGTCCACCCAGATCATTCTTGATGAGATGGCTGTTTTGTACCGCGGGCAACTGCAGGGTACAGCACCGCATCTGCCGGAGCTGCCCATCCAGTATACCGACTATGCGTTGTGGCAGCGGGATTGGATGGCCAGCGCTGATGGAGAACGCCAGCTTAACTGGTGGTGCAAACAACTGGGTAATGAGCAGCAGGTGCTGGCTTTACAGACGGATTATGCACGCACGGCTGACGGCCGTTATAACGCTGCACGGCATCGGACGCTCTTATCCCCCGACCTGGTAAGAGCACTTAGAAACAGGACTAACGTTGCCGGGGGAACCTTGTTCACGGCATTGTTAGCGGCGTTTAGTGTGCTGTTGTTCCGTTACTCCGGCCAGTCTGACCAGCGTATAGGTGTGCCCATTGCCGGCCGTCATCTCGGGGAGTTGCAGGATATTGTCGGCTTCTTTGTCAACACACAGGTAGTGTGTGCCAGGGTTGACGAGCGATTGTCACTGAATCAGTTGCTGACGCAAATACAGACAGCGGCCTTTGAGGCCCAATCAAACTCGGGTGTGCCTTTTGAAAGGCTGGTAGAAGCGCTGCGGCCTGAACGTACACTGGGAGCTAACCCTTTATTTCAAGTACTGTTTAACCATTTGCGAATGGATCAAGGCAGTAACACCTGGCCTGGTTTGACTGTCGAGCGCCTGAATTTTGATGAGGCCGGCGCTCAATTTGAGTTGACCTTACAGACGACTGAATTGGGTGATGGGCAGGTAGAAGCCTGTTTTACCTATGCCAGGGAATTGTTTGCAGCTGTCACCATTGAGCGTATGGCCGGGCACTATATAAAGGTTTTGGAAGCGCTGGTTGACCTGCCGGAGCAAGCGGTAGGCGAGATTGAATTACTGGATCAGCAGGAACGGAAACAGCTGGCTCAGTGGGGCATCAATAATACGGTTTATCCTGATATAGAACCCGTGCACCACTTGATTGAACAGTGTGTGCAAATACAACCCGAAGCGGTAGCGCTGGTATGCAATGACAAACAACTGACTTTCGCTGAACTCAACAGCCGTGCTAACCGGCTGGCGCACCATCTGATCTTGTTAGGGGTTAAACCCGAAGTGAAAGTGGGTATTGCAGTCGAGCATTCCATTGCAATGGTCATAGGATTGCTGGCTATCCTGAAAGCGGGTGGCGCGTACGTACCGCTGGATCCCGAATACCCGCGTGAGCGATTGGCCTACATGATCGACGACAGCGGTATCGATGTCCTGCTGACACACAGTCATCTTAAACGTGTGCTCCCGGCCAGGGCAGGGATACGGTTGCTGGAACTGAATGCACTGGATTTGAGCGAGAGGGTGACAGACAACCCGCAGGTCAACATTCACGGCGAGAACCTTGCCTATGTGATTTATACATCGGGCTCTACTGGAAAGCCCAAAGGCGTGATGGTTCGTCACAAAGCTCTCAGTCATTTCCTGCTAAGTATGCAGAAAAAACCCGGCATAAAAGCGGACGATATTCTTGTTGCAGCCACTTCATTATCGTTCGACATTGCCGCACTGGAACTGTATTTGCCACTGATCACTGGAGCCCAAATCGTGCTGGCTTCCCGGGACCATGCGCGCGATGGTGGATCGCTTGCTGACCTGGTGGCATCCAGTGGTGCTACGTTATTGCAATGCACGCCCGCCAGCTGGCGCTTGCTGCTGGCCAGCGGATGGACGGGTCCGGGTAATAAAGTACTCAAAGGGTTGTGTGGTGGTGAAGCCTTACAACCTGATCTGGCGCTGGAACTGCGTCGCCTGGGTGTCGATCTCTGGAATCTTTACGGTCCAACCGAAACGACGATTTGGTCGGCGACAAGCCAGGTTGGCAATGATGTTAATCTCGGCCAGGCAATTGCAGCCACCGAGTTTCGCGTGTTGGACGCAGGTTTGACGCCAGTGCCGATTGGTGTGGTGGGAGAGTTGTACATTGGCGGCATTGGGCTTGCACGAGGCTACCTGTGCAGGCCAGAGCTGGCGTCAGAACGTTTTATTGCCGACCCTTTCAGTAACACGGGAGAACGTCTCTACCGCACGGGCGATCTTGTGTGTTGGAACAGCAAGGGTCAATTGGAATACCTGGGGAGAATTGACCATCAAATAAAAATTCGTGGTTACCGTATTGAGCTTGGAGAAGTCGAAGCTGAACTGCTTGTACAGTCTGAAATTCGTGAAGCCGTCGTGGTAGCCAGGGACAGTGCCAGTGGCATGCGATTGATCGCATATGTTTCTGCGGTGAAAGGAAAGGCTGTTGATGGCACCGAGCTTCGCGAACGCCTTCATCAGGTTTTGCCGGAGTATATGGTACCGAGTGGGATTGCGGTGCTGGATACCCTGCCGCTTAATGCCAACGGCAAGGTGGATCGTAAAGCTTTACCCGAATGCGACATGACCGGTAATGCTGAGTATGAGCCTCCACAGGGTGAGGTGGAAGCGGCGCTGGCACACATCTGGGGTGAAGTGTTAGGCGTGGAACGCGTTGGCCGACACGACAACTTCTTCGAATTAGGTGGGCATTCTTTAACAGCTACGATGCTGACATCCCGAGTTCGCGCTGTGATGGGAGTCAATATCCCGCTGCGGAAAATTTTTGAGCACGCATGCCTGCAGCGCCAGGCCGATTACGTTGATCGCCTGCGTTCAAAAAAATCGCGTTTGGACACAGACGACATACCGTTAGTGAAAATAACGAGCCAGGACACCATTCCCTTATCGCCAACTCAGTTGCGTCTATGGCTGGTAGAGCGTATGGGAAGCTCATCATCGACACCGGCATACACTATGGCGGCTGCCCTGCGTTTATCTGGCGAACTGGATCTAACCATTCTGAAGCATGTGTTCGAGATGATACTTTCCCGTCACGAAATTCTGCGCACAGTGTATCCGGAAGACGATGAGGGTAATCCCATCATGGTGGTTCAGAAAACAAGCCCTGTTGAACTACCAGTGACCGATATTGCTCACGAGTCCGAGATTGACAGCCAACTGGCAGCATTGTCGGCACAGCCTTTTAACCTAATGGAGGGACCGCTGTTACGTGTCAATCTACTGAGACTGAGTGCAGAACAGCATGCTTTATTGCTAAGCGTACACCACATCGTGTTTGATGGCTGGTCGGAAGCTGTTTTTGTAAAAGAGTTTGTCGCGTTGTACCAAGCGTTGCGAGCAGGTGAAGCATCAGGGCTACCTGAGTTAACAATTCAATACACAGATTATGCGGTTTGGCATCAACGCAGGTTGGAAGCGTCAGCACCGCGGGATGCCGGTTTCTGGAGTGAATACCTCAACAATGCACCAGCGCGTTCTACCCTGCCACCGGATATATTGCGGGAGAGCCGTGAATCTGATGCCGGGGGTTCCCTGTCTGTGGCGATTCGTGGTGAGCTGGCAGATGCTGTAAACCACTTGGCCATTGCTCATGAAACCTCTTCTTTTACAGTTTTGTTTGCAGGTTTTACTGCCTGGCTGCATCAGCACAATGGCGTCGATGATCTGGTCATCGGCACTGATGTAGCCGGTCGTGATCACCATCAGCTTGAAGACTTGATGGGCTTTTTCGTGAATGTTCTTCCACTGCGGTCACAGTGGTCTAAAGGTCTAACGTTTTTGCAATGGCTTGAACAGATTAAGGAAACCACGCTGTCGGCATTTGAATACCGGGATGTGCCATTTGATCACATTGTTGAGTATGCCGGTGTGCCGCGTACTAAAAGTCGTAATCCACTGGTGCAAATGTTGTTCGTCATGCAAAACACGCCTCGGAATCATTTTGACATTCCAGGTCTCGATGTGGAATTTTTGCCTGCGCCGGTAACAACGTCAAAGTTTGATAGTGCAGTTTTTGTTAAAGAGGGAACTGATGGGCTGAGTGTTGAATGGGTTTTTTCAACTGACCTGTATCGAAGAGAAACCATACAACAGGCCTGTGCCGGCTGGTTGCGGCGCATGCAAAAGATAGTGGGCAACCCCACTGAGCTGTTAGATGCGCCTGATAAATCAAATCGTGAGGTTTCGTTTGTGCGCAAAGCTGGCCCGATGCCGCCAGGCAAGCTTGATAAACTCAATAAAATTGCGCGAACGGAGACATCGGCCGTGCTCACAACCAGGCAACTGGTGCGCACCTCTTTTCTCGCTGCTGACAAAGAGTTTCCATTGCTGGTTGAGGCCATCTGCGATGATATAGATGCGGTTGCCTGGGCCAGCAACCAAAAAGAATTTATTGCAACGTCACTGTGTAAGCACGCAGGGATTTTATTTCGTAATTTCGGTCTTAAAAACCCGCAAGAGTTTGAAGCTTTTGCTGAAGCAATAGAACCTGACCTTCACGGCAGTTATGGTGATCTGCCTAAGAAAAAGGGGGGGTGCAACATTTATCGTTCTACGCCTTACCCGGAACGTCAGATGATTCTTTACCACAACGAGAGTTCACATCTTGAGAGCTGGCCGAGAAAGCAGTGGTTTTTCTGCGAACTCCCTTCCCGTGTCGGTGGTGCTACCCCCATTGTTGATTGTCGAGAGATGCTGTGTCGACTGCCACTCGCATTAGTCGACAAACTGGAATCCAAAGGGTTGTTGTATGTGCGCACGTTTTTGCCGGGATTGGATGTCAGCTGGCAGGATTTCTTTAAGACTGACAATTTTGCTGATGTTGAAAAGAGGCTTGTGGCATTCGATATCGAATGGTGTTGGATAGATGAACACACCTTACAAACACGTACCCGTTGTCCGGCAGTGATTCGGCATCCTTATACGGGTGAACGGGTATTTTTCAATCAAATGCAATTACACCATGTGAGTTGTCTCGAATCATGGGTACGGGAGGATTTACTGGATGTGGTTGGTGAACAGTGCATGCCAAGACAGGTTTACTACGGCGACGGGTCGCCGATTAGCGAAAAAACAATGTCGATGATTGGCCAGACCTATGAAGCATGTGCAGTGCGTTTCAAATGGCAGCAGGGGGATGTTGTGATGCTGGACAATATGCTTGCCGCACACGCCCGCGATCCTTACGAAGAGCCCCGTAAAATTGTCGTCGCCATGGGGGATATGGTGAATCGGTCAATGCTGAATGACAGCACGCAAGTCCCGCTATTACAGGAGTAAACGATGGACGTTTTAGTTGAAGAATCGACATCCTCCAGTGCGCTCAGCCCGGAACAGCGCGCGTCCATTGCCTATTGGGGAGGTGAGGAATCACTGCATTCAGCCCTTAACATTGTGCAACTTGATATTAAGTCAACACTGACCGCTGAGTATTTACGTTATGTCGTTGAAGGTATTCTGCAGAACCACGCCATTTTACATGCGGACATTTGCAGAGAGTCTGGTTTTCGTGGGTTGCGCATGCAGGTTCGAGAGCACAGTAAGCCGCTGCACTGGATGCTGATCGACGAACACGCGGTTAATGACCTGGAGAAAACTATTCCGGCATTGACGCGTGGGCAGCAGGTAAATGCCGCTCTAGTGAATAAGCAGGACGGGCATTTCACCCTGATACTGGCGATTAGTGCGTTACTTGCCGACCGGGGCAGTATGATCACGCTGGCCCGACAGATTGCCGAGGCCGGACTGAATAAGCGCGATAGAGAGGCATTGTTCCAGTATTCCCAATACATGCGCTGGCGTGAAGACCTTGTGGGCGATGCGGACGCCGCAAGTGGGCGCGAATACTGGGAAGTATACCGAGACAGGGTCGAGAGTCTGCATGCCCCCCGGCTGGTTTATCGACAGTCTGGAATCCGGCTGCCAGCGCAAAAGTGTCTCACTTTGCAGCAGGTGATCAGTGCTGCTGATATGGCCCGCGCAAGATCAGCAGCAACGACAGCTAATGTGACAATGGAGGTGTTGCTGCAAACGGTGTGGTGGGCTCTTCTCGCTCGACTGACGGGGTACAACCAGTATGTTGCCGGCTGGCAGCATGATTGCCGGTGTGACTACGAAGTGATGTGGGGGGCTGTAGGGGCCTTCGAGAAAGTCCTGCCGCTTGTTATTGAAGGTTCTGCAGACGATACGTTTTCAGAATGGCTGTTGCGCATAGCCGGCCGCACTGAAGAACACATACAAATGCAAGAGTATTGCCCCATTGATACCTGGGTCTCAGCAGAACATTTGCTGGTTGGATTTACCTATCACGATAACCTTCTGACGAATCGCTTTGCACCATTCAATGTCGTTAGCCTGCCTGGCCCAATGCCTTGTTTTGAACTGGCGTTGGCGATTGATATATCAACCGATGACGCGATCAACCTAAGCTTACATGCAGATGCTGCGCTGTATTCAAAAGCGGCGGCGAAATGCCTGCTGGAACAATATCTGATGTTGCTTAGGGGAGTACTGGAGCAGCCGGATAGACCGGTATCGGAAATACCCTGGCTGAGTGAATCGGCAGAGCACACATTAAGAACCTATTGGCAGGGGCCGATCATCGATTTTGGGTTAAGCAGTTTGTCTCAACACATCTCTCACTGGGCTAAAGCGACACCTGACGCTCCAGCGCTTGTGGATAATAAGCAAAGACTGGATTACGCGGAGCTTGATGTGCGTTCCAGCCGGCTGGCGCACTGGATGCGGGCACGAGGTATTGCAGAACGTGAACTGGTGGCACTGGACCTGCCGCGATCAAGGGACCTGATCGTTGCAATACTGGCGACCTGGAAAATCGGGGCGGGGTATTTGCCGTTAGAACCGGCTTGGCCCCCGGAGCGCACAAAAGCTGTAGTGACCGATGCCGATCCGGCATTGGTATTGTGCACGGCGCAGGGCACTGAAGACGGTGAGAGACCCACCGTAGCCATGGCAGATATCGATCTTGAAGGCTTTTCTATTGATCCTCCTGCGTACGAACCTAAACCCAGTGATGTTGCTTATGTGCTCTACACATCCGGTTCAACAGGCCAACCCAAGGGCGTGGTGATCGAACAGCGACAGTTGCTGAATTATGTCGCTGCAGCGACTTTTGCAATGCAACTGGAGGGGTGCCGTTGTTGGGGTTTAGTCAGTTCGACGGCTGCTGATCTCGGCAATACCGCGTTGTTTGGGGCCTTGTATAACGGCGCATGTCTGGCTATAGCCGATGAAAGCGAGACCAGGGATGCCCTGGCATTTGGACATTTCATTAGCAAGTATGCTGTCGATTCGCTGAAGATTGTGCCGTCGCATCTGGAGGCACTGTTGGATGGCGGCATGCTTAAGTTGCCGAACACACTGGTGCTGGGAGGGGAAGCCCCCTCACGCAGCCTGCTGGAACGTATTGCTTTATTGGCGCCAGAGGGTGTTATTTACAACCACTATGGCCCAACGGAGACCACCGTTGGCGTGATGGTGCACCGTGTTGGCAGTATCGAAGCAGAGCCAGAAACATCGCCACTCTCAAATGTGTTAGCTAATAACTGTGTGTATGTACTTGATGCTAATCGACTGCCAGTACCCGTCGGTGCTCAGGGTGAACTGCATGTGTCTGGCGCACAGGTCTGTCGTGGTTATTTGAACAAAGCGATGGATGACGTACTCGTAGCCAGTCCCTGGCAGTCTGAACAACGTCTATACCCCACGGGAGATCTGGCCTGGGTGTTACCAGACGGAGGTATACGTCTGGCGGGTCGTACAGATCAACAGGTTAAGATTCGTGGATTCCGTGTTGAGCCAGCTGACGTAGCATCGGCGATATTGGCAATGCCTGAGGTACAACACGCGGCAGTCATCGCTCGAACAGTGGGCGCCGAGGTGGAATTGGTTGCTTTTATCGAAAGCAACGTTATTGAAACCGCTGATACGGCTGTCTTGCGACAACACGCAGCCCGGTATTTACCGGAACATATGCGGCCAACGCGTTTTGTGCAGTTAGCAGCGTTGCCTCGCTTGCACAATGGCAAGGTTGATCGACTTGCGCTTACAGCTATGGCGTCGGTGTCTGTCGATCAGGTCGAACACCGGGGAACAACACCGAACAGTCCTCTGGAAGCGGTCCTTGCTACATACATGGCAGACCTGCTTAAGCGGGAGTGTATTCCGGTTGATGCGGATTTTTTTGCAATGGGAGGCCATTCGCTACTGGTGATTCGGCTTGTCGCCCGCATCCGCAAATTATTTCAACTCGAAATCGAGCCAGGCTTAATTTTTGATTATCCCACGCCACAGGCCTTGGCGGTCGCGTTGTGTGCCATTGGTTGTTCCGAACAGTTAAACAGCATCGCACAAGATGCGCAGGGACAAGGCCAAGCCAGGCCTGAGGAATGACAATGGATATCGAGGTAGAAGCACAATCTAATCCAGCATTCAGTGAAATCGATGCGTTAGGCGCAGATTTGCAAAGTGTTGCTGAAGGCAACGCGGTGCGACTTTCTTTCGCCCAGGAACAACTTTGGTTTCTGCAGCAGTTGGAACCGACACTGACGGCATATAACCTGCCGCGTATTTTCAGGTTGACTGGACATGTAGATACCTGCGCGCTCACGCGCGCTTTTCAGGGGGTTATTAATCGACATTCAGTGTTGCGTACGAGATTTTTTAACGACGATGGCGTTCCCATGCAGGTTGTGGAACCGTCCGTGCCCTTTGAACTGAATGTTATTGATTTGTCGCAGTGGCAATCATCCGTGCGCGAGGAGCAGTTGCATCAAACCATCAAAGCGCTTGTTTCACACGAATTCGATTTGGGGCACGCCCCCGTTATGATGGCAACGCTGATCACACTGAATGCTAATGAGCAGGTGCTCGCTGTCTGTCTGCATCATATTGTCTCTGATGCCTGGTCTAATCCCATCCTTGCCCGTGATTTGAGCGATGCTTACCGATGCGCATTGCGGCAGGACACCGTGCCCAATCTGGCACCTATGCCATGGCAGTATATCGATTACGCCATATGGCAACGTGAGTATGCGAGCACCGGTGTGTTGGCGAGGGGGCTTGATTATTGGAACCGGTATCTTGGTGAAGCAGTACCACCGCTGAATCTGCCGCTTGATTTTCAGCGCCCGCCCAGCCAGAGCTTTGAAGGCGCAGCCATAGATTTCAACATTGACACGGCATTTGTTGCGAGAGTGCTAGCGTTCTGTCGCGCTGAACAATGTACCCCCTTTGTCGTGCTGTTGATGGCATGGCAGATATTGCTGGCCCGTTATAGTGGCCAGGAAGAATTTGCTGTCGGCGTACCTTCATCTGGGCGCTCGCGTGAGGAAGTTCAAGATATTATCGGTTTTTTTGTGACCACCCAGGTTTATCGTGCGCGGGTTGTTCCAGCGATGTCTGTGCGCCAGTTATGTCGTCAGGTACGTGCTGACACAATTGCAGCGCTCAATCATGCTGATGTGCCGTTTGACCTGTTGTTATCGAGTCGGAATGACAAGCGGGAAGCAGGGCGCAGCCCTCTATTCCAGGTCATGTTTGGAATGCAAATGGCCGATAAAATGGCCAGCCTTGATCTCGATGGGGTTGTGGTCGAGCCAGTGACACATGCGCATAAAAGTGCAAAGTACGAACTGTCGTTGGATATCACCGTAGGCAGCGAGAACAGCTTAGGTCATCTGGAATATAACACCCGGCTTTTTGACAAGAGCAGTGCCCAGCGACTAGTGAATTCTTACCTGTCTATGCTGAGTGCAGTGATCGTGAATCCTGACTGTACCCTGCAGACGCTGGATTTTTTGGATGAAGTAGAAAAAGAGCAATATCGCCAGTGGGGTGTTAATAGCAAAACTTATCCTAATAGTGCACCTGTTCACCACCTGATCGAACGACAGGTCCAGGCATCGCCAACAGCAACCGCGCTGATCTTTAAGCAGGAACAAGTGACTTACGCTGAACTCAACAGTCGGGCTAATCAACTGGCACATTACCTGATTGAATCAGGTATTAAACCTGAAGTGAGAGTGGGTATCGCGGTAGAGCGGTCTATCGAGATGGTCGTTGGTCTGTTAGCTATCCTGAAAGCCGGTGGTGCCTATGTGCCGCTGGACCCTGAATATCCGCGAGAACGACTGGCGTATATGATCGATGACAGCGGCATCGACCTGCTGCTGACACAAAGCCGGCTTAAGCAAACCCTTCCTCTCAACCAAGCATTACACGTTCTCGAGCTGGATACACTCGACGTAAGCGAATACGCTACAGACAACCCGCAGGTTGAACTGCATACAGAAAACCTGGCTTATGTGATCTATACCTCGGGCTCCACGGGTAAACCCAAAGGGGCGGCTAATCGTCATCATGCGCTTTGTAACCGGTTGCAATGGATGCAGGACGCTTATCCATTAACTGAATCGGATACTGTGTTACAGAAAACGCCGTTCAGCTTTGATGTGTCTGTGTGGGAGTTTTTCTGGCCATTGC
>JANQLG010000019.1 GCA_028280715.1 Spongiibacteraceae bacterium | reverse complement strand
AAATCGCTTCATGAAGTTTGCTACTGCCTCTATCTCCGACATGTATTGGTTTGTCACCACATCCGAGTTAGTCGCAAAGTTAACATTTAGGGTGATCTCTTCTGTTCGAGTCAGCACATATTTACACCCCTTCTCATCCACTTCGCGTCCAGGTGGGGTTTCGAGGCACTGATCTTTATAATCAGCGACACCATCATTATCAGAATCCAGAGCACAACCACGCTGATCAACACTGACACCCGCAGGCGTTCCGGGACAGGCATCACTACTATCGACAACACCGTCACCATCGGAGTCAGGATTACTCGGAGCAGCAGCTGGTGCAGTGGAAGCCATTGGTTTACTTTGTCCACCAAAGGCATAACTTAAACCCAGTGAAAAAATACTATCCAGCACATCTTCATCATGGCTAAAAACTAATTTCAGATCAGTTTTCAGCGATAAATTATCAGTAACACCAATGCGTGCACCCCAACCACCGAAGATTTGTGTTTCCTCTTCATCACCAAAATCCGAATCAAATTCAGCCTGACCTAGCCCCAACAAGAAATAAGGATCAAAACGTTCATCACGAGTATCATTTGTGTAATAAATAGCATTAATGATCACTTGGGTTAAATCGGAATCCGCATTGACGTTCTCAAAATCAGGAGAGGAATCCATCCACAGAATTTCTGATGCCCAGTGCGTGCCATAACGATACTCCAAACCTAATGCCAGAAAAGTTTCGTTATCAAGACCTCGATCAGAATTAAAAGACTGGTAACCTACTGCAGGATTAATGTACCAAGTACTGCTCTCACCCCCATGGCCATCAGCATGAGTATTGGTCATAGCCAATGTCATAACCAATATAGTCACGACAGCTACTAACGTTTTTCTTATGGTTTGCATCTTAAGTCTCCTTATGTCAATGCAATATTTTTTGGAAAACTATCTTTAAATAACTACCATTGCAGTACTAACTTAACAAAAGGCACTGTTAATCGACGCTGTTCTTTTAATGAAGCACTATCGAGCTTATCCAGCACATCTACCAGCGCATCCATGTCACGTTGACAGCGATGATAAATATACTGCGCCACTTCATCGTTAACTGCTAAACCTCTTTTTTCGGCCCGAAATTGAAAAACTGCCAGCTGTTGCTCATCACCAATGGCTGATAATTTATACACACTTCCCCAACTTAACCGTGACTGCAGATCGGGCAACTTTATTGGCAATTCACGAATGGCACAGTCTCCACTGACTAACAATCTGGTTTTATTTTCGGCCAGGCGATTGAACAGGTTAAATAGCGCCTGTTCCCATTGTTTTTTACCAAGTACACATTGAATATCATCAAGACAAACCAGCTCCAGTTGTTCCAGCCCTTCAAACAAATCTTGAGGTGAATAATCAACCAGCTCTTGTAATGGCAGATAAAGAGAAGCCAGCCCAAGAGTATCCGACTGATGACAGGCCGCCTGCAGCAAATGGCTTTTACCCATTCCCGTCGGGCCATAGAGATAGATATACCACTCGCCTTGTGGTGAATCTTGTTGCTGTGATGGCTGTTGCGATAATTGACCACGCAATTGTTTCACCACCAAGCGTCGATCTGAAACAGCCTCATCAAACAGAAAGAAATTGTCGAAGGTTGCGTCATCACGCAACTGAACCGCCAGCGGCAACTGCTCAAACAAGGCTTTAGCTCCCACTATTATCCGGTAGCGTATCCGTTATATCTGTTAGCGCCTCTGTCTCATCAGTCTGTTGAGCACCATACATCTGACTTTGCTTATAGCTGCTATGAGCATGTCGCAAAAACACCATGACTACCGCAGCCACCGGCAACGCCAGTAACACGCCGGCAAAGCCTGCCAGCTGACCACCAGCCAATACCGCAAAAATAACCGCCACCGGATGTAAACCAATGCGATCGCCCACCAGCAAAGGGGTTAGCACCATACCTTCGAGCATTTGACCAACACCAAATACACCGGCTACCCAAATAAGCATGGTGAACTCGTTAAATTGAAACCAGGCAGCAACACTGGCTGCCGCGATGCCAACAATAAACCCCATATAAGGCACGATACTGGCAAGACCAGCCAATAAACCCAGTAACAAAGCTAACTCTAAACCTACCAGCCACAACCCAACCGCATAGACGATGCCAAGAGCTAACATCACCAGCAACTGACCGCGAATAAAAGCACCCAGAATTTCATCGCATTCCTGAACCAGTGCTACCACTTGTTGCTCTTTTGAGCGCGGCAGCAAATCCCGAAGATGTGCCATTAATACATCCCAGTCGCGCAGCAGATAAAACGTTACAACCGGGATTAACACCAGGTTAGCCATAAAACCTACCATCGCCAAACTGGACCCGGCCAACTGCTGCCAGAATGTGGTGAGCACTTCTCCTGCCGTCATCCAGTTTTCAGACAGCACCGTTTTGAATTCAGCCAACGGCAAACTATCGGCCGGCAAACCCAATCGTTGTTGTATCCAGGGAATTAAATTGTGCTGGAGGGATTCCAGCAACTCAGGAATATTACTGGCTAACAAATCCAGCTGCCGACCAATAAGCGGCACACTCAGGATCACTGCCAGAGTAAAAATAATGGACAGCCCGGTAAACACCAGGATAACAGCCCAGGTTCTACTCAGCCCAGCGGTTTCCATGCGATCAGCCAACGGATCACCTAAATAGGCCAAAGCTGCTGCTACCAAAAAGGGCGTTAAAATCGGCTGCAGTAAATAAAACATTACTGCAAAGAGTGTAAAACCTATCAAACTCCAGATACGTTCTGCATCAGTCATAGTGTTATTCCGTTATATTGCTGATCTCAAAAGATTGCTGATAGTAAGCTAATTAACAGCCGAAGCCGAAGGCCACACGTAGTCCATCACAATGGGGTATTCACCCTGATAGTGATTAAGCGATTGCAGCTGTATGCGCTGATCCAATTCAAAAGCCTGCTGTAACTGCGGCAACATACCATCAGCGATTAATCGCACGATAATTTCATCACCTTGAATGTGAACAACATTGGCGTGATGAATAGCCGCAAGACTCTCCAGATAGGTGATAGCACGAGCGTAATCAACAAAACTGTTAATACCTGTCAGCCGCATTAATATACCGCCTTCTGCAATACTAACAGGCGCTATCGCATATTTTGCCGCCAACAATTCAGCGACCTGATCCAGGCTCATTGCAATGTAGTTATCAACATTATTGGCATCGCCATCATAGCGGTGGTTGATGCCATCAAATTGAAAAGACCAATTCCCCAGCCATTCGCCGTTGGTTAAACGCGTTACTCGTCCTGTCAACAAGGTATCGGCGTTATAGCGCTCTGCTGCCGTTTGAATATTGTGATTGGAAAGTCGTTGGAAATCCTCAGTGGATACCGCCACCATATCCTCCAAATCGAGAATCGGCATTTTGACCACCAGCCCGCGACGTTGGGCACTGGCCATAATTGCCGCCACAATTTCCGGGGCTGTATCAGCACCGACGAAACGCTGACCATCAATGTCTTCGACCACCATCCACACTAATACGGAAGGACGATTATCGGACCACAGCGGTAAACCAGCACTGCGCAGCTGACCATCTACCAGAGCCTGTTCAAATTCCAGCACCACAACCAGCTGCTCTTCCCCACTGGTTTCGTCGACCCGGTTTTCATACTGAAACTGCTTGGTGAAGTTATTGGCATTGGCAATAGCGACTTTGATGCTTTCATTTTGAAGCGCAGAACGGTTACCTGACACTCGGACAAAAACTGTAGATAAACCTTCACGCGTGGCCGTTCTTAAATCACGCGTCGATTGTGATGCAACTGGTAATTCCACCAGATACAACCCCTCCACCTGCGCAGCATAAAGCCCCAGAGGTTTAACCAGTGCTGACAATACCAGGATCACTCCGACCCGCAGCGCCAACAGTTTAAGCCGCGCTAATGAAAACATAGAAAGTGTATTCAACAATCGATCAAGCCCCAGGTTATTATTATCTTCAGATAAATAATCAATGGATAACTGCCATCAATAACTGTTATTGACAACTATTATTGATAAAAAATGCGGCTATTGTAGCAACACTGTCCAGTTCAGCACAGTAACGCAGGTCACCGATATCGGAGAAAATTTGTTGTCGTACTCTCCTGCCATTCAAGCTAAAATAGCGCCGCTTTAGATCGCACTATAATTCCATTGATAGCCCATTGATAACATTGAAAGACCCAATTTCCATGACAGACCAATCCTCCAACACCACTTCCCTGAGTTACAAAGACGCCGGTGTAGATATTGATGCCGGCAATGCCCTGGTAGACCGTATCAAACACGTAGCGAAACGCACCCGTCGCCCAGAAGTTATGGCCGGGTTGGGCGGCTTTGGAGCACTCTGCGAACTGCCCGCAGGCTACAAAGAACCGGTACTGGTATCCGGCACCGATGGCGTCGGTACCAAGTTACGCCTGGCTATGGATATTGGCATCCACAACACCATTGGCATCGATTTAGTCGCCATGTGTGTGAACGACTTAATTGTTGCTGGCGCTGAACCGCTGTTTTTTCTCGATTACTACGCCACCGGTAAACTGAATGTGGACACCGCTGCTGCCGTGGTTGAAGGCATTGGTACCGGTTGTGAACAGGCAGGCTGCGCATTGGTCGGCGGTGAAACCGCAGAAATGCCCGGCATGTATGAGGGTGAAGACTACGATTTAGCGGGCTTTTGTGTCGGTGTGGCCGAAAAATCTGAAATCATTGACGGTTCCAAAGTTGCCGCGGGTGATGCGCTGATCGGTCTCGCTTCAACCGGCCCCCATTCAAACGGCTACTCTCTAATCAGAAAAATTATTGAAGTCAGCAATGCCGACCTGTCTACCCCAATGAGTGATGGCACCTCAAGCGAAGTTACATTGGGCCAGGCCCTGATGGCACCGACCAAAATTTATGTGAAGTCATTGCTGGCTTTGATCAGCCAATCGCAGGTCAACGCACTTTCACATATCACCGGTGGCGGCCTGTTGGAAAATATTCCACGCGTGTTGCCCGCTGGAACTAAAGCAGTCATCGACACCAATAGCTGGCAGCTCCCGGAAGTATTTAACTGGCTGCAGCAACAAGGCAATGTCAACGCCGTTGAAATGTATCGCACCTTTAACTGCGGTGTCGGTATGATTATCGCTGTGCCCGCAGACCTAGCCAGTGTATCGCTCGATCTGTTAGCGGAGCAGGGAGAATCGCCCTGGATCATCGGCCATATTGCCGAAGCCACCGATGGCGAAGAACGGGTCGAATTGCAAGGTCTATAAATGCAAGCTGCTTCTACTGGCATCGGCACTGGCACTAATGCCAACGCTAGCACCAACAAGTGCAAACTGGTGATTCTAATTTCCGGTGGTGGTTCCAATCTACAATCCTTTATCGATAACAGCATCAACGGAACACTGAATGCTGAGATCGCCGCCGTTATCAGCAACAAAGCTGATGCCTACGGCTTACAAAGAGCCAGCAATGCGGGTATTGCCACTGATGTCATCGACCACACCGAATTCGACAGTCGTGAAGCCTTTGACGAAACCTTAAAGCAACACATCGAATCCTACGCTCCCGATTTAGTTATCCTGGCAGGATTTATGCGCATACTCAGTTCAGACTTCGTTCAGCATTTTCACGGCAGACTACTGAACATACACCCATCGTTGTTGCCCAAGTATCCAGGGTTGAATACGCACCAGCGTGCACTGGACGCCGGCGACAGCGAAACCGGAGCCACTGTACATTTTGTGACTGAGGAGCTGGATGGAGGCCCCGCAATCATACAAGCTAGTGTTAGCATCTCCACTGATGATGATGCTTCATCACTGGCGGAAAAGGTGCTACAGCACGAACATGTTATATATCCCGAAGCAGCCCGGTGGTTTGCAGAGGGAAGGCTAAAACTGGATGGAAACCATGCCATTTTTGATAACGAAAAATTGCCCGTCACTGGAATTCAGTTCAATCAGCTTGAAAACCAGAAATAATTTTTCTCTTTTTTTTCTGGCAAGCCTTTTTCTGACGGCTATTAGTCTCTGCAGTACATTTGCTGTTGCGCAATCCACCTCAAAAGAATCCACACCTCAGCTGGTTCCATACAGCGCCATCTATACCACTACCTATAGTGGCGTTTCTGCAGAGATGGAACAGAAATTTTCCAAACAAACACAATCACGGTGGCGATTGCACAGCAAAGCCTCCATTTTGTTTGCCGACATTATTGAATCAGCCAACTTTGAGGTTCATGGCGACAAGGTAAAACCGATTAGATACCGCTATGAAAATGAAATCAGCAGCAGACGCGATAGCGACCTGGTATTTGATTGGAAACAAAAACTGGCGAAAGACAGCAAACAAAAGCGCCCCCCAGTTACTCTAAAATCAAATCTCTGGGACAAACTCAGCTTTCAAGTACAACTGCGCATCGATCTGATGCAACAGGCAGGCAGTTTTTCTGAGAAAGAATATCCTCAAATGGATCGCGGTCGCGTTAAGTTGTATACCATCAATAAACTGGGCGAAGAAATTGTTAACACCGAGGCCGGCAAATTTCACGCGATAAAATTAGAACAACGACGCCCAGGCAAAAAAGACCATACCCTCATTTGGCTGGCAAAAGACTGGGACTACATGCTCGTCAAATTAGAGAGGATTGAAGACGGCGAGAGTTCATACATTATTGATCTGCAAGAAGCAGTACTTGGTAGTAAGCGGGTAAGAAGTTTGTAAGGCGACGCTACTCTTGCTGATATGACAAATGCTGATACTGCAAAGCACGCGCTTTTATTTCACCCATACGCCCACTGTCATTATTGCCACCACTGACGATGCAAACAACATGCTTGCCCTGTATTTGCTCAGCAAAAAGATCCAGCGCAGCAATACTTAATGTACCCGCAGGTTCCACGACCATTGCTTCCTTACTATATAAATCGAGCAGCGTTGCACAGGCTTTGCCCTCTGGTACTGAAACCAGATAATCCAGTTTTTCACGACAAATGTGATATCCCAAATCTCCTGACAACTTCACAGCTGCGCCATCAACAAAGCCATCTATAGTAGCTAGGCCAATATTTTTTCCAGCCTCAAAAGAAGCCTTCATCGACGCAGCCCCTGCTGGCTCAACGCCTACTAATATTGTCTCAGGTGAACATGCTTTGAAGTAGGTGGCGATTCCCGAAGCCAAACCACCACCCCCTACAGGAACAAAAAGATAATCAATTTTTCGTTGGGCATCTTTTAATATTTCAAGCGCAACCGTCCCCTGCCCCTCAATGATATCGACATCATTAAAGGGGTGAATCATCGTGGCCTGATGATTTAATTGATACGCGATCGCTTCAGCATAAGCCTCATCAAACGTGCTCCCGATTAATACCACATCAACAAAATGCTGACCGTAGTGACATGTTCGATTTACCTTGTGCGGAGGCGTTGTTGCCGGCATGAAAATCTTGGCTTTAATTTGCAAAGCAGCACAGGCATAAGCCACACCTTGCGAATGATTGCCTGCACTCGCACAGACAACACCTTTTTTCCTTTCATATAAGGAAAGCTGGCTGATTTTGTTGTAAGCACCGCGAATTTTGAAGGAGCGAATAATTTGGAGATCTTCCCGTTTAAGGGATATTTCTGCGTTATATCCTGCACTCAAATTGCAACTGACTTGTAATGGTGTGTGCGACACAACCGACGCTAAACGGCTAACTGCCTGCTTAATACCTGTCACTGTCGGCAGCCGCACATCTGAGATGGGCGCTACCGCGTTGTCTGCATAGTGATGCATGATTTTTCCTTTCAATCTAATAGGGCCCATTCACAGACAAAAAAAAACCGCCTGTGATGGGCGGTTTTCTTCAGTTATTTTTTACAAATAGCCTAAACCACCATCACCTCTCGGATAATGATGGACATAATTCGTGCTTTGCTGGCACTTGATACGGAGTCATATGGCTGATTCATAGCAGCTAATGTAATCATTAATCTAAGTAAGTCAAGTGCTAACTATTAATAGACCGGCTCCAGCTTAATCTCTGACTTCACCGAATTGGCAATAAAACACAGCTCGTGTGAACGATGATGCACGCCCTCAAGCTCTTCTTCTGAAGGCTGCTTATCGCCTTCAAAAAGTACTTTCGGCTTTAACGTCACTTCGGTCATCGCCATCTTGCCCTCAGCATTTTCTGTTAACAAACCCACAGCCTCATCCGCATATTCAGTAACAACCCAGCCCTTTTTTGCGCACAAGCTGAGAAAAAACAACATATGGCAACTGGACAACGCGGCGATAAAGGCCTCTTCAGGATCAACATTTTCTGCCACAGAATACGGCAATGGCACAATATCGGGAGAAGAGGAAGCGGGCACCGTTAATCCACCGTCAAAACGCCAGAGATGATGACGGGAGTATTGATTATCGACAAACTTTTCTTCTTGCTGTTTTTTCCAATGCACAGTTGCGCAATAGCTGGACATATTAAAACTCTTTACTCATTGTGGTTGAGATGAGAGAGATTAACTATTCAATTCTCGCTGATTCAGGAGATGTACAATACCAGCAGGATTTTTAATCCAACAACCCTTAAAATCAGCGGGCAACGGTTCAACCTCATCGCAGCGTTCCACCCCCTGCTGTTCCAAATACTGCGCAGTTTTTTGATAATTATCCGTATCAATTTCCAACCAGATTTCGGCTTTATCAATCGAATCAATCTTATCAATCCACAAATGCATCGAACCGAAAGCAAAGGCTACACTGTCAAAGTTGTCGGGAGAATCGATATCGACGGTTTCAAACCCTAAAACATGCTGATAGAAATATACGGTGGACTCAAAATCCTTGGCAGGCACCTTCATCGCAATATTTTTTCCGGCACTGCAATTGGGTTTTGACGCTGCCATTTGTGCACTCCCTAATCCTATTTAATATCCATGCCCTCGGAGCGGCGTTTCCATAATTTGCGCGCTTCTTTTTGCATATCCACCGTGTCGTCTTTTTCGTCGACAATTTCCAGCCCCAACAAAGTCTCTAACACATCTTCTAGTGTGATGATGCCTTCAACACCGCCATACTCATCTACCACAAGCATCATATGCACTCGCAGCGTTAACAATTCATTAAAGACTTGAGATAAGGACAAGGTTTCCAGTACCGCAGTAATGTCACGGCGATAGTTTTTTAACAAACTCTCGTTATTGCCTCGCGCTTGCGCTAACAACAAATCGCTACGAAAAACAAAACCGGTAATTTTTTCCGGCTCATCTTCATAGATAGGCACTCTTGAGAAGGGAATCTGATCGTGCTTGTGAAAAAACTCCTCCACCGTCGTTGCCTGTGACAAAGAGAAAATCACCGTGCGCGGGGTCATCGCATCACTAACTTTGGTTTCCCTCAGCAGCAATAAATTTTTCAGGATATGCGATTCTTGCTCTGCTAACTGCCCTTCACTGGAACTCAAGTCCGCCATAACAGCAAATTCTTCACGACTAAACCCACTCAAGGTCGGTTCATGAGACAAACCACGAGTCAGCTTTTCCGACAATTTAACAAAGGGGTATAACACGATAATAAGGTACTTGAGTACAAAGGCGGTAAAGGGCGCCAATTGCCGCCAATAATGGGCACCTAATGTTTTGGGAATGATTTCCGAGAAAACCAAAATCAGTAACGTCAATATCGCCGAAGCAATGCCAACATAAGCATTGCCAAACACTGCAGCAGCCTGCGCACCGGCTCCAGCGGCGCCTATCGTATGAGCTATGGTGTTGAGCGTCAGGATTGCCGCTAACGGCTTATTGATATCATCTTTAAGCTGGCGTAGTAATTCTCCAGCAGAGCTTTCATTTTTTTCCAGCAAAGCGATATGTGCGCTGGTGACACTAAGCAAAACAGCTTCGGCAATAGAACACAAAAAAGAAAAGCCTAAAGCTACCAGCACATAGATGATAAGTAGTGTCATAGTCAAAACGTAATAATTATTGAGCGCTGATCATAACCTATTGCCAGAAGCCGCCGCCACCTTCACTATGTAATATATCGTTTATTGAAGGGAATAGGCTAAAACTCATGTCATCAATTAACCCGCATTCATGGAATCTTACATTGGATGAAATGAAGACACTGCAACGGCAGCTGGCTGAACGTGTAGCGCTTACTGACCAATTCAACACGCTTCGATTTGTTGCAGGCACCGATGTCGGTTTTGAAGATAAAGGCGCGATAACACGAGGCGCCATCGCCATACTGACGTTTCCGGAACTGGAATTAGTCGAATATCAGATTGCCCGCGTCCCCACCAACATTCCATATATTCCCGGCTTTTTATCCTTTCGTGAATGTCCAGCGTTATTGCAAGCCTTTTCACAGCTCCAACACAAACCCGATCTGCTGTTATGCGACGGTCAGGGTATTGCCCATCCCAGACGCTTTGGCATTGCCTGCCATTTAGGTTTATTAACTGACATCCCCAGCATCGGCGTCGCTAAAAGCCGCTTAATCGGTAAATATAACGAAGTGGGTAACAACAAAGGCGATTGGCAACCCTTGACGCATAGACAGGAAACACTAGGCGCGGTTGTCCGCACCCGAACCAACACCAAACCCGTTTTTATCTCACCCGGTCACAAAGTCAGCTGGCAAACAGCAATAAACCTCACACTGGAATGCACGCCGCGTTATCGCTTACCGGAAACTACGCGCTGGGCCGATGGTATTGCGTCTAACAAACCCGCTTTTATGAAAAAACTGGCCGATTATAATCAAAAAATCTTTAATCTAGCTTAACTTTGACATTCACTGTACCACCATCCAACTCTGGCACATCCGTGATATTTTCTCCGTAATTCAAGTTCGGCTTACCGCTAACTGAGACCTTTTTTTCTTCTTCTGATTTTTTGAAAAAATCCGGCGCTTCTTTTTCTGAAACCGTAAACTCAACCTCTGTCGACAAGTCAGTTTCAGGCAGTGATAAATTCAGCGGTTTTGATTCCTCTATTTCCGATGTCTGGGTATTTGAAGTTGCTGATTGACTATCCACACCTCCGGAACAACCCTGCAGACTCAAAAGTATGGCAGGTAATACTAACCACCCTGTTTTAATCTTCATCAATTCTTATTCCTCATAATAAAATTATTGTTAACGCTAGCGGTGACCGACCCGTCACAACAAACCAGCCTTAATAAAGTCTGCCAGCAATTGTACGGCACTATTATTACCGTGATCGACAATCTTCAAACTAATGCCCACTGTTCCCAATTCCGGCAACTGCGCCTTGTCATCCAAAATGGTTAGCGACTCAGGTACAGTGCTTCGCGCCAATACTGTCACCCCCAATCCTTCATCAATAGCCGCCTGTAGGCCAGTCAAATCGGGAATAGTGTAGGTAATGCGACAACTGCGTTTCGCCTGCCCGAGTTTGCGCAGTGCACGGGCGCGATAAATACAGCCGCTCGGAGCAGCTACTACTGGCAGAGTTTCCTGCAAATGCGCGCGCGAACCGGTGCTGCTTACCCACACCAGCTCATCAGTTTTCACATAATTTTTAATCGCCCGCCGCTGCTGGCTGGATACTTTATCATGCAGTGCCAGAATCAAATCGTAGTTCTTGCGCTGTTCGTCAGAGACCAGATTACGGCTCAGATCGCAGGTTACCTCTAATGTCACATCGGGGTAAGCCTTGGCGAATCGGCTGACGATTTTAGGCAATAGTGTAATCGCAAATTCGCTGGGAATGCCCAGGCGGATTCGACCACTAATCTGTGGGTTCTCAAAATAACCAATCGCCTCATCATTAAGAGAGAGAATTTGCCGGGCATAACTCAGCAAACTATTGCCATCAGGTGTCAACTCCAGTTTGGGGCTGTCGCGATCTAATAATGGTCGATCCAGCAACAACTCCAGCTTTTTAATTTGCTGACTAATCGCCGGTTGTGTTCGCCCCAGCCGCTCCGCCGCCTGGGTAAATCCACCCACTTCATTAATCACCACAAAGGATCGCAGCATATCGATTGGTAAATTTTTCATTGCCCTCTCCGCTTCCGACATTCAGCCCCAAAACCCAAACATAACAATATCTTATTACTGAATAATAATTATTAATTTCTCTTATGCAAATCAACACGCTATTATCCGCCACCTATCCAGGCCTGCCCGGCTAAAAGGAATACAATAAGGAGCCACTGATGTCAGACACTGAGCTACTCAACACACCCCTTTATGACCTTCACCTTGAGCTCGGCGCCAAAATGGTTCCCTTTGCCGGATACGCCATGCCGGTACAGTACCCATTAGGTGTATTGAAGGAGCACCTACACACGCGCGAACAAGCCGGCCTGTTCGATGTTTCACATATGGGTCAAGTGCGCATTAAAGGTAAAGGCGTAGCCGAAGCACTGGAAAAACTGGTGCCCGTTGACTTGACCACCCTACCGCTAATGAAACAAACCTACGCCGTTTTTACGCAAGAAGATGGCGGTATTCTGGATGACCTGATTATCACTCGCTGGGCTGAGGACGAATTTTTTCTGGTGGTCAATGCCGGTTGCAAACAAGACGATATCGCACATCTGCAGCAACACCTGCAAAGCTTTGAGCTGGAAGTATTAGACAACCGCGCCTTGTTAGCACTGCAAGGTCCACAAGCCCGCGCGGTTATGGATGAACTGGCACCAGCGGCAACTGAGCTACGTTTTATGTCCGGCTGCTGGAGTACCATTACTATTGACGGTAACGATGTCGATTGCTTTATCACCTGCTCTGGTTACACCGGAGAAGATGGTTATGAAATTTCTGTCCCTGCCGCACAAGCCACTGCCCTGGCAAAAAGAATTCTCGCCTTTGAACAGGTCGAAGCCATTGGCCTTGGCGCACGCGACTCCTTGCGACTGGAAGTCGGGCTGTGTCTATACGGTCACGATATCGATCTAACCACCTCCCCTATCGAAGCGGGCCTGATCTGGTCAATCAGCAAATCGCGCCGCGCCGGTGGCGACAGGGCCGGCGGCTTTATCGGTGCCGATGTCATTTTTGATCAAATAGACAATGGCGTTTCCAGAAAACGGGTCGGTTTCAATATTGAAGGTCGCGCACCCATTCGCGAAGGAGCGGAACTGGTTGATGGCAAAGGCAATGTGATTGGCAAAATCACCAGCGGTGGTTTCGGCCCCAGTAAAGGCGGCCCGGTGGCGATGGGCTATGTAAACAGTGAATTTGCTGCCATCGGCACCAAATTAGGCGCTCTGCTTCGCGGCAAAACTATCCCGTTAGAAGTCACAAAAATGCCCTTCGTGCCGCAGAATTACGCGCGTTAATTTAAACGTTACTTTCAATTTTTTAACGCAAGCAATCAAGTTAACACTGGTTTTATCTGGAGATAAACATGCTAAACAACAATGCTTCACTAACAGAACTGGAAGCAACTGACGAATTTATACAACGTCATATCGGCCCCGATGCACAGCAACAACAGGAGATGTTGCAGCTGCTGGGTGTCAATTCTCTGGATGAACTAATTGAGACGACCGTGCCCGCCAATATTATGCGTGAACAAACGATGGATTTACCCGCACCTGCAACAGAATCTGACGCATTAAATAAATTGCGTGCTATCGCAGCAAAAAACCAGGTAATGACTAACTATATCGGCATGGGTTATTACGGCACCAAAGTGCCAAATGTTATTCTTCGCAATGTGTTGGAAAATCCTGGTTGGTATACCGCCTACACGCCCTACCAACCGGAGATCGCACAGGGTCGATTGGAAGGCCTGTTAAATTACCAACAAATGGTCATCGATCTAACCGGCATGGAACTGGCCAACGCCTCCATGCTGGATGAAGGCACTGCTGCCGCCGAGGCGATGGCGTTGTTAAAACGCGTTAACAAAAAGAATCGTTCCAACAACTTTTTTGTTGCCAGCGATACTCATCCACAAACCATTGCCGTGATCAAAACTCGTGCCGAAACCTACGGTTTTGACATGATTGTTGACGATGCCGACAAGCTCGATCAGCATGAGGTGTTTGGTGCCTTGTTGCAATATCCCGGTACAACCGGCGCCATTGGCGATATCAAAACCTTGATTGAAAAAGCCCATCAGCAAAATACGCTAGTTACCGTTGCCGCAGATCTGATGAGCCTGGTGTTGTTAACCCCTCCCGGTGAATTGAATGCCGACGCAGTCGTCGGTAACAGCCAGCGCTTTGGGGTACCGATGGGTTTTGGCGGCCCGCATGCAGCCTTCTTTGCCACTAAAGATAAATACAAACGTTCCACACCTGGAAGAATTATCGGCGTATCCATCGACCGCCATGGCAACCCGGCTTTGCGTATGGCAATGCAAACGCGCGAACAACATATCCGCCGTGAAAAAGCCACCAGTAATATCTGTACTGCGCAGGCACTGCTCGCCATTATGGCCAGCTTTTACGCGGTATATCATGGGCCGGATGGACTTAAAACCATTGCCAACCGCATTCATCGTCTCACCAATATCCTGGCTAACGGCTTAGTCAAGGTTGGCTTCTCGCCCGTTAATAACAGCTGGTTCGACACCCTGCTAATCGATGCCGGCGAGCATCAAGCTGCTATCGTCGAACGTGCTTTAGCTGCCAAGATTAATCTGCGCATTGTTGATGCTTCACAACTAAGTATCAGCCTGGATGAAACCACCTCCCGTGCCGATATCGAAATGCTGTGGGAAGTCTTTGCCGGTAAAGCCGTCAATTTCAGCCTTGATACCATTGATGTGGAAGTCACTAACAGCTCGGCTATTCCCGACAGCTACCAGCGCCAGAGTGAGTTCCTGACGCATCCTGTTTTCAATCAACATCACAGCGAAACTGAAATGCTTCGCTACATGAAACAACTGGAAAGCAAGGACATCGCCCTCAACCACTCAATGATTGCGTTAGGCTCCTGTACCATGAAGCTGAACGCCACTGCAGAAATGATCCCGGTCACCTGGCCCGAATTTGCTAATATGCATCCCTTCGCCCCACAGAACCAGACTGAAGGTTATCTGGAAATGTTCCAGCAACTGGAACAAATGCTGATCGAAGCCACCGGCTACGATGCCATATCACTGCAACCCAACTCGGGTTCACAGGGTGAATACGCTGGCCTGTTGGCCATTATGAAATACCATCAAAGCCGCGGCGATATGGATCGCGATGTGTGTTTGATTCCAAGCTCGGCGCACGGTACTAATCCTGCTTCCGCAGCAATGGCGGGTATGCGTGTGGTGATTGTTGAATGCGATGGCAGCGGCAATGTCGATATGGATGATCTAAAGGCAAAAGCCGAACGCCACGCCGCTGAGCTTTCCTGTTTGATGGTCACCTACCCATCAACCCACGGTGTATTCGAAGAAACTATCACCGAGATCTGCGACGTTGTACATCAATATGGCGGTCAGGTTTATGTCGATGGCGCCAACCTTAACGCACTGGTTGGCATTGCCGCACCCGGGAAATTCGGTGCCGATGTTTCTCACATCAACCTGCATAAAACCTTCTGTATTCCACACGGTGGCGGCGGCCCCGGCATGGGTCCCATCGGCGTCGGCAAACACCTTGCCCCTTTTCTTCCTAACAACCCCGCTCAGCCGATTGCAGGATTAAGCGAGGAAAACGACACGGTTTCCTCTGCCACCTGGGGTAGCGCAGCTATTTTGCCGATCTCCTGGATGTATATCGCCATGATGGGCGAACAGGGATTAAAGAAAGCCACCCAAGTCGCCATTCTCAATGCCAATTACATCGCCAAGCAACTCAGCGACCACTATCCCATTCTCTACACCGGTAGAAATGATCGCGTTGCCCACGAATGTATTATCGATATGCGCCCATTAAAAGAAGCCACCGGCATCACCGAAGAGGACGTCGCCAAACGTTTAATGGATTTCGGCTTTCATGCTCCCACCATGTCCTTCCCTGTACCCGGCACATTAATGGTAGAACCAACAGAAAGTGAAGCCAAAGAAGAGCTGGATCGCTTTATCAATGCCTTGATCACCATTCGCAAAGAGATCGAACAAGTCAGCAAAGGTGAATTGGATGCCAAAGATAACCCCTTAACCAACGCACCCCATACCTGCGCAGAAGTGACTTCTTCAAATTGGGAACACCCTTATGCTCGCGAGCAAGCTGTGTTTCCTGCTGGCAATGCCAATAAATATTGGCCGCCGGTTGCGCGCATCGATAATGTGTATGGAGATCGGAATTTGATTTGTTCTTGCCCAACGGTGGATAGTTATCGCAACGATTGACTAAATATTGTTAATAGTAAATAAAACTACTTTTTTAGATTATAAATAAGGCTATATTTAGCGCATCCCTATTTTAGGAAAATATAGCAGTGATACAGTAACTGTTATTTTAATAGGATGATAATGAAGCCCTTCATAGTCTGGATTTGTGTTATCTGCTGGTCAAACAGCGTGGCAGCTGATCAAACATTGGTATTTGCAACCAGTATCAAATCAGATACTCCGATTGCAAGCGAAATCATATTAAAAAAAGCCTATAAAAAACTTGGCTATGATATTGAAGTTCGAAGCTTTCCTTCAGCCCGCTCTCTGCATCTAGCGAATGCAGGCGCTTTCGACGGCGAACTGCAACGGCTGCCTAACACTGATCGTCTATTCCCTAATTTGGTACCAATATCGGTGCCAATTCATACCATGGATATAGTGGTATTCGGAAAAACTCAATCCGCGCCCTTTAATAGCTGGGAAAGCCTATTCCCTTACCATATTGGCTTAATGAGAGGACACCTATATGCAGAAACAGCTATAGAGCGCCACCCCCAACTCAGTTATGAACAGGTAATCGATCCGCAACAGCTTCTGAAAATGCTCTCAGCCGATAGAGTCGATTATGCTGTATTAACTAAATGGACGGGGTTAAAAACTTTAAAAAAGTTACAACTCAAAGAAATATCCTTAATGAAAGGAAGATTGGAAACTTACGAATTATTTCATTACCTCAATAAGAAAAATAAGCATTTGAAACCAGAACTAGAAAAAGTATTGAATTTGATGCTGCAGTCTGGAGAAATTGAAAAAATTCGAACTGCATATTTTCAATCATTAAAATTGGACATTGAATAAAAGGGGGCGAAAAAATCCGAGACATAAAATCTAGGACAGATTTATTCGTCAAAAAACATACTAATATGGCTTAATGCTTAAACACCCATAAACCCCAAATCATCCGTGTCAAAATTGCCAAGGTTTACAAATATATCCCCCACTTCAGAACTACTCAGCCCATACCACCGCGCCAATGTCGCGGCATACTGATCCATCGCCGTGGTCGGAATAATGCGCCCTTCACCAATATCATCGTTACTGCCAATCGCCAAGTCCGGCATAGTGCCGTAGATTTCTCTGCCGTTAACCGCACCGCCCATGACTAATTGATGGCCACCCCAACCATGGTCGGTACCGTCGCCGTTACTGGTGAGCGTGCGGCCAAAGTCACTTGCGGTAAATGTAGTTACCTGGTTTTCAACGCCTAGCTCCTGCAGTGCACTGTAAAAAGCCGACAGCGATTGACTGAGTTCGCGTAGCAGTTGTGGGTGGCGATTCAGTTGGTCGCCATGAGTATCGTAGTCACCAATGCCGACAAAGAACAGTTGCCTATTCATGCCCAGTGTATCTCGCGCGGCAATCATTCTGGCAACCATTTTTAAATTGGCCGCCAGGCGACTTTGCGCATCGAAGGGCGTGTTGGGTTCGGGGTGTTGTTCGAGTGCTGTGAAAATTTCAGCCCCGAGGGTTCTGGCTCGGGTTTGTACTCGAGAATATTCGGTGACAAAAAGATGGTCATTATCAATATTGAGCAACTGATTAAAGGTCTGCGTGCGCAACTGAGTTAAAAAGTCAGGGTCGTTTTCATCAATGCCAAATAATAACGGCACGCCCTCCGCGGTCAATGAATAAGGTAAAGACATACCACCGGCTTGCCAGGTATTGGCACCGGTCATCGTAATATTCATCGATAGATTCTGGTTGGGATTAGCGCTAACCAGCAAATCCGCCATGCGACTGGCCCACCCCTGAAGTGGTTTGTTAGCCTGCAGGCTCATGACAAAATCTTGCTGGTCGTTGTGGGAAAATAATTGCGGTGGTAAAGGCACGCTGTTGTTTTGAAAATCGCTGCGGCTTACCGGCTCCAATAGAGCGCCGACATTAGCTAGAAACGCGAGATTGCCGTTTTCAAACAGTGATTGTATTTCCGGCATTTCGGGATGAAGGCCGTAGTCGGCGCCATCGCTAGTTTGCGGATTAATGGGCAACAATGCAGCTTGATCCACCGCCAGTGATAAGCGTGTGCTGGCATAGGTGTTGTATTCGCTGGTGCTTCTAGGGACCAACATATTAAAGGCGTCATTGCCACCGAGTAAAAATACGCAGACCAGTGCTTTGTAATCAGTGACTGGTAATGATTGAGCATTCACCATCTGCAGGCCACCCAGTACGCTGGAGAAACTGCTGCTGCCCAGTGTCAGCAGGGCACTGTTTTTCAGGAAAGCACGCCTTGATAGCAAGGCGCGTCTGGATTTATTTGGATGCATACTATCTACCTTTTACCTACTTTCTTTCACTGACTCTCGAAAAATAACTATCACTCAAAAAAATTATCGCTGTACCGCAAAGGCCGGAGAGCTGGCGGTGAGATAAACCGCTTCATAGACCCGCACTGCGATCAGTTCAGCACTATCGGGTGGAATATTTTCCAAATGAGCAACCAGGGTATTTTCCATCGCTGCTGACATTTGCCCGCCCAATAGCAATAAATTGAGCCTGTCCACCAGGGCAGTTGCATCTGCCGCTATCGCTTTTTCTTCGCTGAAGTTGAGTTGTATCGGGCCGGTATCCCAGAGGGCATCGAAATTGTCCGGCGGATTATCCAGATCGCTAATGTAAGCAGAGAGAAACAAGCGATTGGTGGTGGCGGTAATGTAATTTTCCGTCAGGTTTTGAAATTCCGGTGATACATAACCGCCGCTGGTAATCGGGCCGGTTTGGCTAAAATCGGGGCGAAAGAAATTGAACACCGAGGGAGCCCCGTAGGGACGTTGCCCGGTCTCCCGAAAAGAGCCGAAGTAACGCACTCGGGATGGCGACACAAAGCCGTCTTCATCCTCTGCAGGAACACCCCGAATTCTAAATGCTCGCCACAACGCGGTGAGCTTAAGCAGCGGTTCCTTCAATTTACCGAAGGTATCTGATTGTTCGGTATGACCGTGCCGAGCTTCGGTATCGAGCAGTATCGCGCGAATCACTGCTGCCATGTCCCCTCTTTCTCCGGAACCGTTGTCATTAAATACTGAAGCCACCCTTGCCACATAATCGCTGCTGGGATTACTGGTGACCAGCCGCTGGATCAGTTGCTTACCAATAAAGGGGCCAACGTTGGGATGGTTGAAAATATTATCTAACGCTCCGGCTAAGTCCTGTTCCGGTGTCTGGCCGGCCGGCAACACTTGGTTATTGAGCAGTGTTTTTTCGCCATTATCGTGAAAATCGGCGAAGGCTTTCATCGGCAGGACTTCACTGGCAGCACCCTCATCGAACCAATACCAGGTAGGCGCATCGCCATACATCCAACCGGTAAACACGCGGGCAAAGGCTTTGATAATTTCCTGATCATAGGTGGGTATGGTATTGCTTTCCTGATCGAGCCGGGGCGTGCCGTCGTTGTTAAGCTCAATCAGCCCAATGCTGAACAGCTGCATCAACTCGCGGGCATAGTTTTCATCGGGGCGAATATTGCGCACGGCATCGGCTTTTTCATTTCTCACCATACTGAGGTATTCGCCCATCATTGGATTGAGGGTCACCGCTTCCAGCAACTCTCGGAAGTTGCCAAAGGCATGTTCAGCCAGCATGTCGTGGTAATTGGCAACGCCTCGGCTGTCGTTGAATAGCGTGTCTGATAACGTAGAGATCACAAAAATTTCGCTGAGCGCGAAGGCCACGCGCTGGCGCAACTGATCGCGGCCAAACAATACCGTTTCCCACCACACATCACTGCGTTGCAGTTCCTTTGGGTAGAACTCATCGAAGTCCTCTTCGTTGAAGGGATCGAAACCGATCTCTCTGATCCTGTCATCAAGGAAGGTTAACTGCCGGGTTTGCGGCAATGTCATCTGTTCGTCGATCCAATCCTCTAACGTCATATCCATCAACCGCACAATTTCTTTGGTGGTGGGGCCAAATGTTGCCTGGGTCAAAAAGCGGGCCGCCTCCTGTGCGTCTGCGTCATCAGCCGCCGGCAACACCGGGTCTGGTGCGGTATCCGGTTCCAGTACTATGGGAATATGTGCAGGTGGTGGATCTGTCGGACCAGGATCGGGAGTGCCGGAACCACCACCTCCTCCGCCTCCACAGGCGCTAATCAAACCAATCAGTGCCAAGATTAAAAATAATCGCGCAATCATAATGATCACTCCGCGTGAAAGGTTTTACTCAGCCAGTTTGATATTTTCTTCCAGGCCTTTTTTCAGCACTTTGATCGCCTCCTCCTGCCGGCCGGTTTCTTTCAACGCTTCACCGAGCAAGTGATAGGCGGTATTCCTGATGGTAGGGTTATCGGTTTTTTCCAGCACGGCATAAAACTCTGCTATCGCCTTGGAGCGATCGCCCCGCTCTTTGTAAATTTCTTCGATCTTATGCATTTGTAGAACAGCCGACATCTCCGGGTTGTCAGCAATCATATGCGTGGTTTCGATAATGCCGTAAAACCCATGCATCAGCTCGATAAAGCCGCGCATGCGGTTGATATGCTGGGTTTCAGCATCATCTGCTGCCAGTGTGGGTAAAGCAGCGCTGACCGCGCATGCAAAAACCAGTGATTTAAACAGTGTTGTCATGGTTGTGCTCCTCTAAAAATTCAAAAATATCGGTGCTAATGTCACTGCTGCGATTAGAGTTTTCCGGTGCAGGTTGTTGCGGTGGTTTCGCTGTCGGTGAAATCGGTGTCAGGGAGATGCCAGACAAATCTCCAAGGCTCGGTAACTGTGCCCGAGTTTTCGACTCGGTAGTCGGCGCAACGGAGGTTGTTAGGCTGGATAGTGCCGGTATCTGTAAATCGCCAGAGCTTATGCTGGGTTCTATTATGTTAGGTTCTATTGTGTTGGGCCCTATTATGTTAGGTTCTACAGCAAGCCGAGGTTTATCAACCGGACGGTGCAGATCGAAGGTGAATAGCATTGCCAAAGCTACACACACTACTGCTGTAGCCACGGCACCCCAAACCGGCAAGGAGGAAGTCTGCTGTTCTTCTTGCTGCACCTGTTCACAGATGCGATGCAACAACTCCGGTGGCGGCTCGATCGACTGATAAGCCTGGGCCAGTTCGTCGAGATTTTGTTGGGTATCATCGGTCACTGTAGTAACTCCACATTATCAGCGTTTTTTCGCAGCGTCTGCATGGCTTTGTGCAACAGCGCTTTTACCGTTCCGGGCCGGCAATTCATAATAGTTGCCGTCTGTTCCACCGAGAGTTCCTCAAAAATCCGCAGCATCACCACATCTCTTTGTCGTTCGGGTAACTGCTTTACCAACCGTCTCACCTGCCCAATCGTTCGCTGCGACGCGAGTGCTTCTTCGGGCAACCCTGTTGCGTATTCCTCTTCGTCCTCTACCTGAGCTGGCTTGCGCCGATTGAACTCACGGCAGACATTTTTTGTGGTTCGATACAGCCAAGTGCTCGGTTCAGCCAGAAATAAAAACGATTTAAATCCCTTTAATGCACGCATAAACACCTCTTGGGTAACATCGTCGGCACTGCTGGCATCGATCAGTTGTACCGCTGCCAACCGATAAAGCCGCTGGTGATGTCGCCGGGCGAGTTCTGTAAAAGCGTCCAAGTCATGGTGTTGGTAGCGCTTAACCAGAGCTTTGTCTGTCAGCTGCTGAAGCACGGATTCTCCGTTCTCTTTATGGGTTAGTGCAGCAAAGTCGGTGGGGGTTTACTTAATTATGAACAAATAAATAAATCATATTAATCAAAATCTAGGTTATACAAATAAATAGCCCTATAACAAACAATTAATTGTTAAGAGGGGTTTTATTGATAAATAAATTGCCGGATACTAGCACTCCTTTTAGCACACCCAAGAGTCAGCAAAAGCGGTATTTCAGGACGACAATGAGAGTTTCTGCGTTTATATTTTGGGTGTTTTTAACCGCATCTGCGAATGATTCTTTAGCCCTAACCAAGCTAAAAATAGCTGCCAATTATTACTCCGATACCCCTACTGCGAGTGAGATTATTCTAAGAAAAGCCTATAACAAAATTGGCTATGATATTGAGGTTGGACATTTTCCCTCTGCGCGTTCCATTTTTCTTTCAAGCACTGGAGAGTACGATGCCGAGCTTCAGAGGCGCGGTAGTACTGCGGAAAGGTTTCCCAATCTGATAAAAATTTCGGTCCCTATACACAGTATTGATATTGTTGCTTTTGGCACATCACAAACTAAAACTTTTAATAATTGGGAAAGTCTCTACCCTTATAACATTGGCGCGGTAACAGGCCACACCTTTATGGACAGAGCGATTGCTGAACACCCACAGCTAAGTTATGTGAAAATAGTTGGCCCTGAGCAGCTACTCAAAATGGTTTCTGTAGGCAGAATTGACTATGCAATACTAACAAAAATAACGGGAATTAAAGCATTGCGTAAACTGTCTATTAACAATGTTTCAATGATGGGTGGCACTATAGAATCTCACCAGCTTTATCATTTTATTCATAAGAAAAACGAGCATCTGAAACCAAAGCTGGAAGAAACTTTGAAAGAAATGCAACGCTCTGGCGAGATTGACAAAATTCGTTCAGAGTACTTTAAATCATTGGGAATTTAATTTTTCGAGTACACATAATTGAGGGTAAGGCTAGAGCCCTCCATTTCATTGCCGACTTAATAGCGAAGTAATCAAACTCTTTTCCACGCGCGGTTGTTGAACTGCTTTAGCCAATAAGCTAGCCGGCCTTTCCAGGTATCGTTAAAACTCACAAATGAGTGGTAATTGTGCTTTTCAGGTGACCATTTGTTCAGCCACTCGTAACCGGTAATCATATTGACCGTATCAATCGAAGGTTGGTCTGCCATCCCCTCCAGGAATTTTGTCAGTAACACTGCACCAGGTGAGTATTTTTTATAGCCCTCATCGTATGCTGTTTTACAAACCCAAACGGTGCGGTCATTTTTTACCGAAAACAGCATAGCAATGGTTTTTCCATCGACAATTAATTCGCTCCAACACATTTGCCCTACTGAAGAGGCAGAATTACTAACTGCCTGGTGGAAACACAACCCACCGCTCCGGCGCAATATAGATCCAGCCTCTTCCTGCTTCCAGCCACTGTCTTCTAACTCAATAAAGCGACTAAAGAGCACATCATTTTGCTCTTTGCTTGAGAATTCGACCTCTACTACCATATCGACACTATCAAAATTCCTGTGTAATAGCCGTTCACAATAATTGATATTAGCGCGGGACTTTTTCTTCATTTTTTCTTTTATAGTTTTCTTTCCGCCTTCGCTAACGTTAAAAATAGCTACAGGATCACCCTGCCCTACTAAAGATCCAGTGGATTTTGTTTTCAAGACTTGCTGGTATTGATTGACCGACAGCTGATCACATGCAAACCAGCTACTTTTGGGATATCGTCTTTTTAAATACCGGATAAATGCATAAAAGACTTTTTCTGGCTCATTCCCTAGCAATAATGCATCAGAGACATAATGCCCACCCATTTGAATATATTGAAACTTCAACAAGTTCTTAAAGAGATATTGCTCTTTTTTGCTATACAGCATTGCACCAAGCAATACATCATTATTGTGTGCTATTAACAGTTGTTTATTTCGATCGCTGTTGAGCTGTTGGTATTCACCAACCAGAAAGTGATATGAGGCAGATAAATCTACAGCATTACTACTTGTAAATGCATCAAACCATTGAGACTTCCAATTTTCTAATTCTGAATGTCCCTGAATCTCGGTAATACTAATCATTAATAGGCAAAAACTGATACAGAAAGGATGATTTCTTCACTATTATTTTAAATTAAGAGGTAGCAGTCCTTTAATCATTGAGCGGCATTATTCTGCGCTAGCTGCGACAAAAAATCAGTTGTATTCATCTTTGCCTGAATCTGTTGAATTTTGTTATCCATAACTTTAAATATCATAACACCATAACCTGAGAAAGACTGCCCTGAAGCTTTTATACCCATAAAATCATCACGCAAGGTACCAGAAAATAGCAACTTAAGCGTAATAATATCATCGGTACTATTGAAGGCCTCTATCTTGGCGTTAAAGTCGGGAAAGGCAATAAAAATTTGTTGCAGGATCTCTTGAGTCCATTGCCGATCTTTAGGTTCTTTTATCAGCTCGCTGCTGTAAGTGAAATCATGACTAAGCATTTCGTCAATACAATCAGTATGGTGATGTATGAAGATGTCACGAACAAATTGACGTACCAGGTTGTTGTTATCTTCACTCATTGGGCGTCCTGCTGCTTTGTAAGAATAGTGTTGAACGCAGTCTATTAGATTACGCTAGTCAATATTTTCGTGGATTTCAAATTGCAGCTAGTAATGGGGCTGTTAGTAAAGCCAGCATACTATCGACTTAACAAATACTCTGCTACCGCCTGATAAGCAGGCAATGATGTTGGGTCAATCAGGCCATTCTTTGCCTGTGGATGAGACGCAAATCGGACCAGTACCATTTGCGCTGTGGGGTCCACATAAATGGTTTGTCCGTGAACACCTCTAGCTGCAAAGGCTCCATGCTTGTTATGAAACACCCACCACTGACTAGTATAGCTAGCCCCTTCGAGTGTTGGGAAAGCATGACCAAACTTGCTGCGATCACCCCCGGCTGAAATTTTTTCTACCACCACTTCGGGAAACAGACGAACACCATTGATAATACCTTTATTCAACATTAGCTGCCCCAACCTTCCCATATCCCTTAGGCCAGCGGTCAATCCGCCACCTGCAAAAGGCACACCGAGACCATCTATTGTGATATAAGCATCCTGTTCCGCTCCCATTCGTTGCCAGAGCCTTTCTGACGCTAATTGAGTGACTGATTTATTAGCGGTGCGGGCGATGATCCAACCCAACATATCAGAATTAATCGTCTTGTAATGGAATGATACACCGTGGGGGCCTTCAGGTTTTACTTGTTGCAGATATTGCCAATAACCATTAGGGCCAGTGTAATTTGCTGGTTTAGGTAGTGGACTAGCCGCTCTTGAGTAAGTCCATATATCGGCATTAGGGTCAGAATAATCCTCCGAATAACTAACCCCTGTGGTCATATCCATCACTTGACGAACCGTAGCAGAACCAAAGGCGCTATTGGCTACTTCGGGAATAATTTCCGATACCTGTGTCCTGTCATTCAGAGTTCCCTCGGCTATTAAAATTTCGGCCAACAGCCCGGTAACCGATTTAGTCATCGACATGGCAGCATGCTTACCATCTTGTTGCAGGCAGCCAAAATAGCGCTCGTAAACAACACGGTTGCGATGGAGAATGAGTATGCCGTCGGTATAGTTTACCTGCAAAGAGTCGGCCCAGGTCATGGAGGTATCCAATCCCAGTGGCTTAAATGTCAGCGCATCAATTTCTCGGCCAACTTTTTCCAGCGTTTTAGGCCTTAAATATTTCAGCGGAACAGGTGCATCCAGACCGCGACTGATTTCCTGGGTTGGCAGGAATTCTCGAAGGTGACAAACAGACCAACGCAATTTTGGAAAGCTGAAGTAATTAGAATCTGGTTGAGTGATCAGGCGTGAACTTTCGGGAGGGAAACCTACCATCCAACCCATGGCCTTTGGATCTGATTCTACCGCAGATAACGGCAGTTTTTTTTCGCTAGCCATCGCCGGTGGCACAGATAGCACTAAGTTGCATAAAACTAAAATACCACAGAAAGCTTCAACGCTGTTTTTTACGTATCTGCCACAATTCATCCTTTTCTCCCCAGAACTCATCCTTTTTTCCTAAGTGGCAAGAGTGGCAAGATTCAACGGCTTATTACTCACTAACAGCAATGATAGATCACCAAACAACTATTCGAGGTTTTATACATTAGCTTAAGCTTATATTCACTGAGATTCTAGCTTTGATCAAATTTCTCTGCTGCCTTCTTTGGAAAAACTAGGTTCAGACTCCATAACCTTGAAACTTCATAATCCTACTTATCACTCATGCCGCACGGAAAAACGTGCAAGTTTCAATGAGCCGTCAGTGATACTGCCTATTAATATTTCATGCAGCACCAAAAAGCTGCACGCAAAAATAACGAGCCACTCAATGCCATTGAGATGGGGTTGAAAAACTGCCCACAACAACAAGCCCAGAGCAAACATAAATCGAAAACATTTTTCAATGTTGATGGAATTTATTTCATTCATAACACTTTCCTCCAATGGAAATATCTAAATATCAGTCTCACAGGGGTACAAACTCTTCAAGGAGTTATAAACCACCTGGTTAAGGGGCAAAGCAGTCATAGCTCTGCCTTTTATGTAATTAACAACTTCATCAATCAAGTTGCTTTGACTTTCATCAGGAGTCAAACAAAATCGGGCGAGATACGTTGCAGGCAAGTTTTCTCGGCTACCACTAGTGCGAGTTTTATATGCCCGTTGAAAAAAGTCAGACTGCTCATCAGTAATCGTTTGAACAATGGCAGTATCTGTAATAAGCGCGCCTTCAAGAAAACCCTGAATATACGTACGACAATTTTCGCTATCTATCTGCTCAGCACTACAGCTTTCTGCATAGGAGGTTGACGCAACAATCCCCAGTGTTATTGCTGAGATATAAACTGACAGCTTTTTCATCTTCATCATTTATGTTGTTGTCATGCCGCCTCTCAAATGAGCGGAAAACCCTAACGCATGTAATCAATATTACGACTATTTGCCTCTATTGGACTTACAACGTTATCGAAAGTTGATACGAATTATTGGGCCTTTTTAATCGAAAAATACGATTAAATGACGTGTGCCTTTTATCTAGCTTAAGAAATGGGAAGACTAAAAATCAGGATAAGACGTCATTCATCATTAGTTTTACTATCCTAATTTATAAATCGCCCTAATTTATAAATCGAAAATTTCGAATTAAAAGATAGCTTAATTCGAATTGTCATACATAGGCTTCAGCCTTAAATTATGTTCTGTTGAAATTATCTCTACAGAGGGAAGGTTTAAAACATGAGCATGAACAATTTACTAAATCAATTTATGGGTGATTCAGCAGCTCGTATGCAGCCTCAAAAAAACAGTGGGGGCTTTGGCCAAACAGTATCGAATTTAGCCAATAATATTCCAGGCGGGCTAGCAGGCGGCGCTGCTGCAGGTGGCGTTATGGCTCTGTTAATGAGTAATAAGTCTGCCCGTAAATTTACCGGCAAGGCTGCTAAATACGGTGGCGCAGCCTTGTTGGGTGGTTTGGCATTCAAGGCCTATCAAAATTGGCAGAATAATAGCCAGACTCAAGCTCAAACCAATCACCCAGATCTCGAACCCTACAGTTTTCATCAACGCGCTATTAGTCAGCAGGCTGATCCAAACATTAGTCCTGAATTAATTTTGATTAAAGCCATGGTTGCTGCCGCCAAAGCCGATGGCCATATTGATGCTGATGAGCAAAATAAAATTTTTCAGGCAGTTGAAAAAACCAACATGTCAGCAGCTGAAAAGGGATTAATTTTTGATTACCTCAAAAAAGATATCCCAATTTTTGAAATCACTTCGGGCGTCAATAGTATCGAAATGAAGTCTGAAGTCTACCTGGCATCATGCCTGGTTATTACTCCTGATCATCCAGCAGAACGTGCTCACTTAGATCAGTTGGCAATGGCATTACAACTGCCTGCAGAACTTACCCAACAACTTGAGCAACAAGCAGATCAGGCCCTTGCATAACATCCTATGAAAATTTTCGATCATAAACGGAGGGAAATTTCTTATCCATAATACAAGTCCATGACACAGATCTATGACATAAGTGTATGTAGTTACGACTCATTTAATCTTTTCAATCACACAGTAAATTCATTATAAAATGAGCGTAACAGCTACTTTATACTTTTATATCAGTGATCAGCCCGAAATAAGGCTGATTTACTCTTATTATTTTGTGCTTTTACGAGCAATATGTTCTTCAAAATAGCGTTTTCTCTCTTTGCATTCACACAAGTGATAGAGATATTCCTCCTCTCTTACCCTCTTAAAGCAAAACTTACAGAATTTGTATCGTATTTCTAATTTTTCTATATCGTCATCATTGTCATCCATTAATTCATGCATTATGTCATCCCTGTTATGTCTGTGGTGGGCATCGCAAACAAATGAGGATTATAGTCCGTGGCATAATAATCCTCAAGACATTCCAATGACTTTTTGTCTTGGATATTGAAACATGAGTAATCTGGCGGAGTTATTTGGAAATAATGTGAGAGCTCAAAGGAAGGCACTAGGTATTTCACAAGAGCATCTTGCCGATTTGGCAGGGCTTGATCGAAGTTATATGAGCCGAATTGAGCGCGGAAAAGTATCTGTTACGCTACAAAAAGTTTATCAAATTGTTACCGTTCTGGAATGCGAGCTAAAGGATGTGCTCCCGGCAATCGAGTCAGTGGATCTATGGTCTGATGAATAGCTTAGGTTATAGATCAACGACTTATTCTTATCATTTATAGGGCTAAAGACCCTCATCATAAATCGATTATCAACCAAATTTTATCGAAAAACGATATATTTTGATTGTAATTCAATATATCAGCATATAGTATCCCTAACCAACACTGAAAAACTGAAGTATTGGGTATGACTTAAAACAGGTGTTGGAGACAGGATGATTCAAATCCGCTAGTCAAGTTTGGCTAATCAGTGTTGGATTGGGTAGCGAGTCATCTTTATAAATTCTAAAAAAAAATAATCATGGAGAACTATATGAGCCTAGCGATGATATTGATACCTGCCTTGTTACTTTATCTGGCAATCGTCTATAGGGTACTCGTCCATTTCAAATATAAAGACATTTGGCGAGGTAATGGTGTAACGGTTGTAACGACTAACAGTAACCGGCTGACAAGTATCGTTAAACGCGTTCTTGATATTTTTTTAGTGTTCTTTTTGGGCATGGCTATAGTGTGGCCATTAATCATCGTTGTTATGGCTCTTTCGCATCATGCTCAGCCAACCTGGGGAATCGATATTAGCGTTTTTTCAGGCTTTAAAATCGATGTTGATGCACTGCCTGGTGTCGAGTTTACAGGATTACGTAACCCTGAACTCAGTGGAAAAACGGCGATCAATATTGACACTTCAAACCTCTTTGCCTGGTACCTATTCGCATTAGTTGGAGAAATAAAAACCATTGCGATGTTGTATGCGCTAGTGCAAATGAGGGCATTAGTTATATCACTAAAAAATGGTGTGTCTTTCGCAACAGAGAATGTTTTGCGCGTTAAGAAAATTGGTATTGTTGTGATCATTTGGAATTTGGTTAATCCATTTCTGCAGTATTTTGGCTGGGGTGCCATCATTAAGGATATTAGTTTCAGCAATGCAGGTATTCAGTTGTATCCCGCTTTTCAAGTAAACGATATCGGAATATTCATTGGGTTAATGATGATTGTGTTGTCGGGTGTTTTACAAGAAGCCGTTGATATTAGTAAAGAACAAGAGTTGACGATCTGATGGAACAAATAGTCAAAGTCAACCTGGATCTATTGCTGGTCCAACGCAAAATGACATTAACGGAATTATCTGAGGAAGTCGGAGTAACGCTTGCCAACTTGTCGGTCCTTAAACGAGGTAAGGCGAAGGCAATCCGGTTTTCCACATTGGTGGCGATATGTAAAGCATTGGATTGTCAGCCAGGCGATTTATTAACACTTGAACAAGCGCTGGAACCACTACAAAAACCATCGAATGACTCTTAAGGTTATTAGCTGACATAGTATTGTTTTTAAAAAAGGAAAAATTATGTTTTCAATAGCAACGTTAATATTTGTCGTATCTGTTATCGTATTTTTTGTTTTGTATAAAAACCGTCATGACATTCTCAACAAATTAAGAAGCGCTGATGAAAAAAGCAGAACTGATCCTGTCGGATATTACACGAGCTTCGGTTTACTTATCGGTATGTCGCTGGGGTTGACCATTGGCTCTGTAGTATTTGATGACACAGGGGTTGGATTGGCAGTTGGTATGAGTTTTGGTATCGCTATTGGTGCAGGCATTGGCGCTAGTGTGAAAAAGAAAGAACATGAAAATACAGGCGAATGAATTTCTAGCTTTTTTCACGCTTTAATTGCTATACCCTGAATAGATTTTGCAGACTGAGCGCTAATACAATCGTTTATATAAACACATATGCCTGATGCTACTTAGCCATTTTTCGTTTTCAATGCGCAGTCAAACCACCATCCAAAACCAGTTCTGCTCCAGTCATATAGGAAGATTCGTCTGACGCTAAAAATAATGCACCATTGGCGACTTCATTCGGGGTACCTTCACGCCCCATCGGTGTTACCTGTTCGAAAACACCACGCAACTCTAGATCAATACCTTCAGTCACTAAGCGTGTAGTAATGAGGCCGGGATGCATACTGTTAATTCGGATATTATCTTTAGCATATTGCACAGCAGCAGTTTTGGTTAACGTACGCACAGCGCCTTTTGTTGCATGATATGTAGCCGCAACACCTGTGCCAACCAAACCGGCGATAGAAGACAGATTAATAATCGAACCTCCAGCCTCCTTCATTACTGGAATAGCGTATTTCATCCCGAGAAAAACACCAGTTTGATTAATTGAAACCGCATGATTCCAACCCTCTAATGTTTCTTCTTCGACGCCTTGCATGCGGAGAATGCCCGCGTTATTTAGCAGTATATCCAGCTTTCCATAAAGCGATAGGGTTTGACTAATGGCCTCTTGCCAGTCCGAAGCACGGGTGACATCCAAATGAATAAAACTGGCTGTACCACCATTGGCCTGTATTGAGTCAACTAATTGCTGCCCTTCATCTGCGATGATGTCGGCGATAATCACCTTAGCGCCATGTTCTGCAAATAACGTTGCTGTCGACGCACCAATACCTCTTGCTGCGCCTGAAATTAATGCCACCTTATCTTCTAATCGCCCTTGAAATAATTTTGTCATTGCTTGGCTCCAGGAAATATTAAAGTAATAAAGAAAGTTAACTTCTTCGACTCTACACAACAAGTAAAAGGAGACGGAGGGATTACATTTTAATCAATCACATAGCTGAGCCCCAAAATAATCCCTTTTACTCAGTCCCCTTACACCCAAGAAGTGTGAAAAACTTATTTGCAAATGATTATCATAATCATTATTATTTTTCTCATTATTAATTTTATCATATTTTGCTCGGACCTAGCTATGCCTACCCTACCCTTTGTACCTAAACATTTCTCCCCGTCTCCCTTCTCTTTGGCAATGCAAAAGCTTTCCAGCAAGGCCAAGGTATTCGGGGGGATGCTTATTGCCTCTGGCACTTTTTCTGTACAAGCCATGGAAGTAGACGACGACCTACAGTTAGCAGCTGCACATATTGAGGAAGTTGAAGTCTTTGCCGACAAAATTGTTAAAGACGTATCCATTGGCAGAAATCTGCTGGATGCCGACGAGTTAGGGCGTTCTGTTCAAGTAATAAGCGCACCCCTCATCGATAATATAAAACCTACCGCCATCGAAGACATCTTGGTGCTCAGTTCTAATGTCGCGTTCCTAGGCGATAATGATGGCCGCGAAAATACCTTTGTTTTACGTGGTTTCCAGTCACCTCCCATTTTACGCGATGGTTTTCGTGTAGAAACCTTTGGCGGTGTTTCAGATCCAGAGCTGTATAACGTTGAGCGCATTGAGGTGCTTAAAGGCCCAGACTCGATTCTCTACGGTGAGTCCAACCCTGGCGGATTAATCAATCTGCATCTAAAGCGGCCACTCTCTGAAGACCATGCCGAATATACAATTGAAGTGGGCTCTAACCCGTCGTTTAGCCCCAAGTTTGATATTGGCGGCGGTATCAACGAGTCAGTGCGCTACCGCCTTGTTGGGCTGTATAAGAATGATGACGGTTGGCGTGATTATGATAATGAAAATGAACGTCTCTTTTTTGCACCATCAATGAGTTGGGCGCTCAGCGACAATACCTTATTAACTGCACTCGCAGAAATTACCGAAGATGACTTCCAGGCCGATTTTGGTACTGCCATCAATCTTAAAGGTGACTTGATCGCTGACCCGGAGCAAGTCAACAACCATCCCCAAGATACTATTGAGCGTTATTCAAGAACCATGGGCGTTGATTTATCCCATGAGTTCAACGATCAATGGCAAACCGATGTACGGGCCCGATATATTGAAGGCGGTTATGAATACAGTGCGCTTCTGCTGCCATTTGGTCTTGATCAAGATACCTTGTTCTATTTCCGAGTACCTGCACAACAGGAACAAGATAACGAAGAACTTGCGCTGCAAATAAACCTCAACGGTGATTTTCAAATCGCAGATATGCGCAATCGTTTATCGGTTGGCGTCGATTATCGTGAATCAACCACGGAAAACTCAACCCGATTCGATCCCACCTCACCTGTCTTTTTAGACTGGCAGAACCCAGATTACAGCCAGTTACCACCACCCGCATCATCAATTCCTGTAGCAACCGGCTTCTACACCAATGAAGACATTACTCGTGTTGGTGTTTTTTTACAGAACCATCTGAATATCACCGAACAATTCATGCTGAGTGTTGGCGTGCGTTATGACGATGTTGAAAGAGAGCCACTATCCGGAAGCTCTTCATCTGCTCAGGAATACGATAACACGGCTGGCCAAGTCGGTTTGCGCTATGACTTGACCGACAACGCATCACTATTTGCCAATTATTCAGAATCCTTCAGCCCCAATTTTGTGTTAGACAAAAACAACAATGTGCTGGAGCCAGAAATCGGCGATGGCTATGAGCTCGGCATCAAAGGCAATCTGTTAGAAGGCCGTATCGATTACACATTTGCATTATTCGATATCACCAAAACCAACGTCGCAATTCTGGACCCCACAGCACAGGCAACAGATCCCAACCCATTTGGACAAATTGCCCAGGGCGAGCAGACCAGCGAAGGGGCCGAATTGGATATTTCCGGTATGGTTACTGATCTCTGGCGCATCAATCTGGCGGTTGGTTATACCGATACCGAAGCTGAGAACGGCATGGAAATCATCGGCGCGCCAGACTTAACCGCTTCGCTGTGGTCAGCCTATCAATTAACCGATAACTGGAGCGCAGGTGGAAGTGTTGAGTACGTCGGCGAACGATTAGCTACCAATGACCCGGTCTATCTCGATACCCATTATGTCGTTAATGCCTTTGTTGGATACGACCTAGGTCCGTGGAAATACCAGCTCAACCTCACCAACTTGACCGATGAAGAATATGTTGACGCAGCGTGGGGCAGTTTATCCCGCAGTGTTCATGCTGGAGCGCCATTACAGGCACTGTTTTCTGTGACTTACACGCCAAAATAATTTTCGTAGTTTCCAAAAGCTATTCAATAGCGTTTAAAAAAATACAACAGGCAAATTAAACATGAAAAAAATCGCTGTAACCGCAATGGCCGCTGCCATAACAGCTGCAACATCTTATGCCGATGACTCCAACTCAATCGATACAGGCATTGAAGAACTCATTGTGACCGGCACAAAACAAAACTTGTCGCTTCAAGATACACAAGCCTCGGTATCGGTGCTAAATGCTGAAGACATCAAAAATATGGTTGTGTTAGATGTGGAGGACATCATCCTGCGCACCGCCAACGTATCTACCGCGGGCAATGGCGGTTTAAACCAAATTTCTGTTCGAGGCATCACTAACGATGGCGTCGGTTTTACCGGAGCAGGACAAACTGTCAGCATTTATGTAGATGGCTCGCCCAACTCCTTTAATTCCAACCAGGGCGCTGCCAATCTTTGGGATGTGGCGCAGGTTGAAATTCTGCGTGGACCTCAATCGACGGTTCAAGGCCGTAATGCACTGGCCGGCGCAGTTATTATCAACACTGCTGACCCGGAATACGAATTTCGTTCCACGTTGCGTGTTCGCGGTGGCAGCGAAGATCTGCGCCAGTACTCGGGTATGGTGACAGGTTCAATCATTGAAGATCAGCTAGCGTTTCGTTTGTCAGCTGACACTAGAGAGATTGATTTTGGTGTCGTAAACCAGATTACTGGCAATAACACTCGCTTCCAGGATGCAACAACTATACGCGGCAAATTATTATTTGAGCCTGAGGCTGTCTCGGGCTTGCGGATGGAGCTGGCACTACAGCACATAGACACGGAATTTGGCGAGTTTAACTCGGTAACCGCACCAGGCCCTGCTGGCACATCTGAATTTGAAGCATTTGACCCATTCGGCAATAAGACTTACGGCACTAGAACACGTTTCGAATTTAACGTAGTCGACAGAGCTATTCTCGATACCCAATACGAGCTAAATGAAAACTGGACTCTCTATTCCATCGCAACTTATGAAAAAGTCGATCGCGACACCAAGTTTGGCCCAGAAGGCGCTTCTTTCAGTGACGACAAAACCAAATCCTTTGAGTTTCGAGCGGCTTACTCTGGTGAGCGATTGTCAGGCTGGTTGGGAGCTTACTATTTTGAGCAGGAACGGCCTAACGAATTTACTTTTGAGTTTAACCCGTCACTGTTTGGCTTCCCCACTGATCCAGCGGGAGCAATTGTCAGTACAGTTTCTTCAAGAACACAAGAATTCGAAAACTACGCAATTTTTGGCGACTTAACCTACGAACTCAGTCATAAATGGTCTATTAATGTCGGAGCCCGGTTTGATCGAGAAGATTATTCCGATACCGGTAATAATGGCACAGCTACTGCAACTCCTGCCAACTGTACGGTTCCTGCCTTTGGCGGGCTGCCTTGCACGATGATTCTTCCGATTCAAAATGAACCTCCTACTGATACTAGTTTTGATGCCTTTTTACCTCGTGCCACGTTGATCCATAGCTTCGATGAAGATCGTTCACTATCCTTCGGCATTCAGCGTGGTTACCGTGCCGGTGGTACCTATATTCGAGTATCACCAACTACAGGTTTCGAATTGGGTGAGTTTGACCCCGAATATATTACCAACTACGAACTGGCCTTCCGCTCGCAGTGGTTTGACCAACGGCTGACTGTCAACGCCAACATGTATTATTCTGACTGGACTGATCAACAAGTAACTATTCAATTCTCTCCAGCATTTTTTGATGCCATCACCACCAACAGTGGCGAATCAGAGCTCTACGGCACCGAAATTGATATCGTTGCATTGCTATCCGATGAGCTCGAAGTACGGACCAGCCTTGGCTACGTACATACCGAATTTAAAGACTTTCCATTTAATGGGGAAAATTTGCGCGGCAATGAATTTAATTCCTCACCCAATTTCAATGCCTCCTTTGGTTTGAATTATCAGCACATTTCCGGACTCTTTACTGATTGGACGGTGAGTTATTCCGATGGCCAGTACTCGGATGTGCAGAATCGTAACGTTAACGAAACTGATAGCTACACTTTGGTCAATGCGCGTTTGGGCTATAGCACAGACTTATTTGATGTTGTGCTCTTTGCTAATAACCTGTTCGATGAGCGAGTTACTACACGACAAGATGTCACAACAGCGCAACCGTTTTTTAATGTCAACGACCCACGTGTTGTTGGCCTGGAACTAACACTAAATTATTAAAATGGAATACCTTGTCATGGCCTTTCTGTTTCCCGCTACAAGTAACAAAAAATGATGAATATTCTTGCTTCAGCCCGCTTTTGGCTAACAGGCCCTGCCACTTTTCTCCTGGCAGTTATCGTCATGTTGGGAATGGCCATCTGGTTTCCCAAGGGGGAAGCCCAAGTAGATAATATCGTATTGCCCATGGTTGCATTTCCATTGATCTGGGCAATATTATTTTTCTACGCTTACCTGGAACGCAACTTAAAGCGTGCTGGCTGGATATTCTTGGCCATAACTCTGTTACATATGGTAATTTTGCTGAACCATTTTCTTGGAGGAACCTAAGCGATGATTAAACTGCCGCAACAAGAAACAAAATCATTAATCGCTTTGCACGGTTGGTCCGCAGTTCTGTTAGGTTTCCTGTTGTACGCTGTGGTTGCCACGGGTACCGTAGCTGTACTGTCTGAGGAAATTGAGCACTGGTCAGTAGGTCATGTCAGAGAAGGCAACCCACTAACAGCCGATGTTAACAGCATTGTCGGTAAACTTGCTCCCACTGTAGATCCCGAATTTCTGGAAGAAGTCGGTATCGGTCATTCTGCACGCGGTAATCTTCAGTTGTTTTTTCACACTCACCGGGAAAATGAAAGCGGGCAGATTGAAGATTATGGTGTTCAATTTGAAATCGACCCTACAACACACGCGGTCTTGAACGAGCGGCTTGGTACAGGGCTGGAACTATTCAGGACAGACCCCTACGATGCCCTGGGCCGCTTTCTGGTGAACATCCACACCGAACTCCATATGCCACGCCCCTGGGGCTTGTTATTAACAGGTATATTGGGCCTGGCAATGCTAGTTGCAGCAGTATCCGGTTTTATGATGCATCGTCATTTATTCAAAGAAATGTTTGTATTGCGACGCAAACAAAGCGATGTGTTAGAGCAACGTGATGTACATACCGTAGCCGGAACATGGGGTTTGCCCTTTGCCTTTATTCTCGCCTTCACTGGCAGTTTTTTCAGTTTTGCCGGCTCCTTTGGCTTCCCGGCCATGGCGATGGTTGCCTTTGGCGGTGACCAGGAAGCGATGATTAGAACGGTTATTGGCGTGCCTGAATCGAAAAGCGAACAACAGGCCGATTTCACCAATATCAATTTAATCATCGACGATGCCTATCAACGTAGCGGTCAAAACCCAGAATTTGCCTCGATATCTCACTATGGCATGGATGACGCGAAGATAACGCTGTTTTTGCCACCTGCTGAATCCAAGTTAGCACCCAAACAATATGAATACAGTGGCGTTTCAGGAGATTTTATTCGCGAAAAAGCAATTGTTGGTACCGTTCCTTCACTGGGAGCCACTGCATTCGCACTGATAGCACCACTGCATTTTGGCGACTTCGCCGGTTTATTATCAAAGGCCGTTTGGGTGGCATTAGGCTTCGCTTCCTGCTATGTCATTTTGACCGGTTTTTCATTATGGATAGAACGACGTAGAGACAGTCATCGATGGCATTTATTTGAACGCTTCACACTGGTATTTGGTATTGGTTTGCCGGTGGCGATGCTGGCTTCAGCCGTGGGCTATACGCTAAGCAGCGTAGTAAAAATCAATCCCAATTTGTTGGTTCCCTGGAGTTTTATCATCGTATCAATGCTGTGCATATTGGGTGGCATTGTGGTTAGGAACTATCACACACTGAAAATAATACTACTGGGGCTGTGCACAATATTTTGTATCCTGGTGCCGACCCTGAGGATTGTTAGCGGCGGACCGCTATGGGTCACCGCCTTGCAACAACAAAACATATCCGTGGCAGTGATCGATAGTGTATTGATCATCTCAGCCATCTTTAGTTTGCAACAATTGCGACGTGCATTATTAAAGCGCAAATCTGTTAGATCTAGTGACACTGAAGATGCAGCACATAGTAAAACTGATAACTTTAACACTGAGAGTATCGCGTGACCGTACTTATTCACTCCACCATTGCCATTGTTTTTAGCCTGGCATGTTTATTACTACTGATTCGAAGTGACGCCAAGCGCCATAGAAAAGACAATCACCTAATGCTGATCAATTCAAGAATGCGATTAATCATTGGGCTGTCAGCCTCGCTGCCACTTCTGGTTTTATTTGCGATAGGAAGTTACACCGCTCTGCTGGTGTGGATGGGCGCTGTATCTGTAGCGGGTTGGTTGCTGGCAATGATTCCATCTCATACTATTTAATTAATGCTGTTTTGAGCAGGTATTACCTTAAGAACTGACTGCAAGTTATATCTTCTAATCGCTCTTCAAATAATTTTGTCATTGCTTAGCTCCAGGAAATGAAAGCAAAAATAAAGTTAATTTCTTCGACTCTACACAACTGGTCTTGGTAGTATTTGACCTTACTATTTTTTATGCAAGCAACCAAATTTTCGATGATAATTAACGGGGTCTTAAATACTACTTAACTACTAGTTATTAATCACTATAAGTGCCCTACTCTACTGATATGCCACAGTTATTTGAGGATGCCAGCCATAACTTGATTCAGCTACTGCGCAATGAAGGCATTAAAGATGAAACCGTACTAGGCGCCATGCAACAAGTTCCGCGTGAGCAATTTGTCTGTGTCGAGCAACAGGATTTTGCCTACGACAATAGGCCCCTACCGATAGGTGCAGGTCAGACTATTTCACAGCCTTATATCGTCGCTTTAATGATAGAAGCACTTCAGTTATCCAATAAAGACAAAGTTTTAGAAGTTGGAAGTGGCTCTGGTTATGCTGCGGCTATCATGTCGCTCATTACAGCCCAGATATTTGCAATAGAGCGCCATCAAACACTGGCGCATCAATCTTTGCAGCGATTAAAAAGTCTTGGTTACAATAATGTGGAAGTTAGATGTAGCGACGGGACCTTGGGCTGGCCTGAACAGTCACCCTTTGATGCTATTCTAATTTCTGCCAATGCGCCTAAAGCGCCACAGCCTCTGATTGAACAACTCAGCATTGGTGGCCGATTAGTTATTCCTACCGGACAAAAAACCTATAATCAGCGTTTATTATGTATTACTCGAACTAGTTACGAACAAACAGAGACTAGGGAATTATGTGCTGTCAGTTTTGTGCCGCTGATCGGTGAAGAGGGATGGAGTGATTAAATTTATGATTAACTGCTGCGGGATTTAATAGCTTTAATTGCAATCGATAATACTTCCACTGCTTTTTCGATAAAAATAAAGCGGCACCGCTTGCGCAAGGTACCCCTTTTTTTGATATGACTGATAAAATAATGGGAAAAAAATAATTAAAAGCAAACTACTTTTTAATGCCAAATCCTGAAATAAGCTTCAATTGTGTCAACGTATTTTAGGGGGAGACAACCGATTCTCTTACTTTTCTTGTAGCGTTTTATCAGCAGCTTCTGCTTGACGTCGTTGCTCACTTTGCTCCCTCAGGTCTACCCCCCCTGCCTTAAGCCCAAAAGCTTGAATAAATAGTGGGTGTATATTGGTTAACACAATAATCCCAATTAATAACCATTCCTTCATGTTAAATTGGAAGAAACTAACGTTCTCTGTCTCTGCTGTATTGTCTGTCATATCATCACCTGAAATCTTTTTAAGGCTATTAATTTACTTAAGCTATGGTAAGTCTCATCGGATAGCCATCGCTACCGTGCCTAAGCCAATAATGGCGACACCCAGTGCCGTGATACTGGTATTCACCCAGGGATTAATGTTTTTAAGCGCACCGCGACGTTTCTTTTCAAGATACAACTGGTAACAAGCCAGTGGCGTTATGAAAAAGTTCGCCAGACCGACGGCTCTAACAGGAGAACCAAGGAAATTGTCGTAACCAGTAATGATGACATAGTCCACAATAACTATTCTGAAGAACCATGAGCTAACACACATAATCATGAAACGAATAGCCCACTCTTTATGCTTAACCCAGTTTTTCTTAATGGCATAATAACTTGCACCAACGCCAGTAATAAAAAATGCCGGGCCATAAAGTGCCAGGTAAAACATGGTGTCATGACCTTTAGCACGTGGAGCACGCGCCTCTGGGTTGCCATCGACACCCAGTGCAAACAAAAGGAAATAACTGCCAACAACGGAGCCAAAACAGGCAAATAAAACCGTCCAGGTAGCCACTATTCGATGGCAAACTCTCAACCAGGAATTCTGTTGTGTTTTAATCGCCGTCATGCCGACCAACACCAAAATAGGCCCTAGAGAATTTGCCATTCCCAGACTAATCATGTGCATAGCCCAAGCCGTATTCTGAAGACGGGTTTCCGCTGCAGCCCATATTAAAGGTGCATCTTCTGCCATCGTGTCGATTGCTAGGCCTTCAATACCTAACTTAATCGAATGATAAGAAAAGAGACTACTACAGATAAGGATGGTCCATAGGATGATTTGGCTTAACACCTTGGTATTGGTCAACCAGTGCTTATTCACACCTGATGAAGTAACATCCGTCGTTTGGGCTGCAATACTCATTATTATCCCCCACCTTAAAATTTAACGACCCATTAAGAAATAAAAATACAGGGGTATAAAGTAAGGGATAAAATAATTAAGTGAATGACTATATCGGACAATATATTTTTATATTGATTAGAATGGACAACCATTAATGATTATTCATTACTAATGATGATGTGGGTGCGAATGCAAGTCTGCACGTGAATGCACATGCGGCTCTCGGTCATGCCCCAAATCATGCCCTAAATACAAGCGCATTTGCGGGTAAGCTTCCAAAAAAAATGCAGATAACTTTTTACGCGTTTCTATCGCTAATTCCTGATAGACATCAATGGCATTGGGTGAAGCCTGTTCAAGCATCCACATAAACGGTGCTGCATCACCGGTCACTAATATAGGACCTTCCATCGCGTTCACTAAATACGAGGTATGACCAATAGTGTGACCAGGCGTAGAAATCGCAATTAATGATCCATCGCCAAAGGCATCGATCACTTCATTAACTGGCTCCATCACTTTGCGGCTTTCAAATTTAAATACCTGGAACTCATCAATATCTTTCATGTGGCTGCCGTAAAAGGTAGCGCGTACCGGGAAGGTAAGTTCCCTCTCATCAAAAGAGAGACCAATATCTGAATTCAATGACGGAATACCCGCTGTGTGATCTGGATGCAGATGCGTCATAAATACCCATTTCACATCAGCACCTATAGCCTGTAACTGATGTTCTAATCCCTAATGTTCCTCCTGTAATATTTCGCCAAAAAACGGATGCATCATCCAGGGCAAATTACCGTAAGGCGGGTTGTTATAAATGCTGCTATCAAAGCCAGTATCAATCAGCATATCGCCGTATTTTTCATGGTGGACCAAAAACGCAGGCACATCACCTGCTGCCCCATCCGCAACGGGCAGTAATGCAGTATTCAGCGGTTGTACAGTGATGTTCGAAGGCGTGGAAAAAATTTCCTCCCAAGGGCAGATTGAATATTATTGCTTGTTAGATAGCAAATATATAACCTGCCGATCAAATTTTGACCAACCAAAACCCTAATTAACCACCAGAGCTAATATAAGAAAACTGTGTGCTATTCTTTTTATTATCGCTCGCTTACTCTAAATGGCTTTATGGCAGCATAACTGTATTTCTGTATGGCAATAATTAAACACGTCGCAATCTGGATTTGCCTGACATTAGGGACAAACTGTGCAACAGCAGATCAAAAGTTAGTATTTTCAACTAACGTCAAATCAGACAAACCAATCGCCAGCGAGCTGATATTACGAGAAGCGTATAAAAGGCTTGGCTACGATATTGAAGTTCGAAGTTATCCTCCAGCCCGATCCCTCTTTGTATCAAACTCTGGAGATGTAGATGGTGAAGTGCATCGGTTACTTTCTACAGCCAGCAACTCGCCTAACTTGATACCTGTCCCGGTGCATATTCATAAACTGGATGTTGTCGTATTTGGCAAAACTAAGGCTAAAGAACCCTTTAATAACTGGGAAACTTTGCTCCCCTACAAGGTAGGCTTAATAAGAGGCCATATCTATGCCCGGGAAGCGATAGAGCGTTACCCACAAATGAGGTATGAACAAATGATCGACCCGGAGCAGCTGCTGAAAATGGTTTCTGCGGGTAGGATCGATTATGCGGTATTAACAAAATGGACAGGTTTAAAAATACTCAACAAATTGCAAATGAAAGAAGTGTCGTTAATGGAAGGCACTTTAGAAACCTACGAGTTATTTCACTATCTGCATAAAAAGAATAAACATTTGGTACCTGAGATTGAACGCATGTTAAAGTCGATGAGTGATTCCGGAGAGATTCACCAGATACGGACTGAATACGCTAAAAGGCTCAACTTAGAATAACTGGTTACTTCACAATATCCCTTTCTATCCTCCGTTCACCTTCTTCCCACTACATCCAAACTCCTACCCCCAAACCCCTACCCCTCAGTAATACATAAACTCAACGCACTATGCGAAAGGTCAGTTGTAGATAAATTATCACCGGATACTGACGACCGTCGAATTTCGACTATTGACGCGACCTGAACAAATATTTACAATTTTCAGTATTTTCTGAAATTACAAATATTTTCGTGAATCTGATGCTTGATACTCTACTGCTATCCCGCCTCCAATTTGCCGCTAATATCAGCTTCCATATCCTGTTCCCGACTATCAATATCGCGCTGTGCTGGGTGCTGTGTTATTTCAAGCTACGCAGCAATTTCAGTGGTCACCCCATGTGGATGCGCGCCTACCGGTTCTGGGTAAAAGTCTTCGCCCTTACCTTTGCGCTGGGTGTGGTGAGTGGTATCACAATGTCCTTCCAGTTCGGTACTAACTGGCCCGGCTATATGGAAACAGTAGGCAATATTGCAGGGCCATTGCTGGGTTACGAAGTGCTGACAGCGTTTTTTCTGGAAGCAACCTTTTTAGGCATTATGTTATTCGGCATCAACCGTGTACCTAATCGTATTCATACCCTATCGACACTACTGGTCGGCATTGGCACTAGTTTATCGGCCTTTTGGATACTGGCACTGGATTCCTGGATGCAAACCCCTGCCGGCTTTGAAATGCGAGAGGGTGTCGCCCATGCCACCAGCTGGTGGGACGTTATTTTTAATCCATCCTTTCCCTACCGATTGACTCACACGCTGTTATCTTCCGGGTTAACTGTCGCTTTTTTCATCGCAGGTTTATCTGCCTATCGGATTCGTCTTGGCGATACCAAAAAGGCACCGCAGGCAGCGCTGAAAACCGGTTTGGTACTCGCCGCCGTCCTCGCCCCTCTGCAGGTTTTTGTTGGCGACTTACACGGCCTCAATACCTTTCAACATCAGCCCGCCAAAGTCGCAGCAATGGAAGGTGTATGGCACACCGAACGCGGTGCACCGCTATTGCTTTTTGCTTTGCCTGATGAAGAAGCTCAAACCAATCACTACGAGATTGGTATTCCAAAAGCAGCAAGTCTGATCCTAACACATGACATGAATGGCGAGATTAAAGGACTTAACGAGTTTGAGGGTAATCATCCTCCAGTAGCACCGGTGTTTTGGGGTTTTCGCATTATGGTGGGGATAGGCCTGCTTATGTGGGCAACGGCATGGTTGAGCATAGCTATGATGCGAAAACGGCCCACACTACCCAATGGGTTACTGCGACTGTTAGAAGCGATGACATTTTCGGGCTGGGTTGCAAGCCTAGCTGGCTGGTATGTCACGGAAATCGGACGGCAACCCTGGCTGGTTACCGGTGTATTAAAAACTGCTGATGCTGTTACAACGGTCCCTCCAATGCATGTCGGTTATTCGCTATTTATGTATGTCACTGTCTATGCATTGTTATTATGGGCCTATATTCATACGCTGCGGTTAATGGCCAGAAAGTCTGTCACTGTCGAAGAATTTGAATTGCGCGGTCCAACTATGCAAGGGGGATTCACCCAGCCAACAGTAGACATCGCAAAAGGAGCAACATCATGAATGAAGCAGCATGGCTTCCAGTCATCTTTCTTGGCCTGATGGGCTTGGCAGTTCTAGTCTACGCACTATTAGATGGTTACGATTTGGGCGTCGGTATTTTAATGCCAATGAAAACGGCGAACGAAACCGATAGAGATATTATGATCGCCTCTATTGGCCCCTTCTGGGATGCCAATGAAACCTGGTTAGTGTTAGCCGTTGGGTTGATGTTAATTGCCTTCCCTGCCGCGCATAGTTTGGTGTTTTTCCACTTATACCTTCCCGCAGCAACCATGCTGATCGGTTTGATTTTGCGAGGCGTAGCCTTTGACTTTCGTGCCAAAGCTTCGCTCGATCATAAACTGGCGTGGGATCGAACCTTTAAAATAGGCTCATTAATTACCAGCCTGTCACAGGGTTATATGTTGGGGCAATATGTCATTGGTTTTGACCAAAGCGCTATGGGACAATTTTTCTCTCTATTAAGTGCAGCAGGCGTAACCGCTGCCTACTGCTATATCGGCGCCGCCTGGTTGATCATGAAAACAGAAAACGCGTTGCAACTAAAAGCGATACAACAGGCGAAACTCGCCGGCAGAGTTACGCTGTTAGGTATTGTGGCCGTCTCTTTAGTCAACCCGTTAGTTAACCCACTGGTCTTTCAACGCTGGTTTGAACAACCTTATTTTATCTTTGTGTTGCCTATTCCCGCGATATGCTTTGCGGCCTTCTTTTTTAATGAACGCTTGCTAAAACACATGACCAGCCACAATGACCGTAAAAGTTGGTTACCGATACTTTATGTGGCTTGCATTTTCATGATGAGCTTTATCGCATTGGGTTTTAGCTTCTACCCCTATATTGTTCCGAATAAACTGACCATTTGGGAAGCAGCCAGTGCACCAGAATCATTGCAATTTATCTTAGCTGGCACAGTGATAGTGGTACCCATGATTTTGGCTTATACCGTATTTGCCTACTGGGTATTCAGAGGCAAGGCCACTGAACTACGTTATTATTAACACCTAAATTTTTAAAATTGAACAACGACAACACGTAACACAAATATCTTTTTGGATAATCTGAATGCAACAATCTGACATTGAATTAGACCCCACCAGTTATTCTTTCATTCAACACTTTGGCGAGATGGGAAGTCGCTGGGGAATTAACCGAACTGTGGGGCAAATGTATGCGTTGTTATTCATTGCTGAATCGCCCCTCAATGCTGACCAAATTGCGGAAACACTGAGTCTTTCGCGCTCAAATGTCAGCATGGGTATCAAGGAATTAAACTCCTGGAATATTCTTCGCAGTGTCTCTATTCCCGGTGATCGCAAGGATTATTACACAGCACCCGATGACATCTGGGAAATTGCCCGCACACTGATCGATGAACGACGCAAGCGTGAAATTGATCCTACACTTTCCATGCTACGTAACACTCTATTGCAAGAGCCCCACGAAAACAGCTACGCATTACAACGGATGCGTGACATGCACGATTTAATGGAATTGATCGTCAGTTGGAGTAATGACATGCAAACCTTGCAAACGTCGAGACTAAAACAACTCTTTAAACTCGGATCAGGTGTCAATAAAGTGCTGGATATGACCGACAAAATTACTGGGAAAAGCAAATAAAAAAACGTAGTCCATGACTATTCCCAGACTTTACCTGACCCAACAAATGGGTTAGGGTTAGCGCCAATAAAAACTCCATTTATAAAAATAATATATAGAGAAAACTGAGTATGTTGCTCACAATCCTTGTCGTTTTATTTGGCGCGGCTCTTATTGTCACAGGGCTTGTCTACCATCTCGAATTAATCAAAATGAAATCAGACCCTTTGTTGATCACCGTCTGCTATGTATGGGGTGGGTTGAATATTGCGGCCGGTACAATGGGTATTATCTAATATCGGGCATTATTCAACACCGCTCATTAATCTTATCCAACGAAACACTATTCTATGTCTATAAGATAAGTGTTTTTAACTAAAGAGCACTTCTTTATTTGCCTCTTTTTATTGTCGTAGCTTTTTTATTATCGTCACTTTTTATTATCGTAACTTTACTGTCCTACCTTTATTTTGACAGCTTCATTTTCATACCCAAGAATCCAAAGGTAGCTAATAACAGTAAAAAAACAACAACGACAATATCACGCGATTCACGCCCCATCATTGGCACTAAAAAATTCCATTTATGTAAGAAAGAAAAAGAAAAGCGTTCAAGCTGTTGCTCGGGTCGGATATGCTCTACCAGAATACCCGTGGCCGGATCAATAAATACGATATCTTCAGCACCATTGTTAATCGTTATCTGCCAAACAGGCAAACGTTTGTTGCGAAAATCATAATTAGGACCAAAACGTTTCACCAAGGTAAGATCAATATGCTCTGGATCAGCCACTTGCAGATAATCCATGGCTTTTTCTTGTAGCAACTTTCTATCGGACAATTCCTCACCAGGCTCTTCGCTAAACATCTGATTTGCAGTCAGGTCGAAAAATAAAGCGCCACTTTCGCTAGCCTGCCCGTCAAAACGCCGGTTCCTGATGGCTCGGTCTTCATTACCATGTTGATGCTCAGCGTAATGCGGTTGTTCACCACCTGCCAGACTTGCGCGCAACCATAACTTGTCATTGTGGGGCAACAAAGTCAGGCTATTCAGCTCAAGCCCTTCAGGCATAGCTAAATGACTCCGCTCGGTGATGTCGGTTGATGTTGTATCAGCTAATGTAGTGTTAACACTCGCAATCGAAATGGGGTCAGCCAGGCGCATGCCCGCGGGCGCGTCGACCAACTCATATTGCAATAAATGATACAGCGCACTGATCAACAGGCCAGCAAAGGGCAACAACACCAGCCACGCCAATTTACGATGTAAAAAACGTGAGGAAGGCTGTGCATGACGTCGTTTGATAAACAACAGCATTAGCAAGCCTCCACCAGATACTGTCAGTAAACTGATCAACAGCACAGAGATTAAACCGACCCTTAACCAGGGGTAATCATCCAGCCAAGTCCAGGTATGAAATAATTGAAAAACTGTCTGCAGTTGTTTTTTCCAATCATTATTGATGGCAGCCAGTGCATTGGTTTCGGTATGCACAAATAAGGTGAGATTATCGTCGGTAGCTAATTCTACTTTGTAAACCGGTAGTAAACGGTTGACCCAGGGATATTCCGATGAAAACTCATTAACAAAAGTTATTGCGTTCACTGCTGCCGATGACCCACTATAATAATGCGCCAACCAAACAGCCTGCGCTTCATCGGTGTATTCACTATTGTTATCAGATTCATCTAATGGGTAATACTGGCGTGGCTGCTTGGCGTCGTGAGTAACTTGTAACATCGGCCCTTGTGCTGTTGGAACCACTTTACCAATAATAATCTCGCTGTTTTGGAGTGATTGAATATGTGCTATGACTTGCTCAATACTCTCAGAGGATGTGGTCATCCGTGGCGGATAAGGTTTTACCGATTGTGGGCCAGTCCATACCATGAGCGGATGTGTTAGAGCAGAAATCACAAATAACAGTAAAGCCACAATAGCAACCCAGGCCAAGCTATTATGTAATTGTCTTGATATGCGAATGCTATTGGCTTTAAAACGATTCATCATAGTCACTTAGTAATCACTTAGTAGTTACTTATTAGTCACTTATTACCCAAGTTATTTTCGAATCCCAATCATCAAAAACGATATCTGACACCGCCATATACTGCACGCGGAAGTCCTGGACGATAACTCACCTGATCACGCCCTACCTGATTTGAGGTGTAAGTGGAATACAATTCATCGGTTATATTTTGTATACGTGTATAAACTTCCCACTGCTGATTGACGTCATAATTAATTCGCAGGTTATAAAGATCATGGCCGTCATATTCATTATCATTTGTTTCATCGGTGTAGTATTCGCCTAAATGTTCCCACTCCAGTTCTAAACGAAGGCCAGGTACTGCCAACGGCGCATAGGCCAGTGTGACATTAGCTATCGTTTCAGGCGCCTTACCTACATCGTTACCACTTACATCAACGTTCTGCGATGGGAAACAGCAAGTATAGGAAAAGCTGTCGTACTCCTGTTCGGTTTTAGTAAAGGCAATAGCGTAAGAGAGTTCATCGCTGATGGCGCCATTCATACTTATTTCTATGCCAGAATGCTCAGTTTCTCCGGCATTGAAAATATTACGTTCAAAGCCATTCACTACGCTGACCAAATCGTCACTGATTTCCATGTGATAAATCGCCAGTTCATAGGATAACCAGGACGCAACGTCACCTCTTACGCCGATTTCATAACTGTCGGCCGTGATGGGTTCCAGCCCATCGGTATTTTGTGTGGTGCCTGAACGAAACAATGTGCCAACTGACGGAATGGAAAATGCCTGGCGATAGTTAGCGTAGGTTACGTGTTTATCATTCAACTGATATACCAAACCTATTTTTGGACTGAGTTCTTCGAAGGAGGCTGTTTGATCTTCCGGTCTCAAGTGGGTAACAGGACGACCCAATTGTGGAATGAAAACACTGGTCGGATCGCTATCGGTAAGATTGCTGTCGTAATCGATATCATAATTGTCGTAACGCAATCCAGCTGACACCAATAATTTTTCTGTTAACTGCCACTCCAGGTGCAGGTAGGGCGAGATCGATAATTGCTCGGCATCAAAGTCGTAGTTCTTATTTCCCAACCCTGTATAACTGATATAAATATCATTAACCAGAGGGTTAAAATTAATCGCTTCTTCTTGATATTCAGAAGGCGAGTAATCTACATCCAAGCCAACAATCCACTGAAAAGCATCTGTGGCCTTCACCCGATATTTACTCAATAAACCATAGGATTGAAAACTACTCTCACGCTCATTGGGGTCATAGGTCACCATCCAGGATGGCACCATAGTCGTTGTGTTATCCCTGTAATACGGTGTCAATGTCAACAATGTCGCATCATTAATATCCCAGGAAAATTCTGAAGATAAACGCAATGCTTCAACTTCACGAAAACCGGTATCACCATGAAAGCGATTTTTCTTGGTATTATTTTTGTAATCAAATTCTTCGAGGCTCGACACACCACTTTGATCTACTTCGGTGTAGGAGAATAAAGTTTTAACACTTAACTGATCATTGACCGCCACATCCCAACGGCCCGTGAGCGATTCGCGATTATAATCAGCTTCATCACGATAACCTTCATTATCAGTAGCATTAAAGTTAATGCTGATACCATGCTTGCCATGAGTAGTACCCGCCGATAACAACGCCCTACGCCAATCATAGGAGCCTAATTCAAGATTAATCATTGCTTCCGATGATTCAGGCGGTTTGCGGCTAATGGAGTTGATAATGCCGCCGATAGCATCGCTACCATACAGTGCAGAGCCTGGCCCTTTAGTGACTTCTAACTGCCCTGACTGTGGAATATTCACTTCATACAAGGCATTGTGATTGAAAAAGCCGGAAGGACGAACGGGCACACCATCTTCCAAAAACAAGTAAACACCACGCGTGGTAATGGGTTGGCGAATCGCCGTCATATGCCCTTCACCGCCCAGGTTATTAATGTGCACACCAGCAGCACGATTTAACACTTCACTGGGGTGAGAGGGAGAAACTGCATTGATAGTTTGCTGATCAAAGGAATGAACCGATTCTGGAATATCGATTTTGCTGCGCGCTTCCCTGGTTGCGGTAACCACTACCATTTCTAATTGTGATGTGGCTTTTGACTGCTCTTCAGCAACAGAAACTAAACTTACAGCCGACACACACAACATGGTCGACAACAGTATTTTGCGCATAGCTCGCCCTCGTCATTTAACGCTTATCATTTGAAATAGCTTGCCGCCATCTCAATTTTTGGGGCGCATTCTATCGGGTTGATAGGTTTTAGGAATGTGACATGATGTCGCAGGTGCCACCATCAGATAATCAATGATGTTTCATGATTGAGAAATAACTGACTTAGTGAGAAATATTTTTTGCTAAAGGCTTACATTAAGAACCGCAGACTTGTTTGCGAGTTAACTGATACACCGCACATTCATCTTCATCGTCACCCAGTATGCGGTTTTCAATAAATTCAAAACCCAATTTTTCATAAAACTCTCGAGCTTTAATATTCGATGGCATGGGGTCTACCAAAATTGATGTCACAGTATCGCATGAGAAACAACGAACAATCGCCAATTCCATCATCTTAGTACCATAACCTTTACCAAGGTCTTCGGGTTCGCCAATCCAAATATCGATAGCGCGATAATCATCATCCTTGTTTTCAGCTAAACAGTTCTCAGCTAAACAGTTTCCCCAATAATGAGTTTCTTCAAGTTTTGGATTAATAATTTGGATAAAACCGATGGGGCGACCTTCACTCTCGGCAATTAATTGTTCTCGCCAAACAGGATGCCTGGGTAATTCAATCTCCCACTGCCAGTCATCATCTAAAGTGGCAGCAATAATATGTGGCTGTTGATCCCAATAGCGCAATAGTTCGAGATCAGCAACGGTGGCATCTCGCAAGATCATTGTTAATTGCCGGTCAATGAAAAACGCATATCTGAAATCTAGTCTTCTAGCATACGTGGGAACATAACGAAGCCAAGTACAATCAAACCGCCTAACCAAACGAGCGGCATTGACGACAAATTGGGTGTCACTAACAAACTAACATATTTACTGACAGCCTCAGGCGATATCACCAACCAATGGGAAAACGCGCTTAGCAAATCAATCATAGGTTTAAACGCAATCAGTCCACCGATAAGTATTGCAACCGGCAACGCAAAGCGATTTATCAATAACTGTCGGCGCATCCGCTTTTCAATACGAGTACTAAAACCTGCATCGGCAATCGACTCTGATTTGAACAGAGCTTCGAGCTTCAAATCTTCGGCATCTTTCATTTTATCAGCCATGTTGATGATCATTGATCTCAAATCGTTCCCTGATTCTCTCTTTACTTCTGGCAATAATGGACTTGACTGTTCCTATAGGCAAATCCGTGGTTTGACCGATTTCCCGGTGTGACATCCCGCAGGCATAGGACAAAATCATTACTGCACGCTGCTCTTCTGTCAGTACTGCGAGGAAGCGATCCAGGTCGGTAATCTCTTCCGCCCCCTGCACGATATGAGATGTATGTTCCTCACCAACTTGCTGCAAGATTTCACCATAACGATTTGACTTACGCTTGGATTGCAAAAAGGTGGTATAGGCGACCTTGAGCAACCAGCCAATGAATGAACCCTCGCCACTAGAACCTTTGCCACTATAAGAATGCAGCTTGTCCCAGGCATGCATAAAAGCATCCTGCGCCAAGTCATCGGCAAGCTCAATATCGCCCGACAACTTGCGCAGGAAATTGCGTAACTGCGACTGGTGGCGGCGCACCAATTCACCAAACGCCGATACATCTTGCTGAGTGATGATAAGTGCGACCAGCTCGTTATCGCCTGCATCGGAAGTCCTCAAAGCAAACCTTACGCGGCGTCCTGCTTGTTACCAGTATTTGCACGGTGTATCAGCAGATAGGCAATCCCCAAGAAAAATGGTAATGCAGCAATTCCGATAAGTACCGAGGTCGCTTCATCATCGGGTACAGCATAACCAAATACTGCAAAGCCAATGGCAATACCGATAAAAATTAAGCCGCGACGCAGGTCACCCCCCTCAGCAGCCGGTTTCGGTGCTAACATGCGGTCAATGAGTTCGGGCGATAACTCCTGCCCCTTTTCCAACGCCGTACGGATCGTCTGCTGTAACTCAGCTCTTTGCCTGTGCCGATACATGAAGAAGGCCCATGCAACAACGCCTACCAAAATGAAAAGCCCCAGCGGAACAAATACCGGTATCAATAACGCTAACTCTCCTGCACCCATTGTTTACTCCTTTTAGTCAAATTGTCAGCAGCTGAATGCCACCGTTCAATCTATAGATGCCTGAACTGACACGATTGGATTCAGAATCGATTGAGAATTTTACAGAGCTTACCCTGCTCAGTCCTTTCCATTCTTAACCCCTTGCCCTGTTAAGGCCTTCCCCTGTTAAAACATAGTATGTTCGACCACCATTGTTCTATATCAATAATCAATCACTTAGCACTGTTTGTTCTTTGCAGCAGCGCTTTTCAATCGTATTCTGGCTATACTTTATTATGTATCACGCCAGTGTTACTCACTACAGGCAGTGCCTATGAAACTGTCGTACCTCTACCAAATAGCGTTTTTTATCTGCGCTACCCTGATTGCATGCTCTGCCAACGCAACCACGCGCGTGTGGGTTCTGGATGTTAATGGCGCTATCGGTCCGGCAGTGGCTGACTATATGATCAGAGGCATTGAGGAAGCTGATCAGGCTGGTGCTGATTTGGTGGTAATCCGTATGGATACACCCGGTGGTCTCGATAAATCCATGCGCGATATGATCAAGGCCATACTAAACTCCCCTGTGCCAATAGCCACTTATGTTTTCCCAGAAGGTGCACGTGCGGCCAGTGCTGGCACTTATATCCTATATGCCAGTCATATTGCCGCTATGTCACCAGCTACCAATTTAGGCGCTGCCACTCCTGTACAGATTGGCGCACCTTCCTTCCCTACGCCTCAACCACCGGAACAACAGCCTCCAGCGCAAACTCTTGAAAAACAAACACCAGATGCTGATCAACCATCAGATCAGGCACAAGTCACAGAAGAAAAGCCCAAAACTGATGACGATATTATTCCCGGCAGTACCGCTACGGAACGCAAAGTGCTCAATGATGCTGTCGCCTACATCAAAGGACTGGCTGAGATGCGCGGCCGTAATGCTGAGTGGGCTACCAAGGCGGTAGTCGATGCTGCCAGTTTGCCTTCAACACAAGCACTGGAAAAAAATGTTATCGATGTTATCGCCATTGATATTGATGATTTACTGCAGCAAGTGAATGGTCGGGAGGTTGAGTTAAAGGATAAAACTGTCACCCTGAATACTGATCAAGTTGACATCAGTTACCACCAACCCGACTGGCACAGCAAGTTCTTGGCTGTTATCACCGACCCCAATGTCGCTTACATTTTAATTCTGATTGGCATGTATGGATTGATCTTTGAATTTTCCAATCCCGGTTTAGGTGTGCCCGGTATTGTCGGCGCCATCTGTGTGTTATTAGCCCTCTACGCCTTTCAGGTATTACCGATCAGCTATACCGGGCTGGGGCTAATGCTATTGGGTGTGCTGCTAATGGTGGCGGAAGCCTTTGTGCCGAGCTTTGGTGTTCTCGGTTTGGGTGGCGTCGTGGCTTTTATTTTTGGTTCGATCATGTTGATGGATACCGATATCCCCGCCTACCAGATTGCGATGCCTGTCATTGTCGCTTTGGCTGTTGCCAGTGCGGCAATCGTGTTTTTAGTCATCGGCATGCTGCTGCGAACTCGTCGCCGAGCAGTAGTTTCGGGGCTCAGTAGTTTGCAGGGGTTATCGGCGCCAATAGAAGCCATTCATAACGGTCAAGCAATGGCGCGGCTTGAAGGTGAACTCTGGCAAGTCGAAAGTGACTCAGCTCTTTCAGTAGGCGATGAGGTTAAAGTCAAGACGGCCGAGGGCGTAGTCTTGCACGTTGAAAAACTTCGAGGAGAATCATGATGATTAATACCGAGAGCTATTTCTTTCTTACCTTAGTCATTTTATTTCTGGCTATTTTAGTTTCAACCTTTCGAGTACTGCGTGAGTACGAACGCGGTGTTATTTTTTTACTGGGACGATTCTATAAAGTAAAGGGGCCAGGTTTGATCATTGTTATCCCGGTGATTCAACAAATGGTGCGTGTCGATTTGCGTACTGTGGTGATGGATGTTCCGACTCAAGATGTTATTTCACGCGATAATGTGTCAGTAAAAGTGAATGCCGTTATTTACTTTCGCGTAATCGACCCACAAAAGGCGATTATCCAAGTGGAAAATTTTCTTGAGGCTACCAGTCAATTATCACAAACGACATTGCGTTCTGTATTGGGCCAACATGAACTCGATGAGATGCTGGCGGAACGGGAAACGCTCAATGCCGATATTCAAAATAACCTCGATAAACAAACCGATGCCTGGGGTATTAAAGTTTCCAATGTTGAAATCAAACATGTCGACCTTGATGAAAGTATGATTCGCGCTATCGCCAAACAAGCCGAGGCTGAACGGGAACGGCGCGCCAAAGTGATTCATTCTCAAGGCGAATTTGAGGCTGCAGAAAAACTGGCTGATGCATCGCGCATTTTGGCGGAACAGCCACAGGCACTGCAATTGCGTTATTTGCAAACACTCACCCATATTGCCGGTGATAAAAGCTCTACTATTGTGTTTCCATTACCAATAGACCTGATTAATAAATTATTTCCCGAGCAAAAAACCAGTTAGTCTTTTCATAGACAATAGAGCAGCCTTATAATTTATTACAGTTAAGGTTGTTGTATTGTTGTATGTGCTCAAAATAATTTCTGAAATTCATACCAATAAAAAATGACCCTTTATTAAAAAGTCTTAAGGAGAAAACAGTTGTTTGACAAAGTCGTTTTTGAAGAAGTGACACTAGAAGGAGAATATGTGCGCTTAGAGCCACTCAAAGATCACCATAAAGAAGCGCTGTGCCAAGCCATTAATGATGGTGAGCTATGGAAATTATTTGTCACCAAAGTACCCCACCCTAATGATATCGATGACTTTATACAGCAAGCTAATGCACTCCATCAGGCAGGTGATGGCTTAACCTTTGCCACTATTGATAAAACAACAGGCACTGTTGCCGGCTCCACTCGTTTTATGAAGGCAGATTTAAACAACGGCCGGGTAGAAATTGGATTTACTTTTTTGGGTGAGTCACACCAGAGAACTGCGCTCAATACTGAAGCAAAATTGTTAATGTTAATGCATTCTTTTGAAGTACTCGGCGTTAATCGTGTTGAATTCCTTACCGATTATCTCAATACCAAATCACGTAATGCTATTTTACGCCTGGGCGCTAAGCAGGAAGGCATTTTACGTAGTCATATAGTAATGCCTGACGGCCGTATCAGAGATTCTGTTATTTTCAGTATCATCAACAATGAATGGCCAGGTGTTAAACAACACCTGCAGTATAAATTGGCTTAAAATATCGTTTTCAAGCCAATCTATCGATTAGCGAATAGCAACACCTTTAACCCAACGTCTAAAGGCATCAATGATCGTTCGTTGTTGATGACTACAACTGGACTGGATTAACTTCTTTAATGGATTAATATGCGTCGACTGGCATTTTTGTGACAAATGTTTTATCACTGTATCGGCATCTTCAATTTCAGCATCGTCAAATATTTCAGGAGCAATTTCATAGATGCCAGCCAAAGTAACCAAACCATTTTCGCCCAGGTTGCTATCTGAATGCTTGGATCGCATCGCTAAAAATCGCGTTCTATTAATAAAACGTTTTACACGACGAGGTGTCGGGCGAATATCACCAACGGCCGCACCCCATAATTCAATACTACGTTCAAAGACTTTGGAATCTGTAACAACTACCCGCTGTCGCTGGCGCATCCTCTCAACAATAATAAAAGCGGCAAGCAAAAATAGTATTGCTAACAACCACCAAAGCCACTGCAAATAGCTATTATCAATAGCTTGTGCTGACAATGCTGAAACTTCCCTAATCGTGGCATCATTCTGTACCACTACACCACTAGCATTGCGCTCCTCTTCGAAATCGCCTCGGTTATTAGCATCTATTGTTGGTAACGTATTAGTAACCTGGTCAGTATTTATTACTTCTGATTCTTCTACCACGAACAATTGGCCTACAGAAAACCCTGCCCATATCAAAATAGCGCCGAGAAGCAGTGAAGCCAGTAGGCGCCTGCCGATTACCAGCCACGGTTGGGTTGATGAGTTTGCAGTAGTACTTGACTGGGTCAGCGAGACAGATTGTGAAGAATTTGTTTCCGGCACGGGTACTTCAATATTGATTAACTTTTCCAGATACCGAGTTGCTTTAGCCTGTAATGCCTGTTCCTCTGCATCAGCATGAGTTTTACGGTAATAATTAGCGACTGCTTTTACCACAGGCTCTTTTTCCATGCCCAAAATAATAAAACAATTGCCACTGCTGACTAGAAAATTGACAGACTCCAAAATATCTAAAATACGCTCCTGATTACAGCGATCGAGATCATCAATAAAAATAGTTAACGTGGTTGGATCTAATGCCTTACAAATATCTTCGAACTCGGATACAAATTGTTCCCGCAAACCGACCATTGATCGCAAGTCCAGAGACTTTCTATTTAAACCAAATAATTTTCTAAACCAGGTATTGCCCGTCAAGGTAGCAATACGATTACCAAAAAACTGCACAAACATCACCAATGAAGCAAGGGTCATCATCCAGGGTGAACCATACTGCAAGCGCGGATTATCCGGCATTTCACCACCAGAGGCTTGCACAGATGCCTCTAGTTGTTTCGTATCGACTAATTCAGAGGGCAAGATGAATTGCCCAGTCGACAGCCAAAAACCAACGGGTAATGCCAACAGCGCCAAAGCCAACACGGTTCGAATGGGATAGCGCTGAACCCGCAACCACAATAAATTAAATTGAAAAATTAAATTGGCGGCACTCATTGTTGGAGGTAATGCATCGCGACGAATACGCTCCAATAAACCAGCTAAAAATTGCGATTCATTTTGATGATGCCAGGCATTGACCCATACCGGCCGCAATCGCTGCTTTTGTAAATCATTACTCAACAACTTCATTAATGATGATTTACCACTGCCCCACTGTCCTGTAATCGCCACCGTCAACGGCGCCATAGTACGTTCGTTACGCAGAAATTCAGACAATGATTTTGCAATGGGACTAAAATTCAACTGGTCATTTTTTTCACTGGTGATGGGTGCATCACTAACAAAAAAATCTTCCAGTGTGGATTTAAATTCCTGAGTCGATTGCGGGCGTTTAAAAACGAGTACTAACGACATAATACTGAGTAAAAAAGCAATCAGTACTGATAATGGTGCCGGATAAGTTCGTGGTTTTAATCCCTGCCACTGTTCAGCTGAATTTGTTAAATCATCTTGCGAAAAATAATCCTGTATCGCCTGCTTGGTTGCCGTTACCGTATGCCATTGTCCGGCTCGTAACCATTGCACCATGCCATCGGTAGTCACACGCCAACGGTCCTGTTCAGTAGTCAGTGCAAGGAAGTTTCGAGTAACCATTTCACCTCGCCAACGTAACTCTCCCGATTCAGTGACCGCAGGTTCTCCAGTAATTTGTGTTTGTTCTAATACCGGTGGTGATATGGTAATTTCAACGCGGTTGTTTGATTCATTGAAGCTACCTGGCTCAACAGGAAAGGCTGGCCTTTCCTCACCATAGGAAACAATCTCTATTGCTTCTTGAGGAATACCCTGATTGAACAAGTAGCCTTCTACCGCCCTCGCCCGTCTTTCACCTAATGCCATATTGTATTCCCTGGAATCTCTGGAATCGGTATGACCGGCGATGGTTATTCGCCAGGGAAAATACACTGATGTCTGCTGTTGGTATTGATTACTTGACGGTGCTTTTTGTTGCTGTTGCTGTTGCTGTTGCTGTTGCTGTTGCTGTTGCTGAATAGATGATGACTGCTGATAAAGCGGCGAACTTTTCATCGCCGCGACTAATCGATCAAGCTCCAACCGCGCCTGACTATCAACGTCAGCACGATCTCGCTCAGAGGTAAATGTCAGCTCGCTCAAATACTGACCTTGATCACTGACAGGAACAGTAGCAGCGGATAATTCACCACTAGGTAACACCGCAACGGTGAAGGGAAGTGCTTCGGTATCAAAAAGGTTGAAATCAATGAGCAAGTGTCGCCCTAATAATCTCAGCCCTGCCGGTTCAGATTCGGTATCAATAATATTCAATCGCAGCGGTGCATATTGCTCATTGGCTTCAAACCACCATGATGCTGTAAACCGCTCACTACCATCACTAAAAGGGTTAGGATGCCTAGGAGAGTAATAACTCGATACCACCATTTGTAGCACCGCGACTAACAACAACGACAGAGCAAGCATATAACGTCGTACTGGATATGGCCTTATTGGAAGTTGACGAGCTGATGAATTCGCGGAGGGCTGTGATGTTGTGTCAGCATCATTCAACCCTATATCACCTAATTTTGAGCTATCCAGCGATGAGAGATCATCCGTTGGTGTGCTAGATGCTGTTTGTTGTTTTACATATGACTCGCTGTCAACCTGGGCGGTTTTATCCATGTGTTCTCTTCCTGAATGAGACTATTAGAGAGTAATCAGTAACTTAGTATTTTTCTATTACTGTCATCCCACTGATCAAATACCATTTTAGCTGGTAGCAATCCTCTCAAAATTTGTTCCATAAGAAAACCAATGAAATATATCATAGCATTTACTTTTGTTGAGGATGCTCGAATACTATGTACCATTCATCATGCTACTCATAGGGCTACTATATGGCTGAATTACAACAACTCGCCCAAGCAGTTATTCAATGGAGTGCTCTGTTTCTATTATTGGCTTTAGGCATTGGATTATTAAGCCTCCTGGTCATGTACCTGGTAGACACCCATCAAACGTCACACACTATCCGCCGTAATTATCCGATTGTCGGTCGTTTTCGTTATTTCTTTGAACACTTGGGTGAATTTTTTCGGCAATACTTTTTTGCCATGGATCGAGAGGAGTTGCCTTTTAATCGGGCTGAGCGATCATGGGTTTACCGCGCAGCAAAAAATGTCGATACCACCCTCGCCTTTGGTTCAACGCGCGCATTAGATCACGAAGGCGATGTGATATTTCTCAACAGCCCCTTCCCCGCTCTGGAAGAAGACATCGCTGAACCGCAGCCGGTCACCATTGGCGAAGGTAGTTGCCAACAACCTTACACTACCAAATCGATTATTAATGTATCGGCCATGAGCTATGGCGCTATTTCCAAACCTGCGGTGGAAGCACTGTCAAAGGGTGCTCGCAAAGCCGGCATTTGGCTCAACACCGGTGAAGGAGGATTATCTCCCTACCACCTTGAAGGCGGTTGCGACATTGTATTTCAGATAGGTACCGCTAAATACGGTGTACGCAATCACGACGGTGAATTATGCGATGACAAACTGCGCGCTATTGCCGATCGCAAACAAGTGCGAATGTTTGAAATTAAAATGAGTCAAGGCGCCAAACCCGGCAAAGGCGGTATCTTACCTAAAGAAAAAGTGTCCAATGAAATTGCTAACATTCGCGGAATACCTGAAGGGCAAGCTTCTATCAGCCCTAACGGCCATACCGATGTCCGCAATGTCGGCGACTTACTGGATATGATTGATCATATCCGCCAGGTCACCGGCAAACCGGTGGGTTTCAAAATGGTAGTGGGTGAATTGAGTTTTTTCGACGATTTGTTTAAGGAAATTCATCAGCGCGGCAACAAAAGCGCGCCAGATTTTATCACTATCGACAGCGCCGATGGTGGTACTGGTGCTGCCCCACAGCCGTTACTCGATTATGTGGGTATGCCGCTGCAGGAAAGCCTACCACTAGTAGTTAATATGCTGCACCAATATAACTTGAAAGAGCGTATTAAAGTTATCGCCTCAGGTAAAATGATTACCCCCGGCCGAGTTGCCTGGGCCCTGGCGGTAGGTGCCGACTTTATCACCTCTGCCCGCGGCTTTATGTTTGCGTTAGGCTGTATCCAGGCTCTGCAATGTAATAAAAACACCTGCCCAACTGGCATCACCACCCACAAAACTGATTTACAACGCGGCTTAGTGCCTGCGGTTAAAGCTGACCGGGTTGCCAATTACGCAGAAAAAATCGTTTATGGTGTGGGATTAATTGCACACTCTTGCGGTGTCTCACAGCCACGTAAGTTGGAACGAAAACATGTGCGTGTAATCCAAAATAGTGGTCAATCGGTTTTATTATCTGAGCAACATCCTATTCCGGAGACTAATACCGAATATATTGCTGTAACTGAAGTTAATTGACTACGCTTAAAAAGACTATTAATACCTTCTAACCGAAAGCTAATTACTAAAATAGCCCGGTATGCAAAGGAGTCCAGCATGGTTGTCAGCATTACAGGCCAAATTCTGGCACTAAGCAGTCTCGTTATTATCGGCTTATTGATTAACCGCTTTATCAAATTGGAACTGACACTCGCCTGCCTGTTAACCGGTTTTATTGCCGGTCTTGGACTCGGCTATGTGGATTTCGATACCGGCATCAGAGCTTATAATCTGCAGGATATTGTTTTTTTCATCATCCTTCCTATCCTCATTTTTGAGGCTGCCTGGCATATTAAACCTGCTCTATTAAAAAAATGGCTGTTGCCAATTTTAATCATGGCAACATTAGGTGTATTGATTAGCGCAGCTATCACTGCTTGCCTGGTTTATTTTGGTATTAATCATCCCTCTGGCTTTCCCTGGATGGCAGCATTTATCACTGGCGCTATTGTGGCGGCAACCGACCCCGCCGCGGTTATCTCGCAACTGCGTACGATCAAAGCACCAAAGGATCTTTCAACCCTGTTTGAAGGAGAGAGTCTATTTAACGATGCAACTGTGATTGTGTTATTTTCCATTTTTATCAGTATTGCAACACAGTCAGTAAGTGCTGAAAGCAACTACTTCAGTTTTTTTGCCATGGTCTTTTTTGGTGGTGTGGTATTCGGCATTGTGACGGGACTTATTACTACAGTGGCGGTATTACTCATCAAGTCGTCAATTGCCAGTCGTTTTCTTTTAGTATTCAGTGCCTTTGCCAGCTTTTATATCGCAGAACATTTATTACATGTTTCCGGCATTATGGCGGTCATGCTAACAGCACTGATCACCCGTTTTTCACTAAAAGAAGTGGAAGACACAGTAGGAGCAGGGATTAACGAAACCTGGGAATGGCTGGGTTTATTTCTTAATGGTTTGCTATTTGCCATCATGGGTTTGGTGATTACCGTTGATATGTTTGTCAGCCAATGGCTGGCCATGCTTATCGCTATCATCGCTGCATTACTGTCACGCGCAATAGCCATCGGCAGCTGCTCATTCCTGACCAAAGCATTTGGTATTGGACTATCCAGAGGCTGGCAAATCATTTTAGTTTGGGGGGGCCTGCGCGGGGCTATCGCTATTGCACTGGTATTATCGTTACCGACCACACTACCTTATTGGTGGACCATTCAATCGATGGTATTTGGTGTGGTGCTGTTCAGTATATTGGTACAGGGCACTACCAATATGTTCGTGCTGCGCAAATTTTCTTAGCGGCTTCTGATTAACTCTTCATTAGCTCTGTATAACCTCTTCTACAACTCTACTGACATACCCTGTCAGTAGCACTGCGTAAACTAGCCTCTCTAACCAATCAGCAACAGGAGGCGATATGACTGACAACCAAAACCTTGAACCACCCACAATTATTTCACATCTATCGGTCGGGACCGCGCAATTTGAGAAGGCTATAGCATTCTACGATCGAGTGCTGGCAACAGTAGGCGCTAAGCGTGTTTTTGATGAACCTGAATTTAAGGCCGTGGGCTACGGCAAACAATACCCGGAATTCTGGGTACAGGAGCCCTTTAACCGCGAACCGCCATCGGTTGGCAATGGCAGCCATGTCGCCTTTCTGGCAACTACCAAGCAAGCCGTCCATGAGTTTTATCAAGCAGCTATTGATGCCGGCGCAACCTGTGATGGAGAACCAGGACCACGCCCTCAGTACAGCGATGCTTACTATGGCTGCTTTGTTCGCGACCTGGATGGCCACAAAATCGAAGCGATGTACTGGGACGAAGCACAACAGTAATTGTTGAGTTCCCTAACTCTCTAAACCGTAAACTACTTATTATTAAGGATAAACATTATGCAACCTTCAACCATTGAAGTAGTCACATTTAAGTTAAATAAAACCGCCACTACCGATCAGCTGGCGGCAACTAACGAAGCAATGTCAGCTTTTTTACTGGAACAGTCCGGCTTTATTTATCGCTCGCTCAGTGTCGATGAAAACAATCTGTGGCACGATATTATCTACTGGAAAACACCAGAAGATATGACTAAAGCCGGGGAACAGTTTATGCAAAGCGAAGTCGGCAAATCTATCATGGCATTAGTGGATGACAGCTCTGCCACGATGCGTAAAATGACAGCCTTTAGTGAAGCCTACCACGAGACTGAAGCCGCCTGATTAATGCAAAAAGCCGAGCGCCTGTTAAAAATTCTGACTCTGCTGCAAAGCCGGCGCCGGGCAATAACTGCCCAGGCGCTGGCCGAGCACCTGCAGGTATCTGAACGTACCATTTACCGTGATGTGCAGGCGCTTATTTTGTCTGGTATCCCCATCGAAGGTGAAGCAGGAGTAGGCTACATTCTACAAAAAGGCAGCCTGTTATCGCCTATTATGTTTGACGAAACAGAGCTGGAAGCATTGATTCTTGGTGTCAGAATGGTACAGGGCTGGAGCGATAAAGGGCTCAGCCAATCTGCCGATGGCGCATTGGAAAAAATCAGAGCCGTACTGCCTGATCGATTACACCATCTGTTGAGCCATGCCGAAGAAACATTATTAGTACCTAACTATGAGCAACAACCCTTCTCTCAGTTCAATCAGCAATTACGTAATGCCATTAAGAAAAAGTACAAGGTGGTTATTGAATATCACGATGAAAAAAATAACTATTCAGAGCGCATTATCTGGCCTCTGGGACTGGTCTATTGGGGAAAGATCTGGACATTGATTAGCTGGTGTGAATTGCGAGATGCTTACCGTAGTTTTCGTGTTGACCGCATACAACAATTAACCTCTGTTAACAGCCATTTCACAACTTCTGAGCAAATCAGTTTACAAAACTATTTATCCAATGATGTCGGAGAATGTTGAAATAATCCCGCCCTCCACTACATACTCTCTAATCTCATAAAAGTAAAACTATTGCTCGCAGCTATTCATAGCCTCTTTTATAATATGGCCCATGAGCATACCTAGAAGAAAAAACCTCGGCATTATTCTATCAATTGCCTTCGCTTTATTAGCCATTCTCATTTACCTTGTTAACTCTGATTCTGACTCAGGGTTTTCATCAGATGCGACAGAAACTGTCAAAGCTGACAACAATACTGTAGATGAGAACGATCCACAGAGCGATGACATCTCATCTTTAACGATGAATAGTCATATAGCTCATATAGATAACCGCATGGATAGCCACATTAATAACCACTATGTTGGCAGCAGCACCTGTCGTAGTTGTCATGAAGACCAGTTTGTTATGTGGCAAGGCTCTCACCACGATGAGTCAATGCAAATAGCGACACCGGATACCGTCAAAGGTAATTTTAATAATACGACCTATAAATCAGAAAACTTTCAGGGCACTTTTACTCAATCTGAAGGCCGTTTTTTTGTCGAAACTCTTACCAATAACACCACCATTAATAGTACCTTCACCGATAACACTGTCACTGATAATACGTCTACTAGCAATAATGTGACTAAAAAATACTCTATTGAGTACACCTTTGGCACTGAGCCATTACAGCAGTACCTCGTAAAATTTCCAGACGGCAAACTGCAAGCATTACCCATTGCCTGGGATACCATCAACAACCAATGGTTTGATCTGCAGGAAGGTCAAGGTGTACAAGTTGATGAGTGGATTCATTGGACCAAAGGTGGTTTAAACTGGAACAGTATGTGTGCTGACTGCCATTCAACGAACCTTGATAAAAATTTTGATCCTGAAACTGGGCACTATGAAACTACATGGTCGGAAATTGATGTCAGTTGTGAATCCTGCCACGGACCTGGCAAACAGCATGTCGAGCTATTTCAAAACAATACTTTATCAGAGAACATTGAAAATCTATTTATCGATATGCAGACCGGTACACCTCCGAAAGTATTGGTCGACAAATGCGCCCGCTGCCATTCACGCAGGCAAGCACTAACCAAAACCTTTCGTCATGATAGCAACAATTTTTTAGACCACTACCGCCCTGAAGTATTAAGTGAAGGGCTTTATCACCCTGACGGACAAATACTGGATGAAGTGTTTGTCTATGGTTCATTTATTCAAAGCAAAATGTATCACGCCAATGTCAGTTGTATTCAATGCCATGAACCACATAGTGCATCACTTAAAATTGAGGGCAATGCATTGTGTGGACAGTGCCATAACCCGGCTCAGTATGATTCCCCTAATCACCACCACCATAGCAATACAGTTAGTAGCAGTAAAGTTAGCGCCAATACAATTAACACCAATGCTGGTGAACATGCCACCGGCACACAGTGTGTCGATTGCCATATGCCGGGTAAAATTTATATGGGCAATGATTTTCGTCGCGATCATAGTTTCCGAGTACCGCGCCCCGATCTAAGTATGGTTTCGAATTCACCCAATGCCTGTAATCAATGTCACACTGATCAAAATGCCGAATGGGCTGCCAAGCAAATTGAAGCATGGTTTGGCCCTACTCGACCTGCACATTTTTCAGAAACTTTGATTCAAGCCAGATCAAACACAGCAGCATCACTGCAAACATTAATAAATTTGCTACAGGATGAAGCTCAGCCGGCAATTACCAGGGCAACTGCTGCACAAGTGTTAACCTCTGAAATGCAAAACCCACAGATTCAATCGCTAATGCAAGCAGCGCTGTTATCCGATCAAGCCTTAATCAGAACGGCCGCCGCTCAAACTTATTATGACTTGCCTGCAGCTAACAAGCTGAGCCTATTGCAGCCTTTGTTAAATGATCCAGTGCGCTCTGTAAGAATTGCCACTTATCGCAGCCTTATTGACGTGCCGAAACGTCAAATCAGTACTAACTATCGCAATGCGTTTAATAAAGCAGAAAAAGAATATGACGAGTTTTTACGGGCCAATATGGAATTTCCCGGTACTCAATTGGAGATTGCGATTAATGCCCAAAAAACTGGCAGGCTGAGAGATTCGGAACAAGCTTATATTAAAGCGCTGACGATTGATGGTCGTTTTAATGCGGCACGGTTTAATTTGGCTAACCTCCATTATCAAACTGGAAAACTTGAACAAGCTGAAGCAGTATTTCGCACAATACTAGAACAAGAACCGAATGCACCACTGGTTCATTTTTCATTGGGGCTACTATTAGCAGAAGTGGGTAATTATGAGAGCGCTAAAGTATCTCTTAGCAAAGCAGGTGAACTGGGTAACAGCAGAGCATGGTATAACCTGGCAGTGATCCATCATCAACAGGGCGAAATAAAGGAAGCGGAAAAAGCCTATTTCAGCGCACTGCAGCTAGACTCTCTCAACCCGGAATTTTACAACGGCATCATTGCATTATATCTACAACAAAAACGCTTAGCCGATGCAAAACAATTGATCAGTAACGCAATACAGCAGCATCCTGATATAAGTTTTCTTAAAGAACTTGAATGGTCACTCAATAATATGCAGTGACCATTCGGCTCTTTGATATGAGTTGCTATACAGCTTTTGCCAATACTTAGCTCATTTGTCCGATCAAACCGATAAGATCACAAACTCTATTTGAATAGCCCCATTCGTTATCGTACCAGTTCAGTGTTCGTACAAAACGTCCTTTGCTCACTTGCGTAAAATCAGCATCATATATTGATGAATAAGGGTTGCCGATAATATCCGATGATACCAATGGGCTATTTGAATATTGCAAAATACCTTTCAATCGATCGGTGTTGCTGGCTGTCTTCACCGCTTCATGAATATCACTTTCACTCACTTCAGCATCCAGTTCCACAAACAAATCTACTACCGAGCCATCTGGTACGGGTACCCGACAGGCGATACCATCCAGTTTGCCATTCAACTCTGGCAATACCACACCCACAGCTTTGGCAGCACCAGTGGAAGTAGGAATAATATTTTCCGCCGCCGCTCGGCTACGACGCCAATCCGAATGCGGCACATCCGCCAGACGTTGATCATTAGTGTAAGCATGTACCGTATTGATCACCCCTTCTCTAATACCAAAATGGTCATTCAGCACTTTGGCCATCGGAGCAAGGCAGTTAGTGGTACAACTGGCATTGGAAACAATTTTATGGTCAGGCGTTAGCCCATCTTCATTAACACCAAGCACCACGGTATAGTCGATTTGATCTTTAGAGGGCACGGTTAAAATCACCCGTTTGGCACCGGCGTCCAAATGTTTTGTCAAACTGGCACGGTCACGAAACACACCGGTGGATTCCACCACCAAATCTACATCCAATTCCTCCCAAGGCAAGTTAGCAGGATCGCGCTCCTTGATCATCCGGATACGATCTTTATCAGTAACAAGATAATCATCTTCTATCTCCAGTTTGCCTTTGAATCCGCCCATCACAGTATCGTAGCTCACTAGATAGCGCAGAGTGTCGTTGTCAAACAGGTCGTTGATGGCAACCAGAGTAATATCATCGGATTCATGCAAAATACGAAATACCGAACGACCAATACGACCTAAACCATTAATAGCAACTCTCATTGTTCGGCTCCTTTATTTTGTATATCAATATTGTTGTATAACTTAAGCGCATCGATCATACGGCAAGCATGGCTTAAACCGTTGTCATACCAGCTAAGCGTTTTGATCATGTGACTGCCAGCTTTGATCGTGGCCTTGAGGTCATAAACTGCAGAATAACGGTTACCGATAATGTCAGAGGACACTATCGGATCCTCTGCTACACCCAATAGCGATGGGTATTGATCTGCTCCCCGCAACATGGCGTTGTTGACATCGTCAACGCCCAATGCCGAGTCTTTTAATACCACTGTCAGATCAAGTAATGAGCCTTTTTGAATAGGTACATTGAGGGCACTACTTTTAAGATTGTCCTCAAAACCTGGCAGTACTTTGGCAACCCATTGCGCCGAAGCATTAGTATTAGGAATAATATTCTCCGCACCAGAGCGACTGCGCCTGAAATCTTTTCCGGCATAGTCCTGTAATGACTGATCACTGGTATAGGCATGCATGGTAACCATGCTGGCAGCTTCTACCCCAAGTTGATCATTCAGTATTTTCAACACCAAAGCTAATGCGTTAGTTGTCGAAGAACCGGCAGAAATTAACTGGTCCGCTGAGTTGATATCTTCATCATTGATGCCGGGAAGAACTAACCTGTCCAATTCATCTGTCGGCAATACAGAAGTCATTACCCTTCTGGCACCACTATCAATATGCCCCTGTAAGGAAGACCGTGTACTGGAACGCCCTGTGCAATCGAGCACAACATCAATATCAAAAACATCCCAGGGTACAGAAAGAGGATTATCACCGCTCATCATGCGGCTTTTAAATTTTTCGTTAATAAGATAATTATTTTCCAGTTTCACATCACATTTATTGTGACGATCATTGGTAAGCAAATAATGCAGGATGGCGGGATCAGCAATATCACTGATGGCAATCACTTCGATATCATCTCGTTCCATTGCCAAGCGGTATATGTGTCGGCCGATATGGCCGAAACCCATAATACCTATACGGGTGGTTTTATTTTGCGTTGTGAGGCTCATGGGTTTCTCCCTTGAGGTTAATGTTAATGTTCAGGGCAACCTCTAAATGATGTTGGCCTGACTGTTATAAATGTTTCGACCAGGAACTGTCCAAGAATTATTAAGTAGTTTTTATTTTTAATAGCTTTGCTTTTAACAACTACGTTCTTAATAACTTTTAACACTTTTGATAACCAATATTTTTATCCGCTCTGGTTTTAATTAAATTTTTAGCAAACATCATTTAACAACCGCGCTTTATAATTTATATTATAATTGATATTTATTATAAAAATAGTACAAAAATAAAAAATTCTTAGCTACTATCACAGAACGTCTTATCTTTGTAGATGTACGGGAGAGTGCTTAGTTATAAATCAATGCTATGTACCAGGCTGCAGGCTGCTAAGAACTGACCGTAGTCAAAGCTAAAGTCAATTTTCATATTTATGGATGAGATGAAATCTGGCGTTTCCCGATGTTGCCAACGCTCAAGGCAACGATGAGCGTAGATTTACTTAACTGAAACCCTTCTAATAATATAAAGGTGATTTTATGTTTAATCGGTATCTACATTTTATCCCGCGAAAAAACTTTCTTCTTACAATCATACTTTCAAGTATTTTAGTTTCATCCGTCCATGCCGTGACTTTTAGTACATCGGATGTTGGTGTGCCCAAAGGACTTAGTCATTGGGCAATTGGCTGGGTTGGCAATACCCAACAAAATATTGAACGTATGGGTGGCGCGGCCAACATCGATACGGTGCGCATTGGTTGCCCCAAGGAATGGGCACTCGATAGTAACAATCAATTAGTGCCCGATGCGATAGCAGAAGTCGACACACAAATGGCGAAGGCCTTGTTAGTCACCTCCGCCAATCCCAACGCCAAAATTGCTATGGTCTGTAGTGGCGGCAATGGCATCAATGCCTGGTATATCCAAAACAATGGTGTTGATATTCGAGGTACCCGCTGGCTTAGCATGTTCAAAGCGGTAAAAAACTATGTTGGCAGTACCTATGGCCTTGATTTTGCCTATATCGAAGTCGCAAACGAACAAGACTTTAATCAGAAAAAAGGTACTAAGCAAAATATCAACAACATCATGGCGAAATTTAAAGCGGATCCAGAAATGGGAATCTATCCGCAAGTTGGTCCCTCTACACTTAGCACAGCCACTGCCATGAATTGGTACCAACCGACAAAAGGCAACACTGACTGGGGTGCTACTCACGCTATTAGTGGTGGAGCCAAGAAATATATCAACTTTGTGCAAACTGTGAATGCCGATGGCAAATCCTATTATGGTAGTGAGATTCATAATCTTGTTGAGATGATAATGTCCGAACACTACGGCGGTATTGGTGGACTCTGGTGGCACTCTCTGTCGGTTAATGAGGGGCTTTTCTCACAATACTGCCAACAGGGAAATCGTATTTTCTATAAAGAAAAGAGAAGTACCTTCTCGGCAATGAGTGCCTATCGCGGCGCTGAGCCAAGAACTATTCATGTGTTTGCTGCTAGCAAGAAGGGAGAATCATTTAACCTGAATGTGAGCAATCGAGATGTGTTTTTTAATGGTGTCGGTCCACAACGCAGTTATGTGGTGAATATTGAGAAGAATCGGGACGCTTACGTTAAAATCACTTGGTAATTTCAACACCCTACAATTGATAATTGGGTGGTCGACGCTGACCACCCGACACATACTACTTATTTAATTATCTTGTCGAATAAGTTGAAATTAAAAGTTACTAAATAGTCCAATAGTTGAACGCTGTTGTTCGACGATTACTTGCTCTATTTATTCTTCTTACTCTTTTAATTCTTTTGTTCAAAGTTAATGCTGTCATTATTGACCAGACAGTTAAAGGTAGCTTTGCCGCCCTCCTCATTAACTATCTGTATAGTAACCCTTGCTGCTTTTTTCTTCTTTGACCATTTGGGAGCTTTTGTGGATTCAACAGCTTCTTCGCCAAATGTCTGTATCGCTGCACTTTTACAAACATCTTCAGCTTCAGCCATTATGGCATCTTTATCAGATTTATCTTGAGCAAAAGCACTCGATGATAAAACCATCATCAATATTACTTTCATCAAGCCTTTTCTAATCGACATATTCGCCTCCTCAATTCGATGGCAGTTTCGATTTATTATTCGAAACTTTATTCTTAACAACGATTTGAAAAAACATCCTAGCAATAAACAACAGAACTGTTGAAAAACGGCTCTTTTAATCCTTTAAAATCAGTTTGATAAATAAATAAATTTCCAGCCTGTGGTTGCCTTTGCAACTCATCAGCCGATAAATTTTCATTGGCTGATGCGACAAATAAAATATCCATATTTTTGCCACCGAAAGCGACACAGGTGGGCTGTGATACCGGCATATCCAAAACACAATCGACAGCGCCATCGGGAGTATAACGCACTACCTGCCAGCCGCCCCAATGGGCACTAAACATATAGTCTTCACTATCGATAATTGCGCCATCGGGAGAACAATGCTCTTCACAGGCTGCAAATAATCTGCGATTGGATAAACGCTTTTCTTCCTTGTCAAAGTCATAAACATAAATGGCATTTTTAGGAGAATCGGCATGGTAAACCAAAGAAGAGTCGACACTCCAGCATAGGCCATTCGATATATGGATATTCTCTACGTGGCACTGGGTTTGGCCATCACTATCCACTGAATACAAAGCACCGGGCTTTCTACTTTGTGAAAAATCTTCAACCATAGTCCCAGCCCAAAACCGGCCCTGTCGATCTACCCTGCCATCGTTGAAACGATTGCCGAGAATATTTTTTTCAGGTCTGGATATCCATTCCACTTCGCCCGTTTCAAGGCAGTAATAAGCGAAACCACTGGCAAAGGCTACGATCAAACGATTGTCGTTTTCTATAAAACTAAAGGAGCCAACTCGCTCTGGTGTTGACCAGCTTTTCAATGACTCTGTTTCCAAATGATAGCGGTACAGCTTACTGGTCTGAATATCAGTCCACCACACTGCACCGTCTTCAGCATTCCAAACTACTCCTTCACCAACAACGTTAGATACGGGTATCGAAGCGATAAGTTCGAAACGGCTTTTTTTTACCTTTGCATGTTCCATTTTAAAAATCTAATTAACTTAAAATCTAATTGGTTACTGAATTTAACAATCGACTCTATTTTTGCTTACCACCAGGCGGTATAAAATGCGGTAAGAACAATCGCAACACCAATACCAGCAAGATTAAAACTGCGATCAGTTGCAAAACGAATATCTGATAAATCCACTGCGTTTTCATGCTCTCCAGCGCTTTGAATCAATACAGTCAAAATCGGTAGCACCATACACAGAATAAATACCAGACCAACGCGATCGATAAAAGGAAGTTCAGGCCATAATAATTTAAATGCTAAAGATAATACTGCCGACCCGATAGCTGCTACCAATGCCGCATTGACAGTTGTTCTTTTCCAGAACATACCCAGTAAAAATAAAGCAACAATACCGGGAGTAAAGAAACCGGTAAATTCCTGAATATATTGAAACGCCTGATCAAAGCTGCCCAAGAGAGGTTTTGCACAGATCAATGCAATGATTAATGCACTAAAGCTCACCATTCGCCCAACTCTAACGTAATGTGCTTGACTTTCATTAGGACGATGGAAGGAATATAAGTCCATGGTGAAAATGGTCGCAATACTGTTTGTCATCGATCCGAGAGAAGACACGATTGCAGCAACCAACGCGGCGAAGACTAATCCTTTAATTCCTACTGGCATTAATTGCATCATAGTAGGGTAAGCCTGATCAGGGCGTTCTAGTTGTGGCGCTAAAATAACCGCTGCAATACCCGGTAAAACCACAATAATTGGCATTAATAATTTCAGATAAGCTGCAAACACGATACCGCGTTGACCTTCCTCTAAACTTTTTGCCGCCAAGGTACGCTGGATAATGTATTGGTTAAATCCCCAATAAGATAGATTCATAATCCACATACCACCTACCAATACAGAAATGCCTGGCAGACTCATATAATGTGGATTATCTTTATCGAGAATCATGTCAAATTTTTCTGGCGCCTGATCCATCAACGCACCAAAGCCTACCATAATTCCCGCACCATCAGAGATAAGATCAAGACAAATGTAGGACAGAATCAACCCGCCACCGACAAGAATTACCACCTGAATAATGTCGGTGAAGGCTACCGCTTTCAATCCACCATACAAAGAATAGGCAGCAGAAAAGGCGCCCAGGAACAACATGCCATACAACATATCAATACCTGTGACAGTATTAATCGCAAGTGCACCAAGCCATAGAATGGAGGTGAGGTTAACGAAAACATAAACTCCTAACCAAAATACGGCGAGAATAGTACGCACACGATGATCAAAACGCTGCTCTAAAAACTGCGGCATAGTGTAGATGCCACGCTTTAAAAACACTGGCAGAAAATATTTACCAACAATAATAAGTGTTAGCGCAGACATCCACTCATAAGAAGCTATTGCCAAACCAATGGCATAACCGGAACCTGACATACCAATGATTTGCTCAGCAGAGATATTGGCGGCAATCAATGACGCACCAATCGCCCACCAAGGCAAGCTATTACCCGCGAGAAAATAATCCTTGGTATCTTTCTCATGACCAGCTTTTTCTCGTGACACAAGATAGGCAATACCAATTAAGGCAAATACGTAAATAATAAAAACGGATATATCAATAGTAGAGAGTTGCATTTTGATAACCTTTGCTAATCGTTATTATTGTTCAACTTCAATTTTAAAAACGTTAATTTAAAAAATACTTTAAAGAAACGTTAATTCAAAAAACATTAATTTTTAACAAGTTGCCACATCAATTGCCGGTACGGCATTAACTCATTAATAATTGACTAATGAGAATGCCGTGGTGTTTTGGCAATGATATTGGTGTACTTGGTCATATCTTCAAAGATCGCGCCTTTATCCAAATCGGACACATGCTGTCGATAATTTTCTTGCCACCAGGTTTGATTTTCAGGCACTTCAAACTCATAGCCATCGCGGCGCTCCTGCCATTCTTCTTCAGAAACTAATGCATTCACTGTACGGCTATTCAAATCAATTCGAATTCTGTCACCCTGACGCAACAGCGCTAAACCACCACCATTAGCAGCCTCAGGCGAAGCATTCAAAATAGAAGGTGAACCAGAAGTGCCACTCTGACGGCCATCGCCAATCGTTGGTAGAGAACAAATACCTTCTTCAAGCAATGCCTTGGGTGGCTGCATGTTGACTACTTCAGCAGATCCCGGATAGCCCTTAGGCCCAGTACCGCGCATTACCAGAATACAGTCACGGTCGATATTTAATGATGGGTTATCGATATCCCGGTGATAGTGCTCAGGACCATCAAAAACAATCGCCCGGCCTTCGAAGCAGTTAGGATTTTCAGGGTCAGATAAATAACGCTGCTTAAAACTTTCATCAATGGCAGAGACTTTCATCACAGCAGAATCAAACAGATTGCCCGACAACACTAATAATCCAGCTTCTTTAGCAACGGGATCATCTAGGGTTTTAATCACTTTACGATTAACAAAATCAGTATCGGGAATATTTTCTTTAACTGTCTGACCAGAAACTGTTAGCGCATCGCCATTCAATAAATTACCACTGAGTAATTCAGCATTAACAGCGGGAATACCACCAGCCTTATGGAATTCTTCACCTAAATATTCACCCACAGGTTGGCAGTTAACAATCTGCGGAATTTTTTGTCCATGTCGTTGCCAATCTTCAATTGTTAGATCGATACCCGCATGTGCGGCAATAGCATTAATATGTATTGGCGCATTAGTTGAACCACCAATAGCGGAACAGGTGGCTATCGCATTCTCAAATGCTGCTTTAGTTAGAATTTTGGATGGGGTGAGATCTTCCCACACCATATCAACAATACGCTTACCGGTTCGATAAGCCATTTGCGCACGCTCGCGGTATGGTGCCGGTATTGAAGCACAACCAGGCAACATCATGCCCAACGCTTCAGCCAGGCAATTCATGGTTAAAGCGGTACCCATAGTATTGCAGTGACCGGCTGACGGCGCTGATCCTGCCGCCTGTTCCATAAACTGTTCTGTGGTTATTTCACCACGGCTAAGTTGTTTACGGGATTCCCAAATCACTGTGCCCGAACCCACACAGCGACCTTTATATTCACCATTGAGCATGGGGCCGCCGGATAGTGCAATCGACGGCATATTTAAACTGGCTGCACCCATAATCAGTGCAGGTGTCGTTTTGTCGCAACCCGTTGTCAGTACTACACCATCAATGGGATAGCCATGTAGCACTTCTATTAATGATAAGCACTGTAGATTTCTATCCAGAGCCGCAGTAGGTCTGCGACCGGTTTCCTGAATAGGATGGACTGGAAACTCCAGGGGAATACCACCGGCATCGCGTATTCCCTGTTTAACACGATCCGCAAGTTCTACGTGAATTCTATTGCATGGCACCAGATCAGATCCGGTTTGTGCAATACCAATGATAGGTCGATCGCCCTGCAACTCCTCAAGCGTTAAACCATAATTGAGGTAACGCTCGATATATAACGCCGTCATCCCAGGATCATCGGGGTTGTTAAACCACTCTCGGCTGCGGAGTTCTGTTTTATTCTTTTGCTTACTCATATCCGCCTCAATACAGAATTTTTACTTCTCAACTTCTCAACTTCTTAACTTCTTAACTTCTTAACTCAAATTGGCAACTTGCCACTACAGGCTTTTCAGCTCAGTTGACTTGTTCACTAGCATGACGAAAAGCCGCAAGAATTTCGATAGCACTCTCTCTGACTTCAGACAGTGATTTGTCTGCTTTATAGAGTGATGAACCAATACCAAAACCGTTTACCCCAGCCTGCAAGTAAACCGCCATGTTGTCATTAGTAATACCGCCAACTGCAAGTGATGGTATTGTAGGTAATACAGCTTTCATTGCTTGCAATGCTGAAGGGGTAACAATGTTAGCGGGGAAAAATTTCAGTGCATCTGCACCGGCTTCAATCGCTGCAAATGCTTCCGATGGCGTACAACATCCAGGCATTGATACCATATTCAGTTTTTTAGTTGCCCGAATAACCTCTGGATTACAATTAGGTGAGAAAATTAATTGTCCACCCGCATCACTCACTGCATTCACTTCGTCGACGGTGGTAACGGTGCCAGCACCAATAAGTGCATTCTGTCCATAAGACTGACTTAGTCTGGTTATCGATTCCAATGGTTGCGGTGAATTAAGTGGCACCTCAATAATGCGAAACCCTGCATCAAACAGAATATCTGCAACAGCAACCACTTCTTCAGGCGCTACTCCGCGCAATATTGCTACCAGAGGGCATTCAGCAAAGTATTTATCTAACATGCCAACTCCTTAAACCCGTCCGCCATCGATAATGAGGGATTGCCCAGTTAGCATTGATGATGCTTTCGACGCCAGAAATAAAGCTGCATTAGCGATATCTTCTTCAGCAATGGTTTTTTTAAGACACTGTTGATCAAGACATTCTTGTAATGCTTCGGGAGTTACCCAGAGACGTTTTTGTCGTTCTGTCATCACCCAACCTGGTATCAGGGTATTGACACGAATGTTGTCAGGACCCAACTCTCTGGCTAGTGCCTTGCCCATTCCAGTAATGCCGGCCTTAGCAGTAACATAAGCCGGATAACCAGACAGACCTAACAATGCAGAGTTGGAACCGACATTGATAACGCTTCCACCACCCTTTTGACGCATCGCTTCAGCAACAAATTGTGCGGTGTAAAAACAGGGCCGCAAATTAGTATTAAGGGACTGATCCCACTGCTCTGGCGTTAATTCGTCCAGAGTGTGCCTGGCATCACTGGCGGCATTATTGATTAACACATCTATCGCACCAAACTGCTCAACCGCCTTGGTCATACAGACTTTCAAGCTATCGATATCAGTAATATCGCAGTGCTGAAAAAATGGTCGACTACCGAATTCTTGCTCAAGCTGGTCACACAGCTCTACTGCAATATCTCCATCTAACGAAACGAAGGAAACACTGGCGCCCTGTTCAATAAAGGCTCTAACAAAGGCTGCACCGATACCGGATCCGCCTCCGGTAATAAAGACTACGGCTCCCTGTAAATCTGAATATTGGCTTAACATAATTATTATCACCGTCACTAGTACTGAGATGAGGCGCCTACCAGCCCTCATACATATTATATATAATATAAATAAACAATAACCAAGGCAAGCACTGTTTAGCCTCAACACTAGATAGATTAGTTCTAACTAACCTATATCAGTGTTGAAAACAGCCAAATATACAGCGCTCAGAGTAAAATCAGGCAGATTTGGCCCGAATATCGGCATCCAATTCATGTTGGATTAATGACAATGCTTCCATTTGCAATTTTTGGGAGGTCGTACGGGCTTTTTTAGGGTGATTATTGGCAATAGCCGTGTATATCGCCCGATGATCTTCATAACTGGCGGCGGCCACCCCTTTGATCCGGTTAGTAAAACGGATAATCACCCTGAGTGCAGTTTCAACAAAGCTGCTCAACTGCATAAAAAAAGGATTGCCACTGGCCTGCAAGATACTGGTATGGAACTCAATATCAGCTTCCAGGGCATCATCTAACCCCTCTTCGGCCAATTTCATTCTCTCCAGCGCCACCCGGATACGCTCAATGCCTGCTTTGTCCTGGTATTCCGCCGCCAAACCTGCAGCTTCAGATTCCACCGCAAGCCGTAACTGCATGAAATCCTTCAATAACTGCAAAGAAGGTTTACCACTGAGAATCCAGCGCAGCACATCAGTATCAAACATATTCCAGTTGCTTTGAGGCTGCACGGTGATGCCTTGACGAGGACGGGATTTCAACAATCCTTTGGCAGCCAGCATTTTCACCGCTTCCCTGGTCGCACTCCTGCTGACACCATATTCTTCGCAAATATCTGCTTCAGATGGCAGGCTGTTAGCCTGAGTATATTTTCCTTGCACAATGGCTGAACCAAGATCGTGCAGCAATTGTTGGGTGAGATTATGACCTATGTTATTTCTATCCATACTCTGATGCCGGTATTTTATTTATAAGAATTATATGAAAATATTATGAAATGAGGAATTAATTTTTTTAAATATAAGTAAACTATGTCAACCACTTCCCTGTCCATACGTTAGTTATTATAAATGCAGTTATTAAAAATACGCTAACCATCAACAAAGGTAGCCGCAATGATTAACAATAAAGCACTTCTGGCAGAAGTCGCCACTAACAGATTCGGCTTAGGCGCAAGACCGGGAGAATTGAAAGAGGCTTCTGACGATCCCAGAAGCTGGCTTATCTCCCAGCTTGAACAGCCACAATTTACTCCCGGATTACCAAACTTAGATACTGCATCTAAAGCACTGATGGCACACCGAGAGGCCAAAAAGCAAGCTAAAGCGCAACAAAAAGCTAATGCAACCGCAGCGAATGCTACCAAAACACAGGCAGTTAACAAAAGCACTAAATTCAAGAATTCTGTCAATAAAGTTTTCCGATCATTGATACACGATGGTATACACCAAAGTATTGTATCGGAACAATCTTTTAGCTGGCGATTACTGGAATTTTTCTCCAACCACTTTAGCGTTTCTACAGCCAACAGAAGCATGGTGGCCGTAGCCCCACTACTTGAGAAAGAGGCACTTGCACCCAATCTTTTTGGTCAATTTGAGGATATGCTTATTGCAGCAACACAACACCCTGCCATGTTGCTATATCTCAATAACGAAAAATCCTTTGGGCCTGACTCTCGCTTAGGCCGCCGTATGGGATTTAACGAAAACCTCGCAAGGGAAATTCTCGAACTACACACACTAGGCGTTGATGGCGGATACAATCAACAAGATGTACATGAACTTGCCTTGGCCATTACTGGCTGGAGCATCACTAACCCCAAAACATCCCAAGAACTTGACTTTGTTTTTCGCGATCCTGGCCACCAGCCAGGTGCTCGAACAATTCTCGGCAAACGGTACGCCGATGGTGATGTATCCCAGGCTGAAAATATATTACGCGATTTAGCCCGCCACCCCTCAACGGCGAAACATGTGTCTTTCAAACTGGCGCAATACATTGTCAGCGACTCACCACCTGACACCGTTGTCAATGCTATGACAGCAAAATGGCTAGCCACCGATGGCAATCTTCGAGAAGTGATTACCGAAATGATAACGCATGATGCAGCGTGGCAATTTGATCAGCAGAAATTAAAAACACCACGTGAGTTCATCGTATCGGTGTTTCGAGCATATGGAGAAAATTCTCTGCCAAACAATCTACTGATTAACTCCCTCACCGAATTAGGTCAACGACCTTTTAACGCCGGTTCACCTGCTGGCTATAGTCAGGTAGCTAATGGCTGGGATGGCGCCGACGCACTGATGGCAAGAATTGACTGGAGTGCCAAAATTTCATCCCGCATAAAGGGAGATCCTTTAAAAATTTCCCAACAAGCATTGGGTTCACAACTTACATCGACAACAGCCACTGCCATCAAACGTGCCGAAAGCCGCGAACAAGCTTTGGCATTACTGTTTATGAGCCCAGAATTTCAGCGGAGATAACTATACCCTGAGATAGCCATATTCTGAGATAAATAGGCCCGGAGACAACTATGCACAGAAGAGAACTACTTAAATATATGGGAGCTTCTTTGGTCATGTGGCATTCTCAGCTGCCACTGGCCAGTGAACAGCGCCACCCCAAACTAATCTGGATACTGTTACGTGGCGGTATGGATTCACTGCATGCTGTCATTCCCGCCTTCGATAACAATCTTGTTAAGCAGCGTAAAAATCTACTCAAGGGTATATTGGATAATGGCTTGCCGATAGATGATGGCTTTTTATTACATCCCGAGCTTAAACATTTACACCAATGGTATCGTCAAGGGCAATTCCTGCCCATTGTTGCTGTCGGCCCACAGGTTAACACGCGATCACATTTTAAAGCACAGGATATTCTCGAAAGCGGCATGTATCCCATCGACCATGACAGCGGTTGGTTGAATCGTGCAACAACCGCTTACCAAGGCCAGGCACTGGCTGTTGCGCATTCAGTACCTATAGGGCTGAGAGGCAATGGACAAGTGTCATCATGGTTTCCATCGAAACTGCCGAATGCGGAGGCAGATCTGTATACACGCCTATTATCCCTTTACGAAACTGATCCGCAGTTACAAGAACGGTTACAACAAGCGCTTGATACTCGAGAGAAACTCAATGACAAAATGGGCGCAAGAATCAGAAACCGCTTCTCCGATCTGACAACAGCCTGCGCCAAACTAATGGCAGAACCTACTGGACCCGATTGTGCCATGCTGGAGTTTGGTGGCTGGGATACCCATAACCGCCAAGCACCACGACTCAATCAACAATTTAAAGAACTGGACAATGGTTTGCAGAACTTGCGCCAAACACTGGCTAACACCTGGAATGATACCACTGTCATCATCACCACCGAATTTGGGCGCACAGTTGCCGAAAACGGTACTCAGGGCACAGATCACGGTACAGCAACAGCGGTGTTACTCGCTGGAGGTGCAATAGATGGCGGTAAGGTATTAGGCGACTGGCCAGGGTTGGCTAAAAAGGATCTGTATGAAGGCCGCGACTTGATGCCAACATCAACTATGCAGGAATGGATGGGAGCCGTTGTATCTCAACACTGGCAGCTAACAACAAAACAATTAGCAACCGTTTTTCCGAACACTAACATCCGCAGCAATCAAATCATCAAAACGAAAATTGCATAATAAGCAAAATGTCTGAATTAAAACCTCAGCTTATTACGCAACCAATGACCGCAGAGTAAAAATATTTTACTCTGCTCTATTTCTTCAAATTGCGTTTTACCGGCTGCAATGGAAACTCAGGATGGTCTGTACGAGAAAGCTCCAACTTTTCCACCAGCGATTGTGTGATCGCTTCATGTTGTGCAGCCACATCATGCTGCTCGGATATATCAACCGACAAATCATACAACTCAGCCGGCTTATCCTTAAACTTCACTAACTTCCAATGGCCTTGTCGAATTGCCTGTATCGGACCTTGCCGTTCATTAAATTCCCAATACAGATAATCATGTTGTTTCTGACCAGCTGTATCACCAGCCATACTGGGTAAATAGGAAATACCATCATTGGCTGGACATGATGAAACCTGCGCAACATCACAAGTAGTCGCCATAAAATCCCAAAATGAAGAAACGTGATCAGATACCTGACCTGCAGGAATTTTCTCTGGCCATTTGGCAATAAAGGGAACACGGATGCCGCCCTCATAAAGATCGCGCTTTTTGCCTCTCAGTTTGCCATTACTATCAAAAAAATCTCGATCATATTCATGGCCATTATCACTGGTGAAAATAATTAAGGTGTTATCACTGATTCCCTGCTGCTCAAGCAATTGCATTAAGCTGCCAATGTCGCGATCCATTCTCGACACCATACCGGCAAAAGCGACATTTCCTTCCGGGTCATTCTTATAATGCCCTTTGGTATTCATTTTTCTTTCTGGCCATCCCAGATCCAAATATTGCTGCTTGGAATCTTCCGGAACCGTCATCGCCAAATGAGGAATAGTGTAGGAAAGATATAAAAAGAAAGGCTCATCTTTGTTTACATTTTCGACATAGCTTAATGCTTCTTCGGTAAACAAGTCATGCGTATATTTGCCTGTGTTAGTTAAATAATCATTACCCTCAATAATAAATTCTTCATTATTTTTATAGAGTCGATGCCAATAATAATGATGGGCTTCAGTATGTGTTTTATAACCGAAAAAATAATCAAAGCCCTGCTGGTTGGGCATAGCATCCAGATTAAATTCCTTACCATCAGCCATACCCCATTTGCCGATAAGTGCCGTTTGATAACCAGCATCCTTTAACACTTCAGCAACAGTCACATCCTCTGGTTTTAACTCAACCGGTTTACCACTGTTAGTCCAACGCGGATTACCCCGTATTGGACTATGGCCGGTATGAAAACCGGTTAACAAACTCGCACGAGAGGGACCACACACCGTTGAACCAGCATAGTGGTCAGTAAAACGTACGCCTTCATCAGCTAACCGATCGAGATTAGGTGTTTTAGTCTTGGTTTGCCCGTAGGAACCCAGATCACCATATCCCAGATCATCTACGAGAATAAAAATAATATTAGGTCGCTGCTCATTATCAGATGACGCTACCGACTGCGCTTTATTTTCTACCACCCCTGTAGTTTCTTTATCAGCAGATGTACATGCCGCTAAAAACAATGGGATAGATAGTAATGCAACACATTGCATGCAAATGCGACTTAACATCATATTGGTATCCTTAATCAACATCTATTCTTTGTGATGACTTGTGTTACTCGCCATTAACCGGATGAAACTGGAATGAGTAACGGTGATTACCTGGTTGCAAAAGATATTTATCCAATGCTTTTGCCCCCCAACTATTATCACCACCAACACCCGATTGCTTGTAATCAACATTGACATTAATCAAATCGCGTTTAGGCACATCGATATAATGACGTTGCGCTTTTTCAATACCGGGATCGAAATCTTCAATCAATTGATGATGAGCGCTGAAATACAGCGAAGGCTCACCGACAAATTTCAAGCCAACACCTTTATCATTCAGCAAAGAGAACCAACGCACATCTGATCGGTTACCATTTTCCTGAGGTCGAATGTAAGCGAAAGCCAGATCTTCGACTAAGCCTTGATATAAACCGACAAAGGCAGAGTCCTGACGATCCCAATAGTTCTCATGTGGCCCTCTACCGTAATAGGTCACCTGATGATAGTCGTAAGGCATTTGCAGATTGGTACCGAAGCGAGGCATTTCACTGAGCTCTGCGCCACTGTCCTGTGTGAATTCAACATCAATTTTTACCGCACCATCAGCATTAATCAGGTAACTCACTAATGCCTCTGCATCAATTTGTTTTAATGCCACACGCTGTTGCAAGGTCACACTATTGTTTTGCTGATCAATTACCTGAATGCCCTGCCCCTGTTGATTTTGAGTTGCTTCTTTCCAGGCCAAACCCCGCTTAGGTAATTTGTTACCAAAATCATTATCCGTCGGCGCACGCCAGAAATTTAACTTCAAGGGCGACTTTAATAATTCATTACCGCTTAATATGTATGAAGTTAAATAGCCCTGCTGATCAAAGGCAATATTGACTTCACCGGCAGCCACCTGCGCCCCTGAGCCTTTTGTATTGACCGTGACTGAACCCTTATTTGAACTGGCAAACTCACTGATTGTTCCTGGCTGCAACAAAATCTGTTCACTCGCCAAGATATATCCCGTTTCAACCAGAGGTTGAGCTTTATTAGTTTTCGCATAGAAATTGATAAAATATTCGCGACCAGCTTTTAATTCTGGCAGCTGTCCTTGCAAATCAAATTCCATTGAAGCTTGCGGTTTAACCTGCAGGTTCAAGTTACCTGATTTAATGACCGTACCATCTTCCAATACATCCCAAGCGATTTGGTAGCCGGAAGTATCGATAAAAAAGTATTCATTAAATAACTCAAACTGCTGTGCGCCTTTATGACTGAAATGAACATCCTGGTAAACCTTCTTCACTTCAAACAAAGCTGGATGAGGTGAACGATCAGGATTAACTAATCCATTCAGACAAAAGTTGCCATCGTTATATACACCTTCCGGTTCGAAGTCACCGCCATAGGCCCAAAATTCGGTACCATCCTCTCTCGTTTTAATTAAACCCTGGTCCATCCAATCCCAAATAAAACCACCCTGCATCTGGCGTTCTTTGCGAATCATATCCCACAGATCTTTAATATTGCCGTTACTATTACCCATCGCATGAGAATACTCGATCCAGATAAATGGGCGCTCTGGATCTTTACCCAAATAATCTCTCTCGATTTTATCCATACGAGCATACATCCAGGTAACGGAATCGGTATGTTTCTCCTTAAA
>JANQLG010000014.1 GCA_028280715.1 Spongiibacteraceae bacterium | reverse complement strand
CGCCATCACCTCATTAACAGCAACAAAATCATTTAAATCGGTTAATGAAATATTCACTTTTACAGCGTCATCTAAACTGCCTCCGGCAGCTTTTGCTACCGCTGCTAAATTAGCAAAAACCTGTTTTGCCTGCGAGCTAATATCGCCTGTGATCAATTCCATAGTTTCGGGTACCAAAGGAATCTGTCCCGATAAATAAACGGTATTTCCTGCTTTTACTGCTTGAGAATAAGGGCCAATTGCCTGAGGTGCTTCATTGGTTGAAATAATAGTTTTTTTACTCACGATACTTTCCATTAGATGATTATTAATGTTTGGCGCGGTTAACTTTTATCACTGCTTTAATGCTGCGAATATGTTTCATGATACGTGCCAGATGAATTCTTGAATGCACACCGACCACGACGCTTACAGAATTCATTCGAGGGCCTTCTTCTTCTACACCAATTTTCTCAATATTGGCATCAAGGCTGTTAATCTTGGTTGCTAACACGGCAATTATGCCGCGGCTTTTTTCCAGCTCGATGGTTAATTCTGCTGAAAACTCACCATCGACATTTTCGTCCCAACCAAGAGTAACAGAGCGTTCGGGATTATCGCGAAAATCGATACTGTTGTGACAGTTTTCGGTGTGAACCACAATGCCTTTTTCAGAACTGATAAAGCCGACAATAGGGTCGCCCGGAATAGGGTAGCAACAGCGTGCAAAATTTACTCTGAAACCCTCACTGCCGCGAATCATCAAGGGTTGATGCGACGGGTTTTCAGCATTATTAGTTTCGTCTGCTGAATCTGAAAGTAGCTGGTGAGCGGTTAAGAATGATACGCGGTTACCCAAACCAATTTCTTCCAGCACCTGATCAAAACTATTGATGCCGGTATCACTGAGTACACGTTCTCTCTGCTTGTCGGTTAATTGTTCAATACTGGAGCCCAAACCGCTAAGTGCTTTTTCCAACAGTCGACGGCCTAGGGCAATAGATTCAGTGGTGCGCTGGTTTTTCAAAAAGTGTCGGATGTTGGTTCGCGCTTTGCCTGTAACGACAAAATTTAGCCAGGCGGGATTGGGTTGTGCGCCGGAGGCAGTAATAATCTCGATGGTTTGTCCGCTTTCCAAATGTTGGGAAAGTGGTGCCAGACGACGATTGATTCTACAGGCCACACAGCTATTGCCGACATCGGTGTGAACGTTATAAGCAAAGTCGACGGCGGTAGCACCCTGAGGCAATTCCATAATCTTGCCCTTGGGAGTGAACACATAAACTTCATCGGGGAATAAATCGATTTTTACGTTTTCGATAAATTCCATGGAATCACCAGCACGCTGCTGCATTTCCAACAACCCCTGTACCCACTGTCTGGCGCGAGTGTGGCTGCCATTTAACGGCTGACCATCATTGGTTTTATACAACCAGTGGGCGGCGATCCCGTAATTGGCCATCTCTTCCATTTCATAGGTGCGAATTTGAATTTCAATGGGTAAGCCATGCATGCCGAATAAAACCGTGTGCAATGATTGGTAACCATTGGCCTTGGGTATAGCGATGTAATCCTTAAATTGCCCTGGTACTGGTTTGTACAGACTATGAATACAGCCGAGCACGCGATAGCAGGTGTCGACACTATCGACAATGATTCGAAATGCATAAAGATCCATGATTTCGGAGAAGGATTTTTTCTTGCTGCGCATCTTTTTGTAAATGCTGTAAAGATGTTTTTCCCTTCCCATCACGATGGCGGAGTGCCCTTCCTGTTCCAGACAGGCCTCGATGGATTCTTTGATTTGGGCCACGATTTCGGTATTGCTGCCGCGAGCGGTTTTGATGGCCGCCTGGATACGAGTTGAGCGCATGGGGTGTAAAGTCGCAAAACCCAAATCTTCAAATTCAACACGGATATTATGCATTCCTAACCGTTGTGCTATGGGGGCATACATATCGAGGGTTTCTTTGGCAATGCGTCGGCGTTTATCGGGTTTTAATACGCCCAGTGTTCGCATGTTATGTAGCCGGTCAGCTAACTTGACTAAAATTACGCGAATATCACGCGCCATGGCCAGGGCCATCTTTTGAAAGTTTTCTGCCTGTGCCTCTGCGCGCGACTGGAATTCAATTTGGGTTAACTTACTGACGCCATCAACTAATTCGGCGACCGTTTCACCAAACTGTTCGCTTAAGGCCTTTTTACTAATACCAGTGTCTTCGATGACATCATGCAACATGGCCGCCATCAAACTCTGGTGATCCATATGCATGTTGGCGAGGATACTGGCTACGGCAAGTGGGTGAGTGACATAAGGCTCGCCACTTCGTCGACGTTGACCTTCATGGGCCTGCTCCGCGTAATAATAGGCACGTTTGACCAGATTGACTTGTTCAGGCGAAAGATAGCTGTCCAGCGTCGAACCGAGTGAATCGATCGAATGGGAGTCTGGCGACTTTTCTTGCTGCTGGAAAAAACTGTATTGATGCATTGAAACCTGTTGTTAGCCAAGCACGCGCTATTGGTAACCAGTGATTGGCGTGCGCCCACTGAAAATACGTCTATGACAGACCGTTACTCAAATTATAGCTGCAGTTGGGGGGCGTTTGCGATAGGCCAGCCAGGACAGCCGGCCCAAATGAAGTGCGTAAGAGTTATAGCCTAGGATTATAGCGTAGGAGGCAGGTCACCTGCTGGCAAAGAGGCTTCGGCTAACAGTTCCAACTCTTCTGGTTCTTCTTCGACAGGGCGCATAATTTCTTCCGCAGTAATCAATTCTTCTGCCAACTCGCGTAGTGCAATAACAGTTGGTTTGTCAGAATCTTCGCTTACCAAGGGCTCTTTTCCGCCGGTGGAAATAGCGCGGGCACGCTTGCTGGCAACCATTACCAACTCAAAGCGGTTATCAACTTTATCCAGACAGTCATCGACAGTAATACGGGCCATGAGGTTTCTCTCTTTCAATTAACAGCGGCTATAAAACCACTTTTTACAACATCTATAATAAATGCGTTCCAAATATTCGTGCTTCCGCTCATGAAAACGGCCGGCAAGTGTACCAAAAACGATCAACTTAGGATAGCAGCTCCTGCAATAACGCGTGATGTCTTTGTTGTTGCCGCGCTTGCCTCAGGCGCATGCCGCGGAAGATCGCTATCAATTCTGTTAGTGCTGTATCGAAATCGTCGTTGATGATGAGGAAGTCGGCTTCACTATAGTGAGACATTTCACTGACAGCTTCTGCCATTCGCTGGTTGATTACTGATTCATCATCTTGGCCACGGTTGGTTAATCTTTCCCTCAAGGCAGCTTTTGACGGTGGCAGAATGAAAATGGAAATGGTGCCGGGCATGAGTTCAGCCACTTGAGCTGCACCTTGCCAGTCAATTTCCAGAATAACGTCAGTTCCACTAGCCAGTGTTTCAGCAACCCAATGTTTGGACGTACCATAGTAGTTGCCGAACACTTCGGCATGTTCGAGGAAGGCATTTTCCGACAACATCTGCTTAAATTGCTGATGGTCAACAAAGTGGTAGTTGACACCATCTTCCTCTCCGGGCCGCATGCTGCGAGTGGTATGCGAAACTGAAACCTGTAATCCCTGTAGAGACTCGACCAGTGCTTTGACCAGACTGGTTTTGCCAGCACCGGATGGCGCTGAGATGGTGTAAAGGTTGCCGTGAGTTGTTGCAGTCATACGGGATTTACTTTCCTGGGAGCACTAGCTGGATAAAACGGGTGATAATTTTATTCGATATTTTGAATTTGTTCGCGCATCTGTTCGATCAGCACCTTTAATTCTACTGCCGCTTGGGTAGTGTCGGTGACAATTGATTTTGACGACAGGGTATTGGCTTCACGATTCAGTTCCTGCATCAGGAAATCGAGCCTGCGACCACAGGCGCCCCCCTTAGTTAACACGCGGTTCACTTCATCGACGTGGGCATCGAGTCTGTCCAGCTCTTCGTCGACATCGGCTTTCTGAGCTAAAATAACCATCTCCTGCTCAAGACGGTCGGCATCCAGGTCGGTCTTTAGCTCATCTAAACGATCCTTAAGTTTTTGTCTCTGCGCAGTAAGAATTTGCGGTAGCTGCTGTCTAACCGATGCAGTAATTTCTGCAATGGTTTGTAGGCGTTGCTCAATAAATTGTTTAAGTACAGTGCCTTCGCGTTCGCGACTTTCGAGTAATTGGTTAAGTGTGGTTTGGAACGCAGCTAATATTTGCTCACCAATCGCTTCGCTGTCTGGTTGAGACTCCTCGACAATGCCCGGCCATTTCAATAGCTCTAACGGATTCAATGGGGAGGGCTGCTCTATTTTTTGCTGCAGTGATTCGCTGGCTGAAACAAGTTGTTCCAATAGCACTTGATTGATTGCCAGATTTGCATCCTGGCCGGTTGCCTGGATTTGTAAGCGTAAGCCGCATTCAATTTTGCCGCGGCTGAGCTGAGAACGCAGCTTTTCTCTCAAATTGCTTTCCAGGCTGCGTACTGACTCTGGCAGCTTGAATGAGGGCTCCAGGTAGCGGTGATTTACCGAACGAATTTCCCAAACCAGTGCGCCCCATTCCAATTGTTCAGATTGGCGGGCAAATGCGGTCATGCTGCGAATCATTGGGGAATTACCTCTGGTTTGATGTGGAAGCTAGCATGCTCCAGCGTAAAAGTGAGCCATTCTACCTCTATTTCGGCTTGTTCGTTAACGTTAGTGTGTATAATCCCGCGATTATTAAACAGCTGAATTAACGATATGTTCGGTTGAAATGAATTACCCAACAATTTGCAGGATATCTTTATGACTAGACCCAGCGGCCGCAGTAATGACCAGCTTCGAGAACTCACTATCACCCGAAATTACACCTGCCATGCCGAGGGTTCAGTGTTAGTCAGCTTCGGAAATACCAAGGTCATTTGTACTGCTTCGGTGGAAGCTGGAGTGCCACGCTTTTTGCGTGGAGAGGGTCAGGGCTGGATTACAGCAGAATATGGCATGCTACCGCGCTCTACCGGCACGAGGATGGGCCGTGAAGCCTCACGCGGCAAGCAGGGTGGCCGCACGGTGGAAATTCAGCGCTTAATTGGTCGCTCACTTCGTGCCGCAGTTGATATGAATGCACTGGGTGAGAACACCATTACCATTGATTGCGATGTGATTCAGGCTGATGGTGGCACACGCACAGCCTCGATCACTGGCGGTTGTGTGGCATTGGTCGACGCATTAAATCATATGGTGACTACAGGGATGATAGAGAAATCGCCGTTGAAACAGATGGTTGCTGCCATCTCGGTTGGCATGTATGAGGGCTGCCCGGTGCTTGATCTGGATTATCCCGAAGATTCCAGCGCTGAAACGGATATGAATGTCATCATGACGGAAAAGGGTGGATTCATTGAAGTGCAGGGAACCGCAGAAGGAGAAGCTTATAGTCGAGATGACTTACAAAGCATGCTGGCATTGGCCGAAAAAGGGATCAATGAGATTATCGAACGACAAAAATCAGCGCTGACAGTCTGATTTTACGGTGAATGAAATGGGCGATTAACCGCCCATTTCGTAATCATAATCCATAATCACTGGTGCATGACTGGCAAAAGCCTGGTTCTTGTAGATCGCGCCGTACTCAATGACCGGCTTTAGCCCGGATGAAACAACTTGATAGTCTACGCGCCAGCCGTCCCGGCTTCTATCTCCATCGGGCCACCAAGTAAACTCATCACTATCGGTATTAATTTCACGAAATGCATCAACGTAACCAAGGTTGGTGAATAACTGATCCATCCACTGTTGTTCCTCAGGTAATGTGCCTGAAACCCCCTGATTGGCTTGAGGGTCCTGAATATCAGCTTCGGTATGAATCATGTTCCAGTTACCACATATCACAAATTCACGGCGTTTATTGCGCACTTTGCTTAAGTGGTTTTGCAACAATTCCATGAAATGTTTTTTGCGGTCTGCATCATGACTATCAGCTTTATAGGCCGATGGCGCTAACAAACATCCGATACTGATGTTTTGGAAATCAGCCTGTATATAACGACCTTCCATGTCAAAATCGACAAAGCCCAGCCCGGTCATAATGGCCTTTGGCAATTCGCGACAATATATGGCCACACCATTGGAGTTTTGTTCTACAGCGTCAAAGAAATAGGGGTTGTAGCCCGCAGGAAAGAAAATATTTTCCCGCAGGTCATATTCCTGTGCTTTCAGGTTTTGAATACAAATAAAGTCGGCGTCCTGATCTAGAACCCAGTCGTAAAAACCTTTTTCTGCGGCTTCTCTGATGCCGTCAGCACAAAAACTAATTATTCTCATAATGTCCTCAATAAATGGAGGGCGTATGGTACCCGAGCTTGCTGCGAATGGTAAAACCCGTTTTACAAGTATTTCCAACGCAATGAACCTATAGCCATTGTCTTGGTAAGGCTCTTTCGCAAGGTTTGGGAGATGTCGCTACCTAATCACTGCGTACTATTTTTACTGCCTGTAACGAGCCACAGGTTTTTTTTCACAGTTTGGCTGCGTAGAATTAATTTTAGAGCCTGTGGGCCGTTCTGCCAGTTTATGAAAGACCTGCATGCGATTTTTTTGCCAAATATCACATGAGAGCGTGTATGCAACCCTATCAACATCAGTTTATTGAACTGGCTATAGCCAGAAAGGCCCTAAGTTTTGGTGAATTTACCTTGAAATCTGGGCGAGTGAGCCCCTATTTTTTTAACGCCGGCATGTTTGCCAGTGGTGCAGCCCTAGCCCAGTTGGGGCGTTGCTATGCCCATGCCATTGTTGAATCCGGGGTTGAATTTGATGTGCTGTTTGGTCCCGCATATAAGGGAATTCCTCTGGCAGCAGTCACTGCGGCTGCCTTGGCGGATCATTTTGATCGAGATGTACCTTACACCTATAACCGCAAAGAGAAGAAGGACCATGGTGAGGGCGGAGTGCTGGTAGGCGCACCACTTGAAGGCAGGGTATTAGTGATCGATGATGTCATTACTGCAGGTACGGCAGTAAGAGAAGTGATGTCTATTATCACCGCACATGAGGCTAAGCCTGCTGGTGTGGTCATTGGGCTTAACCGCCAGGAACGGGGCAATGGGGAATTGTCAGCAATTCAGGAGGTCGAAAGAGAGTATTCGATACCCGTTCTCAGTATCGTGAACTTGCAACAGATTTTGGATTACTTAAGTACTAGTAATGATCAATCTGATCATGTACAAAGCATAGAGCTGTATAGGGAGCAATATGGTGTATAAACCGACCATAATTGAATAGCCCTAAAGATAAGGCTAAAGGGATTTAATATAAAGGTAACTGGAGAAAATGATTTTCATAGCGAAGATAAGACAAAATGTATTGCGTATTATTAGTTTTGTATTGATAACTATGCTGCCTTTTGTCGCTTATGCCGCCCAAGTGTATCGTTATGTTAACGATAAGGGCGTACAGGTCATTGATGATAACGTGCCTCCTGAGTACGTTCGTAATGGCTATGATGTGCTCGATGCTCAGTCAATGACGTTGATAAAGAGAGTGCCTCGACAGCTTTCTGAAGAGGAGTTGAATCTGCGTAATACCGATGAGGCTCGCGCCAGATTAAAGGAAGAAGAGGAACAGAGGCTGAAAGCATGGGATGAGTCTTTGTTATTGAGATACAGCACCATCGAAGATATAGAGGCCGCCAGGAAGCGGGCGCTACAGGATCTGCAAATCCGTATCAGTATTCAAAAAAGTAATTTGGTCTCGATTAAATCCCAAATAGAACGTGAGCAAGATAAGGCTGCCAATATTGAACGCCGAGGTTTTGAAGTGCCCGAAGCGGTAAGACAAAATATCGAAATTCTGCAGCGGGAAATAGAGGATATTGAGCAATCAATCGCTGTCAGGCAAGAAGAAATTGCTTCGGTAAAGGCTTCTTTTCAGCGCGATATTGATCGATTTGCGACACTGTTGGATAGGGTGGAAATGCGCCGCCAAAGTGCTACTAGTGTACAACCTAAAAATCAGTCCAGATATTAGTTCAAAATTTGCTGACTAGTTGGCTGCCTAAGCTGTGCTGGTCTGGTTATAGCTTGCTGATTTAGAGTCAGAAATAGCGGGCGTTTCCTGAAAGAAGCCTTCAATTAGAATTGGCCATTGGTCTTGCCAGTGTTCTGTTGGTTTGCGTTTAAAGCCGCTTCGTACAAACTGACAAATTCGACCTTCAGCTGCAGCTAGCAGCAAGTTGGCCGCTGTCCCGGTAGGGGTGGTAGTGCGAATACTTTCCTGAATTTCGGCATCGCGTAGGATCTGCTTCAGCTGTGTTTCAAGACGATCGTAGAATTGCACGACACGTGCATGTAGCCGTTCGGTTTCTCCTGCCAGAGCATCACCCGTTAATATCCGAGTCAGACCAGGATTGCGCTCAGAAAAAGTTAACAATAGATTGAGTAATTTTTCACAGCGTGCAATCGCGAAGGATTCTTCTTTCAAGATCAGGTTGATACGAGAAAAGATAGTTTCCTCAATAAACTCGATCAAACCTTCAAACATTTTGGACTTGCTAGGGAAGTGGCGATAAAGAGCCGCCTCAGAAACACCAACTTCTTTCGCCAGTCGCGCGGTGGTAATACGTTCACCGGGGCTGGCTTCAAGCATATGGGCTAAAGCCTCAAGAATTTGTTGTCGACGAGATGTTTTTTTCATCATGAGGCAATCAAAGCCTGAGAATTTTCTTTGTTCTATTTTTTGTTACCGGCCAATCCTATCGATTACTAGGGTTGGCTGCAATAAAAAATCACTCAAGAAAATCACTTTTAATGTGATGGCTAAAAATTAACTTAATGTTTTGCTAGTAATCGTTCCGTTAGTAATTAATGTTCCTACACCCTCATCGGTGAAAATTTCTAACAACACGGCATGAGGAACACGACCATCGATAATGTGTGAACTTGTAACACCGCCGATAACAGCTTCTTGGGCACAACGAATTTTTGGTAACATTCCACCATAAATTGTGCCATCGCTAATCAGACTATCTACCTGTTGTGTACTAAGGCCGGTTAATACATCATCGTTTTTATCCAGTAAGCCTGCAACATTCGTGAGTAGCATTAATTTTTCTGCTTGTAGGATTTCAGCAATTTTTCCTGCCACCAGGTCAGCATTAATATTGTAAGAGCTGCCATCCTCACCGACTCCAATTGGTGCAATTACTGGGATAAAGTCACTATTAATGAGCATATCTAATACGGAGATGTCCACCTGTTCCACTTCACCAACATGGCCTATATCGATAATTTCTGGTGCTGTCATTTCCGGTGTTTGTTTACTTACGGTCATGCGTTTTGCGCGAATGAGTTGGCCGTCTTTTCCTGTAATACCTACCGCCTTACCACCATTGTGGTTTAAAAGGTTAACAATTTCTTTATTAACACTGCCTCCCAGAACCATTTCAACAACGTCCATGGTTTGGCTGTCGGTAACTCGCATGCCATCGACAAAGCGGGATTCAATATTTAATTGCTCCAATAATTGCCCGATTTGCGGGCCGCCGCCATGAACGACAACAGGATTCATGCCAACTAGCTTCATTAACACGATATCTCTGGCAAATTGCTCTTTGAGTGCAGTGTCCACCATGGCATTGCCGCCAAATTTCACGACAATGGTTTTGCCAGTGAAACGTTGGATATAAGGAAGCGCCTCAGTTAAAACGTTAGCTATGTTGGCGGCGGAATCGCGGTTCAGCGACATGATATTTCCTTCAGGGGTTTGGCAGAGGTAAAGATCTATTCCTAGACTTTACCGCCGAAATTTATCTTAGCTCGCAATTAAAAACCAAATTGCAGAGAGTTATCAATACTGATCAATTGATCTTTAAAGAGATTTTTAATGCGTTCCATTGCACCATCGTTTTCAGCTTCGAATCGTAAAATCAACATGGGGGTGGTATTTGATGCTCGCACTAGACCCCATCCATCAGGAAAATCGACTCTAACGCCATCCAGGGTTGAGATTTTGCCATCGCCAAATTGCCCTTGGTTTACCAGTGATTCAATGATGGCAAACTTATTGTTTTCATCAGTTTCGATCTTGAGTTCAGGAGAGCCAATACTTTCTGGAAAGGCCGAGAGCTGTACATCCAGATCGGGGTCTGTCGTACTGAGAATTTCGATCAGGCGAGCTGCAGCATACATGCCGTCATCGAAGCCAAACCAGCGTTCTTTGAAGAAGATGTGGCCACTAAATTCACCGCCCAGCAAAGCGCCTGTTTCAGCCATTTTATCCTTCATAAAGGAGTGGCCGGTTTTCCACATGATCGGTCTGCCGCCGTAATTGCTGATCAAGTTATTGAGGTTGCGAGTACATTTCACATCAAATAAAACATCGGCCCCAGGGTTTCTCGATACTACATCCTGAGCAAACAACATCAGCAACCGGTCAGCGGGTATCGATTTGCCAGTTGCAGTGACAACACCCAGGCGGTCGCCATCACCATCAAAGGCAATACCCAAATCGGCGCCATTTTGTTGTACCGTTTGCTTCAAATCTTCCAGGTTGGCTTCTACTGTGGGATCGGGATGATGGTTGGGGAAGTCACCATTGACTTCACAATAGAGTTGAATGACTTCACAGCCCAATTCTTCGAATAAACGCGGAGCAATGGCACCGGCAACACCATTACCGGCGTCGATGACCACTTTCAATGGCTGAGCGATAGCGACATCGTTGATGATGTAATCAATGTAATCCTGGGCAATTTCGCGGGTTTGTACTTGCCCCTTGCCGGTGGCGAGGTCTTTGCTGAGCACACGGGTACGAAGTGCCGAGATTGCCGGGCCGGATAGGGCACGGCCACCGATTACGATTTTGATGCCATTGTATTCAGCAGGGTTGTGGCTACCTGTAATCATTACGCCACTTTGAGCACCTAACTGATGGGTGGCGAAATACATCAAGGGTGTCGGCATGATGCCAATATCAATCACATCGCGGCCACTATCGGTGAGCCCTTTTACCATGGCATCACGAATACGCGGTGAACTGTGGCGACCATCAGCGGCAACGACCAGTGTTTGTTGTCCCTGATCCAGAGCTTCACTGCCGATGGCCAAGCCAATGGCATAGACGACCTCATCGGTTAGTTGTTGCTCGGCCAGGCCACGAATGTCGTAGGCGCGGAAAATAGTTTCGGGTAAGTCCTGTGGCAGGTTGACACCGCCTTTGTCACTTTCTTTCTTGGCAGGCTTGGATTCTGGTTTTTTGGTTGGTTCTTTTGCTTGTTCGGTATCAGCAGCTTTTGGTGCCGATTGCAATTTGCTGCGAATATCGGCGGCAGCATTTTCAAAACCGGGTAAAGAAAAGGTGGTGGCAGATTTTCCTTGAATCAGCGCAGCAAGGTTTTCGTTAATCGCCTTTTGCAGCAGGGAGATAGCTACAAAACCCAAGGCCAAAATGACCAATGCACTGACCGCCAGTGCGACCCAAATAAACAGGGCACCGTGAGTTGCTCTTGAAATAAGTTCGTATGAAGGGGTGTAGTTAATTTGCCAATTGGAAACCAGGGTATCAGCTGTTTGTTGATAACTCGCATCACCAGCGGTGCCAACGGTACTAATCGTGTGTTGTTTATTGTTGAACTGTTGAATCAGGGTAGTTTGTCCTTGTGCGCTATCCTGCTGGGTCAGCACGCGTTGGAGAAACGTCCCATCCAGAGAGAGCAGTATGGCTCCATTGGCATAGCTTTTATCTGCAGCCTGGACAGGTTCACTCAGTGAGAACATCCACTGGTTGTTGATTTGATAAGCTTCGGGTTCTGCTTTCTGGCCATCGCTGGCCAGGCGTAGCAGGCTCATTTCTATTTCATTGCGTAGTCCGTAATTTTCGCGATTGATTTTGGCAATGCCCAGAGGCCCCATCGGAATCAATTTAATGGTGGTAGCTTCTGGAAAGCTACGAATAAGTTCGGCTTCAAAATTCTTTATCGCAAGGTCATCGTCACCTTCAAGTGCAGTTAGTATCTCAGGTGAAGCGGCTGCTGCGGCAAGACGGTTTCTCAGTTGTGTCAGGGTCAGATTAACCAAGTTAGCCTGACTGTCCGCGAGTGTTTGGCTCTGTGATTTAATGCTTGCCATATTGATTTGATGGCGCTCAAACAGCCCCAGAAACACAAAGGCAATGACGACGATCAATAAGCTGATGCCAAATGTTTGCAGAAGTGTTGAAGCGAGTTTATTGGTAGGTTTATTCGCTGAATCACTTCTGGACTTTTTCTTAACAGGTTTCTTTTTAGCCATAGTTAATTTTGTTGTTATGGAAAGATGTGTGAATTCACAGTCATGAGTACAAATTAGCAGATCCTGCGCTTATTTTCGGTAAAATAGTTGTAGTTTTCTGAAAAGATTTTTTGGTCTCGGAAAGTCCTTTCTGAAAATGGTTATTCGGTATTAATTTTCAGCAGAATAGCGATTGCTGATTTCCTCAATCAATTGCCGGGCCAACTTTGCCTTAGTGGATTGCGGAATGGTTTTTTCTCCCGCTGCCCAATAAATCGTCACGGCATTTTCATCGCTGTTGAAACCAATTGACGGGTTCGAAACATCATTGGCAATAATCAGGTCCAGTTTTTTCTTTTCCAGCTTGGCGCGAGCATATTCAGCCAAGTTGTCAGTTTCGGCTGCAAAGCCCACAGTAAGGGGCTTGTCTTCACATGCTGCGACATCGGCAATAATATCCGGGTTGGGTATCAATTCAATGGTCATATTGTCAGAAGATTTTTTGATTTTCTTTGCTGCCGCTTCGACAGGACGGTAATCAGCAACAGCCGCCGCGCCGATGAAAATCTGACAAGTCTTAATAGCATCCATCACTGCAGCATGCATTTCCAGAGCATTTTCTACTTCGATGCGTTCTACCCGCTCGGGAGTGGTTAGGGCAACTGGGCCGGTAATCAATATAACAGAAGCACCGGCTTGGACAGCTGCTTCTGCCAGGGCGAATCCCATTTTTCCCGAGCTGTGATTACTGATATACCGTACGGGATCGATAGCCTCGCGTGTTGGGCCGGCAGTGATAACCACCTTTACACCATCTAATGCCTGACTTTCAAACTGTTGGGCTGCCAACTCTGCCAGCTGCTCCGCCTCCAGCATTCTACCTGGGCCAATGTCGCCACACGCCTGCGAGCCATCGGCAGGCCCAAAGATAGCCACAGGCTTCGATTTAAGGGCTGCAATATTTTGTTGGGTGTTGGTATCGCGCCACATGGCCTGATTCATTGCAGGTGCAATCGCGATCGGAGCATCTGTTGCCAGACACAGCGTGGTAAGCAGATCATCTGCCCGACCACTGGCTAAACGGGCCATAAAGTTGGCGCTGGCTGGTGCTACCAGTACCAGATCGGCCCAGCGAGCCAGTTCGATATGGCCCATTGCAGCTTCAGCTGCCGGATCCAGTAAATTAGTATGCACGGGATTGCCGGATAGTGCTTGTAGCGTTAATGGCGTAATAAACTCCTGCGCAGCCGGAGTCATGACCACGCGTACCTCAGCACCGTGGTCCTGTAGCCGTCGAATCAGTTCAGCTGCTTTATAGGCGGCAATGCCACCGGTAACGCCTAATAAAATGTGTTTGTTGTTCAATTGTTGCATGATCCTGCTGGCCAAAACCTCGGCAAAATGGGGCATTGATTGTAAGATAAGTCTCCTCTCTAGGATAGGGAGTGAAGATTTATGAATCAGGGAGATGATAAGTATGGCAATAACGGATTGGCCCATTACGGAAAGGCCTAGGGAAAAACTATTAAAGCAAGGCCCGGCTGCATTATCAGATGCAGAGTTACTAGCCATTTTTCTACGGACCGGGGCTCCGGGTATTTCGGCCGTAGATTTGGCTCGTGAATTGTTGAAAGACTTTGGTGGTTTGCGAAGTCTTCTGAATGCGGGAGAGAAGCAGTTTTGCGCCGGAAGAGGGCTTGGCCAGGTTAAATTTATCCAGCTTCAGGCGGTTGTGGAAATGTCTCGCAGACATTTACATGAACAGCTGCAGAAAGGGGATGTATTAACCAGCGCGCAACTAACACGTCAATATCTGGCCTGTTGTTTGAGGGATCAGCCGCAGGAGCAATTTGGTTGCCTGTTTCTGGATAGCCAGCATCGGGTTATTCAGTTTGAAGTACTATTCTCTGGCACAATTGATGCCGCGCCAGTCTACCCCCGCGAAGTGGTCAGGCGCTGTCTAACGCATAATGCTGCAGCAGTGATCTTTGCTCATAATCATCCCAGTGGTGTCGCTGAGCCAAGTCAGGCCGATAAGCGATTAACTCGGCAACTGGTTGATGCGTTGTCCCTGCTCGATATCCGTGTTCTGGATCATATTATTATCGGTGATGGAGAGGAGGTATCCTTTGCTGAGCATGGATTGATCTGAGTGCGCAAAGAGAGCTGGGTGGAACAAATTTGTTGGCGATAGATAGCGGAAAATTGCTTATTTTTTTAGCATTTGGTTGCCTTCAAAGTGGCCTTCTGGTATAAAGTCGCGCTCCGTTCGGGCAGGCCCTCATCGGCCCATATTTTTAACTGTCATAGCTATGATTTTAGACAGTGCTCAGCCCGGCAAATGGTTTTCAGATTGAGTTATCAAATTAATTAGTTGGAAGGGCACGTCATGTCCAGAGTATGTCAGGTTACTGGTAAGCGTCCAGTAACGGGAAATAATGTTTCCCACGCGAAAAACCGCACAAAGCGCCGCTTTTTGCCCAATTTGCACCGTCACCGTTTTTGGGTGGAAAGTGAAAAGCGTTTTGTTTCCCTTCGTGTGTCTACCAAGGGTATGCGTATCATTGATAAAAAGGGCATTGATGCAGTGTTAACTGATATCCGTGCTCGTGGCGAGAAGGTATAAGGAGTCGAACATGGCAAAGAGCGCACGCGATAAAATCAGATTAGTTTCTACAGCGGGTACTGGTCATTTTTATACCACTGACAAGAACAAGCGTAATACTCCAGACAAAATGGTATTCAAAAAGTACGATCCCGTTGTTCGTAAGCATGTAGAATACAAAGAAGCAAAAATTAAGTAATTGCTGATTGAATTGAAAAGCCCGGTATAACCGGGCTTTTTTGTGCCCGTTGATTATCTTGAACAATCAATTACAACCCAATTTCTTTTACTTTTACCTTTAAACAATACTTTTAAATAATGCCTGAATTACCGGAAGTAGAAACTACCCGCAGAGGAATCCAGCCGCATATTGAAGGGCGGGTGGTAAAAAAACTAGTGGTGCGCCAGCCCAGTTTGCGCTGGCTGGTACCCGAAGAGTTGCCGGCAATAGTCAAGGGGCAGCGCATAGCTTCGGTTGAGCGCAGGGCTAAATACTTGTTGCTTGGTTTTACAAAGGGCACAGCCATTATTCACTTGGGAATGTCGGGAAGTCTTCGCATTATTAAAGCCACTGAACCGCCGATGGCACATGACCATGTGGATTGGATTTTAGAAGATGGAAGGGCCCTGCGTTTTACCGACCCCAGACGATTTGGTTGCCTGCTGTGGCAGGGCAAAGGTGAAGCGCAACATGCGTTATTGGCATCATTGGGTCCTGAGCCCTTATCGTCAGAGTTTGACGGAGAATTGTTATACCAGCGCTCACGCAACCGAAAGTCCCCGGTAAAGACGTTTATTATGGATAACAAGATAGTGGTTGGTGTCGGTAATATTTATGCCAACGAAGCGTTATATGCTGCAGGCATCAGGCCAGATAGGGCTGCAGGATCAATTTCCCGCAAACGATACCTATGTTTGGCAGAGGAGATTAAAAAAGTATTGGCGAAGGCGATTGAGCAAGGCGGCACAACCCTCAGGGATTTTGTCGGTGGTGATGGCAAGCCAGGTTATTTCAAGCAAGAGCTAATGGTATATGGAAGGGGAGGACAACCTTGCCGGCACTGCCGCAAGCTGTTGACCGAAGTGCGCTTAGGGCAGCGAAGTACGGTGTATTGCCGAGCCTGCCAGAGGTAAGCTGAATATTAGGCCTGGACAGTTGATGAGTTTGAAGTGTCCAAATTCACAGATTAACTAAATTTTTCCAGGCATTGGGCGACGAATTGGCCTTTTAGGTCTATGATTACATCAAATTTGTCCGGTAACTGCTTATCCCCTATAGTTTTTTGGTGTTGACGATAGAGCCTGAGCGGAACGTTGATTAGGCAGGATAAGTAGATAGTAGATTGTTAATAGGTTGGTATAGTCAACGAGTTGCAAGTGAGCGACTGAGTAAGAATGATGGAGATTAAGACAATGTTGGTGAAAAAATGGTTAGCAGGAAAATTTTCCCAAGCCATGACAATGCTGGGATTAATGGCGGTACTACTTGCTCCGCAAATGGCCTATAGCCAGGCTGTTGAAGAAAATCCATCAGCGGTAGCCATGGCGGGTGATTTGATTATTGCCCGGCCCTTGTTATTGGGAGCTACCGTATTGGGAACAGCCATTTATGTCGTCAGCTTACCTTTTTCATTGGCTGGCGGTAATGCCATAGAGGCAGGAGAGACACTGGTGCTGGGCCCTGCCGAGTCTACATTTATTCGCTGTCTTGGTTGTACCCGTTCAGGCTACAAACAGGATGTAGTGACCTTCGAGGAAGATTAAGCCTCCACGAAGTGATTGTTTAATAGAAAAGCTTAAAAACAGCTCAATAAAAAGCGCGGTGTAGTAACCGCGCTTTTTATTTGCGTAGAAAGAAGATGTTATCCGGGGAATCGTTGTTGTAGTGCCATAAGCACTGGTGCCGGAACAAAGGCTGACACATCTCCGCCCATCGAAGCAATTTCCCTTACCAAGCTGGACGAAATAAACGATAGATGCTCTGCCGGGGTGAGGAAAACCGTTTCGAACTCGCTGTCCATAGCTCGGTTCATATTGGCGAGTTGAAATTCATATTCAAAATCAGATACCGCGCGCAGACCTCGAAGTACGGTATTACTGTTTTTGCTTTTAGCAAAATCCACCAGTAAATTATTGAATCCACAGACCTCGGCGTTATTAATATGAGAAAGCGCTTGCTGACATAAATCGATGCGTTCTTTTAATGTGAATAGCGGTTGCTTCTTTTCGCTGTAGGCTATCGCCAGAATTACCTTGTCGAATAGTTTGGATGCTCTTTCCATCAAATCAACGTGGCCTTCGGTAATAGGGTCAAAGGTGCCGGGGTAGATAATGGTTGTTTTCATAAAATAATCCTGACGAGCTGCAGCGAATGATTATACCGCCTGGGTTTTCTTGTTTGTAACCTAGTTTTTTTATTGTCTTTAAACAGTTTATCTGCCCCCGTGGCAAGTGAACAGTCGGTAGCTAATCTGCCCAGCTTGTTTTTCTCGGTGTAATTGCCAAGTGGGTGGAAGTACAGGCAATGTTTCCTGATTATTCATTTCCAGATAAACCCAACCCGTTTCACTTAATAGATTTTGTTGGTCAATTTGGTTAATACAATCTTGTAACAGGTTTTGATGGAATGGGGGGTCCAAAAAAATAATATCGAAAGGTTGAGGGTGGTTGCTTTGTAGCCAAGTCAAAGCAGTTTGATTACTAACTTCCGCATGATCGCAGTCCAGCTGTTTTAAATTATCCTTAAGTTGCTGACACACAGCTGATGCATTATCGATAAACTGCGCACTGGTGGCACCACGGGACAGCGCTTCCAAACCAAGAGCGCCGCTGCCGGCAAACAAATCCAGGCACCGGGCACCGGGTGTGGCGGCCGCTAGCCAATTAAAAAGAGTTTCTCTGACACGATCAGGTGTTGGTCTCAGCCCTTCAAGGGAGGGGAAAGACAGTTTTCGCCCTCGCCAGTTGCCACCGATAATACGCAGCTGATTTTGAACTTGTCGGGATGCCGGTTTGTGTCGCTTGTTTTTCACTTAGTTTCCATCATATTCATGCAGATATTCGGTATCCGCCGCTAACAGTGGTAGGATAACACCCCAGTTATAAGCCCTTACAATTTTATTCAAGCACCCCCCGTCAGAGTTATGAAGTTTTTTGATCGTTTCAAATCTAATAAAGAAGAAAAGGACGTTGCTGAGGACGTTACTAGTAACGACGACGCGTCGATCGCAGACAGTGATTCATCTGCTGTGATGTTAGCAGAAGAGCCAGTAACAACTAACGAGCAGGGTTTTTTCACCAGACTAAAGCAAGGTTTAAAACGAACTGGCGCCAGCTTTTCCGAAGGCATGGGTCAGCTATTTCTGGGTAAAAAAGAAATCGATGATGAGTTATTTGATGAGTTGGAAACGCAATTATTAATGGCTGATGTGGGCATTGATGCCACGCGTCAGATCATGGATAACCTGACGCAAAAAGTGTCACGTAAGGAACTGGCCGACCCAAGTGCTTTGTATCAAGCATTGCAGCAAGAATTGACTGGGTTGTTGTCTCCTAGTGTTGAGCCACTGCAAATCGATAATCAGAAAAAGCCCTATGTTATTTTGATGGTTGGTGTAAATGGTGTGGGAAAAACAACCACCATTGGCAAGTTGAGTAAGCGTTTTCAAGCTGAAGGCAAATCTGTGATGTTGGCGGCAGGTGATACATTTCGGGCCGCTGCGGTGGAACAGCTGCAGGTTTGGGGCGAACGCAATGATGTGCCTGTCATTGCTCAGCATACTGGAGCCGATAGCGCTTCAGTCATTTTTGATGCAGTTCAAGCAGCACAATCTCGCAACATTGATGTGCTGATCGCGGATACTGCCGGGCGTTTACATAATAAAGATAATTTAATGGAAGAACTTAGGAAAGTCGTTAGGGTTATGGGTAAACTCGACGATACCGCACCGCACGAGGTGATGTTGGTATTGGACGCAGGCACCGGTCAAAATGCACTCTCTCAAGCTAAAAACTTCCAGGATGTTGTCGGTGTCACGGGCATCACACTGACCAAGCTCGATGGCACGGCCAAGGGCGGTATTATTTTTGCGATCAGTAATCAGTTACAGTTGCCCATTCGTTTTATCGGTGTTGGTGAGCAGGTAGATGATTTGAGACCCTTTGATGCGGAAGATTTTGTGGCGGCATTATTTGACAGTGAAAATTAAACGTGCAGCATAGAATCAACAATAACAACTAATCACTTATTTAATAGAATACCCTCGAATGATTCAGTTTGATCAAGTCAGTAAACGATACCCTGGTGGGCACGAGGCCTTGAAGGGTGTCAGCTTTCAGATCGACAAAGATGAAATGCTTTTTTTAACCGGCCACAGCGGTGCCGGTAAAAGTACCTTGATGAAATTGATGATGGTGATGGAGCGCCCAACTCAGGGCCAGGTGTTTATCGATGGGCAAAACCTGCGCGGATTACCTTCCAGAAAAATTCCAGCCCTGCGTCGCAAAATTGGTGTGGTTTTTCAGAATCATCAATTGTTGTTTGATCGTAGCGTATTCAATAACGTGGCCTTGCCATTAATCATTGCCGGTTATCAGCCGCGAGAAGTAGGTCGTAGGGTCCGTGCAGCCCTCGATAAGGTGGGCCTGCTCAGCAAAGAAAAGAAAATGCCGGTCACCCTGTCAGGTGGAGAGCAGCAACGTGTAGGCATCGCCCGTGCCGTGGTGAACAAACCCAAAATTTTGCTGGCGGATGAGCCCACCGGTAATTTGGATCCCGAACTCTCTGCTGAAATCATGCATTTGTTTGAGCAGTTCAACCAGGTGGGAGTGACGGTACTGATTGCCAGTCACGATCTCAGTCTTATCGCCCGTTTACCCTACCGCATGATGACCCTGCGGCAGGGGGAATTGGTCAGTGGTATTGGTGGAGTTTGATCGTGAGTCCTATTGCCGGCAATAACAAGGTCGAAGTTCGCCGCGAAAAGGGTGCCAGCCAGAGCAAGACGTCGGCCGGTGACTTGATGAATAGCTATATGGCTAATCATCGATTAGTGGCGAAAGAGAGTTTTCGGCGGTTGATGGCATCGTTTATGTCCAGTCTGATGACCTGGATGGTGATTGGTATTGCCCTAGCTTTGCCAGCGGGGTTATTTGTCACGCTGGGGAACGTCGAAGCTGTAAGCCGTGGTTGGGATGGTGCTGCCCAGATTTCATTGTTTGTGAATAAAGTGGTTTCAGAACAGGACAGCCGACAACTGGCGAAGGAATTGCAGTTGCGCTCAGATATTGTCGAAGTCGAATTTATTTCCAGTACTCAGGCATTGGAGGAGTTTCAAACATTATCGGAATATGGTGATGTGCTGGATCAGTTGGAGACGAATCCTCTGCCGGCCGTTATTGTTGTCAGGCCTATTGAAAGTGACACTTCAGCGGCAGCTACAGAACAACTATATAGGGAGCTCAGTGCATTGCCGCAGATCGACCAGGCCGTTATCGATCTGGAGTGGGTACAGCGCCTGTACAGCCTGATGGAACTGGCTCAGCGTCTGACGTTGGCGCTGGCGATCTTATTGGCTCTAGGCGTGCTGTTGGTAATAGGGAACACGATTCGGTTGGCGATAGAGAGTCGTCGTGATGAAATTGTTATCGTTAAATTGGTGGGAGCCAATGATGCCTTCGTTCGCCGGCCCTTTCTATATACCGGGTTTTGGTATGGTTTGGGAGGCGGAGTGATTTCGTGGCTAATTATCTCGGTTAGTTTGCTGTGGCTGTCAGAGCCGGTGGCTGATTTGGCTGGGCTGTACCAAAGCCATTTTACATTAAAGGGATTAAGCGTAAGTGAGTCTTTGCTCTTGTTGGGGTGTTCGAGTTTATTGGGGCTGATAGGAGCCTGGTTGGCAGTGAGTAGGCACTTGGGTGAAATAGAGCCTAGGTAGAAAGAGAACCCAATAGGTCGGAAGTTAATTGAACGGTGGCAATCTTAAACAATAGTAATCAGTCATTAAGAGACTTGTTTTAAGGGCTTGGTGCTTGATTTGGGTCAAACTGTCTCCATATTGAATAGCATTGTGTCCTCATAAAAAGAACTAATGGCGAACTTTTTCGTTATTAGCACTCTAAAAGGATGAGTGCTAATATTACCGCCGAAATAGACGGAGAGAGTTATGAATACTGCATTGCAGACTGTTAATTTGGTACCTGGGAGCAATCTCAATACCTATATGCAGACTGTTAATAATTTCCAGATTTTAACTGCCGAGCGCGAACATGAGCTGGCGGAAAAGCTCTATTATGGGGAAGACCTGGAAGCTGCACGTGAGCTGGTAATGGCTCACTTGCGTTTTGTCGTTCACATTGCGAAATCCTATAACGGCTATGGTTTACCGCTAGCCGACTTGATTCAAGAAGGTAATGTTGGCTTGATGAAAGCCGTTAAGCGCTTTAACCCTGAAAAAGGTGTGCGTTTGGTGTCTTTTGCTGTGTACTGGATCAAGGCTGAGATGCATGAGTACATCCTGCGCAACTGGCGAATTGTTAAGGTTGCGACTACAAAAGCTCAGCGCAAATTGTTTTTCAATTTACGTGGCGCCAAGAAACGTCTGGCCTGGTTGAGTGATGATGAGGTTAATGCTGTTGCCGCTGATTTAGGTGTTGAGGCCAAAGAAGTGCGCCGCATGGAAGGTCGTCTGACGGCATCGGATATTGGTTTTGATGTCGGCGTTGACGATGAAGAGGATGGCTTTGTCGCTCCTGCTCATTACTTAGAAGACAAGTCTGCTGATCCCTCGCGTGTGTTGGAGCATGCTGATTGGCAAGAGACTAACAATCAAAGCTTGCATTACGCGATGGGGCAGTTGGATGAGCGCAGCCGAAATATACTGCAAGCTCGTTGGCTGTCAGAAAATAAAGCGACTTTGCATGAGTTGGCCGATAAATATGGTATCTCTGCAGAGCGTGTACGTCAGCTGGAAAAAAATGCGATGAAAAAAGTCCGTGCGACGATGGAAGCGTAATTAACAGCGAATTCGACTTAATAAAAAAACCGCTCATTGAGCGGTTTTTTTATGCCAGTCTTTTTATAATATTCACCTATTTAGCTGGTAGGAGCTTTTACTATGGCAAAATATGTTTTGATGATTGCTGCAATCAGTGGTTTTCTCGCTGTTACTTTAGGCGCTTTTGGTGCACATGGTTTAAAAGGGCGTGTAGAAGAAGATTTATTGACCGTTTATCACACGGGGGTTGAATATCATTTTTACCACACGATGGCTCTGTTAGCGGTCGGTGTGCTATTGCTGCAATTTACCCAAAGCAATTTGCTGATATGGTCAGGTTGGTTGTTTCTGTTTGGCATTGTAGTGTTTTCCGGTAGTTTGTATGTGATGACATTTACTGGTTTGCGATGGCTCGGGGCGATAACACCCATTGGCGGAGTTGGGTTTTTAGTGGCCTGGGTGTTATTAGCCTTAGCGATATTCCGCGAAGTTTGAGGCCAAAAGTTAGTATTGAGAATTGAGAGTTAAGAGTTGCTAGTGAAAAAAAGAGATAATTCATCTGGAAGAGAAAAAACAAATATAGAAAAAGGAGATAAAACACTTCGCCGAATACGCAGTTTTGTTAAGCGCTCTGGGCGTATGACATTGGGTCAACAAAAGGCCTATGACAACTATTGGCCTCAATACGGTTTAAGTCTTCAGGACAATGAGTTGAATTATGTTGAAGTATTTGGCCGCGAGGCGCCGGTAATTCTAGAAATTGGTTTTGGTATGGGAGCCTCTTTAGTTGAAATGGCTGTTGCCGCACCTGAACAGAATTTTATAGGCATTGAAGTTCATCAGCCGGGGGTCGGTAAATTATTTCATCTTATGGATGAGCAAGGCGTGAATAATATTCGTGCTTATTGTGATGATGCGGTCGATGTAATAAATCAATGTATTCCGAATGACAGTCTAGCAAGAGTGCAGGTATATTTTCCGGATCCATGGCACAAGAAAAAGCATAATAAGCGGCGTTTAATTCAACCGGACTTTATACAACTGCTTCGAGTTAAATTAAAAGTGGACGGCGTGATTCATTTGGCAACAGATTGGGAACATTACGCTGAACAAATGATGGAAGTGATGACAGCTGCTGAAGGGTTTAGTAACCAGGCCGAGGAATATTGTTTTGCTGAAAAGCCAGCCTATCGACCCATTACCAAATTTGAACGCCGCGGAGAGCGTTTGGGTCATGGGGTGTGGGATATTGTTTTCCAGAAAGTTTGTTAAAACGAAAAAGTGTGTTGATGCTGTGCTTTAATCTTAAAAAAATACTCACCAATTAGCAGGTACTCTGACAGCAATTAGCTCACCCTTGGCACACAAATCATCATCAGAAAATACTTCACAGTTTAAGGTGATTTTCTTTTCCTTGGCTTCAATAACTTCAGCGATAAATTTAATCGGCCCGTCGATAGGGGTGGGTTTTAAAAAACTGAGATTTAAATTACCCGTAGCAAATAAAATAGGTTCTCCCTTGTCGATTTCTCGATCAACCATTGAATAGGCCTTCGCGATCGCGGTACAAACAGCATGACAGTCCATCACTGTTGCAATAATACTGCCGTTTAAATAATGAGTGGGAGCAGAGCAGTGATGTGCTTCGGGATTAAAAAAACAGACGGCCTTGTCTTCTTCAAGCCAACGGCTTTTTATTCTGAGCCCACCAGTGTTATCGGGTCCGCATCCAAAGCAGTGGTTACCTTTAAGCTGGTCTTGAAAAGCGGTGGTTGTATTCAATGTCATGGGTTTAATTAAAACTCAGATTGTATTTTTTGCAATAGCTGTTTCATTGCCTTACCGCGGTGACTGATAACATTTTTTACCTCGGGTCGTAATTGCGCAGAGCTGCAGTTTTTTTCAGGGATTAAAAATAAGGGATCGTAGCCAAAACCATTAGTACCACGGGGTTCAAAAAGAATTTTTCCCTCTATTGTACCCTGGCAAATAATCGGTGTTGGATCAAGTTCATGCCGAACCAGTACTAATAGACATTGAAAGCGTGCACTACGTTTACTTTCGGTTACGGTGCTTATTTCCTTAAGTAGCTTTTGATTATTATCTGCATCAGAGGCATTTGGTCCGGCGTAGCGGGCTGAGTAAATACCAGGTGCACCGTTCAGTGCATCAACCTCCAAGCCGGAATCATCGGCGATGGCGGGCAAGCCAGTATGCTTTGCGGCGTTACGGGCTTTTAGTATTGCGTTTTCGACAAAAGTGAGCCCGGTTTCTTCTGCCTCGGCAAAGTTAAATTGGGTTTGTGGAACCACTTCAAAGTCACAGTTAATTAATAACTGTTGTAATTCATTGAGCTTGCCTTTGTTACCACTAGCGAGAACAATTTTCTGCATAGTTATTTATCGGTATAAAGTGTTTTAGAAAATTTTAATGTATAGGGCGCAATCTGCGGTTCAGGTTGAATTTTGATAGTAAAGGTTCTCATTTCCTTGTTGCGAAACTTTAACTGTGCAATGTAATAGATGGCATTACCTTCTTTGAATTCTTTAAATTCGAGCGGAACAGAATGTATTAAGTCTGAACTGCTACCGGAAACTTTAGCAGCATGCGCAACGGGAGCCTGGCGGCGAAGTTGTTTATTGATGGCAATATTAATGACGGCTTTGTCTTTTCCACGAGTAATACCGTAATGTTGTGCGACATCGGGCTTGATAAAGGTGCTATTGAGGACACTGTAGTGGACAACATAATCGCCAAAGGTCTTTTCATGTTCGGCAAAAGCGCCTAGTGAGCATACTGTTAAGAATATCAGCAAGATTAAATGTTTCACGATCATTCTCTGGTCAATATTTGTTGCTATCGGGTAATGTGGTAGACAGCGGTTACGCCGAATAAGTTCGGCATTAAATCTCCCAATTTGCTGCGGCTGCTGTCATGGCCGACAACGGCTTTATCGAGAATTTGAATGCCTTTATCTAGGCAAAGAGCCTCAAAATCCTTCACAGTACAAAAGTGGATATTGGGTGTGTCATACCACTGATAAGGCATAAATTTTGAAACTGGCATGCGTCCGTTTCTGCCAAGATAGAGGCGGCAGCGCCAGTGGGCGAAATTGGGGAAGGTGACAATACACTCTTTGCCGACACGCAGCATTTCATCAATAACCCGATGAGGTTGTCGCAGGGTTTGTAATGCGTGTGCCATGACCACAATGTCGAAACTGTCGGTCTGAAAATTATTGAGTCCCTGGTTGAGATCTTGCTCAACGACGTTGAGCCCTCTGCTGATACAGTCAGTGATATGTTGTTGGTCAATCTCAATGCCGAGTCCATCAACGCCCTGATCAGAGATCAATTTTTCCAACAGGGCTCCATTGCCACAGCCGAGATCCAACACCCTTGAGTCCCTGGCAATCCAATTGGGAATTAACTGCAAATCAAAACGCATAGGCTATTCCCCCAGGACTCGCTGCATATAGGCGCGAAAAACGTCTTCATAGCGCTGATTCGGTATCAAAAAAGCATCATGACCGAAGCTGGCTTCAATTTCAGCATAGCTCACCGGTTTGTTAGCTGCGATTAGGGCGTCCACGATCTCTCTCGAACGTTCAGGTGCAAAGCGCCAGTCTGAGCTGAAGGACGCGACAAAAAAAGAACATTTGGCATGGCTAAAAGCTTCGACGGGGTCGTCACTGTATTCGCGAGCCAAATCAAAGTAATCCAGCGCTTTGGTCATCAGTATATAGGTATTGGCATCGAAGCTGTCCGAAAACACATCGCCTTGATACCGCAGATAACTCTCTATCTGAAATTCCACTTCCTCATCGGTGCCGAGGGTGAAATTACCGGACTTCAGTTCCCGGCCAAATTTCTCGCCCATGCCGTGCTCGGAGAGGTAAGTGATATGACCTACCATACGTGCCAGGCGCAGTCCCTGTTTTGGAATGACACCGTGATCCATGTAGTAACCGTTATGGAAAAAGGGGTCAGACATGATGGCCTGACGGGCGACTTCATTAAAGGCAATGTTTTGTGCGGTTAACTTCATTGCGGATGCAATCACAATACAGTGACGCAACTCATCGGGATACTCCAGTGACCAGCGCATGGCTTGCATACCGCCCAAGCTGCCGCCAATTACGGCCGCCCATTGTTTTATTCCTAACACCTGCATCAAAGCGCGCTGGGTTTCGACCCAGTCACGACAACGCAAATGAGGAAAATCATGTTGCCAGGCTTTGCCCGTTTCCGGATTAATTGATTTAGGCCCAGTGGAGCCATGACAACCACCAATATTGTTCACACTGACAATAAAGAAATGATTACTGTCGATGGGTTTGCCAGGACCAATGTAGTGATCCCACCAGCCAGGCTTACTATCGTCTTCATGGTGATAACCGGCAGCATGATGATGGCCGGATAAGGCATGACAAATCAAAATGGCGTTCGACGCATCGACATTCAATTCACCATAGGTTTCATAGACCAACGTATATTCCGATAGCGTGCGACCGCTAGACAATTCAATGGGTTGATCGAAATGCTGCGTCTGCGGCGTAATAATGCCAACGGAGTCGGGCTGTTGGTATGGCGGTATGCTTGCAGTCATGAAGTATTCTGGTTTGTTAATAGCATGCGAGTCTAAAGAGTCACTGTTTTATCTGCAACCGTTTACCGCATTTGGAAAAGACTCAGTATTCAAATCGGAAAGTATCCGCCGGGGCCAGTGCATACAGATAGTTTTTTTGTGTCCCTGCTCATCCTTTATGATGTTAACGGCGGACGTATCGATGGCAAATTTTTTACTAAATACCGATAACAAATCTGGGGGGAAGCATAACGGCTGCGCCTAAATGACTAAGAATAATTTGCAGCATATTAATAACCAGAAAAACAAAAATTGGTGATAGGTCCAAGCCGCCAATAGGAGGAATAATCTCACGGAAGGGCTTCATCACTGGCTCAGTGAGTTGATGTAATAAAATAATTGCCGGGTTATAACTGCCTGGAGCGACCCAGCTGATGATGATGGATGCCAAAATGGCGAAAAAATAAATATTAACCAACAGGCCCACGCTACCCAGTACAGCCCACAACAGCAGTGATAAAGGATTAGGTAGTGAATAGCCGCTGATAAAAATCAGTAAACTGGTAGCGAGAACTTGAGTAATGAGAATCAAAACAATCGTTGCCAGATCAACACCACCAAAGCCGGGAATAACACGTCGCAAAGGGTTTACTATGGGGCTTGTAACTTTTACCAGAAATTGGGATATAGGGTTGTAAAAGTCAGCACGTGTGAGTTGTAGCAATAGGCGTAGCATTAGCGCCAAAAGAAATAATTGAAAAAAAGTTTGAACTAAAAGATTGCCAATATCTTGCAGTGCACCCATTGGTAAGCGTTCCCCGTTTTTTAAATGTTATTCTTCGTCGAGCATGCGAGCCAGTTCTTCTGAACGGTCACGACAGGCAATCATTGCCTGATTAAAGAGTTCTTTAAAACCACCCTCTTCAAAAACCTTAATAGCTTGTTCAGTGGTGCCGTTAGGCGATGTGACGCGACGCCTCAACTCGGCCGCATCGACATCACTGGCGATGGCCATTTGTGCCGCACCCAGCGCGGTTTGTAAAGTTAACTGTTTTGCGGTGTCTTCGGTCAGGCCCATTTGCATGCCAGCGGCTTGCATGGCTTCCATGGCTAGGAAAAAGTAGGCGGGGCCGCTGCCCGATACTGCGGTGACAACGTCTAGCGTACTTTCGTCGTTAACCCATAGCGCTATGCCTACGGCTCTCAGAATTGAGTCGGCTATCTGGCGCTCTTCCTCACTCACTTGGCTATTGGCATATAAAGCGGTGGCACCGGTTTGCACCAGAGCTGGTGTGTTGGGCATGCAGCGGACGATCGGCATATCCCCACCTAGCCATTTGTTCATGCTACTGGCTTCGATGCCGGCGGCAATGGAAATAAATAGCGGTTTGTTGACTTGAGCGGCTGTCGCCAGGTCCTCAAGCACACTTTTCATGACCTGAGGTTTAACGGCTAGTACCACGACATCGGCTTTGGTTACAGCCTGATGGTTATCTGTGGTGACTTTGACAGGTGCGATATTTCGTAATTTATTCAGGGTTTCCTGAAAGGGGTCACTGGCGGTAATGTTTCTGGGTTCATAGCCCTTGGCAATCAAACCGCCAATAATACTGCTGGCCATATTGCCAGCACCGATAAAAGCAATGTTGGGTTTAGACAAGATCCATTCCTTAATGATCAATAATTGCAGGCGAGTATACAGGATGTCTGTCTTAATGGGGCTATGTAAAAAGCGCTGTGTTAATAGAGCTATGATCTGGGGCCAAAAATATCCGTTCCGATACGAACAATCGTCGCACCTTCGGCAACAGCAGTTTCCAAATCGTTGGACATGCCCATCGACAATGTGTCAATTGTGCGGTGTTTTTGTTGCAGTTTGGTTGCGGCTTCCCTGAGTTTGGAAAAAGCCGCTTTCTGCTGAACAGGGTCGTTAGTTGCTTTAGGGATAGTCATCAGGCCTCGTAGTATCAGTCGCGGCAGTTGGGAAGCAGCATCGGCCAGCGACTCCAATTCTGAAAGTTCAGCCCCCGATTTACTGCTTTCGTCACTGATATTGACCTGTATACAAACATTGAGGGCTGGCATTTCATCAGGCCGCTGTTCATTTAAACGCTGTGCGATTTTGAGCCGGTCAACGCTATGTACCCAATCGAAGTGCTCGGCGATGGGACGGGTTTTGTTGGATTGTATCGGACCGATAAAATGCCAGATTAGCTGCAGTTCTTGCAGCTGTTGTTGTTTATCCAGAGCTTCCTGCAAATAATTCTCACCAAAGTCAGTGACGCCCTCTTGGGCGGCTTTTTCGATCATTTCGGCTGATCGGGTTTTGCTCACGGCCATTAATTGTACAGATTCGGTATTTCGACCGGATTTTTTTGCCGCTTCGGCAATGCGTTGGCGGACCTTTGCTATATTGAATGCTATCGGATCAGTCATTGTGCTTGTTCAAAATGTACCTAATGCGCTGTGTGAATCGGTTCACAGTTGCTGTGCAAATATGTCGGCAAAGATCAGCTTTGAAAGGCCATTTTGCCAAGCTTAATTATACTGGTGGCATGAATTTTGGCGATGCCATCTTTATTTAGCCAAAAGTTAGTCAGTAATAGCGTTAAACCCAATGCGACTGACTAGTGAAACCAATTTTTCAGATTAAGGGTTCTTTATGGATATTACCGAGCTGTTAGCTTTCAGTGCCAAGCAAGGGGCATCAGATTTACACCTGTCAGCGGGTTTGCCACCGATGATTCGTGTCGATGGTGATGTGCGCCGGATTAATCTGCCACCGATGGAGCACAAGCAGGTGCACAGCTTGATCTACGAGATCATGAATGACAAACAGCGCAAGGATTTTGAAGAGTTTTTGGAAACGGATTTCTCCTTTGAAGTCCCCGGTGTTGCTCGCTTCCGGGTAAATGCCTTTAATCAAAATCGTGGTGCCGGTGCGGTATTTCGTACCATTCCTTCCAAGGTGTTGACCATGGAAGAGCTGGGCATGGGGCAGGTGTTTCGCGATGTGTCGATGGTGCCGCGTGGACTGGTGTTGGTAACCGGGCCAACCGGTTCTGGTAAGTCTACCACCCTGGCGGCGATGATGGATTACATCAACGACAACAAGTATGAACATATCCTGACCATTGAGGATCCCATCGAATTTGTTCACGAATCTAAAAAGTGCCTGGTGAACCAGCGGGAAGTGCATCGTGACACCCATGGCTTTAACGAAGCACTGCGTTCCGCTTTGCGGGAAGACCCCGACATCATCTTGGTCGGTGAGCTTCGTGACCTTGAGACTATTCGCCTGGCGATGACGGCAGCGGAAACCGGCCACTTGGTGTTTGGTACATTGCACACCACCTCGGCGGCAAAGACTATTGACCGGATAATCGATGTATTCCCCGCTGAAGAAAAAGCGATGGTACGTTCGATGTTATCAGAATCCCTACAGGCTGTTGTCGCGCAAACACTATTGAAGAAAGTCGGTGGTGGCCGTGTTGCTGCCCATGAAATTATGATTGGCACATCGGCGATCAGAAACCTGATTCGCGAAGATAAAGTGGCGCAAATGTATTCGGCTATCCAAACGGGCGGTGCTGTGGGTATGCAGACAATGGATCAGTGTTTGACAGACTTAATTGATAAGCGACTCATTACCAGAGATGTGGCGCGTGAGAAAGCGCGTTTCCCAGAGAATTTCTAGGTAATTATAAAAGATGGGGCTAAAAGCCAACGCATGTTGTGGTGCTATAACGTGGCACTGTAAGAGGTGCGGGAAAAAGAGGTGTTACAGTGGATATTGATAAGCTATTACAAGTGATGGTCGAGAAGGGCGCTTCCGACCTATTTATTACCGCCGGTGTTCCGCCTTCGATTAAAGTCCATGGTCGAGTTGTCCCTGTCACTACCAGTCCGTTAAGCCCGGAAAAAACGCGCGAAACAGTGCTAGGTGTTATGAATGAAGCGCAACGTCGTGATTTCGTTAGGGATAAAGAATGTAACTTTGCCATCAGTGCCCGGGGCATAGGGCGTTTTCGCGTCAGTGCGTTCTATCAACGTAACCTCGCTGGAATGGTGCTGCGTCGTATAGAAACTACGATACCCCGCACTGATGATCTTGGCTTGCCGGATATCATTAAAGATTTGTCGATGACCAAACGTGGTTTGGTCATTTTTGTCGGTGCCACCGGTGCCGGTAAATCTACTTCGCTGGCGGCGATGATTGGCCATCGCAATCGCAATTCAAAAGGACATATTATTTCAGTGGAAGATCCGATCGAATATATACATCAACATGAAGGCTGTATTGTTACTCAGCGTGAAGTTGGTATCGACACCGAGAGCTTTGAAGTCGGCCTGAAGAATATGCTACGACAGGCTCCTGATGTGATCATGATTGGTGAGGTACGTACTCGTGAAACTATGGAACATGCCATCACCTTCGCTGAAACCGGGCATCTATGTCTGTGTACCTTGCATGCTAATAATGCCAACCAGGCGCTGGATCGAATTCTGCATTTCTTTCCTGCTGATCGTCATTCGCAACTGTGGATGGATTTATCGTTGAATTTAAAGGCGATGGTGGCTCAGCAATTAATTCCCACACCGGATGGCAAGGGGCGTCGAGCTTGTGTTGAAATCTTGATTAACACGCCATTGGCGCAGGATTTAATTCGCAAAGGTGAGGTTCACCAGCTCAAGGATTTGATGAGTAAGTCTAATGAGCAGGGTATGCAGACCTTTGATCAGGCTTTGTATGAATTGTATCGGTCAGGTGAAATTACCTATGAGGATGCGCTAGCGCATGCGGACTCAGCAAACGATCTGCGCTTAATGATTAAGTTGGGTAATGAAGATGCCTCTGAACAACTGGATGCCATTGCCGGGGATTTAAGTCTTGAGGATGATAAAGATCAAGACCGGGGACAAAGCTTTATGCGCTGATGCCTCTGTTAGCGGTATCGTTGTCATGATTCTGTTGAAACCAGCCCTCTAAAATAATTTGAGCGGCCAGACTATCGATGTGATGTTGTTTAAAATCTCTTGATCCGGTTTGCTGAATAATCTCGCCTTTTGCTTCGAAGCTGCTTAAGCGCTCGTCGGCAAGTTCAATGGGTAGTCCAAAGCGACCGTGAAGACGATTGGCAAACTTGCGTGCGCGCTGGGTCATTTCTGACTCGCTGCCATCCATATTTAATGGTAATCCGACAAGCAGTAAGTCAGGTTGCCATTCTGCAATAAGCTGCTTGATTTCATCCCAATTGGGGATGCCATCTTTGGCCTTAAGATCCTGTAGCGGAGTGGCTGTTTGCGTGATGGATTGACCGATGGCCGTGCCAATGCTTTTACTGCCAAAGTCAAAACAAAGAATAGTTGTCGGTCGCCGATCAGAGTCGACCATTGATTAGGCGTGCCCTGACTGAGGTGCAATCAGTGAAAGATTGACGCCTAGTTTGGCCGCTGCTGCCTTTGCGCGCTGCTCAACTGGTGTTTTGAAAATAATATCGCTGTCAGCTGGCGCTGTTAGCCAGGCGTTATCAGCCAATTCCATTTCTAGCTGACCAGCTCCCCAGCCGGCATAACCTAAGGCCACCAGGCTTTCATCTGGTCCTTCATCATGAGCGATAGCATTGAGAATATCTTGAGAGGTAGTCAGCGAAATTTGATCGGATACCTGTAAGGTTGAGTCCCAATTTTTGGGTGTGTTGCGGTGCAAAACGAACCCTCTGTCCATGTGTACAGGGCCGCCAGCCAAAATATGTTCTTCATGCGGGTGCTGGACGTCTTCTATTTCCAAATGTTGAAAAATTTCGTCCAGGCGAAGATCCAGAGGATGGTTAATAACGATACCCATTGCTCCCTGATCGCTGTGCTCGCAAATATAGGTCACGCTATTGGCAAAAATACCGTCACTGATTGTAGGCATAGCAATCAGAAAATGGTCTTTAAAGCTACTGAAAGTACTATCTTGCGTATCCATATACTCATTATTGGGGCCTATGGCAGGTATAGCAAGAGTAAAAATCAATTAAAAATTGCAATTGAGCACAATTTGAAGGGGAATGATTAGGTGCTGGACGTCAAACGATCCTTATGGAAGCGCCAGGTGCGGATGATTTCCAGGACATCGACCTTTTGTTTCATTTTCTGGGGAAAGGGAGCATAAGGCGCTGCTAGATGAACGATTCGTATTGCTGCCTGGTCAAGTATCTTGTGGCCAGAAGACTCCAGAATCTTAACCTGATGTACATCACCGTTGGGTAATAGCGAAACTACTAAACGCAAATCGCCATAAATACTCTGCTGTCGTGCTTTGGCCGGATAATTCTGGTTGCCGATAGCCTCAATTTTGGTGCGCCAGTTGTGTAGATAAAGCGCATCATCAGAGCTTTTGGTCGCTACAGAGGTTAAGCGCCGGATACGGGGCCGTTTGGCATAGGCCTGGCGCTGGATATCCAGCTTGGCTTCCAGGCTGGCAATCTCCTGACTGCGCTCAATGGCAGTTAAGTCATTGTTTTCATTGCCAGTATTAGATTCAAGGTCCGAATCTTTTAACGATTGAAGCACCCGTTGTTCGCTGTCAGTGATTGTCGACAATAGTGTGGCCGAAAGTTGTTCCTGTTGGCGACTCATCTGTTGCTGAGGTATTACCTCCTGAATTTGGTTATCCTTGAAAGCAGCCTGTTCCTGCGTTGTTAGCATGGCTTTTTCTTCCAGCGTACCACTGCCTAGCTGGTTATTTTGGGCAAGAAAATCAGCCTCATCTGGCGCTTGTTGGCTGGTGTGCTGGGCAAGGGTGATTTCTAGCCTGGGAGCGGCTGCAGAGCGATCTTCTTTATTAAAGCTAATGCCTAGAATGAATGCCGCGTGTAAGGCTAAAGCCAGACAGAAAGCGAAGCCCAAGCGGTCGTGATTGAGCTCATTTTGCAGTGAAGCGCTAAAAATAGTTGCCGCTGTGGCCATTGCGGAAAAATTCTCTGATAGCCGGTTTTAGAGTTAGTTTCTGCCCAGTTGCCTACCAGTTTAGACTTTTTGGCGTAATTTGCTTTCTATACAGTCTAACAGCTGTTTGGCGATATTGGTTCCGTACTGATCATCAATTTCTCGTACGCAGGTTGGGCTGGTGACATTAATCTCTGTAAGGTAGTCACCGATAACATCGAGCCCGACAAATAATAACCCCTTTTCTTTAACAACAGGTCCGACCTGGTTCGCAATCCAGCGATCTCGCTCGCTCAGCGGTTGCGCACGACCCGTGCCACCTGCTGCCAGGTTGCCTCGGGTTTCCCCTTGAGAGGGAATTCTAGCAAGGCAATAATCGACCGGCTCGCCATCAATCAATAGTATGCGTTTATCGCCATCGGCAATCTCCGGCAGATAGCGCTGCGCCATGATCATATTGCTGCCAAAATGAGTTAGCGTTTCGAGAATAACACCCAAATTATTGGCATCTTCTTTGACTCTAAAGATGGATTTTCCACCCATGCCGTCAAGCGGCTTATAGATGACATCGTTATGGCTGTCATGAAACTCCCTGAGCAAGTCCAGATCGCGGCTCACCAGCAAGGGGGGGCAGCACTCCGGGAATTGGGTGGCGAACATCTTCTCATTGCAGTCCCTGAGGCTCTGCGGTTTATTAACGATAAGAGTTCCTTTTCTTTCCGCAGCCTCGAGAATGTAGGTGGTGTAAATGAATTCCTGGTCAAAGGGGGGATCCTTGCGCATCAGAATGACATCGAGCTGATCAAGGCCTATATCTTCGATAGTGCCAAGCTCATAATAATGCTGACTATTATTAAATACCTTTAAAGGCCTCACCTTGGCACGAGGTTCCCCCCCCGCCTGGTAAAGATCCTGTTGCCGCATATAGCTAATAGACCAATCCTTATCGCTGGCAGCCCACAACATGGCCAGAGTGGTGTCTTTCTTAAAATTTATGGACTCAATGGGGTCCATGACTACGCCGAGGCGAATTGAAGAAGCATTTTTCATAATGTTTTTAAAAACTTGTTAGCGATTTCTCATAGTTTGGATTGGGCTATATGACATTCGGCTTCTATACTAGTTGTTCAGACTTATAGTTAAGCTGATGCATGATTAGCTGGCTTGTTGAAAATAAAGGCAGCCGCCATACGTTACGACGCCCTTGATGACAAAGCAAGACTTTGGGCAGGAGATAAAAGGCAGTTTTACTATATTTATCTGAGGGTTATAGATAACTCCTTGAAGCTGTGTTAAATATTTACAAGTGCGCTTTGCGATTGTCTGAGCGATGCTTGTCATAGATGGGTTAAGTTTTAATAGATAAGGCCGACGGTATGGATGGTAATTTTGAAGATTTGAAAGTGATGGTGATCGACGACAGTAAAACCATTCGTCGTACCGCGGAGACATTGCTTAAAAAAGTGGGCTGCGAAGTAGTAACAGCCACTGACGGCTTTGATGCACTGGCCAAAATTGCCGATAACAAACCGGATATTATTTTTGTCGATATTATGATGCCACGCCTTGATGGCTATCAGACCTGTGCATTGATCAAGAACAATAGCGAATTCAAGCAAACCCCGGTGATTATGCTGTCGAGCAAGGATGGCTTGTTCGATAAAGCTAAGGGCCGAATTGTAGGTTCTGATGAGTACCTCACTAAGCCGTTTAGCAAGAATGAATTACTGGGTGCAATTCAGTCGCATGTGAGTGAAGCGCATTAAATTTTTTGGGGTCATTTTTTGAAAGATTGACCCTTTCATACATAACAATAAATAAAGGTGCAGTTTCATTGTGCCGTTGATGTGGAGGAATTATGGCTAGAGTGTTAATCGTCGATGATTCGCCGACCGAAACGCATAAAATGTCGACCATTTTAAGTAAACACGGGCATGAAGTGCTAACTGCAGAGAGCGGTGAAGAAGGTGTTGCCAAAGCAAAGGAAACACTGCCCGACGTTGTATTGATGGACATTGTCATGCCCGGTTTGAATGGTTTTCAGGCCACTCGCCAGCTCAGCAAACACGATCAGACCAGCCATATCCCCGTTATTATCGTCACAACCAAAGATCAGGAAACGGATCGCCTATGGGGACAGCGTCAGGGTGCCAAAGGCTATCTGACTAAACCGGTAGATGGTCCAGTTTTACTTAACGCCATCGATGAAGTGCTGGAGTAACTGGCTGATTATGAGTAACTCTGACCCTTTTGCTGCATTGATTGATATCGCGGAGCGGAGCGTTCTTAATGCTAAAGGGTTGCCTGCGCAGGTCGATATTAAACCTCATTGGTCGGGTATCGGATTTAAACTGGCAGGACAGTACTTTGTTGCACCAATGGGCGAAGTTGCCGAAATTTTAGCGCAGCCTACCTCAACCCGGTTACCCGGTGTGCAGTCTTGGGTTAAAGGCGTTTCCAATGTTCGTGGTCGATTATTGCCATTGATTGATTTGGAAAGTTTTTTTGGTGGAAGTCTGGGGTCTCGTAAACAACGACGGGTGTTGGCGATGGAGCTGGGTGATTTGTACACCGGCTTAATTGTGTCAGAAGTGTTTGGTATGCAGCACATACCCGTCGACGCTTTCAGTGAAGGCGTGCCTGAAGAAGTTGAGAAATTGAAACCCTTTTTATCGGGATCTTACCACCACAATGGTTTGGTTTGGTCTGTATTCAGTCCATTTAAACTGGCGCAAAACGCAGAATTTTTTAATGCAGCGGCCAGCTAGGCTGGGCGCACTTTCGCAAAACACAGTAGTAACTTTGAGTTGTTAACACAATTAACGGGGAGTCCCGGGCATGAATGCTAAAACACAAGGGCCAGCGGTCAGGCTGCCTACTAACAGAGCGATTAGCTTTTTCTTAATATTGATGGTGCTGGGGTTTATCGGTACAGGTATCAATGCATACATCGTGTTGCGAGATGCTGGTTACGATACCCGCTATCTAGAGCTAACGGGTGAGTTGAGGGTTCTGTCGCAACAGATTGCCACCAGCTCTCGCTTGGCAACAGCCGGAGAGGCGGAAGCCTTCGATCAGTTGGCCAGGTCGCGTAGCCAGTTTAACCAGTCACTCAATCAGCTGCAGAATGGCGCAACAGATCTTCCGTCGGCATCGGGTTTGGTAGGAGAAGAACTGTCGGCCTTGGATAGTGTTTGGCGAAAGGTGGATGATGCCTCGGTAATCATCGTAGATAACCGGGTTCGGATTCTGTTCTTGCACGAGGTGGCAAAGACGCTTAACGAATCGATTCCTGAATTACAGGCGGAATATGAAAACGTAGTGGAAATATTGCTGGATAACCGCGCACCCTCTGACCAGGTTGCGGTAGCACAGCGCCAAGCCTGGTTAGCCGAGCGTATTGCACGTAACGTCGACAAAATGTTGCAGGGTGAAGAGTCGGCTAGTACGGCAGCGGATGAATTTAACATTGATGCCAGTACCTTCGGTTCGGTGTTGAATGGAATGCTGCAGGGTAACCAGGTAATGAATATCTCACGCGTTACCGACAGAGATGCCCGCGCCTCGCTGGAACAAATTAACGATCTTTATCAATACGTGAGTGAGTCGGTTGATGAAATCTTCCAGGCATCACCTGATCTGCTGGCAGCGAGTCAGGCGGCGGAAAGCATCGTGGTTAACTCACCACAGGTAATGGAAGCAACAACTTCATTGGCAGAGCAAATCAACGAACTGGAAACCGAGCGTCCCATCACGGCGACGACCACATTATTCCCAATCGGTTTATCGATTTTGTCTTTGGTTATGATCGGTATCCAGACTTTCCGCAATACCCAATTCCGCTTGAGAGAAACTGCAGAAACCAACGAGCGTAACCAAAACGCGATCCTGCGTTTACTTGATGAGCTGGCGGACCTTGCGGATGGTGACTTGACCACTACCGCGACAGTAACCGAAGATTTCACTGGTGCAATCGCTGACTCGATTAATTTCACCATCGACCAATTGCGGATACTGGTATCGCAGATAAACGATACAGCGGTGAAGGTATCTTCTGCGGCACAGGAAACCCAGAACACTGCATTGCATTTAGCTGAAGCATCAGAACACCAGGCGCAGGAAATTGCCGGGGCATCGGCGGCGGTTAACGAGATGGCGGTGACCATCGACCAGGTATCGTCAAACGCATCTGAATCAGCGGGCGTTGCGGAGCGCTCGGTGGCCATCGCCAACACTGGCGCGGAAGTGGTACAGAACACCATCAACGGCATGGATAACATCCGTGAGCAGATTCAGGAAACTTCGAAACGAATTAAGCGACTCGGTGAATCGTCACAGGAGATCGGGGATATCGTATCGTTGATTAATGACATCGCCGACCAAACCAACATCCTCGCACTTAACGCTGCCATCCAGGCATCGATGGCGGGTGACGCCGGTCGGGGTTTCGCGGTGGTTGCGGATGAGGTTCAGCGCCTTGCGGAACGTTCTTCTGCTGCGACCAAGCAGATTGAGGCGCTGGTTAAAACCATCCAGTCGGATACCAATGAAGCGGTAATCTCGATGGAACAAACCACTGCCGAGGTGGTGCGTGGTGCTCGCCTGGCGCAAGACGCGGGTACGGCACTGGAAGAAATCGAGAAGGTATCGCAGGAACTGGCGGAATTGATCCAAAACATTTCGAACGCGGCGCGCCAACAGGCATCATCTGCAGGTCACATCTCGAATACGATGAATGTTATTCAGGAAATTACCTCGCAAACTTCTTCTGGTACCACAGCTACAGCACAGTCGATCGGTAACCTGGCTGATATGGCTAACGAATTACGTGAGTCGGTAGCGGGCTTCAAACTGCCCGAGGAAGAAGATGAGCTTGAATTTGAAGAAGATGTGCAAGCTGAAGATGTTGTTGATGACGATGACGAAACCATTGCTATAGCCGTTGGCGAATAAATGGCGAGTAAAACAGTAGATTCGTTTGCTGGTTATTTATCGGGAGCGGAGGTAGACGGGCGATGTCGCTGTGGTCTTTTAAGACAACGCCAGCTCTGACCGAAGAACAGTACGAGCGATGGCAAAATTTACTAGAACAGAGAACAGGAATTAATTTTTCACAGCACAAATCGATTTTGCAATCTGGGCTTAATCAAAGAATGCGAGAAATAGGTATTGACGATTATGATCAGTACTTTCAGCAGGTCAGTGCTATTCCAGAAGGTGTCGGCGAATGGACAAAACTAGTTGATAGAGTTTCAGTAAAAGAAACCAGTTTTTTTCGAGAACCCAATGCCTATGCTGTTTTGAAAAATTATTTAGTGGATTTGATCTCTAGCGAACAAAAGGCTCAGGATTATACGCTGGATATATGGAGTGTTGGTTGCTCAACAGGTGAAGAGCCATACTCTTTAGCAATAGCCGCAACCGATATTATTGATTACCTGACAGCAAAGATTTTTTTAGGTGTAGTTGCAACCGATATCAGTGCTACGGCATTGGCGGTAGCGAAGGAAGGAAAATATTCAGCACGAAAAATTGAGACTTTGGCGCCAGAGACGAAAACAAAATATTTTAAGCCAGTGGCTAACCGATACTATCAAGTGTCGACGGAGCTGCAGCGAAAATTATGTTTTGTGCAGGGAAACATTCTGGAACTCAAGGACGTGCCTCGATTAACGATGGATGTGATTTTTTGTCAGAATGTGCTGGTGTATTTTCAGCGTGACAGACAAAAGCAAGTGCTTGATACATTAGTACACTACCTAAAGCCAGGTGGCTTATTGATGGTGGCGTCAGGTGAAGCGAGTGGATGGCAGCACAGTCAGATGAAACGGACAGCGGATGAATCTGTGCAAGCATACATAAAAGCACAAAATAGTTAATGGTGCTTTAGTGAAGATGAAAAAGGTCTGAAAATATGGGTGACCGCCAAGATTATATAGCGCTAGAGTGGGTCGCAGGAGAGATTGAGGAAACCCTCAAGCAGGCGTCTCAGGCACTAGATGCTTATGTTGCAAATCGCGATGACGTTACTAAATTGCGTTTTTGTCTTACCCATATCCACCAGGTACACGGTACCTTACACATGGTGGAATTCTTTGGTGCTGCGTTACTGGCTGAAGAAATGGAAGGTTTAGCTCATGCCTTGGCTCAGGGAACAGTTCACGATAGTCATATCGAAGACGCGCTGACGGTGTTAAAAACAGCGCTATCACAACTTCCGCTCTATTTAAAGAATGTTAAAGAATCGCGTCACGGTTTACCTGCCTCTCTGTTGCCGGTATTAAATGATTTAAGGGCAGTTCGTGGTGAAAGCCTGTTATCTGAAACAGCATTATTTGCGCCGGAGATATCGACTGCATATGACGAAGCGGAGATGGCTGTTACTGGTAGCGAGCTTGCTGAAGTCGCGCATAAGTTACGCCAGATGTATCAGATTGCATTGCTCGGTTTCATTCGCGGCAAGGATGTTAGAAAAAATTTAAATTATCTGGCAAAAGTGTGTGCACGCTTGGTTAAACTGAGTGAAGGGGGTGGTTCTCAGTCCTTATGGCGAGTATGTATTGCGGTGCTAGAAGGCCTGCTAAATGGTTCTATTGAAGCCAGCGTAGCAGTAAAAATTTTGCTGCGACAAATCGATCGACAAATTAAAAATATTATTGAGCAGGGTGAATTTGCATTAGAGCAAGCAGCGCCAGAAGGGTTGTTGAAAAACCTGTTGTATTATGTGGCGAGAAGTAAAGCTAATTCCAAATTTATACAACAGGTCAAAGCCGAGTTTAATCTTGATACCTCTTTGTTAGGCGAAGGTGAATTAGGCAGTGAAGAGGAATTGGCGGCGCCAGATAATGCATCGTTGAAAGCAGTTGTCGAAGCACTGTCTCAAGAATTACACGATATCAATGATGCGTTACAAGAAGCTGAATGCCGTACCGGTCAGTTGGCCGATATTTTACCAATGTTTAAGCGTGTCACTGATACCATGGCTATTCTTGGCTTGGGTAATGGTTTGAAACTGGTTCAGGAACCTTATACCCAATTGGCTAAAGTGTTAGCGACCTATGAGGAAATTAATCCTGCAGATATTGCGCAAATTATTGAAAAAGTAACGGCAGCTGAAAAAGAACTTAATCCCTCCTCCCTTGTTCCGGAGGTAATCGAAGATGCCTTGTTTAACGATAGTGAAGAAGCTCAGGAACATCTTGATTCAGCCTATGTTTCCGTATTAAAAGAATCGCGCAATGGTTTAGAGCAGGCCAAAGAAGCTATTATCGAATTTGTTGCTACTCAGTGGGATCATAGCTGCCTGCAGGATTTACCGGTTTTATTTAGGGAAATCCGAGGCAGTCTGGATATGATTCCGCTACCAGGTCCAGCCAGGGTTTTGTATAGCTGTGAACAATATGTTGCGGAAACCTTGCTGGCTAATCAAATGGTGCCTAATTGGCAGGTACTAGATACGTTGGCAGATGCCGTCACCTCCGTTGATTATTATTTAGAGCGAATTGGTGAAGATCCGGATGCCGATGTACAGGCAATATTGAAAGTTGCTGAAGAAAGTGTAGCCGAATTAGGCTATCCGGTAACGGGTGAAAAAGTTGCAACAGAAGCTAACATTGCAGATGCTAATGAACCTCCCACAGATCAACCGTTAGAAACTGAAGAGGCTTCTTCTGAAACAAATGCTGCTGATTCTGCAGAAGATATTCCTGTACTAGCCGAAGTCATACCCTTTCAGCCTGCGCCTACAACTGAAGACATCCCTACTATTACCGAGCCTGCCGATGCTGTTGTCGATATGGGCGAGAGTCAGCAACAAGTTGAAGACGATGTAGAAGAAGAGGAATACGATCCGGAAATTGTTGAAATCTTTATCGAAGAGGCTGGAGAAGTCCTCGAGACTATCAACGAATTTCTGCCCCAATGGCTATCAAACCCCAATGATGAAGATGCCAGAACGGAAGTTCGCCGTGCTTTCCATACGTTAAAAGGCAGTGGTCGAATGGTTGGGGCAACGGATATTGGTGAGCTTGCCTGGTCAGTTGAAAATATGCTGAACCGTGTTATAGACGGTAGTATTGAAATGGATCAGGTTCGCTTTGATCTGGTTTCAGAAGTCACTGGTAAAGTTCCTGAATTTGTTCAAGCCTTTGAGAAACGCGAAAGTGTTGATAAAGCGTATCTTGAACAATTAATGCAACGGGCTGATGCATTATCTAAAGAGCAAAACCCTGTACTAGATACTTCAGAAGAATCTCAAGAGTCTAACGAAGAAACTCAACAGCCTGAGACGGAGACAGCCGTAGACATCGGCGAACTACCAGTTCTTGAAGATGCCGTTACGGAAATGCCGTTAGCTGAGGTTGGGGCAGCTGAAGAGGAAGATGAAGTTGATCCTGAGCTTCTGGAAATTTTTGCTGCTGAGGCCACGGTTCATGGCGAAACACTAGATAATTATATTACTTACTGTAAGGAGTTATCTGCTCCAGCATCGCTGACAGATGAATTGCAGCGTGCACTGCATACATTAAAGGGCAGCGCCAATATGGCGGGTGTTGTGCCGGTAGCTGCAGTAGTCACTAATATTGAACGACTGGTTAAAGAGCTAAGATCTGTTCAGGCTAAAGCCGATGTGCCAGTGGTTGAGTTGTTAGAAAGCGGCTCTCTGTTCATCAAGTTAGGCATCGAACAACTGGCAACAACACCTTTGGAAATGCTGCCGGGTGTCGATGCCTATGAGGAAAAAATTACAGCGCTACTACAAGAGCGTTTAGCACAAGCGGCAGGCGAAGAAGCAGAAGACGGAACGATTGCTCCGGATACGCTCAACCAATTCCTTACGGAAGGTTTGGATAGTGTTAGTTCCGTTATTGATGGACTGGCAAAAATTCGCACAGGTGCACTAGAGCCAAGCGCTTTTAGTGAGCTCAATGACATATTGGAAGGCTTTATTGAGCAGGCAGAAAATGTCAATTTATTACCTCTAGTTGAATTCGCGCAAGCTTTAGAAGTGTTTTACCGGCAGGCGAGCGTAATGAATAGCGGTCAGCTGGACGAAAGCTTTTATCAATTATGTGAGGCTGGAAATGACTCGCTAATTGATATGCTGGATCAAGTCGCCGGGCAGCAGCAGCCAACGTATGATGTAAAACTATTTGCAGATATTTCGGATTATGAATTCCCGGCTGCAATTGTTACCGATGAAGCAGAAATTCCTGTACTGGATCAGCCTGAGGTTGATAATGCTGATAGTAGCAGTGGTGATACTAGTGGCAATGGTGATACAGAAATTGTGCTGGATGCGGCAGAGCTAGATAGCACGATACAAATGCCGGTTGTTGATTCTGCGGTAGTTGCAGAAGATTTCGTTACCGATGGTTTGATGGAATCGCTAGCTAAGGACGAAGAATTCTTAAGCGATACAGATACGGTAGAAGTTGATCTTGATAGCTTTGGGCTCTTGCCGCCAGATGCTGATACTGATGAAGCTAAGGACGTGGCATTTGATGAAGTCGAGCTTAATGAGACAGCATTAGATCTGGAATCCGGCCATAACATTACAGAAGCCATGTCAGACTTCGTAGATGTTATTGCGGAGTCGGTGGATACTCAGCTACCAGAACCAGAACCAGAACCAGAACCAGAACCAGAACCAGAACCAGAACCAGAACCAGAACTTGACTTCAAATCGCCACAATTAGCTGCGGTAGATAGTCCTTCTGTCGCAACAGACGATGATATTGATGACGAAATTGTCGAAATCTTCCTGGAAGAAGCTGATGATTTATTGGAAAACATTGATGAGGCTATCCACAGTTGGAGTGATGATCGGGAAAACCGTAGCTACCTTGATGATCTATTAAGAATTCTTCACACCTTAAAGGGCGGTGCTCGTCTTGCTGGGTTAACAGTTCTCGGTAACTTGAGCCACAACTTTGAATCCTCTTTGATCGATCTTGAACGAGAAGGCGGTACTATTAGTGATGAATCACTGAATCAAATTCAGGATTATCAGGATCATTTAATCGCTCAGGTCACGGCAATTAAAAAAGGTGAAGCCGAATTGCCAGCCAGCGAATTGGCTGAAGAGCAGCCAGTTGAATCACAAGAGGTTGATTCACTGCAATCTACACCAGCGCCTGAAGAATTTAAAACACCAGAATCACAACCTGCTGCTGATAGTAGTCCAGTACCGGCTCAAGAAACTACTCCGGGAACCATTCCGGAAACGACCCCGGAAACTACAGCCCCCGTTGTTCCCTTTACCGCGAGCAAGTTGCGAGAGGTTTCCAATGAGCAGGTCAGTACGCCAGCTACAGCAGATGTAGCCGCCAAAAAAGGTCCACAGGAAGTCGTTAAGGTTTCTGCACAGCTGTTAGAAGACCTGGTAAACCTGGCGGGTGAAACATCGATTTCAAGAGGTCGGGCAGAAGAACAAATTTCCGAACTGGTTTTCTCTCTGGATGAAATGCAAATTACTGTAGATCGTCTACAGGAACAGGTCAGACGCCTGGATATGGAAACCGAAGCGCAAATTCTTTATCGCCAGGAGCAGGTGGAAAGTGTCGGGCTAGATGGTTTTGATCCATTAGAAATGGACCGCTACTCCCAACTGCAACAATTATCTCGTTCATTACTCGAGTCATCATCTGACTTGACCGATATTAAAAATACCCTGTCTGACAAATCGCGCGATATGGAAACATTGCTAATTCAGCAGTCGCGAATTAATACAGAATTGCAGGAAGGCCTAATGCGTTCGCGCATGGTGCCATTCTCCAGAATGGTGCCTCGTTTACGGCGCATTGTTCGTCAAATAAGTGGTGAACTGAACAAGAAAGTTGAGTTTGTGCTGAATAATATTGAAGGCGAATTGGATCGTACTGTGCTTGAGAGAATGGTCGCGCCACTGGAGCACATGTTACGTAATGCGGTAGACCACGGTATTGAATCTGTTGACGAGCGTAACGCTGCCGGTAAGCCCGCTAAAGGTACAGTTACATTGGGCTTGTCCAGAGAAGGGGGTGAGATTGTTCTTACCCTGACCGATGATGGTGGTGGTATCAACTTGGCCGCCGTCAAAAGTAAAGCCATCGAGCGTGGACTGATGGAGTCAGATGCCGATTTGACCGACCATGAAATTTTACAATTTATCACGCAAGCAGGATTTAGTACCGCCACTGAAGTTACCCAGATATCAGGCCGCGGTGTGGGCATGGATGTGGTGCACAGCGAAATTAAACAACTGGGTGGTTCGATGGATATCGAATCGCAATCGGGCAAGGGTACTCAGTTCACCGTGCGCTTGCCGTTTACGGTTTCTGTAAACCGCGCGCTAATGGTTAATGTCGGAGGAGACCGATACGCCATTCCACTGAATACCATTGAAGGTATCGTACGTGTTAGCCCTTTTGAGCTAGAGGCTTACTATCAACCCGATGCGCCGATGTTTGAATATGCCGGCCAGCCTTATTTGCTCCGTTATATGGGCGCGTTACTGCATCGTGGTGAAAAGCCAAACCTGGAAGGTCAATCGATGCCATTACCTGTGGTTTTGGTTAGAGGTGCTGAGCACTCAGTGGCAATACAGGTCGATAGTTTGATGGGATCGCGAGAGATTGTTGTAAAACCTTTAGGGCCACAGTTCAGTATGGTGCAAGGGTTATCGGGTGCTACTGTGTTGGGTGATGGTAGTGTTGTGGTTATTTTGGATTTGCTGGCAATGATTCGTGCAGATGCTTCGCATATGCACCGCGATTACTTCCTGTCAGCTGATACGCAGGAAGAAAGTGATCAGAATGTGTTGGTTATGGTTGTCGATGACTCCGTAACAGTACGTAAAGTTACCTCTCGTTTCCTTGAGCGTCAGGGTATGGAAGTCGTGTTGGCCAAAGACGGTGCCGATGCCATTGCTCAGTTACAGGAAATAGAGCGAATACCCGATGTGATGCTGCTCGATATAGAAATGCCGCGAATGGATGGCTTCGAAGTTGCCAGCCGTATTCGCCACAACAATCGTTTGAAAGACATTCCTATCATAATGATTACATCGAGAACTGGCGAGAAGCACCGCGAAAGAGCACTATCGTTAGGTGTTAATGAGTATATGGGTAAGCCTTATCAGGAGACTTTATTGTTGGATACGATAAAGTCGCTGGTAGGATCAACTATTGATTAACAGTTGCGTACGTTGTTGTGGATAAAACGTATAACCCCAAAATTGGATTGGTGACCAATAGCGATTGTAATCGTCAAATACTGAGGCAGGTATTAGTAGAATCTGGCTATGAGCCATCCTTCACACTGACATCAAGTGAGTTAATTAAGCGCTTTGAAGAAGAACAAGATAGTTGCACAGACATTCACCACGATGCCTGGTTAATTGATGTTGATGATAGCGATGCTCAGCAAGTCCTGGAAGTATTATCCGAACATTGTGAATTACCTTTGTTGGTTAATGAACATGTGCCCAATGTCAATGAGGTTGAAGCGTATCAGCGCTGGCATCGGCGCCTGTTAGAAAAATTAGAACTGGTGGCAATCCCGCGTGAGTATCAACATGAAGAAGTTTTAAAAAACACGCGAGAAAATTTTTCGCAAGTTTGGGTGTTGGCGGCTTCATTTGGCGGGCCCGATGCGGTGAGAGAATTTTTACAAGCCTTGCCAGAAGGTTTACCGTTGGCGATGGTATACGGCCAGCATATAGAACAGAATTTTGAGCGTTTTTTAACGAAGGGTATTGGCGGTAATCATTCCTACGCCATACATTTGATAACCAGTGAATACAAATTGTGTGCAGGTGAAGTGGCAGTAGTGCCGGTGGACAGGCAATTGCGATTTTCTTCTCGTGGGCATGTTGTTGGTACACGAAGGTCGTGGCAGGGGCAATATCAACCGGTACTGGATCAGGTTATTTCGGACTTGGCGAGAATTTACCGGAGTAGGCTGGGTGTCATTATTTTTAGCGGCCTGTGTAATGATGGAGAAGTGGGTTGTCGTGTGGCGAAAGCCTGTGGCAGTAAAGTGTGGGTGCAGGCGCCTGAAACCTGCTTAAGTGCGGATATGCCGAACGCAGCTTTGAGTACGGGGTGTGTGAGTTTTCAGGGCTCGCCTGAACAATTGGCGGTTGAGCTTGCAAAACAGTTGCAGGAAGTATCACCAATAGCTGATAAGCAATCGGCCGTAAAAGGATAACAGCACAATTCTCAGAATAGTGAGTTGAGGTAGTTTGATGAAAACAGACATACAAACAACGGGTACAGTTAATGAAGTGGCGACATTGCTTATCCCTGTTAACGGGAAACAATTAGTTCTACCCAACGTGACTGTGGCCGAAGTGATTCCCTATGTAGAGCCCGAGTCACCAGAGGATGCGCCCAATTGGTATTTGGGAATGTTCCCCTGGCGTAACCAAATGGTGCCACTGGTTTCCTATGAGGCAATTAATGAAGAGGCCTTTGTCAGTCAAAGCCGTAATCGTCGTATTGCTGTGCTAAATGGTTTGGTTGATAGTATGAGATTGCCTTTTTGTGGCATTGTTGCCGAAGGTATGCCGAGATTAATGCGTGTTATGTCCGATGAATTGGTCAATGATGAAGAAAATAGTGTGGGCCCTGCTGAAACGGCCAGAGTATTGGTCAGCGGTGAGAGAGCAGCCATTCCCAATGTTGATTTTATTCAGCAGGCAGTTGTTGATTTGTTATAAAACTTAATAGGTTATTTGATCGTTTTTTTGAAAAATCTTACAGGTCACCCCACAGGTTTTGCATAATAGCAATTGCTGCCAGTGGGGCAGTTTCTGTTCTCATCACTCTCGGTCCAAGACATAAAGGCTCAAATTGATTGTTATAAGCGAAAGCAATTTCAGCTTCGCTCAGCCCTCCTTCTGGTCCAATAAGTAATGCAATGCTGTCGTACTTTTGTTGAGGGTCTAAATTTTTTTCACTGCGATGATGCAATACAAACTTTTTATTAGCGTTAACAGTATTTACCCAGTCATCAATATTTTGCAGTGGATTTAATTGTGGCAATTGATTGCGACCACATTGCTCGCAGGCGCTGACACAAATTTGTCGCCAGTGCTGTAATTTTTTTTCCAGTCTTTCGCCTTTTAATTTCACTTCGGTGCGTTCACTGAATAGCGGTGTGATGATTGCAATGCCCAGCTCCGTGGTTTTCTGCATCACCCAATCCATGCGGTCACCTTTCGAGATGGCAATGCCTAAATGGATTTTTAACGGCGATTCTCGATCCTGGGTTTCTGCTGTTTCAGTTGTTACAAGTACAGATTTTTTTTGGATGGCCTCAATGGTTGCCTGATACTGTAATCCGTCGCCATTAAAAACAATAAGTTTTGCGCCCACTTTTTGGCGCAAAACTTTACTTAGATGATGGCTCGCTTTTTCATCGAGAGTTACTGACGAATTTGCCTGGATGTCAGAGTTAGTGAAAATACGATTGATGCGCATTAGTGTCCAAAACTAAAAACAGCGATAGAAGCTGGTTGTAACACTTTTATCTCCTTAAGGATCACAACCCTAGATTTTTCCAAATGGTTTTATTCGGCTCAATTTGATTCATCGTATAGAAGTGTAAGCCGGGTGCTCCGGATTCCAGCAGTTGCTCACAGAGTTTAGTCACAATATCACAGCCAAAGGCGACAAGACTTTCTTTATCATCACCGAATGATTCCAATTTTTTTGCCAGCCAGCGTGGAATTTCTGCTCCGCAGTTAGCTGAAAAACGCGCCAGGTTTTGATAATTCGTGATTGGCATAATGCCGGGATAGATAGGTTTATCGATACCTGCTTTGTTGCATTGATCGATAAAATAAAGATAAGCATCCAGATTATAAAAATATTGAGTAATCGCACTATTGGCACCGGCATCCAGTTTGCGCTTCAAATATTCAATATCTTTTTCATAGCTGGGTGCGTCTGGATGAACTTCGGGATATGCCGCTACTTCCAGATGAAAATGATCACCGGTATTCTCGCGAATAAATTGCACCAGTTCTTCAGCGTAAACCAGGCGCTGCGCCCCCATGCCCGAAGGCAGGTCACCGCGCAATGCGACAATGCGTGTCACGCCAGCTTGTTTGTATTCATTGAGTAAATTCAGCATTGATGTTTCATCATCGCCGCCAAAAGACAGATGAGGTGCTGTGGCAATACCGTCAGCAATCATTTCAAAAACAATGCCCTTGGTATTGTCGCGGGTTGAACCGCCTGCACCATAGGTAACAGAAAAAAAGTCCGGGCCGAGTTTATTCAATTCAGCACGTACAGTTTTTAGTTTTTCTCTCCCTGCATCCGTTTTGGGAGGAAAAAATTCAAAGCTAAAGCGTTTGTTATCGCTCATGAATGTAAGCCTGTAGGGTGAGCTTAAGCCCACCCTTTTTTATAGATTAATATTTATATGTTTCGACTTTGTATGGGCCATCAACTGAAACATTGATGTAGTCGGCCTGCTCCTGAGTCAGCTGGGTGATCACGCCACCAAAACCGCCTACCATATGTGCCGCAACTTCTTCATCTAGTTTCTTTGGTAGTACCTCCAGTGTAATCGCACCAGGCCTTAATTCTGCTTCAAGATTGGCGAATTTGCGCTCGTACAAATAAATTTGTGCCAGTACCTGATTAGCAAAAGAACCGTCCATAATCCGAGAGGGGTGACCGGTGGCGTTACCCAGGTTCACTAAGCGGCCCTCTGACAAGAGAATCAAGTGATCGTTGTTTGCCACATCACGGTAGACTTTATGTACTTGGGGTTTAACTTCTTCCCACTCCCAGTTTTTACGCATAAATGCTGTATCAATTTCATTATCGAAGTGGCCGATATTACATACTACGGCGCCGGATTTTAATGCTTTTAACATATTGGAGTCGCAGACATTGTAGTTGCCTGTAGTGGTAACAATAAGGTCGGTAGTATCCATCAGCGTCTTGTCAATACAGTCTTCACTACCGTTATTAACACCATTGATATAAGGCGATACAACTTCAAATCCGTCCATGCAGGCCTGCATGGCACAGATCGGATCAATCTCGCTGACGCGAACAATCATGCCTTCCTGACGTAAAGACTGTGCTGAGCCCTTACCTACATCACCGTAACCGATAACCAGTGCTTTCTTGCCGGCCATCAGGTGATCGGTGCCGCGCTTGATGGCATCGTTCAGTGAATGGCGACAACCATATTTGTTGTCATTTTTTGATTTGGTAACGGAGTCGTTAACATTAACAGCAGGCACTTTTAACTCGCCGCTATCTAACATTTCCTGTAGGCGGTGTACGCCTGTTGTTGTTTCTTCGGTAATGCCGTGAATGTTATCGAGCATGGCGGGATATTTTTCATGTAGCATCTGGGTCAGATCGCCACCGTCATCCAATACCATGTTTGCATCCCAGGGCTTACCATCCTTCAAAATAGTTTGTTCGATGCACCAATCGTACTCTTCTTCGGTTTCACCTTTCCAGGCAAATACCGGTACGCCAGCGGCGGCAATGGCAGCTGCAGCATGATCCTGAGTAGAGAAAATATTACAGGATGACCAGCGTACTTCCGCGCCTAGTTCAATTAATGTTTCGATTAATACACCCGTTTGAATGGTCATATGAATACAGCCGAGAACTTTAGCTCCAGCAAGAGGCTTACTGGCGCTGTATTTTGTGCGCAGTGCCATTAATGCAGGCATTTCGCCTTCGGCAATAGAGAGTTCTTTACGCCCCCAATCGGCTAGTGAAATATCGGCGACTTTATAGTCAGTGGTTTCAATTTTTTCTGCGGTGCTCATAGTGTTAATCCTTTGGATTGGTCGGACATCGGAGGTCAGACGCTAGTCATGTAAAATGATTCGGATATCTGGTTTAAGGTATCCAACGTTTATTTATGCGCTAATAGCTGCTTTCAGTTCATCTACCTTGTCAGTTTTTTCCCAGCTAAAGGCGGTAAAGGTATCCGATTGTTTTTCGCCATTTTCGTTGGTCCATTCGTAGGTATGTTCAATGGGTTCGCGACCGAAGTGACCATAGGCTGCTGTTAACTGGTACATTGGATGCTGCAGGTCTAACATACTGGTGATGCCGTAAGGGCGTAGGTCAAAGACCTGGCGAATAGCTTCAATCAGTTTGTCATCTGAAACAGTTCCAGTGCCAAAAGTGTTAACCGAAATAGAAGTCGGCTCCGCAACACCGATAGCATAAGATACCTGAATCTCACAGCGATCAGCTAAGCCAGCAGCAACAACATTCTTTGCGACATAACGACCTGCGTAAGCGGCAGAGCGGTCAACCTTAGAAGGGTCTTTGCCGGAGAAAGCGCCGCCACCATGACGAGCCATGCCGCCGTAGGTATCAACAATAATTTTACGACCAGTTAAACCACAGTCGCCCACAGGGCCACCGATGACAAAGTTGCCGGTGGGGTTGATATGGTAAAGCGTGTCTTCATGCAACCACTCAGCAGGCAGTACCGGCAAGATGATATTTTCCAATACTGCTTCGCGTAGATCTTCTAAAGTGATCTCTGGGTCGTGCTGGGTCGAAAGTACCACTGCATCAATGGCCACTGGCTTACCATTTTCATAGCGCAGGCTAACCTGAGATTTTGCATCCGGACGCAACCAGGGCAATACGCCTTCTTTGCGCAATTTGGCCTGGCGCTCAACTAGGCGGTGCGAGTAATACACTGCTGCCGGCATCAATGTTTCCGTTTCATTGGTTGCGTAACCGAACATCAAGCCTTGGTCACCAGCTCCCTGATCTTCTGGTTTGGCGCGATCGACACCCATATTGATATCGACAGATTGTTTACCAATAGCATTGAGAACGGCACAGCTGGCACCGTCAAAACCTACTGCTGAGCTATCGTAGCCAATGTCTGTGATCACATCGCGAATAATATCTTCTAAATCAACATAGCAGGACGTAGTCACTTCGCCAGCGACAATTGCCATGCCGGTTTTCACCATGGTTTCCACGGCTACACGAGCCATTTTGTCGCGAGCAATAATGGCGTCTAGTACCGCATCAGAAATCTGATCAGCCATTTTATCGGGGTGGCCTTCAGAAACAGATTCTGAAGTAAAAACGGAATATTCTGACATGTAAAAATCCTCTTGTTTTATGCTGCGTCTACGTTGTTGTGTCTAGGCAGCGACTAAAGTTTGATGAATTGTCTGATCTGCACGCGAAAACCATTTCGCTGTGCCAAATAAATATTTTCACCAGTTTTAAAACCGGCTTCACAGGCCCATTGAGTTAAATCTTCTGGTTCGAAGCCCAGCCATAAGTCGCCGCAGGAGTTTCGCGCCCAATCCTGGTCGTGGTGACACAGGTCGGTGATTAGCAATGTGCCCTTTGGTTTGATTAACCCAGCAATATCAAAAAAAATCTCTGCGGGGGATGGCACATGGTGAAGCACCATATTAATGACGACGCAGTCCATGCTACCGGTAGGCAGTTGTGCATGCTTGGTGTCGCCATGCATAAAATGAATATTAGACAGGTCGTGCTCGTGTGCCTTGTTTTGTGCCTTTTCTAACATTTGGGCTGAGTTGTCGAGGGCAATGACTTGATCAAAGCGCGGTGATAACTCGGTGAGAAATTCACCTTCGCCCGGTCCGACTTCCAACACGAGCTCTGTGGGTTTGCCCTGGATAGACAGCATTAACAATTCTACAGCGTTGGGTGCGTAGACGTCGTAGGCAGCGATTTGCTCCTGTTGTTCCTGAAACTTGTCGGTATTGTTGCTGAAAAAAGCCTGTGAATTGGCAGCCCGTTCCTGTTGAACCAAAGCAATGTTTTTCTCCAGGGAGGCCGGCAATGATTGTTGATCAATGATTTTGTGTAAAGCGCTTTGCAGTGGGCTCAGCTGGTCATCGATATCGCGATGTGCGCGGCGGTAGAAAATAGAGTTACCCTCTCGGCGAGTGGTGAGTAATCCGGCATTGGCGAGAATCTTCAAGTGGTGGCTCATGCCAGACTGTTTACAGTCGAAGATCTGGCATAGCTCCATAACGCCGTAGGAATCCCTGCTCAGCACCCTAAGGATATCCAGGCGCAACTGATCAGCACTGGCTTTGCACAGGGCTAGTAGTGCCTCCGAGTCGGAATGCTGCGGATGAAGAACAGTTGCTTGATTAGTCATGGCGGTCGAGTCTAACAGCAGCAAACATCTATATCAAAATATTTCGATATAGATGTGAATTGTTTTCAGAAATTGAAGTCCGAGCCAGATAAGCTGCCTAGGCTAGATGAAATAACAACCTGGGCCAGATGAGATTAAGGGCTTGAGCAGATGAGGTAACAGCCTGAGCCAGATAAGGTAAATAGAGGCTTGAACGTTGATTTTTTTGTGATCAGCAATTGCCGTTGTCGCGCTGGTAGGGGACAATAGCCGCCTTTTTTCCGTCCCCTTCTTTTAGGAGTTACATGAATGCCTTCTCGCAGCGAATTAGCTAACGCCATCCGCGCGCTCAGTATGGATGCTGTGCAACAAGCCAAAAGTGGCCATCCCGGCGCCCCTATGGGTATGGCCGATATTGCAGAGGTATTGTGGAACGATTATCTGCGCCACAACCCTGCCAATCCCAACTGGGCTGATCGTGATCGTTTCGTGTTATCCAATGGCCACGGCTCCATGCTGCTGTATTCGCTGCTGCATTTGACTGGCTACGATCTGCCGATTGAGGAGCTGAAAAACTTCCGCCAACTGCATTCAAAAACTCCAGGCCACCCGGAATACGGTTATGCGCCGGGTGTTGAAACCACCACAGGCCCTCTCGGACAGGGCGTTACCAATGCGGTGGGTATGGCTGTTGCTGAAAAAGTGTTGGCAGCGCAATTTAACCAGGAAGGGCATGACATAGTCGATCATTACACTTATACCTTCCTGGGCGACGGATGTTTAATGGAAGGTATCTCCCACGAGGCCTGTTCGCTAGCAGGTACCCTGGGCCTGGGTAAATTGATTTGTTTTTACGATGACAACGGCATTTCCATCGATGGTGAAGTTGAAGGTTGGTTTACCGACGATACACCCAAGCGCTTTGAGGCCTATGGCTGGCAGGTAATTTCCAATGTCGATGGTCATGACAGCAATGCCATTATTGAGGCCATTGAAGCGGCGCGTGCCGATACCTCTCGACCGACCATCATCTGCTGCAAAACTGTCATCGGTAAGGGTTCTCCCAACAAACAAGGTAAAGAAGAATGCCACGGCGCGCCTTTAGGTGCTGATGAGGTTGCCTTGGTACGTGAAACCATTGGTTGGGACCATGGCCCCTTCTTTGTCCCCAGTGATGTATACGGTGGCTGGAGCGCCAAAGAAAAAGGCGCTGCTCTGGAAGCTGAATGGAATGAGCGCTTCGATGCCTATGCTGAAGCCCATCCTGATTTGGCAGTGGAATATGCGCGCCGTCTGGCGGGTGACTTGCCTGAAACCTTCGAAGCCGATGCCAATGCTTACATTGCCAAATTGCAGGAAGAGGGTGCTGTTGTCGCTTCGCGTAAAGCTTCACAAAACTGTTTGAATACCTTTGGCCCGCTGTTGCCAGAGCTGTTGGGTGGCTCAGCGGATTTAGCTGGCTCCAATCTGACCTTATGGAGTGGCTCTAAGGGCGTAACGGCTGATGATGCCAGCGGCAACTACCTGTTCTATGGCGTACGTGAATTCGGGATGACCGCCATTATGAACGGCATCGCTCTACATGGCGGCTTCGTACCTTACGGTGCCACCTTCCTTATGTTTATGGAATACGCGCGTAATGCTGTGCGTATGGCAGCGTTGATGAAGCAGCGTTCAATTCTGGTTTACACCCACGATTCTATTGGCTTGGGTGAAGACGGCCCTACTCACCAGCCTGTGGAGCAAATGACAGCACTACGTGCTACACCGAACCTCCACATTTGGCGCCCCTGTGACACTGTAGAGTCAGCCGTTAGTTGGAAAGAGGCATTGGAATATATCGATGGTCCCTCCGCGTTAATTTTCTCCCGTCAGGGTTTGGCTCACCAGCAGCGTACAGAACAACAGGTTGCCGATATTGCGCGCGGTGGTTATGTGCTTAGCGATTGCGAGGGTGATCCGGATGCAATCCTGATTGCCACTGGTTCAGAAGTACAGTTGGCGATCGATGCCAAGACCGAGTTAGAGCAGTCAGGTCGCAAGGTACGAGTGGTATCTATGCCATCGACCACCGTGTTTGATCAGCAAGACGTGCTGTACCGCGAATCGGTATTACCCAGCGATGTGCTCGCCAGAGTAGCTGTTGAAGCAGGTCACCGCGACTTCTGGTACAAATATGTGGGTATCGACGGTCGCATTGTGGGCATGGATTCCTTTGGCGAATCGGCTCCAGCGAAGGATTTGATGGAACATTTCGGTTTCACCGTGACCAATGTGGTAGCTGCCGTTGAAGATTGTCTGGACGTTTAATTTCTGTCTCAGCGAGGCCGGGTGATGAGTGTGTCCGGCCAGCAACCTACTACACCCTTATCCCGGCCAGTGCGAATAGCCATCAATGGTTTTGGTCGCATTGGCCGCTGTGTTTTGCGCGCGCTTTACGAGTCGCATCTTGGTGACAGATTACAAGTCGTTGCAATCAATGAGCCAGCAGATCTGGCCACCATCGCCCACCTTACCAAGTACGATAGCACCCACGGTCGTTTTCCTGCTGATGTGTCAGCTGGTGATAACAGACTGACTATTAACGGCGATGAGATAGCTATCACGCATTACGAATCACTGACTCAACTGGATTGGACGCAGCAAGATGTCGATATTGTGCTGGAGTGCAGTGGCCAGTATTCAGGTATTGAAGAGTTGCGCCTACATCAACAGGCAGGTGCAAATAAAGTGTTGTTGTCCCAGCCCGGTGAGCAGACTTTAAAGGCGATTGTCTGGGGTTTAAATCAGCAGACATTAACGGTGGACGATAGCATTGCGTCGGCGGCTTCCTGTACCAGTAATTGTATTACTCCAGTAATGGCCGTTTTACACCGTAGCTTTGGTATTGAATCTGGCGTTACAACCACCATTCATTCAGCCATGCATGATCAGCCGGTTATCGACGCCTATCACCATACTGATCTGAGAAAGACCCGTGCCGCCTCGCACTCGATTATTCCAGTCGATACCAGTCTGGCTTATGGCATAGGTCGAGTAATACCTGAGCTGGAGGGCAAGTTCTCGTCGCGCGCTTTGCGAGTGCCAACACTCAATGTTTCGGCGATGGAATTATCGGCTATGGTCAAGTCTTCAGTCGATGTGCAAAGTGTTAATAATGCGTTGCGCGAGGCAGCCGAGAATGACTTAATAGGCATCCTCGGAATGACTGACGAGCCCCTGGCTTCCTGCGATTTTAATCACGATTCCCGATCCGGAGTGGTAGATGCAGGACAGACACGTGTCAGTGGTCAAATCGTCAACGTGCTGGTGTGGTTTGATAATGAATGGGCTTACGCCAATCGCATGCTGGATATCGTCAACTATTGGCTAACTGAGACGAATTGACATCGTCATCAAAAATTAACGACATAAACTCAGGAAAAAGAGAGACAAACTCCATGGCTGCAGCTGTAATCAAAATGACTGACCTGGATCTCGCCGGCAAGCGCGTATTGATCCGAGAAGATTTAAACGTGCCAGTAAAGGACGGCAAGGTGACCAGTGATGCCCGTATTCGTGCAGCACTGCCAACCATCCAGCATGCACTGCAAGCCGGCGCCAAGGTGATTGTGATGTCGCATTTAGGCCGCCCCACTGAAGGTGAATATGCCGAAGAATTTTCCATGCAGCCTGTTGCTTCTCATCTGGCTGAATTATTAGGTTGTGATGTGCCCGTTGTTAAAGACTGGCAGCACGGGGCTGAGGTTGCCGAAGGGCAGTTGGTGCTGTTGGAAAACGTGCGCTTTAATCCCGGCGAGAAAAAAGATGATGAAACATTATCGAAAGCCTATGCGTCGCTGTGCGATATTTTCGTGATGGATGCCTTTGGTACTGCGCATCGTGCTCAAGCTTCGACGCATGGCGTGGCGAAGTTTGCTGATGTTGCCTGTGCCGGGCCGTTATTAGCAGCTGAATTGGATGCCTTAGGAAAAGCGTTAGCCAAACCTGAACGTCCAATGGTTGCAATTGTAGGGGGTTCAAAAGTTTCCACCAAACTGACAGTGCTGGAAACCTTATCCGATGTAGTAGACCAGTTAATTGTTGGTGGTGGCATCGCCAATACATTTTTGGCGGCCAGTGGTAAGCCAGTAGGTAAGTCACTCTACGAAGCAGACTTAATTGATAACGCTAAGGCACTAATGGAAAAAACCGAAATTCCTGTGCCTGCTGATGTTGTTACTGGCAAAGAATTTTCAGAATCTGCAGCAGCTGAATTAAAGTCAGCGGATGATGTTGCCGATGATGATATGATTTTTGATATCGGTCCAGACGCTGCGGCACAAATGGCCGAGATACTTAAAAATGCCAAGACTATTTTGTGGAATGGTCCCGTTGGTGTATTTGAATTTGATCAATTTGGAGCTGGTACACAAGCGTTGAGTGAAGCGATCGCAGAAAGCGCAGGATTTTCTGTCGCAGGCGGTGGCGATACGCTGGCAGCGATTGATAAATACGGTATTGCCGATAAAGTTTCCTATATTTCTACAGGTGGTGGTGCTTTTCTGGAATATGTAGAAGGTAAAACCTTGCCTGCCGTTGCTATCTTGCAGGACAGAGCGCAAGAACGGGCGAAGTAAAGAGCATAGTAAAAAGCCAAGAGTTAATGGTGTCAGTAAAAACGGATTACTTGCATCATTAATTTAACTATTGTTGAGACTTTTAACGAGTTAAACAAGTAACGAGATAAACAAGGGAGAATCCCATGCCACTAGTATCCATGCGTCAATTATTGGATCATGCCGCTGAGCACGACTACGGCGTCCCCGCATTTAACGTCAACAACCTGGAGCAAACGCGTGCGATTATGGAAGCGGCGCGCGAAACTAATAGTCCGGTCATCATGCAGGCGTCAGCCGGCGCGAGAAAATATGCCGGTGCGCCTTTTCTGCGCCATATGATTTTGGCGGCGATAGAAGAGTTTCCTGAAATTCCTGTTGTTATGCATCAGGATCACGGCACCAGCCCTTCAGTATGTCAGCGTTCTATTCAATTGGGTTTTTCCTCGGTAATGATGGATGGTTCATTGGAGAGCGACGGCAAAACCCCGTCTAGTTATGAATACAATGTCGATGTCACACGCCAAACCGTGGAGATGGCGCATGCCTGTGGTGTATCAGTAGAAGGTGAGTTGGGCTGCCTGGGTTCACTCGAAACCGGCCAGGCCGGCGAAGAAGATGGTGTTGGTGCCGAAGGGACATTGTCCCACGACCAGTTGCTAACTGATCCGGAAGAAGCTGCCGACTTTGTTAAGAAAACCAATGTCGATGCATTGGCCATTGCCTGTGGCACCAGTCACGGCGCTTACAAATTTACTCGCCCGCCCACAGGCGATATTTTGGCGATTGATCGTATTAGAGCTATCCATGAGCGCATTCCATCGACTCATTTGGTTATGCACGGTTCTTCATCAGTGCCTCAGGAATGGCTAGCCATCATTAACGAATTTGGTGGTGAGATACCAGAGACCTACGGTGTTCCTGTTGAGCAGATTGTCGAAGGCATCAAACACGGTGTGTGTAAAGTTAACATTGATACCGATTTGCGTTTGGCATCAACAGGTGCGATTAGAAAATTCATGGCCGAAAATAAATCAGAGTTTGATCCACGTAAATACCTGTCACAAACCATTAAAGAAATGAAAGCGATTTGTGTGGCTCGTTATGAGGCTTTTGGTACAGCGGGTAATGCTGACAAAATTAAGTCAGTAGGGTTGGAAGCCATGTTCCAGCGTTATGAAAGTGGTGAACTGGATGCCAAAATCAATTAAGGTTTTTTGCCAATATTGACTACAATAAAAGGGTGACGAGAGTCGCCCTTTTTTGTTCTTTCAAATTTTGTTTAAGTTATGAATTTACAAGCACTGGCTGCACAACTTAAAGCGTTAGATGTCAGCTATCAGCCGGCTATCAGCGACGCTGAGCGCGATTACTTTCGCCATTACAATATCGATTTCGAAGAGCATTATGACAATGTGGCTCACCACTTTGGTCATCTGGTCTGCGAGCGCTTTAATATTGTGACTCATTATTTTGAACACAAACAAGCTGATAAAACCTGTTTTATTTTGCCAGGTTATTTTGATCACTCAGGATTATTTGGCCATGTGATTAATTATTGCCTGCAACGTAAACTGTCCGTAGTGGTACTCGACTGGCCAGGGCATGGGCTCTCTACCGGTGAGCAGGCCAGTATTCAAGACTTTACGCAGTACCAAACGGTGTTAAAAACAGTGTTGAGTTATTTTTCTGAACATGTTGCTCATCCCTGGTATGTCATCGCGCAAAGCACAGGAGCAGCTGTGTTGATGGACTTTCTATTAACTGAACGCGATGACACCTTTGCTAAAGCTGTATTACTGGCGCCATTATTCAAACCAAGGGGTTGGGCGGTAGGCTCGATTTTGCATAGTTTAGTTGCGCCTTTTATTCAGAAACGAAAAAGAGAATTTACAGAAAACTCTAATGACGAGCAGTTTACCCACTTTCTTGAACATCACGACCCATTGCAGTCGGAGTATTTGTCATTAGCTTGGGTGGGTGCATTAAAAAAATGGATTAAACATTTTGTTCAACTTGAGCCCTTGAATTTTTCGCCTTTGATTATTCAGGGAAAAGAAGATGAAACGGTGGATTGGCAAAAGAATATGCCAGTCATTCAACAAAAATTTCCGTCAGCGAAGGTGCTTTTTTTACAAAACGGTCGCCATCACCTGGCTAATGAAAGCGTTGAAATTCGTGACAAAATGTTTGCCGCAATGGATATGTATTTTGATTTGCACGTATCTGACTTGTGCTGATAGTTAAGTGACAGATGCAAAGCAAAGTACACGATTAAAACAAGAGCCGAGGTTAAAACAGGAGCCGAGGTTAAAACAAGACCCGAGTACGAACCGTTCCAGCGACTTCGTTAAGTTTTTTCAACGCCAGGTCGCTGTATTCAGCATCGATATCAATAACTACATAACCAACGTCTTCATTAGTTTGCAGATACTGCGCGCCAATATTAATACCATTTTCAGCAAACACTTGGTTGATAGCTGACATGACGCCGGGAACATTTTTGTGTATGTGAAGTAAACGGTGCATGCCTTCGTGAGCGGGCAAGGCCACTTCCGGGAAGTTCACCGAAGTAATCGATGTACCGTTATCACTGTACTTGGCCAGCTTCTCTGCCACTTCAGTGCCGATATTTTCCTGCGCCTCCATAGTGCTTCCACCAATATGAGGAGTAAGGATGACATTGTCAAACTGGCGCAATGGTGAAATAAATTCATCGTCATTAGAGCGCGGCTCAATCGGGAACACATCTACTGCAGCGCCGGCCAGATGTTTACTTTCCAAACTGGCGGCCAGTGCATCGATGTCGATCACAGTACCGCGCGAGGCATTGAGCAGAATCGCACCCGCCTTCATTTGTTTTAATTCAGCTTCACCAATCATATCTTTAGTGGAAGCGGTTTCTGGCACATGTAGACTCACGACATCAGCAGTGGCCAATAACTCCTTCAAGTTTCTCACTTGCGAGGCATTACCCACGGGCAATTTATTTACCACATCGTAAAATACTACCTGCATACCCAGTGACTCGGCGATAACACCCAACTGCATACCAATGCTGCCATAACCGATAATGCCCAACTTTTTGCCGCGAATCTCAAAGGAGCCTGCAGCCGATTTTTGCCATACACCGCGATGTGCCAGAGCATTTTTCTCGGCAACGCCACGCAATAATAAAATCGCTTCGGCGATAACCAGTTCAGCTACGCTGCGGGTATTAGAGAAAGGCGCGTTGAATACCACCACGCCGTTTTTAGTGGCGGCATCGAGATTGACCTGGTTAGTGCCGATACAGAAACAGCCGACCGCAATCAGTTTATTTGCAGTGGCAAATACCTCATCAGTAAGCTGGGTGCGTGAACGAATGCCAACAAAATGTGCATCGGCAATTTCAGCTTTCAGTTGATCTTCAGGCAGAGCCTTGGGGTGAGTCACAATGTTGGTGTAGCCCGCCGCCTGGAGTGTTTCAACTGCCGAAGGGTGCACACCCTCCAACAGTAAAAATTTGATTTTGCTCTTCTCCAGAGAAGTTTTGCTCATGGAAGATACTCCTGCATAGTGAGCTTAAAAAGTAACCCGAAACCTAAAAAGTAACCCGAAAATAGTGGCTTGAATAAAATAGTGGCCTGAATAATAGGCTAGCTGCCAGCCGCTGTCAGAGGCTTTGAGAAAAAGGCGCGTATGGTATCATACCGGCCCATTTCTGCTAGTGCCTGTTGGTTAGTCTGGGGTTAACTACCAATCTGGGAGCGATATACCCGTTAAGTATGATGTTTGTTGAGGAATCGATTTGTGATGAGTGATGTACAACCTTTGCCTGAATCTACACTTGAGGCGCTAACGGCTATTGTTGGCGAAGGTAAAGTGCATATAGATGCTGATTCTTTGGCTTTTTATGGAAAGGACTGGACTAAGGTCTACGACCCAAAGCCTGTGGCCATTGTTTTGCCACAAACCACCGAGCAGGTGCAGGCCATCGTCAAACTGGCTAATGAACAGCAACTGGCGATAGTGCCCTCTGGCGGTAGAACTGGTTTGTCAGCGGGGGCAGTAGCCAGTAAAGGGGAAATTGTAGTGGCGATGGATGCGATGAATGGCATCCGTGATTTCAACCCCATTGATCGCACTGTGGTGTGTCAGGCGGGGGTGATTACTGAACAATTACAGCAATTTGCTGAAGATCAGGAGCTGTTTTATCCCGTCGATTTTGCCTCCAGTGGTTCCAGCCAGATTGGCGGCAATATCAGCACCAATGCGGGCGGGATCAAGGTTATTAAATATGGCATGACCCGCGACTGGGTGGCGGGCCTTAAGGTAGTTACAGGTAATGGTGAAGTGCTGGAGCTGAACCGTGGCCTGATGAAAAACAACTCCGGCTACGACCTGCGCCAATTGTTTATTGGTGCCGAAGGTACATTGGGATTGATCACAGAAGCGACCATTTCGCTTACCAAGCAGCCCAAAGGCTTAACGGCTTTTGTACTGGGTGTACCTGAGTTCGGCGCCATTATGGATGTGCTGAAGGCCTTTCAGGCTTCATTGGAATTAACAGCCTTTGAGTTTTTTTCCGAGCAAGCGTTGGAAAAAGTGGTGGAGCATCAGGGCCTGCAACGCCCCTTCGAAACACAGGCGGCTTTTTATGCGCTGATTGAATTTGAAAATATCAGCGACGATGTAGAGAATCAGGCCATGGCGCTTTTCGAGCACTGCGTCGAGCAGGGCTGGGTGTTAGATGGTGTGATGAGCCAAAGCCTGGAGCAGCTGCAAAATTTGTGGCGTTTGCGTGAAGATATTTCTGAAACCATCTCGCGCTGGATCCCTTACAAAAACGATCTCTCGGTGCATGTCTCTAAAATGCCAGCTTTTTTGGCCAAGGTAGATGAGCTGGTACACGCTCGTTACCCGGAATTCGAAATTATCTGGTTTGGTCATATTGGCGATGGCAATGTACACCTGAATATCCTCAAGCCCGATGACTGGAACAAGGATGAGTTCTATGACAAATGCCACGATGTCAGCCAGGAAATTTTTGAAGAGATCAAAAATTTCGGCGGCAGTGTATCGGCAGAGCATGGAATAGGTTTGATTAAAAAGGATTTTCTCGGTTTCAGTCGCAGTGAGGAAGAAATTCAACTAATGCGCCAGATCAAGCAGGTATTTGATCCTAATGGTGTGATGAATCCTGGAAAAATATTCGATTAGCAAATCGTAAGAACGTCTTTTATTTAATGCACGCCCTGCTGCCTGGCGTGGTAAACTTTTTGTTCAAAGATTGTCTAAAGCGTTGTTGAGCATTGAGTATATGTTCGCCTTGAATTTATGGGCAGATTCTTAACCACTACAGATTTAATAACTACTGTAACAGCTGTGCAAAAGTCGCATAAGCTAAATCGGCTTTGTTATAGCTGGCTTTTTATAGCTGGTTTGTTGGTGTCGGTTAATGCCTATGCTCAGTCAGCTGTTTCATCCGCTTCTTCCTCGCTTTCCATAGAAGAATTTGCCCGTCCCGGCGAAAATCTCGATGTCATCATTTCACCTTCCGGCAGTTATCTGGCGGTGGAAAAACGTGGCATCAATGGCAAGGGAGAAATAGTCATTCTCAACGCAGCGGATTTGTCTGAGATTACGCGTATCGCCGCCGGTAGTGGTAATCGCCCTAACGATCCGGTTTGGGTGACAGACGATTATCTGATAGTTGGTTTTACCCGTGGCCGCAGGCTGCTGCCACATCAAGCCAATATTGGAGAGCTGGATTCTATTCGTATTTCCACCGGTGTAAGAAAACCTATCGTCAAGCGGCAGGGTTATAAAATCAGCCGCTGGACCAGCCGCAATCTTAACGATCTACACGGCTATGCTGAAATCGCTCATACATTACCGGAAGATGATGAGCATATTCTAATTCGTTACACGCCCTGGCATCGCAGTAATCGGGATGGCGAAAAAGTGGAGCTGGTGAAAGTTAATGTGATTAATGGCAAAACAAAATTAATTGCCAAAGCGCCATCTGCTTATGCGGACTTTGTCTTTTCAGCATCAGGTGAGCTGCGTTTCAGTGTTGGTCTATTAATTGACGAAAAGAAAAAAAGTAACCAGCGTATCGTGCATCGTTATGTGACTAATAAAGTAACTGATAATAATAAAAATGGAAAATGGGAGTTGTTAGGCGATCTTCCAATTGAAGCAGAAAGTGTTGGAGTGTTCTCCGCGCAGGATGATGATAAGGCTTACCTTTGGGCCGAGTTTCTCGATAGCACCGACAAAATTTACTTATACGATTTCAATACCGGAGAAAAACAGCAGGTCTTTCATCATCCAACTGTTGATCCAACCTCCATTTTTTCCGATCCACAAAAAAACCAGTTGATCTATGTGCGTTATGATCCCGATTATCCTGATTTGGAAATAATTGATAAACAACATCCTATCGGCCGGCATCTCTCACAATTGCAAAAAACCTTCAAGAAAACACGATTGCGGGTTCGCAGCAGTACAGCCGATGGTTCAAAAATTGTGGTACATGTGGAAAGTGATACTACACCCGGCCACTTTTATTTATTCGATGCAGTCACCAACGAATTGAAAAAGCTCATGGCTGTTAAAAGTTGGTTTGAAGATAAGCCGATGACCACTATGCAGCCGATCCAATTAGCCGCTAGCGATGGAAAAAAACTGCATGGTTATTTAACCTTGCCATTGGAGAAAAATAATGCTGAAGCGTCGGCGCCGTTAGTCGTTATTCCTCATGGTGGTCCACACGGGGTGCGTGACTTCTGGAAAAATCGCTCAACGGTTCAACTGTTAGCTTCACGAGGTTACGCTGTGCTACAAATTAATTATCGCGGTTCAGCGGGTTATGGTGCCGGGTTTGCACAGGCAGGTTATCAACAATGGGGTGATGCTATTCAGCGGGATATTATCGATGCCACCCGTTGGGCACAGCAACAATCAGGAGTTAGTGCAAAAAAAACCTGCATACTCGGTAGTTCATTTGGTGGGTACTCGGCACTTATGTCAACGATAAAAGCGCCAGAGTTATTTCAATGTGCAATTAGCATATCCGGCATTTATGATTTAAATTTAATGTGGTCGACGGCTGATATTAATGACACAAACTACGGCAAAAATTATTTAAAAGATGCCATAGGCACTAACAAAGATCAGCTAAAAAATTTCTCTCCCCTTTATCATATCGATCAACTGCAGGCTCCAGTGATGTTGTTTCACGGTGAAAAAGATTGGCGTGTTGATATAAAGCATTTTGATCGAATGGTAGAATCCCTGCAGCGGCGCCAGCACGACTTTCAAGCTTATCGTTATCACGATGAAGGGCATGGCATTGTAAAGACTCATAATCGAATAGATTACTTTGAAAAAGTGCTGGCGTTTTTAGAGCTACACATTGGTTCACCAGAAAACACGGTTCACTAAGCTTTAGGAATTAGTAATGTATAAACACCAACTGGCTGAAGGCATTCAGTGCACTGATGTCTTGGGTAAGATTGTTTGTGTGGGTAGAAACTACGCCGACCATGCCAAGGAGTTGAATAACTCGATTCCGAAACAACCTATTCTCTTTATAAAGCCTGCCACCAGCGCCGTTAATATGGCTGAGCCTATTGTGATACCAAAAGATCAGGGCAGTTGCCATCATGAATTAGAGTTAGCAGTGCTGATTGGAAAGCGATTAAAAAATGCCAATGCAGAACAAGTCAAAGCTGCCATTGCGGGCATCGGCCTGGCGTTCGATTTAACCCTTCGTGATATGCAAAACCAGTTAAAAGAAAAAGCCCAGCCCTGGGAGCGTGCTAAGGCTTTTGATGGTGCCTGTCCGTTATCACAATTTGTGCCTTTGGCGGAAGTTGATCTGCAAAATATTGACCTGGAACTCAAACGAAACGGTGACATTCAGCAATCGGGCAATACATCGGCGATGTTGTTCCCAGTGATTAATTTGTTGATCGAAATAAGCCAAAGCTTTAGTTTGTTACCGGGTGATGTAGTGTTAACGGGCACGCCCGCAGGTGTTGGGTCACTTAATGCCGGCGATTTACTATTAGCCACCTTAAGCTTTAATCATACACTTTTGATAGAAGTTGAAACTACAGTGTTCTAATAAATATTATGCAAAGCAATACACATTGAATGATAAATTTATAAATCAGTTAGTGGGCTGATAACAGCACGACCGCCTCTATTCAATACATGAGTATAAATTTCAGTGGTTCTTACATCAGAATGCCCTAATTGCTCCTGCACTGTGCGAATGTCCGCACCTCGCTCTAATAGATGGGTAGCAAAACTGTGCCGCAACGAATGGCAGGAGGCCATTTTATTGATATTGGCTGCCTTCACAGCAGTCTTTACAGCACGTTGCACAGATTTTTCATAGATATGATGCCTGCGAACTTTATTATTGTTGCGTTTATCTTGAGTACGTTTTCTAGCCGGGAAGAGATATTGCCAGGCAAATTCGAATGGTGCTCGTGGATATTTTCTTGCTAAAGCATAAGGAAGATAAACGCCATCCCATAGCTCGGCCTGGCAGTCTTCCTCCCAATAGATTCGTGCCTGATCAATTTGACGTTGTAAATCGGCACAGCAGATTGTTGCTAAAGTAGTTATTCTTTGCTTGTTGCCTTTTCCCTCATGTATATAAATGCATTGTTTGTCGAAATCGATATCTTTAATACGCAATCTGCAGGTTTCCATTAATCTCAAACCTGAGCCATACATCAGCTTGGCGCACAAAGCATATTCGCCTTGTAAATGATTAATGAGCAAGCGTACCTCTGTGCGAGTTAGTACTACGGGTAGCTTTTTGGGCTTAGATGCTTGACTGTAGTGATCAATATGAATGTTCTCCTGGCCTAGAAAACGTTTATACAGATAAATTAGAGCATTAAGTGCTGTCTTTTGTGTAGAAGGAGTAACTTTACGATTTAACGCTAAGTGATCAAGAAACTGGCCGATCTCCGGGCCTCCCATTTGTGAGGGATGTGTTTTATTGTGAAATCTTATGAAAAATAAAATCCAATAAATATAAGTTTGCTCTGTTCGCTTACTGTAATGACGGGAACGAAGATGATCACGAATAGATTGAATAAATGGTGAAGCCATAGCAAATCCTTATGCTGTATTTTTATACAGTATTTCATGTTGATAGCTATTGTGCAAGGATATATCGCAAATTGCTACATTTCCCCATTCGACAAGCGGTCGTTAAACAAAGAAAGTTTATGGAAAACAATAACGTAAGAAGTGATCTAAGCTTTTCGGCGATGGGGATATGTCTCATTTTGTCCTGTTTAAACAGGACAATTTGTCGTCTATTTAACTGTTATATTTTTTGATGTGAATAAGTACCATGAAAGTCTCTGAAGCAGGAAATACGATCATACCCGCTTATTACGCTCTCATAGAAAAAGGGTATCAAGT
>JANQLG010000027.1 GCA_028280715.1 Spongiibacteraceae bacterium | reverse complement strand
TGGTGATGGCCTCTGCTGGAGCGATTAGCTTGATTTGGAAGATGAAACTGGCAGAAGTAGTGATGAAGTGCTGTGCTCCCATTGGCGCAGGGCTGACTTTTATTGCTTTAGTCAGTGGTTCGTTATGGGGAAAACCTACCTGGGGCACTTATTGGGTGTGGGATGCGCGTTTAACTTCCATGCTGATTTTGTTGTTTCTATATCTTGGGGTATATGCTTTATATGAAGCGTTTGAAGATCAGGTGTCAGCGAGTCGTGCCACTGCTGTGCTAAGTGTTGTTGGTGTGGTGAACATTCCTATTATTTATTGGTCGGTGGAGTGGTGGAATAGTTTGCACCAGCCAGCTTCAATCAAGTTTACCGAACCATCAACTATTCACCCTGACATGATGCAGCCTTTGTTAGTAATGGTGGTTGGTTTTTATTGTTTTTATGCGTTGGTGTTGTTATTACATGCTCGTAGCGAAATACTATTTAGAGAGCGAAATACCAAATGGGTTAAAAACTTAGCTAGTGAAAAGTTAGCAGCGAGAGCGGTTTAGATTAATCCATAATGCGGGAAGGGTAAAAGGGTAATAAGTATCAATGCAGTTTGAAACTTTGTCAGATTTTTTATTAATGGACGGGCATGGTGTTTTTGTTTGGGCTGTGTATGCTCTGACATCTTTAGTACTGATAACGCTTGCAGTAGTCCCTTTTCGGCGAAGTCGTCAGTTTTGGATTGAGCAGACTATGCGGATTAAGAGAGAACGGCGCGAATGAAAAGAGAGCGGAGAGAATAAACTTTCCGAAGCATGTTGGGTCTGACAGAGTTACATAATCAGGATCTTATTAATTACATAGCTATTTAGTAGCAACGAGATATCACCTTGGCGATGCATCCAGTAAGAAAACAGCGACTTATTATTGTTCTTTTTATTCTTGTTGGCACGAGCTTGGCAGTCGCTCTAGCCAGTTTTGCGCTGCGTGAAAATATTAACCTGTTCTATTCGCCGGCGGACATAGTCGCAGGAAAAGCGCCTGTTGATGCGCAGATTCGTGCGGGAGGTATGGTGTTGGAAGGGAGTGTTAAACGCGATACTGATAGTTTACGTGTAGAGTTTGTTGTCACCGATTATGCTGCTAATGTTTCGGTCGTTTATACCGGCATCTTGCCTGACTTGTTTGATGAGGGGCAGGGCGTGGTTGCTTCTGGCAGGTTGGATCAACATGGTGTGTTTCAAGCCAGCGAAGTGTTGGCCAAACACGACGAAAACTATATGCCACCAGAAGTGATGGAAGCGCTGGAAAAGTCCAAACAAGCTGCCAAAACTGCTGAAATTTAGTCCCATTTCCTACAATGTTGAGTAGCGATTAATGATCCCTGAATACGGCCACTTTGCTCTGATATTGGCGCTTTGTCTGGCGATATTACAGTCCGTTGTGCCGGTGTGGGGGGTATATAAAAATGATCGCTATTTCATGTCCTTGTCCAGGTCGCTGGCGCTGGGGCAGTTCGTTTTTGTCGCTATTGCTTTCGCGGTACTTACCTATCTTTTTTTACAGGATGATTTCAGTGTGAAAGTAGTCGCTTCGCACTCGAATACGTTATTGCCAAATATTTATAAATTCAGTGCAGTTTGGGGAAATCATGAAGGCTCTTTAGTGTTGTGGATATTAATCCTGGCGGCGTGGAGTTTGGCGGTAGCTATCTATAGTCGTGAACTACCATTGGATATGGTTGCTCGTGTGTTGTCCGTGATGGGCATGATTTCCATTGGTTTTTTATTATTTTCACTGCTGACCTCCAACCCCTTTGAACGTCATTTGCCGAATACACCGTTGGAAGGTAGTGATCTTAATCCGCTGTTGCAAGATCCCGGACTTATCGTTCATCCGCCTATGTTGTATATCGGCTATGTGGGTTTTTCTGTGGCCTTTGCCTTTGCGGTAGCGGCCTTGAGTAGCGGTCGTTTGGATGCTGCTTGGGCGCGATGGTCTCGTCCATGGACCAATGTTGCCTGGGGCTTTTTGACATTGGGTATTGCGCTGGGAAGTTGGTGGGCTTATTACGAATTAGGTTGGGGCGGATGGTGGTTCTGGGATCCTGTTGAAAATGCTTCTTTTATGCCCTGGTTAATGGGAGCGGGTTTGGTGCATTCACTGGCGGTGACAGAGAAGCGTGGTGTGTTTAAAAGCTGGACAGTATTGTTAGCCATTTTTTCCTTTTCCTTGAGCTTGCTGGGAACGTTTATGGTGCGTTCCGGTGTGTTGACCTCTGTACATTCTTTTGCTGCTGACCCCGAACGCGGAGTATTTATTTTGGCATTTTTGGCGTTGGTCATTGGTAGTTCTTTAACACTCTATGCCTTCAGGGCACCGACTGTTGCCAGCCGAAGTCATTACAGTTTGTGGTCTAGAGAAATGTTGTTACTGATTAATAACATTGTTTTTCTTGCGGCTACGCTGACAGTCTTATTCGGCACTTTATTTCCGCTAATTATGGATGCGTTGAATTTAGGCAAATACTCAGTTGGCCCGCCGTACTTTAACGCGGTATTCGTACCTCTAATGGCGATTATGACTGTGTTTATGGGTTTTGCGCCCAGTGCCAACTGGAAAAAAACACGTGCCGATAAATTAAAAATGCAATTGGCGGTAGCTGCTGGTGCCAGTGTGTTGGTGGGGCTGACCTTGCCGTTTTTCTACGGCGCAGAATATAACATCTGGGCAGCATTGGCGGTTTGTTTTGCATCATGGTTAATAATGACGTTGTTCCTTGATATGCGAAATAAGCTGCGCAATGCACAAAGTATTAGTGCAGGTTTGTCGCGTCTGTCACGATCTTACTACGGTATGGTGATTGCGCATTTGGGTTTTGCCTTTACTATCATCGGTGTTTGCTTGGTCAGTCAGTATTCTGTTGAGCGTGATTTGCGGATGGAGCCTGGAGATAAAGTTGAATTGGCTGGATACAGTTTTCAGTTTGATGGCAGTCGAGCGATTCAAGGGCCCAATTACAGCGGGCAAGAAGGTGTTATACAAGTGCATCAAGCAGGTGAATTAATTGCTGTACTGTACCCACAAAAACGCCGTTACCATGCGCAGCAAGGACAGGTGATGACTGAGGCGGCAATTGATAATGGGTTGATGAGAGATGTCTATGTCGCCATGGGCGAACCGTTAGGTGAGGAGGCCTGGGCGATTCGCTTGCACTACAAACCTTTTGTTCGCTGGATGTGGCTGGGTGGTTTGTTGATTGCCTTTGGCAGTTTTTTGGCAGCAGCCGATAAACGTTATCGATTAGCCGCTAAAGAGAAGGCTGGTGTCAAAGACACTGTTGCTGAAGCGGTTTGAAGTTAGGATAGTTTAAAAGCTGAGATGGTTTAAAGATGGTACAACGATTTAAATTATTTTTGCCGCTTGCGATCTTTGCTATTGTTGCGGGACTATTTTATGTGATGATGAATCGCATTGATGAGGGTGAGTACAACCCTCAAACTCTTCCTTCCGCGTTAATCAATAAACCTTTCCCAAGTTTTGCCATGCCGCAACTGGAACAGTTGGATAAGACCGTTATTCAGGCAGATTTATTGGGAGAAATTTCAATTGTTAATGTCTGGGCAACCTGGTGTCCATCCTGTCACGTAGAGCACAGTTATTTAAATTATCTTGCCAGTGAAAGAAATGTTGTTATTTACGGTGTTAACTATAAGGATGAATCCGATGCAGCCCAGAAATGGTTGCAGGAAAAGGGCAATCCCTATCGCCTGAATATTTTTGATAAGGACGGCAAGCTGGGTTTGGATTTGGGTGTCACCGGTGCACCTGAAACTTATATGCTCGATCATCGCGGTTTTGTTAGGCTTCGTTACCAGGGGCCACTCAATGAAGCGGTTTGGCAAGAAAAATTCCAGCCCTTGATAGAACAGCTGCAGCAAGAGCAGCAAGCATTTCTGCAATCTGCTGTTAATTGGCCGCAAGCAGGAGTGCAAGGATGAAAGTCATTTCCCGCCTCGCTGGTTTACTATTATTGTGCACAGTATTGCCGCTTAATGCGGTAGTGGAAACCTATGAATTTACGGATGAAACCAATCGTGAACGCTACCATCAATTCGTAGATGAGTTGCGTTGCCCCAAATGTCAGAACCAAAACCTGGCCGGTTCCGATTCGCCGATAGCCCAAGATTTGAGACGTGAATTACATCGTTTGCTAGAAGATGGACGCTCTGACAGAGAGGTTGTTGATTATATGGTTCAGCGTTATGGCGATTTTATTTTGTATCGCCCGCGCTTTAATGCAGAAACAGCGGTACTGTGGTTTGCGCCAGGTGTTTTCTTATTGACTGGAGCAGTGACCATCATCTTGATTTTTCGTCGACAAAAAAACAAACAGGTTGTCGCAGTAGATGATAGCCCATTAAATGAAGAGGAGCAGAAACGTTTGCAAGAATTGCTCGCTAAGGATGACGTGAATGCCTGAGTTTTTTGTCGTAGCGCTGGTATTGATATTACTTGCGGCCAGTTTTGTTGTTTTTCCTTTGTTGATGAACCATGGCCAGGGTGTTACTCGTCAACGAATGAATGTCAATGTGTTCAAAGAGCGCATTGCCGAACTGGAAAAAGATTTTGCTGCGGGTCAGCTGCCTGAACAGCAATATCAGACGTTAAAAATAGAGCTTGAACGGCGCTTATTAGATGATGCCAAAGGTGATTCTGTCGACAGTGATACCCAAACCAAATCCTCCCTGTTTCGATTGGTCATTATACTGACCATTCCGGTTATGTCCTTTTTGATTTATCAGCAGATAGGTGCGAGAGCAGATTGGCAGATCACGCAATTATTAGAACAGACGCGTGAGAAAGTAGCAGCAGGTGCGGATGTCAGCGCTGAGCGAGTTCAACTGTTAAGGCAATTGGAATCACGTTTACAGCAACAGCCGAATAACCCTTTCTATTTAATGCTGCTCGGCAATATTCAGCAGGAAATGGGTAATTACGACCTGGCGGTTGGTACCTTTCAGCAGGTGCTGCAATTAGCGCCTGATGATCCCTCAGTGATGTCCGTGTACGTACAGGCAAAGTATTTGGCAGCTGATCGGGTGTTGACGGATGAGGTGCGCAGATTGGCCAATGCCACGTTGCAGTTAAATCCTGATGATGTTCGCATGCTAGGGATGATGGGTGTTGGCAGCTTTGAGGCCGGCGAATTCCAATTGGCTATTGACTACTGGCAGCGATTACAACAGTTAGTTGGTCCCTTTAGTCCGAATGGCAGGATGATTGGGCAGGGTATTGAACAGGCGCGCATGCGTTTAGCTTCTCAGAATCCGGAACTGCTGCAAGATGTCATGAGTGAAGCCAGTTTGGCGATTGATGTTTCATTGGATGAAAGGATTCAGGTTGATCAGAATTCAACAGTATTTGTTTATGCCCGGGCTGTTGCAGGCCCAAGAATGCCTTTGGCTGTGGCACGGCTTAGTGTGGCTGATTTACCCATCAGAGTTACGTTGAACGACAGTATGGCTATGGCGCCAGGTATGAAGTTATCCAGTTTTGAGGAAGTGGAAGTGATTGCCAGAATCTCAAAAAATGGTATCGCCAACAGGGGGCCAGGAGATATCGAGGGAGTGGTTGGTCCGGTTAAATTAATGGATATCACAGACCCTTTGACTGTGGTGATTAACACAATATTGCCCTAACTAATTTGTCCATAAATTTATTTCCCTTTTTTCTATATTCGGCATAGTTCTGCCGAGTTAAAAGCTATACACTACGCCACTAATTTTTAGGAATTATTACGAAGATGTTGCGGGTTTCGGGGAGCTATTGCAATCAACTCGCGCCTGATTTTAAAGGCCGTTTATTCTAATAATTACAAATAGTTACACAATAAAGTTAAAGTAAATGCGTTTAAAAAGTATCAAGCTGGCGGGGTTTAAATCCTTCGTCGATCCAACCACTGTTTCCTTTCCCAGTAATCTCGGCTGTGTCGTTGGCCCCAATGGTTGTGGTAAATCCAATATTATCGATGCCGTACGTTGGGTAATGGGTGAAAGTTCTGCGAAAAATCTTCGTGGCGAGAATATGACAGACGTTATTTTTAACGGTTCTGTTAACCGTCAGCCCACAGTCCAGGCATCCATCGAATTGGTGTTCGATAACAGTGACGGTGGTGTTGGCGGTGAGTATGCCCGTTTTGCGGAAATCTCTATTAAGCGCAGGGTGACACGGGAAGCGATTTCTGAATATTTTCTTAACGGTACTAAATGTCGCCGCCGCGATATTACCGATATTTTCCTTGGCACCGGTTTGGGTCCGCGCAGCTATGCCATTATCGAACAGGGCATGATCTCCAGATTGATTGAAGCCAAGCCCGAAGAATTGCGCGTATTTATTGAAGAGGCGGCTGGGGTTTCCAAGTACAAAGAACGTCGTCGTGAAACCGAAAACCGCATGCGCCGTACGCTTGAGAATCTGGAGCGTTTAACTGATTTGCGTGACGAACTTGAGCGTCAGCTGCAACACTTGCAGCGTCAGGCACAGGCAGCTGAGCGCTACACCGAATTGAAAAAAGAAGAGCGTTTGCTACGTGCGCAGTTACAGGCACTGCAGTGGAAAACCCTGGATGGCCAGGTTAAAGAACTTGAGCAAAATAATCGCGAGCATGAAGTAAAACTTGAAGCGGTGATTGCAGAGCAGCGTGCTGTCGATGCTGAAGTTGAAAAATTACGTGATGTGCACACCGAGGCGATGGATAACTTCAATGAGGTTCAAGGTCGTTTCTACAGTATTGGTGCCGAAATTGCGCGCAACGAGCAGAGTATCCAGCATCACCAGGAGAGAAGCCGTCAGCTAAGTGAAGATTTGCGCCAGACAGATCATAACTTTACTGAAGCGCAGGAGCATTTAAGTTCAGACCTTGAAAAGCAAGAACAGTGGAAGCTGGAATTGGACGAAATTCAGCCCGAACTGGAATTAGCGCAGGGCTCCGAAGAGGAAACCACCGCAGCGTTGCTGGCTGCTGAAGAAGCTATGCAGGCCTGGCAGCAGAAGTGGGATGAATTTAATCACAGCGCGATGGAGCCACGTCAAAAGGCTGAAGTTCAGCAGTCCAGAATTCAGCACTTGGAACAGGCACTGCAACGTATCCAACAACGAATTGCCAAGTTAGAAGAAGAGAAATCCAATCTTAGTGCCGGGCCCGTTGAGCAAGAGATAGAACTGCTGAGTGAACAGCTGGCTGAAGCTGAATTGACAGCTGAATCGGCTCAGCATCAACTGGAAGAACAGAGCGAAAAAATTAATAGCCAGCGCGAAGCAAACAGTGATGTGAGCTCTCAGCTTGATGCGGCGCGTAATGAACTTCAGCTCAAGCGTGGTCGGTTTGCATCATTGGAGGCACTGCAACAGGCTGCATTAGGCCAGCAAAAAGGTGTGGTTAGCGATTGGTTGACGACGCAGGGCATGATGAACAATTCCCGACTGGCCGAGAGTTTGAAAGTAGCTAGTGGTTGGGATGTGGCCGTTGAAACCGTGCTGGGTGAACATCTACAAGCTGTCTGTGTCGATGGCATCGATGCTGTCGCTGAGCTGGCGGGTAGCTTGGAACAAGGCAAGCTGACGCTGATTGATAGCCAATCCGTTACCGCTTCAACAGCAACTGTTGCTGATACTTTAGCCAGTAAGATTGAACAGGGCGATGGTGTACAAGCGTTTTTAGCCGGTGTTTATGTCGCCAATGATTTAACGGCCGCCTTGTCGTTGCGTACTCAATTGGCAGCGCATGAATCAGTGATTACTGCTGAGGGAATCTGGATCGGTCCGAATTGGTTGCGTGTGGCAAAAGACAGTGACGAGCAGGCTGGTGTGCTGAATCGTCAGCAGGAAATGGAGTCATTAACAGCCGATATCGCGGAGCTGGAAGAGCGAGTTGAAACCCTGGCGCAGCAATTGTCTTCAGGCCGCGAACAGTTAAAAGAAATTGAGTTGCAACGTGAACAGGCGCAGCGCGAGTTACAGGGCCACAGCAACAAGCATGCTGAGCTGCGTTCCGAGTTAAGCGGTAAACAGGTTCGGGTTGAACAGATCAGTGCCCGCCGAGATCGTATCAATCAAGAGATTGATGAAAGTCGCGAGCAGTTTCAGATGGAGCAGGAAAGTCTCGGCGAAGCGAGGATGATTCTTTCTGAAGCGATAGAAAATATGGAGCAGGATTCATCGACACGAGAAGCGTTGCTGGCTGAGCGCGATGAATGTCGATCGGTGCTGGATCAGGCTCGCCAACGCGCTCGTCATGATAAAGATTCTGCTCACCAGTTGGCGATGCGGTTTCAATCACTGCGAGCCCAATTGGATTCTATTGAGCAGAGTATTGAGCGCACGCGCAATCAGGTGCGACAGCTGGAGCAGCGTCGTGGTCAATTGCAGGAGGGGATTGCCGGCGCAGAAGAGCCAGTCGCCGAGTTGCAGCTGAGCTTGGAATCGCAATTAGAAACACGCCTCAAGGTCGAAGAAGAGTTGGGCGGTGCTCGTCGCAAGTTGGAGGAAGTAGAGCACGCATTGCGCGAATCTGATAACAAGCGTTCAAGTATTGAAAACCGGGCGCAGTCAGTGCGCTCTAGCCTGGAGCAGGGCCGTGTTGAGTTGCAGGGGTTGCAGGTAAGGCGCAGAACGTTAGAAGAACAGCTGATAGAAACCCAGTACGATTTGGATACTGTGCTAGCTAATTTGCCTGAAGGGGCGGAAGAAAAACTGTGGCAGGACAATCTCGAGTCTATCGGCCGCCGCATCGCCCGTTTGGGGCCGATCAACCTCGCTGCTATCGATGAATATAAAATGCAGTCTGAGCGTAAAACCTATCTTGACGCGCAAAATGATGACTTGGAAGAAGCACTCAGTACGCTGGAGAATGCGATTCAGAAAATCGATAAGGAAACGCGTCAGCGATTTAAAGATACTTTTGATAAGGTCAATAGCAGTTTGCAGGAATTGTTCCCTAAAGTCTTCGGTGGCGGTACCGCTTATCTGGAAATGACAGGCGATGATTTGCTGGATACTGGTATTGCCATCATGGCGCGTCCTCCAGGCAAACGTAACAGTACTATTCATCTGTTGTCCGGTGGTGAGAAAGCGTTGACTGCTATTGCATTAGTATTCTCTATTTTCCGTTTGAATCCAGCGCCTTTTTGTATGCTGGATGAGGTGGATGCGCCGCTGGATGATGCCAACGTTGGCCGTTATGTCAGACTGGTGGAAGAAATGTCCAAGCAGGTTCAATTCATTTACATAACGCATAATAAAATTGCAATGGAAATGGCGGACCAGTTATTGGGCGTTACCATGCATGAGCCCGGTGTATCTCGTCTGGTATCGGTGGATGTCGATGAGGCTGCTGAACTGGCGGCTGTTTAAGTTTAATAGCAGGCTATACTTGGCTCGAGTGTAAGCACTGAGCCTCAGGTTTGCCGATAGACTTGTGTGATTCGGCTGTTGGGATAAACTGTAAACAATAACAAGTACGCAACATTAAGCGTTCAAATTTATAAAAATTCTGGCATTTTAAGATTCTGTAGATTTTGTCATAGGTTTTGTATCTGTAAGTTTTGTAATAGGGGGTAGGTTGTATTAATGGAACTGGGTGTTCGTGACTGGATGATCATCGTTGGTGTGCTGCTGATCTTGGCAGTATTGCTGGATGGCTATCGCCGCGTACGCAATGAGCGGCGAGGCAATATTCGCATGTCGCTCAATAAACAGTTTCTTAATGCAGCAGGTGACGATGAGCAGGAAGCGCGCTCCAGCGAGTTACCCAATGGCGGGGCTCGAGTTGTTGGTCGCCGTAGTACCAGTACGGATGAGAGAATTGAGCCAGCCTTTGGTGGTAGTAATTTAAGCGATGATGAGTTGGATCTTGAACAGTCGGTACCGTTGTTAATGGAATCAGTCGTGTCGGCAAATCAGTCTGGCAGTTTTCCCGAATCGAAAGATATAGAATTTTACGAATCTGAATCAGCCGTTGATGATGGTATTTTGTTTACCGATCCTGGCTTGGAAGATGATACTGATGCGTCTGATAAGGTTAATGAGCCTGATGAAACAGAAGATTATGATGACCTTGCCGTAGCTGAGGATGATTATCAGGAGGATGAACCGGCGCAGTCCTATGACGGTCAACAGGAAATCATTGTGATGAATGTGTTGGCTAAAGACGAGCCTTTCAAGGGTCCTGACCTGTTACATATTTTGCTCGCTTGCGATGTCCGCTACGGTCACATGAATATTTTTCACCGCCATGAAAAAGCCAATGGTAGTGGTCAAGTGCAATTCAGTATTGCCAATAGCGTTGAGCCTGGCACCTTCGACTTAAACGCCATTGATGACTTTTCTACTCCTGGTGTTACTTTCTTTATGAGTGTTCCGGGGCCTGAAGAACCAATAAAAGCCTTTGAGTGTATGGTCGAAACAGCCCAGTGCTTGGTCAAAAACCTTAATGGTGAAATGCGCGATGAATCGAGAAGTGCTATGACCAATCAAACTCTTGAGCACTGCCGGCAGCGGCTTAGAGAGTTTGAGCGCATACAACTAACGCAAAACGCATAAGCGTCTTCTGTACATTTGTCGATGATCGTCGCTGTTAAACACTAATTAGGTATTTCTCCTATCCATGTCCCAGTCATCGGATATCCAGCAGCAACTCTCTGAGCTCAGGGAGCTCATCAATCAACATAACTATCGTTACTACGCACTGGATGATCCGTCGGTGCCTGATGCTGAATATGATCGTTTGATGCGTCAACTTCAGCAACTCGAAGAGGAGCATCCGGAACTCATTTCAGCGGACTCACCGACTCAGCGTGTCGGCGCGGAACCGCTAGAGGGATTCAGTCAAATCGTTCACGAAGTTCCAATGTTGTCGTTGGATAATGCATTCTCTTCTGAAGATATGCAGGATTTTGATCGACGAATTAAAGACCGGTTAGGAAACGATGATGACATCACTTATGCCTGTGAGCCCAAACTGGATGGTATTGCTGTCAGCCTGCTTTATAGGGAAGGCGTATTAGAAAGAGGCGCTACTCGTGGGGATGGTGCAGTAGGTGAAGATATTACTCATAATGTGCGTACGATTCCCTCGATTCCATTGAAGCTATTGGGCAGCGGTTTTCCCAGTGTGTTAGAGGTTCGCGGTGAAATTTATATGCCCAAGGCCGGATTTAATGCCTTGAATGAGCGAGCGCGGGAAAGAGAAGAAAAATTATTTGTTAATCCTCGCAATGCTGCCGCTGGAAGTCTGCGTCAGTTGGATGCACGTATTACCGCAGAGCGTCCATTGGAAATGTGTTGTTACAGTGTAGGCGTTGTTGATGGTGGCGATGTTGCTAGTAGCCATCATGATATTTTGTACCAGCTACAAAGCTGGGGTTTTCGCATTAATGGTGAAATGCGACTGGTTGTAGGTATAGAAGCCTGTAATCAGTACTATCAAGAGCTGTTGATGAAGCGTGCGGATTTGCCTTACGAAATCGATGGCATTGTGTTTAAGGTTGATGATCTGCCATTACAGCAGCAGTTGGGGTTTGTAGCCAAGGCACCGCGTTGGGCCATAGCCCATAAATTTCCTGCGGAAGAAGAAATGACGCAATTGCTTGGCGTTGATTTTCAAGTGGGGCGAACTGGCGCAGTGACGCCAGTAGCGCGCTTACAACCGGTTTTCGTGGGTGGCGTTACTGTCAGCAATGCAACCTTACACAACAGCGATGAAATTGAGCGTTTGGGGGTGAGGGTAGGTGATACCGTTGTGGTGCGAAGAGCTGGTGATGTCATTCCTCAAGTTACCAAAGTCTTGCTAGATAGTCGTCCGGAAAAAACGGAATCGATTAAATTTCCTCAATTGTGCCCGGTTTGTGATTCGCCTCTTGAGCGTGTTGAGGGCGAAGCTGTTATTCGTTGTACGGGTGGTTTGTTGTGCGACGCGCAACAAAAAGAAGCGATTAAGCATTTTGCTTCACGTAAAGCCATGGATGTTGACGGGCTAGGTGATAAGCTAGTAGAGCAGTTGGTCGATGAAAAATTAATCGAGAATGCCGCCGATCTCTATGCTTTAACTGCTGAACAGATATCCGGGCTGGAGCGAATGGGAGAAAAGTCAGCGCAGAATCTTATTGATGCGTTGCAAAAAAGTAAGTCGACGACACTGGCAAAATTTTTATACTCGATGGGTATCAGAGAAGTGGGTGAGGCGACAGCGGTGAATTTGGCTAAGCATTATGGCAGCTTGCCAGCCTTGCAATCTGCTTCGTTGGAAGATTTGCTGGAAGTAGAGGATGTTGGTCCGATAGTGGCAAAACATATCAGCGATTTTTTTGCCAATGAGCACAGTCAGCAACTGTTGGATCAATTAAAAGCAGCTGGCATACACTGGGATGATGTGGAGCGGCCTAGTAATGATGAGCTTCCCCTCTTGGGTTCAACTTATGTGGTGACAGGAACCTTGTCTGCTATGGGTAGAACCGAAGCGAAGGAAAGACTGCAGGCCTTGGGTGCAAAAGTAGCAGGTAGCGTTTCTAAAAATACTGCCTGTGTAGTGGCGGGCCCCGGTGCAGGTTCGAAGTTGAGCAAGGCGCAGGAATTTGGTATCAAAGTTATTGATGAAGAAGAATTTTTGGCATTACTTGATCAATATAATGGATGAGATGACTCAATGTGGATGTTAGAGAATAAAAGAGCGTTGTTAAGCTGTCCCAGTTTTTCGCCGGTCAGGTTGTCTTTGGTGTTGTCCATTTTGCTGTTATTGCAAGCCTGTACGGTGACGCCGCCGCGTAATCAGGACGATATCTGCGCCATTTTTCGCGAGAAAGATGATTGGTATGAAGAGGCGGATGATGCTCGTGATAGATGGGGTTCGCCGATACCGATAATGATGGCGATCATGCATCAGGAATCGCGCTTTCAGCAAAAAGCGAAACCGGCCCGCATCAAGATTCTTGGATTTATTCCAGGCCCTAGACCCTCAGATGCCTATGGTTATTCGCAGGCGAAAGATGCTACCTGGGATTACTATATGCGCAGTAGTGGAAGTTATGGCGCTGATCGCGATGACTTTGACGATGCGATTGATTTTATTGGTTGGTATAACAATACCAGTCGCAAGCAGTGTGGTATTGATCCTCACGATGCCTACCATTTGTATCTTGCTTATCATGAAGGGCATGGCGGATTTAATCGTCGCACCTTTAAAAATAAGGCCTGGCTTAAGCAAGTAGCGACTAAGGTATCGGCACGCTCCAAGATGTACACGACCCAATTGAATCGTTGTGAAAAATCATTACAAAAACCCTGGTGGCGTTTTTGGTGAGTTTCAACCACTTTTAATGTCAAGGCGGGTAAACGAGGTTGTAATTTAGTACAGATTGTCCTCTGGCATTGTTTGCCAGCAAACTGAGTTCTCAATTTTTTCTAAACTTTTGTACATCTAAGTTAAATATCTCCATTTTCTTATCGAAAAGTTCAGTAACTAGCTGAAATAGTTAAAGGTTTGTGTTTTAATTTCGCCGTTTGTGCGTCCATTGGAGGGGGGCATCAAGCGCGATTGGAATTCTGCCCCTAACTATCCCTTTTGGTGTGGGTGGGGCCTCAAAACATATTGGGAATGTAGTCTTGAAAGCAACAGATATTAAAGATCCTGAATACTTCCACAAAGTTGTGGATTGTCAGTACGCCTGTCCAGCACATACACCAGTTCCTGAATATATTCGCCTGATTGGTGAAGGTCGATACACCGATGCCTATATGATCAATTGGGAGTCGAATGTTTTTCCCGGAGTGCTAGGCCGAACCTGTGACCGACCCTGTGAGCCAGCATGCCGTCGTGATCGGGTAGAAGATGAGCCCGTAGCGATTTGCCGTTTGAAGCGCGTTGCCGCCGATAACAAGGACGATGATGATGTCAGTTCACGCATGCCTGCTATTCCTGCGAAAAAGAATGGAAAACGTGTTGCCTTGATCGGAGGTGGTCCGGCATCTTTGACGGTTGCACGCGATTTAATGCCGCTGGGTTACACCATTGATCTTTATGATGATCAGAAAGCGGGTGGTGGTTTCATGCGCAGCCAGATTCCTTCTTTCCGTTTGCCTGAGTCGGTATTGAATCAAGAGGTGGATTACATTCTTGATATGGGTGTTGATGCGCACTTTAACCATTACGTAGATAGCCTCAAAAGTATTTTAGATAAGAACTACGATGCGGTATTCGTTGGAACCGGTGCTCCTCGTGGACGCGATTTGAATATTCCCGGTAGAGAAGAAGCTAAAGAGAATATTCATATCGGTATCGACTGGTTGTCCAGTGTAGCGTTTGAACACATAGATAAAATTGGCAAGAAAGTTATCGTGCTGGGTGGTGGTAACACGGCAATGGACTGTTGTCGTACGTCACTGCGTTTAGGCGCCGATGAGGTTAAGGTTATTGTTCGTAGCCCACGTGCTGAGATGAAAGCATCGCCATGGGAAATTGAAGATGCCGAGCGTGAAGGTATACCCATGTTCGAAAATCATGTACCGCTGGAGTTTGTTGTTGAAGATGACAAATTGGTGGGCATGAAGTTCGATAAAGTGCGTGCTGAGTATGACGAGAATGGTAAGCGTTCATTGGTTTCGCTGGGTGAAGAGCCAGTTTATGTTGAATGTGATGATGTTTGTATCGCCATCGGTCAGGATAACGCCTTCCCATGGATTGAACGTGACCTGGGATTAGAGTTTGGCAAGTGGGATATGCCAGTAGTGAATCGCGACACATTCCAGTCGACTAATCCGAAAGTGTTCTTTGGTGGTGATGCTGCCTTTGGTCCGGAAAATGTTATTACAGCAGTCGCTCATGGTCATCAGGCTGCAGTCTCTATTGATTTATTTTTAAATGGAAAAGCCGTTGACGAGCGTCCAGCTCCAGGTACGACGTTGGTCAGCCAGAAAATGGGTATCCATGAATGGAGTTATGACAATGGCGTTGTTGATGACCAGCGCTATGTGGTTCCTCATGCAGATGTTTCTCAATCGTTGAAAGATCGTAAGTTAGAAGTTGAATTAGGTTTTGACCAGGAAACCGGTTTCGCTGAAGCACAGCGTTGTTTGAATTGTGATATACAAACTGTCTTTACTGAAAGTAAATGTATCGAATGTGATGCCTGTGTGGATATCTGTCCAACAGACTGCATCACATTTACTCCATCAGGTGAAGAGGAAGAGTTGCGTACTCGTTTGAGTGCTCCTGCAAACAACCTGGCGCAGGATCTTTATGTTTCAACAGATAGCCTGCCAACCAATCGCATTATGGTTAAGGACGAAAATGTTTGTTTGCACTGTGGTTTGTGTGCAGAACGTTGTCCAACTGCGGCTTGGGATATGCAGAAGTTTATGTATCAAGTTACTAAGGCCGGCCAGTAAGGCGGGTGGTAAAGCAGGTTAGCAATATGAGTAGTGTAGAAAATATCAGTTCGGTTAACGACCTCGTTATCAAATTTGCCAACGTGAATGGTACCGGTTCTGCCAGTGCCAATAACATGTTTGCTAAAGCCGTATTTCGCATGGGCTTGTCAGTTAGTCCTAAGAATATTTTTCCTTCCAATATCCAGGGCTTGCCCACATGGTATGAAGTGCGTATTAGCGATAAGGGTTATATCGGCCGTCGTGGCGGCGTTGACATTATGGTCTGCGTCAATCCACAGAGCATGGCTAAGGATATTCAGGAAGTATTGCCTGGTGGTTATTTTATTTACGATAACACCAAGCCAATTGATTTGCGTCTATTGCGCAATGATATCACTTTTATCGGTTTGCCACTGACTAAAATTTGCCTGGAAGAGTACACTGATCCTCGTCAACGTCAGTTGTTTAAAAATATCATTTATGTAGGTGCGCTAGCGGCATTTTTGAATATTGAGTTCGATGTGTTGACGGGTTTGATTGCCGACCAATTCAAAGGCAAGGAAAAACTGATTGCACCTAACGTTCACGCTATGGAACTCGGCTTCCAGTACGCCAAAGAAAATTTTGCCTGTCCATTGTCAATTACTGTTGAACGTCGTGATAACCTCGGCGAGAAAATTTTAATGGATGGTAATGCAGCAATTGGTTTGGGTGCTGTTTACGGTGGTGCGACAATGGCGGGTTGGTACCCCATTACGCCATCGACTTCTGTTGTTGAAGCCTTTGAAAAATATTGTAAGCGCATGCGTATTGATCCCGGCACCGGACATAAAAACTTTGCCATCGTGCAGGCAGAAGATGAGTTAGCGGCGATTGGTATGGTCATTGGTGCCAACTGGAATGGTGCTCGCGCCTTTACAGCAACATCGGGGCCTGGTGTTTCTCTGATGAGTGAATTCCTGGGCTTAGCCTATTTTGCCGAGATTCCCGCGGTACTGGTTGATGTGCAACGTGCTGGCCCGTCGACTGGGATGCCAACACGTACTCAGCAGTCTGATGTGATGGCTTGTGCCTATGCTTCGCATGGTGATACCAAGCATGTGTTGTTGTTCCCTTCTGATCCGAAGGAATGTTTTGAAATGAGTGCTGAAGCCTTTGATTTGGCGGAGCAGCTACAAACGCCAATTATCATGCTGACTGATCTTGATCTCGGTATGAACGATAATATGTCCGACCCGCTGGAGTGGGACGATGAGCGTGAGTATAAACGCGGTAAGGTTTTCACTGCCGAAGAATTGGAAAACATGACCGAGCGCTTTGGACGTTATCTGGATGTTGATGGTGATGGTATTCCTTACCGTACTTACCCTGGAACGCACCCAACAAAAGGTTCTTTCTTTACACGCGGTACCTCGCGTGATGAATATGCGGTTTATACCGAAGATGGCTCAGAGTACGTGAAAAATATGGAGCGTCTGCTTAAGAAATGGGAGACTGCTAAAGATTACGTGCCTGCACCAGAAATCATCAATACGCAGGGTGGCAGCAAAGTCGGTGTTATCCACTATGGAACGAGCAATGCCTCTACATTAGAAGCTATTGATTATTTGGCTGAAGAGGGTCTTGCTGTTGATAGCTGTCGTGTTAAAGCATTTCCGTTCAATAAAGAAGTGGAAGACTTTATTGAAAGTCACGATACCGTATTTGTTGTTGAGCAAAACCGCGACGCGCAATTGCGTGCACTCCTGGTGAATGACTGTGAGATTGATCCTAAGCATCTTGTCCCGGTCCTATGGTATGACGGCATGCCTATCACTGCACGTTACATTCAGCAGAAAATTACTGAACATATAGACGATGCGAAAGTTACACCAATTCGTCATAAAAAAGCTAAGAAGTAAGGGGTGATTAGCAATGAGTTATATTAAACCGAATTTTCGTCACCCTGAGTTGCCGGTCAACGAGTTGGGTTATACAAAAAAGAATTACGAAGGTGCAATTTCGACATTGTGTGCGGGCTGTGGTCACGATTCTATTAGTGGTGCCATTGTGCAAGCGATATTTGAGCTATCAATTGAGCCACATAATGTTGCCAAGCTATCCGGAATTGGTTGTTCTTCAAAAACGCCAACTTACTTCTTAGGTAATTCCCACGGCTTTAACTCTGTACACGGTCGTATGCCCTCTGTTGCCACGGGTGCCAATATGGCCAATCGTGAAATGGTTTATATCGGCGTGTCTGGTGATGGTGATACGGCTTCAATCGGTATGGGACAGTTTGCCCATGCTGTACGTCGTAACTTGAACATGATGTACGTTGTTGAGAATAACGGCTGTTATGGTTTAACCAAGGGACAAGATTCTGCTACTGCAGATGTCGGTTCGATGAGTAAAAAAGGTGAACCTAATCCTTTTGAGCCGATTGATTTGGTTAGTGTTGCCTTACAACTTGGCGCTACTTTTGTTGCACGCAGTTTTTCTGGTGACAAAGAACAGTTAATACCTTTGATTAAAGCGGCAATTTCACATCAGGGTTTTGCCTTGATTGATATTGTTTCTCCTTGTGTAACTTTTAACAATAATGCTGGTTCGACCAAGGGCTATGAGCACGTGCGTGATCACTTGGCTGCTACAGGTACCGTTGATTTTGTTCCAATGAAAGAAGAGATCACAGCTAGCTATCATCCAGGAACCTCTCAAGAAGTCACCTTGCATGATGGTTCTGTTGTACACCTGCATAAAGCGGATGAAAAACTGGATATCCACAGCCGTCGTTCGGCGCTGGCGTTGATTAAAGATTACAAAGCCCAAGATAAAATTCTAACGGGTTTGCTTTATATGGATCCTGATTCGCAAGAGTTGCATGAGACAATAGATTCTTCTAAAAAACCTTTGCGCAAGTTAACAGAATCTGAGTTGTGCCCGGGTAATAAAGTCTTGAAAAATATCAACGACAGTCTGCGTTGATTCTTTAGCTCTGCATCGCTGCTACATGAGCAGTGATGCAGAGAACTTCTGTTGTTAGTTGCTGTTTATTAGTTGTTATTTCTAGTTACAATTCTAAATTACCACTCACCACTATTTTCCATTGATGCCCAGGGTTCTTGCGGTGTTAGTGAATCACCTTTTTGTAATAGTTCAATCGAAATGTTATCGGGTGAGCGAACAAATGCCATATGTCCATCTCTGGGTGGTCGGTTAATTGTAATGCCGGAATCCATGAGTTTTTGGCAAGTGGCATAGATATCATCTACCTGAAAAGCTAAGTGGCCAAAGTTTCTGCCACCATCGTATTCACAGGTATCCCAGTTGTAGGTCAGCTCAATAGCAGGGGCTTTGTTTTCTCTGAAGTTTTCTAGATCTTCGGGGGCAGTGAGAAATATCAGCGTAAACCTACCTGTTTCGTGATCATAACGGCTGACTTCTACAAGCCCGAGCTTATTGCAGTAAAAGTCCAAAGAGTCATCAAGATTTTGTACTCTGATCATAGTGTGTAAATACCGCATCGTTTTGCCTCTTTAGGGGTTTGAATGTGAGATTGTTGGCTATTTGTTTAGCTTAAAAAACGGTATGCTGCTAAATATAGCAACAATAATCATATAATTAAGATCAATTTTATTGTAGAACTTTAATGGGAATTCTCTTTATACAAGGAACCAGTTCATGAGTGCGTCTTGCTTTAATGTTATTTTTCAGGGAGAGCTTATTTCACCGGATCAGGATCAGATCGTCAAAGATTTTGCTGAATTATTTAATATCAGCGAGGGCAAGGCTGAACAGCTTCTAACATCCGACTATGTAGTATTGAAAAAAGCGGTTGAAGAAAAAAAGGCATTAATCTATCAAAAGCGATTAAGTGCGATTGGTGTGTTGGTTAATCTTGAGCCAGTTATTGATGAGATTGAATCGTTAATTACATTAGAGCCTGACCCTGAAAATGTAGTATCTGAAGATATTGAAGTAGTAAATAACGAGACGAAGAGCACAACCTCTTTTTCCACATCGCCAGCAGATGTCGAATCAACAATATTTAAAGCGGGTGATGATGGTCATGAACAAGACAAAGCCTCTTCATTCACTACCATGTCAGTAGATCAGCTTGAGGTTGAATCCGGGCCTCAGGAGCATACGGCGGCAACCAATTTTGCGATGGCAGATGATATAGGTCGCATCAAACGCATTAAATTTAAATTTACAGGTAATGGCGCTGAATTTTTTAAGATATGGATTGTAAACATCTTTTTGAGCATTATTACTTTGGGTATTTATTCAGCCTGGGCAAAGGTAAGAACCAATAAATATTTTTATGGTAATACCTGGCTAAACGATAGTGCCTTTGATTATTTGGCGGATCCTGTCACTATTTTAAAAGGGCGAGTTATCGCTGTAGTGCTATTTTTAGCCTATGTGCTTTCTGGAGAATTCTATCCTGAGATATCAGGCATATTGCTACTAGTTTTCTTGATTTTCCTTCCCTGGCTGATCTCTAAAAGTTTACGTTTTAGAATGCGCTATACCGCCTATCGTAATATCCGCTTTGGTTTTGATGGCACCGTTTGGGAGGCAGCGAAAGCCTATACCTTGATGCTATTGTTACTGCCATTCACCTTGGGTTTACTGTTTCCTTATATGATTTATATGCAAGCTCGTTACTTTGTAAGTAACACGCGCTATGGCATTGATCAGTTTACTTTTACTGTTTCCTCCGGTCAGTATTATCGGATTTATTTGACGGCGGCCTTTGCATTGTTTTTAAGTGTGATAGCTTCTGGCATTATGGGGTTATTAAATCCGTTATTAAGTGTGTTGGTGTTGATGGCGGGTTATGTGTTGGTTGTAACCTTTATTCAGGTCGAAACTATTAATTTGATGTTTGATAATACCCAGCTGGGTGATCATAGTTTTAGTTCTTCGCTGGAAATATGGCCTTATTTTAAACTGTATTTTGTTAACACTATTGCCATTATTTTAACCTTAGGACTTTTTTATCCCTGGGCGAAAGTCAGGATAGCTCGTTATCGTACTGAAAATCTGCAAATGATGTTACAGGGTAATTTGGATCATTATGTTGAAGCACAACAACAAGATGTCAAAGCTCTTGGAGAAGAGGCGGGTGATATCTTTGATATAGATCTTGCATTTTAACGTGTAACTTTGGGAGTTGGAATCATCAATGAGTAATGTTTCCGGTGTTTACTATGATGGCAAAACTTCACAGCCATACCCAGCGCGCCTCGAAAAATTAGCTGATGGCTCTATTCAGCTGCATTGCGATAATACTAAGATTGTTGATTCTGTTTCCTTCGAGCAGTTAAAAATTGCTTCTCGAGTTGGCAATACACCTCGATCAATATATTTTTCTGATGGTGGAAAATTTGAGACAAAGGATAATGAGATAATTGATTCTTGGTTGAAAGTTGGAGAGGCAGCGAAGTATTCAGGGCTGGCGCATTATCTTGAAAGTCATTGGCGATTTGTTTTTGTTGGTATTGTCGTTGTTATTTTATCATTGTGGATAACGACAAAATATATCATACCTGCTACTAGTGAAATCATTGCTTATCGATTACCGCCTTCTATGTCTCAACAATTGGGACAATATACACTTAATACATTAGATGAATGGGTTTTTGATACTTCAAGACTTGATAAGTCTAAACAACAAGAGTTGCAGGCGCTTTTTGATCGATATTTTTCAGACAGCACTTATCAGATGAAATTACATTTTCGATATAGTGAAGATGTTGGACCAAATGCTTTTGCATTACCTTCTGGTGATATTGTTGTTACTGATGATTTGGTTGAGATAGCAGGAAGTGATAAAGAAATATTAGCAGTGATGGCTCATGAGGTTGGGCATGTAGAGCAGCGGCATATTCTTCGTCGTATAATACAGGATTCATTTTTTGTATTTATAATAACAATGGTAACAGGGGATATTGCTAGTGTTTCTTCCGGTATAATTGCTGCGCCGGCTATTTTTATAGAAATGGCTTATTCCAGAGAATTTGAACGAGAAGCGGATCAATTTGCGTTGGAATTTTTACGTGAGCATGAGATAAATCCTGTATATTTTTCTAACATTATATGGCGAATGTCTAACTGGAAAAGAGTCGATGAAATTGATAAACAAGATGAGGACGATGGGATTTCAGTTTCTTATAACAATAAACAAATTGGACGAATAATAGAAGGATATTTATCTTCTCATCCTGCTCCTGAAGATCGTATACGTTTATTTGGCTCTCCAGATATAGCGATAGATGAGGCTCATGAATAGTTATTAGAAATTATTCTATAGTGAGCCCTTTTTCGATAAAGCTCTCAATACGAATACCAAAACTCCCGTTTGATTTTATACTCTTAATAATATGCTCCTGATCATTTTTGCGGGAAAGTTGTTCGAGGTTAATGACTTTTTCTGGCATGGGCATTTTTTCACTGTCGCGCAGTAGTAATACCTTTGGTAAATGCCGGTTTCGGTAATTGGTGCTAATTACTATGCCAGCCATACCATTTTTAAGCTCTACTATGCTGCCAGGTGGGTAAAGGCCAATACAGCTGATGAAATCTGTAACCAGTTTTTCGTCGTATTTAATTCCTTTGTTTTGGTAAAGAATTTTCAATGCTTCTAAAGATGATTGACCAGTTTTGTAAACTCGATCACTGGTTATTGCATCATATACATCGCAAAGTGTAATGATGCGGGTAAAATCGGTAATACCGGAAGCTTTAATTTTTCTCGGATAACCACTGCCGTCCAACGATTCATGGTGGCTGTAGGCAACATCGACAGCGCCGTGATAAATATTTTTATGATTCATCAAAATATCGCGGCCATGCGTGGCATGATCCTGCATGGTTTTAAATTCTGCTTCAGTTAATTTGCCTTCCTTGTTAAGGACTTCGTTGGGAGTGCGCATTTTTCCGACATCGTGGAGCATGCCGGCAAATCCGAGCTTATTTAAATCTTCTTCAGAGGCACCTAGATGCCTGCCAAAGGTGATTGCCAAAATTCCAACGTTTAATGAATGCTCAGCGGTATAGTCATCTTTTTTACGAATTTTTGACAGCCACATCATGGAGTCGGGATTTCGTAGAATACTGGATACACATTCCGATACGCTGGCCTTTACTTCCTGGATATTGATTCCCTGTCCAAGCCTGACATCATCCATAAAACTTCTGGTTAACTGTCGAGCAGTATTGTGAATACTTGCAGCGCGATGGTATTCGTTTTTATTTGAAGTAGTATTGTCATAGGCTTTCGGTTTGGCAGCGGGTTTGGATAAAACGGCTCTTTCCTCAGCTGCTTGCCATTTATCTTCCGCGCCCTCTACATAAACGTACTCACAATATTCGGCCAATGTATCAATGTCTTTCTGGTCATTGATGGTAAAACCCTGCAGTATGAAAGGGGTTTCAAGCCAGGGCCTGTCTAATTCGCAAACATGCATGCCAATTTTCAAGCCTGATACATGAATTGGCGTTTTAACATTTTCTTGAATAGTGCGGCCGGGCCGAGCAATATTTTTCTTCACAACAAAAAACCTAACTATTTACACTAACCAGAATAGCTTTTATAAAGTGTAGTCAATGATTCACAGATGTAGACAAGATTTATTTAATCTAGCATAAGCTCTTGATGATAAATTGTAGTCTTTATTAGGATGGTTTTTTACTTCACAGATCAGTAGATATACTTATGGATGCCTTAACATTACTACACACTAGAAATTCAGCACCTAAACTGAAAGAGCCAGCTCCTGAGGGCGATGTCCTTGAGGATATTTTTCAAGCAGCCTTGCGCGCGCCTGATCATGCGCGATTAAGACCCTGGCGTTTTTTAACCATAGCAGGCAACGCTAGAGATCAACTGGGAAAGCTCTTTGTTGATGTGGAACAGCAGCACAGGCAACAACAGGGAAAGGAAGCGATGACAGCGGAAGAAATCGATAAAATGTTGGCCAAGCCATTACGAGCGCCACTGATTATTGTAGCTGTTGCTTCGATTAAGGAGCACCCCAAAGTGCCCGAAATTGAGCAAATTATCTCTACTGGTTGTGCCGCTCATAGCATCTTATTGGCAGCACAGGCGCAGGGTTATGCAGGTATATGGAGGACTGGAGGCGTTGCTTATGACAGCCTGGTCAAGCAAGGGTTGGGTTTGGCAGATAATGAACAAGTAGTCGGCTTTCTGTACATCGGTACTATTCAGGGGGCATTTAAACCGTTGCCTGAGATGGGTAAGGCTGATTTTTGTCAGTCATGGCCAGATTCACAATAGATTATTTGGTGGTCAAACATTGACCAAATGTACTTTAGGGTTCACAATTCAAAGTGGATTTGGGTGGTTAACTGACCAGGCTTTATCCAAACAACCAATTTTCCTGAAAATGGCAAATCTGTGGTAACGCAGAGACGCAAAGCCAGTGCCCATAAGCGAACTAGGACTAGCTAGTTCTAGTTATAGATAGCTAAAGCGTATGGGTCGAACGGTTACCGAAAGAGTATGGTTACATGTTCAGATCATATTATTCACGTAGCAAAATGATCGCGCGTGACCTGTTGCAGTCAGAATCGATACAGCTTCTGCTGCAATACTTTTCCCGATTATCAGCCAAAATTTCATTGCAGGCTTCAACAGTACCCTCCAGGATTGTGGGTGTGTTTCTGATTCTGATGCTCGTCATTTCTATTGCTGTTCTCACTTTAAAAATCGATAGTACTTATTCTATTGTTGGTGGTGAATCGGTATTTTATGAGCGCGATTTTTCTAAAACTCCCTTTGGTTTAATGGATGCTTACGATGCCTGTGTTTTGGAAAGTAAGGCCAAGATGGGCAGTGGAATGTTGCGTAATCACATCTTGCCATTGTCTACACGCTACAATCATGAGACAGACGAATATTTTGTCGTGCTTAGTGCAGATGTAGGATCCGTACATGACTGGTCGGAAGCGATGATCTATTGCACGATTGATGTCGAAAAAGAAATGATTAGTCACTATAAAGAAATACATGATGAAAATTCATCGCTGCTTTCTCGTACGATGAGCATGTTGAGTGATGTGCTTAAATGAATTCGGCGTTTTCTGAAGCTTCCCAGCCAATTAATGCCTGTTTGCGAGTTTCTCCCCAACGATAGTTTCCTGGCACGCCGATATTTTTAATAACGCGGTGACAGGGGATAAGTAAAGCAACTGAATTATTAGCTACCGCTGTTCCAACGGCACGGGCAGACCGGGGTTGTTTAATAGCCTTAGCTAGAGTGGAATAGCTACATAACCTGCCCGAAGGAACGCGGAGTAGTGCTTCCCATACCTTGAATTGAAAAGCTGAACCTTTTATCCATAATCGAACCTTACTCGAGTTTGTTGATTCGCCAAAAATTCTATCGATATAGTCAGCTGTTTGGATTTCTTCTTTTACAAATTTGGCCATGGGCCACTGTGTTTTAAGTAGATCAATTACCGAGTCGATACTGTTATGTTCATCGACAAATTCCATACGATGAATTCCTCGCTCAGTGATGGCAATAAAACATTGTCCAAATGGAGAGTCGTGTACAGCGTAATAAAAGGTGATGTTGTTACCCCTGGCGCGTACTTCTCCGGGTGTAACTGCATCGAGAGTAATAAATAGATCGTGCAGACGACTGGAGGTAGAAAGCCCCGAAGCATCAGAGGCAGACAATACTGTTTCGCCCTGCTGAAGTCTTTGTAGACAATCTTGTTTGGTTAAGGATTGCAAAAATTGTTTGGGGCTGACACCAGCCCATTCTTTAAAGACTCGCTGTAAATGAAATTCGCTAATAGCGCAGTGTTCGGCAATGTGTGCCAGCGACGGTTGTTGGTATCTGTGCTGATGAATATAACGCAGAGCTTTTTCGACTAGTCGATAGTGGCGATGCATATGAGAAGTGGTATTACTGTTCATGCGTGCAGAATAAGTCTTCTACAAAGTCTTAGCCACCCGAATCTTGCTGGAATAGAGCGCTATAGAAAAGGGGATTTTCTATAGCGCTTAAATAATGGAATAAATCGAATACGCTTAGAATACAAACTGCGTGCGTAAACGGATTTCGTCACCATCGACATTAGTGTCATCCATTTCGCCATCCATGTAACTTAGGCCAAGACGAATGTGATTGTTGGCATAGTAGTTAACACCGATTGTTGTTTGCTCACCTTCGCCAGTTGTCAGACCGATATCAGAATATTTACCAAAGCCTTCCTCTAGGCGAATATAAACTTCCCAGGCGCCTTTATCCGAGGATGGTTTAACCGTTCTGAATTTGCCATCTTTGTAGGGGCGGGTTTCGCCGGTGATGATATAACCGAATTGTGCGTAGTAAGCGTCTTCATCGGAGTCACCCAATTCGGCATCAAAGAACTCTGCCTGGGCGTGAAAACTTCCAAAGGTGCCTGCGGCTTCAAGTCCGAGGACATCGACTTCTTCACTGCTGTTGTCACCATCACGCATTGTGTAGCCTAGCCCTACGTGTATCAGTGTATTTTCATTTTTAATGGGAGTGAAGGTTGCACGACCGGTTAAAGCGGTGTTGTCGGCATCGTCAGGGCCGTCACCCTCTGCTTCAAAAATACCGACGCCATAGGTCCAGTTACTGCCTTTACCACTGACCTGAATACCGGCATTTCGTGCTGGTGCGTAGACTTCTGTTACTGCAGAACGCTCTAAAGCGGTAATAGAATTGGAACTGGTTTGATCTTCCAGTCCGAAGGGCTCCCGTTGTTTACCAATGGTTAGCTCTGCTTGTTTGCCCCAGCCACTGTAGCGAATATATAAATCTTCTGCGTTGCCGCCGTCGCCACCGTCACTTTCAGCGATATTAAACTGAGATTTGAAGGACCAATCGCCCACTTTACCCTTGAGGGCAATTCTTGCACGTCTAGCATCAAAATCGCGACTATCAGTAGTGTCAGACTTTGTGTCGTCAAAATCCCACTGCAGGCGACCACCGATCTGGAAGCTTTTGTCACCGCTGGCAGTTTCAATTGAGAAGCCACCATTAGTGTCAATCACCAAATCCTCACCTTTAGAGGTTACAGTACCCGCATATGAGGGAACGGCAATTGCGGATGATATAGCTATAGAAAGAAGCGTTTGTTTCATCGAAAGATCTCCAAGTGACAGTAGATTAGCTTTTTGTTTAGTATTAGTTACAAAATCGTTGCAATAATGGGTCAGAAATATTTCATTAATATTACAAGCGAATATTTTTAGTACAAAAAACTGCAAATTCGCCTCATTTTTTTACGCTACAGTGATGGTTTTATTACATGTGGGACAATCATCTATAGGTATAGTTGTTGATGAGAGGAATGCAATATGGCTGATTGGGGAGCCAAAATACCTGTATAGGTCTATGCTTAGGTTGTTTTCCTTTGGCAATAAAAATGAAAAATCGGATACCTGTTACATATGAGTAGTTTTGAGCTGTTAATTAAAGAGGCGCAAGTTCTTATCTCCGCATCCAAGTCATTGGATTACAGTAAAATCTTTGCCCACGACCCCAATGAAATAGCCAAGCTTAAGGCGTTGATGGGGCACTTAAACATCAAGCCGCTAACTCGCTATGGTGAATCCCTCGATAACTATGCCAGTGTTCAACAACAGAATACGGCATCACCCACTGACAAAGATGCCGAAGCTGAAAAAAGGCGTCAAACGATAGTTGATATTCTCAAGGCTGAGGGCTTCGAAGACCGTATTGATAATGTCTACAACAGTTTTTCTGGTGAGAGAAATACGCCTATTAATCGAGTGCCTCATCATCGGGGAATACCTGAATTTGATGTTGTCATTGCAGCGGATTTTGCCCCGGTGTCAGGAATGCATGGTGTTTTCATCAACGACAGGGAAGTGATGTCGATCATTTTGCCCGCAGATGCCGGCCCTTCAATCGACTGGCAAGTCATGAAAAGAAAGCGCTATGAAAACCCTGAGCAAATGATCGATATAGTCACAATGATCGCTTCTGGTTTTGATTTAAGCTAGAAATGTTGTCCACAGAAACTGTGGATATAGTTGTGGGCAACTTGTTCAAGTCAGCTGCCAGATCAGTGGCTGTAATAGCTTTGTCAAATTGCGTAAATTTTATACAATATTAAAAAAATTAATAAAAACAAATAGTTATAGTAACTACATAAAGCTGTTTGTAATCTAATTCAATCCTTGAAGCATTTTTAAATTGATTTCTGGCTTTTGTGTATAACTGTCAGCGAAGAGGCGTCTATTATTTATCAGAGGCGAGCTGGAAATGTGATCAAATTTTGACAGGCTGAAGATTGCGAAAGCGACTTAAAGGCTACTCACCTGAATAAATACTGCCGCTGGTTTCCTTAACTTCAACCTTACTAAAAATGGGGAGTTCAGGTTTTAGTTTTGCCCATATCCACTTACACAGGTTTTCGCTAGTTGGGTTTTCCAGCCCTGGAATATCATTCAGGTAGTAATGGTCGAGTTGATCGTATATGGATTCAAAGGCTTTCTTCAAGTCACCGAAGTCCATAACCCAGCCCGTATTTTCGTCAACCGGTCCCGAAACGTATAAGCGCACGTAACATGAAGCCCGTGCAATCGTGCGCATTTATGCCCCTCAGGCACATTGGGGAGGCGGTGTGCGGCTTCAAAACTGAATTCTTTATATATTTCCACAGGCGTTTTCTGCTGAGGTCTGATCAAGAGGTGGCTATTAATCACCCCACCGAATGGCGTACAGAGATAATTGAGATTGATATTTTTAATGTATTTTCTGCCTGAATTTTCTGCTTTTTAGATGGCTATTTACTAGTGTACTGGCAACCTATAAAAACTCTTTTTTTGTTTGTAAAACAGTCAATTAGCAATAAAGGAATTTTTTTAGTGTTTTTCTTTTAGCAGGGTTTGACAAGAAGTTCGATTGCTGTAGAATGCGCCCACGTTCGAGAGGGGTGATTAGCTCAGCTGGGAGAGCATCGCCCTTACAAGGCGAGGGTCGGCGGTTCGATCCCGTCATCACCCACCAATCTCGAGTGCCTCTTTTTAGGGATGTAAATCCTATATCGGTTATGCGGACCGGTAGTTCAGTTGGTTAGAATGCCGGCCTGTCACGCCGGAGGTCGCGGGTTCGAGTCCCGTCCGGTCCGCCATTTAAAAGAACGAAACAATTAGACACCCCCCGGGTGTTTTTTTATGTCTG
>JANQLG010000007.1 GCA_028280715.1 Spongiibacteraceae bacterium | reverse complement strand
GAGATCACCCTAAATGTTAACTTTGCGACTAACTCGGATGTGGTGACAAACCAATACATGTCGGAGATAGAGGCAGTAGCAAACTTCATGAAGCGATTTGCTGATGTCAGTGCAGTTATTGAAGGGCATACTGACAGCACGGGTAATGCAGACTATAACGTCGCGCTGTCTGAGCGCCGTGCTCGTTCTGTGATGAAAGTGCTGATCGAGAATTTTGGTATCAACCCTGGCCGTTTAAGCGCTGAAGGTTTTGGTGCTGCCAGGCCTATAGCCACCAATGATACGGCGGCTGGTCGCTCGGCAAATCGTCGAGTAGTTGCCGTTATGAAGGCAGAAATCAGCGAGTAATCCCTAAAATCCTCCGCCGTAGAGACGGTGGAGGGCTTCTTTTTGCTGTGACTCAATTAGTTGCATCAAGATGGTGCATTTTGTTCTTGGTGTCATTTTCCTCAAACCCCCTTGTGGTGCAATTCTCTATATAAATTAAATAGTTACCTAATAACCAAGTTAGCTGCTTGGTTTTTTTATTTCATAAGATTATCTCTGGCATAGTTCTTGAAATACCCACTATAGAACATGCAGTTTGAGCCCTAAACGGGAATTTCCTGCTTCAAATTAATGCCATTTTTGAAATTAATGTATCAAATTGGTGCATAAGGGTTGCTAATAGATGTTACTCAGCCGTAAGAACCGTAAGCCCATCAAAATTGCTGATAAACAAGTCAAAGAATGGAAATACGCTGTCTGTGGCTACTGCTCGACGGGTTGTACCCTGGAAGTGGGCTTGAATGCCGAGGGCAAGCCAGTGGCCAGCCGTGGCAAAGGCGGTGCGCATGTCAATCAGGGTAAGCTCTGTATCAAGGGTATTTTCGAGCACGAGTTGTCGGAGTCTTCCGGTCGCGGCACGCAACCGCTAATTCGCGATAAGATGTACGAAGATTACCAGCCGACAACATGGGATTACGCCTTCGATCATATGGCCTCTGAATTTAAGCGCATTCAGGATAAATATGGCCGTGACAGCGTTGCAGTAGTGTCTACCGGGCAATTGTTGACGGAAGAGTTTTATACCCTGGGCAAGCTGGTGCGTGGTGCGATTGGTACTAACAATTATGATGGCAATACCACTTTGTGTATGGCCTCTGCAGTATCAGGCTACAAACGTTCTTTTGGTTCCGATGGTCCTCCAGGTTGCTATGACGATTTTGAAAACACGCACTGTTTAATGGCTTTTGGTTCCAACCTGCCCGAGCAGCATCCCATTATTTACTGGCGTTTGAAAGAAGCACTGGAGAAACGCAAATTCCCGTTAATTGTGGTTGATCCTCGTGTCACCATGATGGCTCAGTTTGCTGATATTCATTTGGCAATTACTCCCGGTACTGATTTGGTGCTGCTTAACGCACTGGCTCATGTGATATTGCAAGAGGGCTTGCAGAAACAAGATTATATCGATGCTCACTGTAATGATTTTGAAGCTTTCAAAGCAACCGTAGAAAAATACGATCCAACCACTGCTTCAAAAATTTGTGGCATTGATGAAGATATGATTCGCCATGTGGCGCGGATCTATGCCAATGCGCCATCAGCCATGAGTATCTGGACGATGGGTATTAACCAGAGTACACACGGAAGCGATGGTGTGTGTGGTATCAATAACCTCAATCTGATTACCGGTAATATCGGCATTCCCGGCGGCACCAGTTTGTCCATTACCGGCCAGTGTAATGCGATGGGTACTCGCGAGTGGTCATCTTGTTCAGGCTTACCAGGCTACCGTGCATTGGAGAAGGAAGAGCACCGCGAAGAGATAGGTAAGTTTTGGGGAGTGGACCCCGAATTCTTTCCGAAAAAACGCGGCCTGCAACAAACCGATATTTTTCCTGCCATTGAGTCGGGCCAAATCAAAGCGTTATGGATTGTTGCTACCAATCCATTAACTTCCATGCCAAATCAGCCCCGCATCAAAAAAGCGTTAGAAAAGCTGGAGTTTATGGTCGTACAGGATGGCTATAAAGATTGTGAAACTACACATTATGCACATATGTATTTACCTGCAGCGGTTTGGGGTGAAAAGGAAGGTGTGCAAACCAACACCGAGCGCCGCGTCAATATTGTCCGTCAATTTGTTAATCCGCCGGGAGAAGCCAAACCCGATTGGTGGATCTTCAATCAGCTGGCCAAGCGTTTTGAGAATGGCCAAAAGATTCATTTCCCTGAATCGACATCAGAAATTTTTGATGAGATGAAAGTGCTGTCCAAGGGCGAGAAACGCACGTTGGATATCTCCGGCATGAGCCATGATTTAATTGAGCAGAACAATGGCCTGCAATGGCCAATGCGTGAAGGTCAGGAAGTAGGGGATCAGCGTTTGTATGCCGATGGTGTATTTCAGACACCGAGCGGTAAAGCTAATTTGTTAGCAATGGAGTACGTTGAGAACAATGAAGTGCCCGATAATCAATTTCCATTCTGGTTAAATTCCGGTCGTGTGGTTGAACATTTTCATACTCGTACTAAAACGGGCAAGTTGGGTAACTTGAACAAATTCAGTCCTACCCCGTATATGGAAATCAATCCCGATGCTGCCAAGGATTTAGGTATCAACAGTATGCAGTATGTGCGTTTGGTGTCCAAGCGTGGTGATGCAGTGGTGATGGCTCAACTAACACATCGTGTACCGCGCGATATGGTGTTTATTCCCATGCATTATCACGATTGTGTAAACCGTCTGTCCTTAGGTTTGCTGGATCCTTATTCGCGCCAGCCAGCCTTTAAGCAATGTGCGGTGCGTATCGAACATGTGGATCAGGCAGAAGCGGCGAAATTAAATGTAGAGCGTAGGGCTTATTGAGTGTCAGACGTCCGACGCAAAAGCTTATAAAGAAAGTTTGAATTAGCAGTGGCAACACGGCTTTTTCGTTAGAAAAAACCAAAGGTTTTACTTTTATGTGGCAAGTACGAGATGATGAACCGACGTATGCTTTCCTTAGCGATAAGGAAACAGAAGAGGTCAATTATTATGAAGCACCGATTGATCTGATCGCTCGTTCTGGTGGTGAGGCGCCTGTTGACCGCGAAATGTTCATCAATGATGAGCCTGGTGTTGGTTGCAACCCCAATCGTAACAAGCAGCATGCTTTCCATTTCACTGCTGATAACTGTATTGGTTGTCACGCCTGTGAAGCGGCTTGCTCAGAGAAAAACGATAACCCTGCGCATATCAGTTTCCGTTCGGTGGGTTATGTGGAAGGGGGCACCTTTCCCGACTTTACCCGTATGAACATTTCCATGGCCTGTAACCACTGTGATGACCCAGTGTGTTTGAAAGGCTGTCCAACAGGTGCTTACACCAAGCATGCCGAATATGGTGCTGTACTTCAGGACCCCGATACCTGTTTCGGTTGTGGCTACTGTACCTGGGTGTGTCCTTATAATGCGCCCCAACTTGATCCCATCCAGGGACAGGTGTCCAAATGTAATATGTGTGTGGATCGCCTTGAGGTGGGATTAAAACCCGCCTGTGTTTCTGCTTGCTTGGGCAATGCGTTGAATTTTGGTGTGGTGGAAAACACGCCGGAAAATCGTGAGCAGGCCAAAGTGCAAATTCCCGGCTTTCCCGACCCAAATATTTCCAAGCCAAATATCCGTTTCCAACAAACAAAAAAAATGCCGGATGAAGTCAAGCGTACCGACGGCATGCCGGTGAAATATCACAAACAGGATGATGGCAGTTATCGTCCGGTGGTGGATCAGAAAAAAGGTAAAGACATCTTCTGGAATATCAAAAAATTATCCTCGCGGGAAAACCCGTTGGTGATTTTCACGCTTAGCACGCAGGCGGCTTTGGGTGCGTTTTTTGTTACCTTCTTAGGAACTCAATTGGGTGTAGAAAGCCTTCAGGCATTAACTAACTCGGTTATGTATGTGCCGTTATTGTTAGTGGTATTAGGGCTTTGTGGTGTTGGCTTGTTGATGTCTACCATGCATCTCGGCAAACCGCTGCGCTTCTATCGCGGTTTTAATAACCTGCGTTATTCACCTGTGTGCCGCGAAGGTTTGGGGGTGTTTGTCTTTATGATCTGTGTCGGTATGCATATGTTAAGCGTGTTGCCGAATAACGCCTTATTTCAATCAATGTTTCAATCAGTATTTGGTAGTGAATTGATTGCTGGAGGTACGCTGACAGCTGTGGCAAATTTCTTCGGTGCGTTGGCGATACCCGCAGGCGCTGTTGGTTTGTACTACATGTATCGTTGTTATCGCATTCCTGCTCGTCCATTCTGGAATCACAGTCATACCGGTTTCTCCTTTGTGGGCAATAGCCTGATTCTCGGTGGTATTGTGATTGCGGTATTGGGTGTGCCTGCGTTGATGCTGCAAAACCTGGCTCTGGATTCACTGTTAATGATCAGTGGTGTGATGATGGCCACAGGCATTATTTCTGAAGGGTTGGGTTTACTGCTGCATGCCCGTGATATGAATGCTGCCGGCAACGAAGGTGCTGCTTCGCACTACATTCAATGTACGACCTTTGGTAAAAGCTATCAGGCCAGAAATGTATTAACGGCCGTCAACCTGTTGGCCGTTATCGCGTTGCTGGCTTTGGGCATGAGTGATGTGGTGGGTCTGATTGCCTGGTCGGTAGTGGCTTTATCCGCTATTGCTGTGGCTCTGGTGGGGCGTGCATTGTTTTATGTATTGGTGGTTCCCACGACGATGCCTGGTGCCTTCTTTTGGAAGAACAAAGATTTTGAGCAACATGCTCGCGATATCGGCTTGGCTGATATGCCGCAGGTAGGTGTGGTGCCGGACGCGCATTGATTTGATCAAAAACTCAACAGTTGTAGTGCAATTTCTATATTATTTCATCTAGACAGTGCGCTACAGACTGAGTAACGTAGCAGCAGTCCATGGATATGGGATTGCTCCTAATGAAAAAACTAAAAAATGAAGCTGCCCTGTTAAAAGAGGCCCTGCGGGTAGGTGCTGTCTATGCCGAGAAACGCGGTGTGGGTAAATTCGAGGGCACTGACTCCTCCCACGAAAAAATTGTCTATCTCTATCGCCTGTTGGTTCACGATAAATTAATCCAGCCTTTAGCCAAAGGTGATGAAAAAGAACCTGCCATTAAACATAAGTTAGCACTATGGATTTCACGGCAGCTGCCGGAAAATCATCAGCTGTTGAAATAGGTAGTCCAGTTGAAAGCGTGTTAACTTAACCCTATGACGAAAAACAACAACCACTCATTAAGCCCAATAGCTGATTTTCCCAAGCTCGCCTACATGGTGTTTGGTTTGGGCACAATCCCCTTTCTAGCCCCTTTTGCTATTGCCGGTTTTATTCAGGGGCGAATTATGTTGGCGCTGTTAAGCCTCGGTATAGTCTGCCTGGCTACTGCTAATGCGCTGTGTATTTATCGCAAAGGTAAGGTGCTTATACCTTATGTGGTTACTTACAGCGTGATTTTGGCGGCTGTTCTATGGGGTATTTATACCAACGGAGAACGCGTGGCGCTGTGGTGTTATCCGGTAGCTATCGTCACATTTTTTTCCTCCGGCCGTTTAGCAGCAAGAATCATGACGATTATCAGCTTGCTGTTATTAATTCCAGCCGCTTTTTATTTTATGACCTTCGATTTTGCCGCACGATTTTCTGTGACTTATCTGATGGCCTGTTACTTCGGTGACCTGGTAAAAGGATTGATAGAAAATCTGCAGGAAAAACTTAATCAGCTCGCCATCATTGATCCGCTAACCGGAGTCTACAACCGTCGCTATATGGATGAAGCGCTGCAAGAAGCTATGGAGCAAAGCCGGCGCGGTTTGAGCAGTACCAGTTTGATTGCCATGGATATTGATAATTTCAAAGCCATTAATGATTCGCTCGGGCATCTGGCTGGCGATGATGTTTTAACAGCGTTTGCTGATGTTGTTGTTAATCGGTTAAGAAAAGTCGACAAAGTTTTTCGTACTGGTGGTGAAGAATTTATCGTATTGACTCGGGATATTTCACCGGGGCAAGTGGAAGTGTTGGCAGAATCTCTTAGGCATTGCGTAGAGCGCAGTATGCTGTTGGCTGATCGACAGGTCACAGTCAGTCTGGGTATAGCAAACTTCAATAATGATGAAGATATGGATTCCTGGTTAAAGCGAGCTGATATGAATTTGTATGAAGCCAAGCGGCAGGGCAGGAATCAAGTATGGCCTACACTGAAACAGGAAGTAGATGAGCCCGTCTCATAAGTTAATTCAGGGTTATTAACCATGAGAATACAAAATAACAGCAAAACTTTTTGCATTATTTCATTGCTGCTATTGGTTGCTGCCTGTTCCAATCAGCAAGTGTACCAAACTATTCAGCATGACCAGCTTCGAGACTGTGAGAAACAACCGCCCTCGGTTTATGAAGAATGTGTTAAGGAAAACAGTGAATCCTATGATGATTATGAAAGGAAGCGGCAGGAAGTGTTGGAACAAGATAAATATAGCTAAAGGTTGGTGGTGAGTATTTTTTCTTGGTTTTTGTAGTGAGTGAGGGAAGGTTTCGCCCTGTTGGGCGAGTTCATTTTCTTTGCATGCCCAAAGAAAACGGAACCAAAAGAAAGGGCACCCAACTCCGTCGCCCTTCGGGTTCACTGCGCTACTCACAAATTGCAAAGCAATTTGGACGACCTTTAGGTCGCCCGTAGGGTGAAAATACGCCCTAGCGTATTTGAATCACAAATTTACGGCCGCAATCCGAACTCACCATTTTTTGATACTTAATCAAAAAATGCCTCAGACATACGGTTGCTCTTAGGGCCGTTATTTTCCTCCGTTGCTCGCCGACTCCAAAGGGATCTAAAGTCAAAAGCAAAAACTGTTAAACAAGCCTGACGGCTTGTTTGTGTTATGAATCAGTAGTTTATTAGTTGCTTTCCTTTTATTTCTGCAGCTGAAAAATGTCTGGTTTCGACCCAAAGCGGACATTAATGTAAGAAATCCCCCCTAGAATTACACCAAATCAAATACTGTATAAAAAAACATATATCAGGCTTGAAATAGAAATAATTGTCCATATGATATATCTGTTGTCACTTGTCGCACGCCCAATTTGCAGTTTCGCAGGTTGCGCGGAAGGCGATACATTGGCGGGCTACTGATTGCGATTGTGATCGCAACAGCAATATGGCCATTGAGTTTACGCAACGATCAAAGATCGACGGGTATCCTCAAGGTGCAGAGGCGTTCATGTTTCCGCCGGTTGAGGGCTTAATAGCTCCGGTGGAAGAAGAAAATATTATGCCGACCTGACATATATGGCCAAAAACGCATTTAATGATTTCTCTTCTACTAATCACTTATCTCAAGCTTGGGGCGAAATGTTTAGTGCGTCCAAAAAAAGGAAAAGAGACGGCTTTGGTCTAGATGGAGTTTCACTAAATGATTTTAAACAAAATGAAGATGAATCAATATACCGTCTTTCAAACGACCTTCGCCAAAGTAAATATATCCCCCAACTTTTAAACCCTCACTTTATTCCTAAAACTAATGGAAAAGATCGCCTTATATGTGTCCCTTCAGTACATGACAGGCTTGTTCAACGTGCTCTACTTTCACAACTTCATGATAAGGGATATGGATTTGTTAACAATATAAGTTATGGGTTTGTAAAAGGTCGCTCAGTTAATATGGCGGCAACAAAGGCCATTGAGCACAGGGAGAAAAAACAGTGGGTATATAAAGCTGATATCTCTTCCTTTTTTGATGAAATTGACAGGGATATATTAATTGGCCGTGTTAAAAAGAAGGTTCGTTTACGGTCTCTTCATTCAATAATGGAATCAGTGATAAATACAGAGGTTTACTGTCGTCACGATGGTATAACTAGGCGTATTAAAAAACTGGGAATTAAAAAAGGCGTTGGTTTAAGGCAAGGTATGCCGATGTCGCCATATCTATCAAATTTGATGCTTATGGAATTTGATCAGAAAATACAAGCCAAAGGTATATCTATGGTTAGGTATGCTGATGATTTTGTTGCCTTTGCGAGTAGTGAGTCAGAATGCGAAGAAATACATGAGCTTTGTGTAGAGCAATTGGCAAAAGAAGGTTTAAATATACACTCTCTAAATACTTCGTCAAAAACTGTAATAGCTAGACCTTCAGAACCAATCGAATTTTTAGGTCTAGAGCTAAGTCATACATCAGATGGTTATAAGCTTAAAGTTTCTCAAAATCAGTGTAATTCAATTAAGCAGAAGATATTGCAACTTAGTGATCTGGATTATTGCATCATGCAGGGTGTATCTATATCGAGGCTGACAAGAAAGTTAGAAGATACAATAAGTGGTTACTATGGGGCATATGGATTATGTAGTAATTTGGATCAATTGACTGATGTGGTTGAGTCTGCAAAAAATTTGGCTATGTCTAGGTTGTTTGTTGATGAATTTGGTATTGATTATAAGTTACTTACTGAAAAACAAAAAAAGTTTTTGGAGATTGGTTAGTGTTAAGCATTGAATAAATAACAGTTTTATAGACATAATTAAAAGCATGCAAATTGTTAGCACAATAGTTTTTAAATATCCGCTTTTGGCCGAAAGCCGAACGTGGTTTGTATGTTAATTTTGTCTTTATGTTTTTGACTTTTCTATCCCTTTGGAGTCGGCGAGCAACGGAGGAAAATAACGGCCCTAAGAGCAACCGTATGTCTGAGGCATTTTTTGATTAAGTATCAAAAAATGGCGAGTTCGGATTGCGGCCGTTATTTTGTGAGTAGCGCAGTGTACCCTGAAGGGGCGACGGAACAGGGCGCTATTTCTTTTGGTTACTTTTCTTTGAGCGAGCAAAGAAAAGTGACTTGCCGCCGGGCAACCCCCGGCAAAATGGTTATTTGGTTAACCTGAAAAAATATGTTGAGCAGGTATTTTCAACTGAACCAGAATAAAAAAATAGTCTAAGGAATACTAATAAAAATTTTTTGGAGCAAATCATGCAGGAAAAACTCAACCATCTATGGAAAGAAAACAAAGGTTTTTTACTGTTTGTTCTATTAATGTTTGTTTTCCGCAGTGCTTTTGCCGATTGGAATACGATTCCCTCTGAGTCGATGCTACCAACCCTTCAGGTGGGTGATCGTATCGTAGTGAATAAAATGGCCTATGACCTCCGTGTTCCCTTTACTCATATTTCTCTTCACAAACGTTCAGATCCGGAAAGAGGTGATGTCATCATCTTTGACTCCAAGGTGACAGATAAGAAAATGGTGAAACGCGTGGTAGGCGTTCCCGGTGATGTGGTGGAGTTGAGAAATAATAGGTTATATATTAACGGCGAGTCGCTCTCTTATCAGAATATGTCATCAACCCATTTCACCGAGGATTGGCTGGAAAACTTAACCGGTGTAGAACACCTTATCAGAGTCCATAAGCGAGGTTCGCACTTTTCAAACTTCCGTCCCGTAACAGTTCCCGAAGGTGTCTATCTGGCAATGGGCGATAATAGAGATAATAGTGGAGATTCCAGAGCCATTGGTTTTATCCCAAGAAATGAAATCGTCGGCAGAGCACATAGCATCGCCTTCTCCCTAAATTACGATAACTATTACATGCCAAGATCAGACAGATTTTTTCAATCAATATGAATTGAGGTAGTGATTTAAGTCGTCAATGTTGTTGTAGTTTCTACGATTGAAAATAAAAGGCCAGCATAAAGCTGGCCTTTTTTGATACATATTAATTTAGGATTCTATTGCCCTGATTTTTTAACTTGGCTCATAACGGCTTTGTCAAAGAACCTATCGCTGGTCCATTTTCTTAAGAACAACAACATGGTCGCGAATTTACCTGCTGAGTAACGCGTTTTTGGTTTGGCTGCTGATACCGCTTTGGATATCACTTCGGCAATGACGCTGGGTGGAGATGCCTCATCTTTCTCATAGGAGGCTTCCATAGCATCGACTACGGATTTAGTCATTTTGGCATAGGGGCCGTTACCGGATCTTTCCACCAGGGGGGCATTCATCACATCGCCAAACTCAGTTTTAATCAAGCCGGGCTCAATGATAACAACATCAATGCCAAATTGTTCTAATTCCAAACGTAGACAATCGGACCAACCCTCTAACGCATGCTTTGTGGCGTGATACCATGCTCCTAGTGGGCTATAGATTTTGCCGCCAACGGATGACACGTTGATGATGCGGCCTTTGTTGTTGTCTCTCATGCCTGGCAAGACGGCTTTGGTAACTTCTGCCACGCCGAACAGATTAACATCGAATTGACGGCGATAATCGGTAGCAGAGGTGTCTTGCCAGGCATGAG
>JANQLG010000042.1 GCA_028280715.1 Spongiibacteraceae bacterium | reverse complement strand
GTTATATTTTTTGATGTGAATAAGTACCATGAAAGTCTCTGAAGCAGGAAATACGATCATACCCGCTTATTACGCTCTCATAGAAAAAGGGTATCAAGTAGAAAGGGTTCTAAAAGAACCAGAGGATAATATCACTTTGTGGCGGGCAACAAAGGGCTCACTTGAATGTAATGCTTCTAACCCAATAACTTTACTTGGGGTTGTTGCTATGGCTGAAACTCGTGGTGAAGACTGGAAGTTAACGCAGGCCGAGTTCAAAGAGTTTCATGAAAAGTATCTCAGCTTTGAAATATAACAAGCAGCGGCACACACGCCCCACTATGTGTGGCTGGACTCACTGCTGCGCAGCTCGCCCGTGCGCTGGGCGTTATAAAACAGCCATTGAATTACCATTAATCAGAGAAGGAATAAATTAATGTCCGGAAACAGTTTATTTATTTTTGCAAGGATTTCCCCGAAAAATGAACATTTCGAAGATGCTAAACAAGCAATAATTAACATCTTGCATCAAACCCGGGAAGAACCAGGGTGCCGTCAATTTGAATTACATGAAAATGAAGTTGAAAAAAGCCTTTTTCTATATGAAGAGTGGGCAAATGAATCAGCCTTAGAAGAGCATTACCAAAAACCTTATACATCAGCAGTTTTTGAAAGCTATAAAGAATGGCTGGCTGCTTCGGTGGAGATTACTAAAATGAAAAAATGTACAGCCGCATAACCAGTCAAAGTAGTATGAAACGGGATCAGAGGCGATTTAGATTTACTCGGACATAAAGATTGTCTCTAACCCCACTTTCTCCTTAGCTATTATGTTTATAAATCATGAGGATCGTTGCTTGAATATAGGAATTTATATTTACGAGAATGCAGAGGTGCTAGATTTTTCTGGGCCTTTTGAAGTATTTTCCACAGCGAGCAGACTCTCTAAAATCGATAAACTATCTAGAGTTTTTTTGGTGGCTGAAAACGAGCATCCTGTTATCGCTAGAGGTGGGTATAGCATCAATCCTCATCATGACTTTAATAATCACCCCCGGATCGATGTTTTGGTAGTTGTTGGTGGTATTCATGTAGAAGAGCTGAAAAAGCCAAATGTACTGAGTTGGGTCGCTCGCGTATCGAAAGAAGCTGAAATAGTAGCATCGGTTTGTACAGGGGCATTCATTCTGGCAGAGGTTGGACTCATTTCAGGAATGCGTGTCACTACGCACTGGGAAGATATCGAGGATTTGCGCAACTCTTATCCAGACCTTACGGTTATTGAACATCAGCGCTGGGTTGATGAAGGAAAATATGTCACATCAGGTGGTATTTCCGCAGGTATCGATATGAGCCTGCATTTAGTGTCGAGGCTTACGAACCTGGAACTCGCGGAAAGAACCGCGAGGCAAATGGAGTTTGATTGGAAAAAGAATTCATAATAAAGCGCTCAAACATTGGTACAGCTTGCTGTGCCTGGACTTTCGTTTCGGTGCTTCGTGCTTTCACTATCGCTGTTTAGCGCAGTATTATATGGCTAACGATCTCGGCGTTGGCCGAGACTATTGGAGATAATATGTCCTTTTACATTGATGGTTTTGCTTTTCCTATTGCGAGTGATTGTATAGAGAATTACAAGCCGCTTGCTGAAGCTGTAGCAGAGATTTGGAAAGAACATGGTGCGCTCGCTTATTACGAGTATTCAGGTGATGATATGACGCTGGAAGGAACGCGCTCTTTCGTTGATCTACTTTCCGCGAGTGAGAATGAAACAATCGTATTTGGATGGGTGGTTTTTGAATCACGTGAAGCACGTGATAAAGCGAACGCGAAAGTTTCGGTTGATCCTAGAATGGAAAAATTGATTACTTCTGCCGACTCCGGTTTCGATGCTGAAAGAATGGCTTATGGTGGATTTAAAACGCTAATTCACAAAGCTAACTAGGGCCAGGTTTTATTTGCTCGGATAACAGTTTTAATAATATGAGCATTAAATCTGTAGAGGGACCTCACTTCATGCTACAAGCAAAGCCAACTGAATGCGCTGTAGTTATTTCCGCACTAGCTTTTCTTTTAACAAAGCAAGTAACTGAAAAGTAAACTATTGTTCTTTTGGTGTTATCGACTAGGAAATCGTAAATGATAGATGCTGAGACATTAGATCTTACACTAAAATCCATTTTTTTGATCTTAGGTTTCTATGTGACCTATCAAGGTTATATGTGGAAAAAAAGAAAAGATAGAATGGAAATAATTGAAAAATCTTATATTGAGATGCAAAAGTTTAATGAGACTGTACTTGCAAATAAAGATAGTCTCAAGGCTGCAATAATGGCAGTTAACCCGGATAGGGAATATGATGATGAAAAAGCGCGTATCTCGTACATAAATTTAATGAGGATAAATCGTCTTTACCGAGTTTGGTTGTATGCTAAGGAAAAATTTATCACAGAAAATGAACGAGACATTATAATAAATTCACATGCGAGAACTCTAAAATCTATTGATAGTATAGAATTATCTGCACTACTGCAGCGAGGTTATACGCCAGATTTTGGTTCCTATTTAAAGATAATGCTCGATAATTTGGAAGTGGCTGATCCTTTATTCTAGCTTAGGTAGTCAGATTTTGAGCGATAATAAAGTGATTAACAAATAACCGCTATGTGGCCTGAATTATTAAGGAAATTTATTCAGTGATAGAAAATCAAATTGCAATTCTAATATCGGCATTATCTTTGTGTGTTGCCATTGCTGTTTTTATTCGAAGCTGGGTAAAGGATGGATCAGAAAAAATAAGACTAACTCAAAATCTTCATGAGTATTTTAATAGTAAAGAGATGTTGGTTTCTCGTGAAAATACATGGTTTTTTCTTGAAGGGTTAGAAGATTTTAAAAATTATCCATCATTTGAGCAGATATGGAGAGATAAGGACAAAGCTCAAAATTTTAGGGATATGTATAGAGTGTTATCTTTTTGGCAGCAGTTAGAAGTTTTATATAAGCGAGGTTTGCTGGATAACGAAGTTACATACAAGCTTTTTGAGTATGAGAGAAATGAGTGGTCTAAACAAATACGGCCTTTGGTTGTAGCTACAAATTTAATTGACCAGAAATATCCAGAAGTACTTCAACCGTTTGATGTCAACCAGGGCTTAGAGCTAACAAATCAATCAACTACATGCCTTTGGCGCCGGAGGCCCTAATGGCCGTTGGTTATTGAGGTGTTATATTTTATGAAGGGGAAATCGAGTCAGAGATCATTTAACAGTAAATGTTAGGTTGAGGATTCATAAATTAATGTATAGCACTCTAAGTCCAGCGTTTCGAATTCTTATTGCCATTAGTTTGGCATTCCTGCTGTGCTCCTGTGGTCAAAACCAAAAGTCAGAATATTTTGTACTACAAGTAATCGATGAGCAGACAGGTCGGGGCGTACCGCTTGTTGAGTTGAAGTTTCCAAATGAAGTGACGTACTGGACTGATAGTGCCGGAGTTGCAGCGATCAATGAACCGTCATTGAATGGGCATGAAGTTTTTATTGCCATTCGCAGTCACGGTTACGAGTATCCGAAGGATACTGTGATAGGGCGTGGTGCCAGTGTAAAAATTGAACCGGGTCGGGTGCGGCAACTAGAAATGCATCGCACAATGATTGCTGAACGTCTTTATCGTCTCACAGGTGCAGGTATCTACCGCGATAGTGTAATGGCAGGTTTTCCCATCCCTGTCACAGAGTCCCAACTAAAGGGAAAAGTGCTTGGGCAGGATACGGTGTCAGCGGCAATCTATCAGGGCGAGATTTTTTGGATTTGGGGAGATACCATTGGGCCGAACTATTGGAATTTCAGTGTTTCTGCGGCCACCAGTGATTTACAGGATGATCCGGATGTAAGGGTGAACTACCGTTACTTTATCGATTCAGAAGGGCGCTCAAAGGAAATGCTTCCCTTGCAGGGGAAGAAGGGACTGGTCTGGATAGAAGGGTTGATACCGATGATGGATGAGGGTGGCCAGGAGCGGCTCATTGCTACTTATACACGACAGGACGGTCTAAAATTTCCCGATGAATGTGGTCTAGCCCTGTTTGATGAGGCGAAGCAGATATTCCAACCATGGGTACAGACAAGCTGCACAAAGGAGCACTATTCCTCGCATCCTTTTTTGCATGATGACCACTGGTATCTCTATCCATGGCTACGAATTCCAAACAACTGGAATGCGATTCAAAACCCGGCGCAGTGGCAAGAACGCGAAGTGCAATTACCTGCTAATGCAAAGCGAGTGTCATCTGTGGTATGGAATGAATACCGCCAACGCTGGATTCTTTTGTTTGAAAACTTGGGCAATGTTTATTATGCAGAAGCCGTGCAACCGGAAGGCCCTTATGGAGAAACTGTAAAAATTATTCATCACGATAACTATAATTTCTACAATGTGGTTAGTCATCCATTCTTCAACAAGGAAAATGGAAAAGTAATTTACCTGGAAGGAACCTACACAAATGCCTTTACCAATGCGCGAGAAAAGACGCCACGCTACAACTACAATCAGATTATGTATCGTTTGCAGTTAGATGATCTGCGACTTCAGGCGGCACAACAATAAAGACTCTCGAATTTGGTGATACTCACCAGTAAGTCCAAAGCTAACTAACATCGTTCACTGAGAGGGTTAGGCCTTTGGCCTTAAACGACTAATCGGATCAAACCCTGCCAGTGACTATACTGATAACGATATCAGCGAACACCGGAATTCATTATGCGCCAGGGCCTCTCTTTTTTACTGGTTGTTTTGTTTGTTGTCAGCAGACCGATTTTGGCATCGGGAGAAGCGTGTGTTCCCCAGTATGAGCAGAGCTTCGCCAGCATTGAATACAGCAACATTGATTCTGCGGATGTGGTTGATATTGCTGACGCAGATGTAGAGGCACAGCGTTATCAGTTTCAAGCCATCGCCCGTTTGCCGTCGGTTACTACCCATCAAATGGCCAACGATAAAACAAATAGTACTGCATACTTTGGCGGCATCGCCCATGAGTACCGGTCAGTGGAATTTAATAATCTGGCTTCGCCTCCCCAGACCAACGGTGACCTGCACACCTTGCAGCTACCTATGCAGCGGTGGCAACGCCATCATCGTGGCGAACGCCGTTTGGGTGCCGCAGTTGTCATTGCCTCTTCCTCCAATGCATTGAAGAACCTCGATGAATTGACTACCGACAATCTGCAGTTGTGGCTAGGCTGGGAGGAGTTGAGCAAAGTATCTAACAATACAGCTTGGCTGTGGGGATTGTGCGCGGATCATCGTTTTGGCGACTATCGCCTGTATCCGCTGTTGGGAATGCAGTGGCATTTGAAAGGAAACATTAATCTTCGCCTTGCTTTTCCCGACACTGCGTTACGATGGCAGCCAAGTGACAGCCACTATATTGAGTTGACACTGCAGCCTATAGGACGCGAGTGGACGGTGTACGATAAAAACTTTGCCCGCCAAAGTGAGTTGCAATGGCGCGCTTGGGAGTTTGAGCTAAAATTGCATTGGCAATTTGCCAAGCACTGGCAAACCTTTGTATCAACAGGGCTGCGCTTTGAACAGAAACTACAATTGCGCCTGGAGAACAACCAGAGGTTGAAAAGTGATTTGGATGACAGCCCGTTTTTGTTGCTGGGGGTGAGCATGGTATGGTGAGCAATGTGTGACGTTAATAATAAATACATGTAACAAAATAAAAGCCATTAGCTATCAGCCTATTAAAAGCTAGAAGAAAAACCGGATCAGAGACCATTTAAATGTTGACCCAAGAGGCGGAATTCCGGGAGCAGTTTACCTAATTCGAGATTTATATCCTGATTTTCCTTTCTTAAGTAATTTTTCCGTCAGTATTTCTAAATTATCAGCAAAGGAATCTTTCATTGGCTAACTCCGTTAATAAAAAATGCTGAATCAAATTACTAAAAAATTCTGGCGTTGTTTTATCCTAAGTTCACGATTTTTTGTTACAGCCAGCTTTGTCTTTCGTTTCTTTATCAATATTTTCAATAATAGAAGATAGCCGCTGTACATTTGCGTAACGATCAGAAATAACCAGACTCTCCTCTCCAGTGACTGCCATGTGAGCATATTGAGGCACCAGCGGCCTTACTATAGGTAGAATTTTATAGGCACAAGCTTTTTCAACGGTAATAATTTTTGTAACCCATTGGTTTGGATAGTAATGTTTGCTTTCATCGACCACTGGAATTGCAGACATTCGAGAACGCCGAACATCGATTAATTCAATATAATCCTCTGTATCAATTGCTGTGTAACCGTTGATGGAAAGCTCAGTAAGCAGATTGCCCCTATCTTCAAGGGCACGTTCCAGCTTTATTTGGACTTCATTCTTTGCGTAGTTTTTATCGACAACTACAGGTTTTTTCAGTTTCTGTTCCAGTTTTTCGGCTAATTCTGATAGCGTAATTACATCATCTGGAGGTACTCCATTTTCTATGGCGAAAGCCTGATTGGTGGTGAGCAGTAAACTGACAACAATAATTTTGAGTATTTTCATAAGGCATTGCACTCCTGATTCTATAGATTATTTTTCAATAATTCGTTGATAGTGCGCTCATACAAAGCCTCAGTGTCTTCATTAAAACCTGAGATGCTGAATTGTATTTTTCCTGTCCTATCAATGATAACGGAGTCTCCGGCTTTTACTTTCATGCTGCCGGGGATTTTATCTTTAGCGCTATCGATTCTTATGGAAGGAAAACTGACTGGAACTCGTTTCAAAAAATCGTCATGGTACGCTTGCAGTTTTTTATGGTCTGATACTTGAAGGGGCGAATAACTGTCTGGATCATAATCTTTTAAAACTGTTCGACCCGCCTCATGGTAGTCGCGATTAACGCCGATAATTTCCATCCCTTCGTGTTGATATTTTTTATATAACCTGTCGAGTGCCGGCATCACTTTTTCGCAAACTTCACAATTAGATGACCAGATGTTAATTATTGAAATTTTGCCTTTTAGGGTTTTCAGGCCGACAAGTTTTCCTTCTGATGTTTTCGTACTAAACTCAGCCACGACACGTCTGGGCATATTGCTAGGCATCTTTTTTCGACCGATATAGGGGCCGTAAGCCTGATCAGCCTTAGCTTTGCAGTCTTCTTCTCTACGGCTCAATTGATCGGCTTGGCGGATGATGGTTTCAATTCGCTGTAGGTTTCCATAGTTTATGCCGAGGTTGATAGCTCTACCGCTGTCAAGGTCGGCTCTGAAAAAATCAAAGCGGCCAATCAATGGTCTGATTGCCGGGAGGATAGTGGTTGCACAAATATTTTTCAGCTTGACAGAAGCCTTAACCCACTCATCTGTTTGATATTCTTTGTTTTCACTAACCTCAGGGAGATATTTGTAATGTTGAACAATATCTTTTTTATTGATAACGATAACTTTGTCATCATATTGATAGGCGGTGAGGTGCTGTGGATTTAACAGTGTGAGAAAATTCGAATAGTTCACTTTGCTTGTTGGTTTTTTTACGCTGAAAGTACCCTGCAGAGCAGGATTCGATAAATCAACCGTTTTCCCGGTATTTTCTTCAATAACTTTCGCGAGTTCGGGTAAGGTTAGTATTACCTTTTCACTTAAGGGCTGAGCCGTTGCGGCTAAAGTGCATCCGACAAATATCATTAAAAACATTGCCCGACTTTTCGCACTAATGCTTTTAAACTGTTTAATCATGTTTATTCTTTCCACGAGATCCTTGTGATTTTCTAAAATTCCGACTGCAGTTGCAGAACCAATTCCTGCAGCAGAGTATTTTGGCAACTGGGTAATATTGCTTAGCTGTATTAGGGTCGCTCCGTAGTCACGGTGTTTATCCTTTGACAAATTGTTTAAGACAAATGCGTCGCAAGCTCCCTCCATATCCCGGCGCATTATTCTGACAAAGAGCCAGACCAAAGAATTGAACCAGTGAAGCAGGTTAACAATACAGAGCATCCAGTTAAACAATATATCGTTGCGTTTTATGTGTCCTAATTCATGAAGAAGTACATGGCTTATCTCTTTCTCACTGAGTGTGGTGTCCAGGTTTACAGGCAGAATTAACCTTGGTGAGATCCAGCCGATAACAGTAGGTGATCTTACGTCTTGGGATTGAAGCAGTGTAACTTTTCTATTGAGACTAATTTTTTCGGCGCACAAGTCAAATAACCGATGAATAGAGGTACTACAGTTAACCGCTTCATTGGTGATCCTATAATGCCGGTAAAAACTGGCGGCAATCAGAAAGCCGAAAATCAACAGCCCCGCCAACCACAATAAAACAAATATATGAGCATAGGTTAATGCCTGTTTATCTGTTTTCTTTTCGGTTGGTGATCCAACATTGCTATCGGTTTTTTTCTCAGTGAAGGTGCTTAATGTTAATGTGTTTTGCTTTGAATCGGTGGTGTTTGTTGTACTTAAATCATCGGCTGAATCAAAGGCATACATTTCCTCCCCACTCAGGTGTGTTTCGGAAAGATCGTTGAATGGATCTTCATTGTTAATCCCGGTTTCAGTGTTTAAGGGGTTCAAGGCGCTGAAGGGAATGTTGAATTGCCAGCCTATAGGGATAGTTAAGCTAATCACTACACTGAACCACAACCCGTAGCGCGCACCCGCGGACAAATAGGTAAACAGTATTTTCCTTAGGAATAAAACAACGACGATAATTGGGGTGCTTTTAATTGATGCTATAACAAGCCACTCTACCAATGGGTTTAGATTGTTAGCCATTTCCATTTGTCTTTACTCCTTGGTGTCTTTGTTGTTGGGTGACGAATCTTCAAGGAGTTTTTCCAGGGCTTTTCGCTCTTCATCCGAGAGTTTGTTGCTTTTGGTAAAGTGCACAAGGAAAGGCGTAAAGGAACCATCGAAAACCCGATCAAGGAATGATTGGGTGGCATTTGTAGAGCATTCTTCTCGCGTAAGTAGCGCCTGGTAGTGCTGGATATTATCGATTATTACCTGCTCAACTATGCCTTTCTTAACCAATCGATTTAGCATGGTGCGGACTGTCTTCCGATGCCATTGGGTACTTTCATGCAACTTGGCCGCTATATCATTGACGGAAACCGGCTCACAGTCCCACAGAACCTTCATCAACTCCCACTCAGAGTCAGACAATTGGATGCTACTCATACTTTTCCCTCTCGTTAGTACAGATCGTATTTAGCAGGGGTCATACTGCCGGATTACATTTGTAAGCCAATGGAGAGATTACAAGTGTAATCCTCGTTTTGCAAGTGAAATAACGCAATTTTTTAAAATCGGTATTAAAGGGTAAAGGAGTGGCGGCAGCGGATTATTGACTGGCCTCTTAATTGACTGATCTCTTAGCAGAAGGGAGCTGGGTAAATTCCTGGACAGTTATTTAAAATGATATTCGCTAAAGTCTTGTTCCTCCAAGCGCAATCTATAACTTGATTATTGATGTTGATTCTGTGACTAAAACTGATGAAATATCGGTCGCTCACGAAATTCCACCAAGTGGATTTGATAGGTTGGGATTGACTGTTGGAGTTACTAAATCAGCTAAGTTAAAAATTGTCCTTCAATTCGATGCTCACTTCGTTCGTGTCCGTTAGCGGAAAAAATAATTTTTAAACCACTGCGTCTTTAACTATCAGTTCTCTATCCATTTGTATCTATGATTTTAAAATCCGGCTTAAGCCTTTTTAAAAAATCAAAATTCTCATCATTCAGTACTTGATCAATACTGTTCTTTACAACCTCAGCTAACATCGGATCAATAGTAATTTCACAATGTATTTTGCCACATTGCCCGCCGTGTTGGTTATGCCACTCTATCAGTCGACGAGTGAATTGACTAAACAACAGCAAAAAATGCTGTGACTCATTGCTTTTAATGGAGCAGTTTAAGGCGTAGCGTTTTGCCAGGCCTAATTTTCGGTAGCTGTTTTCTTCGATCACCAGAGATTGTGATTCTTCTTTTTCAGGTTCTTTATCCACCAGCTTAAGATCGGCTATGGAAGTAATCACTTCATTCATATCCGGGTGCTCGGCTAAATTTTCCAGTGCTTTAATAAATTCAAGTGCAGATTGAAAACGCTCATCGCTGTTTTTGGCCATCAGATTATCAATAATGGGTTGATAACGTTGCAGCGCAAAGGGTAGTTTGGGGATAGGGTCTTTAATATGTTTTATCAGCAGTACCTTGGAATTATCAGCATGATAGGGTTGTTCCCTGGTCAGCATTTGATAAAACATCACGCCCAGCGAATATAAATCACTGCGAGCATCGATAGCTTTGCCCTGGCTCTGTTCCGGGCTCATATAGGCGGGGGTACCAACTACTATGCGTTCCCGCTTTGAACTCTCGGAGGAATTTTTCAGTAAGGGTTGAGCGATACCAAAATCTGTTAATACCGCCGAATTATCTTCCCGAAATAGAATGTTGTCCGGTTTGATATCGCGATGAATGTAGCCCTTGCCGTGTGCGAAGTGCAGCGCTTTGGCGATCTGGATGATGATTTGTTCGGATTCTTCTGGTGTCAGCCCGCTTTTTATCCAGCTGCTCAGATCGCCGCCTTGAAGATAGTCCATAGCCAGATAATGAAACTGTTCAATTCTGCCGACATCATAGACAGGAACGATATGCGGGTGGGAAAAGCTGCCAATAATTTTGGCTTCGGACATAAATTGGTCGGCAAGGCTTTGGCCGCCGAAAGCACTGTCAGCAATAATCTTCAACGCGACCTTGCGTTCAAAGGAGGTTTGGGTGGCCAGAAAGACTGTGGCCATTCCTCCTTTGCCTATTTTACGATGAACACTATAGCCGGGAATTTTCATAGTAAATGAAAGGGGGTCTAGGAAAGAAACGTTTAATTAGCCGGGAGGCCATGTCATGCGGCGGCCACCTAATAGATGCAGGTGGATATGAAAAACGGTCTGCCCTGCGTATTCATTGCAATTCATCACCAGTCGGTAACCATCGTTGCTTAAGCCTTCGTTGGTGGCCAGTTGTTTGGCAGTCTGAAACATATGGCCAATCACGTTGTTTTGTTCCGGAGTTAGATCATTGACTGTTGCTATGTGCTGCTTGGGGATTATTAAAATATGGGTTGGTGCCTGAGGAGCGATATCGCGAAAGGCAAGTACTTGTTCATCCTCATACACAATATCGGCTGGAATGGTTTTTTCAATAATGCTGCAAAATAAGCAGTCCATAGTTATGCTCCGAAAGGCTGTTGTTCCAAACATACAAAAGCTTAACGTAAGTGAATAGGAAGTCAAAACCTAAAAATATTTACTATTGTTTTAGGGGAAGCAGTAGCAATCGGAGGCAGACATAGTGACAGATAAACAAAATACTGCGTCGGTATTGATTAGGCCTGACATTACTCTATCTTTAATTGTAGTGTAGGTAATGAAGCTAGTTAACACTTGGGCGAAAGTAGATAGATATGGAATAAGGTCTGGTTCAGATTAAAGATGATACAGAGATTTTTTTTGGCTTTAGATCAAGGTGGTAGCAGTAGTCGCGCGATTGTGTTTGATCAGTGCGGTAATGTTATTAGTCATAGTGCTGAAAAAGTTTCAACGCAGAGACTTCAAAAAAATTGGGTTGAGCAGTCGCCTGCAGAAGTTATCGGTTCTCTTCAATCTGCAGCACGCTGTGCTTTAAAGCAGTTAACTGAGCAACAGCGACAGGCTATCTGTTCGGCTGGGTTGATCTGTCAGCGTTCGAGCATGTTGTGCTGGGATAAGAAAAATAATCAGGCACTGACCCCAATTTTGAGTTGGCAAGATACACGTGCCATCAAAATACTGAATCGGTTAGTTAGTGACGTTGAGCCTACACGCACAATAACCGGCCTTTATAAAAATGCACACTTTGGCGCCAGTAAAATGCGTTGGTGCCTGGATAATCTTGATCAGGTGAAGTTGGCGGCAAAGAATGATGCTTTGATCATGGCTCCGCTGGCTGCATTTTTGGCCAGAGAGCTTTGCGGGAATAGAGAGTGGTTGGTTGACCCGGTTAATGCTTCGCGCACATTGCTTATGGATATTGATACTGGTACTTGGAGTGAGAAACAGTTAGCAACGTTTGGTATTCAAAAGAGTTGGCTACCCGACATTATTCACTCTGATGAGATATTCGGTGTTATTAAGATTGATGAGCTAGAGATACCGTTAAAGCTGGTTACTGGTGATCAATCAGCTGCAGCCTTTGCTGACGGCTTGCCTCAAGCTAATAACTGCTATATCAACATCGGTACCGGTGCTTTTTTGTTTCGGTTGAGTGATCAAAAAAATGATCATAAACGTTTGCTTTATAGCATGCTGCATTGCCCTGAAAATTCATCCATATGGTATGTGCAAGAGGCAACCGTAAATGGTGCTGCCTCGGCGCTACAATGGCATCAACAAATTGCACATACTAATAATGAATATCAAAATTTATCGAAGCAAGAATGTTTTAGCTTGCAAAAGAATGCCCCCTATTTTTTAAACGGTGTTGGTGGTTTGGGGGCACCTGACTGGTGTGCGGAATTTGGTACAGAGTTTGTTGGTGAAGGCGATGGGATATCTCAGCAGATAGCGATTTTAGAGAGTATTGCATTTTTAATTGCGCGCAATATTTATTGTCTATATGAAACGGAAAGATTACCTGAACACATTATCGTTAGTGGTGGTTTAGCTCAAAACGACTGGCTATGTCAGTTGATCGCGAATCTGTTAGCGGTCCCTGTTGCAAGAATTCAAATGGCAGATGCATCGGCCAGGGGTGCTGCATTTTTGCTTTCACATAACGATTTGAAATACTCTGCTAGTGAAGAGTGGCTGACGGCCACACGAAAAATCTTTTCAGTGGAAAACAACGAAACGGTAACTACTCGTTATCGGCAGTGGACTGAATTAATGGAGCAGCGGTTGTTGTCTATCCAAAATATTAATACTCAGTGAGTGGGAGCTTGGCCGTATCGGCAATAGACTTACGATCACCCAGTAACGTCTTTATTCTTGTCATCACCTTACTGGCTGTATGTCGATATGTGGTCAGTTTCCCTCCATATAAACTGATCAAGCGTGGTTGCTCTGATGTTTGATGAATCACGCAATCTCTGGGCCGGTTAAAGGCTGAACTGCCACCTGCAGGGAGCACACGAATACCGGCAAAGGTAGCATAAACTGAAGCATCAATACCGGGAAAGTAATGTTGAAAGGTTTCAAGTAGATAATCTGTTTCATATTGCGAGATCGTCACATTATCAGGATCGCCTGAAAAAGCTTCTTCAGTTGTTCCCAATAAGGATTTTCCCTTCCAGGGTAATAAAAAAATAGCCCGCTGGTCGACGGGAGATTCCAGATAAAATGCTTCATCGCTGATTTGTTTATCCAGCAACAGATGACTCCCCTTAATCAAGTCGATTGCACGTTGCTCAGGTACTGGAGAGATTTTATCTAAAACAGCATTTACCCAGGGGCCAGCGCAGTTAATCAGGCATTGACAAGTTAGGGATTGTTCTCCCGTTTCAGTTTCTATTGTTAAACGATAACCTGCGTCAGTTTGTTCTGCTGACAGCAATGTTGCCGGACATAGTGTTTTAGCTGAGAGTGATTGCGCAGAATCTATTACCGCTCTGGTTAGCAACTGGTCGTCGGTTTGAGCATCCCAATAGCTGAACAGTCTATTAAAATCGTTAGACGTTAAAATGTCAGGTGCCTGTTTGTTGGTAGTAAATCGGGATAAAGCAGAAAAGCCTGCCAGTAATGAATAGAGACTTAAACCTGCAAGAATTTGCCACGGTCTGCGATGGGTGTACTGATAAATGGGGATGTTAAATTTCAACGGTTTGGCGAGTGAAGGTGCATTTTTTAGCAGCAGATTTCTTTCTCTCAGGCTTTGGTAAACCAGTGGCAATTGGGCGGTTTCCAAATAGCGAAGTCCGCCATGCAGTAATTTGCTGGATTGGGATGATGTGCCAGCACCCCAGTCGTTTTTTTCGATGATAACGGTGCTGTAACCGGCAGCGGCGGCAGCCTGAGCTACGCCTGCACCATGAATACCGCCACCAATAATCGCGACCTCTACTTCATTCATTATGCGGCTCTGGATGTTTTTTTAACTCGGCTATTATTTCACCTACAGCAAAGGTTTCTACGAGATGAGCGCCCTTTTCGATTAGTGTTACGGCCTGTTTGCTATCAGCAATTTCATAAATAGCCAATGGATAGGGTTGCTGCTTGAGGTCTTTACCGATTAATCGTTTTATATTGGCAAATACCAAGGGCGGCGATAGCTGTTCAAATAAGTCGCTTTGAAGTTGCTGATAGTTTTTAATGACCGGTGCTATCTGCTGCCAGCCTCTTTGCTTGGCGGCAAACAAAATATCCATGTCGAAGCTGATTAAATAGCATTGTTGTTTTATTGGGGCAAGCACCTGTTCAATACAATCCATCACTATATCATTACCAAAAGCTTGAACTGATTCCTCTTTGATTTCTACGAAAAGCTGAATATTGGAATATTGCGCTATTAAATTTACGCAGTCATCCAGCGTCGATAGTGGCGTGCCATAAAATTTTTCGCCAAAACGTTTGGGCTCGTAGGCTGACAGTTTTAGCAGGTCGTCGGAGATCGATTCAGTGATCAGGCAATTTGTATTGGCGACACGTTCCAGCGAATTATCGTGAGAAAGAAACCATTGGTGATCCTTTGATAGCTGAACATCAATTTCTATATTCGTTGCGCCGGCGATAATAGCCTGCTCTATTGCAAGTAAGGTGTTCTCAGGGAATTGTTTTTGCCAGCCCCGATGAGCGATTAGACTTGAAATACGTTGTTCTGTGATCATGGTTCTGTGGTCATCGAATGAGCAAAGCCATTTTCTTGTTTGTCAGATTATATAATCTAAAACTTTATGTCCCTATAGCAAGTCAAGCATAAACGGATTGATTTACCAATAGCTCACACAATCAGTATTGACATAAAAATGTTGTAGATTGTACGGTAGCGCAGCCATGATCCGGCTAAAATGATCGGGGAAAATAAGCAAAGAGAATGTGGAAACTGAATAATGATTGAAGCCAATGTAAAACAGTTAATTTCCGGTGTGGTTGAAGCGGGCAATGAAGTGGAAGTTAAGGGCTGGGTTCGCAGCCGCCGTGACTCCAAAGCCGGTATTTCCTTCATGGCGATTCATGATGGTAGTTGCTTTGATCCTATTCAAGCAGTTGTGCCGTCAGAGTTAGATAATTATCAGGATCAGATTCTGCATGTGGGCGCAGGTTGTTCGGTTGTGGTTAGTGGTGAGCTGGTAGCATCGCAAGGTAAAGGACAGGGCGTTGAAATACAGGCTAATCGTGTTGAAGTAGTAGGGTGGGTAGATGAGCCCGAGAGTTATCCCATCGCCAAGAAAAGGCATAGTTTTGAATTTTTACGCACGATGGCGCATTTGCGGCCGCGTACCAATACCTTTGGTGCCATTACCCGTGTCAGAACGGTACTTGCTAATGCGATCCACAATTATTTTTTTGAGCATGGTTTTCAATGGATCAACACGCCGATTATTACTGCCAGTGATTGTGAAGGAGCGGGAGAGTTGTTTCGTGTCAGTACTCTGGATCAAAGCAATTTACCCTTGAGTAAAGACGGCACTGTTGATTACGAGCAGGATTTTTTTGCCAAAGAATCTTTTCTAACGGTATCAGGCCAGTTAAATGTTGAGGCTTATTGTTTGGCGTTGTCCAAGGTGTATACCTTTGGTCCTACCTTCAGGGCAGAGAATTCCAATACCAGTCGCCACTTGGCCGAGTTCTGGATGATAGAGCCGGAAATTGCTTTTGCTGATTTGAACGAGGATGCTGCTTTAGCTGAGGATTTTCTTAAATATTTATTCCAGCAAGTGTTGGAAAAATGTGAAGACGATATGGCCTTTTTTAATCAGTTCATCGATAAGACCTGTCTGGAACGATTGCAAACTGTCGCAGAAAAAGGCTTCGTGCATATGGATTATGGTGAGGCCATCAACATTCTGCAGACCAGTAAAGAAAAATTTGAATACCCTGTGCAGTGGGGGCTGGATTTACAATCTGAACACGAACGCTTCTTGTGTGAAAAACATGTTGGTGGCCCGTTGGTGGTGATGAATTATCCCAAGGAGATAAAAGCCTTTTATATGCGCTTGAATGATGATGAGCAAACCGTGGCAGCGATGGATGTGTTAGTGCCGGGTATTGGGGAAATCATCGGAGGTAGCCAAAGGGAAGAGCGCCTGGATGTATTAGATCGACGCATGTCCGAGCAGGGGGTTGGTGATGAACTTTGGTGGTATCGCGATTTGCGCCGCTATGGCACCGTGCCACACGCCGGTTTTGGTTTGGGTTTTGAACGTTTGATCAGCTATGTCACCGGTATGGAAAATATTCGCGATGTGATTCCTTTTCCACGTACACCTGGCAATGCGCCGTTTTAAGTGACTCGTTGGCAAATCTAATCGAGCGGCTTTTGTGCGCGGATGGTTTTTACGACGTCCAGATATATATTTTCCACTTCAATAATTTCGAAGCCGGCCCTGCGGACACTCTCTACGGTGGGTCGGTTCATATCCGGGCCTATCTTGGCAGTTAATGGCGTCATGATGTTTAGCATGAGGTTGAAGGGAAAATAGCGACTGCCCGTATGTTCAAACATCAGTAATTCCCCGCCGGGTTTGAGTACCTTAAGAATGGCTTTGAGGCCTTCGGCAGGTCTGGGTACAGAGCAGAACGTACAGGAGGTAAAAACCTGGTCAAAGTGATTTTCCGGGAAGGGCATATTGTGCACATCCATCACTTTGGTTTGAATCTCGCCGCTGTACTGAGCAATGCGCGGTTTGGCGTATTTCATCATTTCAGCGCTGATATCGATGGCTTGTAGCGAGCGGTTGGGAGGAAAACATTCGATATCGAGGCCAGTACCCAAAGCCATAAACAAAATATTACCTTCGCCCATGCGGCTGAACAGTTTTCGCTTATTGGGGCGCCAGCGTTTTTCCGCACCTTCACCCGCCATAAAATCAAAAGTGGCAGCGGCTCGATCCCATTTTTGCTTATTTGCCAGATCACTGGGGTTGGTAGTGATGTTGTCAGTCATGACCCGGCTGCCTCTGTATATGTTCATTGGCCGCCCAGCAAAAACCGGTTACGGCCAGGCCTGAGATCATGCCATACAGGCAGGCATCCATTTGGGATAACTCGGCCATCGTTGCCCGCATGCCGACAATCATGCTCGCCACCATCCCGGTTACCATAGTGGGTAACATGATTTCCATGGCGCCAAAAAAGCGCATCAAGAACAACAATGCCGCTAGCATGGCAACAGCCATACCGAGTAACATGGCCAAAATCATGGCAATAAACATGGACCAGGAGGTATCAAATAAATAGAAACAGCTGAGTGCGGCTAGCAGTCCGCAGAGCGCATTGGAGAACAGGTCGCCGAGAGTGAAATACCAGTTTCGAGGCATAACAGCTTCCTTATAAGATCTTGCCATAGTTGTTTTTATGGCAGTTTTTTCAATGAAGACAGCCGAAAACCTATTTTTGATGAAAAAGTAGAGTAAAAACGCCTAAAAGTGAAGTGATATGATCAAAAAACGTGCAAATTCTCATTGTTAGTCCATACTGCTATTAACGGTATGCATTAAAACATGTTGTTTTTAGAGCAATGAGTGAATGCTTGTCGGTATTCATCACTATTGAGTGAGAGACTATTGAGAGGAAGAGGCTTGATGTCACCTGCGGACTTAAAATGCCCGGTAGTAAACGAAATGGATATCGTCGATATGTTTACCCGGCTAATTTTTGACCCTGAATCAAAACTGGATGACACGGAAGCGTTGATCATTGAACTGCTTGGCCAGGTCGATTCCAGTCTGGTTGCAGCACCTCGTCGCGATATCAGTGAATATCTGAGATCCATGGAGGTTGATGAGATGATACGCGTGGTGAAAACACTGAAACCCCTCATGGAGCAGCATACTCGCGTTTTTACCTCTAAAAGCTCACCAAAACACCCCTCCCTTTCTCACTGATATCAGCACTTTTTCAGCCCGATAGGTGTCACAAACTGGCAATTGTGCGGATGGTTAGCGGTTGAGTTTTAATTATCCCAAGGTATGATCGATACCCTGTCTTTGCGCCTATACTGATTTGTTATTTAGTATTATTAAAGGCAATGGCTAGTTAACAACAGTTGCTACGGAGCAGCAGAACCAATAATTTGTATAAAGAGGTTGTGTGATGTCGGAGTTGTACAGTGTCATTATGACGGGGAAATTGGTCGATGGATTTGATCTGGAGACCGTTAAATCCAATGTCAGTGAGACTTTTAAACTGGATTCTGCAGCGGTAGAGAAGCTGTTTTCTGGTAAACCTGTGGCTATTCGTCGCGATATTGAAAAGGGACCTGCGCTGAAGTTGCGCTCTGCGCTGATGCGTGCAGGGGCTATTGCTGTGGTTAAAGCCAGTCAGGCGACCAAAGCCTCTTCAAAATCTAAACCAACCGTAGCTGTGGAAGCTAATGCTGCAAATGAGGAAACAACGACCGCGGCACAAGCTGCACCCGCTACCTCAACCCCGGCCGCAGCGTCTGCTAACGATGATACTCAAATGCGGAACATAACATGCCCGCGCTGCGGTCATGAGCAGGCTTTTTCCACTGCATGTGAAATGTGCAAAATGGATCTGACACTTCATATAGAACGCTTAAAACGCAAAGAGCAGGCACGACTAAACCGCCAAAAAACAGCCCAACAAGCCGGTTAATTCACCGGCTCTGTATGTTGTTCTGTTTGCTGCTTGGAAGGGGTGCTTTTTTCTGCCAGGGCAAAGCGGATTGAGCGTTTAGCGCTATCGACTTCCTTGATCACCACTGTAACGGCTTGTTCTAATTCAATACGCTGTGACTGGCTGTTCAGCCTCAAGCGCATAGGGTCAAAGCTGAACTTTTCTTTTAGTTGTTTCGTTTCCACAAACCCTTCAATCAAGTGTTCATCTAATCTCACCGTGAAACCATTACTGTTGAGCTGGGTGACACGACCGGTATGAGTTTGGCCGATCATCGGTTGAAGGTATTGGCATTTGAGCCATTGTTCTAACTGGTAACATGCTTGGCGGGAGTTATCCTGACTTTCCTGCAGTTGGTCTAATGTTGATTGTGTCAGCTTGCTCGGTGAGTCGCTGCCGGCTGCTTTGATTATTCGGTGAACTAGCAGGTCACTGTACTTGCGGATAGGTGAAGTGAAGGTTGTGTAGCTGGTTAATCCCATGCCGTAGTGGGGGGCAGCCTCAAGGCTTAGCTGGCTGCGCTCGTGAAGGCGACTCAGCACAGCTCGCAGTGGAAATTCCAGGTTGTCATCATCAATGGCGTCAATGAGCTGTTGATAACCCTCCGGCGTGGAAAAATCGATATCGGTTAAATTCAGCTGTTCTTCAGCCAGCTTCTTTACATCCGGAAGGCGCTCGGGGCGAAATCCATTATGTTGAATAAACAGGCCTTTTTCACCCAACTGATCGGCAGCACAACGGTTGGCGGCAATCATACATTCTTCGACCATATGGTGGGCGTTGGTTTTTTGTTGCAGCACAATACGGTCCAGTTTTTTCTGTTCATTGAGGATTAACTGATAATCCTGTCGGCTATCGATAACAATGTGATGTTTTTGGCGGTGACGAATGAGTGCTTCGCTGACGGCCTGAAGTGCTTCGAGGTTTTCCCGGTGAGCTTCGCATGCTGACAGGTCATTGCCAGACTCCTTATCTTGCAGCTTACCTTTTAAAAAGTCCGATACATCCCGATAGCTGAGTTTTGCCTGACTTTTTATTGTCGCTTCAAAAATGGAAAAGCTTTGGATATCACCATCAGTACTAATTTGCATACGGCAAACCAGCGCGGGTCGCAATTCATCCGGTAACAAGGAGCATAGTTGTGTTGCCAACTGATTAGGCAGCATGGCAATGACTTTTCCTGGTAAATAGGTTGATGTCGCGGTCTTGCTGGCAATATTATCCGCCGGCGAGTCTTCCGGAATAAAACTGCCGGGATCAGCAATGGCAACTTGTAATTCCCAACCCTGGTCATTTCTGGTTGCATAAAGCGCATCATCCATATCCTGTGTGCTGGCGGCATCGATGGTAACAAAGGGCTGTTCGGTAAGATCTGTACGCGCAGTCAGGTCGGGTTCGATCAACGTTTGTTGCCAGTCTTCAGGCCACTGCGGTGCCAATTGGAATTTGCTGGTGATGTAATTGGCTTCGATACCCACTTGGTCTGGTGAGCCGATGACTTCCAGAATCTTTGCCTGTGGTTTGGTGCTAGGGAATGGGTGTTTGCTGATTTTGCAACGAATGAAATCCCCGGGCTTGGCGCCCTTGCGCGCTTTGGGTGGGATAAAAATCCAGCGGCTTAGTCGTGGCAGATCTGGTTCGACAAAATGCCCCTGGCCTTTGACGATATAGCGGCCCGTAAAAGTGTCCAGCGGCGAAGACAGAATTTTCTGAATACTACCGCTAATTTTAGCATTAGCATCCGGTTTTTTTGCCGCTTCAGTCACGATTAAAATATTGACCCGGTCATCCGGAAATACTTTTTGCATTTCATCAGGCGACAAATAGATTTCACGGCCATCTTCCAGCACGACAAAACCAAATTTTCTCTGAGTGCCTTTCACAGTTCCATCAGCGTACTCTTTGTTATCTTCAATTTGTTGTTTTAGCTGTTTCAGCTGCGTAAGGGAGTTTTTATCTAGCATGATGGTCTTACCACTGTCGCAGGACACGACTTGGAATATATAGTATTGAAAAAATCTCGATTGTATATTGGCCTGGGCCTATTTTCTGAAGCGCATAGAGTAGCCGAAATAGACATAAATGTCAGCGCACCATAGATAATTGTTTGATGAAAATTTCATCAAATTTTTAAGGCCAGAATGTTTTTAAAAAATAACGCTAAGAATCTTTTCTCCAAAAAGTTTTTAACTGTTGACATTAATCAGCTAACTTATTAATAATCAAAGTACATGCACCGGCTACAGGTTATTCGCCATTGCGTCCCAAGACCGCGCAGCGATATAGCTTGGTGCTTGCGAAGTGCCTATGCCTGAACAGTATGGGTCGTATGAAGCGACTGATGCGCAGGTTATGCGAAGCGACCGCAAATTCGATTGCGGCGCTCGTGAATAAGCACACTCAGTTCGCATCACCAGGCAATTTTAGGGCTTTACCAGTTCATTGCAGCCTGCACTCCGTTAATCCGGTTTTCTTCTCAACGTTTTTGTTTCCAGTACTTTCAACGCTTTATTTCGAGTTGCGACGATTTTCTGTTGCCAATAATAATTTTTGGAGTTGTTTCTATGGAAAAAATCTTTGTCCTTGATACCAATGTGCTGTTACACGATCCAATGGCGCTGTATGCGTTTAATGAGCATCGGTTGGTTATCCCCATGACGGTATTAGAAGAGTTGGATACCATTAAAGACCGAAAGGATAAAGACGTTAGTCGCGAGGCGAGAATCGCGATTAACGCTATTGATGATGCGTTGAGTGATGCTTCACCGAAACAAATCCAGGAAGGTGTAGAAATTCCTGATACTAATGCCCAGTTCAAAGAGGCAGCGCCTGGTACATTGGCTATTTTCCCGGATCAGTTGATCAGTCATGACAATGAGGCGCCATACCTGGATGGCTCTACCCAACAGGCAAACGATAATCGGATTATCAATGTAGCTCTGCATCTGCAAACGCATAATAAAGATAGTTATGTCTGTTTGGTGACTAAAGATATCAATATGCGTCTTAAGGCTAAGGGTTCGGGTCTGGAGCATGTTGAGGACTATCGCAAAGATAGGGTTATCGATGATATCGATTTAATGTCAAAGGGCTATGAGATCGTCGAAGGCGATTTTTGGGATCAAATCGAATCGGTGAAATCTGTACAGGAAGGACCGGTCACCATGCATGTCATTGATCGTGCAGTGTTACCTGATGCCTATCCGCAGATGTTTGTCTGTGATGATGGCGATTTTGTCGGCTTGGTAAGAAAGGTATCGGACACTAGTATTCATATGCAGCAGCTTAGTCGCGATCGCTTAATGTCACAGCGCATCTGGGGGCTTGAGCCCAGGAATCTTGAGCAGGCAATGGCATTTTTCCTGATTCAGTGCGAAGACATCGATATGAGTGTGCTGACAGGACCTGCTGGCTCCGGTAAAACACTGATTGCTTTAGCCTATGGCTTACATGCCATCATGGAAGAAAAACGCTATGACAAATTAATTGTGGCCCGATCAACGCCGCCTATCGCCGAAGATATCGGTTTTCTTCCCGGCACAGAGGAAGAAAAAATGGCGCCCTGGTTGGCAGCTTTTGATGATAATTTGGAGGTGCTGCATGGTGCTGATGAATCACCCTTTGGCAGTATCGAATACATAAAAGAGCGCGCTAATATTCAATTCAAGTCGTTAAATTTTATGCGTGGCCGTTCTTTTAATAATGCATATATTATTATTGATGAGTGCCAGGGTTTAACCCAGTTTCAATTAAAGTCTATTGTGACTCGCGTGGGCATGAATTCAAAAATTATCGTGCTCGGAAATCTGGCGCAAATCGATAATAAATACATTACACCATTAACATCAGGACTAACGTATTTGGTAGAAAAGAGTAAGCATTTTCAGCATGCGGGCATTATGCATGTAAATGGTATTGAACGATCCAGACTGGCTGCTTTTGCTGAAGAAAATTTATAAAATTTTTTAAAAGTACTATTGTTTTAAAAGTGTTGTTGTAAAAGTATGAGAGGGGAGCTGCTCAAAAAGTTTTATACAAAAGATTATTGAGTAGTTTCCTCGCCTTCTTCAGAACGCTGTTTGATAAAGCGCCCAAAGAAAACACCAAATTCAAATAAAAACCACATGGGTATGGCAAGGAGTGCTTGCGAAATAATGTCTGGCGGAGTCAATAACATACCAAATACAAAACAGCCAACAACGATATAAGGTCTTTTATTGGCGAGATCTTCTGGTGTTGTCACCCCCGCCCAAATTAATAGAATCGTAGCTACTGGTATTTCAAAGGCAATGCCAAAGGCAAAAAATAATTTTAATGTGATATCGAGAAAGCGTGCGATGTCCGGCGTATAACTCACCCCTTCCGGACCGACGGAAGAAAAGAACCCAAACACTAATGGAAATACGACATAGTAGGCAAAGGCTAAGCCGGCGTAAAATAAAACAATACTGGAAAACAATAACGGAAAGGCAATGCGTTTTTCCGATTGATACATGCCCGGTGCAATAAACCCCCATGCCTGAAATAAAATAAAGGGCATGGCTACTACAATAGACGTAATCAAGGTCAGCTTGAAAGGGGTTAAAAAGGGCGAAGCGACTTCGGTCGCAATCATACTGGTGCCTTCCGGTAACAGTATGCGCAGGGGTTCAGAAATATAAAAATAGATATCGTTGGCAAAGGAAAATAAGCCAAGAAAGATTAATAGAATTACTAACACACATCGTAGTAGTCGATCCCTCAGTTCAGTAAGGTGGGCGACTAAAGGTTGTGTTGCATTGTTATCTTTGTTGTTTGCGGTGCCGCTCATGACTTCTGTTCAGGCTCATCACTAGAGGTGGATGTGGAAGTAAAATCTGAAGAAGTGATCCCGGTTGTGGCCTGATCAGTATCTGGATTAAGTTGATCAGCCACAGGATCTGATTTGGTGAGGCTGTTAACTTCGTGTTGCAGCTTAGAGAAATCCGCCGTTATCGGATCCGCTGTTTGTTTGATTTCGTTTTCCAGTTGCTGCTTGCTTTCGGTCAGTGATTTCATAATGGATTCATTATGCAATTGCTGCTTAATTTCATTGACTCCGGCTTCTTTTTCAATTTCCTGTTGGATGTTTTGAAAGCTGCGGCGTAATCTGCCAATCCATAATGTTGCGGTTCTCACTGCACCAGGGAGCCGTTCGGGTCCCATGATTAACAGTGATACCACGCTAATAACCAGTAACTCTAAAAAACCAATATCGAACATGGCGGCGGATGTTACTTCTCGCTGTCGGTTTTAGTTTCTTGTTGCTCTACGGCTTCACTCTTTTCAACCGTTTCATCGTCTTCTTCTTTATTTTCTTCTTCATTGCCCATAGATGTACGGAAACCTCGAATAGCGGCACCAAGATCGCCTCCCAGGTTGCGTAAACGTTTGGTTCCAAATAGCAACATGACGATCACTAAAATAATCAGCAGTTGCCAAATACTAATACCACCTATTCCCATTGCCTTTCTCCTACCTAATTAATCGTAAAACTATTTTCCACGTGATGCTTTTTCTTCCAGGCCTGATAAATTAAATCGGCGAGCTAATTCATCGAGTATGGCATCACTGCTTTCACCTAAATGTGACAGCATAACTAATGAATGAAACCACAAGTCAGCGGTTTCATAAATGACATCTTTGTTATCTTTGCTGCGCTCTGCTTCTTTGGCAGCAATAATCGTTTCAGTGGCTTCCTCGCCAACTTTTTCCAAAATTTTGTTAAGACCCTTATGATGTAAGCTGGCGACATAAGATGATTCGGGTGACGCATCATATTTGCGTTGCTCCAGAATATCAGCCAGTTGTTTTAGTACATCAGTCATTGTCAGGTGTCACTTACTATAAATGTGTTCAGGATCTTTTATCACTTTCTCAACGATTTGCCATTGGTTGTTCTCAAGGCGCCGATAAAAGCAACTACGGCGGCCAGTATGACAGGCAATGCCACCTAATTGTTCAATTTTCAGAATAATGACATCTTCGTCACAATCTAGACGAATGTCTTTAATTAACTGAACGTGGCCGGACTCTTCACCTTTGCGCCATAATTTCTGTCTGGACCGCGACCAATAAACCGCGCGTTGCTCTTTCACCGTTAACGCCAATGCTTCAGTGTTCATCCACGCAACCATCAATACATCGTTGGTTTCGTGATCCTGGGCAATGACTGGCACCAGGCCATCATTGTTCCAGCGAACTTCATCTAAATAGGATTGAGCAAGCGTTTCAGTCATCCCGGCATTATGACATAGATGGCGCTATCGATGCAGTAGCAGGGCAATAGCGGCAATAAGTAATAACCATTGGCTGGTTTGTAATTCGAAGCTTTGCTCATTAAACCATGCGGTGCCTGCTGCCGCGATCAAAAGCGTTATAGCAGTTAGGACTGTTCGACGTTGTCTCTTATTTCTGGATTGCTCAAGCGTCGCTAAACGTTGCTGTTGCTCCTGAAGTTGCGTGCGAATTTGCTTGGTGTTTTGCAGGTAGTCCTGAGTGGCCTGAGGAATATGCGGTAGTAACTCCAGCATTTCCGGTAGGTATTTTTTAAATTGTCGGTAAATACCTTTAGGGCTATAGCGTTGTTTTAACCATGTTTCCAAAAAGGGTTGGGCTGTACTCCATAGGTCCAACTGAGGGTAGAGTTCTCTTCCCAGGCCTTCGATATTGAGCAGTGTTTTTTGCAGCAGCACTAATGAGGGTTGCACTTCCATTTCAAATCGACGGGCGGTTTGAAATAAATAAATTAATAACTGGCCGAAGGAAATTTCGCTAATAGGCTTTTGAAAAATGGGTTCACAGACACTGCGAATAGCCGCTTCAAAATCATTGACGCGAGTGTAGGGGGGGACCCAACCGCACTCGACGTGCAACTCTGCCACGGCGCGATAATCGCGCTGAAAAATAGCAAGTAAGTTTCGGGCCAGATAGTACTGATCAGAATCGCTTAGTGAACCGATTATGGCGCAATCAATACCGATATACGTTGGCTGATCAGGATGTTCTCTGGAAACAAAAATATTGCCTGGGTGCATATCTGCATGAAAGAAGTTGTCGTTAAATACTTGGCTGAAAAAGATTTCCACACCGCGTTCGGCTAACAGTTTCATATTGGTGTTTTGCGCTTTCAATGCTTCGATGTCAGTTACCGGAATACCATGAATGCGTTCCATAGTCAGTACCTGATGACCGCTGTAATCCCAGAATACGTTCGGTACATACAGCAAATCAGACTGTTCACTATTGCGGCGTAGTTGCGAGGTATTGGCGCCTTCGCGTTGTAGATCCAGCTCGTCGAGAATGGTGTGCTGATAATCATCCACCACTTCAACGGGTCTCAGTCGTTTACCATCAGGCAAGTATTTTTCCACTAGTTTGGCGATGCTGAAGAGCAGCTTAATATCCTGACGGATCACCTTTTCGATATCGGGGCGTACGACTTTCACCACCACTTCTTCGCCACTGTGTAGGGTGGCTGCGTGTACCTGGGCAACGGAGGCTGAAGCCAGGGGGGATGGATCGAATTCTGCGTACAGCTCAGCGATGGGTTGTGCCAGTGTTTGCTCGATAATATTGATGGCCAGTTGTGAATCGAAGGGCGGCACTTGATCCTGTAGCTTGGCTAATTCATCGGCAATATCAGGTGGTAACAGGTCGCGCCGGGTCGATAGCATTTGCCCAAATTTGACGAACACTGGCCCCAGTTCTTCCAGCGCCAGGCGAATGCGTTCACCCCGGCTCATTGTCGGTTCTGGAAATAGCCTCCAGGGACCAACAGCAAATAGTAGTGACAGGCTGCCGGGAAGGCGATCAGTGTCGATCAGTTTGTCCAGGCGATAGCGCGTGACCACATGGGCAATTTTGCTGATTCGTTGCAGTCGGGACACGGGTTTCCTTGTTCTTGGTTATTGATCGGGCTTATTGGTTTGGATAAGTAATGGTTGTTATCGGTTTTGCAGTGATTGCCTTAATTTCTGCAAGCGTGCCTCCAGTCGCTCGGTGCGAGTGGCTAGTTGGTCCACTTCGCGAAAGAAGCGTTCTGTCTGTGGTTTGGGTGGCACCAATTCGCTTTCTTCGGTGATAAATTCTTTGAATTGTCTGCTCAGGCCCTTAAATGCCTGACGACCAAAGTTGAAGCCGGCACGAATGCCTTGTCCCATTTGGTGGCCAATAACATCGCCAAAGTGCTGTGCCAGGGGAGCTTCCCAGTCGATATCGAGATCGGTCAGAATCTTTTGTAGTTCGATAAGTGCCTGGCTATTGCCGATTAATTCCAACTCACCGTTAATCAATGCGCTGGCTGGATCTTCAGCGGCGAAGAGCTTGCTGTACTCGCTGGCACTGCCGGTGAGTTTGGTGTCAGCCTCTCCTTCAAAAACGCCGCACAGCCGGACTTCACCATCGCCTGGAATTAGGTAAACACTGATATCAGGTTCGGTGCAGTGCAGTAAAAAGACATGATGCTGCAGAGCGCTCAGGCGGTTCTGCGTTGCCGGATCTAACTTCAGAGTTTTGTTGATCACCTTTTCCAGACTGGCTAGCATCGCCGTGTGTAGCGTTGGGCTAATGATGGTCATGGCAACGTTCAGCTCAGGCTTAGGGCTTTATGCCCTTGTGGATGGCAACAACGCCGCCAGTCATATTGTAGTACTGACAACGCGCAAAGCCTGCATCGTCCATCATGCCTTTTAAGGTTTCCTGATCGGGATGCATGCGAATACTTTCGGCGAGGTAGCGATAGCTTTCCGCATCGTTGGCGACCAACTTGCCCATAAAGGGTAAGACTCTGAAGGAATAGGTGTCGTAAGCCTTGCTGAGTAGCTCATTGCGTGGTTTGGAAAACTCCAGCACCAGCAGGCGTCCCCCAGGCTTTAATATTCGCAGCATTGAACGCAGTGCAGCATCCTTATCGGTTACATTTCTCAGGCCAAAGGCAATGGTGATGCAGTCAAAAATATTATCGGGGAAAGGCAGAGCTTCGGCGTTAGCCTGAGTGTAGGTGATATTGCCAACGACGCCCTTATCGGTCAGTTTATCGCGACCCACTTGCAGCATCGAGGCATTGATATCTGCTAATACCACTTCACCTTCCGGGCCAACCAGCTTGCTAAATTTGGCAGCGAGATCACCTGTGCCGCCAGCAATGTCCAGTATTTTGTGTCCAGGCCTGACGCCTGACAATTCGATCGTAAAGCGCTTCCAGATGCGATGAATGCCGGCTGACATCAAGTCATTCATGATGTCGTATTTTGCGGCTACTGAATGGAATACGTCGGCCACCATGCCGGCCTTTTCCGTGCTGTCGACGGTTTTGTAGCCAAAGTGGGTTTTATTGGACTGCGGTTCTGACATGCCAAATCCAGTGGTGATTAAAAAACAGTAGGGTATTGTAGCGCTTGTGCAGTGAAAAGCTATGTTGCATGTCTATGCAACATTCTGGCTGTGATTGTGAAGAGGACACTGAAGAAAAGCTAGATATCCAACTGCTCACGCATCTCCTTCATATGCTTGCGTTGCTCTTCTTTGCTCAAGGGTTTTGAAATTGAGGCTGGAATTGCTTTATGGGCAGGCAGCTCCAGTGTTTCTCCTTCCAACAGGCGATTGATCAGAATCTCGAAATTGCGCTGGTATACAGGAAATGCCTTGGCCTCACTGTTGCTGGCGAGGAAAAACCAATCCGACTCGTGGCCAGCCCAGTACACAATGGGGTGTGTCCATTTCTGTTCTATTTTGGGTGAGGCAGCGCGACAGGCTTCAACGTAGGCTGCGTGGGCATCGGGAATGCCAAGTTCTTCCGGTGTCGGATCGCAATATTTGCGAATACTATGCAGTGTTGGCAGATATTCCGAGTCTTTGATTGCACGACGTGCTCCCATGACCAAGCGCTGCGGTGAAATATCGCATAAGGTGTTCAGCCATAGTTGTTGGGCCATAATAATTTGCTCGGAGGTACCAAAGGCTTTGTGAAACTGGTTGTGATAGGCCAGTTCAAACTCGGTGAACATCTGGCTGATGGCATCCACATGTTCGGCCGTGGGTTGTGGATTGGTGGGTTGTGTATTAACAGGTTGAGAGTTAGAGCCCTTCGACGATGCCTTTGGCCCAGCTTCGGTCGGTGAGTCGTTTGATGAGGCTGCCATCTTTTGCTTGACCTGGTTGATGATCGTTTGACTGTCTTGCATCGTGTTGTTCCATTTTGTGCCGTGTGGCCCACTGGTATTTTACGTGCTGCAGGAATTTGGTATTCCAGGAGCGGTGGATCTGTTTGGTGTCACGCCAGAATAATACGAATTCCGGCACCTGTTGGCGAGCAAAGCTGATATCGATATTGGCCAAGCGCAGGATATCGAACACATCTTCATTGGGTTGCCAGTTGGCGGGAATGGCGCGCGGCTCATAATCGTGTTCCAGTGAGGCGGTGTATTTGGCCCATTGTCGACGGATATGGGCGATGAATTTGGAGTTCCAGGTGCTGCTGACTTCGCCACGTTCACGCCAATAGAGGACAAATTCCGGGATAGCATCTTCGATAAATTCCGGATTAATCTCGGCTTTGAAGAGAATATCCAAGGCGTCCCGGCTGGGTTGCCAGTTGTTGCCCAAATCATTTTGTTGCTGTTGTGCTTTTGTATTGGCTGCTTCTCGACTCTGATGGTGGCGCCATTCATTGAGCACATGCTGCCTGAATTTGCTGGGCCAGGAATGTGACACCTGCGCGCGCTCTCGCCAGTACAGGTTGAAGTCTTCCAATTGTTGCAGGGCAAAGTCTCTGGGAATGTTGTGGTTCAGAGCCAATAGCTGTAGCAAGTCTTCAGGTGGTTGCCAGTCATCTGGTAATAAAGTTGCGCCGCCACTGCGGACTCGATGCCTAACAATTTTTTCGTGTTGCGGAGCAGCTGTGGCTGTATTGGTTGCCACAGAGCCAATAGTTGAAGTCGCATTTGAATGGGTTGTACTTGTGCTATCGGCTATCTTTTCGTTGATAGCAAAATGAAGAAAGTGTGATTGAGATAAAGGGGGCGAGTTGATTAAAAGCACCCCTTTTTCCACCAAGCTAGTGCTGATTCGCTGTAAATCATCAATCTCCCAGAAGGGGAAAATCTCGGTCAGCTTGTTACTGTCCAGGCGCAACCACCGGTAGTGATTTTTTAATGTGCCGCCGAGTACTGCGATAACGTCGTGCAAGCCCTGTAGCATCACTGCCTCTTCCAGGCCGATAGTGGCAGCCAGTGAGGGCGAGAAAACCATTGAGCGTTCGTGAACTAGGGATGGCATCAATCAACTTTTACTATTTTCATTCGGCTGGATATTGTACGGCTGTGATCAATAGCTTGCTAGTCGCTGGCAATCAAATAAAGACTGTTAATATATACAGTATTTGATACTATCGATGCTATCTGTAAGAAAAATGATTGGAAGAAAAATGGCGAAACGAAAAACTGCCTACGTTTGTAATGACTGCGGTTCCGAATATAGCCACTGGCAGGGGCAGTGCAAGGATTGCGGTGCCTGGAATACGTTAACGGAAATTACAGTCTCTGCTCCAGCTAAAGCGGCGAAAACCAGCCGATTACAAGGTTATGCAGGCGCGGCAAATAGCCAGCAGGTGCAGACCTTAAGCGAGATTAACCTGGAAGACCTGCCAAGAATCGCCAGTGGTGCCAATGAGTTTGATCGGGTGTTGGGTGGTGGGTTGGTCCAGGGTTCTGCGATTTTGATTGGTGGTCATCCTGGTGCTGGTAAAAGTACACTGCTGTTACAAACGCTATGTCATTTGGCGGAATCAATGGATGCGCTTTATGTCACAGGAGAAGAATCGTTGCAGCAAGTGGCGATGCGAGCACAACGTTTGGGTTTGCCCACCGACAAATTACAGATGTTGTCAGAAACCAATGTGGAGGGGATCTGTGCACAGGCAGAACGCTTAAAGCCCAAGGTGTTGGTGGTGGACTCGATTCAGGTGGTACACAGTGACGATATCAGTTCAGCGCCGGGTAGTGTGTCGCAGGTGCGAGAGTGCGCCGCTTACTTAACCCGTTATGCTAAGCAAACCGGTACGGTACTATTTCTTGTTGGTCATGTGACTAAAGATGGCAGTTTGGCAGGGCCAAAAGTACTGGAGCATATGATTGATTGTTCAATTCTGTTGGAGGGGACGGAAGACAGCCGCTTTCGAACCCTGCGTGGACAGAAGAATCGCTTTGGAGCGGTTAATGAGCTGGGTGTATTTGCTATGACTGAGCAGGGTCTGAAGGAGGTGAAAAATCCTTCGGCCATTTTTCTTTCTCGTGCCAATGATCCTGCCTCTGGCAGCTTGGTGATGGTGGTGTGGGAAGGAACTCGCCCTTTGTTGGTTGAGATTCAAGCCCTGGTGGATGATTCTCAGTTGGGTAATCCACGGCGCGTGGCGGTGGGTTTGGAGCAAAATCGTTTAGCGATGTTGTTGGCGGTATTGCATCGTCATGGCGGATTACAGGTGGGTGATCAGGATGTCTTTGTGAATGTGGTTGGAGGCGTGAAAGTATTGGAAACCAGTGCCGATCTCGCTTTGTTATTGGCCATTGTTTCCAGTTTTCGTGATCGGCATTTACCGCAAGATTTAGTCGTATTTGGTGAGGTAGGATTATCTGGCGAGATACGTCCTGTGCCGAGTGGCCAGGAACGTATTTATGAGGCGGCAAAACATGGCTTCAAGCGTGCAATCATACCTCATGCCAATGTACCCAAAAGTGGTGTTGAGGGAATGGAAATTATTGGGGTACACAAGTTGGCTGAGGCGCTGGAGGCTATCTAATTATCTAAAGGTTCTAGCAGCCCCCAGCTAGAGATAGGATTCGTTAGAAAATATCTTCTTCCGCTACTTTGTCTATATCAGTAATGTCACCGGCTATTGCTTGATCCGGTGAGATTTGAGTAGGAGCGAAAGAGGTTCTGAAGGTTTCAAAGATTGCGTTTTTCTGCCCAGGCTTGGCGAGTAAACCGGTATTGGGATCTATTTTAACCGTGACGATGCCTTCCGGTTGTTTCAGTGCTGTTTCAGGTCGGCCTTCCAGGGCAACACGCATATAATCAATCCAAATGGGTAGTGCTGCAGTGCCGCCAAATTCATTGCGGCCAAGCACACCATTATTGTCAAAACCCAGCCACGTTGTCGTGACAACCCCTCCCGCGTAACCCGAAAACCAGGCGTCGGTGGGGCCGTTAGTGGTGCCGGTTTTTCCGGCAAGATCATTGCGGTTTAAGACGAGTGCTCTTCGGCCGGTTCCCTTTTTGACGATATCACGCATCATGCTGTCAATTTGATAAGCCACTTGTGGGTCGATAACTCTTTCTGCTTCTGGCAGGGGCTCTTCAATAGCTTCTTCCTGTTTAAGAATATCTTCCAAGGTTGCCATTTCTTCGATGGGTTCGTTGCCTGGTTCAGGTAAGGGTTCCTCACAGCTTTTGCAGACTGTGATTGGTTTCGCCTGATAAACGACTTCACCGTCGAGATTTTCAATTCGATCAATTAAATAGGGTTCTACTTTGTAGCCACCGTTGGCTAGTACAGAGTAACCACTGACTATTTGCATAGGGGTTACAGCATGGCTGCCTAGTGCTAGGGATAAGTCGCGTGGCAGTTGACTGCTATCAAAACCGAAATTGGCGCTGTAATTGATGGCTGTGGGAATACCTAAGCTGCGCAACAGTCTGATAGAAACCAGGTTGCGGGATCGATATAAAGCAACTCGTAATCGCGTTGGGCCGTAGAACTGACCACTGTCGTTGGTGGGGCGCCAGGTACTTTCCAGACTGGCATCATCAAAAACAATGGGAGCGTCGTTAATAATGCTGGCGGGTGTGTAGCCATTGGCCAATGCTGCTGTGTAAATGAAAGGCTTAAAGTTGGATCCGGGTTGTCTGGTTGCCTGAGTGACTCGATTGAATTTGCTCTGATTAAAGTTAAATCCACCGACCAAGCTTAAAATAGCCCCATTATTGGCGTCCATGGAAACCAGAGCCGCCTGCGCCTTGGGTAGCTGTGTTAAATGCCAGCTTTCGTCATCCATCTGTTTTAGGCGGATTAGGTCACCCACTTGTACCAGATCGGTCACTTCTTTTGGTCTAGGCCCAAGCTGATTAGGAGTTCGATACGAGCGCTTGTCTTTTAGTCCGTGCTGCCATTCGATAGTCCGCTCTTCGCCATTAGCAAAAAGCGCTGTGAAGGCCTGTTCATGGAGTTGGCTTACGATAGCAGGTTCTAAATCTGCCGGTGAAGCTGTATGTTCCAGTATTGATAGCCAGCGGCTGTATTGGGTCTCGACATCGATGTCGTCATAGAAGTAGTTTGCTTCTGGGCCTCGATAGCCATGTCGTTGGTCGTAGGCCAATAACCCATCAATGACAGCTTGTTGTGCAGCTTGCTGATACTGTGTATTAATCGTTGTAAAGACACGATACCCGGCGGTATACGCTTGATTGCCAAACTTGGCGATAATCTCTTTTCTGGTCATTTCTGCCAGATAAGGAGCGCTTACCTCAATAATGGCACCGTGCCTTTTGGCAGTAATGGGGTTGCTAATGGCTTGTTGATAGGTTTGCTGATCAATATATCCCAGCTTGTTCATACGGCCGATAATCCAGTCTCGCCTTTCCGCTGCGCGAGAGGGGTTTACCAGAGGATTAAAATAAGACGGAGCCGGTAAAACAGCTACTAGCATGGCATGCTGAGGGAGAGTTAACTCATCCAGAGGTTTGCCGTAGTAGACCTGAGATGCGGCTTCCGCACCGTAGGCGCGATTACCGAAAAAAACTTTGTTGAGATACAGTTCGAGAATCTGATCTTTGCTCAGTTCTCTTTCCATTTTTAGCGCCAGTAATATCTCATTAAATTTCCTGAGGAAGGTCTGTTCAAAGCTGAGCAGATAGTTACGTGCCACTTGCATGGTGATGGTACTACCTCCGCCTTGCTTCTCCCCGGCAATTAATAATCGTGACACAGCGCGCAGCAACCCTCTGATATCTACGCCATGATGACTATAGAAGCGGTCATCTTCTGCCGATAACAAGGCATGAATAAACTGAGGAGGAATTTGCTCAAACTGGATAGGGGTTCTACGCTGTTCCCCAAATTCTCCCATAAGTTGACCATCAGTCGTGTAAACACGCAGGGGAGTTTGAAGTTGAACATCTTTCAAAACATCGACAGAAGGCAATTTAGGGCTAAGGTATAAATAGGCACTGGCAAATATTAAGAGAGATCCAGCAGCCGCTGAGAGAAACAGCCAGAGGGATATACGCGTCAGATTTGTGATGTGAACCATGTTTTTCCAGTTGTAATAAGAGCTTATCGATACTTTACTTCAACTTAGTTTGCCAAAGTGTGAAATTTTAAGCACTTTTTTATACCGATTAATTTGCGTAAACCCCTTACGTGATATTTAATGTAAGTTGTAAGAGTTCGCTGTAAGTTACGGAAGCCAATAGGAAAATTACTGTGTTAGGCAGTTTATTTGGAAAAAAGAAAACAACGCCCGTACTGGGGATGGATATCAGCTCCACCTCTATTAAGGTATTGGAAATCAGCACTAGTGGCAATCAATATAAAGTAGAAAGCTACTCAGTTGCCTCTCTTCCCCCCAATGCCGTAGTGGAAAAGAATATTGCGGAGCTTGAGAGCGTCGCCGAAACCGTAAAGTCAGCTTATGACCGCTCACGCACAAAGCTAAAGACAGCGGCTGTAGCTGTTGCCGGTTCTGCTGTCATTACCAAGCTGATCGATATGCCTTCTGGTCTCAACGATGATGCCATGGAGACTCAGATTACGTTGGAAGCAGACCAATACATACCCTATCCACTGGATGAAGTTGCCATTGACTTTGAAGTTCAGGGTGAATCTGAGAAAAATCCGGAACAGGTTGAAGTCCTGTTGGCAGCCTGTCGAAGAGAGAATGTCGATCTTCGAGTTGATGCCCTAGAGATGGCAGACGTCACTGCCAAAGTGGTAGATGTTGAGGCCTATGCGATTGAGCGTGCCTTTGAATTGATCCGTCCTCATCTGGATTGTGATGAAGATAGCGCAATAGCTATCGTGGATATTGGTTCTACCATGACAACGTTGAGTGTGCTGGTGGATGGTCAAACCGTTTATACCAGGGAACAACTTTTTGGCGGCAGACAATTAACAGAAGAAATTCAGCGCCGTTATGGTTTGTCGTTAGATGAAGCGGGACTTGCCAAGAAGCAGGGTGGGTTACCGGATGATTACGAGCCGGAGGTTCTTGAGCCCTTTAAAGAAGCAGTGGTTCAACAAGTAACGCGTTCCCTTCAGTTCTTCTTTTCCTCTAGTCAATACAATGATGTTGATCATATCGTGTTAGCTGGTGGTGTAGCGTCAATGACAGGATTAGCAGAAGTGGTGCAAGGTAAGTTGGGTACACCAACAACTGTTGCTAACCCCTTCGCAGATATGTCGGTGGCTTCCAAGGTCGATGCTATATCGTTGAGTAACGATGCTCCTGCTTTGATGATCGCCTGCGGTTTGGCGTTAAGGAGTTTTGATTAATGGCAAACATCAATCTACTTCCATGGCGTGAAGAACGACGTCAGGAGTTACGACAAGAATTTTTAACCGTTTTGGGTGGTGTGGTTTTGTTAGCCATCGCGTTAGTTTTGTTAGCCGATATGGTTGTAAGTGGTTCTATAGAAAATCAGCAATCGCGAAACAGTTATTTGCAAAGAAATATCGATGAGCTTAATGCGCAAGTTGAGGAAATTCAGCAGCTAGAACAGAAGAAACAGGAATTACTTGATCGTATGAAGGTGATTCAGGAATTACAAGGCAATCGGCCAATCATTGTGCGTATCTTTGATGAAGTGGTAAGGACATTACCTGATGGCGTGTTTTTTACTGATCTTACTCGTACTGACACTACGATTCAGTTGCAAGGTGTTGCTGAATCCAATAACCGTATTTCAAGCTTAATGAGGCAGCTTGACAGCTCTGAATGGTTTAATGAGCCTAATTTAACTTCAGTAAAAGCTAATCCCGACTTTGGGGAGCAGGCTAGTGAGTTTGGTATGTCTTTTAAAATTACAACTCCTTCAGTTGATGTGGAGGAGGAATAACTGTGCCGATACGAGATACATTGCAAGAGCTGCAGGATTTTGATTTTGCCGATATGGATTTGGAAAACATCGGCTCCTGGCCGATGGCTATCAAAGTTATTGTATGGGTTATCGTTTTTGTTGCGGTTTTGGTGCTTGGCTATGTCTATCATATTTCGGGTTTACAAGATGAGTTAACCGTAGAGCAGCAAAACGAAGTAACGCTTAGACAGGAATTTGGTGATAAAGCTTATAAAGCGGCCAATCTTGATGCTTACCGAAAGCAGATGCAGGAAATGGAAGAGTCCTTCGGTGCTTTGGTAAGCCAGTTGCCGAGTGATACCGAGGTTCCGGGCTTATTAGAAGATATCACTATAAAAGGTTTAGAAAGCGGTCTTGAAATAGAAACAATTAATTTGGGTGCGGAGAAATCGGAAGAATTTTATATCGAACTTCCAATTGAGATATTAGTTCGGGGCGGTTACCACGATCTGGGGGGGTTTGTGAGTGGAATAGCAGGCTTGCCACGAATAGTAACGTTACATAATTTTGAAATTGACCAAGAGGAAGAAGGTTCATCCCTGACCATGAAAATAATGGCTAAAACATACCGTTATAAGGATTTGGAGGGATAGTGTGAAGATGGTTAATGCATTCTTCTTAAATTTTTCAAAGAGGTTTTTGACAAAGCTTCTTTTAATGTCGGGTTGTTTGGTATTAGTTGCATGTGGTGGAAGGAGCTATGAAGATCTCGATGTTTTTATGGCCGAAACCAAAGCAAAGCCGGCAGGCATTATAGAGCCTATTCCTGCGTTTAAGGCGTATAAGGCGTTCACATATAGCGCGTCTGGTTTGAGAAGCCCGTTTGAACAGCCTATAGAAGTTTCTGAGATTACTCGTTTAAGAATGGCCAGTAATGTTAATCCGGACCTAAACAGAACAAAGGAATATCTAGAACAATTTAGTATTGATTCATTCGCCATGGTGGGGACGTTAGAACAGGCAGGAACATTGTGGGCGTTAATGGCAGATGAATCAGGCGGTGTGCATCGAATCAAGCAGGGAAATTATATTGGCCGTAATCACGGCCGAATAGTTGAGACTGCTGAAACACATATTTCAGTTATAGAAATCGTGCCTAATGGCGTTGATGGTTGGGTGGAAAGGCCTAGAACTATCACGTTAAAGACACTAGAAAAATAGTTAGAGTGGAGAGTTCCATGGAGATTGCAAACAGACAACTGAGTATATTCAAGGGTGGTGTAATACACCGTTGTTTTACGAAAGTTCTGTTAATAGTACTGAGTACTTTGCTGGGCAGCAGTTTGGCGTTGGCAAATGTCAATTTGCAGAATGTGGAATTCAGTTCGCAACCTGGTGGTCAGTTTGAAGTGAGGCTGGATTTCGATGGTACTCCTCCTGAGCCAAAAGGCTATAACATTGAGAAACCTGCACGTATTGCTCTCGATTTAGTGGGTGTTTCAAGTCAGCTTAACCAAAAGAAATTTCCTTTATCTTACGGTAATGCCAGTAGTGCTGTAATTTTAGAGTCGGGTGGGCGGACTCGTATGATTTTAAACTTGATAGAGCTTGCCCCTTATCAGACAAGGATTGATGGTAATAGCCTGTTTGTTGTGGTTGGAGATTCTGGTGTTCGTGAATATCTTAAGCCATCGAAAGAAAATCCAGTATTATCTTCAGCTCAAAAAATAGCTACTGCTGATAACGAAATTGTCAGTGTGGACTTTAAACGAGGTGATCAAGGTGAGGGTCGTTTAATTATTAATATGGCTAACCCTAAAGCGGGTATTAATGTTTTCTCCGAAGGGGGGGTCATTAAAGTTGATTTTGATGAAATCAATATCCCTGAACGTTTACAGCGTAGATATGATGTTAGCGATTTTGCAACACCTGTACAGTCAATTGAAGCACAACCCTCACAAGGTGGCGCATTATTTTCATTAGTTGCAACAGGTGATTACGATTATTTGGCTTATCAAACTGATAATGAATACATTATCAGTATTAAACCATTGACGACTGAAGAACTTGAAGCCAAGAAAAAAGAGTTTGCCTTTGTCGGTGAAAAGTTATCACTAAACTTTCAGGATATTGAGGTCCGGGCAGTGTTACAGCTGATTGCGGATTTTACTAATCTTAATTTGGTGGCCAGTGATACGGTTGATGGGCGTATTACATTACGTCTACAGAATGTACCTTGGGATCAAGCTTTGGAATTGGTACTTAAAACCAAAGGATTAGATAAGCGGCAAGTAGGTAATGTGTTAATGGTTGCTCCTGCCGACGAAATTGCTGAGCGTGAGCGTCTAGAAATAGAGAATAATAAGCAGATTGAGGAGTTAGCTCCGCTTATAACTGAGTACATACGTATTCGTTATGCAGATGCGAAAGAGTTATATAATTTATTCAGTGCTTCGGAATCCAGTCAAGAAGGAGAAGGTGCATCCACAGCTAGCCTGCTTTCGAGTCGAGGTAGTGTAATTGTTGATGAGAGAACAAATTCTCTAATGGTTACTGAAACAGCTGCCAAGCTAGAGGAGTTTCGTCGTGTGATTAGATTGCTAGACGTTCCGGTGAGGCAAGTGTTAGTTGAAGCAAGAATTGTTATTGCCAACTCAAGCTTTGATGAGGAGTTAGGAATACGATGGGGAGTATCAGGTATCAATTCAGTAAATAGTGATGATGCGCTATTTTTTGGAGGCAACACTAGCTCTATTATTGATAGTTCTAATTCTATAGCTCAAGCGGCTTTGGATATTGCTCAAGGTAATCAGTTGACAGAACCTATATTATTTCCAGATGCATTAAGTGTAGATTTGGGTGTTGCATCACCTACAAGTAGTTTTGCTGTAGGCTATGTATCGGACGATGTTCACCTTAATATGGAATTGAGCGCTTTAGAGTCACAAGGTCGAGGTGAAATAGTGTCTCAACCAAAGGTTATCACTGGCGACAAACAAGAAGCAGTTATCAAGTCAGGTTCAGAAGTACCCTATCAGGAATCATCTGCGAATGGTGAGACTACGATTGAGTTTAAAGAGGCTGTATTAAAACTCCAAGTGAAACCAAGCATTACACCGGATGATCGGATCATTATGACTTTAGAGATAAACCAAGATTCTGTCGGAGACTTGGTGCCTTCAGGCAATGGTGGTTTCGTTCCAACCATTGATACCACGCAGTTAACAACTCAGGTACTTGTAGGGAATGGCGAGACCGTTGTATTGGGCGGCGTATTTCGCACTGTAGATGTGGAATCTGAGTCCAAGGTTCCGCTGCTAGGTGACATTCCCTATATAGGAGGATTGTTTTCTGCAACTTCTGTGACTCAAGAAAAAACAGAAACCTTAATTTTCATTACGCCACGTATTTTAGCTGATACGCTGATTGATTAATCATTGGTTTTTCGTGATCATCTCTTGGTTTATTAGAGTCCTTTATAAATACGTAGTATGAAAGCCTTGCCAAATGTATTTCTTGTCGGTCCTATGGGGGCCGGTAAATCCACAATCGGTCGTCTATTGGCGACCGAACTTAGTTTGGATTTCAAAGATACCGATAAAGAAATTGAAGATCGTAGTGGTGTCGATATTCCATGGATTTTTGATATGGAAGGTGAAGAGGGATTTCGCAATCGTGAAGCGGCGATGTTGGCTGAGCTGAGCCAATTGGATAATATTTTATTGAGTACAGGCGGCGGAATAGTCATACGCCCTGAAAACAGAAAGGTTCTGGCGGGCAAAGGTACAGTGGTCTATCTGAAAACCTCCATCGATGAACAAGTTCGTCGCACCAGTCGAGATAAAAAAAGGCCATTACTACAGAACGCAGATCCACGACAGGTGTTAGAGACCTTAATGGCTGAGCGTGATCCTCTTTACCAGGAGGTAGCCGATTACATCATTGATACAGATAGTAGAAGCCCTAAGTCAGTTGCCCAAGAGTTAAGTGGCTTACTGACAAGTTAAATTCCTGATTTCTTTCCTATAGATATTGAATACAATACGCCAGTAAATGCCTGACTTTAGTCGGCGTATTGTGATTGATTCGAGAAAAACCTGATGCAAATTTTGAACGTCGATCTAGATGATCGCACTTATCCTATTTATATTGGTGCTGATTTGTTGGCCCAGCCGGAACTCTTAGTTCGCCACATCCGCGGAAAGCAGGTTGCTGTTGTGACTAATGAAACAATAGCCCCCCTTTATTTGCCTGCAGTCAGGCAGGGTTTAAGTGATTTTCATTATTCCGAGGTTATTCTTCCAGACGGCGAGCAATATAAGACGTTAGATGTACTAGCGACTATTTACGATAAGCTTCTGGCGGACAGGCATAACCGCACTACCACTCTTATTGCATTGGGTGGCGGTGTGATCGGTGATATGACCGGATATGCGGCAGCAAGCTACCAACGAGGAGTCGATTTTATTCAGATACCGACAACCTTGTTGTCGCAGGTAGATTCATCAGTTGGTGGAAAAACTGGGGTTAATCACCCTTTGGGTAAAAATATGATTGGTGCTTTCCATCAGCCTCAGTGCGTTATTGCTGATATCAATACACTAAACAGTTTGTCAGCCAGGGAGCTCTCAGCTGGAATTGCTGAAGTGATTAAATATGGATTGATTTGTGACAGCGATTTTTACACCTGGTTAGAGCAGAATATTCATGCCTTGGTTGAGCGTGTGCCAGAAGTGGTCGAAGAAGCCGTTTATCGTTCCTGTCTGAATAAAGCCAAGGTCGTTGCCAGTGACGAGAAAGAGGCTGGGATAAGAGCGATTTTAAATTTGGGGCATACCTTTGGGCATGCTATCGAAACCTCTCAGGGCTATGGCAATTGGTTGCATGGAGAGGCTGTGGCGGCAGGCATGGTGATGGCCGTTGATCTTTCTGTACGTTTAGGATGGTTGCCACAGGAGTCTGTTGAAAAATTAAAAAGTCTATTGCAGTTAGCCAAATTGCCCGTCACCCCACCTCAAATAAGTTGCGAAGAATTTTTATCGTTGATGGCGGTGGATAAAAAAGTCTTGGATGGGCAGCTGAGGTTGGTACTGTTAAAAAACATCGGTGAGGCTATAGTGACCAGTGATTTTTCAATTGATGATTTAATAGCTACATTGAAGGCATATAATTGTGGTTAATGGGTTTTACCCATAAAATTTTTACTTTGTATAACTATAAAGCAGTAGTGCAAAGGGCTTGTTGATACCCTGAAAAACCACCATTAATCTCCAGCGGGAGTGCACGATGCAACAAGCAACAGCTGAATATTCGGCTGATCATTACGTTCAGCGTTTAGATCTGGGAGATGATCCCTTCAACGTTGATTTTCATAATGACTATTTTTATGCGCATGGCATGCGCAGGCAAATCCTCGATCAGGTTCTTCATTTTGGTCGCTTTAGTGATCAGGCTGTGTTGTTACTTGGCAGTACAGGTGTTGGTACTTCCTCGATATTAGGTGTGGTTCTTGATCAGCTAGAACCCGTTATGGACTTTTGCTCCATAGATGCCGAAGAAATTTCCTCTCCTGAGCAAATTCTGGAGACACTGGCTGAACAAATGCAGCTGGGCTCAGGAGAAAGTGCAGCCAGCTTACTTGCATCATTGCGTCAGCAGCAAGGGTTGGGGGAAGTTGAACCGCTATTGATTGCCGTTGATCAAGCACATTTTATGGGGTTGGAAGGTTTAGGCTTGTTGCAATATCTCTACGAGCACGCTGAAGGAATTATCCATCTCCTATTAGTAGGTGAATATCAGGTAGAGCAGTTAGTGAGATTAGTCGGGCTTGCTCCTGACCAATATAAAGTATTAGAAATAGAGCCTTTGACGGCGGAAGAAACGGGTGAGTACTTGCTCGGGTTGCTGCAGTCGGTGGGTTATGGCGGCGAACAGCCGCTTAATAGGGATCAGTTGGCCGTTTTGGTTGAGCGTACCGGTGGCAATATTGCTGAAATTAAGCGAGTGGCGCCAACACTGTTGTCCTCAGATAGTAAGGCTGAGCGCAGAGGGGTAGATCTGCCATTGCCGATAACGCATATTGCCGCAATTGCTGTGTTAGTCGTGGTGATTCTGGTCTCTTATGTCTTTCAGTCGAGTGATGAGCGTAAAGATGTTGTGATTACATCGGCAGAATCTACAGCGGTTGTAAACCGGCAAGAAAATACACTTGTAGCTGACGATAGCAGTGAGAAGCCAGAACCCATATTGCTATCAGAGCCGTCTGAATCAAATCCTGAGTCTGTCACAGAAGTTGAAGTAGTAGCTTTGGATAAAGAAGCGGATCGAGATAATAAAGAAGCCGAATTGGAAATTGTTGATCGTGCTGATGAGGTAGGTGCTAGTGAACAATTAGCGCCAGAAGAAAAGCCCACACCTTTACAAATCGATCAAGCCGAAGAGGCTGAGACTGTTGAACAGCAGGTCGTACAGACTCAAACCGTACAAGAGCCAATAGTTACATCTCCAGTCGAATTGACTCCTGAGCCAGAAACTAAGCCAGAGGTGGAGGAAGCTGAAATAGCGGCTGTTATAGAAGAACCTGCACCGGTATCAAATCCGCTCCCTGCACGCGAGCAGAAACTTTTAGGCTATCCTGCCAGTGGCTATATGTTGCAGTTATTGGGTACGGTAGAAGAGAGACGTATTCAAGAATTTTCCCGTCAGCATCAGGGGCTGCTGCAGATAATATACTTTGAAACCCGTTATAAAGATAAGCCTTGGTTTGTGGCGGTGGTTGGCCCTTATTCTGATCGAAATGCTGCTGTTGCCGGGATCCGAGACCTGCCGCAAGCTCTTCAGCGGCAAAAACCCTGGGCACGAAGCTTGCAGAGTATCCATCAGGATATTCGCTCGGTACGTAATTTAGAGTAAAGCAGCCCAAAAGTTGCTCTGATCAAAAAACAACCGCTTTGCTATCAAATTTGTCCACTCTATAGCTAACGTGTAGAATGTCCTCCCTTTTTTGCTGCGCATACCCTAAATTTGCCCAGCCTTCGTTGTATCTTTTTGATTTTACAAAAGATTTTTTAGCGAGAATGGTTATATGAGTACAGGCCTTTACAGACCTGAAGATGTCCGTGACAACTGTGGCTTCGGCTTGATTGCTGATATGGGCGGCAAGCCCAGCGCTGAATTGCTACGCACTGCAATTGAGTCTCTTACGTGCATGACGCACCGTGGTGGTATTGCCTCCGATGGTAAAACCGGTGATGGCTGCGGTTTACTAATAAAGAAGCCTGATAGTTTCCTGAGAACAGTTGCAGCTGAAGAGTGTGGCATTGAGCTGAGTGAGCATTATGGCGTTGCGCAAATTTTTCTGAGCCGCGACCCGGCTATGGCTGACAAGGCAAAAAACATTATTGCCGAAGTGTTGGCTGCTGAAAGTTTAAATGTTGCTGGTTGGCGTGTAGTGCCCACCGATGATGCCTGTCTAGGTGAGATTGCGCTAGCAAGTTTGCCTCAAATTGAGCAATTGTTTATCAATAGTGATGAACAAGATGAAGCATCGTTAACGACGAAGCTGTTTATTGCCCGCAGAAAGATCGAGTTGGCATTAGAGCAGGATAAAGATTTTTACATATGTAGCTTCTCGGCCTCTGTTATCTCCTATAAAGGCTTGATGATGCCGGTAGATCTACCCAAGTTTTATCCTGACTTGGGTGACTCTCGACTGGAAACAGCCATATGTGTATTTCACCAGCGTTTTTCTACAAATACCCTACCACGTTGGCCTTTGGCTCAACCTTTCAGGTTATTAGCACACAATGGTGAAATTAATACCATTGAAGGTAACCGTAACTGGGCAGCTGCGCGTTCTACCAAGTTTGAAACTGAAAGATTTCCTGATATTGCTTCTATTAGTCCTTTAGTTAATCGCACAGGCTCCGACTCATCGAGTCTGGATAATATGCTGGAAGTATTGTTGGCTGGCGGTATGGACCTGTTCAGAGCGGTGCGTCTATTAGTGCCACCTGCATGGCAGAACATGGAACATATGGATGCGGATCTGAAAGCCTTTTATGAATACAACTCAATGCATATGGATCCCTGGGATGGCCCAGCCGGTATTGTATTAACCGATGGCCGTTATGCGGTGTGTATGTTGGATAGAAATGGCTTGCGTCCAGCGCGTTGGGTTATCACCAAAAATGGTTTTATCACACTGGCTTCAGAGATCGGTACCTATAGCTATAAACCGGAAGACGTTGTCGCCAAAGGGCGTGTTGGGCCGGGTCAAATACTGGCGGTCGATACAGAGACTGGCAAGGTGTTACATACCAAGGATATCGATGAACAGCTGAAGTCCAGGGCACCCTATAAGAAGTGGTTGAAGGAGCATGCGTTCCGAATTGAATCCACCTTCCAACCAACTCGTGAAGCAGATTTGGTTAAAGGCAAAGATCTTCCTAGCTACCAGAAAATGTTCCAGGTTAGTTTTGAAGAGAGAGATCAGGTACTGCGTCCACTGGCTGAGGCTGGCAATGAAGCTGTAGGATCCATGGGTGATGATACTCCGATGGCTGTCCTGTCGAGGCGGGAGCGCTCGCTTTACGATTATTTCCGCCAAAAATTTGCCCAGGTAACCAATCCACCCATTGACCCGCTACGTGAATCCATCGTAATGAGTTTGGAAACCTGTCTGGGTTTTGAACGAAATGTTTTTGTGGAAAAACCTGAGCATGCTGATCGCATCATTCTCACTTCACCAGTGTTGTCTCCCGATAAATTTGAGACATTGAAGACCCTTGATCGCCCTGGTTTTAACCTGAAAAGGATTGACCTGAATTACGACCCAGCACAGGTAGATCTTAAACAAGCGATAGAGAATGTTGCAGATCTGGCTGAAGAGGCAGTGAAAGACGGTAATGTTTTATTAGTGCTATCGGATCGCAATATCGAACAGGACAAGTTACCCATTCACTCTTTATTGGCTACAGGTGCTGTTCATCATCGCTTGATCGATAAGGGTGTTCGTTGTGATGCCAATTTAATTATAGAAACCGGTTCTGCACGTGATTCACATCAATTAGCCTGTTTGTTTGGTTTTGGCGCCACCGCGGTTTATCCCTATCTTGCCTATAGCGTGATCGATGATATGTTCAGCTCGGGTGAGCTGTTAGGTGATCCGGTGCAGGCACATATTAACTATCGTAAAGGGCTTAATAAAGGTCTGCTGAAAATTCTGTCAAAGATGGGAATTTCCACCATCGCTTCTTATCGTGGCGCACAGTTATTTGAAGCTGTTGGTTTGTCAGAAGATGTGGTCAGCTTATGTTTCAAAGGAGTGGCCAGTCGTATCCAGGGGACACAGTTTAACAACCTGCAAGATGATCAAATACGCCTAGCTGATGATGCCTGGATTACACGTAAAGATATCGATCAGGGTGGTTTACTGAAATATGTTCATGGCAAGGAATACCATGCATTTAATCCAGATGTGGTTACAGGTTTGCAGGACGCTGTCGCCACGGGCGACTATGTAAAGTGGCGCGATTATGCCGCGCTGGTTAACGATCGTCCGGTTGCTTCTTTGCGCGATCTATTTGCATTCAAAACCGATTTAACACCTATTCCTCTTGAACAGGTAGAACCTATTGAGGCGATTTTGCCGCGTTTTGATTCGGCGGGCATGTCGCTAGGTGCGCTGAGCCCAGAAGCGCATGAAGCATTGGCAACGGCGATGAATCGCTTGGGTGGTCGCTCCAATTCCGGTGAAGGTGGTGAAGATCCTGCACGTTATGGCACCGAGAGAACATCAAAAATTAAGCAGGTGGCTTCTGGACGTTTTGGTGTAACTCCGCATTATTTGGTTAATGCCGAAGTTTTACAGATTAAAGTGGCACAAGGTGCTAAGCCCGGTGAAGGCGGTCAGCTACCGGGTGGCAAGGTCAATAAACTCATTGCTCGTCTGCGTTACTCGGTGCCTGGCGTTACACTCATTTCACCACCTCCGCACCACGATATTTATTCGATCGAAGATTTGGCGCAGCTTATCTATGATTTGAAGCAGGTTAATCCTGATGCGCAGGTTTCAGTAAAGCTGGTCTCTGAACCTGGTGTGGGAACTATCGCTGCAGGTGTTGCCAAAGCCTATGCGGATTTGATTACTATTTCAGGTTACGACGGTGGTACAGCGGCCAGTCCATTGACATCTATTCGTTATGCCGGTTCACCTTGGGAATTAGGGCTTTCAGAAGCTCAACAGGCTCTGCGTTCTAATGGTTTGCGTGGTTTGGTTAAAGTGCAAACCGATGGTGGTTTAAAAACCGGTCTGGATGTTGTCAAAGCAGCTATTCTTGGGGCCGAAAGTTTTGGCTTTGGTACTACGCCTATGGTGGCATTGGGTTGTAAATACCTACGTATTTGCCATTTGAACAACTGTGCCACAGGTGTTGCTACCCAGAACGATCAGTTACGTGATGAGCACTTTATCGGAACTGTTGAAATGGTGATGAACTTCTTTAAGTTCATGGCAATGGAAACACGCGAATGGTTAGCCCAGCTCGGTGTGCGATCTCTGGAGGAATTAATCGGTAGAACAGATCTATTAGAAATTCTTGATGGATACACAGATAAGCAACAGAATTTGGATTTGTCGCCAATCCTCTACAAAGATCCGGAGGCAAAAGATCAACCAGAGTTTTGTGTTGTCGAGTCTAATGACCCCTTTGACAAGGGTGAAAAAGCGGAACAAATTGTTGCTGCTACTATTGATGCGATTGACGCCAAATCTGGTGGAGAATTTGCTTTTGAAGTGACCAACTGTGATCGTTCAGTGGGTGCTAGATTGTCTGGTGAAATTGCCAAACGTTACGGCAATTTGGGTATGGTGGATGAGCCGATAATTTTGAAGCTGCTTGGTACTGCTGGCCAAAGCTTTGGTGTTTGGAACGCCGGCGGCTTGCATATGTACCTGGAAGGTGATGCCAACGATTATGTCGGCAAAGGTATGGCCGGTGGCAAGCTGGTTATCTATCCGCCTAAAGCCAGTGAGTTTGCTTCGCAGGAAACGGCCATTATTGGTAATACCTGCTTATACGGCGCAACTGGTGGACGATTGTATGCAGCGGGTATTGCCGGTGAGCGTTTTGGTGTACGTAACTCCGGAGCAATTGCTGTTGTTGAAGGCACTGGCGATCACTGCTGTGAATACATGACAGGTGGTAACATTACGGTATTGGGTGATACTGGTGTTAACTTCGGTGCCGGTATGACAGGTGGTTTTGCCTATGTGCTTGACCAAAACAAACGTTTTGTTGATCGTTACAACAACGAGCTGGTAGATATTCAGCGCATCAATGGTGAGGCACTGGAAGCTTATCGCAACCATTTGCGTAGTAATATCCTGACATTTATCGATGAAACTGGCTCCAAATGGGGGCAACATATTCTCGATAACTGGGCTGATTTTGTCGGCTCATTCTGGCTGGTTAAACCTAAAGCGGCAAACCTTGATTCGCTGCTCGACAACATCAAGCAGCGCCCTGAATAAAATCGTTAGATTGATAAAGGGCGGATGTTGCTGAAACAGTAAAACGAGATTTTTTATGTCTGAGCGTTTAAGTAATAACTTTCAATTTCTGGATGTGGGGAGACAAGATCCCCAGAAAAAATCCATGAAGGCGAGAACCGCAGAATATGTGGAAATCTATGAGCCTTACCAGAAAGAGGAAGTACAGGAACAAGCACACCGTTGTTTGGAGTGTGGTAACCCCTATTGTGAATGGAAATGTCCAGTACACAACTTTATTCCTAACTGGTTAAAGTTAGTGTCTGAAGGCAACCTGTTCGAAGCAGCAGAGCTGTCTCACCAAACTAACACTTTGCCTGAAGTGTGTGGTCGTGTTTGTCCTCAGGATCGTCTCTGCGAGGGCGCTTGTACTTTAAATGATGGTTTTGGTGCGGTCACCATTGGTGCTACCGAGAAATATATTACTGATACTGCTTTAGCGATGGGTTGGCGCCCTGATTTGTCCGAACGTGTTTGGACTGATAAAAAAGTTGCAGTCATTGGTGCCGGTCCTGCCGGTCTCGGCTGTGCGGATGTGTTAGTACGTGCAGGCGTCAAGCCCGTTGTGTTCGATCGTTACCCAGAAATCGGTGGGCTGCTGACTTTTGGTATTCCGGAATTCAAACTGGAAAAATCCGTCATGTCGCGCCGTCGGGAAATATTTGAAGAAATGGGTATTGAGTTCCGTCTCAATACAGAAATCGGCACTGATGTCACCATGCAAGAATTGATGGATGAGTACGATGCGGTATTCCTAGGCATGGGAACCTACAAATATATGAAGGGCGGTTTCCCCGGCGAAGACCTGAAAGGTGTATATGATGCACTGCCGTTTTTGGTCTCTAGCGTTAATCGCAATCTCGGATTTGAGAAAGATCCCTCTGAATTTATCAGTGTTAAGGGCAAAAGAGTTGTTGTGTTAGGTGGTGGAGATACGGCGATGGACTGTAATCGCACCTCTGTTCGCCAAGGTGCTTGTAAAGTTATTTGTGCCTACCGTCGCGATGAAGAGAATATGCCAGGTTCGCGTCGTGAAGTTGCTAACGCCAAAGAAGAGGGCATAGAGTTTTTATTTAATCGCCAACCAATTGCAATTATCGGTAATGGTAAGGTGGAAGGCATAAAAATGGTAACTACGCGTTTGGGTGAGCCCGATGACAATGGTCGCCGCCGTCCTGAACCGATTCCAGGAAGTGAAGAAATTATTGCCGCAGATATGGTATTGGTCGCCTTTGGTTTTCAGCCAAATCCGCCTTCCTGGTTACAGGAATTTAAGGTGTCTACCAATGATTGGGATGGTGTAATAGCACCAGAAGAACAGCGGTTTAAGTTTCAGACTAGTAACCCTAAAGTGTTTGCTGGTGGTGATATGGTGAGAGGTTCTGACCTGGTGGTCACCGCGATCTGGGAGGGTCGCCAAGCTGCTGAAGGTATAATGGATTATTTAAAAGTCTAAACAGATTGAATCAAAGGCACGTTAAAACGTGCCTTTTTTCTAATGAATAATCATAATGAGGATTAACAAGGTTACCTTGGTTTTTTATGTCTGAATTAAAAAATGACCGTTTTCTTAGAGCTCTATTGAAGCAGCCTGTTGATGTGACGCCTGTATGGATGATGCGTCAAGCTGGGCGTTATTTGCCGGAGTATCGTGCATCGCGAGCTAAAGCGGGTGATTTTATGTCACTGTGTATGAATCCTGAGTTGGCCTGTGAAGTCACCTTGCAACCTTTGGATCGTTACCCATTAGATGCAGCTATTTTGTTTTCAGACATTCTTACAATTCCCGATGCTATGGGGTTGGGATTGTATTTTGAAACGGGCGAAGGCCCGCGCTTTAAGAAAACTGTTAGAAGTGCTGAAGATGTTGCTTCGCTGCCTGTGCCTGATCCAGAAAGAGATCTGGGTTACGTGATGGATGCAGTACGCACTATTCGTCGTGAGCTCAATGGCCGCGTTCCTCTGATTGGTTTTTCTGGAAGCCCCTGGACCTTGGCCACTTATATGGTTGAAGGCGGATCATCAAAAGATTTTCGTCAAGCTAAAGCCATGGCATTTAACCAGCCAGAAGCGATGCATGCGTTATTAGATAAGCTGGCCCAATCGGTCACCACTTATCTCAATGGCCAGATTAATGCCGGTGCGCAGGCGGTACAGATTTTTGATACCTGGGGTGGTGCTTTAAGTTCGAGCGCTTATCTGGAGTTCTCTCTGGCATACATGAAAAAAATCGTCGATGGTCTGATTCGTGAAAAAGATGGCCGCAAAATACCGGTCATCCTGTTTACCAAAAATGGTGGTCAGTGGCTGGAGTCAATCGCTGCCACTGGAACTGATGCTCTGGGACTGGATTGGACTACCGATATTGCCAAAGCTCGTGCACGCGTAGGTGATCAAGTAGCTCTGCAAGGGAATATGGACCCAACCATGTTGTACGCATCGCCTGAACGAATTCGTCAGGAAGTGGCTTCGATCTTAGCAGGCTATGGCAATGGTTCCGGGCATGTATTTAATTTAGGGCACGGCATTACGCCCGAAGTCGATCCCGAGCATGCGCGGGTCTTTATCGAATCGGTGCATGAGTTATCCGCGCAGTATCACCAGTAACAGTATTACTGGCAATATTGTTCAGGAAGCAATGGGTGGGTATTGGCTGAAAATTTCAGCAACTGCTGCATTGATTAAAGCGGTAATTTCATCCGGTGTCTGGTCGCTGATCTTAATTCTGTTGGTACCGCGCCATTTCAATTTATTGTCTTCAGTGCCAATCAGGTCGACCATAATTTGCGCTTCTTTTACGACCTTGGATTGGCCTAAAGGCAAACTGAGAGATATCCCAACGGCAGTGCGACTGCCAACACTTCCTAGCCCAATACTGCCTCTGGTGTTGGACTCCTCGCTGCGGGCATATGTGCCTACGTAGTAACGCACTAGCACATCAGGTTGTTGCGTAGGCGTAGCCAGTGTGAAGGTCGCTCGTAATAATTCACGGTTCACAGCTTCTTTAACACGGCTACTCATGAGAGGATCAAAGCCTTCCTCGGCACCACTGGTGCTTTCCTGCCAGCTGAATCGCTTATAACTGTTGAAATTGGTTGTCGTATCGTAATCGACAACTACCTGCGTCGATTGGCATGCGCTTAACAATACAACAAAGGTAAAGAGGATAAAGGGTTTTAAACGCATATCTAATCCGTGAACTCGTCTGTTGATTGATTAGGGTAGTTTACATGGCTTGGGGAAAAATTGGCATGGAGTTTAATAATAGCTTTTTTTAATCAAATGTATTTAATAAATCAAATTTACCTATTGTTCTATTGCGTTGATAATGACAACCATCCATTCGCAACAAGGAGTTATTAAAATGCATCCGATCACTATTTTTGGACGTAAAGGTTGTGGCTTTTGTCGCCGGGCGGTTCAGCTGTGTGAAATTAAAGACCTTCAGTACCGTTATGTGGATATTGAAGAGGAAGGCATCAGTCAGGCTGACCTTGAGAAAACTGTTGGTAAGCCCGTGAGAACAGTGCCTCAGGTATTTCACGGTAAGGATTATATTGGTGGCTTTGAGGATTTGGATAGCTTTTTAAAAATGCAGCAGGCAAGTTGAGAGCTGCCTCAAGTTTTTGTTTCAACTAAAACGGCATTCATTGACTTCAACTCATAGAAATGGCTACTGTGTTTAATGGAAGTAGCCATTTTCCTTGAGATTTGATGGAGCTCATAAAGATGAAGCCGAAGATTGGGCCGCTGCCATGTTTGTTAAAGTTATTGATACCAAGTTTGCTGATGATGGCTGCTTCAATGGCCAGTGCCGACTATGGTATTTTCAGTGGTGTCTCGACAAAAGGAAATCTCTCTGTCTGGCGCATTAATCAGACCACCGGCGCCGTTTCGCTGTGTAGTTTTGAAGGTAATACCCATGAGCCTACCTGTTATCCCTGGAGTGCTGTAGGTGAGCAGGGGAAATATCTCATTATTGCCGGTACTGATGTGTTATCGACCTGGCGCATTAATGCCGCAACCGGTGCTGTTTCGTTGTGTGAGTACGACGATGTAGAGTATCCCCCTGTTTGTACCCCTTGGAGCCGCCAGTAATTACCTGACTGATTTTCCTCGCTGAAACTTTTCTCCTCTGGTGATAGTCTCTACTATCAGGTTTATATTCAGCTAGATTTTTAGATGTAAGAATGCACATACATAAGGAATTAAGTAATGATTGCTGCAGCTCAGCGCATTATTTCGTTGGTGTTGATTGTTTTTTTGCTCGCTGCTTGTACTACATCGCCGACGGGCAGAAGGCAATTGTTGTTACTGCCCTCTGCACAGCTCAATGAAATGGGTGCCGCCGCTTTTACCGACATGAAACAAAAGGGTAAGGTCAGTAACGATGCCGCGACAAATCAATATGTGCGCTGTGTCGCCGATGCTATTACTGCCGTCCTGCCAAGCAGTAATGGAACACAATGGGAAGTTGCTGTATTTGAAGATGATTCCGCCAATGCTTTTGCCTTACCTGGTGGCAAGATGGGAGTTAACACCGGTTTGCTAAAAGTGGCGGTTGATCAGCACCAGCTGTCAGCAGTAATAGGTCATGAAGTGGCGCATGTGTTGGCTGAGCATGGTAATGAGCGGATGTCGCTGGAGCTGGCTACTCAAGCTGGTGTGCAGCTGGCAGGTGCTGCCCTGGAGGATACCCATCAAAAACCCGCTATTATGGCGGCGATGGGCTTAGGTGTTCATTACGGTATGAAGCTACCGTACAGCCGAACACATGAGGCAGAAGCCGATGTTATGGGTTTGTCACTGATGGCCGAAGCTGGATTTAATCCACAGGCGAGTGTTCAATTGTGGCGCAATATGAGCTCGCAGAATAAAGACGCTCCACCTGAATTTATGTCTACCCACCCTGCTGATGAAACCCGAATAGCCGGTTTGTCCAATCATATGGGGGCTGCGCTGGCGACATATCAGCAGGCTAGAAATGCGGGCCGTAACCCGCAATGCGCTCGTTAGATACTTTTGCTAGAAGCCTTGATTGTTAGAAGCTTTGAAATGACATTAATCAGACTTAGTCTGATTGCAATTCTCCATGTCGCAGGTAATACCGTGATTCATTTCCAGCGCAGGTTGTTCGCTTTGAGGATGGCCTACTACCTTAGCGGGCACACCGGCGACGGTAGTGTGAGGCGGCACGTCCTGTAGTACCACGCTGCCAGCCCCCACTTTGGCACCACAACCCACTTTGATATTACCCAGAATTTTGGCTCCTGCACTGATCAACACACCATCGCCCACTTTGGGGTGTCGGTCTCCTTCCTCTTTGCCGGTGCCTCCGAGAGTAACCGATTGCAGGATCGACACGTTATTGCCTACCGTTGCTGTTTCACCAATGACGACCCCAGTGGCATGGTCTATTAAGATGCCGTGACCAATGTTAGCAGCAGGGTGAATATCGACACCGAATTCGGTGGAAATGCAGTTCTGTAGAAACAGTGCCAAAGCCTTGCGGTTCTGCTTCCACAGCCAGTGGGCTACCCGATAGGACTGCAGCGCATGAAAGCCCTTGAAATACAGGAAGGGCACAGAATAGCTACAGCAGGCGGAATCGCGTTCACGTACTGCTCGCAAGTCGCAGCGAATGGCTTTGCCGATAGTTGGGTCGGCAGCGAGAGCCTCTTCAATCACTTCTCGCAATAGCATGGAGGGGGCTGTCGGGCTGTCGAGTTTATGCGCCAAATGAAAGCTGAGTGCGCACTCCAGCGTTTTGTGATTGAGGATGGTCGAATGGAGGAAGCTGGCCAGGATCGGCTCGTTTTTTACCGCAACACCGGTTTCTTCACGGATTTCCTGCCAGATGGTGTCATTTTCAGCATTGAGTGCCACAGGTTGCGTTGCCATGATAAAGATCCGCTTGATGAAGAATGACTGTATCTATGGGGGTAGTATAGCGCTTAATCAAGGGAAGCTACACAGCGCCATAAATCCTGTTTGGCTGCGGAATACTTCCTTTCAAAGGGAGTTATCGGCTCAGAGTAGTGAAAGTGCTCTACGGACGATGGATGCCCTGCCAGCTCAAGCGCAAAACAGAATTCTTCAATATACAGCCGCCAGTTGCTTCTGACTTCCAGCTTACCGCCGAGTTCCAGCAGGTAGGGGAATAGAGGAGAGCCATGACAGCGTCGCTTCAAGTGAGCAGATTTGGGCCAGGGGTTAGGGTAGAGCAGATAGTGTTGTTGTAGCTGCCAGCCTGCATCGACGGCTTGTCGCCAGAAGTCGTCGAGATCAGCTCGCACCAATAAATAATTGTTACAGTCATCATGTCGATAATGCGTATCGTGCTTTTGTAGGCGATGAAGTGATTTGTCGACGCCAATGATCAGTGCTTCTGGATTGACTTTAGCAATGTTGGCGGTACTTTCACCCACCCCACAATAGGAATCGAGAATTATCGGCCCATCGAAGCGCTGAACTATGTCGTTAACTGATTCAAAGGCAGCAATACTGTAATCGGGAAAAGGACGCTGAAAGCGCGAATGTAAATGACGTTTGACCACCATTTCAAGATTGTCGTGAATACCGTTTTGGTTGGATTCGATTGTCTTGGGTTCTGACATGTGGTTTAGGTAGTGATTTTAGGTATTGTGTTTAGATGTTGTTACGAATACAAACCGCGCATTATAGCAAGTTAGCAGTGTTGAAATTGCCTTCTGCTATGCATGCTGACACACTCTCTGCTCGACAAAAATAAACCGCTATATTCCCAGGTTATGAGACGTGATCATCGCCCTTATTGGCTGAAAAAACTGGTTCAGAAGTTTAGCAATTGGTATTCGGCAAACTATCTGCTGCCAGCCTGCGATCATTTTGGTTCGCACTTCACTATTATGAAGCCCTGGTGTGTGCAGATTTCAGGGCCGAATATTCATATTGGACAATGCATCACATTGATTGGGGAGCCTGATAATCGTGTGCGGATTTGCGTGTGGGGTCGCAAGCCAGATAGTGGCACCATCGAAATAGGTGACTATGTGTTGATTTCACCCGGCGTGAGAATTTCGGCATTGGATCAAATCACTATTGGCAGCAATGTCATGATTGCTAACGGCGTATATATTACGGATTCCGATTGGCACACCGTTTACAATCGTACCAAGCTGGCCACAGAGCCTACCCCGGTGACTATTGCTGATAATGTTTGGTTGGGCGACGGCAGCAGGGTTTTAAAGGGTGTCACTATAGGTGAAAACAGTGTGGTGGCTGCTGGTGCGGTAGTCAGTAAAGATGTACCTGCCAATGTTGTAGTGGCAGGCAATCCTGCCAAAGTGGTAAAGACTCTGGATCCAGAACAAGTCATTGTGACACGAGAGCGTTTTTTTACTGATCCGGCCGGGCAGGAAAAACTCTATGATGGTTTGGATCAGCTGACCCTGGCAGATAATAGCCTGCTAGGATGGCTAAAAACGATCATCAGGCCAACTCGCCAGGATTAAAACATAACTCTATGCTTATGGAGATTGTTATAACCTAATCTTCCAAGGGGTTGGCAAAGCTTACAGTACACTAAAAAGACGCCTGTTACTTTTGGAGAAGTATCTACTATGTCGCGAGTATTAGTTGTTGAGAATAATTCTGAGGAACTCATGCAACTAATTAGTTTTTTGGAGAAAAAGTTTCAGATCATTGGTGTGTCATCGGGAGAGGAATGTTATGCGGCGCTGTGTGATGAGTTGCCGGATATCATCATCGTTGATGATATGTTGCTGGAACCTAACTGCTATGAAATTTGCAGAACCTTGAAGGCTGACCCCAATACCGGCAGCATTCCAATTATTTTAATGTCCGACCTTGATGCTTCAGACTTGGCGCAGGAAATTGATTTCATTGGTGTTGATGACTACTTGTGCAAGCCAGTCAAAAAAGAAGAAGCCGTTGAAAAAATTAATACACTGGTAGCGTTCAGTGCTGCTAATACTAATAGTTAGAGTATTTCTTAAAAAGAAGGCTTTGCTAAAAAAGTTGTAACGGTGGTTCCTGCAGTAAAGCAAGTTGTTCTCTCAATTCCAGAATATGATCCGACCAGTAGCGCTGTGTATTAAACCAGGGGAAGTTGTGCGGAAAAGCGGGGTCCTGCCAGCGACGAGCCAGCCATGCGCTGTAGTGCATAATCCGTAATGTTCGCAGTGCTTCAATTAAATGTAATTCGCGCGGATCAAAATCAAAAAATTCATTATAGCCTTCAATGACTTCGCTGATTTGTGCAGTTTGTTCGGATCGACTTCCCGAAATAAACATCCATAAGTCCTGAATGGCCGGTGCCATACGGCTGTCATCAAGATCGACAAAGTGCGGGTTTTGATCGCGCCATAAAATATTGCCGCAATGGCAGTCGCCGTGAACGCGAATATTTTTTGTTGGCTGCTGCGCAAAAGCTTGCTGAATGCCTTTCAGTAAATCTTTACATAAGCTGGTATAGGACAGTTTTAGTTCATCAGGAATAAAGTACTCACTGATAAAGTGATAACTTTCTGTGCCAAAATTATCGATATCTAATGTCGGCCGATGCTGAAAATTTTGCTGAGCACCAATAGCATGAATACGACCTACCAGCCTTCCCAAAATAAGCAAATTATCAAGATCACCTAATTCCGGTGCATGGCCGCCTTTGCGTTGATATAACGCTATGCGAAATCCATTGTGATCGAAGAGAGTATTACCATTGTCATCGGCGATGGGTGGTACTACTGGAATTTCAGCATCGAACAATTGTTTGCTAAATGCATGTTCTTCCAGAATTTGCTCTGTACTCCAGCGACCGGGTCGATAAAATTTGGCAATGATCGGCTCTCCCTCTTCAATACCCACTTGGTAAACTCGATTCTCGTAACTATTGAGAGGGAAGATTCTCATATCAGTCACAAAGCCACAGCTTTCGATAGAATCAATTACCAATTCAGGTATTAAAGTTTCATAGGGGTGAGGATTGGTCATGCGGGTGACTTTTGTTGATATTTTATATTGTGGGTGCGATTAATTAAGCTGTGAGAAATTAGATCGCCAGATATTAAAAGTGCAATGGTAGCATCATTTTCTAGTTACCTCGGTATAAGTAGCTAATGGCATCAGTAGTTAAGGATGCAGCGATTAGTGTGGCGTTCTGGCTAGGCACCATAAGTGAACTTCCTTGGCCCCAGCCTTTAGCAGGCACTGGCTGATTTCTGTGGCTGTTGCACCTGTAGTCAGCACATCATCTACCAGAGCAATAGATAATCCTTTAACGTCACGAGAGACCTTAAACGCTCCCTTTAAATTTCGACGACGCTGAGAAGCTGTTAGTGATTGTTGAGCTGGTGTGGGCCTTTGCCGCTTCACCAGCGAATTAACGGGTATGCCTAACTTTTTAGATAACACCTGACAGATATGCTCACTTTGATTAAATCCTCTCCGAAGCAGCCGCCAACGATGCAGCGGGGTGGGGGTAATTACATCTGGAAGCGACTCAGGCGAATAATTGGCGGCAATATTTTCGGCGAGCAACATTGAAAGACTACGACCAATGCTGAGTTGTCTTTGATATTTGAAGCGGCTTATCAGCTGTGCGATTGGTGGCTGATAGGTCCAGCTGGCTATAGTTTGTTGAAAAGGGGGTGGTTGTTGCAGGCATTGTCCGCATTGCGGGTTATTGGGGTCAGCAATATCGGAGTCAGCAATGGGTAAAGAGCATCGTAAGCACCCCCCTGACAGGGTTGGCAATTCCTGCTGACATGCAGTGCATAGGTCTATTTGCCCTGATTGTCGTGCCCCGCAGAGAATGCAGGTGTGAAAAATATTGGGTGTAAGGCTACTAAAAAGGTCTTTAAATCTGTTAACCATATTGCTTCCTGCAAGTTGACAGCTGTAAATCTATCCTTATGATGGGCCACAACTGTAAGGTTCAAAGCCCAATTTGGCTAGCTTCAGACTTCAATTCACAGGAAATCAGTATCTAATGTCAGCATTTCAAACCCAAATCCGCCACGATTGGACACCAGCTGAAGTGGAAACACTGTTCAATTTGCCCTTTAACGATTTGCTGTTCCAGGCGCAGACTGTACACCGTCAGCACTTCGATCCCAATGCGGTGCAAGTGAGCACCTTGCTATCCATTAAAACAGGCGCCTGTCCCGAAGACTGCAAGTATTGCCCGCAGAGCAACCGCTATGACACCGGCCTGGAAAAGGAAAAGCTGATGGAGGTGGAAAAAGTCCTGCAGGAGGCCAAGGCGGCTAAGGATACCGGCGCCAGCCGTTTCTGTATGGGTGCAGCCTGGCGTTCACCTAAGAAAAAGGATATGCCCTATGTAACTGCGATGGTGAAGGGTGTAAAGGAAATGGGGCTGGAAACCTGTATGACACTGGGCATGCTGACATCTGAGCAGGCGGCAGAGTTGGCTGAAGCGGGACTGGATTATTACAACCACAACCTCGATACCTCACCTGAATTCTATGGTGAAATTATTACCACTCGTACTTATTCTGATCGCCTGGATACCTTGGCCAATGTACGTGATGCCGGCATTAAGGTATGCAGTGGTGGTATTGTTGGTATGGGCGAAACGGTTAAAGATCGGGCAGGTCTGTTGATTCAACTGGCCAATATGCCGCAGCATCCTGAAAGTGTGCCCATCAATATGTTAGTGCGAGTTGAAGGAACTCCGTTGGCAGAACAGGCGGAGCTGGATCCCTTTGATTTTATTCGCACCATCGCTGTAGCCCGGATCATGATGCCTCAATCTCATGTACGTCTCTCGGCAGGGCGTGAAGAAATGAACGAGGAAATGCACGCACTGGCGTATTTTGCCGGTGCTAATTCAATCTTCTATGGCGAGAAATTGCTAACTACAGCGAATCCGGAATCCAATAAAGACTTGCAGTTATTTGATCGTCTCGGCATCAAACCGGAGCAGCGCGATGTTGAACGTTGTGACGATGGTGAAGAAGATCTTCTGCGCGAACAAATGCAACGGGTAGAAAACGATAAGTTTTTTTACGACGCAGCGCAGGGTTAAACAGCCTCAGAGTGCGACAATTCCAGTCAGGTACAGTCGATAAAACTGTGCCTGAACTCTAACAAGTAACTCTCTACTAAACAGTAACTTTCTAATAGTGATTTTCAAATAATAAAAGATGGCTGATTTATCTTCGCTACAGATCGCTTTAAAAGAGCGAGAGCAGCAGTCCCTGTATCGCCAGCGACAAATTGTAGCCAGTGCACAGGGAGCGGAGATTGTTGTTGATGGAGAGCAGTTGGTTAACTTTTGCAGTAATGATTATTTGGGGTTGGCCAATCATCCAAAAATCGTTACTGCTTTTCAGCAAGCTGCTAATGATTATGGTGTAGGTAGCGGTGCCTCCCATCTTGTTTGTGGCCATAGCCAGTTGCATCATCAGTTGGAAGAAGAGCTGGCGGATTTTGTTAAGCGCGATCGGGCGCTATTTTTCTCTACCGGTTATATGGCTAATATCGGCACCATTAATGCATTGTTAGGAAAAGACGATTTTGTTTATCAAGATAAGCTCAATCACGCATCGCTATTAGATGCCGGCCTTTCTTCAGGTGCGCGCTTCCAACGCTTTTTGCACAATGATATAAAAAATCTTGAGACGCGTCTTGATAAAAACGTTAGCAATGATGGGCGAAAGCTAATCGTGGTTGATGGCGTATTTAGCATGGATGGTGATTGTGCACCGTTAAACGAATTATCGGCTATAGCAGACAAACATAATGCATGGTTGATGATTGATGATGCTCATGGTTTTGGTGTGTTGGGAGAAAAAGGTGCCGGCTGCTCAGAGCAATTTAACCTTGATCAAAACCAACTACCTATCTTGATGGCAACACTTGGCAAAGGTATGGGAAGCTTTGGCGCCTTTGTTGCCGGTAGTGAAACTTTAATCGAATACCTCATTCAATTTGCCAGGCCCTATATTTATACCACCGCATTACCACCGGCAGTGGCTGCAGCAACGTTGGCCAGTTTGCAGGTAATGCGTGACGAACCAGAGCGTCGTCAACATCTGCATACGCTGATACGGCAATTTAAAAAAAATGTCGTTGCAAGTGGTCTGAAATTAATGCCATCGGGTAGTGCTATTCAGCCGATTGTGGTGGGCGATGCTGATAAAGCGTTAGAAATGAGTGCATTATTGCGAGAAAAAGGTTTTTGGGTAGCGGCAATTCGCCCGCCCACGGTACCGGCTAATACCGCCCGTTTGCGTATCACTCTTAGTGCGGCACATACAGAGCAGCAAGTTGATCAACTGCTGCGAGCCTTGATTGAAGTGGCTGATAAGGTGTCTGCCGCGTGATAATTCATTCCCAACGTATTCCTGCTATTCATAACAGCGGTAATGCTCCTGAGTTGGTGCTATTTCATGGTTGGGGCATGTCTAGCACTATCTGGCACAGTTTGGTGGTTAAGCTGCGTCAGCAGGCCAATGTGACCTTGGTCGATTTGCCGGGCTATGGTGCCAGTGAAAAATTATCTGATTGCACATTTGAAAGCCTGATAAGGGTTTGCGAAAAAATTTTGCCATCACAATCGGTGCTGATTGGATATTCTCTGGGGGGCATGCTGGCAACCGAATTAGCGGCAAGAAATTCAGGGAAGGTGTCTGCGCTCATTACTCTTGCCGCTAATGTGCGGTTCGTCGCCAGTGAGGCATGGTCTTATGCAATGGAAGCTTCAGTATTTGAAAATTTTCAACGTTCAGTTGCTAAACCTGCTATTGCACTAAAGCGTTTCCATGGTTTACAGGCGCATGGTGGTGAAGAAGAAAAATTATTGTTGAAAGAGCTGCGTGCCAATAATGAATCAATTAACGAAGAGGTTTTAAGTCAATCATTGAATTGGTTGGCAGCATTTAACCTTATCGAAGCCTTATCCCAATTATCATTGCCGTCGTTACATTGTTTTGGCGAAAAGGATGCTTTGGTGCCAGTGGAGGCTGCGCAACAAATGCAAGCGCAATTTGATAAAAATATTTCGATACTTGATGGTGCGCCACATGCTTTTCTGCTTAGTCATGCAGAGCAGTGTTATCAAGGAATAGAAAATTTTTTAAGAGAAAATCAAATTACTTCTTCCTCTGCTGAACAGTGTAATAGCCGAAAAAAACAGGCTGTAGCGCAGTCCTTTAGTCGAGCCGCTAGCACTTATGATAGTGTTGCTGATTTGCAGCGCAAAGTAGGGGAGAATTTACTGAACCAATTGCCAGAAACCCCCGGTGCAATAATTCTTGATCTCGGTTGTGGAACCGGCTTTTTTGTACCGCATTTACAGCAAAAAGTGGTTGATGGATTTGTGGCAGGTGTTGATATTGCCGAAGGTATGGCTCACTTTGCTGTGAATAAAAATGATGACTTTAGTGCAGTATGTGGAGATGCAGAGGACCTGCCTTTTTTGGAAGAGTCTATTGATGTTGTGTTTTCCAGCTTGGCTATACAATGGTGCGAAAATATTAATGCTTTATTTACAGAAATGTATCGCGTGTTAAAACCTGGCGGAAGATTTATTTTTTCTACTCTTGGCCCCAATACCTTATGTGAATTAAGGCAGGCTTGGGAGCAGGTCGATAATTACACACATGTTAATCAGTTTGCTGATAAACATGTGGTTGAACAAGCAGTTTCTCACGCCGGGTTTATAGAGAATGATCAGGGAAATGCTGCCTGGCTTAAGGAAGAATCAATGACACTTGAGTACCAAACACTTAAACAGTTGACAGCAGAGCTTAAGTCACTCGGTGCGCATAATGTCAATAAAGGGCGGCCTGTAGGGCTAATGGGCAAAAAGCGTTTGCAACAATTTATTGAAGGATATGAATTGCAAAGAAATAAAAACGGCAAGTTACCTGCCAGTTATCAAGTATGGTATGGAGTGGTCACAAAGTCAGTTGATTTAAATCGATAAGCTATGTTTTTATTTCAGAGATAGCTGTAGAGATTACTTTGGCTCTTTTTTCTATATAAGAAATTTCTTCTGCGTTAAATTTATGATCTCTTATTTTCATCGAGCTGAAATTGAGCGTGCCCCATATTTCCTGGTTTAAAAATATAGGGGTGCTGATATAACTTTCTAACGGCAGGTTTGTATAGAGTGGATGCTGGCACAGGCCTTTAAAACCGCCTAGTTCAGTCAGGGCCATGGTCTTTCCTCTAGCAACAACATCTTTGCAATAAGTATTTCGTAAGGGGAAACGATCACCATGCTTAAATGCATTATCAGGAGACTTTGCTGCGAGGATTGAGTAAGTGTCCTGTTCAATATGACTGACTATACCTACGGATAAATCGAGGTGTTCCAGACCCTCTTTAAGTATATTGTCACAAAATTGTTGAATATCTTGATTCCACATAACAGGAGCTGATTATTACAAGGGAGGTTCTATTAGTTTAGGAAATTTTTTTACGCTTTCAATAGTTTTTAAGATGCATGCAGATATTGGCGGCGTCAATTGGCCTGCTCGCCAAATCATAATAATATTCTCTGTTTAATTTTCATTTATAACGGTTTATTAATTTACGTGAAATACCATGGCTAAACACACTTTTTTTATTGCGGGCACTGATACTGATGTTGGTAAGACAGTCGTAACTGCAGGTTTGTTGGAGGCTGCCAATAAGATCGGTCTATCTACCATTGGGATGAAGCCGGTGGCTGCCGGTTGCCAGCAAACGGAAGCAGGACTGCGCAATGAAGATGCGTTGTTATTACAAAAGGCCATGTCTGTGAATTTACCCTATGAACAAATTAACCCTGTAGCCCTTGAGCCTGCTATTGCTCCACATATTGCAGCTGACCAGGTTGGTAAGCGATTATTAGCATCTCAGCTGGCCGGTTATTGCCGAGGCGTGATGATGCAGCCCGCTGATATTATGCTTATTGAGGGTGCAGGTGGTTGGCGTGTGCCGCTAAATCGTAGTGAGACCCTGGCAGGGCTTGCCAAAGAGCTGCAGCTGCCGGTTATTCTGGTGGTAGGTATGAAGTTAGGCTGTATCAATCATGCGTTACTAACGGTTGAGGCCATAAGGCGCGACGGTTTAATGATGGCTGGTTGGGTGGCTAACCAATGTCATGAAATGGATTGCTATGATGAAAATCTGGCGACGCTAAAGGAGTTGATCGGGGCGCCATGTCTAGGGGAAATACCCGTGTTAGAAGAGGTGACTTCGGCGGTTGTTGCTAATTATTTATCAGTAGATTTAGTTATCAATCGTTGATTTTTATAACTTCTTTATCTTGGTGAATAGTGCCGAACGTGATCAAACACATGGAAAAATAAAACCAGTTTTGCTTAAATTATAATCACATAGTAATACGCCTGTTACTTGAACTTGTTACTTGGGTTTAGTCGCGGGCGTTTTGCGCGAGAAGGCAAAAGTGGGTCAGGTAAGGTTTTTATGATGATTTCTGACCTTGTTTGAAACAGCAGCAAGCTGAAAAAGAGGTATTGACGTTGGCTGATTCGATTTTATCTACAGGTTTACAGGGCATCCAGAATGGCGTTAATACTGCCAATCAGGCTGCTCGGGATATTGTCAGAGCAACTACTACTGAACAAGATGCAGATGGTGAAGTAACGGCTGATATCACTGAAGCCGTTGTTGACCTAAAGGTTGGCGAAATCCAGGCTAAAGCATCGGCTGCAGTAGTGCGTACAGCTGATGAAGTACTCGGCACTCTGGTTGATATAAAAGCCTGACCTTAAATCAGTAATCCATTCAGCAAACCCTACCCACTAAGCCCACTTTTTTCAGTAAGATTCGTAGAACGAGCAGTATCATCGGATGAACAATATAGGGATCAATACAACGGTATTTGCCAACGTCGTTACCCCATTTAGTCCGGTGGGTAAGCAGGCTGTGGGTTTGGAAAATGCTGATGCCAAGGAAGAAGTCTTTGCCCCCGTTGAGCAGTCCACTGAGTCTTCAAAATCATTAAATCGCGATACCGAAGAGTCCCGTAGAACCGGTGCAGAAACCGAAGAAGAGCGTGTGACTGATCGCAATGAACAGCAAGAACAGGATCAACAACAAGAACAACAGCGGCGCGACCAGGAAATTATTCGTGATTTGGCCGCTAGAGATCGTGAAGTACGTGCCCATGAACAGGCACATGCTGCAGTCGGAGGCCAATATGCAGGGGCTCCTTCCTATACCTTCCAACGCGGACCTGACGGCGTGAATTATGCTGTTGCCGGTGAGGTTCCTATTTCTCTTCCTGCCAATTTATCAGACCCTGAAGCAGCTTTGGCCGCTGCCGAACAGGTACGAAGAGCTGCCTTGGCACCGGCTGAACCTTCTGCTCAGGATAGAAGTATTGCCGCCCGTGCAGCCAATTTAGCCATTGAAGCGAGAGCTGAAATTCAAGCCCAACAACAGCAAGAACAGCGTGTTGAGCGAGAAACGGCCGCACAAGAGACTACCGAGCGGCGAGAAGAGGAAGAGCAACGGGAAGAACGATTGCGTGAACAGCAATTGCGTGAGGATCGTCTGGAAGAACTCAGAATCGCGTCGCGTCGTAGTCAGCAATTGAGCAATCAATTGATTACCGGAGAAGCCGTAGAAAGAACAGTCGGTGCTGTTCTCGATCAGCTGGCCTAGGATTTTCCGCAGACGTTTCTTAATTTACCTACATTCAACTCCATCATTCCCCCTGCTGTTGACGAGGTGGTACACTGTGGTTCGTCGCGACAGTGGCATTAACTACTGTGTCTACTCCCAGCAAAACCCGTTTAAAAATGTATAGGTAACTGTTTATGCCCAGAGAGAATCGGCTCTATCCAGAAGATCAGGAAAAGGTAGATCAATTCTTATCGAGGGGGGTTAACTCTGTTGAGAGAAAACCTTTTAAGCCTTTGAGATTGCTCGCGATACTATTGGTCATCGTCACCGGTTTGAGTGTATTAAGCCTTGTTTTGGCCAGCTGGGCAGGGGTGTATTAAGTGCTACTAAGATGGTAATCGAATAAGAATGGTTGCCGCTTATAAAATCTTATCCTTTCGTTAGAAAAAGCTTGCTTTTATCTCCCCGTCAACTGTTATTAAAGAATTAACAAAGCGTGCCGATTTGTAGTAGAGTCGAGCCAATCTAGCGTGTTAATTTGGAGTGTGTCGGTGATTAGTTCAATACTGGAGCGCCTGAAAGGCAATGGCAGCAAGCCTCGCAAAGAGGCGGTGGATCACGCCCGTAACCAAACCTACCTGCAACTACACAAGGCTCAACGAGAACACAGTTTTGTAGAAGTTACCCTGCCCGGTGATACCGTTATCTACCAAACAATGATTCTATCGGTTGATCCCGAAGAACGAACAATTCTGATTGATGAATTTTTCCCGACCGGTTTTTTTGGTATGCCCGGTCAGCGCGTTAATGTCTGTATCAGGCAGAAGGACGGTGGCAGGATTAAGTTTGCCACCGAGATCATGTCCAATCACATGCATGAAGGTGCGCCTTTGTACGTGTTATTAATGCCGCGCGATCTTGAATCTGATCAACGCCGTAATGCCTATCGTTTGCCGCTTGGTGAATCTATCAGTATTGATTCCAACTTTATTGGCCCTGACCAAACCGCTTATACTGCTCGGATAAAAAATTTGTCGAGAAATGGTTTGGCTATGCAAGTAAAAAATGCTGAAGGTGATTTCCACTTTAACGATAAACTCAAGCATGTTGCCTTTGATTTTGTCGGCGTCAATATCGATTGTGATTTAGCTATTCGATCAGTTGAAGAAGAGGACGAAGAAACCGGTATTGTGATCATTGGAGGGGAATTCATCGATATCTCTCCAGCGGAGCAAAACTACCTGAACAAATCCATTATGAAAATTCAGCGCAACAGAATTCGGATGATGAATGACATGGCATCTAATGCCTTCGTTGCATGAAATTAGTTGCGTGAAGTAGTTGCATCAAGTTAGCTGCGTAATTAAACATTAAATAGTGCGGTTATTTATTGAGCGATTAACTAAACCCTAGACCGGTTAGCCATTCAATCAGTTCGAAACAGGTAACTGCGTGCTATAAAAACGCGAAGCTGAGTTGCCTCCAAACTCATAGTGCTTTTACTCATTCCACACCACTGCAAAATTTGTTGTAGAGAAGCAGCCTGATATCAGAAATCACCCAGTATTTATATTGAGCCTTCGCTTCATGGCTAGAGTTGTGAACAAAAAACTCGACTAGACTATTAAAATAGGCTGAATCTAAAAATTCTAATTAAGCAAATAGCCGATTGGCCGATGGTATTAAAACAGGGTAACGGTTAGTAGTAGAAGGAAGTACTTATATCCTAATATTTTACTATTCAGAATAATTGCGCTTTTTTATATTTCTATTTTTTATATTTAAAATATTACGAATTTGTAGTTCCTGATCTAGTGTAATTAAGAGGCTAATGGAAATACATTCAATGCCTAGTTATACAATACTTATCAATATTATTTAGTGTCTTAATTTTACTGTACAGACATTCGGAGTGTGCATGGAGGCTGAGTTGTTGAGGTTGAAAGGAAGCAAGATCAAAATTTTTAAAATACATATATTATTCGAGCCCTTGCTCAAGGGTAGTACCTAACTGTGAAAAATTGATGGAAGTCATCAGCTTCCAGGCTGTTTGGCATCTGCATTAAAGATGATAAACACAATGACTGAGGCAAGTACAACTGGGGTAAATTCAGATGGATAATAGTACAACTGACAACGATGCCTTTTTTAAAGGTGCGCTCGAACAATCAGGCACAGCTAATGTAATGATCGATAGGGATTTTAAAATCACCTATGTCAATCAGGCGACGATAAAATTGCTGAAGGATAACGAAGCCGCCTTCCAGAAAAAATATCCCGGTTTTAATGTCGACCCGAAAAAACTGATCGGCACGTGTATCGATATTTTCCACAAAAACCCAGAACACCAGCGCAAGCTGTTGGATGATCCGAAAAATCTTCCCTGGACAGCGGAAATTGACATTGAGGGCTTAAAATTTGAACTCAATGTCACAGCGATTATGGATACCAATGGCAAATATATCGGCAACTCCCTGGAGTGGCAGAATGTTACCGCAGTACGACAGAAAGAAAATGAGGCAGCACGCCTGCAGGGAGCAGTGGACCAATCCGGTACTGCACAGGTAATGATTGACAGGGATTTTATTATCACCTATGCCAACGAGGCGACACTGAAATTATTGAAGGATAACGAGGCAACCTTCCAGAAAAAATATCCTGGTTTCAGTGCTGATCCAGAAGTAGTGCTCGGTACTTGCATTGATACTTTCCACAAAAATCCAGAGCATCAACGCCGGCTACTGGATGACCCAAACAATCTTCCCTGGAAAACGGATATTGAAATTGAACACCTGAAATTTGCGCTTAATGTGACGGCCATTATGGATGCCGGTGGCAATTACGTGGGCAATGCATTGGAGTGGCAGGATGTAACTGAATTGCGTAAGCAAGAAGATTTAGCTGCTCAACTGCAAGGCGCTGCAGATCAATCCGGTACAGCACAGGTAATGATTGACAGGGATTTTATTATCACCTATGCCAACGAGGCGACACTAAAATTATTGAAAGATAACGAAGCCACTTTTCAAAAGAAATATCCCGGTTTCAGTGCAGATCCTGAGGTAGTGATTGGTACTTGTATCGATACTTTCCACAAAAATCCGGAGCACCAACGCAAGCTATTAGCTGACCCCAATAATTTACCCTGGAAGACGGACATTGAAATTGAGCACTTGAAGTTTGCACTCAATGTGACGGCGATTATGGATGCTGGCGGTAATTACGTGGGTAATGCATTAGAGTGGCAGGATGTGACCCGGCTGCGTATGCAGGAAGATTTAGCTGCCCAGTTACAGGGCGCGGTAGATCAATCTGGTACTGCAAGTGTGTTGATCGATAGGGACTTTATTATCACCTATGCTAACGCAGCGACGTTGAAGTTATTGAAAAAACATGAGCAGACTTTCCAACAGAAATACCCAGGATTTAAAGCTGATGCCGATATTTTGATTGGTACCTGCATCGATTCTTTCCACAAGAACCCAGAGCACCAGCGCAAAATTTTAAATGATCCCAATAATCTTCCTTGGAAAACAGATATTGAAATCGAGCATTTAAAATTCGAACTTAACGTGACGGCCATTATGGATGCTGGCGGTAATTATGTGGGTAATTCTTTGGAATGGCAGGATGTGACTGCTGAGAGAGCCAATGAAATTGAAGTCGGCAGATTAAGTTCAGCCGTACAAGGTATGAGCACTAACCTGATGATGGCTGATCCCAAGGGTAATATCGTTTATATGAACCCAGCGGTAGAATCGATGATGCGACGTCGGGAAGCACAATTAAGAACGGTGTTACCGAATTTCAGTGTGGATAAAATCGTTGGTTCCAACTTTGATGTTTTCCATAAAAATCCAGCGCATCAACAAAACCTGTTAGGTAACCCTGATAACTTGCCAGTATCGTCAGATATAGAAGTGGCCGGGCTTGAATTTAATGTCATGGCAATTGCACTGAAAGATGTCAATGGTAACCACCAGGGTACGGCTGTGCAGTGGTTGGATATCACTGAGGAAAGAGATGCCCAACGGCAAATAGAATCAATGATACAGGCATCAATAAATGGCGTACTTGATAAGCGTATCGATACCTCTGAATACCAGGGCTTCATCAAAGGGCTGGGTGACGGCATTAATAATATGCTCGATGCCATTGTTCAACCGATCAACGGTGCGATTAAAGTGACCGAATCTTTGGCCAGAGGTGATCTCACCCAGAATATGGATGGCGAATACGAGGGCGAATTTTTGGCGCTGGCTACTGCGGTTAACGATTCTATGGGTAACCTGCGCAATATGGTAGGAGAAATTCGCGGTGCTTCAAATAATGTATTTAGCGCTTCCAGAGAGATTGCTCAAGGTAACACTGATCTGAGTCAACGTACTGAGGCTCAGGCATCCAGTCTGGAAGAAACTGCCTCGGCAATGGAAGAATTAACCACCACAGTACAACAGAATTCGGAGAACGCTACTGAGGCGACCAAGTTAGCTAGCAATGCGATGAATCAAGCCAGTAATGGTGGCGAGGTAGTAAACAATACCGTCACTGCGATGGAAGAAATTAATCGTTCCAGTAAAAAGATTTCTGACATTATTGGTGTGATTGATGAAATAGCCTTCCAAACTAATCTGTTGGCTTTAAACGCAGCAGTGGAAGCAGCACGGGCTGGTGAACAGGGTCGCGGTTTTGCAGTAGTCGCTGCAGAAGTACGCAATCTGGCGCAGCGTAGTGCCGGTGCAGCTAAAGAAATTAAAGGTTTGATTAATGACAGCGTCGAAGCGGTTGGCAAAGGTACTAAACTGGTCGATGATACTGGAAAAACATTTACCGAGTTGGTGGATGCGGTCAGTGAGGTAGTAGCCAAAATCACCGATATAGAGAGTGCCAGTAAAGAGCAGGCCTCAGGCATTAACGAAATTAATCAGGCCATCGCGCAAATGGATGAGATGACGCAACAAAATGCTGCTTTGGTAGAAGAGGCATCGGCTTCCAGTAAATCAATGGAAGAACAGGCTCAAGGATTACAGGAACAAGTTAGTTTCTTCAATACCGGTGACAGCGCCGATTCAGATACAGATCATGGAGCGGTACGAAGTGCTCCAGCAAAAAGCCGGGCCGCTGCAGCCAGACCTCATCTTTCTGCTGTGCCCGATAGTGAGTGGGAGGAATTTTAACGGCAGTTAATAACGATATGGGGTTAATAAGAAAGTAAAAAGGGGTGGCAAAACGCCACCCCTAAAAAACATCTCACATAACGGTAGTTTTTTTCTTAGCTATTAAGCCATTCGGGAACCGGCAAGTGCATACGCTGTAAAAAAGCCGGGTTAAACAATTTGCTTTGATAGCGATTACCATAGTCGCAAAGAATAGTAACGATGGTTTTTCCAGGCCCTAATTCTTTTGCCAATTCCACAGCGCCAGCAATATTGATTGCCGATGAACCGCCTAAACATAATCCTTCATGTTTTAGTAACGAGTAAATGTAAGGTAGTGCTATTTCATCACTGATTTGATAAGCCAAATCGACTTTTGCTTGTTTAAGATTATCCGTGATAAGACTGATGCCAATTCCTTCGGCGATGGAACGCCCTTCAGCTTTTAGTGCGCCATTGGTGTAGTAGCCATAGAGTGAGGAGCCCATCGGGTCGGCTAAACCAATCTTGATATCGGGGTTGTGGTGCTTTAGAGCATTACTGACACCCGCCAACGTACCTCCCGTACCTACCGAACAAATAAATCCATCGACTTTGCCATCGGTTTGATGCCAGATTTCTTCCCCCGTTGTGCGACAGTGAATTTCCTGGTTAGCGAGGTTGTCGAACTGCCTTGCCCAAATGGCGCCATGCTCCGATTCACTGTTCAGCTTTTCTGCCAGTCTTTCCGCCTGGTGGATATAGTGGTTGGAATCATCGTAGGAGGTGGCTTTTACCAAACGTAAATCGGCTCCGTATAAATCCAGCAATTCTATTTTTTCTTTGCTTTGGGTTTGTGGCATAACCACAACACTTTTATAACCCAGGGCATTGGCAATTAAGGTTAGGCCAATACCCGTGTTGCCGGCTGTTCCTTCAACGATAGTGCCGCCAGGTTGCAGGTTACCGCTGGCTTCGGCATCACGGATAATGCCTAGCGCAGTACGATCTTTAACGGAGCCACCGGGATTTAGGAATTCAGCTTTGCCGTAGATCTCACAGCCAGTTGCTTCAGACACCTCGCGTAGATACACCAAAGGGGTGTTACCAATCATGTCCGTCAGCATTTGATGGGTGGTCATAAAACAACCTTTTCCGATAAGCACGCAATCTTTACCGGGATGGTAACCATCGGTGCAGATATAGGCAACAATTTGCTGATATGTTTAGGCAGTTGTTTTGAAGAGGTAAAAACTAAATCTGGAAATAAAAAGGGGGGCGACAAAGTCGCCCCTTAAGAGTAATAAAAAAGGACTTAACGATAGCCTCTCGCTGACAACCAGTTAATGAAGTTGAAATCGCCAGTGCTTGAGCAAGTCTTAACGCGCTTATAGTGATGGCGCCATCTGTTCTTCTGGTAGCCTTTTATACACTTGGGAGGAACTACCTTAGAAACGTCGAACAACCATAATGCATCACCGTGACCACCAGGAATGTTGTCCAGATTAGTACTGTCTGGATGTTGAACAGCAACAACGAATTGCGTTGGCTTGGCTGGGTTAAAGATCATACCGGTTGCTTCAGCACCGTCTACCTGAATGCTCAAGAAGTGATCCAGAGACTCGGCAACACCATCGGTGTTAGTATCGCGAGCGAACCAGATGTCGCCACCGATGTCATCACCATTTGGTTTATCTTCAATAATGTAGATATTGCCCAGTGCATCTTGAGCCAAGTTATCTGGAGAGCTCAAAGTAGCTGTAGTAGGAGTGAAACCTACGTTCTTTTCAGTTTCAGATTCACCGGCAAAAATGCGAACCATGGCTTTGTGGCCGTTCTTCATTTCTACAGAGTAAACACGTTTTTCAGAAGTCGCAGCAAAGTACATCACTTCACGACCATTCTTCAATTTACCAATTTCCATATCTTCCGGGCGGCCGTAAGGTGTAGCGTTTAATTCATCAACAGCCAAGCGACCAGCACGAGCACCTGAACCACCTTCGTTACTAAATGGGTCTATAGTGGTGAGTGGGTTACCGTCTTCGTCGGTTACTGGAATCCATGTGGCTTCACCAGTACGAACAGCGGCGGTGTTAGTTGCGCTGTTGTAGTTTTCAGCAGGGTTACCAGCGAAGTCATCTATTGCTAATACAAAAATTTGGCCATGAGTGTAATCGCCAGTGTTAGTCATTACGAATTTGTACACAGAGCCAGAATTGTTTTCGTCAACGAAGTACAGAGTTTTGTGATCGTGAGAAAAACGCAGACCTTCATGGCTAACATTGATGATGCTAGTTAACTCACGATACTCGATGAAGGCAGGAGCATCCATTGGGTTAAGAATTTCCATTACGCGGCCTTCACCAGACCATTCTTCAGCCAACAGTAGAGTACCATTTGGAGTAAATGTTGAAGGGTCAAAAGCACCCCAGTCAGCAGACCAGTCACCGTTAAGACCGCCCATGTCACCTGCAAAAATAACTTCAGCGGTATCGCTGGCAATGTTGTAACGAGTAGCACCAGCACCAACGAATGTTTCATGAGGGATAAAGATATTTTCGCCTTCATCATCAAAGGCAACCATGTCCCACATTGAGGCGCCAGTAGATAAGCCAGGAACACGAATAACTGATTGATTAATGTCAGCTTCGATTTCGCTCATGCTAGTCAACTTAACTTGACTAACACCCGCAGGAGCTTGCCAGGGCGAATTTAATTCGTTGACATGGTTTGGCGTTGCAACAGCAGAAGATTGTGTCAAAGGAGAAAAGTAAGGCGAAGTGCCTGCAACGGACAGTTGTGCAGCTGTTAAAGCAGCCGCACCTGCCAAACAGGTAAGTTTAGTTTTCATCATTTAGATCCCATGTATGTGAAATTAAAAGTTGGTTGCCAGTACACAGCTGGCAATTTGATTAGTTATTTAGCGGATAAGGGATAATCCCGCTGCCAAGTATTGTTGAGCAGTGAAATGAAAATGAGGTGACTACTACATGAAATTTTTGTGCAGGTTTGATGACGACTTATCGTTGCTAATATAAAGTGGTTAACAAAAGTTGCTAACAAAAAAGTATGTTGTGTAAAGAATATGTCGTCATCATGAAATATTTTTATGATTCGTCTTTTTTCCAGTCCAGACGAATATCCCAACTGTATTGGAATTCTTTCGGTAAGGTAGGAGTGGTTTCGTTATCTACTTTGTCGTAAACATTAACCGGTGAAGTCACTGTGGCATCTCGTCCGTATGCAAAGGTTTGATCCTCCACCAGTACTTTATATGCCTTGTTGAGTGTTAATGCGCGCTCAGTGGAAGGTGTGATTAATTCATAGACATCTTTAGCCTTACTGATGGCATCCATATTAGGTTTGCCATTGGCGTGGAACCAACGCTGTTGCATTTCAGGATTGCTGCGGAATTCACCGCCACCACCAACACGTTGAAAATAAGTAGCAATTTCACCCTGTGTCTCACCCATATTAGGTGCGTCCGGCATACCTTTTAAAGAAATATATTTCCACCCCTCAGCACCATCAACCTTGCGGGAAAAACTAAAAGTCTTATCAATAGTTGAGCCAACTGAGCTGTGGCAGCCCATGCAGAAAAAAGTTTCTTCATAACTATTTTCACGCAACCGGCCTTCGCTATTTTCCATAAAGCCTTGAATAGCCCATCCCATCCCATTGTCTAAACCATGTTGGCCGAGGTTGGTATAACCGGGTAGATAACCGGCATCTTTTTCCCAACCCTCTTCAATGTAATATTGATTCAATGCGAACTTAGGATAGGTGCGATGTTTTTTCATATAGCGCACTTCTTTCATTCGACGGGCATTGGTAATTTGACCTTGGTCGTCGATGCCAATGTAACGAACTGTGTGGAAGAACTCGGTGCCCTCAGGATATAAGTGCGTATCGATAAAAAATTCACTCGCTGCGCCAACGTAGCTATCTACTTTGCTAATTTCAGTAATGACGGTGAGTTGGTTATCGCCATTAAGATCGACATTAACATTATGTTCATCGATAGGGAGACTACCGATACTGTTCAAGCCTTTGATGTTTGCCTCGAGAATAGCGAGATTAGCTTTGTAAATATCCCTTGAGTACTCACCTTTGGTATTTGTGCGGTAGGGCTTGTCCAAACGAATCATTACATCATCGGTGGAACCATTGGTAGGCCAAAAGGTACTAGGGAAAGGTTTGTAACTAAATGCGACCCAGAGCGAACCATCTTTTGCAAAACCTTCGCTATCAAAGGCTGTGGTACCTTCTTGCAAATTTTCAAGATCAGGAATCCAGCCGGTAAAACCTGCTTCGCGGAGCCTGGGTGCTAACTCGCTATAATTATCTTGGTTAATCCACTTTTTAATTTCATCATCACTAATCGCGTTGACACGGTCAGTGCGATCAACAAATAAATTGTCCCAGCGATTAGTCATGCCAAGATCGCTAAAACTATAGGCTTCCTGTAAATCCGCATCGTTCATGGTGTTTTCACGCCCGGGAATTTTGTCCTGATGACAGACGTAGCAGGGATTAAACTGGCCTTCAGTTTGTGTGTAACACATCGGCGGAATAATCGCTTCACGATTGTACATGGCCGTGACTGGGTGAATATCGGGGCGTGGCGGTACTACTGCATCACTGCCCTTGAGCATTGTTATTACCTGCTTGTGCAGGTCATTAACTTCAGAATATGCAGTTGGTGATTGTTGTACTGAAGGACTACAGGCCGCTAAAGCCAAGGTTGTAGTGATAAAGAGTGCGTGGCTCAAAAACTGTTTTGTGATCATGGCGATGTTGGTACAAAAGTGAATGATTATCAGTTGCGAGCAGCCAGTTTATTGATTGATTGTGAAAGAAAGATGACGCGGTGATCACGTTCAAGTGATGTGTTGCTTGTTTATGGCGATTGTTGGGTGTTTATTAAGCCTTACTAAATAGTAAACGCCTATGGTTGAATATCAGTCATACTGCTTTTTATCATTGCGCTTTGTAATTAAAGAATTTGTGATTTAAAGAGCTTGTGATCAAAGAAGATAGTTGGCACGTATGTACATACAGTTGGTATGTCAACAGTTTATGTTGCCGTAAGAGTAAGGTGCTCAGCGTAAAGTTACAGTTTGGTAGGGTTAGTTTTTTTCGACCGATTTTAGTTGTAGTGCCCCCTTTTTTTAATTAATGTTTATGCCCTTAAACTTGTTGGTTGTCTGGCAAGTATAATTAATAATTATTTGAAGAATAGGTTTAATGTCTTTTCTTTGGGTATCGGTGAGATGATTCTAAAACGTTGGAGAGGTTCCGATGAAAACATTGAAAGTTAATGGCAAGTCGATAGATGTCGACGTTGATGCGAGCACACCCTTACTTTGGGTAATACGTGAGCAGCTTGGGCTGACAGGCACCAAATACTCATGTGGTGTTGCCCAGTGTGGGGCTTGTACGGTTCATATTGATGGTAAAGCGGTACGTTCCTGTGTCTACCCTGTGTCTGCGGTAACTGATAGTAATGAAATCACTACCATTGAGGGGCTGTCTGAAGATGGAGATCACCCGGTTCAACAGGCTTGGCAAGAGCTGGATGTGCCTCAGTGTGGTTATTGTCAGCCTGGCATGATGATGGCTGCTGCGAGTTTGTTAAATGAGAACCCCAATCCATCGGATGCTGATATTGATTCCAGTATCACCAATATTTGTCGTTGTGGCACCTTCCAGCGTGTCCGCAAGGGCGTCCATCTAGCCGCTAAGAAATCGTAAGGGGAGGATGTAACAATGAGTGAACAACATACCATTACGCGTCGCGGTTTTATTATTGGCAGCTCTGTAGTCGGTGCCGGTCTTTCCATTGGGTTATTGCCGGGCTGTGCCAGTACAGGTGGTGAGCCACTGCCAGAAATTGATGAGGTCAATGCCTGGGTACACATCGGTCTTGATGACTCTGTGACAATTCGTATCGCCCGTTCCGAGATGGGGCAGGGTACTTTAACTGGTCTAGCTCAGTTGGTGGCCGAAGAACTACAGTGCGACTGGGATAAAGTGACCTGGGAATTTCCAACACCAGGTGAAAACCTCGCTAGAGAACGGGTTTGGGGAGATTATCAAACTGGTGGCAGTGTTGGCCTGAGAGGTAGTCAGCAGTACGTGCGCGAAGGCGGTGCAGCAGCGCGTCTGATGCTGATTCAGGCTGCGGCTAATGAGTGGGGTGTGCCTGCAGAAGAATGTACTGCGAAAGATAGTGTGATTTCTCACAATAACTCTCGCAAGAAAACTACCTTCGGTAAGGTTGCGATTGCTGCTTCTCAGTTAGAAGTGCCCACTGATATCACATTGAAAGATCCCAGTGAGTGGACCATTGCAGGTCAATCGAAAATGCGCCTGGATACAGTCGATAAGCTGACAGGCAAACTAGAGTACGGTGCAGACATCACTATGCCTGGCATGCTGATGGCCAGCATAAAAGATTGTCCGGTACTTGGTGGCAGCCTAGTTAGCTACGATGAAGCTGCTATTGCGGATATGCCAGGTGTGCGCAAAGTGGTCAAAGTACAAACTAGCTTGGGAACCAATGGCGTAGCCGTGGTTGCCGACAGCTGGTGGCAGGCTAACAATGCGCTTAACAAATTACCTATAGAGTGGGACTTCGGTCCAGTGGGTCAATTTAACGAAGCGGCGTTGACACAATTGCTGGAAAGCGGGCTGGATGCCGAAGAAGCTTTTCCTGGTAACTGGGGAGGTGATCTGAAATCCGCTTTTGGCTCTGCTGATAGAATGGTTGAGTCGGTTTACAAAGTGCCTGCACAAAACCATGCACCAATGGAGCCCATGAATGCAACGGCTGTGTACACCGCTGAGAAGTGTGAAGTGTGGTGTCCAACGCAAAACGGTGAAGCAGCACTGGCTGCTGTTTCAGAAGCATCTGGTTTACCGATTCAACAATGTGACGTTTACAAAACCATTTTGGGTGGTGGCTTTGGTCGTCGCGGAATCCCTGATTATGTTCATCAGGTTGTTGTTATTGCCAAGGAATTTCCCGGTACGCCGATTAAATTGCAGTGGTCGCGGGAAGAAGACCAAATGCATGGCTTTTACCATCCAACCACGATGGCGAAAATGCGCGGCAGCCTTGATGCCGATGGTAACCTAACAGGTTTGCATATGCGCATTTCCGGTCAATCGATTCTGGCAGCATTGTTGCCACATATGCTGGCCAACGGTGTCGACTATGCCACCTTCCAGGGGGTAGTCAGACCTGGTATTCACCCGGCATTGGACCAACACCAGATCAGCTATGATTTTCCTAATCTGTTGGTTGACCATGCTATGCGTAACCCACCTATTCGCCCAGGATTCTGGCGTGGGGTTAACGTGAATCAAAATGCCATCTATTTGGAATGTTTTATGGATGAGTTGGCGACGGAAGCTGGTCGCGATCCGCTGGAGTTCCGTCTTGCTCTGATGAAAAATAAGCCCAAAGGTGCTGCAGTACTGAAAGCGGTGGCAGAGAAGTCTGGTTGGGGTAGCGATGATGGTAAGTCGCGTGGCCTGGCAGTACTTTACGCCTTTGGCAGTTATGTAGCTGCTTGTGCTGAAGTCACAGTCAGTGATGAAGGCAAGCTGAAAATTGATCGTATTGTCGCGGCTACCGATTGTGGTACAGCAGTTAACCCGCAACAAATTGAAGCGCAGGTTGAAGGCTCCTTTGTTTACGGTTTATCAGCGGCATTGTTCCAGGAAATTACTTTCGACAAAGGGCAAGTACAGGAAACTAACTTCCACAACTACTCGTCCATGCGTATTGCCGATATGCCTGAAGTAGAAACCATTATTATGCCTTCGGGTGATTTCTACGGTGGTGTCGGTGAGCCAACTATTGGTGTTGCAGCACCTGCGGTATTGAATGCCATTTTTGCTGCCACCGGTAAGCGAGTAACAACATTACCGCTCAAAGATACCAACCTGAGAGCCTAATAATGAATCGTCCACTTGTGGATGCTTCATTAGCTTTAGTGCTGGGGCTAATGTTCATTGCATTGGCCTCATGTTCTACCGCGGTTTCGAATAAATCGGGTGCAATGCCCGATTTGTCGACAGGTGTTAGTCAGGCTGCTGTGCTTTCCTCTGTGTGCACAGGCTGTCATACCAGTGGCGGCTCGGCTAAAGCGTTAGTGAGCTTGCAGGATTACAGCGCCAATCTTTTGCAAAGAAAATTACTTGAATATAAAAATGAAGCCGATGGGGCAACCGTTATGCATCGCATTGCCCGTGGTTATAGCGAGCAACAAATAGTGTTAATTGCAGACTATGTTTCAGCTCAGAACCAAATTCAATCAGCAGGCAAGTAACACATGACAATATCCATTTCCCGCCGCCGCTTGATTATGTCAATGTCAGCGTTGGGCTTAAGTGGTTTGTTGGCCCCTTCAGTTTTAGCTCAAACGGCAAAGGCGAAATTAGTGGTCATCGGTGGCGGTTTTGGTGGTGCCACGGCGGCACGTTTTGCCAAACGTTTATTGCCGAGTTTGTCTGTGACGTTGGTTGAGCCTAATGCCAATTATGTTGCATGTCCCTTTAGTAATTTGGTGATAGGTGGTTTGCGCTCGATTGAGCAACAAACTTTCTCCTATGGTGCGTTATCTGCTGAAGGTATCACCATCGTGCGGGCAATGGCTCGGGATGTGGATGCGGCGGCTAAAATTGTCACCTTGGATAATGGCACAACGCTAAACTATGACCGGTTGATTTTGTCGCCGGGCATCGATTTTCGTTGGGATGCTTTGCAAGGCTACGATCAAGCGGCCAGTGAACAACTGCCTCATGCCTGGAAAGCAGGTGCGCAAACAGAATTGTTACGCAAGCAATTGCAGGCCATGGACGATGGTGGTGTCGTAGCCATTTCGGTTACAGCAGCTCCCTTTCGTTGCCCGCCTGGCCCGTACGAGCGTGCGAGTTTAATTGCATACTATCTGAAAAAAAATAAGCCAAAATCGAAGTTATTGATTTTGGACAGTAATGAAAAATTTTCCAAACAGGGCCTGTTCACAACATCCTGGAAAAATTTATATGGCGATATGGTGGAGTGGCGTGCGGCGTCCAATGATGGCCGTGTTAATCGCGTCGAAGCCAATAGCAAAACACTGCATACAGACTTTGAGTCGCTTAAAGCTGACGTAGCTAATATTATTCCACCACAGCACGCAGGAGTGATAGCACAGCGTGTACGAGCAGCCAGCGATTCAGGTTGGTGTCCAATTAATGCGACCACCTTTGAATCGACGTTAGTTCCCAATGTGCATGTTATCGGCGATGCCTCAATAGCATCACCGATGCCAAAATCGGCCTTTTCGGCCAATGCTCAGGCCAAGGTTTGTGCCATTCAGATAGTGAGATTACTGACAGGTTTGGATGCAGAAGCAACCACCTTGGCAAATACGTGCTTTTCCTACGTTGCTGAAGACAAAGCTATTTCTGTTTCTGGTGTTTATTCCAACGAAGGCGGGCAATTTGCCAATATGCCCGGTGCTGGTGGTGTCAGCCCTGCTGATTTATCCATCAGTTTTCAACAGCAGGAAGCGGCACAGGCCGCTGACTGGTTTAAGGCAATAACCGGCGAGGCCTTTAGTTGATGAAATTTGTGATTACCGGGCTGGTGGTGTTATGCCTGTTATCGTGTTCACACGTTTCACCTCAAGGTAATCTTTCTTACGTGGTTGATGGTGATGCGATTACTCAGCCTCTGGTTGAGCAGAATAGCTCGGTAGTTATTGGTCGCCAAGTGTTTGAAGATCGCAACGCTGGCCACTGTTTACTGTGTCATCGGGTGGCGCAGTCAGATGCGCCTTTTCAAGGGGATATAGGTCCTGAACTCTCATCCGTTGGTGCGAGACTAACAGCAGAACAAATACGTTTTCGTATTGTCGATGCGTCCAAACTTAATCCCAATACCATCATGCCGCCCTACTATCGCAGGGATAATCTCAATCAAGTGGCGGTCAAATATCAAAATGAGCCAGCCCTCACTGCGGCTCAAATTGAGCACTTAGTTATATATTTATCGTCATTAAAGGGGCAAGATTTGTGAAAAAAACGGCAACTGAAAATAGCCGCTACGATTTGATTGATCGCAGAACATTGATAAAGGGTAGTGCCGCTGCAGTTGGCTTGTTGCTATTGCCGCAGGTCAGCCATGCGCTGCCTGAAGATGTTGAAGCAGAGATTGCGGAGCTATTTGATACGCGTGAAATTCAACAGGGTAAAGTGACCGTTACGGTGCCGCCAATTTCTGAAAATGGTTATTCAGTACCCTTTGCTGTCGATGTTGAAAGCCCTATGACAGAAGAAGATCACGTAGTGCGGATAGTTGTTTTTGCTGAAGAAAATCCGCAGCCCAATGTTGCGCGTTTTGAGCTGGGGCCGCGTGCAGGCAAAGCCTCTATTAAAACGCGTATACGTATGGGCGGTACACAGCGTATTCGTGCCATTGCAGAAATGAACGATGGTTCACTGTGGACCAGCTACGCGTTCAGTATTGTCACACTAGCTGCCTGTGTATTTGATCCAGGAACCTAAGTTTATGAGTACTATACGAATCGCAGCGCCTACAATAGCCAACAAAGGTGAAGTGATAGAACTAAAAGCGATGATCCAGCATGAAATGGAAACAGGCTATCGACGTGATCGATTTGGTAAAGAAATTACTCGCGATATTTTGAAGTATTTTGAGTGTTTTTATAATGGTGAATCGGTTTTTAAAGCAGAATTTTTTGCAGCCATTGCCGCCAATCCTTTTCTCAGTTTTTTTACCACTGCAACAGAGTCTGGTACGTTGGAATTTCGTTGGATTGATCAGAACGGTGTCGCTTCTTCACAATCGGTGGAGTTAGAGGTGTCGTGAGCGGTATGGCAGCAAGGTTAACTGTTTTTTGTGGCGCGTTAATTGTTGCTTTTGCCAGCGAAAAAATGATCGCTCAGGAGATAACCTCTTTTGCTGATCGGCCTGATTTATCGCCAGACAAAGTTCAGTCGGGTTTTAACTTTCTTACCGCGGAAACGCAACAATTACAAACCGACAGTTTTGCTAATCCTGGTTATTTATGGGTTGATAAAGGACAAAGATTATTTACTGATTCAAAGGAGGGAAAAAGCTGCCAGTTCTGTCATGATGCAAATAGCGAAGGTAGTTTAATTGGTGCAGCGACGCGTTACCCACTCGTTGATAGTGCTACCAATGCTTTGGTTAATTTAGAGGAGAGAATTAATCTTTGCCGTACGCGTCACCAACAATTACCTGAGTTTATCTATGAATCCGACGAGTTGTTATCCTTAACTGCTTACGTAGCTAACCTGTCTCAAGGTATGCCATTTGATGTTGTTGTCGATGGCGATGCAGAGCCTTTTTTTAATCAAGGGCGTGAATATTTTTTTCAGCGCAAAGGCCAGTTAAATCTCGCATGCAGTCAATGCCATGACGATAGCTGGGGAAAAATGTTGCGTGGTGATCGCATCAGTCAGGGGCATAGTAATGCCTTCCCCGGCTATCGTTTGGAATGGCAGACTTTCGGTTCTCTACATCGCAGGATTCGTGATTGTGATGTCGGCGTCAGAGCTGAGCCTTATCAATTAGGTGCTGATATTTATAAAAGTTTGGAGCTTTATCTCTCATGGCGTGCGGCGGATTTGCATATAGAATCTCCAGGTGTACGTCGATAAATTAATAAAACCCTCAACACGAGAACGACTTCGCATATCTCAAAAAATTATATGAATCGTAGTTAATTATTAGGTTTTAGTTTGACTGTGCAGCGTCATTCGTATTCTTAACATACGGTAATTGTTTTGTAATCTTGCTCGAACCCAAAACTGACTAGTATCAGAAAACAAAAATAATAAATCGTCTCTTAAATACGGAGGTTTTGATATGGCAACGGCTTCAACTTTACAACATACATCTGGCCAATCCAGTCAGTTACCGAGCTTTATGACCAGTAAGGAATTTGCCGTAAACATGTTCCTGGTAGCGGTAGCTATTTTATCTATTCCCTTTGTTTATCATGCTTTTATGTCGGGCCTTGATTATGTGGTTGATGGTGCTGGCGAGCATGGTGCTTTTAATCGAGCTGATGATAGCCGATTTCCAATAGCCCTGTACTTGCTAGCTATTCATATGATGATGGGTGCGTCGATGAATATTTTATCGCCCTTTCAAGTTTATCTGGGGCGAACACAGAAAAGTAAAATACTTCATCGTTGGATTGGGTTTAGCACTATTGCCATAGCATTTTTTGGCGCTACAGCAGGTACTCTCTATTTTTCTATGGCTCCCGATACCAACGCTGGAGACAGGGAACATTTCCTGATTTTTCAGGCGGGCACCATTTATGGCGTCGTGATGTTTTACGTCACCTATAAAGTAGTGCAAACATTAATGACAAGAAATTACAGCGCACATAAAGAATGGGCGATCCGATTATTTATGCTGGCAATTGGCTCCTGGTTGTTTCGCGTCAATATCGGAGTCTATGCAACAGGAAATTTAGTAGGTTTGCAGCATATTTTGCCGCCTGGAGGTTTTGGCGTGCTCAATGCGTTTGGTTTTTATATGATGCCATTGGCTATTTATGAAGGGTACTTACGCCTGCGCCGTGCTGGAAAATTTAACAATCTGCCCAGCTATGCACCCTTTGTAACGGCTTGTGCAGGGATATTGTTTTTATTAGTGGGTGATGTTGCTTATGTAATGATGTCTTATATGAATGCCTCTTAATCTCTTCATATATTGCCGCCGAGTCTGTAAGTCGGCGGCGATGTTCAGTGTTGGTGATGTCTCCTTTTTCTTTATAAACATTATCTCGATATGTTGCTGATAAATATTTAACCAGTACGGTTGACATTATCAAAAAATTCTATAATCTATTTCATAACGGTCGTTATGAAATGAGTTGGTGGTCAATATATAGTGCCTAGGACAAAAGAATACTCTACAGAAGAAGCTCTGGAAAAGGCTATGAAGGTTTTTTGGACTCATGGCTATAAACAAACATCGATACGCAATTTAATTGAACATACCGGTGTTAATTTTCATGGCTTGTACGGAGATTTTCGCAATAAACGTCAGCTCTTTATTAAGTCACTAGAGCTATATCAACGCTCGGTGGGGGCAAAAATTGCCCGAATTGTTGAAGGAGTTACACCGGATGTGGAGGGTATTAATACTTGTCTAATTGAGTGCCATGATTTTTTAATTACTGCCAATGGACACTCAGGCTGTTTGATGTGTAACACGGCTATTGAAATTGGATCCAGTGATGACGAAATTAAGGGTTTTGTTAGTAAAAATACAGAAAAACTATCGAATGCATTTTTAGTTCCTTTAAAAGTGATGTATGAACATGGTGACATACAACAAAAACCGAAAAGTTTGGCAAGCTACCTAGCAAATGTTGTTTATAGTATCGCTTTATTAGTGCGTTCGGGCAGAGATAAAAGGTACATAAAGGACTATGTTAATGTCGCAATGCAGGCTATTCGTTAATTTTTATGGTGAATTGAAATTTAATCAGATAAGAGATTGATATTTTTTTTGATTATAAAATATCAATTGATATGAAATGGTGAAATCATGAGTTACCTTGGCGTTACAAAAAAATTTAAAGGTGTTGCGGATGTGTGGGCCAGAGACCCAGAGTTATATTTGCCATTGGCTGAGTTTGTGTCAGCGGTAATGACCAGAGAATCAGACCTTAGCGTTGCTCAACGAGAGATGATTGCTGGTTACGTATCCTCATTGAACCAATGTGATTTCTGTGTCGGTGTTCATAAACAGACATTGATTAGTCTCAATGTCGATTCTGACATTATCGATTGTGTTTTTAGTGATAAAGAGGATTTCTCAAGTCTTGGAGAATTTTCCGAAATACTGAAATTTTCACGTATTTTGAATCTGACCCATTTAAAGGTTGAACAGGAGCATATTGACGCTCTGGTTCAAAGTGGTTGGTCCGAACAAACAATAGAAGATGCGATAAACGTTGTTGCGTTATTCAATTATGTTAATCGGCTAGTTGATGGTTTAGGTATTAAAAGTACCGAGGATTATTACAAGATGGTAGGGGGAATGCTTGCTTCGCAGGGTTACCAGCCAATCATTGGCATGTTGGAAAAGTAATTAAATAAAGGAGAAAAAAATGGCCGATACAGTCATTCAAAACAATAACACGAAACCAGTAGTTGATTTTTATTTCGCTTATTTAAGTCCATATTCATTTTTATCAAATTTATCGATACAGAATGATTTGGCTCCTTTTGCCGCGAAGATACGGTATTTACCTGTTGCACACAGGGTCGATGGTGATGCTCCTAATTTTCATCCCGATAGATTGAAATATATTTACAGCCAGGATGTGCCGAGATATGCAAAGAAGATTGGTATCAATGTGCATAAAAATCCCATATTGAGTGAGAGCTATTCTGCAAGTGCTGCATATCTCTATGCTGTAGATCAGGGTGTTGGTGATGAATTTAATAAAGCTGTTTTTTCGGCTCGCTGGATAGATGGGCTGGATATTTCTTCAGCTGATGTATTGGAAAATATTGGAAATAAACTTGGCCTTGATAGCGGTTTATTGAGAACTGCAATCAACGATACCGAGTATCACCAGAGGTTACTTGATATTCATCAGATGCGTGATGAGCTGGGTATATTTGGAGCGCCGACTTTTGTTTTCAATGGTGAAATGTTCTGGGGTAATGATCGAATTTCTCATTTGATAGAAGCGCTTGATAGTGCCGGCGAGTTGTAGATGGTTGATGAAAATAAACCACTTTGCCTGGTTGTCGGTGTAGGTGGTGGGACCGGTGAAGCGGTAGTTCGTCGTTTTCTCGATGAAGGATACAACGTTGCTATGATTGCCAGAAATGATGCCTATCTCAGAAAGCTTGAGAGAGAGCTGTCGTCGGCGGTGGGGTATCCATGTGATATAGGCAGCCTTTATGCGTTTGAAAACACTCTGACTAAAATTCTATCTGAATTAGGTGTGCCAAAAGTTGTAGTGCATAACGCAGTTCGCGCTAAGTTTGATTTTTATGACACAGCTAACCCAGAAGATTTTGAACGTAATTTCAGAGTAAACGTTACCTCGTTGTTGTGTTTAACCAGATTTCTTCATCAGCCAATGCAACGTGGTGGTGGCGGGGCATTGGTGGTTACAGGAAATACAGCAAGTTACAGGGGAATACCTCGCTATGCGGTATTTGCAGCAACTAAAGCAGCACAGCGTGTATTGTCTGAGTCTTTGGCTCGCGAACTTTGGCCTAAAGGTATCCACGTTGCATATGTCAGTGTGGATGCAGCAATTATGTCTACCTGGTTACCAGATGAAGATAGGCCCTGGATGCAAAGGCCTGAAGATTGGTCGCATCCACCAGAGGATTATTATGCTGATACCCAAGCTATTGCTAACGAAATTTTTCATGTTTCACATCAGCACAAAAGTACGTGGTCCTTTGATCATGTGGTCAGACCTTATGCAGAAAACTGGTGATTAATGTATTTAAATATGTGGAGGAAAAAATGACAAAACCTGTATGTTTAGTAACAGGCGTCGGTGGTGGCACTGGTATTGCGATCGTCAAGAAATTTGCGCGTGAAGGTTATCGAGTAGCGATGTTGGCGCGCAACGAGGCCTATCTGAAATCTATTGAGAAAGAGGTTGAGGAAAGTAAAGCCTATGCCTGTGATGTAGCTGATTTATCCAATTTGGTAGAAAAAATTCATCAAGTTATTTCGGAGATGGGATTGCCAAAGGTTGTAGTTCATAACGCAGTGCGAGGTGGATTTTCTCGTTTTATGGATGCCGACCCTGAAGATCTGGAAAAAAACTTTCGGGTTAATGCTACATCTCTGCTGTATATTGCAAGAGAACTTGCTCCAAAAATGATAGAAGCGGGTGGAGGGGCCATTATGGTGACGGGTAATACCTCTTCTTTGCGTGGAGTTCCTACATACTCAGTGTTTGCTGCTACTAAATCTGCGCAGAGAGTTTTGTCGCAATCATTAGCTAGAGATCTTGGTCCTAAGGGAATACATGTAGGTTATATCACGATAGATGCGGCGATAGATTCTCCCTGGACATCGAATGACCGGCCCGACTGGTTAGAGCCTCCTGAAGATTGGCCACATCCACGTGAAGACTTTTTCGCAGATACCGGTGCTATTGCCGATGAGGTTTATCACATTGCACATCAACACAAAAGCACCTGGTCTTTCGATCACATTATTCGTCCTTATGCTGAAAAGTGGTAATTAACAAGCCGTATTAAATAAGGCCATAGATTTTATGGCCTTATTTAATAGGAAATAATCATGAAATATTGCCCCTATTGTAAATCTACATTGATAAAACAACAGAAATCACATGCGCTGCGATATCGCTGTCAAAATAAAACATGTGCTTATGTAAACTGGAATAATCCAATACCTGTTGTCGCGGTTATTGTCGAGGTCTCTTCCGGAGTTGTTTTAGCACATAATGTGAAGTGGCAAAAAGATTTTTATTCAGTCATTAGTGGTTTTCTCGAGAGTAATGAAAGCCCTGAGGCTTGTGCTGTTCGAGAAACAAAAGAAGAGCTAAATTTAACGGTAGAAAAAATAGATCTGGTAGGGTGTTACGAATATCCTGCTAATAATCAGATTATAATTGCTTATCATGTAAAGGCATTTGGAGTTATTAAATTAAACCATGAGCTTGATGATTATAGAATAGTGCCTGTTTCAGAATTGAAACCCTGGCAAGGTGGAACAGGTAGAGCGATAAAAGACTGGATAAAACGCAGAGAGCCGTCTGATAAAAAAGTACCTGCAGATGCCAAGTTAATATCTATGAAGCGTGTGTATCAGTCTTATAATTATTTCTCTAAAAATTTGTTATGGTTCTACAGAGTGGCACAAAGAAGATCAATGTCTCGATATCGGCAAATATGTTCAAAGACATTTTGCTATGAAAGATCTACATGAATGGAAATATATCAAGGGACATTATTATCTAATCACTTTTAGTTTTTTTACAAAATTTACTGAAAAATTTTCGTTATAGAGATTATCACGGCATTTGCGATCTTTCTGAGTTGTGTAGTAGTTACACTATGTCGCTGTACCACAATGCGCCAGTAAATTGGAGCGATAAGAAAATCCAAAGCCAGTTCGCGATCTATCGTTTCAGAAATTTCACCCCGCGCGATTGCCCTTTCAAGCAATACAGATGCCTGCTCTCGACGATCATGAGAAACACTGACCAAAAGCTCTGCCAGCTCATCTGAGCGCGCGCGTTCGGCGTGAAGATCTGGAAGAATGCGTCGCACCAATGGATGACGAAGCGTTACGGCAATGGATCGAATGATCGCTTCGACATCACTTTCCAATGAACCAGTGTCAGGTATCGGAGTAATCGCTGTTGCCGTGGAACTCACGGCGTCAGTCACTAGCGCATATTTGGATTTCCAACGACGGTAAAGCGCTGCTTTCCCCACCCCTGCTCGTGCTGCAATGCGCTCCATTCGCAACGCGGCGTAACCAGTCTCCGCCCATTCCTCAAACAAAGCCCGATGCAGTGCATTGGTGACAGATGACTGCAAAACCGCTGCACCAGCCACTTTGCGATTGGTTTTTTTGGGGTTATTTACGTCGGAACTATTGTGTTCCATTGTTAAATCCTCTATATTTCATCGTCGGAACGATTTCGTTCCGACGAAATTTACACAAATCCTAAAAGATCTGCAACCGCTGAATTCGCCGATAAAACAGATCTTGTATAGTTAACAGGAGGGTGAAATGTCCGAAACAAACACAATACCCAGTTTTGGCGCGATGCTCCGCAAAGCCCTTGGCGATGCGCTAGTGTCGGACGCAGGCGAAGATTTTCTCGCCATGTGCGCCGAGGACATCGTCTTTCAATTTCCCTATGCTCCCATGGGAACGGTAACCGAACTACGTGGGCGCAACACTCTTGCTGAATACCTTCCAGAAATTGGGGCAATGATTACTTTCGAATCTATGAATGAACCGGTAACCCATCCATCGAAAGACGGAGAAACTTTTATTCTCGAATTTTCCTGCCGGGGAAGTGGAACCGATACAGGAGCGCGATACGACCAGCAATATATTTCGGTTATTCAGCTTCGGGAAGGACGGATTATTCACTATCGCGACTACTGGAACCCACTGATTCTGCTCAATGCCGTAGGCGGAGTAGAGGTTCTTAAATCTCATCTGGAGGATTTCATTCATGATTGAGCAAATACTTGTGACCGGCGGTACTGGGAAGACTGGGCACCGCGTGGTCGAATTTCTTCGCGCTGATGCATGGACTCCACGTGTTGCTAGCCGCACCCCAAACAAACCCAATACTGTGCGTTTCAATTGGCAAGATCCCACATCCTTTGAAAGTGCCTTTACTGACATCACGGCTGTTTACCTGGTTGCGCCAACGGACAACCTCGACACGATGGGCGCTATGAGGGATGGCCTGGAGGCTGCTCTGAAAGCAGGCGTAAAACGCTTCATCTTGCTTAGTGCTTCATCGCTTGAAGAAGGTGGGCCTATGATGGGAGCAGTGCATGCATGGTTGCGCGCAAATGCACAGGAGTGGGCGGTATTACGCCCTAGTTGGTTCATGCAGAATTTTTCTGAAGGCCAGCACTATGATCCCATTCGAAAAGAATCGTCAATTTATTCGGCTACCCAGGACGGGCGCATCGGGTTTATCTCCGCTGAAGACATTGCGAATTGTGCGGGAAAACTACTTACCGCTCCGCAGATCAAAAATACTGACTATATTCTCACTGGGCCAGAGGCAATTTCTTACGATGTTGTTGCAGAGACCTTGTCTCATCACCTCGGCCGGACTATCGAGCACAAGCGCCTGACATCCGATGGTATTGCAAAACGTTTTCGTGATCTCGGATTTCCGGATGACTATGCCAGGGCACTGGCCAGCATGGATGAGACAATTGCAACGGGTTCGGAAGATCGCGTGACCGACAACGTCCAAGTCATTACCGGTCAGGCGCCAACATCTTTCGACACTTTTGTTCAAAGCAATATTGGCATATGGGCGTGGTAAGGACTCTCGTTGTTTTATTTTTTGGTTTAATCAATGGTAAGCGCGTTTTTCTTTACTGGCCTAGTGAGCGGACGCCGTCGGCCGTACGATAATTTCATTTACATCCACGTCTACAGGCTGCTCAATCGCGTATGCAATGGCACGCCCTATCGCTTCTGGTTTTAAAGCAATTGAACGAAAGTTTTCCAACCATTCTTTACTCGCTTCATCCGTCGTGGTGTTCGCCAATTCACTCTCGACAACGCCGGGGGAAATGGTTGTAACACGAATCTTATCGGTTTCCTGTCGCAGCCCTTCTGAAATCGCCCGCACCGCAAATTTGCTCGCACAATACACGGCCGCTGTGGGAAAAACCGCATGCGCGCCGATGGAAGCCATATTTATGATATGTCCCTGACCACGCGCTTCCATAAGAGGCAAAACAGCTTCTATACCATAAAGAACACCTTTGATATTCACATCAATCATGCGCTCCCACTCATCAACTTTTAGTGCGTTCAAAGGTGACAAAGGCATAAGCCCGGCATTATTGACAACAACATCAATGCGTCCATATTCCGCAATCACAGCTTTGATGACCGCGTGAAAGTTCTCGCGAGAGGTGACATCCAAAACATGCGCTTTAGCAGAACCGCCATCGTCTTCAATTTTTTTGGCAAGCGTCTCTAACCTGTCAATACGTCGCGCGCACAACACAACGATGTGCCCTTGCTTGGCCAGCTCTTTTGCAGTCGCTTCACCGATACCGCTACTGGCACCAGTGACTAGTATGATTTTATTCATTTCACATTCCTCTAATGAACCATTGCCTTTTGTCCAATATAGCGATGAAGGAACATATTGAAGATACATAAAACTCTGGATTGATTGCCTATTTCTCTAACAATTTAAAATCACCATCGTCAAAGCACCATAAAGGCTTATAATAAAAATCGGTTATTTATAGCTTTTATGTGATATGAACGAACAACAAAGAAAAGAGTTGATTCGCTTAGTTGCCAAATTCTCCAGTGAAGAAGAATTAAATGAAACAGCGATTCCAAGTGTATGTTTCTATAAATTTTCTACGACGAATACACCCTTGCCTGCCGTTTACAATCCGTCATTATGCATCATTGTGCAGGGAAGCAAGGATGTCTTATTAGGGAACAGTTTGTACCATTACGGCCCATCGGAATGTCTTATTGCCTCCGTCGACCTGCCCGTCATCGGAAGAGTGACCGAGGCATCTAAAAATAAGCCCTATTTTGTGATTAAAATCGATATCGATATCAGCCAGCTTTCAGAACTTCTCATCCACGCAGAACATCCAGCGATAAGTAACAAAGCGGCTGGCGGGCTTTTCGTCGGCAACGTAACCCCTCTCGTGGGAGACGCTGTTTTGCGCCTCGTACGCTTACTGGAGATGCCAGAAGATATTCCAGTGCTTGCAACACAGATCTTGCGCGAAATTTACTATCGCATTCTGCGCAGTGATTATGGCGACACGCTTGCTCAAATCGCCCTCAAAGGCAGCCATATGCAACGCATTTCAATTGCCATACAAAAATTAAAGCGGGATTTTCATTTACCAACGACCGTAGAGGAATTGGCCGAACTTTCGAGAATGAGCGTATCTTCCTTCCACGCACATTTTAAATCTGTTACATCCATGAGTCCGTTGCAGTTTCAAAAATCGATCCGACTTGTGGAAGCGCGGAATCTAATGCTCTCGAACAATATGGATGCTGCCACGGCTTCCTACCGCGTTGGGTATGAAAGCTCCTCCCAATTTAGCCGCGAATATTCTCGAATGTTTGGGAATCCTCCGGGGCGTGATATTAGCCTCTTGCAAGAATAAATCATGTGGATTAAATGATAGATCAAACATAATATGTCCTGGCAATGGCTTTTTTGGTATCAGTAATCAGGGCAAAAAATGTTGATAGATGACCAGCTTACTAAAAAAAATTATCAATCAATTGTGGTATTAACAGGCGCAGGAATTTCCGCCGAGTCAGGCATTAATACCTTTCGCGCAGCGGATGGTTTGTGGGAAAACCATCGTATTGAAGACGTGGCTTCGCCGCAGGGTTTCTACGTCAACCCTGATTTGGTCTATCGTTTCTACAATATGCGCAGACAGGATTTACTCAAAGCGCATATACAGCCTAATCCGGCCCATATTGCTCTGGGTGATTTTGAGCGTAAATTTAATGGTGAGTTGTTACTCGTCACACAAAATATTGATGACTTGCATGAACGCGGAGGTTCCGGAAATTTAATTCATATGCATGGCGAACTGCTAAAAATGCGTTGCCAGAATTCCGGGGAAGTTTTTATCACCCGCGAAAATTTTGATCAAACTACCGTCTGTGAATGTTGTCGACAGTCGGGTAACCTGCGGCCGCATGTGGTGTGGTTTGGCGAAATGCCCTTGCAGATGGATGTTATTTATCAAACCTTGGCCCAGTGTGATTTATTTATCTCAATTGGTACCTCTGGCAATGTTTATCCGGCTGCAGGTTTTGTAGAGCAGGCGCGACTGGCTGGTGCAGATACCGTTGAGATCAATTTGGAACCCTCAGCAGTCAATAGTTATTTTGATTGGCATATCCAAGGTAAAGCAGGTGAATTGGTGCCGGATTTTCTAACTCAGTTATTAGTTGCTGAATCCACTTAATCAGTATTTGCAAACTTCGACGGTCGACATACACTGATAATAAGTAACCTGAAAGAAATTAAATAAAAAAGAGGTGGGCGCATGTCATTACATTATTCATTGTTGGATGTTTTTGCGGAGGCTCCATTTCAAGGGACGCAAATTCCGGTTGTGGTGCTTGATCAGGATGTTCCAGAATCAACGCGAATATCCATTGCCAGTGAATTCAAACAAACTGAAACCGTCTTTATAGATAAGGCAAATACTGATGTGCCGGTAACTGTTTATAACGCCAAAGAGCGTATAGCCTTTGGCGCACATACCACCTTAGCGGCATCCTATTCCGCCTTTGAATTGGGAATGACTAAGATGGATGGTGCAACGGCCAGTATCGATCTTAAAGACGATGGTCAAATCATTCATAGTTATATTGATGTAGTGGATGGTCATGCCGGTTCGATACAGTTTTCACGCACCTTTAACGTGACCACTGATAGCTATGTGCCCGAAGTTTCCCGCATAGCTAAAGCGTTAAATATTGATGAGAAACACCTCAGCTACAGCAAGTATAAACCCTTAGTAGTCAGTGTCGACAACCCGGTATTAATCGTGCCGGCTACTCGTCCTGAGCATGTGCTTGCGGCGGAACTGGACAATCATCAGTGGAATGAATTGTTATACGAAGTGTATGCGAAGGATATTTTGCTTTTTGCTCCTGGTACGATTTCGGGTTTATCAGATTTTCACGGGCGCTTGATAAATCCCGATGTGGCGCGAAACGACTATCCGCCAATTGGTAATGTAATACCGGAATTTATTGGTTATTTAGCTGCACAAGATAACATTACCGACGGTACGCATACTTTTACTATCGATCGCGGTAGCCATAATTCGCGCAAAAGTATTCTGCATACAGAGTTTGATAAACGCCCCGGAAAAGCCATCCAATGTCGAATTGGTGGTGGAGTTGTTAAAATGGGCGAAGGTTCGCTGCTTATTTAAAAGGTCCCAGAGGTTTTTATTTATTCCCTGCGTGCACGTTCCAGTAGTACAGCAAGCCACTGGGTATCGGGGTGAGATTGAAGAGCAATATGTAGCACCATGGTCAGGGGCACCGCCAGTAAAATACCTACTGGCCCCAGTATCCAGCCCCAGATAATCAGAGAAGAAAATACCACTAGGGGAGACAGCCCCATATTCGCTCCCATGATTCGTGGTTCAATAATATTACCAATTAGTGTATTGGCAATAATAAAAATAATAGCGGTGTAGCTGGCCAGTAACCAGCCCCCGGTTACCAGTGCCACGGCAATGGCCGGCAACGATGCCAGAAAAGAGCCAATACTTGGTACGAAATTGAGGAAAAAAGCGAGTAAACCCCAGAGCAGGGGGTAGTCGAGACCAATAGCCCAAACAGCGAGGCCAATAAGGATGCCTGTTGCTAAAGAAATCCAGGCCTTGATCACCAAATATTTTTTCACATTATCGGTAAAGCGTTTGGTATAACCCAGTGTGTTGTTATCGCCAAAGGCGCGTTGAATTTTTGCGGGTAATGTATTCGCCTCCAACAAAACAAAGGCGACAATAAAAATGATGATAATAAAATCGATCAGCATATCGCGCAGGCTGGCGAAAATCGTTCCTACCCAGGCTAAAGCAGAACTGGGTTCCATATTGCTCAACAAGTTCTCATCGACAGCGATGCCAATGTTATTGAGTCGAATGGCTAACGTTTGCAGTAACGCATTAAAACTGTCTCGGTACTCCGGGATATTGTCGCGCAATGCCTGAGTCGATGCGCCCAGTAGAGAACCTGATACCATAAACAGTCCGATCAGCATCAGTACGATCATGGTCACTGATATGCCTGCAGGAACTTTATGTGCCGTCATCCAGCTCATCAGCGGTGCACAGAGAATACTAATAAAGCAGGCCAATAAAAATGGCACGAAGAGTTCAGCAGAACTTTTCATGCCTGCCACAATAATCACCAATGCAGCAGTGCCCAATAAAATGCGTAAAGCCTGATTTGTTTGCATGCAGAAGAAACCTCTTTGAGCAAAACTTTAAAAGCAAAAGGCTGTTGATAATATGCAAGACATTTTAATAGGTATTACAGGGTTGATTCTACTGTTAGCTTTCCTGCTAGTGTCAGTAGATTACAAAAAAGTGAGGAAGTAGCTATTTAATATCGGTTTATAGGCCAAATAATTTTTCTTAAGTAAAACAAAAAAGGTGACAAAATGATTCTCAAATATCGATCGCAATTAATTTGTCACCACCTTACCGAGAGAGGTTAAGATAAAACTATTTTAGAATTTTCTGTTTATGCTGACTCCATAGGTGCGAGGTTCAGAATGTGTCGCAATAACTGATCCTGGTCTAATGGCGCCGCCGCCTAGTGGCACTATAGGGTAGTCTTCATCAAAGATATTTTTCCCCCAGAATGTCACAGTCAAGTCACCGTCGCTGGTCATGGCGCCGAAGCTCAGGTTAACCAGCGTATAAGGGTCAACGGTTTTGTTGGGATCATTTTCACTTCCGTAAAAGGTTTCATCTTCCCAGCGGATATCCAGTTGACCGAAGCCAGTCCAATCATTGTTGATGGGTTGGTTGACTCGTGCGGATCCAGTCCATGACCACTGTGGTATGCCTTGCACCCTATTGTCTGTCGCATCACAAGTTTGAATAGTAGGAGGAATGGCATCTGCTCCGGTACGAATACAGGCTCCGCCTTCAAATTCATCATACTTGGCGTTCAGATAGGCTACGCTTGAGGTAAGATTTAACCACTCGGTAACAACTGCTTGTAGTTCTAATTCAACCCCTTCTGAGGTGACTTTACCGGCGTTACCGAGTGCGGTGGTCTGATTTATTTGGATGTTTTGTTGTAAATCTTCAAACTCAGTTTGGAAAATAGCCGCATTAAGACGGATGCGATTATCGAAAAAGTCACCTTTCATACCTATTTCCCAGGACTCTGAAGTTTCTGGGCTAAATACAGCAGGCACAGCGGTTTCTCCGCCATTCGTTGAGCCTGTCAACAAATACTCAACCGATGCTGCAATCGCACTAGCAGGCGTGACTGCTAGTCGAGCCGTGTTGGTGCCGCCTGCTTTGTAACCGCGACCATAGGAGATATACGTCATAATTTCTGGAGTCCAGAAATAGGTTAGCTTAGCGGTTCCAGATACTTCTTCATCTTCAAACTTGATACCGTTTTGATCAGGGGTAACGGGGGTGTAAAAGGGAGAGCGAAGAAAACCTGGGAAGGCACCTGATTCGACAAAACGTGCATCCAGCTCTTTTTCCTCTTCGTTATAACGTAGACCTAAAGTTGCAACCAATTGCTCACTGAAAAAATATTCAGCTTGCGCAAAAACAGCCCAGCTTTGATGATCCTGTTCAGAAATATCTGAAGAGCCTTCATCTTCGGGAAGTAATAGTTGGCTACATGCTGCGGTAAAGACTGACGGTAAATCTGTCGTACAGTTTGATCCTATTGGGTAAAGTGGATCATAAAGTCCTCCAGCAACAGCTTGCGCTAGTGTAAAGGGGCCACCAAATAAAAATGTTGTAGCATCAATACCAGAGAAAAGAATATCAGTATCATCAAGCGATTGTTCGAAATAATAAACGCCGGCAACATATTCTATTTTCTCGTTGAAGTTACCATTGACACGCAGTTCCTGACTGAAAGATTCCTGATCGGTATCATTACCTGCATAAACAATTTCAGTAGCGATAGCGTCAGCATCAACAAGGCTTTCTAATTCGTAACTGCGAATGGCAGTGATTGAGGTGAGCGTCATGTCCTCATTAATATCCCATTTTAACTCGCCAGACACGCCCCATTCTTCAATTTCTGCTGCAGAGTCAAAATTGGCAATATATTCATCATTATCGAACCGATCTGCGCTAACACTGAGCCCTAAGCCACTTAATATTTGATTGGTTGGGCCGTCGTAGGTAATACCAATCGCGCAACATTTCTCATCCAGCTTTGAATAATCAGCGATTAAACGAAAAGAAATATCGTCTGTCGGCGTAAATAATGCTTGAGCTCGAAGTTGATGACGATCTCGGTTATGGGTTTCTGTTCCAGTCAGCAAGTTATCGACAAAGCCATCTCGCTCTGACCAGTTACCTGAAAACCTAGTCGATAGCGTGTCACTAATAGGAATGTTGATTGCGCCTTTAATATTTTTGTGGTCAAGATTGCCCGCTTGTACTTCTACCCAACCTTCAAATTCAGGTTGTGGAGCAACAGAGATGTATTGAATAGCGCCAGAAATGGTATTGCGTCCGAATAGAGTACCTTGTGGTCCCTTTAACACCTCGACTCGCTCAAGATCGATAAGGTCGCTAATAGCAGAAGATTGACGGGCGCGATAAACGCCATCGACGTATATGCCAACTGCAGACTCTAAAGAGACTCCGCCCCCCGTGGTACCGAGGCCACGGATAGCAATTGAAGTTGCGCCGATATTGCCTGTAATCAGTGTTTGTAAGCCAGGAGTAAAAAATTGTAGCTCTAGGATGTCATCTATATTGGCTTGTTCCAGGAACTCGTTGTCAAAGGCGGCAACCGAAATGGGTACTTCCTGCAGATTTTGCTCTCTCTTTTGTGCAGTAACGATGAGTTCTTCTAGGACTAAAGAATTAGATTCTGATTGAGCAAATACGCCTGTAGATGCTGCAGCCGATGCTGAAATTAGTGCCAGTTTTGCCAGCTGTTTAGTACGGGTTATTTCCCGGATTTGCTTGTACAGCGTATTTGATAATGTCTTTGGTGCTAATACGAATGATGATAGAAGCCCGTTTTTATTGTTAAGTTTTGGTGCCATTTTCGTCTTCCTCTATAGATATTATTAGAAATGAGAGTGAGAAAAAGTTGTATAGCTTGTTATGAATCGTTATTACGTCCTTTTATGGTTATAGCCAGTTAGTTATGTAATTTGTTTCGGCATATTTATATTTATTATTGATATGCAATATCGTACTACAATTTTATAGGGCATAATTATAACCATATGAAATATTAATAATCTTTTATGTGAGCTTTGGTTTGGCCGAAAGAGTAAGAAAGTATTTCTATAACAGAGGTCATTTCAATGAGCTGATTTTACTAACTGATTCTATTAGTGATCTCTTTTAAACGAATAACTTGCTGCACATAGAGTGGCAATGTCGAGATTTTTTCAATGTAATCGAAAACGTACATCAGTAAGGCAATGATTAAGCCGTAGTCGGTGATGCCTCCGTCGATTGCTACAATAGGGGTGTACACAAACAGGGCCACTACACCGATCCAAATAATAAAATAAGTAACCGTCTCGAGGTCGCTTAACTGGATATTCCATCGCATTAGACGCCTGTAATGTGCCTGTACTTGTTTGCTATCAGGATGCTTAATGGCTTCGACTTGGTTTTCCAGTTCTGTGTTGTAGCCAGCGTTGAGCCGATAGTTCCGATTTCCAATCATTAAATAAATTAGGGCGACTAAGCCAAGTAAAGCTAAGCACACAAAAAATACCTTAATATTTAAGGTGCTAATAATTATCAAAACTCCAACCAGTCCAATAATGGATGTAATCACTTCCGGTAGCGCGTTCTCAAAGAATTCGACGAGTTCAGTTAATAATCTGGATCGGGCCGCAATGGTTGAAATTGACTGTTTTCGTGCCTTTTCATTGACCACCATTTCGGGTGTGATGGTTTGGTAAATCCTTGCGTAAATGCGTGTATCGTAAAATCGTCGCGCGCTTCCCATAAGAACAGAAGTTATTCCGAGCCCCACCAACCAATAGATGCCACTAAAAGAATTGTTTAATAAATCGTTAATGGCCCAGCCAATAAATAGCGGATACAGCAATGCTAAAAGCGTTTCGATAACAACCAATGATAATGTCAATGAAATACGCCATTTGAACCGCATAAAAATGGATTTCAATGACAGCGAAGAGGCGCTATTGGCGTGATCGCTGGTCGTTGTTGTGATTGCCGTGGTGATAGTTGTCGTCATAGCTGTTGTAATAGAGGGAACTGGCGGCTACATCGATTAGTGCTCGGTACTATCAGCGAGTGACGCCATGGCAAAATGTGTGAAATGCCAGGTCAGCTAACTTTTCGTGGCTCATCTTCTCTTCGCTCAGGGTTAACCAGGCAGAGTAAAGCAAGCCCTCGACTAAATTCACCATCCACAGAGTGGGAATCTCCGTTGATAAACTGCCTTCGTCTTTTGCGTATTCCACCAGTTCGGCAATTTCATTCTGTTGCTGTTGGTAGATGGCAACGAGCTCAGGATCGTCTTCCGCAAGGTCACCTAAACCCATCAAGAATTCCAGTTCGGCGGATAGAGGTAAGATCGCTTTAAACATCAGGTGAAAGGCGTGCAAATCGGATTTTGCGTCGTTTTCGAGGTGTTCGGTGGCTGTATCGAAAGCTTCCAAGCAGTGAATCGCCGCAGCCTTGATGAGTTGTTCTTTTGTTTCATAAAGTCGATACAAGGTAGTGCGTCCGACCCCCGCGTGTTCGGCGATATCCGTCAGCGTGGCATCGCTGTTCTTGCTCAATAACTCTATGCCGGCCTTTAAAATCGCCGCCTGAGACTTTCTGATACGCGCATCCAGATTCCTGGTCGTGGGAATGGTCATAGGAAAATCACTCTCAATTTATGGAACACACTTGTATCATATCTCGCTTTTAGTTATGGTACAAGTGTGTTCCATAAAATTAAGGTTTCGGTGAAGGGTGAGTAGCGTGTTGAAGTGGTTAAAACGTCGAGTTGGCAGCCTTGTTGTCACTTTGTTGTTGATCTCAGCAGTGCTTTGGCTAATGGCAGAAGAGCAGTCAGCCGCGATGGCGGAAAAACCTGAGACTGCCGGTCTTTCCGTTACCGTTATCGAAGCGATTCCCGCCGATGCCCGCATTGAGGTGAATGCTACCGGTATTACCATAGCTCGCTGGTCCACAGAGATGACAGCTTCGGTGAGTGGGCGAGTGATTGAAGTGGCAAATAACGCAATGCCCGGCCGCCTGGTGAAAAAAGGTGAGGCGTTGGTGTCGCTACTAGATACCTACTACCAATCAGAAGTGGAGGCCGCGCGAGCCAGAGTGTCAGAAGCAGAGCTCAATTTGTCCGAAATGCGCAATCGCCAATATGTCGCCAAAACCAGCAACGCAGCGAAATCTGCATTCGGTCGATTTGAGCCCCACGTTAGCGCGGCCGAAGCCAATTTCGCGGCGGCCAAGGCAGCACTCGCGTCTGCGGAGCAACAATTGGCCGACACGCGCATCGAAGCTCCTTTTGATGCTGTTGTCATAGCGGATTTGGTGCATCCGGGTCAGTGGGTGAATGCCGGTGATGTACTTTTTCATGTTGCCGCGAGCGATTTTCTGGATGTGAAAGTGGAGTTGGCCGAGATCAATTGGCAGCGTTTGCAGGGTATTCAGCAACGTGCGGATGCAATAACGGTTGTGGCAGAAAGCGGCCAACACTGGCCAGCCTCTATTCGTTATTTGAGTCCGGTGATGGATTCCATTACACGGCAACGCAGCATGATGTTACAGCTTGCGAGCCCCTTTCAACGCAGTAAGCCTTTACTTGCAGATCAACAGGTCAGTGTTGTTTTCGAGGGAGAGGCACAGAGCTTTGTAGTGAACGCGCCGGCGTCTGTATTGACTGACGATGGGCAGGTGTGGAGTGTGATCGATAACGCGCTTCGATTAGAAACAATAGAGCTGCTCAATGAGCAGCCGGAGTTTGTACTGTTTCGATATCTCGATCGCCCTGAACAAAAACGCCTGCTGGTACGTTTTCCCTTAAGTAGTTTTTTAGAAGGCCAGTCGGTTTCGACGGCGGTATTCTAAGGCGGGCGAAATGAAAACAATTACTCGTTGGTTTTTGGATAACCCGGTAGCCGCCAACTTATTGATGGTGTTTACCCTGGTGGCTGGAGGCTTAACGTTTCAAAATCTGCGCGTCGAAAGTTTCCCGCAAATACCGCCAACGGAATTAGAGATCTCCGTCGTTTACCCGGGTGGTACGGCCCGCCAGGTGGATGAGAGCATCACCCAACGCATCGAAGATGCGATTAGCGGCGTTGCCGGCATTAATCGTATTACCAGTCAATCCAGCAAGGGCTATGCATCGGTAGTAGTGAAGAAAAATACCGGCGTGAAGCTGGACCGCTTAATGGAGGATATTCGCAATCAAGTTGAGAGTATTGAAAGCTTTCCCGCCTTAGCGGAGCGACCTCGCATTTATCGCAATGAATATACCAACCTCGCCGCATTTGTCATGATCTATGGGGGAGATAGTGATGATGTGTTGCAGCAGGTATCCTCTCGGGTTGAACGGGCACTAAAAAAACACCCGGCCATTTCCAAAGTAACCAACCTGGGCAAACGAAAACGCTTGTTGGTGGTGGAACCCGATCCAGAACAATTACAACGCTACGGTTTGCCACTAGAAGCATTGGCTGACCGGATTCGGCAATGGTCGGTGGAGTATCGAAGTGGGGAATTGAGAACAGCTCGTGGCAATATTGTATTGCAGGGCAGCACTCTGGCGGACAATCTGGTTGAGTTAGAGAATATCCCCATTGTCACCACGCAATACGCCAGTGTGAAACTAGGCGATATTGCCAATGTCAGGCGAGATTACGAGCAAACCGATAGCATTGTCCGTTATCAAGGTCTACCCGCCATCGCCTTGATGGTATCTACCAGCCAAAAAGACAATCTGTTTCACATCAGTGAAGCGACACAATCGGTATTGGATGCACTGCAGCCCACTTTGCCCAAAGGCATTCAGCTGGATGTCATGGCCGACATGTCGCCCTATATTTCCGAACAGCTAGAACTGTTGGGAACTAATGCGTGGCAGGGATTGCTCATCGTATTGTTGTTATTAACGCTGTTTTTAGAATTGCGATTGGCTTTTTGGGTAGCGTTGGGTATCCCGATATCTTTGGCGGGAGCGGTTTGGTTGATGGGGTTTCCATCGCTGGATTACAGCCTCAACGATATTACCTTGTTCGGCATGATTTTAGTGTTAGGGGTTTTAGTGGACGATGCCGTGGTAGTGGGAGAAAGTATTCACCAGGCCAAGCGTTCTGTAAAAGACGCGAAAGAAGCGGCTTGGCAAGGTGTAGAGTTGGTTGCGGTACCCACCATATTTGGCGCACTCACCACTATTGCGGCTTTCTCACCCATGTTATGGATTGAAAACGAATTGGCAAAAGTGTTAGCGGGTTTTTCCGCCGTTGTTATTTTTGCGTTAATTTTTTCACTGATTGAAAGCAAGTTTATATTGCCGAGCCATTTAAGCTATTCCCATACAAAAAGCGGTAATAACAAAGTCGCGCAATGGTTAGCGTTTGCCCGAGAGAAGTGTCACAGTGCTTTAGACCAGTTCACCAATAAAGTTTACTTACCCCTATTGTCGTTAAGTTTAGCGAAGCGAAAGACAAGCTTTGCACTGTTTATAGCCTGTATTCTGTTGGCCTATGGCGCGTTAATGAAAGGACATATTAGTTCGGTGTTTTTTCCGGAAATCCCTGGGCGTTATGCGACAGTTAAGGTCACCATGGAACACGGCGTTGCGAATGCTTTAACAGAACGTAATACCTATCAGTTGGAACAGGCCATCCATAATACTGCTGAGGTTTTACAGCAGGAATATGAACTTCCCAAATCACCAGTCAGTAAAACTATCGTGGCAAAGGAGGGCGCTGAAAACATTGAGTTAACAGCAGAGCTTACACAAGAAGCGTTAACTCATTTGCCGAGTAATCGCTTTTTAGATGAACTTCGGCAACAGACCGGCACCCTCGAAGGTAGCTACGCAGTGAACTTTACCCTTGCAGAGGAGCCTGCGGGTGGCACTGCTATTGCGGTATCAGCACGGAATAGAGATTTAGCCAAGCAAGTTGCGGAGCGCATAAAAACGTCGTTAGCAAATTTACCTGGTGTTAACGATGTTTATGATGATAGCCAACTGGCAAAAAAGCAGCTGAAAATAACCTTGAACGATAGAGGTATTATGTTAGGTGTTGACCAGAGTCGCTTGGCCGCGTTAGTGGGTGGTGCTTTTGGTCAAATCGAAATACATCGCTTGTTGGATAAGGGTGAAGAAACTCGTGTGTTGGTGCGATTCCCAGAGGCTCAAACAAAAACGCTTGAACAATTAAAAGCAACGCCGGTTATGTTGGCAAAAGATAGTCACGTGCGTTTAGGTGAAATTGCTAAATTCGAATACGAGCGTGAGCCAGAAGTTGTTTATCGTCGTGATCGCGACGAAGTTGTCAGTATTTATTGGCGACAGAATCGTACAATCAGTTCGCCCGAAAAAACTTGGGAACGGTTGCAGGCAGAGACGATATCTGAGCTGGAACGCCTTTATCCTGAGGTAACAATTAAAGCCGTTGGTGAGTTTGCTGAAATTGTTGAAGTACAAGCGGGTTTTAAAAAAGCCATGCTACTGACGTTATTGCTGATCTATATTTTATTAGCGATACCCCTAAAGTCCTACTGGCAGCCTTTCATTATTATGTCGGTTATACCCTTCGGTTTTGCTGGTGCAATTATTGGCCACGGTCTACTGGGACTGTCGGTGAGTTTGCTATCGTTATTTGGCATGATGGCAATGACTGGAGTGGTGATTAACGATTCGCTGGTTTTAATGACGCGGTTCAATCAGTTGTACAAGTCAGGTATGTCAGTGCAAGCGGCGTTGCTTGAAGCGGGCAAAAGCCGTTTGCGAGCAATTTTCTTAACCACCGTCACCACCGTTTGTGGTTTGTTACCCCTGCTGAGTGAAACCAGTGAACAAGCTCAGTATTTAAAACCCGCCGCCGTGTCCTTGGTATTTGGTGAATTGTTTGCCACCCCCATTACATTGATCTTGATTCCTGTACTGCTGTCCTTTGGTCAGTACCAATGGCCTAAGTTAACAAAGCAATTGGGTTATAAGACAGAGGGTGGGCTGGAGATTTAACGTGTGGTCCGAGGTAATGGCTTGCCCAATAAGTTTCTCGTCAGTTGGTCACAGGCGTAGTAAGCGAAATGTCAGTAAAACACGTTGGCTGTTGTCAAAAGAGGAAGTGACTAATGAAATTAACGCTACAGCAACAAACACAAAAATCTGCAAGACTAACAGTGTAAATATTACAATCAGTCGTCAATAAAAGAAAAATATAGTCGCCGATTGTTTGACACATAAGTCTAGGGTATTGCAGAATTGTTCGGCCTTAAAGATCTGCTGGCAACATTCGTTCTGTGTTATGTATAGCATTTTGCTATGAAACTCAACTTGTGCGGCTGGTCTATTCGAAAAATCTATTCGAGATATTTCATGAGCAATAATCACTTTGGCGCCGTATTTATCAAGCGCATTAGTGCTGAAGTTCTAGACTCTTCAGCTGTAAACCACCCTTATTTGCAAGTTTTTAGCAATGGTGGTTTTCCAAACTTCAATCTAGCTCTTAAAGATTTTGCCGTTCAGTACGGATTATATAGTGCGTCTTTTATTCGTTGTTTGTCAGCTGTTATTGAGCAATTATCCAATAACGAACATAAACAGACCCTGCTTTGTAACTTGGCTGAAGAAAAGGGAAAGATGCACGATATAGATTTACCAGAAGAAATTATTGCAAGCATACAAGGGCAGCCACACACTCGCTTATATCAACGTTTCCAGACAGCTGTAGGTGTTGATACAGCATCACAGAAGAATTATTCGCATTCTGAGATAGGACAATTGTGGAGTAAGCAATTCTTACAACTTTGTAATGAAAACGAATATGTAGGCGTTGGCGCGATCGGCATCGGCACCGAATTAATTGTCTCCAGTATTTATCGTCAAATACTCAAAGGGCTCAAAGCTCACAGCAGCTTAACGGTTAACGAACGAGTATTCTTTGATCTCCATAGCCAGTGTGATGATGACCATGCCGAACAGCTATTAACTATCGCAGAAGAGCTAGCGGTAGATGAACGTTCATGTCAAGAAATCGAGCGCGGCGCGATGCTTGCCGTCAATATGCGAACCATGTTCTGGGATCAAATGCTTGTACGCGCTCAGAATATTTCATCTAAAACAATGAGCCCAGAGGAAGAGTCTGAGTTTGGATACGAAGCAAGTTTATAACGATAATGCCCAGAAGTGGTTACGCTTAAAGCCGAGCTCACTATCAGATTTTACTGCCCGCCCTTTGGTATTTGATGCCTGCGGTGATGTAACAGGCCGATCAATATTAGATATCGGATGTGGCGAGGGTTATTGTGCAAGAGAATTAAAAAATCGTGGCGCGAGTGATTATCTAGGCATTGATTTATCCACTGAAATGATTGCAGCGGCGCGTTCGCAGGAAGCAATAGATCAGTATGGTATTGAGTATTTGGCATGCAATATTGTCGAGTTTACTCCCACTAGAAAATTTGATCTTTGCATAGCTGTATTCTTGTTTAACTATCTACAAGTAGAACCAATGCAAAAAGTATTTTCCATGGTTTACGATGCGCTAAAGCCAAATGGGAATTTTATTTTTAGTGTGCCTCACCCTTTTTTCCCTTTTGTTCGCACTGAGCAATCAGCTCCTTTTTATTTTGAATCAAGCAATAAAAATTATTTTTCTGATGTAAATAAAAAACTTGAAGGCGAGATATGGAAACGTAATGGTGAATCTTTACATGTACAATGTGTACACAAAACCTTCAGTGACTATTTTGATAATCTCAAGCTAGCCGGCTTCAATAAAATGCCTGAAATAAAAGAGTTAACGGTAACACCTGAGCTAGCAAAATTAGATGAAACGTTTTTCTCACCATTATTGAATGAACCATTACACGTGCTATTCAAGGTAAGTAAATGATGGCTGTCTCAGCCAGTTATGATGAAAGTGTTGATTGTTCTTTAATCGCGCGTCTATTTACGCATGCAGAAGCTACTCCAAATTACGAAGCAGTAGTTTCACCACAGATTAGCTTATCTTATCAACAGCTTGCTCATGCAGTAATTGCACAAGCTGATATTCTTGAAAAAAACGGAGTTAATAACCAATCGATAGTTGGTATTAGGTGTAATGATAATGTACAGCATTTAGTGCTATGTCTTGCTGCCATCCACCTAGGCAGTACATCCTGTACAATTCCATGCTATGAATCGGAACAACAGCAACAAGCGACCGTGCAAAGATGTAATGTAGATTTTATTGCTGATGAAGCTATCGCAATAAATTTTAATTCATTAGAACAGGATCAAAGTAAACGTTATTCACAGTCGTCATCAGCGCGACTGTTATTTTCCACTTCTGGAACAACTGGTGAGCCGAAATTGGTTGTGCTTCACGATAATGATTTAGTCGCACAGGCTCATCGTCACATAAGTTCAGATCAGGAACGATTTCTCTGCCTTGCTTCTATAGAACATAATTTTTCTAAAAGACATCGTCTATACTGTGTGGCCGAGGGCGCAAGTAATATATTTGTTGATGAAGGTGAGGATTCATTAGTAGCTATTTGTCAAAAATATAGTGTTAATGTCATACATGTATCAGCATTCCAGGCGCGAGAATTACTTGCAACTAATGATATATCTACTTTATCTGGTATCCGTTTAAAGCTTGGTGGTTCACATGTCCCTACCTCGCTTAGGCAGCAGCTTAGAAATCAAATCACAGACAGCCTGCAAGCAGGCTATGGCACAACAGAAACTGGTGCCATCGCTTTTACTGATCCTCATGATGAAAATGCAGGCGAGAGCGTAGGGCAGCCTTTATCTGGTATTGAAGTTAAAGTTGTCACACCCGATAGAAAAGCACTTGGTCCTGAGCAGCGCGGTGAATTAGCTATTCGCTGTGAGGGAATGTTTCGTGGTTATCATGGCATGCCTGAAAAAACACTTGAGCGGCTTCAAGATAATTGGTTTTATACGGGTGATATTGGTTACTTGGATCGACATCAGCGCATCCATCTCTGTGGCCGGTCAGACGACATGTTCGTATTTAATAGTATCAATATCTATCCTCAGGATATTGAATCACAGATTTGTCGCTACCCGGATATTGTCGATGCAGCAGTTTTGCCCAAAGCATCGCCGATTCATGGCAGTATCCCCATCGCTTTAGTTGTTTTTGATAAAAGTAAAAAATCTAAGTTGCCACCATTGATTAAATATGTAAAAAATCAGGTGGGCATTCGCTGTCCTCGACAATTCATTATCGTTGAAGAAATCCCAAGAAATGCTAATTTCAAAATCTGTCGAGACGATGCAATAAATATGTCACTAAAAAGTGAGCTCGTTCGACAAACTATTGCTCAGGCACTGTTAACAAACAGTGAAGATGAGCAGATGTCATCGATACTTGCTGAGTTTGAAATGGGTGATATTGACATAACGTTGGGTGATCTAGATATCGACTCAATATCACGAATGGATTTGCTGGTTGCACTAGAGGTTAACCATAACACTATTATCACACCGCAGGAATTTACCAAATTTCGGTCGCTTGGCAATATTGTCGCACACGTTTTATTACCAGAACAGAATCAAGAAGAAGAGATACTTCTGCGAACAGCGTTTGTTGATTCAATAGAAACTACAACCTTATCACGGCCATACGTTGTGACTTTTTTTCAGCGTACCTTCAATTGTTGCCAAACTGTAGCACAGCTCAATAAAGCTTTTACTACTCTTGAGCACCGTTTGACTCCTGGAGATATGCAAAATTTATTAAAGTGGCATACTAGCCAGCATCTTATTCCTGCTACCGCTGAAAAAAAATTTCATGCTGCATGTAATCTCTGGTTCAGCAGAATACAAAAAATGATTCTCGATAGCGGAAACGATGAACCAGAGCCATTTACCGCTCACAGAGTTCATCCATGTGTCACTCATTATAAGGGCATTGGTTCAACTATCGACAAGACCTTGGTGATCTGTTTTTCTGTAGCAGGTGGGCGATCTCTAATGATGCCTAATGCCATACTCATGCAACATACTGACTCAGCTAAATATGATTTACTGGTTGTTTCTGAACCGCTTAACCAAAGTTACCGCCTGGGTATTCCTTTGCTTGGAAATTCAGTGAATGAAGTCATTGAATCGCTAACAGAGTTTGACCTGATTAATCAGTATAAAAAAATTCGCGTACTTGGCTGTAGTGCTGGATGCTACCCGGCTATTATTGCCGGTTATCGACTGGGAGCAGAGTTGGTTTCCTGTGTGGGTGGGAGATTCCACTCTGAGCGCCATCCTGGAAAGATTTTAGAACGAATATTTATCAGTTGGAAAGGTATTCACAAGAATCAAAATACGAAAGTATTAATGAGTTATGATCCAAACGTTACTCGTGATCGACACTATGCAAAATTATTCGCATGGTTAACGGGTGGAAAATTATTTACTGTCAAAAATGTTGGCCACAACATCCTTGAAAAGTTAACTGAAAGAGGCCAGCTTGCCCAATTTTTACAGCACACTATTTTTGAAGAATAAATACATTGCTAATTCAACACATATCCACATATTACGAATATGGCTCCATGAGCAGGTTTTTCATTAGCGATAGTGAATGGTGGGCCCGCCCCGACTTGAACGGGGGACCTGCCGATTATGAGTCGGATGCTCTAACCAACTGAGCTACGGGCCCTCGGGGTTCGCTGGTAACTGCGCTTTTGGACGGTGTCTTCCCTAACGATTATGAGTTGTGTCAGGTCACAGGCAACGAAGCGCCGCATTATACCGAAAAATACGGCGCTTAAAAGCATAGATTATTGGATCGCTTGTACGGTTTCGTTTTCGCCAAAGGCACCTTCAAACAATGGTGAAGTAAGATAGCGCTCCGCTGAGTCTGGCAGGATTACTACAATGGCTTTGCCTTCGTTGCCGGGCTGTTTGGAAACACGATCAGCAATTGCCATGGCTGCGCCGCTGGAAATGCCGGCCAGGATACCTTCTTCTTTCATAAGTTTGTGGGCCCATTCGATGGCCTCTTCATTGGTAACCTGTTCTACTTGATCGACCATCTCTAAATCCAGATTGACTGGCACAAAGCCAGCGCCAATGCCTTGGATTTTATGCGGCGCATGGGTGGGCTCTTCTCCTGCTTTGGCTGCGGTGATCATAGTGGTGGTGCTGGGCTCGACGGCGACCGAAGTAATGGCTTTACCTTGAGTATTTTTGATGTAACGCGATACGCCGGTAATGGTTCCGCCAGTGCCGACGCCGCTGATGAGGATATCTATTTGGCCGCCGGTATCTTGCCAGATTTCAGGGCCTGTGGTTTTTTCATGGATAGCAGGGTTGGCCGGGTTATCGAATTGGCTTGGCATCCAGCGGGTTTCAGGTGATTCGGCGACTCTTTCTTTGGCGACTTCAATACACTTTTTCATTCCCAATGCAGCATCGGTGATGATGATGTTGGCGCCCAGTGCCTTCATGATTTGCCGACGTTCCAGGCTCATACTGTGAGGCATGATTAGTGTCAGTGGGTAGCCCCGTGAGGCTGCGACGAAGCAAAGTGCAATACCGGTGTTACCGCTGGTTGGTTCTACTATTTCCATACCGGGTTTGAGAGCGCCGCTGTTTTCGGCTTCCCAGATCATATTGGCGCCAATCCGGCATTTAACTGAATTGGCCGGGTTGCGACTCTCGAGTTTGGCGAAGATATTGCCTGTGCTGATGCGGTTTATTTTTACCAGAGGGGTGTTGCCAATTGAGAGGCTGTTGTCATCAAATGCGCTCATGACTGATCTCCTTTCTTTGTTATTGCTGCGCTGTGGGACCGCAATGAATTAGGTCGATTAGTGTAACTAGGGGAGTTGGCTTTTGAAAGTACAAGCAGCGTGGAAATAAAAAGCCCGGCTGGTGCCGGGCTATTGTTGTTAGCTTAAAACCGTCTTATATGAGGGATTACTCGTCGAGGAAGCTGCGCAAATGATCAGAGCGAGAAGGGTGGCGCAACTTGCGCAGAGCCTTGGCTTCAATTTGACGAATCCGCTCACGAGTTACGTCAAACTGTTTGCCGACTTCTTCTAAAGTATGGTCAGTGTTCATGTCGATACCGAAGCGCATTCTTAATACTTTTGCCTCTCTGGCGGTGAGGCCACTGAGTACGTCCTTGGTGGCTTCCTTCAGACCTTCACCGGTGGCAGAGTCGACTGGCTGTGCAATGGTGTTGTCCTCAATAAAGTCGCCCAGATGTGAATCTTCGTCATCGCCGATGGGTGTTTCCATGGAGATAGGTTCTTTGGCGATTTTCAGCACCTTGCGAACTTTATCTTCTGGCATGTCCATGCGCTCGCCCAGCTCTTCAGGTGTAGGTTCGCGACCCATTTCCTGCAGCATTTGACGAGAGATACGATTGAGCTTATTGATAGTCTCAATCATGTGAACAGGAATACGAATCGTGCGAGCCTGGTCGGCGATAGAGCGAGTGATCGCCTGACGAATCCACCATGTGGCGTAGGTAGAAAATTTGTAGCCGCGGCGATATTCAAATTTGTCCACGGCTTTCATTAGGCCGATGTTGCCTTCCTGAATCAGGTCCAGGAATTGTAAGCCACGGTTGGTGTATTTCTTGGCAATCGAAATAACCAGACGCAGGTTGGCTTCAACCATTTCTTTCTTGGCGCGACGAGCGCGTGCTTCACCAATCGACATGCGGCGATTGATTTCTTTGATGTCAATAATGGTTAGCTCGGTGTTGATCTCAAGCTGTTGCAGTTTTCTCTGCGCGCGCTGAATCTCTTCTTTTTGTGCTTCAAGACCGGCTGCTAGGTCGGGGTGAGCTTTGATTTGTTCGTCAACCCAGTCGAGATTGATCTCTTGTCCCTGAAATGCCTTGATGAATTTTTGACGAGGCATTTTCGCGTGTTTGACGCATAGCGCCATGATGTTTCTTTCATTTTCGCGGATCAGGTTCAGCTTGGATCGTACGCGAATGGCAAGGGGATCAAATATGCGAGGTGTCAGTTTGAAGAATTTGAAAATCTCGGCTAGGGCTTGAAGTTCCTTGGCGGATTCTTTGCTGTAGCGGCCGTGCTTTTCAATGGCTTTATCCAGCTTTTGCTGTTGCTTGCGTAGCTTGGTAAAGCGCTCTTTTGCTTCAACCGGATCAGGGCCGCTGACGCCTTCTTCATCGTCGTCGGATTCTTCTGCTTCAGCGGCTTGTTGAGCCGCGGGTGGTACGTTATCAGAAGGGTCCAAATAGCCAGTCAGCACATCGGCCAGTCGGCGCTCTTCTGTATCGACTTTGTCGTATTCATCGATAACGTCCTGCACTGAGCCAGGGTAGTAGGCGACAGCAGCCATCACATCGCGGATGCCTTCCTCTATACGCTTGGCGATGGCAATCTCGCCTTCACGGGTTAGTAGTTCGACAGTACCCATTTCACGCATGTACATGCGAACTGGGTCGGTAGTGCGACCGGCTTCGGTTTCTACGGCGGCCAGGGCGGCTGCAGCTTCAGCTGCAGCGATATCGTCGGTAGAATCATCCCCTTCAGTCATCAAAAGTTCATCGGCATCGGGTGCATGTTCGAACACCTGAATGCCCATGTCGTTAATCATCTGAATGATTTCTTCGACTTGATCTGGGTCAGAAATATCTTGTGGAAGGTGATCGTTTACCTCGGAGTACGTGAGGTAACCCTGCTCTTTTCCTTTGGCAATAAGGGTCTTCAGACGAGACTGTTGTTGCTCGGTTCCGCTCATAATTGGTCTTTTCTGTGGGACAGGTTCGAAAGTTAGCCCGCTATTATAACTGAATAATTTGACTCAATACTAGCCTCATAACGAGAAGCATTGAGGGTTTTTTGTTCTTAGTTTTTGTTAGCTGGGAAAAGTAAGTAAATATTTACTTGCTGTGCATGTCTGATAGTGACTGTTTTAGCAAAGTCTTTTCCTCTTCGCTTAATTGAGCGTAGTCTTTGCTCAGGAGTTTGTCGACTTGGTTGTCCAGTTTTGTGCGCTGGTGCAGTTGGTCTAAATAGCTCAAGGTATCGATCAATTCTTGCTCCAAATCTGCTTCGGAGATGAATTGCTCGAGTTGTAATAACTGCTGCAGAGTTTCTCCCCATGGTTCGCCATACCAGCGTCCGATAAGCATGGCTGAAGTCGATTCAGGGCGCTTGTGCAGGAGTTCCAATATGGCCATTAGCAATGGTGCGTGTATTGACTCGTTATGTTCAAGGCTGGAAGGAATTTCGATTTTTTTTGCTGCTTTGGGTTCATGCAGCAACAGGGCTATTGCATAGAGTATGGGGTTGCGTGTCGCCTCGGGTGGTGACGGCTTGCTGCTTCTCTGAACAGGATTAGCTGCTTCGGGGGTGGGCTTGGAATCGGGTGCGGCGCTGACTTCTTCGCTATGTTTGCTGGCTTCGTGAAGTTCCTGAATCTCAGCCAGTTTCTCTGTGGAGAGACCGGTGGTTTCAGCCAGTCGTGTCATCATTAATTCTTTAAAGATGCCTGCAGGGAGCTGATTGATCATCGGGGTAACAGTTTTACTAAATCGGGCGCGGCCATCCAGTGTGTTCAGGTTTAAATTGGCGGCCATGGATTCGAACAGAAAGTCTTCCAGTGGCTGAGCCTGATCGACTAAGTGAGTAAAACGGCTGGCACCGATTTGTCTTACCAGGGTATCAGGGTCTTCTCCCTGCGGTAAAAATAAAAAGCGCGCCAGTCGTCCATCTTCCATGACGGGTAGGGCTGATTCTAATGCTCGGGTAGCGGCTCTTCTGCCGGCTTCATCGCCATCAAAGCAGAAAATAACTTCCGAGCAGAGGCGAAACACCTTGGTTAAGTGTTCGGTGCTGGTAGCGGTTCCCAGGGTGGCAGCGGCCCAATTAATGCCGTGCTGAGCCAGAGCGACCACGTCCATATAGCCCTCAACAATGAGTAGTCGTTGCAGTTGTCGATTGGCCTTTCGTGACTGGTATAAGCCATAGAGTTCACGGCTCTTGTGAAAAACGGTGGTCTCTGGGGAGTTGAGATATTTAGGTTTTTCGTCACCGAGAACGCGACCGCCGAAAGCGATCACGCGCCCGCGAATATCGTGAATGGGGAAAATGATGCGGTCACGAAAGCGGTCGTAGCATTTGTTTTCTTCGGGCTTGTCTATTAACAGGCCGCCGTCAATCAACAGTTGTGAGTTTTCATTGCTTTGGCCGATGGCTTTTAGCAAGTTATCCCAGCCCGGTGGTGCGTAACCCAGGTCGAAATCACGGGCGATTTCCCCGGATAGTCCACGCATTTTCAGGTAGTCCACCGCACGGCTTTTTTGTGGATGAGTCTTTAATTGTTGGCGATAAAAATCTGTCGCTTTTTCCAGTGTGCTGTAGATATTTTTTTTCTGCTGAGGCTCTTCTTGAAAAACAGTGGCCTCTCTGGGAACTTCTAGTCCAACGGTATCTGCCAGCGTTTCTACCGCCTGCGGAAAGCCCATGCGCTCATAGTCCATAATAAAACCGATGGCATTACCACCGGCACCGCAGCCAAAGCAGTAAAAAAATTGTTTTTCCTGATTGACGCTGAAGGAGGGGGTTTTCTCGTCGTGAAAGGGGCAACAGGCGGTGTAGTTGCGGCCGCTTTTTTTTAGGCTGACGCGGCGGTCGATAACTTCGACAATGTCGAGGCGATCAAGCAGGTCATCAATAAAGCTTTGTGGTATGCGGCCGCTCATGAAAATTCTTATACGAGGTGCGTCTAATTTATTAAAAAGAATATTAAATGGAGAGGCAGTGTAGCATTAAACTGGTGAGTGGAAACCCAGGATGTTGTAGAGGATGTAGCGTGTGAATGAGCAGAGGGGGGCTCTATGGGTAGCCGGTTAGGCTAATTTGGCCTTGATCAACTTGCTGACTTCGCCCATATCAGCACGGCCCTGTAGTTTGGGTTTCAACTGGCCCATTACTTTACCCATATCCTTCATGGATCCGGCGCCGGTAGCAGCAATAGCATCGGAGATCAGCGAGATTAGTTCTTCTTCGCTGAGTTGTGCAGGTAGGAATTCCTGAATGACAGCGATTTCAGCCTTTTCGATGTCAGCGAGATCAGTGCGCTCGGCTTTTTCATATTGATCGATAGAATCGCGGCGCTGTTTGCACATTTTGTCCAAAACGGCGAGTAGACGAGCATCGTCAATCTCAATGCGTTCGTCGACTTCGATTCGTTTAATTTCGGCTTGAATCAGCCTGATGGTACCTAGACGCTGTTTTTCCTTGGCGCGGAGGGCGGCTTTCATTTCATCCTGGATGCGTGCTTTGAGCGTTTGATCAGTCATAGCGGGTTGGCATCCAGGGATATGGGAGGCGGTACTCTAATTAGTAGAGGCGTTGTTGTTTGCGGTTTTCGCGCATCACTTTTTTGGCGTGACGCTTAACAGCTGCAGCAGCTTTACGCTTTCTCACAGATGTTGGCTTCTCGTAAAATTCGCGGCGACGCACTTCTGCAAGAATACCCGCTTTTTCACAAGAGCGCTTGAAACGACGCAGAGCAATATCAAATGGCTCGTTATCTTTTAACTTCACTGAAGGCATGTTGTACCTTTTTCCCTATATCATAAGTCGGTTAGCAGTTAATTTGAGACTGATGAAAAGGCCACCAATCGCAAGGGGCCGGCATTGTATACTGTCAAATCGGCAAATGCAAAGTACAGATTAGCCTATTGGCAGGGATTTTCCTGGCCAAGTCTCTAGCCAGGTAAGGGGGCTATCAGTATGATTCGCCGTTTGAGTGAAATGGCTGGCTGAATAGCGAGAAATTCGGCAAGACTAAGACGTATTGGGTATCGCCTGTTTTATGCAAATTTAAGTTATGCGAATTTTGGGTATAGAAACCTCCTGCGATGAGACAGGAATAGCATTTTATGACGACCAGCAGGGTTTGCTGGCTGATGCGCTATACAGTCAGGTGGAATTGCACAGCGAATATGGCGGCGTAGTGCCGGAGCTGGCTTCTCGTGATCATATTCGTAAAGCGTTGCCCCTGATTGAGCAGGTGCTGCAGGATGCTGGATGTCAGCGGCAGGATATCGATGGTGTTGCATATACCGCAGGTCCTGGCTTGGTAGGTGCTTTGATGGTTGGGTCGATGATTGGTCGCTCCTTGGCCTACGCACTGAGTGTACCGGCTATTGGTGTGCATCATATGGAGGGACATTTGCTGGCCCCTATGTTGGAAGAGAATCCGCCGGCCTTTCCTTTTATTGCTTTGTTGGTGTCTGGCGGCCATACCCAGTTGGTTCGAGTGGATGGTATCGGTCAGTATCGAATGTTGGGTGAATCACTGGATGATGCCGCAGGTGAAGCCTTTGACAAGGCGGCAAAAATGATGGGGCTGCCTTATCCTGGTGGTCCTCATTTGGCCAAATTGGCTGAAGAGGGAGAGGAGGGGCGTTTTACTTTCCCAAGGCCGATGGTGAAACATCCGGGCCTGGATTTCAGCTTTAGTGGCCTAAAGACTTTTACCCTGAATACGGTGCATCAGCACAGTGATGAACAGGGCAAGATTGATCAACAGACTAAGGCGGATATTGCCCATGCTTTCCAGCAGGCGGTGGTGGAAACCTTGGTAATCAAATGTCGAAGAGCATTGCAGCAGGAGAGCTTATCGAGATTGGTCATTGCTGGTGGTGTCAGTGCCAATAAACAGCTGCGAGTATCGCTGGAAAAAGCTTTGAAAAAAATTGATGCATCAGTGTTTTATGCCCGGCCACAATTTTGTACAGATAACGGTGCAATGATCGCCTATGCCGGTTGCCAAAGACTATTGGCCGGCCAGGTAGATGATTTGTCGGTGAAGGCGTATCCTCGTTGGCCGATGGAAAATTTAGCGGCTGTGTGAACTTTGTGATGACATTGTGCGTATCGGTTTTGTTTAAGAATTGTTGGGACCATTAAATGGATATCGTTTATATACGCGATTTAAAAATTGAAACCATTATCGGCATTTACGATTGGGAGCGGGAGATTAAACAGACCGTGAGTCTCGATCTGGAAATGGCGCACGATATTCGTCGCGCTGCCGAGACCGATAGCATTGAAGATACGTTGAATTATAAGGCAGTTGCCAAACGGCTCATTGCTTTTATTAGTGAGAGTGAATTTCAGCTGGTAGAAACCATGGCAGAACATTGTGCCAAAATTGTACTGGAAGAGTTTTCAGTGCCCTGGTTAAAGCTTCGGTTAAGTAAACCCGGAGCGGTGAGAGGTTCCCAGGACGTAGGTGTTATTATTGAGCGCGGCAAAAAGTGTTAGGTAATAGTTAGGTTTAAAAAATTACGCTTGAAAGAAGCTAGGTAAAAAGCTGAGTAAAAAAGTGGCTTATGTTTATGTCAGTATTGGTAGCAATATAGGTCGCTACCGTCATATCACTTCGGCGCTTGATGCATTACAGCATCAATTCGGTGAATTGTCCGTTTCCAAGGTTTATGAAAGTGAAGCCGTGGGTTTTGAGGGTGACAATTTTTTAAATCTGGTGGCAGGATTTAAAACCGATAAGTCGGTTGGCGAGCTGTCGGTAGTGTTGCGGCAAATAGAAGATGATAATGGTCGTCTTCGTGATGGTCCGAAATTTGGACCAAGAACGTTAGATATAGATATTCTCACCTACGATGATGTAGTGGGTGAGGTCGATGGTGTGGTGTTGCCAAGGGATGAAATCACCAAGAATGCTTTTGTGTTATTGCCCATGACTGATGTCGCGCCAGAAAAAAAGTGTCCTGGATTGGATAAAACTTATCAGCAGTTGTGGCGGCAGTATGATCAATCTATTCAGAAATTGTGGGTTGTGGATTTTGACTGGCCTTGAGCAATAGGGCGTATTAATTACCTTGTGACTAAATAATAAATAATTGATCATAAATAAATAACAAATACTGGGGATATATAAGGACATTGATGTATGGATTTTTTTCGCGCTAAATTTTTTTTATTGTTGCTAGTTTTTACTCTTGCTGCATGTGGTGGAGGCGGCGGGGGTGATGATTCTGCACCGGAGCAGTCAGCCTCTTTAGATCCTATGTTGATGCCCTTGTTGACAGTTGATGAAGATAATGCCCAAGAGGATGTATTGGAGCAGGCCATATTTGCTCTTGAGTTATCGATAAGTATTCAGAATCATTTGGCGCGTAGTTTGTTTACTCCTATTTATCTAGGGGACTCTATCGAAAGTCGTTCGACGGCAGAGTGTGATTATGATTTTCAGGATAGAGACGTTTCCGGGGATATATCTGTAGATGATGTGGTAGCTCTAACATTGTTAAATTGTGCCTATGACCATGCAGGTTATTCGATTATATATAGTGGCCAAGCAGAAGTTTTAATTACTGATTATAACGGTCTGTTTGGAATGTCAGTAGAGTTAGTGCTGGATGATTTGTCTATAAATCTAGATGGCGTAATAATATCGATTACAGGAACTTACGTAATTGACTATATAAATCCAGAGCCTGCATTAATCATAGGTTATATTTTTAATAATCTTACTACCCATGAAGGAGCGTCGATAGAGTTTTCTTCAGGTGTTGATAGTTTTATTCTCAGAGAGTTATTGTATTCGTTAGAAATCGATCCTGATTATTTTGAGGATGTTCTTAGTGGGATGCTGCAAGATCCTAATACATATACATTTACTCACACTTTGGGAATAAATAGAGTAGCTGATACAACACTAGGTGCGACTTATAGTTGCCCTGCTTCTTCTTTTGAGCTTCTTTTGTTAAGTCCTGGCTTCCCTATTAATGGAGAGTTGTTGCGGTGTGAAGGTGCTGACTCTACTTATGCTTCTGTTGGTGTTTTGAATATGTCTGACTCTATAGCTGATTTAAATGTTAATGGTCGTTCTATTCCAGCTCCATGGAGCGAATTTGTTTCCTTGGGGCTAAAGGAGCAGTTTGGTCTTTAGATTGTTATTGATTTGTCGATTAATCATTATTGGTTTTATGTTAATTCTTTTAGTGAAAGAAAGTTACATGCTTAAAGTTCTCCCGCCATCCACAGTAATAATTTGCCCAGTCACGTAAGGCGCATCTTCCAAAAGAAAAGTTACAGCTTTAGCGATGTCGGCTGGATCACCGAGTCGCTTCATGGCGATACGTGATAAAGCAATTTCTTTTTCCTTGTCAGTTACCGTTTGCCCTGTAGCTACTTCATCGGGCCATAAAATAGCGCCCGGAGAAATACCGTTAACACGAATGTCGGGGGCCAACTCTAGAGCCAGACTTTTGGTCATCATGGCAACGCCTGCTTTGGCGATAGAATAAATGCTGTGACTTTTTAACGGGCGCTCACTATAAATATCGACAATGTTAACAATGCAGCCGTTAGTTTTTTTTAGTTCTGGAACTAAAGACTGACTAAGAAAAAATGGGCCTTTGAGGTTGCTGTCAATTAAGGCGTGCCAGTCATCTTCGCTTGCAGTGTCTGGTGAGGTTGGATAAAAGCTTGAAGCGTTGTTTATGAGTGCGTCCAATCGTCCCCATTTGTTTGTGACATTATTAGCTAATGTTTTCACTGTGTTTATATCGACAAGATTTGCCTGAAAACACATTGCGGAATTATCTCTAGCCTGGTTTAGCTCGTTGGCCAGAGATTCAGCTTTTTCTTTAGAGTTTCGATAGTGAATAGCGATATTAAATCCATGTTGATGTAGTTTCCGAGCTATCACTTCACCAATGCGCTGGGCTGCGCCGGTAATAAGAACAACTTTTCTATCTGATGACATTGTGTTATCCGTTTTCAGTTTACTAATGCTGACAGTGTTTCAAGTCGTTGTTGCCGTATTTTTTCGCCGATGGCTTTGCCATTAATACCAGACTTTGCGATAGCCTTAGTGTCAACGGCGAGGCATTGTTCGGCGGCTTCTGTTAATAACTGCCATCGTTGTGAGCTTGGATATAACAGTTTGCAGCAGATTAGAAAATGTTCGAAGCGTTCAAATCGACGAAAGGCATCAAGCTTTTCCAGTAGTTGTAACAGTGTTTCAGCATTGGGTGACATTTGGCTTGTTAGTTTTGCGTGTTCACTGACCATGCAAGCGAGTTCTTTATACGGATTCGGAGCTTTAATAGATTCACATAGTTGTTGCGTTTGGGGTAATGCTATATCGCTAAATAAAACAGCAAAGCGTAGGGTCAAAATTGAAGAGTGCTTAGCAGCTGAATTGGCAAGCTGGTATGTTGAATCCGATTGCTTATTCAATGCTGGCATGATGACCTGTAGTGCTCGGCAATTTTTCAGTGTTTGAAAAAAATCTGCTGGAGCCTGTTCTTGCAAAGCTTTTTCGCATTCTCTCCAAATGCGTTCTGCAGGCAGCGTTTGCAGTTCGCCACTTAATGATATCTGCTCCATTAGTGCCATAGTTTCTTTTGCAATGGAAAACCCTAGATGTGCGTAACGTGCCTGTAGTCTTGCAACACGTAGCACGCGTAATGGGTCTTCGACAAAAGCAGGTGAGACATGGCGCAGTACCCGGTCTTGCAAATCCTGTTGGCCGCCATAGGGGTCAATGATGCGCCCTTCAGTATCCTGCGCCATAGCATTAATAGTCAGGTCGCGGCGAAGTAAATCTTCTTCCAGTGTAACGTCAGGGCTTGTGTAACAATCAAAGCCGGTATATCCCGGTGAACTTTTCTTTTCTGTCCGTGCCAATGCATATTCTTCCTTGGTTTGCGGATGTAAAAAAACGGGAAAATCTTTTCCTACAGGTGTGTAACCTTGAGTGATTAAATCATCTGAAGTGGCGCCGACAACGACCCAATCTTTTTCGGTGAAAGGGTAATTTAGTAATGAGTCGCGAACTGCACCGCCAACCAAGTAGATATTCATGGGTTTTATTCGATATAAAAATGCGTGAAGAGTATAACGCAGTGAGGCGAAGGCTGTTAGAAGGTTTCTTTAATCCTCAACTGGAAGTTCGGGGCAATGATAGCTTTGGTTGACTTTACCGCCTTCGTGAGATGTCAGATGAATATTGAAGCCCCATATGCGATGAAGGTGCTTCAAAACCTCCAGGGTATTGTCATTGAGCGGTTTGCGATTATGTTGTTGGTGTTGCAAATGCATTGACCGATCGCCACGAATATCAATGCTGGTAATTTGTATATTGGGTTCGCGGTCTCCCAAATTGTATTGGCTGGCCAGTTGTTCTCTGATGATATTGTAGCCAGGATCATCATGGATAGCAGTAATTTCAATTTCTGATTTACTGTCATCGTCGAGGGCACAGAACAGCTTTAGATCACGCATGACTTTGGGCGAGAGAAATTGTTGTATAAAGCTTTCATCCTTAAAGTTACGCATGGCAAATTGCAGGGTTTGTTGCCAGTCACTACCGGCAAATTCCGGAAACCATTTTTTATCTTCTTCTGTTGGATGCTCACAAATACGACGAATATCGGTCATCATGGCATAGCCCAGAGTGTATGGGTTGATGCCGCTGTAATAGGGACTGTCGAAGTCAGGTTGATAGATGACACTGGTATGTGATTGCAGAAATTCCATAATAAAGCCGTCTGTTACCAGCCCTCTGTCATACATTTCATTGAGTATGGTGTAGTGCCAGAAACAGGCCCAGCCTTCGTTCATTACCTGAGTTTGCCGTTGTGGATAGAAATATTGGGCCGTTTTCCTAACGATGCGCACTATTTCGCGCTGCCAGGGTTCTAGTAGCGGTGCATTTTTTTCCAGAAAGTACAACAGGTTTTCCTGGGGCTCGGAGGGAAAGCGTTTACTGTTTTTCTCTTTTTTGTCATCTTTGGAAAAGGGTATGGTACGCCACAAATCATTAATCTGTTGTTGCAAAATTTCTTCGCGTTCTTCTTGTCGGAGACGTTCTTTTTCTGCGGAAATGGGATGGGGGCGTTTATAGCGATCCACGCCATAGTTCATCAGAGCGTGACATGAGTCCAGTAACTGTTCCACAGCATCGATGCCATGTCGTTCTTCACATTTGGCAATATAGTTTTTTGCAAATAGCAAATAATCAATAATCGAATCGGCTTCTGTCCAGGTCCGAAATAAATAATTACCTTTGAAAAATGAATTGTGGCCATAACAGGCATGAGCAATGACGAGTGCCTGCATGGTCATTGTATTTTCTTCCATGAGGTAGGCAATACACGGATTGGAGTTAATCACTATTTCGTAGGCCAACCCCATCTGGCCGCGATTGTAGTTGTTTTCTATGCCCAGAAAGTGTTTGCCATAGGACCAGTGATTGTAGAACAGCGGCATGCCCGAAGAGGAATAGGCATCCATCATCTGTTCGGAATTGATAATTTCTATCTGGTTGGGATAGGTTTCGAGCCCAAAGTCATCAGCGATTTCAGTAATCGCATCGTTATAGCGGTCGATTAATTCAAAGGTCCACTCTGATCCTGTCGAAATCGGTTGTTGCTTTTTTACTGTTTGCGCTTTACTCATGCTGTTCTCCGTTGAAACAATTCTCGGAAAACAGGATAGATATCTTTAGGTTCAATAATTTGTTGCATGGCAAAGCTATCTTCGTATTGTGCCATAACTTGTTCGTATTGGTGCCAAAGTGCTTGATGCTCGCGAGGTGTAATTTCGATATAGGAGTAGTGTTGCAGCTTCGGCATAAGATCGTTTACTAACAGATCAAAACAGATGTCAGAGTCATCATTCCAATTGTCACCATCGGAGGCTTGGGCCGCGTAAATATTCCATTCGGTTTCCGGAAAACGAGCTTCGATAATACTTTTCATTAACTTCAGTGCGCTGGAAACAATAGTGCCCCCAGTTTCCCGTGAATAAAAGAATTCTTCTTCATCCACTTCTTTGGCGCTGGTATGATGACGAATAAACACTACTTCGGTGTGATCATAATTTCGTTGTAAAAATAAATACAATAAAATGAAAAAGCGCTTAGCCATATCCTTGGTGGCTTGATTCATTGAGCCAGATACATCCATAATGCAAAACATCACCGCCTTGGAACTCGGCAGTGGGTCTTTTACTGTCAGGTTGTACCGTATATCGAATGTGTCAATAAAGGGAATTCGATTGAGCTTGGTGCGAAGTTTTTCGATTTCTTCTTCAAGCAATATAATCTTGGCGTGATTACCTGGCTCGTCTTTTTTTAATGCTTCCAGCTCTTGTTCCAGCATATGTAGCTTTCTTTTGGAATGCGCACCAAGAGCAATACGTCTGGCATTAGCTGCGCGTAAAGAGCGCACTACATTAATTTGGTTAGGAGTTCCGACGGTGCTATAGCCAGCGCGTTTATAGGTGAAAGAATCTGAGCCTGCGAGCTGGCGTTTAACCAGGTTGGGCAGTTCCAGATCGTCAAACATAAATTCCAGAAATTCATCCTGGGTAATTTGAAAAACAAAATCGTCCATACCTTCGCCAGTGTTGCTGGCTTTAGATCCCGCACCTGATCCACCACCAGCCTTCTGGCGTTTTATTTTGTCGCCTTGGACAAATTCTTTATTGCCAGGGTGGATGATAGATCGCTTGCCACCAGAACCGTGACCAAAAACAGGCTCCTGAATATCCTGGTTTGGAATGGTGATCTGCTCACCGCTCTCAATATCGGTGATAGAACGGTTATTGACAGCATCAGCTACCGCTTTCTTTATGTGTTTTCGATAACGACGCAAAAAGCGCTGTCGATTAACAGCACTTTTGTTTTTAGCGTTGAGACGTCGATCAATTAAATAGCTCAAAAGGTACTCCTTAGATCTTAGACACAGGTTGGCTTATATAAGCTACTGTGATTTTCTAACCCTCAAGTACCATTCAGATAGCAACCTGACTTGCTTCTCGGTATAACCTCTTTCCACCATGCGTTTAACAAAGTCAGTATGTTTTTTCTTATCTTCCGCTGAAGCTTTGGCGTTAAAAGAAATAACGGGCAGTAAGTCTTCTGTGTTGGAAAACATTTTCTTCTCAATAACGGTGCGCAATTTTTCGTAGCTGTTCCAGGCAGGGTTGCGACCATCATTGTTTGCTCTGGCGCGCAATACAAAGTTGACTATTTCGTTTCGGAAATCTTTAGGGTTAGATATGCCTGCAGGTTTTTCGATTTTTTCCAGCTCTTCATTCAGCGCTGGGCGGTCTAGTAGCTCTCCAGTTTCGGGATCGCGATATTCCTGATCCTGAATCCAGAAATCTGCATAGGTGACATAGCGATCAAAAATATTTTGGCCGTATTCGGAGTAAGATTCCAGATAAGCTGTTTGAATTTCTTTGCCGATAAATTCGATATAGCGTGGCGCTAAATATTCTTTAATAAAGTTCAAATAACGTTGCGCGGTGTCAGGGGGAAATTGTTCTTGCTCAATTTGTTGCTCCAATACGTAAAGCAGATGTACCGGGTTGGCGGCGACTTCACTAGGATCGAAATTAAAGACTTTCGACAGGATCTTAAATGCGAAGCGTGTTGATAAACCTTCCATGCCTTCGTTCACGCCGGCATTGTCTTTGTATTCCTGCATGCTTTTTGCTTTGGGGTCGGTGTCCTTTAAACTCTCGCCATCGTAGACGCGCATTTTTGAATACAGATTAGAGTTTTCGGGATCGATTAAACGAGATAGCACCGTAAATTGCCCCAGCATTTTTAGAGTGTCAGGTGCACAGGGGGCTTCATTAAGCGAACTATTTTGTAGCAGCTTTTCATAAATATGCACTTCTTCGGTGACGCGTAGGCAGTAGGGGACTTTAACAATGTACACGCGGTCAATGAAGGCTTCGTTGTTTTTGTTGTTTTTAAAGGATTGCCACTCGGATTCATTAGAGTGCGCGAGAATAATGCCATCAAATGGAATCGCGCTTAAACCTTCGGTGCTATTGTAATTGCCTTCCTGGGTCGCGGTGAGTAAAGGGTGCAGTACTTTAATCGGTGCCTTAAACATTTCTACAAATTCCATAATGCCTTGATTGGATCGACAAAGACCACCGGAAAAACTATAGGCGTCAGGATCATTTTGCGGAAAATCTTCCAGCATTCGAATATCGACTTTACCGACCAGTGAAGAAATATCCTGATTGTTTTCATCGCCGGGTTCGGTTTTAGTGATACCAATTTGATCAAGGCGTGATGGAAAGAGTTTAACGACTTTGAATTTGCTCAAATCGCCGTTGTATTCATGCAGGCGTTTCACTGCCCAGGGCGACATGATGTTATTGAGGTAACGTTCGGGAATGCCGTAATCTTCTTTTAGAATATGCGCATCTTCTGTAGGGTCAAATAGACCCAATGGTGATTCAAACACCGGTGAATCTTTTAAACAGTAAATCGGTTCTTTTTCCATTAAAGCTTTCAGCTTTTCAGCCAGAGAAGACTTACCGCCCCCGACAGGGCCTAACAGATAAAGAATTTGTTTTTTCTCTTCCAGGCCTTGTGCTGCATGTCGGAAATACGAAACGATATCCTCAATGGCTTCTTCCATGCCAAAGAATTCATCAAACACAGAATAGCGTTTAATGATCTTGTTAGAAAAAATTCTACTTAGGCGAGGATCTTGAGATGTGTCTATTAGCTCGGGTTCGCCAATAGCCATTAACAGGCGTTCCGCAGCATTGGCATATACAGCGGGATTGTTTTTGCATAAATCGAGATATTCTTGCAGTGACAACTCTTCTTGCTGGGTTGATTCGTAGCGGTCTTGAAAATGATTAAATATACCCATCACAGCCCCCAAAATTCCTTACCGAGAATCAGAAATTGTGCTCGTCTCGAATAAAATTACATGAAATTCATATCCTACTAATCAAAAAATTTGTTACTAAGTTAATCATAGTCGCATATTGATAGACTGTGTGAGAGCTTTTTTGTTTTATTTGTTACGTGCTTATTTGCAAAAGCTATGATTTAACATTTTACGGCGATGTTAAAAATTTGATTCATAGCAGTGGGTGAAAAAACCATCAACTGTAACAAGACTTTCTAACGCTATGCCTTTATGTAGAGGCTATATAGTAGCTATGTAATGACAATATATGCAGCGACGATGCCAATATTGAATTGTGATAAGTACTAATGGGATTAAAAAAAATATTTTTATAACTTTGTTGGATTTTCTGATATTCAAGACAATCAACAGTGACAGTGATGGAGTTGCCGGTTTTCAAGATTCATTAATGTCATTGAGCGTCCCCAGACACAGCCAGTATCCAACGCAAAAACATTTTTGGTATTGGTTTGACCTTCCAGTGCTGCCCAGTGGCCAAAGATAATTTGATCGTGTTTTGTTTTGCGATCATGGTAAGAAAACCAGGGAGCGAAGCCAGCTTTTTCGATGGTGGCCAGTTTATTATTGAATTCCAGTTCGCCATCAATACTGCAAAAACGCATGCGTGTTAAATAGTTAGTGATGACTCGCGCACGCGCCATGCCTTGTAATCCGTTGTCCCATTTGGTGGGGAAATTTCCATACATCTTGCTCAGGAATTTTTCAAAACCGTTGCTGCGTAAAATGTCTTCCACTTCGCGGGCTAATCGGCGCGTTTTTTTAATCGACCAGTTAGGGGGAATACCAGCATGAACCATATGGTAATCATCGCTGGGGTCACTATAAAAGAGTGGCTGGTGTCTTAACCAATCAACCAGTTCTTCACAATCGGGTGCGGTTAAAATTTCATTGAAGGTGTCTGAGCTGCCCGGAGTCGTTGCGCCCACCGCTACAGCGAGAAAATGTAGGTCATGATTACCCAGCACGATGCGAGCACAATCGCCCAACTTGTTTACATAATGAAGGGTTTTCAATGAGTCAGGGCCGCGATTGATTAAGTCGCCCGTTATCCACAGCTGATCCTTGTCGCTATCAAAGCTCACGTCTTTTAGCAGGCATTTCAACGGGCTCAGGCAGCCTTGAAGATCACCAACGGCATAGCGGGTCATTTTATTAAGATACCTTGTACCATTGCGCTTTTTATTATTGAGTCTCGTATTGTTGTGTCTTCGGGTTATCGGTGAGGCTGTGTGTAGCAAGCATTAATGCACGGCCCCTGGGCGTATCAATGGGAATGGGGCAATGGGTGCATCAAATTGTTGCCCTGACTGAGACTGCATATGATAGCTGCCTTCCATGGTGCCAACGGCGGTATCCAGCAGTGCTCCGCTGCTGTAACGATAACTGCTGCCGGGATTAATAATGGGTTGTTCGCCCACAACGCCTTCGCCACGAACTTCCTGCACATTGTTATTACCATCGGTAATGAGCCAGTGGCGCGTCAATAATTGCACGGGTTCGTTGCCCTTGTTGCTGATAGTGATGGTGTAGGCAAAGGCGTAGCGATCATTAGCTGGAGAAGATTGTTCATCCATGTATTGGCTTTCGACATTGATGTTGATTGAAGAAGCGAGTTCCATATTTTATTCCTTGGCAGTCTGGGCGTCAGTTATGGCGTCACTAAGGCTGACAAACTGCTGTAGTGTTAAGGTTTCAGGTCTTGCTGATGGGTTAATACCCAGTGATTTGATCTCTGATTCCGAGAGTAATTCCTTCAAGGAATTGCGCAAGGTTTTTCTGCGTTGATTAAATGCCGTTCGCAGCACCCGTTCCAGGGTTTTAACATCCTGTGCAGGGTGAGGCAGGCTTTTCTGAAGACTAACATGCGGTGTCAATCGAACTATCGCCGACTGCACCTTAGGCCTGGGGTTAAATGCTTCCGGCGGTACTTCAAACAATGAATAGACTTGGCAGTAGTACTGGGCCATTACGCTCAATCGACCATAATTTTTGTTGCCCGGTGTTGCGGCCAGCCTGTTAACCACTTCCAGCTGCAACATAAAGTGCATGTCTTTAATCAGGGTTTGCTGGCTCAGCAGGTGAAAAATTAACGGGGTCGAAATGTTGTAGGGTAAATTGCCGACTACCCGCAAATCATTACCCAGTGTGGAAAAGTCGAAGTTAAGAGCATCGCCTTGATGCAAATGAAAATGATTGATTTGCGAAAACTGATTTTCCAGGATGGGTATTAAGTCGCGGTCCAGTTCAATGGCATCCAGCTGGCAGCCACTGGTCAGAATCGAAGCCGTCAGCGCACCCTGTCCTGGGCCTATCTCCACCACATGATCCTCAGTATTAGCATTGATCGCGCGGGCTATGCGCTGGATGATGCCGGGATCTTGCAGAAAATTCTGGCCGAAACGTTTTCTGGCTTGATGCTGCGATGTGTTGTTCATGCCTGGAAAATTTACCCTTGCTGCGAAGGGCGCGATCATACCACGATCTGGCTATCAATCAGGATGCTTGGATGTTGAGGTGAGTAAAGGTTGAGATGGTTATAGGCAGAGGATGAGTAGAGCTAGAGTGAGCAGAAGTAGGGCTTCTAATTAATGGCGACTATTTATTTTTGTGAACTGCCATTTGTTGCGCCATGTCCTGAGCATAGTGAAGAGCGGTGAGCAAGCTACCAGCATCGGCTGTGCCGGAGCCAGCGAGATCGAGGGCGGTGCCATGGTCTACCGATGTACGAATAATGGGCAGTCCCAGCGTAATATTAACGGCCTGTCCAAATCCCTTGTATTTCAGCACCGGTAAGCCCTGATCGTGGTACATGGCCAATACGGCATCACATTCGGTCAGATGTTTTTCTGTGAAGGCAGTATCAGCGGGTAATGGCCCGATTAATTGCATCTGCTTTGCTCTGAGTTTTTCAAGACAAGGGATAATGGTCTCGATTTCTTCCCGTCCCATATGGCCGCCTTCGCCGGCATGAGGGTTAAGCCCCAGTACCAAGATGCGTGGTGAGGGTAGCCCAAAATGTTGCTGTAAATCTTTATGCAGAATCCGTAGTACGCGTTCCAATCCATTTGGGGTGATAGCTTCTGGCACATCCTTTAATGGTAAGTGAGTGGTTGCTAATGCCACTCTGAGGCCTTCAGTAGCCAGCATCATGACAACCTGATCAGTACCTGTCTTTTCTGCCAAAAACTCGGTGTGACCACTAAAGTTGATGCCGGCATCGTTGATCACTGCTTTGTGTACCGGGGCTGTCACCATGGCATCAAACAGGCCGCTTTGGCAGCCGTCAACTGCGGTCTGTAATGTTGATAACACGTAGTGGGCATTAGCGGGATTGAGTGTGCCTGGCGTAACGGTCTGTGCCAGCTCTATCGGCAGTACCTGCAATTCTGATATTTCACTCGGGCCAGCAGGAGCATCAGCTTCAAAGCATTTAACGGTGAGTGGCAGGCCCAGTTGTGCAGCTCGTAGTTTTAGCAGGTCTGGGTCGGCAATTGCCACTAACTGAAATGGATGTGGGCGTTGAGCAATCTGAATCGTGAGATCCGGGCCAATGCCTGCGGGTTCCCCACAGGTGAGGGCGATACGCAGTATGCTCATGGGCGGCTAGTGGCAATCCTTCTATGTATGTATTGTTATTTGAAGTCCACATAGGCTTCGTCGCGAATTTTCTGCAGCCAGGTTTGCAGCTCGTCATCAAATTTGCGTTTGTGGATAAAGTTGCGGGCGATATTTTTGCGGATATCTTCAGTGACATCCTTCTCCCTGCGCTCTAGTACTTGCAGGATATGCCAGCCGTATTCACTGCGAAATGGTAGGCTGATTTCGTCGATTTCAGTATTGTCCATGGTCTGTTGAAAAGCCCCGACCAATTGTCCCGGGCTGGTCCAACCGAGATCACCACCTTCTAGGGCAGAGCCTATATCTTCGGAAAATTCACGGGCTAATTCGGCAAAATCCTCGCCGGCTAAAATGCGTTCTCTCAGAGAATTGATTTCAGTCTCGGTAGCCTCTTCATCGCGGATAGCCGAAGGCTCCAACAGAATATGTCGTGCTTTGGTTTGATCAATGACTTCATCTACACCACGGGTATCTTGCATTTTTACGATATGGAAACCGCTGGGGCTCTTAATCGGGGCGGCGGTTTCACCTTCACCAAGTGTTTCCGTTAATCCTGAGAGCAGTCCTGGTAGTTCCTGCGTCTTGCGCCATCCTAAATTCGAACCGTTCAATGGAAAGGGATGCTGGCCCGACATTACCTGTTCATAGGCCTCACCCTGTTGAATTCGCTGATACAGTGAATCGGCATAGGCTTTGGCTTTGTTGATGTCTGCTTCAGAGCTGCCGGAAGAAACCTGCACCAGCGTATGTAGCATATTGTACTCTGGTGATGCCATCAGGCCGCCTTCTTCCGAATCCAGGAAGTTGGTAATTTCCTGATCGGTAATCTGTACCCGCTGATTGACATGGCCCTGCTGAACTCGCTGAATCATCAGCTCCTGACGAATCTGTTCGCGAGTAGCATTGTATGAGCCCCCGCCCTGTTCGAGGGCCGCTTTAAATTGCAGTAAATCCATATTGTTTTGGCGTGCAACACGTAGCATGGCTTCATTGAGCTGTGCATCGCTGATGCGAACGCCCACGCGTTGTGCTCGCTGTAACTGAATGTTTTCGATGATGAGTTGTTCCAGAACATCGCTGCGAATTTGTTCCGCTGGCGGTGCTTCTCGCCCGGCCTTGGCTGCGTTTTGCTGAATCAGTTCCAGTCGTGCGTCCAGCTCGCTAGCCAAGACGACATCATCGTCAACAATAGCAACAATACGATCTTTATACTCAACCTGCGCGTTGGCTAACGTCGCTGTAATGGTCAATGTAGCTAAGGCAGCAAATGTAAGAATGTGTTTAATCAATGTCTTCATACCCTAAAATAGTTTCTTCCAACAGGCTGCGGGCTTTGTTGCCCAGGCTGCCAAGTCCTTTTAGTTGGAATTCTAAAATAAATAAATGATCCCATTCGACGAAAGTATTTTGTTGTCCCATACCATCTGTTTCGACAAATTCATCATCCAGGCTGCGCTGGTAGATAATTCTGGCGGCCCAGCAACAGTCTTCATAACTCAGGCCGACTAAGTCATCAATGGAGTGATGTTGCTCTACATCGTAGCGATAGCGGGCAATGAATGACCAGCGATCAGTTACAGGTAGTACCACAGATGCATCAGCCTGGGATAAATCTGATGTATCCAATCCAGAAATCCTGGCGCCATCGCGACGGAATCGATAGGTAAGCTTTTACAGTTATTGTAGCTGTT
>JANQLG010000026.1 GCA_028280715.1 Spongiibacteraceae bacterium | reverse complement strand
TTCGCATCTATTAATTGCCAATCGCACGGTTGAAAAGGCACAGAAGTTGGCGGCGGACTTTTCTTCGCTTGGTGATGTAAGAGCTTGTAGCTTTGATGCGTTACATGGCAATCATTTTGATTTAATCATTAACGGCACCAGTGCCAGCTTATCCGGTGAATTGCCGCCTTTGCCAAGTCATGCTCTAACAGATGAAGGATGTTGTTATGACATGATGTATGCTGCTGATCCAACGCCTTTTATGCGATGGGGAGCAGAGCACGCAGCGTGGGCAGTGGCTGATGGTTTGGGCATGTTAGTGGAACAAGCCGCGGAATCCTTCTGTATCTGGCGTGGCCTCAGGCCACAAACGCGGCCCGTAATCGATATGATCCGTACAATGCTAGAAGCTGAGGGCCAGTAGAGCCTATCATTCCGAAACTTTATACTGCTTCACCAGTTTCTCGAGTGAGATACTCAGTTCGGAAAGTTCCTTACTGGATTGCACGGTCTTTTGAATTTCATCGTAGGACTCCGTGGTCAGATCTGCCATCAACACGATGCTGCGATCAATTTCATTGGCCACAGCGGACTGCTGTTCAGCTGCACTGGCAATTTGAATATTCATCTGAGTAATATTACCGATAGCTGATACGATACGGCTTAAGGATTCACCCGCCTCTCGTGCTTTATCAACAGTCACTTCTGTTGTCTTTTCGCCATTTTCCATCACATTCACAGCTTGACCGCTACCGCCTTGCAAAGACTCGATCATTTGGCGGATCTCTTCTGTGGACGATTGTGTTCGTGCGGCCAGGGTGCGTACTTCATCGGCGACAACTGCAAAGCCTCTGCCCTGCTCTCCTGCGCGTGCTGCTTCAATGGCGGCATTGAGTGCCAGTAGATTGGTTTGCTCTGCAATACCGCGGATTACTTCTAACACTGACGAGATAGATTGTGTATCAGCATTTAGCTCTTTGATAACCGAGGCAGCCTGTCTAACTTCCGTGGCCAATGTGTTGACGGATTGTGTCGCCTGTTCAACGACCTTTTTGCCATTTTCCGATTCAGTATTGGCTTCATCGGCCGATAAAGCGGCACCCTCAGCGTTTTGTGCAACTTCTTTTACCGTGCTGGCCATTTCGGTAACAGCTGTTGCTACAACCTGGGATTCATGTTGCTGTTTATTCATGGTTTGCTGTGTGGACTCAACAATATCATTTAATTGACCGGCAGCCCCGTTAATGTGATCCGCTGCTTTTTTGACCTCTACTATGGTGTGTTCCATTTTATCGAGGAAGGTATTAAAGCCTGTGCTCATCGTCGCGAGTTCATCTTTACCAATGATGGCTAATCGTTTAGTGAGATCGCCTTCGCCAGCGGTAATGTCATGCAGCGCGTGGGAAGTTTGGTTTATTGGGCCCAGTATTGAGCGAGTAAAAAGGGTGGTTAAACCGAGGATGGAGAGAATGATAACGGTACCGATGAAGATGATTGTTCTAGCTGCTTGCCAAAAAGCGGTGTCCACATCGTCCAAATAAACACCAGAACCGATAATCCAGCCCCAGGGTTCGAAGCCAATAACATAGGAAATTTTTTCAACAGGTTGATCAAAGCCAGGTTTTGGCCACAGATAGGGAACGAGTCCTTCACCATCCTTTTTGACAACATTGACCATTTCCACAAATAAACGGGTACCGTTTGGGTCTTCATTGGTTGAGATGTCTGTGCCATCAAGTTCCGGTTTGATTGGATGCATCACCATGTTGGGATGCATATCGTTAATCCAGAAATAATTGGTGTCGTCATAGCGCAGCTTTGAAACAGCAATTTTTGCTGCTTCTTGTGCTTCAGCCCTTGTCAATGAGCCCTGCTGCTCCAGTTGGTAATTGGAAACTAAAATATTGTGGGCAGTTTCTACCAAAAATCGTGTATTTTCCGATTTATTCTGCAGCATGGTTGAGCTGAGTTGTTCCAGCCCTTTAAAGGTCAATATTCCCAAGCCGATGAAAATAAATATTACCTGGAGTAAAAGGCGGTTTTGGATAGAAATATTACTTAGGAAATTCATAGAGTTAGCCTACCTCCGCCGTTAAAAAAGTAATAACCACCACTATAGATTAGCAGTTAATCTAAAATTGAGCGTGACTATTATCTATCGCGTGAAATATTTACCAGTATATAAGAAGGCTAAGTTAGTATTGGGCCGAATACGATACTTGGGTCTTTTGCTGATGCTAAATAATGCGTTAAATATTATTTAATGGTGGTATCTAACAAGTAAACAACCCGAACACGCTTTTCGATTTTTTGTTTCCCCAATTTTAAACCGCCAGCATCGGTTTGGCTTCGTGCTGCCGTCATTTCCATCATGGGTTGAATACCGTGTTCTGGTTCGATGGCAACAATTTGGTAAATGGCGGTCATTACCGCACCGCTGCGATTACTGATAGCAATAGCCTGTTCTTTGGCGTCATCAAGAGCAAGGTTCAAGGCGTCTTTTTCCAGTTTTTTTCTTTTGCTGAAATCCATCTCAACAGATTGCAGGCGATTAATACCCGCTTTCAGTAGCGCCTCGACCAGGTCGTTATAACGGTCAGAGTCAGTTAAGGTTACAGAAACTTGTCGGGAAACTCGTTCACCTTTGTATACACGTGTCTGCTGTTGCCATTCGTATTGAGGAAATGCCTGAATTTTAGAAGCGTTGATATTATCGTCTTTAATCCTTTGTGATTTTGCTGCTTTTATTGCGTTACTAACGATGACATCAACCTGCTGTTTTGCCGTGGCCAAATCCTTTGCAGTGGCGTTGATTTCAAAGCGAACTGTTACAGTATCGGGAGTTTCTTCAATAACCCCTCGACCTTCCACTACCAGGTGCGGTACATGCGGTAATGGATAGTTATTGGCCGCTACGGCCGGGCCTGATAGTAGGCTTGATAGTAAAAAAGTAACTAACAGAACAAAGAGTGATAAATGATGGAATGAATATGATTTCATAGTGAAGCTCCTGTTAAGCCGATAGCTGGCTGCGGACTTTCAACTGTCGCTGGAATAATCATTTTTAAGCTCGACATAGTTATTGGCAACGATGCGCAAATATGCCAGTTCTTCTTTTCGCAGAGGACGGCTTTTTCTTGCGGGGCTACCGGTATACAGAAATCCGCTCTCCAATCTTTTCCCAGGTGTGACCATAGCACCGGCGCCAATAATAACATCATCCTCAATCACTGCTCCGTCCAATACTATGGCGCCTATTCCCACTAAAACACGATTGCCGATCGTGCAGCCGTGCAAGACAACTTTGTGACCGACGGTAACATCTTCACCGACTAGTGTCGGGTGACCGTCCGGGTTGCTGTTGCTGGGGCGAGATTCATGAATTACGCTGCCATCCTGAATATTACTGCGATTACCAATTCGTACTTTGTTGACATCGCCACGGATCACTACCATTGGCCACACAGATGAATCGACGCCTAACACAACATTGCCAATAATCTGCGCTGAAGAGTCAACATACGCTCCGTGCATCAGTTCTGGCCAAATATTTTTGTAAGGCCTGATGGCAGCTGCTGATATGGTTGATTTGTAATGTTGTGACATTGATTTGAATAAAATGATGTTGTTAAGGTGAAAGACATTGTAATCGCAAAAAGGTTTAGCGGTAAGCGCTCCTTTTCATGCATGCTATTTTCAAAGTTTTAACCTGAAGGGCCAATAGCATCTACTTTTTACCTGTCCCCTGTTACTATAGTCGGCTAATAGTTAAGAGGCCGTAATTGTGTCAAACCCCCTGCTACAAAATTCTCAATTGCCAAAGTTTTCTGTCATTAAACCTGAACATGTTGAGCCAGCACTCGATAGCCTTTTAGCGGAAAATCGGAAGGTCATAGCTGATGTGCTGGATAATACAGCTGCAGGTTGTTCAGATTTTTTGGCTGAACTTGAAGAGCGTGATGACCTGTTGGGAAAAATGTGGTCGCCGGTTAGTCATTTGAATGGTGTTAAAAATTCCGATGAGTTGCGCGCTGCCTATAATGCTTGCCTGCCAAAGTTAACGGCTTATTCAACCGAAATGGGTCAGAATAAACAGCTCTATAACGCCTACAAAACCTTATCAGAAAACACCGAAGTTTTTTTACAATTGGCGGCGCCTGAACAGAAGGCCATTGACAATGCGTTGCGAGATTTCAAATTGTCAGGCATTGCCTTGCCTGAAGCTGAACAGCAACGTTATGGCGAAATACAACAGCGGTTGGCGCAGTTATCGACAGACTTTTCTAATAATGTGCTGGATGCAACTCACGGTTGGTACAAACACATTGAAGATGAGGCGCTGCTAAGCGGGGTGCCTGAAGCTATTTTGCAAAGCTATCAACAGGCTGCCGCATCGAAAGACGAAACAGGCTACGTGATCACCTTGGACATTCCCGCCTATTTGCCGCTAATGCAATACTGTGACAACGCTGAGTTACGCAGGGAAATGTATACGGCATTTAACACGCGAGCTTCAGATCAAGGCCCAACCGTAGGTCAATGGGATAACAGTGAGTTAATGACTGAGATATTGGCATTGCGCCACGAGCTTGCTCAGTTATTGGGTTTCAATAATTATGCCGAATGTTCTTTGGCTACCAAGATGGCTGAGACACCAGAACAGGTATTAACGTTCTTGATGGGCTTGGCAGAAAAAAGTTTACCGGTGGCGCGCAATGATTATGCTGAGCTGGAAGCTTTTGCAAAAAGTTTAGGTGCGGTAAAGCTGGAGGCGTGGGATGTGCCCTATTACAGTGAAAAGCTGCGATTAGAAAAATATGCTGTTTCTCAAGAGGAATTAAAGCCCTACTTCCCTGCCGATACAGTCATTAGTGGAATGTTCGATATCGTTGGTCGTCTATTCGGTGTAGAGTTTAAGCAAGATACCGACATCGATACGTGGCATCCCGACGTAAAGTTCTTTCAGGTATTGCTGGCAGGTAAGCCTATTGCGAGCTTTTATCTGGATATTTTTGCTCGCGAACATAAGCGTGGGGGTGCCTGGATGGCAAGCTGTCAAAGCCGACGCACGTTATTCAATGGGCAACAACAGCTTCCGGTAGCTTACCTTACCTGTAACTTTACACCGCCAACCGAGCAGTTACCTTCACTGCTAACTCATAATGAAGTGACAACCCTGTTTCATGAGTTTGGCCATGGGCTGCATCATATGTTGACAGAAATTGATTGTGCGGCTGTAGCTGGAATTCACGGTGTGGCCTGGGATGCCGTGGAATTGCCCAGCCAGTTTTTAGAAAACTGGTGTTGGGAAAAGTCGGCTATTCCTCTTATCTCGGCACATTACGAAACGGGTGAAGTGTTGCCCGATGATCTGCTGGAAAAAATGCTGGCCGCAAAGAATTTTCAATCCGGTATGTTAATGATGCGACAGCTAGAGTTTGCTTTATTCGATTTGCTGTTACACAAAGATTACTCGTCAGAACGTTCGTTAGATATACAAAAAGTGTTAGATGGTGTTCGAGAAAAAGTGGCAGTTTATCCGGTTCCTGAATTTAATCGCTTTCAGCACGGTTTTAGTCATATTTTTGCTGGGGGTTATGCGGCGGGTTATTACAGTTATAAGTGGGCGGAGGTTTTATCTGCCGATGCTTTCTCACGTTTTGAAGAAGAAGGTGTTTTTAATACTGAAACAGGCCAAAGTTTTTTAAAAGAAATTTTACAGCAAGGTGGGTCAAAGGACGCGAGTGAATTATTTGCTAATTTTAGAGGCAGAGAGCCATCCATCGATGCCTTGTTAAGGCATAGTGGAATAGTTAGATAATGAATGATGTCAAAAAACCTAAACGTTTTATTGCAGGAGCTGTTTGTCCGCGCTGTAGTGAAATGGATAAGTTGGTGATGTATGTCGACGAGCAACAGCGGCAAGTCAGGGAGTGTGTAAGTTGTGGTTATCAGGATGTCATGACTGATGGCGGGCCGGAAGAATTAACCACTCGGGTTAATCAGCCAAGAGCGGGAGAAAAGCCGCTATCGCATGAGGATGAAGTACAAGTAGTTAATATCCTCGATACGAACCCCGGCGCTAATCGTAAGGATCATTAGTTAGCGAGTAATTTGGGTTTTAATGTCGCTCGTTAAAGCTGTAGTGAATTGGCAAACTGTAAATTGATAGCGAGGCTGTCAGTTAAGCAGGGCCAATGGCTTAACTCCTGGCTCCATTGGTTGTTTTTATGCTGTTCTATATAGGCGTTAAATTCCTTGCTGTCGTATACATGCTCTTTAATCATGGCGCGTTCCACGGTGAAGTGAACGGCTTCATCCAGTTCGTTGGCAAAGGGCTCGCCAATCAGGCTGTGCACGATTAGGTTGGACATTGTCATGTCCATGGGAATCAGTGGAATCGATGTACGTATCATATAGCGGTCATTGACCTCTTCCATCAGGCGATGGGCGAGGTAGGCTTCATCCATTAATTCATCCAGCCCAACGTGGCCAGAGACAATTTCCGGGGGTTTGAGAAAGAAATCTTCAGCCAGGCTCAAGAATGGCTCAGCATATTCAGAAATATTGGCGCTACTGGTGATCTCTCTGGCGGCGTCGATGAAATTTGGTACGTTTTCAATATAGGTAATGACAAAATTTACCAGGCTACCGGTTGGGTTTTCTTCCGGTAGTTGAATAGCGATATGTATATTGTTGGCGACGCGCTGACTCAGAATTTCGGTTAAATGACCGTGCTGCTTTTCATGTAGCTTGGCCAACTCAATGGTGTCGCGTATGGCATCGGTTGCCACATGGTCCTCCTTTCGAGATACGGGATATCAAGATCCCCGATATGGCGTTCTTACTAATCATCTTTAACGCTGCAGACGCAAAAGTAGCGCCCTGATTAACTGGTACGTGAAGGAAAAAGTTATGAAGATGTATATAGTCAGAATGTCTTCTAAGGACTTTCTATCGACAACGAATCCAGTTCCAGCAAAAGTCTACTTGCTAAGGCTAGTACATATTTTCAACTTCGCTATGGCAGGATTAGAACAATATGAACTAGTGAGCTTTTGCGGTAAAAGGGGTGCGCGGTTATATAGCCTGGGATCGCCAGAAAAACAGTATGAGTGGTTAAAAAATAATCGCTAATGTTGCTGTTTGTTAAGGGTTAGTTTTCATCATCTTGAGTTGAGAAGAAAGCTGCTAAATTTTGTTTTAAATCAGAGAAATTATTTTCCATTTATTGTCTATGCTATATCTTGTGGTTAGCCCGCGATTTAAGCCTAATATATTGGTACTGCTGACAGATTGGTTTAGTTAGCTGAGGGTCTTGGCCTACATGTATAGGTTTTTTTGAATGTTTGTAGGTGGCCTGTAATGTCAAAGGTGCGTATAATCGCGGCGTTTTGTCGCACCTGGAGATTTTGGGGGCCTGAACAGCAGAGCTTTTCATGATGTTTTGAGGTGATTTGCTCTAGTAAATACCTGTCTATAAGAAGAGTTTTTAAGGATCGAGGGCTACCTAGAGTTATGAAACGATAGTTTCAAGCTCCGGGGTTGTTGGGCGATACTTCCCTGGTCTCGGAATTCTTTATAAAAGATGGGTCATTAGCTGCTCAAGGTTCGCAGTTCCGGGATAAATATCAACAATTAATAATGGAGACACGGGAAATGCATTTACAAGCGAAACGGCTGTTAAAGCTGACGCTTAGTCCTGTGCTATTGCTGCTTGGCTTACTGAGCACTGGTGCTTGGGCGGAGGAGGCTCAGCGTTGGCAGGTGAATATGGCACCTGGCGTTACTGAAGTAGGGGCTCAAATTTACGACCTGCACATGACCGTATTTTGGATTTGTGTAGCGATCGGTGTCGTTGTGTTTGGTGTGATGTTTTACTCGGTATTCACACACCGTAAATCACTCGGCGTAAAACCAGCAGATTTCCACGAAAGCACGACAGTGGAAATTGCCTGGACCATCGTTCCTTTCATTATTCTCATCGTGATGGCCTTTCCTGCCACTCGCACGTTACTTGAAATCTATGACTTCGAAGATACCGAATTGGATATTCTGGTTACCGGATATCAGTGGAAGTGGAAATATGAGTACATTGATGAAAATGGTGAAAATATCTCCTTTTTCAGTAACTTACGCACTGCCAAGTCTGAAATTTACAATGAAGATAACAAGGGTGAATACTATCTATTGGATGTGGACGAGCCGGTTGTTATCCCGGTCAACACTAAAGTGCGTTTCCTGGTGACAGCCAATGACGTTATTCATGCCTGGTGGGTACCTGCTTTGGCGGTGAAGAAAGATGCGATTCCCGGATTTATCAACGAAGCCTGGACAAAGGCATTGAAGACCGGTGTTTATCGCGGTCAATGTGCCGAGCTCTGTGGTCGTGACCACGGCTATATGCCAGTTGTGGTCAATGTAGTTGAGCAGGAAGAGTACGATGCCTGGCTTGCAGGCAAAAAAGCTCAAGCAGCGGAAATCAAGGCTTTGATGGATAAGCAGTTTACGCTTGATGAGCAAATGGCTGCCGGTAAGCCCATTTATGATCAGTACTGTGCGGCTTGCCACGGCTTGAATGGTGAAGGTGGTGTGGGCTCAGCTATAGCGGGTAGCCCTGTTGCTACTGGCACTGTTGCCGGGCATCTTGATATTGGCGTAAACGGTGTGCCAGGTACTGCGATGCAGGCCTTTGGCGCGCAACTTAATGATGTCGATATGGCGGCAGTTATTACCTATCAGCGTAATGCTTTTGGTAATAACATGGGCGATACGGTCCAGCCGATCGATGTGTATAACTTCAAGCAAGGTCAGTAGGAGGAGTCACTATGGGTGCGCACGGACCTGCTAAAGGTTTAATGCGGTGGGTAACAACCACCAATCACAAAGATATCGGTACGATGTATCTTTGGTTCAGCTTCGCCATGTTTATCCTTGGCGGTGCCTTCGCCATGATTATTCGTGCGGAGTTATTCCAACCTGGCCTGCAGATCGTTGAGCCAGAGTTCTTTAACCAAATGACCACCATGCATGGTTTGGTTATGGTATTTGGCGCCATCATGCCCTCCTTCGTGGGCTTGGCAAACTGGATGATCCCAATGATGATTGGGGCGCCAGATATGGCACTGCCTAGAATGAATAACCTGAGTTTTTGGATTCTTCCTCCAACCTTTGCACTGTTGGCTTCAACATTGTTTATGGAAGGTGGTGCTCCTAACTTTGGTTGGACATTTTATGCGCCACTATCAACAACCTATGCGCCTGACACCGTTACGTTCTTTATTTTCGGTGTTCACTTGATGGGTGCTTCTTCCATCATGGGCTCGATTAATATTATCGCCACGGTTGTTAACATGCGTGCGCCAGGCATGACTTATATGAAAATGCCTATGTTCGTATGGACTTGGTTGATTACTGCTTTCCTGTTGGTTGCGGTAATGCCAGTACTAGCCGGTGCGGTAACGATGATGTTGATGGATGTTCACTTCGGTACCAGCTTCTTCTCCGCTGCTGGTGGTGGTGATCCAGTATTGTTCCAGCACATCTTCTGGTTCTTCGGACACCCTGAGGTTTATATTATTATCCTGCCCGCTTTTGGTGTGGTTTCTCAGATTATTCCAACCTTTTCCCGCAAGCCATTGTTTGGCTATGACTCGATGGTGTATGCGACGGCTTCAATCGCCTTCTTGTCCTTCATCGTGTGGGCGCACCACATGTACACGGTGGGTATGCCTATTGCTGGTGAGCTGTTCTTTATGTATGCCACTATGCTGATTGCGGTGCCTACAGGCGTTAAGGTGTTTAACTGGATCACGACCATGTGGAAAGGAGCGATGACCTTTGAAACACCCATGCTGTTCTGTATTGGTTTCGTATTCTTGTTCACTGTTGGTGGTTTCACGGGTGTCATGTTGTCACTGGCACCTGCTGACTTCCAATACCATGATAGCTACTTTGTTGTTGCTCACTTCCACTACGTTATGGTGGCAGGTGCGGTATTCAGTATGTCAGCTGCGGTTTACTATTGGCTGCCTAAGTGGTGTGGCAAGATGTATGACGAAACCATGGGTAAAGCCCATTTCTGGATTTCGTTCATCGGTTTTAACCTGACCTTCTTCCCGCAGCATTTCCTGGGGTTAGCAGGTATGCCACGTCGTATTCCTGATTACGCATTGCAGTTCACTGACTTCAACACTATGTCGTCGATCGGTGCATTCATTTATGGTGCTTCGCAGATCTTGTTCCTGTTTAACGTGATTCGCACTATTGTTGCAGGCAAGCCAACCAGCGAAGAAAAAACCTGGGATGGAGCAGAAGGATTGGAGTGGACTGTGCCTACTCCCGCGCCGTATCACACCTTTACTACTCCACCTGATGTGAAGTAATTGAGGTGAATTAGCGTGGCGGATATGCAACCTGACAATCAAAGTACTATTGATGCATCAGTAGCAAAAACTGTCGGCAAATTGTCGATTGTTGTTGTCGGCATGTTCGCCTTTGTATTTGTTGTAATGGTGCCATTGTATGATGTGCTTTGTGATGCGCTCGGAATCAATGGCAAGACCAGTGGTGAGCGATATCAGGTTGTTGAAGTAGCTGTTGATACCAGCCGTGAAATACGGGTGCAATTTGTTGCTACCAATAATGACGGTATGCCTTGGGAGTTTCGTCCTACAGAGTCTGTAGTTAAAGTGAACCCAGGAGCAATTAACAGTACAGTTTTTTATGCAAAAAACCCACTGCCCAAAGATATGGTCGCTCAGGCGATTCCGAGTGTTTCACCAAGCCGGGCAGCAGAGTATTTTCATAAGACCGAATGCTTTTGCTTTAATCAGCAACCCTTGGATGGCGGTGCAGAAACTGATATGCCGCTGCAGTTTATTGTCGACCAGGATCTTCCTAAAGACATAAAAACCATTACATTGTCCTATACAATTTTTGATGTAACAGCGATGGTTGCTCCGGAAGCTCCCGTCGCTGTTCGCTAAAACAGACAGTATTTCTATCGTATTAGCGAGTAGGAATTAACGGAGAAAAAAAATGGCAGGTCATAGCAATACAGATTACGAGACCTATTACGTTCCCGAACAAAGTAAATTGGCTATCTGGGCCAGTTTGACATTGTTCACCACCCTATTCGGTGCGGCTAGCGTATTGAACGATCAAACTTTTGGTGAGCCTGGTCAGGAAACCAACTCCTGGTTTATCTTTTTGGTTGGTCTTGTCCTATTTTTGGCGACACTATTTGTATGGTTCCGTCAGACGATTATTGAAAACCGTGCAGGCATGAACAGCAGCCAATTAAAACATTCTTATGTGATTGGCATGCAGTGGTTTATTTTTTCAGAAGTGATGTTCTTTGCCGCATTCTTCGGTGCCCTATGGTATGTGCGTAACCTTGCAGGTCCATGGTTGGCTGGTGAAGGCGAAGCTGGACGCATGAACGATTTGTTGTGGCCAGGTTTTGAATACACTTGGCCAATGATGGAAACACCACAGGATGCTATCGGTGGTGTTGGCAATCAAATCACAGCAAACAATGGTGTAATGACTGGCCCTGAGAGAAACTTGAGTTTTCCTGGGTGGTCGAATGTTGGCCACTGGCTACCGTTGTACAATACAATCATATTGATTACATCCAGTGTGACAGCACACATTGCGCATTTGGCATTGTTAAAAGGTAATCGCAAAGGTCAAAACCTATGGTTAGGTATTACCGTTGCTTTAGGCCTGGCCTTTGTTTACTTGCAGTACCTCGAATACCATGAAGCATATGTTGAGTATGGTTTATTCCTGAATTCAGGTATCTATGGTACGACCTTCTTTATGCTGACAGGCTTCCACGGTTTCCACGTTTGTATGGGGGCTATTATGCTGTTAGTCCAGTGGTTGCGTTCTACGCGCAGTAGTCACTTCACACCTGAAGATCATTTCGGTTTTGAAGCATCGAGCTGGTATTGGCACTTTGTTGATGTAGTCTGGGTGGGATTATTCCTGTTTGTTTACATCTTGTAACAGCAGCAAAAACAATAAAAAAGGCTGTGAAGATTACTTCACAGCCTTTTTTACGTTTGGGGTTACAAAAATTTTAGAGTTTGATTAGAAAGTTTGAAAAATCGAGAATTATTGAGTGGGCTCAATTTTATCTGCATAGCGAGCGTCCCACGGGGCATTTGAACCTAATTGGCCGGTATAAACGCCATAGAAGAGAAAACCAATTAACAGCCCTGCCAAGATCAAACGTACTGATAATGCATTCCAGGCACGGTGACTTGGTTTACCATCAATACCGCCACGATCTTTGAATAAAAAATTCAAACTGGTGAATAAGCTGATAATCAAGCCGACAAATAGAATGACGATGACAGTTTTTAACCACATGGTTTGGCTCCAATATTGAGGCAATATAAGGTGATTGATTATATACCAGTGGTGCAGACAAATGTCTGAACAAAGAATACAACTACAATTTACGCCAGACTGGCGTGTCACCTTGCTGGCATTATTGTTTTTGCCACTTGTGATTTCTTTGGGATTTTGGCAATTAGGTCGCGCCGAAGAAAAAAAGCAATTACTGGTAGCTTTTGAGCAAAAACAGGCAATAGGTCATCTACCAATAATAGATCTGGATCATAAAACAGATCTAAGTTATCAGCCGGTATCGCTTTCAGGCCGTTATATCAATGACAAATCATTACTATTGGATAATCGTATTTATCAAGGGCGTGTCGGATATGAGATAATCACGCCCCTTGAACTTTCAGCCAATGACCAGTGGGTGTTAGTGAATAGAGGTTGGGTGGCTGGATCAGTGGACCGGCGGCGACTCCCTACAGTAAACGCCGTTCTAGGTGAAGTGAAGTTGATGGCAGAAGTGTATGTGCCGCTCGGCGAAATGATGCAGCTCGCTGAGGATTCTCCCACAGGCTGGCCTCGTGTAGTACAGACTATAGATATTGAATCGCTGGCGGAGGAATTTGGTCAACCAGTTTTTCCCTACACGGTAAGGCTGGATGTAAACTCACCTGGCGCATTACAGCCCAATTGGCTAGTTGTAAACATCCAGCCCGAAAAACATACAGGCTATGCCGTACAGTGGTTTGGTATGGGGGTAGCTTTGCTGGTAATCCTTTTACTGGCAAACACTAATCTTTGGCAGCTTATCCGTGGGCGTTAAGTAGTGGCTGTTATGAATATTGAAAATATCGATAGATGTATCGATTAAGGCGTAAGTAAAAGGTATAGATGTGACAGAAAGTCTTCCAAAAACTAATAATCATTCAGGCCGTAAAGTGTTGCTGGGTATTGTCGGCACGCCAGTCTTAGTCATTGTTCTGTCTTCTTTGCTTTTTTATTTGGTTGATAATCAAGCCGTAGAATTGGGCACCGTCAATAACGGCGAATTGGTTTCTCCGCCATTACAATTTGCTGAAGCGCCGCTTAAAACACTTTCCGGTGAAAAATTTTCCTATGATAAGCCCGAGCCGAAGTGGTCTTTTGTGGTGTTTGGTGATAATGAATGTTTAGGAGATTGCGAAAGGATGCTGTATGTCGCTAGGCAAAGTCGAACAGCATTGGGCCGCGACATGAACCGAATCAGGCTTCATTACGTTACAACTGCACAAGAGATCTCCAATGAGCTGCAACAGCGTCTGCAGCAGGAATATAAAGAGATCCAAGTGATTGTGCTCAGTGAAGCTGAGTTACAGCAATTGTTTACCGGGTCAGCTGCTAATCCCTTAGCAGAAAAAACCTTTTATGTCGTCGATCCGCGTGGCTGGTTAATGATGTTTTATCGAGCGGAGGATACCGAACAAACCACGTTAAATGATCTTGGTAAAGCTGTCGTTAGAGATATGAAGCGCTTGTTCAGTTGATAAAGCAGCTTTTTAAAGAAGGCGTAAAACAGATACAAAAAAGGCTCAAGAAAATACATGCAATTATTTAATACTGCTGAAAATCGTCTACCGGGTTTCAAGCTTGCTCTGGCTGGCTGTCTATGCGCGATAGTAGTTGTCGGCTTAGGCGCATTCACTCGTTTAGTCGATGCAGGGTTGGGTTGCCCAGATTGGCCAACCTGTTATGGCCATGCTCTGTGGCCTACGACTGCAGAAGAAGTTGAAGTGGCCAATCAAGCCTACCCTGACATGCCAGTAGAGCATGATAAAACTTGGCCGGAAATGGTACACCGTTATTTTGCGCAGGCCTTGGGCTATATCACTATCGCATTGTTTGTTGTCGCGATTAGAAATAGAGAACAGCCACAACCGGTTACATTAATTAGCAGTTTACTGGCCCTAAACGTATTGACTACAGCAGTAACTGCTGTAGTTGGTGTGGTCTTTGAACCCTACGCTGTTGCTTCAGTTTTTGCCACAATGCTGGCATTGTTATATTTCTGGTTTAAGAAAGGTGTTTCTAACAGGCCCTTTAAGCTGTCCGCTTTTTTGCTCGCCTTTATTATTTTGCAAGGTTTGTTTGGCATGTGGACGGTTACATTAAAATTATGGCCACAGGTTGTGACATTACATTTACTAGGCGGCTTTACAACCTTTGGCTTGTTGTGGCTACTGGTACTACGTCTTAATAATAGGACATGGGAAGTGAGTCCTACGGTTAAACAGCAGCTAACAAAACTGCGTAGTTGGGCAGTAGTTGGTCTAGTGATAGTCGTTTGCCAAATTGCCTTAGGCGGTTGGACAACTTCTAACTATGCCGCTGTGGCGTGCCCAGAGTTGCCGACATGTCAAAATCAGTGGCTGCCAGAAATGGACTTTAAAGAGGGCTTCAATATCGCTCAGAGCATTGGTCCGAATTATCTTGGTGGCACAATGGATAACGAAGCACGCATTGCTATCCATTTCAGTCATCGCATTGGTGCATTAATTACTACTGCCTATTTATTATTTTTGTTTGTTTTATTATCCAAGCGTATTGCTACCAATGAAGCTAAAGCGATAGCGAACGTATTATTATCGGTTTTAATTCTGCAACTGCTGTTAGGGGTTGGTAATATTGTGCTGCATTTTCCTGTGAATGTTGCAGTCGCTCATAACTTGGTGGGTGCATTTCTATTGTTAACGATGATTACCATTAATCATCGAGTGTTTACTGCTAGGGAATTAAAATCGAACGATTGATCCATCGTTTGGTTAGCTAGACGTTTAGAGAGTTACAACTATGTCTGAATCGACGACAAACCCGCAGAAGCAATCGGTTGCTTGGCGAGATTTTTACGAACTGACAAAGCCTAATGTTGTGTATCTGATGTTATTAACATCGGCGATAGGCATGTTTTTGTCTACGCCGGGTATTGTCCCTATAGACGTGTTGATCTTTGGTAATCTGGGTATTGGTTTATGTTCAGCCTCCGGTGCAGTAGTTAACCACCTGGTTGACCAGCGTATTGATATCATTATGGCTCGCACCCATAACCGCCCTATCGCCCAGGGTCGAGTTGATCCCAAGCATGCAGCAATTTTTGCGATTGCACTTGGCGTTATCGGCATGGTTATTCTGTTAGTTAAAATAAATGCATTAACGGCGTGGCTGACGCTGTTTTCATTGATTGGCTATGCTGGTATTTACAGCCTATGGCTAAAGCGTGCGACACCTCAGAATATTGTTATTGGTGGCTTGCCAGGAGCGGCCCCTCCCCTTCTGGGCTGGACTGCGATGACCAATGAGGTTTCAGGCCATGCCTTGCTGCTGGTATTAATTATTTTTGCCTGGACTCCTCCGCATTTTTGGGCGTTAGCCATCAACCGCAAGGATGATTACGCTAAAGCGGGCATTCCCATGCTGCCTGTTACTCATGGTGTTAAATATACGGCGCTGCATATTTTGTTATATACATTGGTGTTGATTGCAGCGAGTCTTCTACCCTTTGCCACCGGCATGTCCGGTGTTTTATATTTAGCAGGGGCCAGCATTCTCGGTGCGATACATTTGTATTGGGCTGTGCAAATAATGCGAGGCAATCCTAACGCGCCGATTGAAACGTTTAAATTTTCAATTATTTATTTGATGCTGTTATATATCATATTGCTACTTGATCATTACCTATTTCCTGTCACCCGCGTGTTTGAGGTAACGACCTAATGAACGCAGAGCTTCCACAAAATCAGTTGCAGCCTGAACAGAAGAAGGGAATATTAATAACCGTTGCTGTGGTGTTGGCGTTTATTGCCATAGTGCTTGGCATGTTTATTCATAGTCTTACCCGTCCACAAGTGTTAAGCGATAGTCAGCTAAAAGAGAAAGGCGTTTTTTTGTTTGATCAACCGCGCTCATTTAAAGAGTTTTCGCTTACAGACTATAACAGTGAAGAATTTAATTCGGCGGATCTACAGGGCAAATGGTCGTTGGTTTTTTTTGGTTTCACATTTTGCCCGGATATCTGCCCCACTACTATGGCCCTGTTAAATCAGTTTTATGCAGATCAACAACAAGGCGATTACAGTAAAGATTTGCAGGTGATTATGGTAAGTGTTGACCCCGGTCGAGATACGCCAGAAAAACTATATGATTATGTACGCTTTTTTAATAAAGACTTTGTTGGGGTAACGGGTGAGTTCCTGGATTTACATCGATTTGCCACACAATTGAATATTCCATTCAGTAAAGTGCCTGGTGGTGGTGAGAACTATACCGTGGAACATGGTGGTAATATCGCCATCATTAATCCAAAGGGACATTACGTTGGGTTTTTCCGTTCTCCTTTGGAGTTAGCCAAATTAAATGTGGGCTATGAATCTATCCGTGCTAGTAGAGAGCTATAACAATAAAAATTATTAAAAGGGAAATGTTAGATTTTTAGTGCGATATAAGAAGTTAACGCTTGAGGGAACAGAAGAGAATAGTACTTAGTGGATACATAGAAGATCTTAATAACTGCATATAAAAGCCCGGGCCTATTAATGTATAGGTCCGGGCACTAACAGTTATTGAATAGCATACTCAAGTTCCTTGGCCATTTTCGCTTCAATCTGCTTGTCCAAGGCTAGAGATACTTCTTCCATAGTCTTGTTTACATTCAGTTCGATCTGCTTAGCAGCTACATCTGATTGAATGTTAATAGCAGACATTGAGTCGACGAATTTGCTTTCGATGGCAGTATTCATTGCCAAAGTCATTGTTGGAGCTTCACTCACAGCGCTTTCAGCATTTGCTGCACTGCCGATCAGTCCGAGGATAACGGCTATCAAAGCCACGTTTTTCATAATTACTCTCCTTTAGTTGAGTTGTTTAGTATTTAACAATTGGCTTTTGGCCATATTGGCTGCGGAAATTTGAAAGTGTTACCGTAACGGTTCATATAGTAACACAATATGCTGATTCGTCTAGAGTTTGAATATGAATAATTTGTTACTTTTGTGAATTTTTTGGTAACACTCGATTCGTAAATAATCTTTTTAAATTAATTAACTAATTGTTTTAAAAGAATTTAATTGATCTTTGTGGTTGTGTGGAAACAGGTAACGAAAGTTAATATTAATTCATGAAAAAAGTGTTACTTTTTGCTGAGCTGTTTGCGGAAAAGTAGTACTTGTGGTTACCTAAAGCGAGGAGGAGTCATTAATGTGCCGCATGAGAATATTTTTATAGATAGAGGGATCTTTTTGTTCTACCAACACGCCTGAAGAATGCTCTGAATCTGGGTTAATTTGATTACTTAGACGGGAGACCCAAAAGCGAAAAGCCGCTAACTTCAGAAAATCAGGCCATAAAGTGCGTTCATCTTCGGTAAATGTGCGGACTGATTGATAAGCTTCCAATAGCTGGAGGGCCATTTCTTCAGTCAATTGCCCGTTTTCTGAAAAGCACCAGTCATTAACTACGATGGCCAGGTCCAGCATCAGATAACCGTTACCGGCACTGTTGAAATCTATGACCCCTGTCAACTGGTTGCCATCGAACAGGGCATTATCTTTAAATAAGTCGCCATGAATGACTGCTTGAGGCAGACCGTTGTATTGGTTGATTCTGGATAGCAGTGGCCCCAGTTCGCTCAATAAAGCCCGATCTTCGGATGGGACTTTATCTAGAAGTGATTCAGCCGTTTGCTGAAGCCAGCTCAAGCTTCTAATACTTTCATGTGACAAGCCCGACTCGAGACAAGCCAAATGAATATTGGCCAGGGCGTGTCCAATGGCCTTGCACTGGCCAATGTTGGGTTTTTCAGGGTGCTCGCCATTAATTTTGGGTGTCACCATGACGGGCTTGTTTTGATAATGCTGTAGCGCTTGGCCATCAGCATCTTTTAGTGGGCAGGGTACTGGCAGCCCCTTTAGGTTCAACAACGTGGTCAGTGAGTCGTAAAATACTAAATCCTGCTCTGAAGCAGATTCAAAAATAGTTAGTACAAAGTGACGAATAGGCTCTACGTACAATTCGCTGGCAAAAGTAGATTGATCGGTACTGATAAAGTAATTGGTATTCTCAATGCCAGCAGCAACCCCTTCGTAGTTAACAAGTGGCCCAATGCCAAAGGGCTCAATCAATTGCTCGATTTCTTCTCTCGACAGAACGGTATAGACGGCCATGTTTGTACTCCTAAAGCTTGGGTAAGCTTTCGCCCTTGCTAACAAACAGGGGGATAGTGATAATGCGCTGCATATTGTAGATCAGCATAGTTAAGTATAAGTCACAGCTGATCTTTTCATGTTGTTGCAAATCCATAACTTTCATCATCACTGACTCGCCAGTAACTCTGCCTATGAACGAAAGCAATTATGCGCCCATTATCCTCGTTGATGGATCTTCTTATCTCTACCGTGCTTATCATGCGTTGCCACCGCTTGAAAATTCAAAGGGGCAGGCCACTGGTGCCGTCAAAGGTGTTATCAACATGCTGCGCCGACTGGTTAAGGATTATCCAGGTAGCACTATTGCTGTGATATTTGATGCCAAGGGAAAAACCTTTCGAGATGATATCTACCCTGAGTACAAGGCGCACCGGCCGCCCATGCCTGACGATTTGCGCGAGCAGATAGAGCCTATTCATAACATCATTAAAGCGATGGGTATGCCGCTAGTCATAGTCGAAGGCGTGGAAGCTGATGATGTGATTGGCACCTATGCTCGGCAGGCGACAGAGCAGGGGATGGAGGTTGTTGTTTCTACTGGGGACAAGGATATGGCCCAACTCGTTAACCAGCACGTTACTCTGGTGAATACCATGACCGAAACGGTCATGGATGAAGAGGGCGTATTGGCAAAGTTTGGTATTCCTCCATCATTGATCATCGACTATCTGGCCCTGATGGGTGACAAAGTGGATAACATTCCCGGCGTTGCCGGGGTGGGAGAGAAAACAGCGCTGGCACTATTGCAGGGTGTTGGCGGTCTGGATCAATTGTATGCCAATCTGGACAAGGTTTCGGAGCTGGGTATTCGAGGTGCCAAGACCTTGCCGGCCAAGCTGGAAAAGGAAAGAGACAATGCCTACCTCTCTTATCAGTTAGCCACTATAAAAGTAGATGTCGATTTGCCAGAGGCGTTAGACGTACTTGCTATGATTAATCCTGATAGTGAGTTACTGCTGACTTACTTCAAGCAGCTGGAATTTAAATCTTGGATTCAGGAGCTGGAAGAGGGTGGTAATGGCTTACCGCAGGCTGTTGCGGCAGAAAAAGGAAAACAGGAGAAGCCTCCCGCCAAGGAGGCTGACTACCAATTAATTCTCACTGAGCAAGCACTGGATGAATGGGTAAGCAAATTGGCAGCTGCGCCACTCTTTGCCTTCGATACCGAAACCACCAGCCTCGATTATATGGAAGCTAAAGTGGTGGGCGTATCCTTTGCAGTAGAGGCTGGCTCAGCTGCCTATTTGCCATTTGCCCACGATTACCTTGGTGTAGAAGACCAGCTGAGTGAAGAATTGGTTTGGTCAAAACTAAAGCCACTGTTGGAAAGCCCTGAAAAGGCCAAAGTAGGTCAGAATCTCAAATATGATCGAAGTGTGCTTGCCAACCATGGCATCGGTCTGAAGGGAATTGCCTTTGATACCATGCTTGAATCCTATGTGCTCAATAGCACCGGCACTCGCCACGATATGGACAGCCTGGCACTGAAATACCTCGATTTAACGACCATTAAATTCGAAGATATTGCCGGTAAAGGCGCCAAGCAACTGACCTTTAATCAAATCAAGTTGGATGAGGCTGGCCCTTACGCTGCAGAAGATGCCGATATCACACTCAGGTTGCATCAAACTCTGTGGCCCAGGCTTGAAGCTGATCAAAGTCTTAAAAAAGTTTTCCAACAAATAGAGCTGCCACTGCTATCCATTTTGTCGCGAATAGAGCGCAATGGAGCATTAGTGAGTAAAGACTTGCTAGCCAAACATAGCGCCGAGCTAGGTGGACGTCTGGTAGAACTGGAAAAGCAGGCCTTCGATATGGCCGGCGAAGAATTTAACCTGGGTTCGCCCAAACAATTAGGCAATATTCTATTTGAAAAGCTAAAACTACCAGTCATTAAAAAGACGCCCAAGGGGGCGCCTTCAACAGCAGAAGAAGTGCTGGTAGAACTGGCTCTGGATTATCCACTACCCAAGGTATTGATGGAATACCGCGGTTTAAGCAAACTTAAATCGACTTACACCGACAAGCTGCCCGAGATGATTAATCCTCATACTGGCCGCATCCATACCTCCTATCATCAGGCGATAACGGCGACAGGGCGTTTGTCTTCTTCTGATCCGAATTTGCAGAATATTCCTATCCGAACCGAAGAGGGGCGCCGAGTGCGTCAGGCATTTATCGCTGGCGAGGGTGCTAAAATCGTGGCGGCGGATTATTCGCAAATTGAGCTGAGAATTATGGCACATCTTTCTCAGGATCAAGGGTTGTTGCGTGCCTTTGCTGAGGGCAAAGATATTCATCAGGCAACTGCGGCAGAAGTGTTTGGTTTGCCCCTTGAGCAGGTAAGTAGTGAACAGCGCCGCCGTGCTAAAGCGATTAATTTTGGTTTGATCTACGGTATGTCCGCCTTTGGTCTGGCCAAGCAAATCAATGTTGGTCGTCATGAGGCTCAGCAATATATCGATACCTACTTTGATCGCTATCCTGGTGTAAAACGCTATATGGACGAAACGCGAGCACAGGCTGCGGAACAGGGCTATGTTGAGACATTGTTTGGCCGGCGCCTGTATTTGCCCGAGATCAATGCTTCAAACGGTATGCGCAGACAGGCGGCCGAACGCACGGCCATCAATGCACCGATGCAGGGTACGGCTGCAGACATTATCAAAAAAGCCATGATTGCTGTGGATGAATGGCTTTCCAACTCACATATTAATGCGTTAATGATTATGCAAGTTCACGATGAATTAGTATTTGAAGTGGCAGAGAAAGACCAGCCAGAGCTAGTAGAAAACGTCATCAAATTGATGAATCAAGCAGCGACATTAGATGTACCTTTGGTCGTAGAAGCTGGTGTGGGTGATAACTGGGACCAGGCTCATTAACTGTAATGAGGTCATAGGAAGGACAATTTTAAGATGATTGGGAACTAATTGGGTTTAAAGACAGTCATAGAGTTCGTGGTTATCTGCTGATTGCCGTAAATTTGGAGTCGTAGATAGTGTCCCTGACGTATGTGATTTTGTAGTCTCCTAACACCAGTGCTTTTGTCCCCTCAAAGCCTGGCTACTGATCCGGTAGCGATGTTGTATTGCTACCGGTTTTTTTATGCTTCTTCTCTTTGTTCTTCTTCCTCGTCTGAGATTGTCAGCCACTGATTAAGTTTGGTTGTCAGCTGGTCCAGGCCAGTGCGTTTAAGAGCTGAAAACAATTGTACGCTGACGAGGTCTTGTTCGTGGCAGATCTCCTTTTTGACTTTTAGAAGTGTGCTACTGGCCGGCCCCTTCTTTAATTTGTCGGCTTTAGTCAGTAACACATGAACAGGCATATTGCAGTTTTCGGCCCATGACAACATCATGCGATCAAAATCCTGTAGCGGATGGCGACAGTCCATCAGCAGTATCAGTCCGTATAAAGACTGCCGATTGCGCAGATAATCCTCCAGATGACGCTGCCATTTTTCCTTCACTTCCATAGGAACCTTGGCAAAACCGTAACCCGGTAAATCTACCAGGCGCTGTTGGTCTGAAATGCTAAAGAAATTGATTAGTTGGGTGCGGCCTGGGGTTTTACTGGTCCTAGCCATACGCTTATTTTCAGTCAAGGTGTTGATGGCGCTGGATTTTCCGGCGTTGGAGCGGCCGGCGAAAGCGACTTCGACGCCGATATCGGGGGGACAGTTCTTTAAAGTCGGCGAACTGGTTAAAAATTGTACGGTTCGAAAGTTGATATTCACGTATTTACCCAAGGGGGATTTACTCAAAGATGGCGAGTTTATTCAGCTTTGATTAATACTGTTACTTGTTTAATAACAATGGCAATACTACAGGGATGGCGATTGGATAGCACTCTTGTGTATAATGCCGCCGTTTTTTGAACTTCGTATATGGGTGGCGGCCATTTTCTATCCCGTCTCTTCATTCATACTGATAGCTTAAAACTGGTAGTTGATTGCAGCACCGGTTATGTAGGGGGAATTGATGAAAAAACTATTATTAGCAGTATCCGTAATGGTTATGGGTTCAGCATCGTTTGTTGTACAAGCGGATGAGGCCGTAGAGGCTAACTACAATAAGTCCTGTGTTTTTTGTCATGCTACTGGTGCAGCTAATGCACCGAAGACAGGTGATGCAGCACAGTGGGCTCCTCGCATGGAAAAGGGCATGGATGTAATGGTTGAGAGTGTTCAAAAAGGATTGAACGGTATGCCACCAACAGGCATGTGTGCAGATTGTTCAGTTGATGATATCAAGGCGCTGATTGAGTACATGGCAGCTCCTCAGTAAGCCAATCATTGGTTAGATCATTTTTTAAAATTTCTTTATTGGAAAAATTATGAAGAAGCTATTAGCAGGTATATTAATGCTGACCGGTTGTGCCGGTTTCGCGATGGCAGAGGGTGATGCTGCTGCAGGTAAAAATAAGGCCGGTTCTTGTGTTGCCTGTCATGGGGAAGACGGCAACAGCATGGCGCCTAACTTTCCGAAATTGGCGGGACAGAACGCTCGTTATCTTGTGAAACAAATGCAGGATATTCAGTGTGGTGCACTATCTGAAGAAGAGCAAAAGGCTCAAAAATGTAATGGCCGTTCAGTACCAACTATGGCCGGTCAGCTTGATGCTTTCAATGATCAGGATTTGGCCGATATAGCTGCTTATTACGCATCTCAAACCACAAGTGTTGGCCAAGCAAATCCAGATTTGGTTGCCAAAGGTGAAGAAATTTACCGAGCAGGCATTCGCTCTAAAGGTGTAGCTGCCTGTTCCGCTTGTCACTCACCTACAGGTGTGGGCAATAGCCCTGCTGGATACCCAGCTCTGGGTGGTCAACATGCGGATTACATCGCAGCGCAACTGGAAGCTTTCCGTGCTGCTGCTGACGGTAGACCAGGTCGTGACAATGATGGTGATACCAAGATCATGCGTGACGTTGCTCAAAATATGAGTGATAGTGAAATAGCAGCTGTTGCCAGTTATATTTCTGGCTTGCACTAAACCAAAAGCCTCAGGCCAAAAGGTTTGTGAATAGCTTAAAGCAATAAAAAGGTGGCAGATGCCGCCTTTTTTATTGAGGCCGTATTTATTGCGGTTATAGCTATAGATATAAAATAGAAAAATGATCAACAGTTTTAGGGAACTTATAGCGCAGGGAAAAGTTCTCAGCAGTATCAGGGTTTGTTAACCACAAAAATATTTTGGAGAAACTATGAAGGCGATCTATCAAGTAAAACAACGCTCACTAATGGCCTTATTGGCTTGGTTGGTTATCAGCGTTGCTTCAGTATCGGTTAAAGCACAAGAGTTATACATGGCTGGAAAGCATTACGCGATTATCGATACACCAGTAACTACCAGCGACAAAGATAAAATCGAAGTGGTAGAGGTTTTTTGGTATGGCTGTTCGCATTGCTATAATTTCGAACCGCTAATCAATGCGTGGAAAAAAGTTCAGCCCGAAGATGTAAATTTTGTGCCTTATCCCGGCATCTGGAATGCCACGATGCAGACCCATGCGCGTATGTTTTTTACTGCGCAAGCATTAGATGTTTTGGACAAGGTGCATACGCCGATATTTCAGGCATTGGTGATGGAGCGCAAACGTCTTAGCTCACCACAGGAAATAGAAAATCTGTTTGCTAATTACGGCGTTGATCGTGAAAAATTCAAAGCGGCATATAATTCCTTTGGTGTGACCAGCAAAACAAAAAATGCGGTTAAACGTTCGCAGCAGTATAAAATCACAGGTACGCCTGAAATGATTGTTAACGGCAAGTACCGTGTTTCTGCCAGTATGAGCGGTGGCCAGGCAGAAATGCTTAAGGTCGTGGATTTTCTGGTAGCGAAGGAACGCCGTAATCTCCCCGCGCAGTAACCCTATGCCAGATAAAGCAGGGTAAGCCCTGCTTTATCTTTCCTCAACTAATCTCATCTTATCTCTTCGGCGTCTATACTTGGCATTACAGCCCATTGCCAGATGAACGCCAATGCCACCTAAGACTCCTCGACAAACTGAAGACTGGAAAGACAAATATTTCACTGCGCTTGAAGACCAGGAAAAGCGAGAAAAAAAGCTGAATCAGTTGATGGCGCTGTTGACACGCGCTGTGCAACAAATCAGTTTGATTGCTGATGGTGTCGATCAGCAGTTAGATAAACAATTGGCCGGCTTGAGAAAATTACTCAGGGAAGGAAGCCCCTCCGGTCGAGACTTGAATACAGTGGTGAGTGCCCTCGATGGCCAGGTAAAACGTCTTGATGACGTCAAAGCACAGCGAGCCAAAGCTATCGCAGAATCTTTGCAGACATCTGTCGCTCAGTTGCAAAGGCTAAAACCGGAAAAGCCCGCAAGTGCACAGCTAAAAAAACTCAACCAGTCGATAAAAAGCCGCTCAGGACGAATCCAGGAATATGCAGGATTAATCAAAGAATATTCTGCGATACAGAAGGCAGTGCTGGAAGACAGTGGCGATTTGAAAATTAGTAAGCCCTTCTGGCATGTTTGGCTTGATGGGCCAGTAAAGGCTAAACAACCGACGATAGATGTTGTTGAAGAAACAGAACAAGAAACCAATTCCATTGTTGAAACAGTAGAAGAAAAACCTGCAGATCAAAACCCAGGGGGTGAAGAAAAACCAAATCTTGCGAAGAGAAGTCTAGAAGATAGAGAAGCTCCTGATAGCAATAATGATGGATTGGACTTGGCGGACAATGTAGACCAGCCCAGAGAGGCCGTCGATCCCGATAAGTTAGGCAAGGAGCCGCCTTTTTCTCGTCTTAACCAGGCCGTTTGCGACATTTTGTCCGAGCTTTTGGATCAAATAGAACCTCCCCCTATGGCCAGGGATAATTATAAAACCGCGCGCAAACAAGTGGAGAAGGGCTTAAATTGGTATGAGTTGATACCAACGTTGGAAGACGTGAGTATCGTAGTAGTCTCCGCCTTTGATAGTTATCAAAAGGATTTCGAGAGTTTTCTGAATCAATTGAATGATCGGTTGGCGGAAGCGGCAGATGGATTGCAGCTTTCCATGAAGTCCCAAAATGCTGGCATTGATGCCAATCGCAAGTTGAGAGAATCAATGCGGGCTGAAGTTAGCGCCATGCAACAAAGTGTCGAGCAAGCAACGGAGATCGATCAGTTAAAAACGGAGGTCAGTGATCGATTGGATCATATTGTTGCTGCAATGGATAAGCATCAGGTCGAAGAACAGCAACGTGAGGCGACGTTATCAGAGCAGCTGGATGCGCTGGTTGAACGAGTCAAGAACATGGAAACGGCATCAGCAACAGCAGAACAACGCATTGAGGAGCAGCGACAAAAGGCGTTACGGGATGTATTGACACAATTGCCTAATAGAGAAGCTTACGAGCAACGCTTGGAGCAAGAATTTGAGCGCTGGCAGCGTTATCAGCGACCGTTATCGATGGTGGTATGCGACATCGATTTTTTCAAAAAGATTAATGACAACTACGGCCACCAGGCTGGTGATAAGGTCTTACGTATTATTGCCAAAACATTGAGCAAACGGTTGCGCAAAACCGATTTCGTGGCGCGCTATGGTGGTGAGGAGTTTGTCATACTTATGCCTGAAACCGAGCACGAGAGGGCCTTTAAAGTCGTTGAAGGCGTGCGTGAAGCTATTGCCCAATGTCCCTTTCATTTCAAGGAAAAACCCGTGTCCATCACCATGTCCTTTGGTGTTACCGCTTTTCGAGACGATGATCAGCATGAACAGGTATTCGCCAGGGCAGATAAAGCGCTGTATCAGGCAAAAGAACAAGGCCGTAATCAAACAGTTAAAACCTAAAGATGTTAATAATTTACAACAGCAGGCAGACTCTGTTGTGCCGTCCTGAGCAGTATGACACGCTTGGCTATTGCGTAGAGTGAAAAAATAACAAAAAACAGAGTAGTTGTTTGTTTTGTCAATAATTGCGTGCCGAGTAATCAAAGTAGATGGAATATGTGTACAGCTTCACTGTGGCGTTATTTCTGACCACAGTGCTCATCCCTCTGTTGATTAATTTTCCAACCAATTTTCGTTTGGCAGGATTGCTATATAAAATCGATCACGATCCCAGCTCGCTACCTGTGGTGAGTGGTCTAGCGATTGTTCTGGGTTCTTGTCCGGTACTAATTTTTTTACCCTCCTTGCAAATTGAAATTTTTTCCACCTTAACTGCTTGTGCGGTAATTATTCTGGTAGAGCAAGTAAGCTATAGCCGAAAGATTAGTTACAACGCTTTGAAGCTATTGAGTCATTGCGTAGCGATAGTGATAGTGATGTTAGGCGGTATAGTTATTCACAAAGTGCCATTTTTAGGATTGGACGATGCCTCTGTCTGGGTAAGCTATCCGCTGACATTTTTTTTCTTGCTTTCTGTGATTAATGGATCTTTCTTTTCTGATGGTTTGGAAGAAGTTGCGGCAGGTGTGTATTCTTTAATATTAATGTTTATTGCCTTCTTAGCGGTGCTTATTAACCATCAAGAAGTGGTCTTGATGTGTTTGACAGTTGCTGGATCGATCTTTGGCATACTTCGTTACAATATTTTTTCTTCAAGAATTTTAATAGGAAAAATAGGCAGTCAATGCCTGGGCTTAATATCAGTTTGTCTGGCGATAATAGTTACGCAGTCCGGGCAGTCAGCGTTAAGTCCATTTTTGCCGGCGATGATATTGGCTCTGCCCATGATAAACCTTATGCAAAGAATTTTTGTTAGAGCATTTAAAAAAGCCAATGGTGTATCGGAAAGAAACAATATTTATACGCAACTTATTGATTTAGGTTTTGCCCCTTATCAAATAGAATTTATTACAATGTTGTTTTGTGTGATTCTGCTATTAAATTCATACTTTCTTCGTTTTGAGATGGATTTATTGGTGGCCGCGTTTTTTTTATCTTTCTCAGTAATCGCTTTGTTTTTAATAAATCATCCTTATCTATTAAAAAAATCGAAAAATAAAAATCAATATGAAAGTAGAGAGCCTTATAGTCGCAGAAATTTATGGCTGCGACAATTAGACGCCTACTATTCGACAGGGGCAGTAATCTTACAACGCATATTAATTGTATTTTTTATAGTTAGCCCATTTTTGCTGATAAATGCGAATGAGCAGTTAGCTTATATAACGATGGCATTTGGTGTTTTAATTGTATTATTGCGAATATTTTTGCATGAAAAAATAATGTATATATCGCGCTTTGCATCTTATCTAATAATTATCATTCTGGTCAGTATGTTGTCCATGCAGCTAGAGGCCAGTTGGCGGTTATATCTTGTTGATATTGTTCTTGTATTGATAGCCATTGTTCTTGTTGTAGTAATGAGGTTGACGAGAAAAGGAGCCTTCAATGTTGTTATCCAGGATCTGATTATTTTAGCGGGGTTGATTGTTACGCCTGTATTATTAGCTTCGAATATGGATATGACATTAATAGCATTGATTGCATTGAGGTCAGCCATTTTAATATATAGCTGCGAATATCTGCTGGCTAGAAGAACAGACGAAAATTATCGCTATTTAACGGTTGGTGCAGCGGCGGGGTTATTTTCAATTAGTATAATGATGTTGAGTTAATGCTGATGCAGAGAAAGGTATATTTTTAATGATCATTATAAAGAGAGCGTGGTTTACACTGATTCTTTTATCCTTGCTGACAGCTTGCGATGGAGGCGCAAAGCGTGAAGAGCAGTATCTAAATCGTGCACAGCTATTCTATGAGGCTAATAACTATGAAAAGGCTGTATTAGAGGCAAGAAATGTATTGCAAATTAATCCGAATAGTGCTGATGCAAGATATCTACTGGGTTTGATAGCAGAGGCGGATAATGATCTTTCAACAGCGTTTAACTTTTTTAGTGCTGCGGTACAGGCAGATAGCCGTCATGTTAAGTCTTTAAATAAATTAGCTAGTTATTACATTCGTTCTAGAGATTTTGCAAAGGGCCAGGAGCAGATTGATGTTGTTTTTTCCATTGATTCGAACAACATTGATGCTTTGGCCAATACGGCAGTTTTACATGCCTCGAAAAATGAAAATGAAAAAGCTATTTTAAAGGCGCAGCAGGTGTTAAGCCTTGAGCCAGGTAATGTTGTGGCTACAACAGTTTTGACTAATCTATATGCTCAGGAAAACCCTGATTTAGCTATGGATGTCATCACTAAAAGCATAGCAAACCAAACCGAAAATGAATCTCTGAAGTTATTAAAGCTAAGGTTATTGATAACACAAAACAAATCAGAAGAAGTGGTTCAGTTATATAAGGAATTAATAACTGAATATCCTGAAAAATTATTCTATAGCTTGCAGTTATCAAAATATTATCTTCAGTTGCAAACGATAAGCGTTGAAGAAAGAAAAAAGTTGGCTGAAAAAGTATTAACTGATCTTATTGCAGATAACCCTGAAAAAGACCGACCTAAACTCTGGTTAGTTGAATATGTCATTAGGCATGTGAACAAAGATCAGGGAATTGAATTGTTGGAAGACTTTATTTCTTATCAGCCCGAAAAAGCCCTACTTCGTGATGGTTTGGTTCAATTATACATTGCTAATGGCGACTTAAATAAAGCCAAGCAATTGTATTTGTCTGTTATAGAAAAAGATAAAAAAAGTGCTGGAGCTATTGAGGCCAGAAATCGTCTAGTAGGCATAGCAATGGCAGAAAATGATAGCGATCTTGCCAGCTCATTGCTTGAAGAAGTTTTTAGCTTGGATGCTGACAATGTGCAGGCATTGATTCATAGAGCGCGTTTAAATATCTCAAATAACCTTTTAGATGATGCAATTGAGGATTTAAATCTATCGTTAAAACGCAATCCGGAATCTATAGCTGCATTACAGTTATTGGCTAATGTGTATGAAATGAAAAGTTTGATAGATATGGCGCTGATAAGTTATCAGCAGCTATTAACTTATCAACCTAATAATGTGCCAGCATTGATCAATTCTGCAAAGATCCTGTTAGCTAAAAACGACTTAGATGAATCATTAAGGCGTTTGGAATACGCGGCGCAAATTGATGATAGTAATCCTGAAGTAGCCAGATTGTTAGTGGATTTATATTCAAGAGAACAACGCTGGAAAGATGCTATATCGATATCAGAAAAACTGTTAGATAGCGATCAATACAGAGCCGAAGGTTATTATTTACAGGGCCGAATTTTTTTACGGCAAAAATCTTTTGCTCAAGCGCTGCCGGTGTTGGAAAAGGCAATAGAATTACAGCCTAGTAGTGTTGAAACTTTAAGTGCTTTGATTGCGGCGCATTTAGCTTTGGAGCAGACCGATCAGGCTTTGAATTTTGTAAATCGCCATGTGCAACTATACCCAGATCATATTCATGCCAAGGAAGTGCTTGCGAGCCTTTATGCCAGACTAAATGAATTCGATAACGGTATTGAAATTCTTGAGATATTGTTAGCGCAAAATCCTGAACGTTTATCCGCTTATACGTTATTGGCTCGTTTGTATTTATCGAGTGGACAGGGTGATCGGGTGATTCCTTTTTATCAGCAGGCTATCGCTAAAAATCCGAAAGCAGTGGCATTAAGATTATCACTAGCTGAAACTTATGTTCGTCAAAATGATGTAGATAAAGCCATAGAAAGTTACGAGGAATTATTAAAAATTCATCCTGATTCTAAAGTGGCTAAAAACAACCTGGCTTCATTGTTGTTAGATTATGCGGATGTGACAGAGAATGCGTCTCGTATTACTGAGCTGACTAAAGAATTAGCATCCTCGGAAACACCAGCCTTTTTAGATACGGCAGGTTGGGCTCAATATAAGTTGGGAAATTATAGTCAAGCAATTGTTTTGTTAGATGCAGCGATTGAGAATGGCGGTAACGAAGCAGTATTTCATTATCATTTGGGTATGGCTTATTTTAAGAACAATTTAAAAGTGCAAGCTAAAGAACACTTAGAGCAAGCACTCTCTAGACAGTCATCGCCCGTTTATTGGCGCCAAGACGCGCAAGAAATTTTAAAAAAACTTTAGCCAAAGAGCTGAAAAATAAAGTGTGATATTTCGCACAAAGATAAAAGACGATCGCGGTTATCAGGTTGACGTTGTTGGTTAACATTTTAATATAGCCGCGTGCTCAGGAAGAGCACTTCCCAGGGTTGGTTCCACAGTAGGGTTCCACAATTGGAATAGTGGCGTGTTATGGATAACACTGAGGGTAAGGATACGCTGCCAGCCCTGGAAATTTCTCTCCCTTTCTTTTTACATCGTTTTAAAAAATCTGGTCAACTTGCAGTTTGCAATTTGAGAGTTAGTTACGTCGAATATGAATGGTCTGCCCTGGATGAGGGTTGATCATTACAGCCTTTGGGCTGTAATGCCCCCTTCGGGGCTGCGTCGCTATGCTCCTTGTCCAAATCACTTGGTGATTTGTCGAACCTGGGAGGCTTAAATGAATTCTTACGGACAAACTCTTCAAACAAAAAGTCACCACAAGGGTAACTGTTTGTTTGAATGGCCCGCCCTAGAGGATTCGAACCTCTGACCTCGGCCTCCGGAGGGCCGCGCTCTATCCAGCTGAGCTAAGGGCGGGTAAAGGAACCGGCTTATTGTTGTGAAATTGAGGCTTTCTAACAGCTGGGTTGATCTGGCCGGCATCATACCTTCGAATAATGAGATAGTCTATTTTGAGCCAAATGTGGCGAATCAGGTGTTAATCAGCAGGAGAATTTCCGCTTGAGCACGAAAGTAGCTATAATTCGCGCCTGATTTTGGAGGCCGGCCAGTTACAGCTAGGCTAGAGAATAGGGTAGGCTAAGTTAAACTCTCATATTGAGGGCATTTATGGTGATAAATATGGTTAAAAGCAGTGTGGTGAAATTGGCAGGGCTGTTACTGCTAGGTATGGCGCTAACTGCCAATGCAGTGTCTGATAAGCAAAAGGCTGAAATTGAAGAGCGCATCAAACCCGTTGGTGAAGTCTGCCTAGAGGGTGATAGCGGTTGTGGTGCGGCGGTTGCTGCTGCTAGTGGTGGCGCTGCTTCGCCAGAAGATATTTACAATACTAATTGTATGGCCTGTCATGCTACAGGTGCTGCTGGTGCTCCGAAAATGGGTGATGTAGCTGACTGGAGTGATCGTATGGGTAAGGGCATCGATCAGGTCTATGCTAATGCTATCGGTGGTATTAATGGCATGCCAGCTATGGGGTTGTGTATGACCTGTTCCGATGATGATATCAAGGCAGTTGTGGACTATATCCTAGAAAACAGCCAATAATGGCGCTCACTTTATAAAGACCGCAGTTTTATACTGCGGTTTTTTTTGCCTGAAAAGAATAGCTCTTTTTCGCCCTTATTCATCAAAAAGGTTTTTTAGTCCTGACAATGTTGCTGTGCCGCGTTCCTGATTGAGCTCGGCATCCTTTTCTTCGCCTTCCCAAACTAAGTCATCGTAGGGTAACTCGTCCAGAAATCGGCTGGGTGTGCAGTCGATCATTTCGCCGAATTGTTTTCGCTTGCCGCAGTAGGTAATCGTTAATGTTGTACGTGCGCGCGTGATGCCTACATAACAGAGCCGGCGCTCCTCTTCGATATTGTCTTCCTCAATACTATTGCGATGAGGCAATAATTCTTCTTCCATGCCAATAAGGTATACGTGTGGAAACTCTAATCCTTTAGAGGCGTGTAAAGTCATCAATTGAACTTTGTCCAGTGATTCCTCTTCTTCCTCCTGGCGTTCGAGTAAATCTCTCAGCACCAGTTTAGCGATAGCGGCCTGGATATCACTTTCGTCACCATCTTCGCCTTCGTCATTGCGATCAACAGTGGATTGTAATGAGTCGATAAGGGTAAATACGTTAGCCATGCGGCGTTCTGCTACTGCGGAGCTGGAGCTGTTTTGGTGCAACCAGGCTTCATAGTCCATGTCGCTGATCATTTCCCGGATGGCAGATAGTCCATGACCCCGCTCGCAGCGTTCGGTGATTCGATCCAGCCAACCGGTAAATTGCCGTAGGCGTTTCAGGCTGGTTTCGGGCAGAGATTGCTCAATGCCGATTTCCGAGCAGGCGTCGTAAAGGCTGATACCTCTATCGGTCGCATAAGTGCCCAGGCTCTCCAGTGTCGATGCGCCAATTTTTCTGCGTGGCACATTGACGATGCGTAAAAAAGCGTTGTCGTCTTCTTTATTCATCAACAGGCGTAAATAGGCCATGATGTCTTTGATTTCGTTGCGACCGAAAAAGGAAGTACCGCCACTGATGCGATAGGGCACCTGATGGTGTTGCAGTTTTAACTCTAACAAACGCGCTTGGTGGTTCCCGCGATAGAGTACGGCGAAGTCGGCAAACTTGGCCTGGCCTCGAACCCGCTGATCCAGAATTTCGGTTACAACTCGTTCGCACTCAGCTTCTTCGTTCCGACAGCGAACTACGCGAATTGGGTCACCATAACCCAGCTCGCTCCACAAGGATTTTTCAAACACATGGGGATTGTGATCGATTAGTACATTGGCAGCTTTTAGAATGCGAGATGTTGACCGGTAGTTTTGTTCCAGTTTGACCAGCTTTAACGTCGGGTAATCCGATTGCAGTTGCGCAAGGTTTTCCGGCCTTGCGCCGCGCCAGGCATAGATAGATTGATCATCATCGCCTACCACGGTGAGTTTGCCGCGATTGCCTACCAGTAGCTGCACTAGTATGTATTGGCTGATATTGGTGTCTTGATATTCATCCACCAGCATGTAGTGAATGCGACGTTGCCATTTGTCCAGTACTTCGGGAAATTGCTGGAACAGTTGAACTGGCAGTAGAATCAGATCATCAAAATCCAGCGCGTTATAGGCTTTTAGGGCGCGTTGATAACGCTCGAAGGCCTGTGCACATAATATTTGCGCGGGTTTATCTACCATCTGGATAGCCTGCTTGGGGCTGATCATGTCGTTTTTCCAGTTGGAGATTTGATGTTGTATGAAATCGACCTGATCGTTGTCTTCGCTATGATCCTGAATTAATAAATCGCGAATAAGGGCCTGCGCATCCTGCTGGTCAAAAATGGAGAATCCCGCTTTGTAGCCGAGCCAGTGGTGCTCTTTGCGCAAAATATTCAGGCCCAGGTTGTGAAAGGTGGAGACAATCAAACCGCGGGCTGCCGGGCCGGAAACCAGCTGAGATACCCGCTCTTTCATTTCACGAGATGCTTTATTAGTAAACGTTACAGCAGCTATGTTGCGGGCTTTAATGCCGCACTGCTCAATCAGGTAGGCGATCTTGCGGGTGATAACACTGGTCTTGCCACTGCCAGCACCTGCTAGAACTAATAAAGGGCCATCAATGTAATGGACGGCTTCACGCTGACGAGGATTAAGAGAAGAGCTCACGACTAAATTCGAAGAGTAAAGAAATATAAATTGCTGATAAACGGCCGCGCATTGTAGCAGCGGACATCACTGAAATAGAAACGAATCGATAAAAGACGCAAAAAAATGTTGCATATGCTCTAGAAATCTTATTAGATTGTGGCTATAACTATTTGAAATATATAAAATATGGATCGATGGGGGCATGGATTTTTAGCCAGTTAATGAGTTTGCTAGCTCCTCTGGCTATTCAAAAAAGGTATCTACATGCATGAGTCGGGTGTGCAGGTGTTACTGCTAGGCAGTACCCATGCAGAATATGGTCGTATGGAGAAGATGTTGTCTTCTGTCCAATCGTACCGCTACCACCTTATTTGGCATGAAAGTTTGAAGGCTGGTGAGGAGGCGATTAAGAAGGGGCATCACGACGTTGTGCTGTTGGACTGCCAACATCACCCTAACCAGGCTCTTGGGATATTACAAACGAATTTAGATCGAGGTTCGCAGCTTCCGTTTATTGCAATTACGGAATCCGTTGATGACATCGTGGCTCAGCAGGCATTGAGCTTTGGCGCAATAGACTTTTTGGCATTGGAGAATATGGATAATTACGTTCTGTCTCGTTGTATTGGATATGCAGTTGAAAAAAGTCACGTTGAACAGAAACTCTCGCAGTTAAACTTATACGACCCTCTCACCGGTGTGCCAAACCGTATGTACTTCCTGCAGAACCTAGAGGAAGCCATCGACAAAGCCAGCCGTCAGCAGCAAAACTTATCCTTACTATTAATCAATCTCGATGGCTTTAGCCGTGTTAATGCCAGTTTTGGCAGTGACGCCGGTGATCAGTTGGTTACCATCATGGCGGAGCGTCTGACTGGTTGTGTAAGAAAAAGTGATAGCGTTTCGAGACTGAATGGCGATGAGTTCGCACTGGTATTAGACGATTGCGAAGGTCACGACGATATTGCTCTGGTCGCCAAAAAAGTGATCGATGTATTATCGGCACCTTTTGAGATTGCCGGTCAGCCTTTAGTCGTTAGTTGCAGTATCGGTATTGCCGTGTACCCGGATGCGGGGGTGACTGTAGAGGACATGTTGCAGAGCGCTAATATGGCCATGCAGGAAGCAAAAGCGGAGCGCGGCTGCCAATTTCATTTTTACAATAAGACTACAAATGCCGAGGTAATCGCCCAAATAAGCCTGGAGCAGGATTTGCGCAGAGCATTACGCGCAGAAGAATTTGAGCTTTTCTACCAGCCCAGAGTTAGCCTCGAAAGCGGTGAGACTGTTGGCATGGAAGGGTTGCTGCGTTGGCGGCACCCTATCAGAGGACTTGTTTCCCCTTCAGAATTTATCCCGGTGGCAGAAGAGAGTGGGCTGATTGTCCCTTTGGGATATTGGGTGATTCAGCAAGCCTGTGCTGATATTCGTAGTATGGATGAAAAGCTGGCAACGCCCCTTGATGTAGCAGTAAATCTGTCCTTTAAACAATTACAGGACAGCATGTTTGTTGATACTTCGTCACGGATTATCAAACAGAGTGGCATTGATCCCAGTCGGCTGGAGTTCGAGCTGACGGAAACTGCCATTATGTCGAATTATCAACAGACCTACGAAGGGATGATGGCGCTACACAAAATGGGTGTGACTTTTTCGCTGGATGATTTTGGTACCGGTTTTTCATCCTTTGCCCATATTCAACGATTGCCGATTTCAGCACTGAAAGTAGATCGCAGTTTTATTCGCAATGTCGCCAAAAGTAATGAAGATGCGATTATTGTTAAAGCGATGATCAACCTCGCTCATAGCTTACGTTTAAAGGTTATTGCAGAAGGTGTTGAAACGCTGGAGCAGATTCAGTTTCTTTGGCAGAACCAATGCGACCAAGTGCAGGGTTTCTACTTTAGCCCCGCTGTGTCGATGAAAGATTTCAATCTAATGATTGAGCAACGGGCCACGTCAATTATTTAAACGCTTACAACCGTTGTCGATCAAGTGCCCGGTACCCCAGGGCTTCCATCAAGTGATGTGTCTCAATCGTTTCTTTTTCTTCTAAGTCGGCGATGGTGCGTGCCACCCGCAAAATACGGTGATAAGCCCTGGGTGAAAGATGCAATTGAGTTACCGCTTGATCTAGAAGAGCTTGGTCTTCTTTTTGTAACTGGCAATAGCGCTCCAGCTCCTTGTGTTCAAGTTCCGCATTGGTTTTGTCGCAACGATTTATTTGAATGACCCTCGCCTTGATCACGCGTTGTCTGACGGTGTTACTGTTCTCCTGATACTGGTTTTTTTGTGACAGCACACCAGCTGGTAATCGATTGACATTAAGTTGAATATCGATGCGATCAAGTAAGGGTCCCGAGATTTTGTCTCGATAGCGTTGCAGTTGATTGGGGGTGCAGCGGCAAGCCCGTTGTTGGTCGCCATAAAAACCACATGGGCAAGGATTCATGGCAGCGATTAACTGGAATTTAGCGGGATAGAGAATTTGCTGTTTCGCACGTGAAATCATAATTTCTCCTGACTCCATTGGTTCGCGTAACATTTCCAGCACTTGTCGCTGGAATTCTGGCAACTCGTCTAGAAATAAAACACCACGATGTGCCAGTGAGATTTCGCCGGGTTTAGGGTTACTGCCGCCTCCTACCAAGGCAGCGGCAGAAGCTGTGTGGTGGGGATTTCTGAAGGGTCGTTGGAAAACGGGCTTTTTTTGTACTGAGTTGATTGAAAAAATAGCGGCGACTTCCAAGGCTTCTTGTTGGGTCAGAGGAGGTAATAAGCCGGGTAAACGGCTTGCTAGCATAGTTTTTCCCGTGCCCGGTGGTCCTGACATCAACAGGTTGTGATTGCCTGCGGCACAAATTTCTAAAGCGCGCTTGGCCTGTGGCTGGCCCTTAACATCGCTTAAATCGGGGTAGTCGGATTGCATGGCCGACCAATCATTAGTCTGTTGGCAAGGGTGCAGTTTTTCCCGGCCATGCAGATGTGCCGATAGTTGCAGTAAGTTCTCTGCTGACAAGATGGTTGCTTGTTCACAGAGTGTGGCTTCATGTCGATTTTCAGTGGGTACCACCAGCGCCCGCTCTTTAGCTGCACATTCAATCGCAACCGGCAGTGTGCCCTGTACTGGCCGCAACTCACCCGTTAACCCCAGTTCACCGATGAACTCATGGTGCTCAAAACTGTCTCTGGGAATTTGATCGGAGGCCCCTAAAATGCCCAGTGCAATGGCAAGATCAAATCGGCCACCCTCCTTTGGCAAGTCAGCAGGGGCGAGATTAATGGTTATCCGCCGGCTGGGAAATTCAAAGTGGGAATTGATAATGGCGCTACGCACCCGATCTTTGCTTTCCTTTACAGCCGTTTCGGGAAGGCCAACGATATTGAAGGCGGGAAGACCGTTAGAAAGGTGGGTTTCAACGCGTACCAGTGGTGCGTCGATGCCGCATTTGGCGCGCGTGTAAACAATGGCAAGTGACATGAATTCATCCTTGAATTAATCGATTACGAAAATTTTTATCTAAAGACCGTCCTGGCCTCTACAATTAAATAATTGCAATATCTTAGTGCTTTGTGTCGCTATCATAGCCTCAGCAAGGGTGAATTACGACTTTTCCAATTGCGCAGCAAGTTCAGCTAGTTGTTGCTCCAGTTGATCAATCTTTTCTCTGCTGCGAGCTAGTACGGCGGCTTGTGCTTCAAATTCTTCCTTGCTGACGATATCCAGTTGTTTGAGGTTGCTTTGAATCAGTGCTTGAACCGCACTTCGCATATCTTCAATAACGCGAGAGCTATCACTGGAATTGCATAATTTAAGCAAGTCTTCAGAGAGATTAGTCACCATATCAGTACTGCTGTTAATCAAATTGCGAATAGACATGACATGTAAATTTTCTATAGGTTTAAAGGCTCACAAATGCACGGCATATTTTGCATGGCTAATAGGTATGATTCAAATGGCAATTGGCCGTTAGTTTCATGGTTAAGAGTCGCTGCAATGTGAGCCAGTTCTCATGTTAATGCACCAACTATGTACATTCTGAGGGGTCGATTTTGGATCGCTCACTGAGTTGTTGTGTCAGGAGGAAAGAAAAGCAATTTCAGTAACCGCCTTATTTTTAAAGGGTTTCAAGACATTTGATAGTCACAGTTGGAATGATTCAACATGAGCGCCCCAATTTGGTGCTCAAGAATTGAAATGCACATTCTTGCACCGAGTTCTTTAGGCAAAAATAGAGCCCATCAGCACTAAAAAATCCTATCTTTCTGATTTTTAATGTTTTTTTTCAATTGGCACAGAGCGTGCTATCCCTTAGGGCACGCCAAATAGGCTGTGAATACGTATTCAAAGCTTTTGCTTTGCAACTTAAAAAAATCAATTAACTAAATTGGAGACTGATTAGGATGAAAAAATTATTAGCTTCTAGTGTTCTGGCTGCTACTGCAGTTGCTGGTTTTTCTGCTCCAGCAATGGCAGACGTTTCTGCAAATGTTGGTTTTGTATCCGACTACTACTTCCGTGGTGCCAACCTGGGTGATGCAGGTATGTACGGCGGTGTTGATTACGAAGCAGGTGGCTTCTATGCAGGTACTTGGGTAATCGACGATGGTACTGGCGGTAACGATGGTTTGGAATACGACCTGTACTTTGGTTACGGCGCTGACGTAGGTGGTGTATCACTGTATGCAGGTTATTCACTGTATAGCTATACCTACACTGGTGATAACGAAGGTGAATTTAATCTAGGTGCTGCTGTTGGGCCTTTCGCATTGGATATTGCTATCGGTGAAGATAACAACGATGACAGCGGCGACCCTGATTTTGACTATGAATTTATTTCTTTGAGCTGGAGCGGTGAGGTATTTGGCGCAACAGTAGGTCGTTATGAAGCTGATGAAGATGGCGGTGATTTTGAATATAACTATGTTGAGCTATCTGCTTCCGCTGAATTAAGTGGTTTTGATTTTACTGCTTCTATTGGCACTCAGTTTGATGCTGAAGATGCTAGTGGTGACATCAATGACTTGGATGGCTACATGATCCTTGACGTCAGCAAAACATTCGACCTGTAATTCAGGCCTCGTTTTTAGTGCATAAGTTGCTACCTCGAGCAACTGCTGAAAGCACTAGTTTTGTCAGTCGCACTACGGTGTGGCTGACTTTTTAAACCCTCGTTCGGTGCGTAGTTTGCACTGTATAACTAACGGAATTATCCAGGAGAAGACCAATGAAACTGGTTACGGCTGTAGTCAAACCATTTAAGTTGGACGACGTACGCGAAGCGCTGTCTGAAATCGGTGTACAGGGTATTACTGTCACTGAAGTGAAAGGATTCGGTCGCCAAAAGGGTCACACTGAGCTGTACCGCGGTGCCGAATACGTTGTCGACTTTTTACCTAAAGTAAAAATTGAAGTGGCCATCGCAGATTCTGCGGCGGACCAAGTTATCGAAGCAATCACCAATGCTGCTAATACCGGCAAAATCGGTGACGGCAAAATCTTTGTTTCTAACCTCGAGCAGGTCATCCGAATTCGCACTGGCGAAACTGGCGAAGAAGCAATCTAATTTTAACTATTATTTTCTGATTCCTAGCCTTGTGGAGGGCTGAGTAATGCAAGATCAAATTTTTGAATTGCAATACGCCATGGATACGTTTTATTTCCTGATCTGTGGCGCATTGGTAATGTGGATGGCTGCCGGTTTCGCTATGCTTGAATCCGGTCTGGTTCGTTCTAAAAATACAACTGAAATTCTAACTAAAAACGTTGCGCTGTTTGCTGTGGCCAGCACTATGTATCTAATTTGCGGATACGAAATTATGTATGGTGGCGGTTACTTCCTATCCGGTGTAACAACGGTTGCGGGTATGGATGATGCCGCTGTTGCTGAAATTCTAGCCGCATCTAACGAGTCCGGCTTCGGTGATATGGGTGAGTACGCCGGCGCTTCTGACTTTTTCTTCCAGGTCGTTTTCGTAGCGACTGCAATGTCTATTGTTTCAGGTGCTGTTGCTGAGCGTATGAAGCTGTGGGCGTTCCTGGCTTTTGCTGTGGTGATGACTGGTTTCATCTACCCAGTAGAAGGTGGCTGGACTTGGGGCGGTAAAGCGGTTCCTTTCATCGGTGAGTTGAGCTATAGCGACTATGCAGGTTCAGGTATCGTACACATGGCTGGTGCTGCTGCGGCTCTGGCAGGTGTGTTGCTGTTGGGTCCACGTAAGGGCAAATATGCTGCTGATGGTTCCGTAAACGCGATTCCTGGTGCGAACTTGCCTCTGGCTACATTAGGTACATTCATTCTGTGGATGGGTTGGTTTGGTTTCAACGGCGGTTCTACTCTGAAACTGGGTGGCATCGGTGTAGCTAACGAAGTGGCCAATGTTTTCCTTAACACTAACGCTGCCGCTTCAGGTGGTTTGATTGCTGCCTTGATCGTTGCGCGCATTATCTTCGGTAAAGCTGATTTGACCATGGCATTGAATGGTGCTCTGGCTGGTCTGGTTGCGATTACTGCAGAGCCTGCTGATCCTTCACCATTACTGTCTACAATCATCGGCGGTATCGGTGGTGTGATCGTAGTATTCTCTATCGTTGCTCTGGATAAACTGAAAATCGACGACCCTGTGGGTGCGATCTCTGTACACGGTGTTGTTGGTCTGTGGGGCATCTTCGCGGTACTGTTGTCCGATAGCGATGCGACCTTCATGGGGCAGCTGGTAGGTACCTTGGCGATCTTTATTTGGGTGTTTGTTGCCAGTTTGATCGTGTGGGCTATCCTGAAAGCAGTTATGGGTATCCGCGTCAGCGAAGAAGAGGAATACGAAGGTGTGGACCTCTCAGAATGTGGTATGGAAGCTTACCCAGAGTTCACAAACAAGTCGTAATCAACAAGACTTGCAAAGGACTAGTAAAGGGCGCCAAGAGGCGCCCTTTTTTCATTGCAGGCGATTAAACAATGAGTATTTTGATTAGGGTTCTTGCTTTTCGGTTAAGAGCTGGCTAATTTAGGCCAACTACAACAATAATTCAGTTGGTATTGATTCCTGATTACTAAATGTTGCATCGGGAGTACTGACATTAAGCCCGGTTTGGGAAAGGGGAGAGCTAATCTATGAAATTAATTACAGCAGTCATTAAACCTTTTAAATTGGATGATGTGCGTTTGGCGCTGTCAGAGGTCGGGGTAACGGGTATTACCGCTACGGAAGTAAAAGGCTTTGGTCGCCAGAAGGGACATACCGAACTTTATCGAGGAGCCGAGTATGTCATTGATTTCCTGCCAAAAGTTAAGCTGGAAATCGCGATATCTGATGATCGTGTTGACGCTGTAATTGAAGCAATTAGCAGCGCCGCCAATACCGGTAAGATCGGTGATGGCAAAATTTTTGTCACGGCATTAGAGCATGCGGTGCGTATTCGCACAGGCGAAACTAACGAAGAAGCGCTTTAAGTTTTATCCTTGTACCGCCGTGATTTGCTTTGCTCTTCATGGCGGCTTATAAAAACGTCAATTGACGCCACTCCAATTTCCACAATTCATCTTTAAATTGCTCCCAATATGACTCCTTCTGGGAAACGGCTTGTGATAGCTTGGTTTGTACTTCAACAGCCATTTGCTGCCATAGCCACTGATAATGTTGGTGAAAACGATCAAGTTGGTCAGCTGCCAGCTGCATATCAGCCAATATATAGCAACATAGGATGAAACGCTGATTGTCGGAAATACTACTCAGCTGAAGTTCATCACACATCAATAGCCAAGGCAGCTTACGCTGAAAATAGTCAGCTTGTAGGCCGCTGCCTACACCTACTTGATTTCCCTCTACATCAAATATAGGTGTGGTGTTAATGCCACAACTTGGTGAGCGGCTTTTGAGTATATAAGCGCACAGTAGTGCTGCATGTTGTTGCAAGCTGTGCTGACGAAATTTAACCAGATTATTTGTAGGGTTAAGGGTTTTATCGTCCCGACCTCGTGTAAAGATTGATGGGCCTTCAGTTACTAATTGAATAGGCGGTCGTGGTACCGGCATGCCTGAATCAACTTCGGGGCAGATTGGTATTAACGATAAATAGTTAGATAAAAAAGTTGATGTTGTTTCTAATAATTTATCAGTGCCATCATAACGTACCGGTTTGCCCATTAGACACGCGCTGATAGCAACACGCGGTCGTTGTTGTGCAAGTCGTGCATTGAAAAACTTAAACGTGTCTAGTATCTGGCGCATAAGTATTATGTTGTTATGACGTTATTGGGCAATACCGATTAGTAATTTTTGCAAGAAGATGTGCGTATATTAGAGCGAAAAAAACTAAACAAAAACAAAAATATTGTTGCCGCTCGCTGCTAATACGCTATATATAAAAGTCCTAGCTTCTGAAATTCACTTCTTGCAGAAAATTTACCTTTGATCCGAGAAGTAAGAGCACCAAAGGATTGCAAACTATTGATTGAACTATTGATTGAACTATTGACAGAAGCGAGAAACATATAAGGTCAGTGTCATTACTCAACAACCAACTTTACTGTTTTTAACGCATTTATCATTTACATGGAATAGTAAAGTTAGAAGAGTTGGTTGAGCCGAAAAGTAAAAGGTACTTGTTATGGCCAGAAAAACTCCCCTCAAAAAAACAGCAGTATCTAAACGTAGTAAAGCAACATCTAGCAAAACAATATCTAGTAAAACAACGTCCACTAATAAAGATCATGATTTGGAAATCGATATCGGTTTTATGGGCAGTCATGAAGAATCTGCTGTCAGTAGAACGATTGCTTCACGCCAGCGCTTGCGTAAACAAATGGATGACGAAGTAGAACAGTTTTTGGCGAAAGGTGGAAAAATTAATAGCATTGATCCCAATGTAACAGCAGATCCTCCAAAAAGGCCTGTAAGTAATTATGGGCAACGACCGATTTAGCCTGAAGCAAAAATCTGAATACAAGAAATAGGTCAGAAATTAATCTACTAACGTTTATTCTATGTTTTAGGAATAATTACTTAGTTGATTTCTTTTGCGCTCGTGGATGAGCTTTGTCATATACTTTTGACAAATGCTGAAAATCCAAATGCGTATATACTTGTGTGGTAGAAATATTCGCGTGTCCTAACAATTCCTGTACAGCGCGAAGATCACTGCTGGATTCCAATAAATGGCTGGCAAAGGAATGGCGTAGCATGTGGGGATGAATATTCTGATCCATTTGCTGTTTGATACTCAATGTTTTTAAACGCTGCTGAATTGCTCGTTGCGATAACCTGCTTCCCTTTTTTGATAAAAATAAAGCTGACAACTCAGAACTAATATCATCTCGTACTTTAAGCCATGCCTGTAGTGCTTCAAGAGCAAATTTTCCGATTGGAAGTGTGCGGGTTTTGTTGCCCTTACCCGTTACAGTGACCAAGCAATCCTTTAGATCAACATCATCGATGTCGAGATTGACGAGTTCGGATAAACGTAAACCTGACGAATAAAACAATTCCACAATTGCTCTATCTCGAAGCCCAAGCCAATCGGTATCGCTGATCGTTACAAAGTGTTGCATGCTATCGGTATCAAGTGTTTTTGGTAATGACTTTTTGGTTTTGGGTGCTTGAATACCTTTTGCTGGGTTATGGGCTTTACCAGAGCGGCTATTGAAATGATAAAAGCTTCTTACCGCCGATAACATACGCTGAATAGACGAGCCTGAAAGCCCGGAGCGATGCAAAGCAGCGACCCACTGCCTCACATTAGCTGCAGTCACTTGAGAGCAACAGTTCAGAGATTGTTTTTGGCAGTGAGTAGAAAAACTAATAAGGTCGCGCAGATAATTTTTTATCGTGTGTGGGGATAGTTGACGTTCATTTTTTAAATAATGGATGAACTGATCGATTTGATGTTGCCAGTTATTGTTATCCATAAACATAGCCGCTGTTTTCAAAAACTAGGGCGAAAGATATTTTGGTAAAATGCGATTTAATACCTCTGCGATATAGCCTAAAAATAATGTACCCATGCTGGAGCGAAAATAGTGTGGATCTTTGCTGCCGATGGCTATGACGCCAAGAGGATTGCCAAAACTGAGAGGGACTACAGCAGCAGAACCAATTTGTTTTGCTTGTTCTAAAAATAAAAATTCCAGTTCTTCAGGGCGAAGCACGCCGCAAGTGGCATTATTGGTTTTTAGTAATCCAGGTATTTTGGCATAGGCATCATCAATAGGTACCATTCTTGATGATGCTGAACGGTGACGTTCCGGGTTGCCAAATAACGTCAAGCTAGAAAATTCCATCGAAAAATCGCTGAGCAAACTGCGATTAAATGTGTTGACAATGGCATCCAGCCCTTGAGCTTCTATAAGGGCTAAAACCAGTTGCTTGGTTTTATCAAATAGTTGGTCATTGTTGCGGGCATTATCTAACAGGTTATTCAAGCGGCCACGCATATCGACGTTGCGCTCTCTCAGCAAAGTGACTTGGCGTTCCAGTAACGAAACCGCTTTGCCGCTGGAATGGGCAAGCTCCAGTTCTAACAATAAATCATCGCGCTTGAGAAAAAATCCAGGATGGTTTTTTAAATACTGGGCTACATCTTCTTCTGTGATGTCCTTATCGTTATCATTTTTTGCCAATTCCACGTATAACCTCGAATTGTTGTTATCTATTGATGCACTTGTAGAAGCGCAATCATTGTTAAATGTAGTTAGCTCTGGGCAGATTGCAATCGGCCCAGTCTGTTATATCTGTATTTGCCCTTCAAACACAGTGGTTGCCGGCCCAATCATCATGACAGGATGACCTTCTCCACGCCAGTCAATAGTGAGGCTCCCGCCGGGAAGGTTTACTTTTACCCGCTGATCCAACAAGCCCCGCAGATGCCCCGAAACTACAGCGGCACAGGCGCCGCTGCCACAGGCAAGCGTTTCCCCGGCGCCGCGTTCGTAGACCCGCAAATTAATTTCTTTTCGGCTGACAACTTGCATAAAGCCGGCGTTAACGCGATTCGGAAAGCGCGGATGGGACTCGATAGCCGGGCCCAGTTCTTCAACATTGGCAGTTTTCACATCATCGACCAGCAATACCGAATGAGGATTGCCCATGGAAACTGCACCAATCTCCAATGTCTGACCGTTGACATCGATAGCATAAGTCTCGGCCCATTGCTCTGCGTCAAAGGGAATGTCGATGGGGCTGAGAATGGGCTTGCCCATATTTACCCTCACCTGCCGGTCTTCGGTAATGGAAAGCTCAATGACGCCGGTGTTGGTTGCCACTCGAATGCGCTTTTTGCCAGTGAGCTTTTTATCGCGCACAAATTTGGCAAAGCAACGTGCACCATTACCACATTGCTCTACTTCATTGCCATCGTTGTTAAAAATGCGATAGCGAAAATCGACATCAGGTTGCTGTGGGACTTCAACAGCCAATACCTGATCGCAGCCAATGCCGAAACGTCGATCAGCTAACTTGCGAATATGCCGCTCTTTCAGTTGGAAACGCTGGGTGACCAGATCTAGCACGACAAAGTCATTGCCAAGGCCGTGCATTTTAGTAAAACGTAACAACATGGGTTTCTACCCTTTTCGGTGCGCTCCGCCGTAGGCGCATGAATACAGTGATGCTGTTATGGGGGGGCTGGCTCTGCTGCCTGTTTTAACTCCAGGCTAGGGAAGCAGCGATTCACCCCGCATCAGGTCGGCGATAGTTTCGCGCTCCCGAATCAGGTGGACAGTATCACTATCAACCATCACTTCGGCAGCGCGACCACGACTATTGTAATTGGAACTCATGGTAAATCCATAGGCGCCGGACGAGGCTACCGCCAGAAGATCACCAGCTTCGAGAATTAAATCACGATCCTTGCCCAGAAAATCACCCGTCTCACAGACCGGGCCCACTAAATCCCAACGCAGGCGCTGTCCTTCCATGCGGGGTTTCACTGGGTCGATGTTCAGCCACGCCTGGTACAGCGCGGGGCGAATCATATCGTTCATCGCTGCATCGATAAGGGCGAAATTTTTATGTGGGTTAGGTTTCAGATATTCCACTTTAGTCAGTAACACGCCAGCATTAGCTGCAATTGAACGGCCTGGTTCGAAGGCGAGCGTTAGTTCTCTTGAGCCGATTTTCTGTAGTACTTTGGCAACATAATCTGCAGGCGAAGGAGGTTCTTCGTCCTGATAACGCACACCGAGACCACCCCCCAGATCCAGATGGCGAATGACAATCCCTTCTTGCGCCAGTTGATCAATCAATACCAGCAGGCGATCAAGGGCGTCTAAAAAAGGTTCTACAGTCGTGAGCTGTGAACCGATATGGCAATCAACACCTATCACTTCAATATGACTGAGTTCAGCTGCGCGACGATAAACATCAACAGCGCGATTGATATCGACACCAAATTTGTTTTCCTTCAGCCCGGTGGAGATATAGGGGTGGGTATTGGCATCGACATCGGGATTAACACGGACTGAAACAGGAGCCATAACATCCAGTTTCGCTGCTACTTGCTGCAGAACTTCCAGCTCGGCTGCCGATTCAAGGTTAAAACAGTGAATGCCTATCTCCAGCGCCCGGCTCATTTCAGCAGCTGTTTTACCGACACCGGAAAACACCACTTTGGACGGCTCACCGCCTGCCGCCAGTACGCGCTCCAGTTCACCCTGGGAGACAATATCAAAACCTGCTCCCAATCGTGCCAGCACATTGAGGACGGCAATATTGGAATTGGCTTTCACGGCGTAACAAATCAGGTGTTTGTGCCTCTCTAACGCCTGTTGATAGGACAGAAATTGCTGTTCCAGATAGGCGCGCGAATAGACATAAGTCGGCGTCCCATATTGTTCAGCAATAGCCGTAAGGGAAACATCTTCTGCGAAAAGTTCGCCATCGCGATAGGCAAATACACTCATGTTGTAACCTGTGTGATGAAAGCTAGTAAACAGTCCAGGCCATTATTCAGGGCTGTTTGAGGATTCAGTCTTCTTGTCCTGCGCCTGTTTATTTTCTGACTCGATAGAGGCTTCTGACGAAGGCTGTTCAATGGAGGATGCTGCAGGGTCTTGCGGCAGATAAAGGGGGCCTTTTTGTCCGCAGGCGCTGAGCAGTCCAGCCAACATTATGCTGGCTAGCAAAGGTGTGCGATGCGGTAGTTGATGAAACAAAGCATTCATGGGTTATCTGCCTAATTAATTGAGTGGCGATTATACCGGTGGAAACCTGATCAGATAACCCCCCTTGATTACGGTTGCTGCATGGAAAAGGTTGGTTGACATAATTTTCATAAAACCAGTTGCTATACTGGCTTCAAACAATGATACCTCCATTCTTTATTAAGGACGCTCTATGTTGTCACCTCGGAAAGGTCGTTTGTCTTTCGACCGGCATTTTTTATTGCTGGTTTTACTTGTCATTATCAATAGTCTTTGGGTTAGCAATCTTTGGGCAGAGAGTACCAGCAGGTTTTCACTGGATAACCCTTTTGTCACCAGCAATCGCAATCCCTTTGTGCAGGTGTACGGATTGCCGGAAACTCTGAGCGCAGATATTTTGTCGACCGGTGAGTCGTCTGCATCACTGCAGTTGGAAGCTGTCAGTAATTTCACCGTGAGTGATAGTAGTAATGAGGCTATTTTTATTGATGGTGAAACCCATCGCATCACGATGCAGTTCTTCTATGGATTTGCCAGCGATTGGGAGTTGGGTATTTCCGTTCCCCATCTGTCTCACCAAAGTGGAAGTTTGGATAGCTTTATCGACGATTGGCACGATTTCTGGAATATGCCTGACGGCGGTCGTACAAATTTTGCACGTGATCAATTGCGATTCGATTATCAACGGCAGGGGCAATTACTATTTACCCTGGATGAGCCAACTGATGGTATTGGTGATGTGAGCCTGGTGCTCAGCCATCAACTTTCATCTGTGGAAGGACGAACCTGGACTGTGCGCAGTGAGCTTACGCTGCCAACGGGTGACGCCGAAGAGATGTTGGGTTCAGAGGCCACGGGTCTGGCTCTTGGACTCTATGTCACTGACCGGTCTATTTGGCAGGGCCATAATATTACGCTGCATGGTAATGTCGGAGCGTTGTGGTTGGAAGATGGCGAAATCCTGTCTGAGCAAAGAGAAGACTGGGTAATTTACGGGTCATCGACGCTCGGTTGGCGAGTAGCGGAAGATATCAGTTTGAAAATTCAACTGGATGGCCACAGCGCTTTTTATGACAGTGCTTTAGCTGAATTGGGAGATCCTTCATTACAATTTATTTTGGGCGGAGCGTTGCGTTTAAGTTCTCGCTGGGCTTTGGATATTGCGGTAAGTGAAGATATTGCTGTAGACACTGCACCTGATGTGGTTTTTCATCTTGGTATTAATTATCGATAAGGCACTAGGTCGTTAAGGCAAAAAGTCTATTACAAATTTTGTAACGATTGATTTAACGCGCTTTCGAGTTTGTGTTTATAGCGCAGATAATGAATAGTCTGTGTGGTCTTGCCAGAAATATCACTAACACAACGACTTAGATCTAAATCGGTGATATAGCAGGGATAGCGCTCATTGGATTTGCGTCGACCTAAAATAAAACGGGCCACTGTATTGAACAACTCCTCTCCAAGATCCAGCTCAGTAAATTCCTGCTGATCGCAATAGATATTGAATAAAATATTGCCGTTTAAATCCTGATTGCCGATGGCTTGAACATTGAAAAAATTACCCTCAAGCGCTTCACCAAGTACATTTTTTCTTGATGCACGTATGGTGCCGCTGCGGTCAACGAGTTCGTAGTACTCGATGTCGTAATTATTAATGTCGAATTGCTTCAGGTTTAGAATGCCGGCCTCTAGTTCCTGACTGTTACCTAACATAAAGTCTGAGGTTTCGCTGCTGCGGCGAAATAGCGTCGACTGAAGAAACTGATCCAGCGGCGATAGCAGTGTAATGGCATTTTTAAAGGGTGTGTTGAAATAAAACAGCGAATCGCGTTCATCGAGAATATAAACATCGGCATGATCGTTATGTCGCTGATAAAATACCTGTATCTGATCGGCGCGCGCATTTTGACATATGGCATTTAGAGCACTGTCCTGCAGACAATAACGATCCAGAACAATCGGGCTGTAATTATTTTGTTCCTGTGACAGATAATCGAGTAGAGCAGTGTAACTGCCGGCTGAGTCAATATTGGGTGTGTTGTTTTGAAACTGCAGAACAAAATATTCGCGCTGGATCTCAATGATATAACGGCTATTAGCGGGACGAGTACCGCTGTAAAAACAAGCGGCGATATCGCGGAATAACTCTTCAACTCGAAGGGCAATGGCACTGGCTCGAGTAGGACAATAACAACGTACATCTAACTGTGGTAATGCAATGCCGGAGTTTGGCGGCAGCATTTGTAAATAATCACGCAGACATCTTAATAGCGCATTTTCACCATCATATCGGTGACAGCTCACTTCGCTCCAGCTATTGACCAGTACTTGTTCTACATTAAGCACCAGGTTCTCGCGAAGGCCGCTATAGCCAAAACTGTCAGTGCGGGCACTTAATCGCTCAATGCCCTGGCTGCGCATTTGTGCCAAAGGATCGATACCAACGTTGATAAATAATTGTAATTGTATCGGTCGCATCGCATGATTAAATCGGTCATGCTTGTCTTGGCCTTCCTCACTGTACTGTTTGGCAACGGGCAATACTTGTCGCATGGCGCGAATAGTATTCTGCAGTTCAAATTCATTTACTTCATGTCGCTGTTGTTCACCTTGTTCGATAATGGTGATGCGAGTAGTCGAATCTAACAAGCCGTTAAAGTGGCACCAGGTAAGCAGTGATATTAGATGGTTGCTGCGTTTTAAATATTTGCAACGTGCAATATCTTCTTCGGTTAGAGATCTTGGTGGTAATACTTCGGCTGTGACCGCCCATAAGGTTTTTTGGTCACTTTTGTTAACGACTTGATAAAAGGTGAGCTGTTCTTCTGCCAGGCTGTGAGAAATTCCCGGGTTGATCCATTCAATTTTGTCAGCTTTACGTTCAAAGGCGGCATAAAGTTTTCTGCCCAAGATGGTCATTTCCTGAGAATTGATCATCGCAGCGGCACGTGTTCGGCGGGCGAATTCCAGTACAAAGCGATAACTGTTGGTCAACTCCCGAACCAGTTGACGCTGTTCCATAATTACGCGTGCAACTTTCCACTTTTTGCGTGCATCGAGATTGTACAAATGTTCACGACGCCAATCCCATTGTTGCACCAGTTTTTCCATCAATAGTCGCTGCCAAGATTTGCTGCTGGTTCGGCTTGGGCGTGAAAGTGATTTGCCTACTTTAAAATAAAAACAGCGCCGTACCAGTTCCAAACGTTTGTATTCCTGTCGTTGCAGCAAATAATTTTCCAGTTTGCGGTACACCACCACGTAAGGATCGAGTTCATCAATGTCGAGCTGGTTGTTATAGATCGCGCGTTTAAAGGTGGTGCTCAATGGTTCAACATTGGGGTATTCAGAAGCATAGACTTCGGTCAATAAAATTTTCAGTACCGATTTGTAGGGTGAGTCGATGGCTTTATAAAGTTGCCACACGCCAGCGCCGATAAATTCACCGGCGGGAATATGACCGACACCGCCAAAATCGATGGTGTCAGTGTTGCGAACAAAACGTTTTTCTCGCAGTGTATTGGCAAAATAATCGTAGTGTTGTTCTTCTTCAGGAGGCACCAGCCACCAGATCGGAATTCTGCCGGCAATCAGCAAGCCGGTGCGGTAAAACTCATCCAGTAATAAATAGTGCTGGGTACTGCCGCAATCTTCAGTGGATAGTGATTCCCGTTCACCCTGACGAAATTTTTCATCCTCCATCAGGAAAAAGTGGGCCTCCAAACCAATGGTCGTGGCCCAGCGGCTGATCTTTTCGGTTTTTTGTTTTAACAGTAATTCTTCCTCGGCAGTGATTGTTGCCGGGTGGCAAAGCCAAATATCCAGATCTGAGCTACCTGACTGCGCCACGGTTCCGCAGGAACCCATCAGGAAAATACCATTAATTTGCCGGCGCATGGTGGGCTGGCGGCGATAGGTAAAACTGCGCGCCAGGCGCTGTGCCTTTTGCACATCGAGCTTGGTCGGGGTGTAATCGGCAACACCACAGGGAGTTTGATGGGAAACATAGCCCGGCATCATTGGATGGTTCACATGAAACAGCATCGGCAACAGTTCTAAAAAGATTTGCTGTCTGGCGCCCAGTGCCGATTTCGTCCGAGCCAGGCGTGCATTGTTAACCTGTAGAAAGCGCTGTTTGGTGACCGACAGTGTCTTGCGATCAATACCTTGATTAATCGAAGAATCAATGGGGTGTGAAGAGGGGGAATCCGATGAAGACATACTGTTCAGTATAGGCGGCAATACTGACTATGGAACCCTAATCAGTGATCGATGATTGAGAAGTAGTGCGCAAAAAGCTGTTAGCGGTTGCTCAAGAGATTTTCTGAAGGAGTAAGTTCCCGAACTGATCTGGCATTGCCTCCCAACCCTCTGCTACCAGTGTTGTCGAAACCTGTTCGGTGATTAACGCTGGCCCAGTGAGTTTGATCCCTGCCACTAATTGTTCACGCTGATAAACGGCTACCGGGTTGGCAAAGCCGGTTAAGTCGGTGGTGTAAATCGGTTTAGGCGGTGAGTGATTCTCCGGCATGTATGGTAAATGAATAGTGGTGGTGTAGGCTTTTAAGCTTACTCTGAGATTCACTAATTCCACCGGTATATCCAGTCGATGGCCAAAGCGCTGCTCGTGGGCGAGGTGAAAGGCGTTGATGGCTGCTTGCCTATCGGTCCAGGGAATATTCAGGGTATAGGACTGGCCGCGATAGCGTAGATCTAGACTGCAACTGGTATTTATATCCTTTTGCTCTACACCTTCCTGCAGCAATTCCTGTTGGCCGTTGCCAATTAACACATCCAATCGCTGCTGTATGAGTTGATCTTCAGTGTCATCCAATAGGCCTGGCTGACTGCGTGATAATTGTCTTTCCCGCGGGGCGACCAGCATACCGAGTGCCGACAACACGCCACCATAAATAGGCACGACGGCTTTATCCATCTGCAGGTTGTCAGCAAGAGCGCAGACATGGAGGCCACCGGCACCACCAAAACAGCACAGATGGAAATTTTTCGGATCGTGACCACGTTGCACCGATATCACTCGCAGGGCGCGCGTCATATGTTCGTTGGCGATAGCCAGGATGCCCTCAGCGGCAGCTTCGATAGTCATCCCCAAGGGTTCGGCAATTGTAGCAACGGCGCTGCGAGCGGCTGCAATATCGAGGCTCATATTACCGCCGAGAAAGGCATCGGGACGCAGCCGGCCCAATACTGCATTGGCGTCAGTCACCGTGGGGCGAGTACCGCCGCGACCATAGCAGGCAGGTCCTGGATCAGCACCGGCGGATTCTGGTCCCACTTGTAACAGACCGCCCTGATCGATATAGGCGATAGAGCCTCCGCCAGCGCCAATGGTGTGCATATCCACCATCGGTACTGCTACCGGATAGTGGCCGATATGACCTTCATTAGTGAGTTTGATGCCGCCAGCAATCAGCGCAACATCCGTTGACGTGCCGCCCATATCAAAGGTAAGTAACTGCTTGCTATCAATCAGGTTGCTAATATATTTGGAGGCGGCGAGCCCGCCCGCTGGCCCTGAGAGCAGCATATTGACTGCTCGACGTGAGGCTTGATGGGCATCGATGGTACCGCCCGAGGATTGCATTACCGCTACTGGGCTGGGTGCCAGGGCTTTGGCCAGATTCTGCAGATAGTTTTCTACCAAAGGCCCCAGCCAGGCATTGAGCCATGTAGCTATGCCGCGCTCGTACTCCTTATATTCTGGCAAGACATAGGAAGAGCGCGAGACAAACAGTGACTCTGGCATGGCCTGTTCAATGGCGCGCTCAGCGCTGCTGTCCAGGAAGGAAAATAATAGGTTGATGGCCACGGCATCCGGTTGTAACTTTTCGATAGCCGCTTTGAGGTGCTCGATATCCTGTTCAGTGAGTGGCTCCAGCCACTCGCCCTCGGCACTCAGGCGGCCACCGGTTTCGAGGCAGAGTTCTGCGGGAACGGGAGGAGGAATAACCTCTGGCTGCAGATTGTAGAGTTCACGTCGGGTCTGGCGGCCGATGGTCAGCATATCTTTAAAACCGCGATTGGTGATGAAAACAGTTTTTACACCTTTGCCTTCCAGCGCCGCATTGGTTGCTACGGTGGAGCCGTGAATGATCACCACTTCACCCTGCTTGGCCGCAGTTGTTAATCCCAGCTGGTCAATGCCTTCGAGAATGGCTTGCTCGGGGGCTGCGGGTGTGGACAAGCATTTATGGATACGAATGCTGGGGTTGTTCTGCTCTTGAGCGTTTTCCAGCAGCACAAAATCAGTAAATGTGCCGCCGGTATCGACGCCCAGAAGATAGCGCATAGGGTTTAGCGCTCGCCGAGTTTATCGCTGGCGCGCTGGGCTGCTGCTTTGACTTGCTTGGGTGCTGTGCCGCCGATGTGATCGCGAGCAGCCACAGAGCCTTCAAGGGTCAATACTTCGAACACATCGTCGCCGATAGTGTCACTGAATTGTTGTAATTCTTGCAATGACATTTCTGACAGGTCTTTGTTTTGCTCAACTCCATAAGCTACCGACTTGCCCACAATCTCATGGGCATCGCGGAAGGGAACGCCTTTGCGGACCAGGTAATCTGCCAGGTCTGTGGCGGTGGAAAAGCCACGACGAGCCGCTTCCAGCATTGACTCTTTGTTGGCGGTAATGGCTGGCACCATATCGGCGTAGGCCTTCAGGCAATCTTTCACCGTGTCGATAGTATCGAACAGAGGTTCTTTATCTTCCTGGTTGTCCTTGTTGTAGGCCAGCGGTTGTGACTTCATCAAGGTTAACAATGAGATCAGATGGCCGTTGACTCTGCCCACTTTACCCCGCACCAACTCGGGCACATCCGGATTTTTCTTCTGCGGCATGATCGATGAGCCGGTACAGAAGCGATCTGGCAGCTTGATGAAATTGAATTGAGCTGAAGTCCACAGTACCAGCTCTTCACTGAAACGAGACAAGTGTGTCATCAGCAAGCTGGCGAAGGCAGTAAATTCGATGGCAAAGTCGCGGTCACTGACAGAATCCAGCGAATTTTCCGTCGGTGCTTCAAAACCTAAAAGCTTTGCTGTCATCGCGCGATCAATAGGGTAGGTAGTACCGGCCAGCGCGGCCGCACCTAAAGGGCTTTGATTTACCCGCTTGCGGCAATCCTGCAATCTGGCGTAATCGCGTTGCAGCATTTCATTCCAGGCCAACAGATGATGTCCGAAAGTGACCGGCTGTGCAGTTTGCAGATGAGTAAAGCCGGGCATGATGGTATCGGCTTCATTACTGGCCAATGACACCAAACCCTGTTGCAGGCGGGTCAGTTCCTTGGCAATGCTGTCGATTTCATCTCTTAAATAAAGACGAATATCAGTGGCGACCTGATCGTTTCTGGAACGGCCAGTGTGAAGCTTCTTGCCAGTGATACCGATTTTGTCGGTCAACCTGGCTTCGATATTCATATGTACGTCTTCCAGTGACACCGACCACTGGAACTCACCCGCTTCCACTTCACTGCGAATGGCTTCTAATCCTGTTTGGATTTGTTGGTATTCGTCATCAGTCAGTACGCCAACGGCTGCCAACATTTTTGCGTGCGCCAGTGAGCCATTGATATCGTGATGATACATGCGCTGGTCGAATTCAATCGAAGCAGTAAAGCGTTCAACAAAGGCATCGGTAGGTTCGGAGAAGCGTCCTCCCCAGGGTTTAATCGGTTGATCCTTATCAGTCATGGCATGTAGTCACTGTATCGGTGTTAATGGGTAGTACATCGGCTGCGGATTATAACAGTTTGCTGGTGGTGGGAAATGGCAAAGCTGGATGCCAGGTGCTGTTAACAGCATCACTCGCTTCCTGACACTTGGCTGCTATAGTTCTGTCACACGCTTAAAAACACAGTTCGATGACCCAAATCAGTAACCAAGAGAACAGCAAGCGACAGCAGCCAGTGGTAAAAAAGGATACGGCTACTAGCGCCAAGACCGAAGATTTTTTTATTCCCGACCTGTGCAATGTGCAGGCAGTGCTGTTTTTGGTGCTGGTGGCTGAGTTGTTGGCGATTGTTCTGGTGTTGGCCGATTCCGGTTTGCGGGGCTTTAGCTGGGAATCGTTGTCGATGACTTCATTGTTTGTGCAATGGAGTTTTCTGATCAGCGCGGCTTGCCTGTGCCAGCTGCGCCCACGACTCAGTGATTGGCCACTGCCGCAGGCTGCCAGTGTTTGTTATTTGTTGATTCTGGTAGTCGTGGCTGTTACCAGTGTGATCGGGCAGTGGATTCAGGCGCGATTGAATGGCCAGTTAGCGTTCAGTGTGGATGGATGGACGCTGGGATCGCATGTGCTGATTTGTGCCGTATTGGCTGGTATTGCTTTACGTTACTTCTATCTGACTCAACAGCTGCGCCAGCGCCAGCGCACGGAGCTGCAGGCACGGATACAGGCATTGCAATCACGTATCCGGCCACATTTTCTATTCAATAGTATGAATATTATCGCCAGCCTGATTGCCGTTGATCAACGTGCTGCCGAAGAAGCGGTGGAGGATTTGGCGGGGTTGTTTCGCGCCAGTCTGGCTGAAGTGGAGACCGAAGTCAGTTTTGCTGAAGAACTGGAACTGTGTCGTCGTTATACCCGTATTGAGCAGCAGCGTTTGGGTGAGCGCTTGGTTATGGACTGGCAGGTGGATCAGGTGCCAGCCGAGTTGAAAATTCCCGGGCTTACTCTGCAGCCACTGCTGGAAAATGCCATCTACCACGGCATTCAGCAATTGCCTAAAGGCGGTAGTGTTCAGGTTATGGCGGAATATCAGGATAGTTGGTTGCGCGTGGAAATTATTAATCCCGTCGCGCCCGGGGCAGCAGACATTGCCAGCGGCAATCGTATTGCCCAGCAAAATATTCATGATCGTTTGCAGGCTTTGTATGGTCCGAAGGCCGGTTTAACAACTAAGTTGGTGGATGCGAAGCATCACGCCGTGATCAGTTACCCGGTTACGGTTTAACGGAAAAGATACCTGGAGAAGATGCTTAAGGAAGCAGTGAATAGTGAAAGTTTTAATTGTTGATGATGAGCCATTAGCGCGTACCCGTTTGCAACGATTACTGGAGCAGGAAGAGACCGTGCAAGTAGTCGGCGAAGCGGAACAGGGCGAGCAGGCCATTCAGATGAGCAACGAACTGCGACCCGATGTAGTGTTGATGGATATTCGTATGCCGCTGATGGATGGTTTGCAGGCTGCACGGCACTTGGCCAAGGCGGATGAGCCGCCAGCCGTGATTTTTTGTACGGCCTATGATGATTACGCGCTGGAGGCCTTCGATACCAATGCCGTTGGTTATTTGTTAAAGCCGGTAAATCGGGGCAAATTATCGGCAGCGCTAGCCAAGGCACAACGTTTGAACCGGGTGCAATTGTCGGCACTGGAGCAGGTGACTGCAAATACATCGGAGGTTGATACCGAAGCACAACGTATTCATATATCGGCCAAATCGAGTCGAGGTATCGAGCTAATACCGATAGAGCAGGTGCGCTATTTTCTTGCCGACCAGAAATATGTCACGGTGTTTCATCGTCAGGATGACGCGATAAAAGAAGTCATCATCGACGATCCGTTAAAGGATTTGGAAGAACAGCTAGGCGATCGCTTCGTCCGTATTCATCGCAACGCGCTGGTAGCAGTGGCTCATTTGCAGGGGCTGGAACGCAACGCAGAAGGCGCGCGAGTGAGGCTTGATGGTGTCGAGCAGGGACCCATGGTCAGCCGACGGCATTTGGGGGCAATCAAACAGTTATTGCAGCAGTTATAACCAGGCTGGTATTTTTTGTCGCATTAATGATAAGAAATTTTGTCCTCTAGGCGCAGTCACTTATCATAGCCCGCAGTCTTCATATTTCTTGATATTGCTGTGAGCCTTTTTATGTCCGACCCACTCGTCCGAATTGCCACCCGTGAAAGCCCGTTAGCTCTCTGGCAGGCAGAATTTATCAAAGCCGAGTTGATGAGGGCTCATCCAGGTATTCGTGTTGAGTTGTTGGGAATGACCACTCGCGGTGATCAAATCCTCGATTCGCCTCTGGCCAAGGTGGGAGGCAAAGGTCTGTTTGTGAAAGAGCTGGAAACGGCTTTACTGGAAAATCGCGCAGATATCGCTGTGCACTCCATGAAGGATGTACCGATGGAGTTTCCGCAAGGTTTGGGCCTGTCAATTATTTGCGAGCGTGAAGACCCACGGGATGCCTTTGTGTCTAATCACTATCCAACTATTGATGCGCTTCCGCAGGGCAGCAGGGTGGGTACATCCAGTTTGCGTCGACAGTGCCAGTTAAAAGCATCCAGGCCGGATTTAGAGATTATTGATCTTCGCGGTAATGTGAATACTCGCTTGAGAAAACTCGATGAAGGTCAATATGACGCAATCATTCTTGCCAGCGCTGGTTTGCTGCGTTTGCAAATGGCTGACCGCATTGCCGACTACATCAGTGTCGAACAGAGTTTGCCAGCTGGTGGGCAGGGTGCTGTGGGGGTAGAAACCCGTGTCGATGATGAACATATGCAATCCCTGTTGGCGCCGCTGCATCATCAACAAACCGCTGACTGTGTGATTGCAGAAAGAGCTATGAATCAATGCCTGCAAGGTGGCTGTCAGGTTCCGATTGCCTGTTTTGCGCTACGCGATGAAAAGGATTCCGATATTTTATGGCTGCGCGGTTTAGTGGGGAGCTTGGATGGCAGCCAATTACTTCGCAGTGAGCAACGTGCGCCGAGCGCTGAGGCTGAAGCGCTTGGTGTGGCGGTGGCCGAAGATCTGCTGTCGCAAGGTGCTGCTGAAATTCTGCAGGCGGTCTACGGTCAGTGATGGAGCCCTCAGCAGATAAAGAGCCTTTGGCTAATAAAAGACCTTTAGCGGGAAAAACGATAGTTGTTACCCGCCCCGCTGACCAGGCTAATGAGCTGATAGCTGCGATTGAAAAATTAGGAGGCAAGGGCATACATTTTCCCGTGATGGCGATCAACACTCTTGATGAACAAAACGATGCAACGACTATCGCTAAGTGCAAACAGCGAGTGATGGAGCTCGATAGCTATCAGTATGTAATCTTCATCAGTGCTAATGCCGTGCAATGTGGTATGGAGTGGATACACAATTACTGGCCGCAATTACCCGTTGGTATTGAATGGTTTGGCATTGGTAAAAAGACCGAACAAATCTTGACGCAGCAGGGTGTGCCGGTTGGTGGTAGTGAGCATTCTCAATTAAGTTCGGCGATGAATAGCGAAGCGCTGCTAACAGATCAGCGTTTGCAGCAACTGACTGGGGAAAAGGTGTTAATCTTTCGTGGTAAAGGTGGACGAGATTTTTTGGCTGAACAGTTGCAAGGTCGTGGTGCTACGGTAGATTATGCTGAGTGTTATGCGCGATCAAAGCAACAGCATCCAGCGGGGCATTTAAAAAGCTTGTATCAACAAAATGCCTTTGATGCCATGTTGGTTAATAGCGGTGAGAGTATCGATTATCTCTATGATTATTTGAAAGATGACCAAATAGATTTAGCTGTAATGCAACAAACAACGATAGTCGTGCCGAGCAATAGAGTAAAAGTGTTAGCCAATGAGCAAGGGTTTCAAAAAGTTGTTGTAGCCGATAACGCCACTGATCAAATTATGGTGGCTGCAGTAACACAAGCCCTGGTTAATACGCACTAATTTTTTATTTCGGATTTTATTGGCCTAAATACTATGACGGATAGCACATTGGATAAAAAAGACGACAAAGAAAGCGACAAAAAGGGCCAGGAAAATCAAAGCCAGAAGGAAACAAAAGATTCATCATCAGAATCTAAGCAACCGATTCCTACCAATGTTGTTGAGAAACCTGCCATTGAAAAAAAAGTTGATGAAGAAAAAACTTCAATGAAACCAACCAGTAAACAACATGAAAAAGCTCAAGGTGCTTCCTCAAAACTGGCCTTGGCACTGACCATATTTAGTTTAGTGGTTGCGATAATAGGATTGGGTTTGGCCGGTTATTTATTTCAGCAATATGAACAACAGCAACAACTATTACAACAAAATCGTGCCGACATGGCCGGTGCAATCCAACGTGTGGATGAACAGCGTAATGATAATCGAGCCCTGCAACGCCAGCTCGATCAGCAGACAGCAACCCATGCAAAACAGTTGGCAGATTTACAAAACAGCATTGATGTCCAGCAGCGCCAAATCAGTAGTCAGCAAAGTCGTATTCAGTCAATGTCTACCACGGATCGAAATGATTGGCTGTTGGCTGAAGCAGAATATTTGTTGCGACTGGCTAATCAACGATTGTTAATGGGTAAGGAAGTTAATGGCGCGCTCGATTTGTTAAAGGCAACCGACGACATTTTTAGAGAGCTTGATGATAGCGGTTTATATGCTGTGCGACAGGCATTGGCAGAAGATATGGCCGCCCTGCGCGCCGTTGGTCAGTTTGATTTAGAAGGCTTATATCTTCAGTTAGGGGCGCTGGCTAACCAAGCTGATCAATTAGTGCTATTTGAGCCTCCGGTGTTTTCCCCTGAACCAAAAGAAATTACTAGCGAAGGTGATTGGCAACAACGTTTGCAAGCGGGTTTTACGGCTGCCTGGGAAAAACTAAAAAGCTATATACGTATTACATCGCGTGAAGATATTTACCAACCCATGTTAGCGCCCGAGTATGAAACAGCGGTTAGACAGAACGTTCGGTTGATGTTTGAGCAAGCGCAAATGGCTGCGTTATCAGGCAAGCAAAAACTGTACACCATGAGTTTGGATAAAGCGCGCAGTTGGCTTAACGAGTACTACACACTCGATAAACAAGCCGCTTTGTCAGTGATTGCATCCATCGATGAATTATCGGCTGAAACAGTCGAAGTGGTGTTGCCGGATATATCGGGTTCACTGCGAGCATTAAAAACTTACATGGAAACAATTCACGATGTTTCGGTTAATAAAACACCTGAAAATAAAGAGCAGAATAATAAAACGCCCGATAATGAGACGCCAGTAAATGACAATGAAACAGTAAAAGATGCTGAGCCTAACGTGTCTGCTGAGGAGGCGACACTATGAAGCGTGTCTTTATCGTCAGTTTGCTGGTGTTGCTTTTCTCGGTGGCGTTGGTTGCCGCTATTGAATATGACCCAGGCTATGTGTTGTTAAGCTATGGCCAATATACTCTGGAAACCAGTATCTGGGTTGGAGGCTTAGTCTTCCTGTTGTTATTTTTTATTGTCTACGGTTTTTTTAGCCTTCTGCGTCGAGTTTTGTCAGGGAGTTATGCATTAAGTGCCTGGTTTTCTGATCGCGGCCATCGTCGCAGTCAGCAACAAACCACTCGCGGGCTGATAGCTTTTATCGAAGGTAACTGGAAGAAAGCACAAAAAGTTTTGGCACGTTCAGCAGAAAAATCGGAAACACCGCTATTAAATTATTTGATTGCAGCCAGAGCCAGTCACGCTTTAGGCGAAAGCAACCAGATCAAGCAATACCTGAAACAAGCCGAGCAAAGCGCATCGGGGGCTGGTATTGCTGTTGGACTTACCCAAGCTGAATTGCAGTTGCGTAGTGGCCATCTGGAGCAGAGTTTAGCCACTTTAATGCGCGTAAGAAAAAATGCGGACAAACATCCCTATGTATTAAATCTGCTTAAACAGGTTTATGTAGGATTAAAAGACTGGTCAGAGGTATTAGCATTAATTCCAGAGCTAAGAAAATATAAAGTCTTAGCAGTCGAACAGCTGGACAAATTGGAATTGCAGGCCAGTATTGCCAGCTTGCGTGCTATCTCAAAGTTGCGCAGTAAACAGCGCGAAGAGCTGGATAAATTGTGGCAGCATTTGCCAAAGGCCATGAAAAAAAACAGCCAGGTTGTAGCGGCTTATGTTGAGCAATTAATTGCAACTGGAGAAATGAATACTGCGGAAAAACAAATCCGTGATCAACTGAAGCTGGACTGGAGTAAAGAGCTGGTAACGCTATATGGAAAATTGATAGTGAGTGATCAGCACAAACAACTGTTGCATGCAGAAAATTGGTTGCTAGAGAGAAATAATGATGCGACGTTGTTTCTCTGTTTAGGCCGTCTATCCTTAAGAAACGAGCTTTGGGGAAAAGCGCGGGAATACTTTGAAAGCAGCTTGAAATTGGAAAATAGTGGTGAAGTATGTGCTGAGTTGGGACGATTGATGGCGCATTTAGGTGATCACGAAAAAAGCAGTGAGTATTTTCAAAAAGGTTTATTGTTAACGACACATGGTTTACAGGAGTTGCCAATGCCAAAAAATTAGGGCGAAAATAGCAGCGGGATGCAACAGAGTAATTTGTGTTATAGCAACTAAGGTATTGATTGCAAATAGTAATACCTGGGAGAAAATAATATAAATGAAACAGTGGCTGCAAAATGTCAATTTCTCCCGCTATATTGAAGCAAATCCAGATGTCTTATTAAAGATTCAGCAAGTACCGGATAAACTTTCTGCCATTAAGTGTTGGGATAATTAAATCGTAATAGTTTAAGTTTAGTTAGATTGTTGGCCTCCATAGCAAACTTAATGATTTTGAAAAACAAGTAAAATTTAGTGCTAAGCTTAAATAGTGTGATATCAATAGAGGCTATTGAAGGTGTTCACATGTAAAAGCTATAAACCATTAAACAGTGTACTGGCTTATTTCATTCTTTTTGGTATAAGTTTATCTTTTTCTGAAGAGCTTGTTACCAAGCAGTCAGTCTCTCCAGCTAGTCATTATCTTATCTATACTGATTTTCCCCCTCAGATACTTCAGGCTCGTCTTCAGCCAATAATAGATTATCTCTCTGTCGTAGCTGATATTGATTTAGTCATTAAAAAAGAAAAATGTCAGATTTATTTGGGTGATGGATTTGAAGACGCAGCATTAATATTTACCAATTCTCCAATGATAGATACATTGTTTCAACGCGAATATACACCCCTGATCTTTACCCATGTTGAGTTTAATATACTGCTTGTATCCGGTCAGGAGATATCAGCGTTAGCAGATATTGCCGGAAAAAGAGTAACGTTTATGCCGCGTTTTACGAATTTATTTAAAGCGATAATTGAACGCGAAAACAAGAAAATATGGCCATCTATTATTCCGGTTACAAGTCTAGAGCGGGGTGCAGATCTCATTCGCGTAATAAATGGCAGTGCAGAGTATGCCTTGATAACCGAGTTTAGTTGGCAGATCGCCTCAGAATCGATTAAAGAAAGGTTGTATGTGAAAGAGATTCCATCGGGATATCCTTGGGGTGTTATTATGGCCCACCCCAAGTTGACTGAGTCACTGAAACAAAATTATCAATTAACATTTACCACTATGCATCAGAAGAGCGAAGATGTTCGAGCTTCCTTAAATGGTGTTGGGATAGAAAGTTTTAAAGTAGTAACCCCTGAAGTTAATAATCGCGTACTGCGTATGGGCGAAGATGCCAAAATTGAAAAGTGCTGGCAGGAATGAGCTAGTTATCTGTGTTTATAAAAGGCAAGTGGATATGTCATCAGACAGTTTTAACAAAGACTTTTGAATTTCTCTGCAGATTATACAATTTTTGTTTTTGTTCAGGCAGTTGATCCTGCTTCGTTTCAATAAAACCCTGTTCCTGAAACCAATGAGCCGTTTGCGTGGTGAGTACAAATACCGTTGATAACTGTTTTTTTGTTGCTTCAGCCTCTAGAGCATTTAATAACCGTTCGCCTCTATCCTCTCCCCGATAATCCGGGTGCGTAACCAAACAGGCGATTTCGCCACTGTTGCTTTCAGGAAAAGGATATAAGGCCGCGCAGGCCACTACCATGCCGTCACGCTCAACAACGGTGAATTGATGAATTTCATTTTCCAGTAATTCTCTGGAGCGTTTTACCAGTATACCCTCTGCTTCCAGCGGTTCTATTAACTCCAGGATGCCGCCAACATCGTCAATGCTGGCGGGCCGCAGCAGCTCGTAGTAATCCTGTGCGATCAACGTGCCGGCACCATCGCGTGTGAACAGCTCCTGCAGCAATGCGCCGTCATCAATATAGCTCACGCAGTGACAACGGTTAACACCATTTTCTCCGCTGTGTACGATTGCGCTCAACAATTTTTTTGGGTGGCAATCTGTGCTTTGGACTAACAGATTTTTTATGGTGCTGACTTCGCAATTTTGAATGAGTTGGTTCTGCTCATCAAATAAGCCATCCCGATCGGTTAGCGCGATGAGCTTGTCAGCTTTAAGTGTAATCGCTGCCTGTGTGGCAACATCTTCCATGGACAAATTGAAGATTTCACCGGTGGGTGAGTAACCAATCGAAGACAGTAAAACAATTGCATTATTTTCCAGCTGGGTCTGAATACTTTGCTTGTCGATGCGCCTTACCTTGCCCGTGTGTTCGAAATCGACACCATCCTGCACACCGATTGGCTTGGCAATGACAAAATTACCGGAACACACTCTGATTTGTGAACCATGCATGGGTGAATTAGCCAAGCCCATTGTCAACAATGCTTCGATATGTGCACGCAAAGAGCCTGCGGCATCTTTCACGCATTCCAGAGTTTCAGCATCGGTAATTCTGATATCGTTGTTAAATCTGCTATCGACATTACGTAGCGCCGTGCGCTCTTCAATTTGAGGTCGTGCACCATGTACCAGTACCAGTTTGACACCAAGGCTATTGAGCAGGGCTATGTCATGAATAATATTGGCAAAATTATCGTGAGCTATGGCTTCGCCAGAAATCACCAGTACAAAGGTCTTCCCTCTATGCGCATTAATATATGGCGCTGAGTTTCTGAACCATTTGACGTAGTCTTTTGTGGTAGTCACGACAGTTTTCTAGTTGAAAGTTTTCAGTGTGGATATTGTGCGGATAAAAAACCGACAGGGCAAGCGCAGAGGAGGCAAGTACCAGTTTACAGGCAATAGTTGGCAATTAATTGTTTGAAAATATTGACTGCGGGCTGTACCTGGCTGGTGCTCATAAATTCATTGGGCTGATGGGCCTGGTCGATGGAGCCGGGTCCCATGACAATAGTGTCCATGCCTAACTGTTGCATAAAGGGGGCCTCGGTGGCGAAGGCAACGGGCTCGGCACTGTGGCCGGTGAGTTTCTCCGCAAATTTTACCAATTCAGAATCGGCTGACTGCTCGAAGGGTTGTACGTTTTTAATCAGTGCGCGCAGACTGATGTTGACCTTAAGTTGTTCAGCCAGCGGTTGCAGTCGTTGCTGTAGCTCAGCCTGTAGTTCATCGTTATTCATGCCGGGTAAGGCGCGCAGGTCGAAATGCATTTCGCACTGGCCACAAATACGATTGGGATTGTCGCCGCCGTGGATACAGCCTAGATTCAAAGTGGGGACGGCGACTTCAAACAGTGGATTTTGATAGCGCTGTTGCAATTCTGCTCTAAAAGCAAGAATGCCCGACATCACCACATGCATGGCTTCCATCGCATTGTTGCCAAGGCTGGGGTTTGATGAGTGACCGGCGCGACCTATGACGGTGACAGCCTGCATCATCATACCCTTGTGCATGCGAATCGGCTTTAAGTCAGTGGGTTCACCTATTACGGCAAAGCGAGCCTTGGGTGCTCCCTGTGCGGCCAGTTGGCGTGCGCCATCCATCGAACTTTCTTCATCGGCTGTGGCGAGAATAATTAATGGTTCTTCTAATGGTTTGTCGAGAAAGTCTTTGGCTGCTTCAATGGCGATGGGGAAGAAGCCCTTCATATCGGTAGATCCTAGCCCGAATAGTTTATTGTCGCGCTCGGTCAGCGTCAGCGGGTTCATGTCCCAGCGCTCTTCGTTAAAGGGTACAGTATCGGTATGCCCTGCCAACACCAGTCCACCAGGTCCGTTGCCTAGGGTGGCAATGAGATTGGCTTTGTTGGGATTTCCATCCAGTGGCATGATTTCACAGTTAAATCCGAGAGTGGTGAGCCAGCCCGAAAGCTTTTCGATAACCTTGATATTGCCGGTATCCCACTGTGCTGAAGTCGAGCTTACAGAGATTTCACTCAACAGTTCTTTCAGCATGCTTAAAAGGGATGGCACGGTATTTGGCATTAATCGAGCTCACTTTAACGGCAGTTATTGAGTGCTCATCATAGCGCGATTTACCGGAATATTCCTTCGGTGAGGCCGTGTTAAAGGGCTCGATGTTGAGTTAATTCGTGATAAGTAAGACATTCTTACGATTGAATAGCTGGCAGCAGAGCGATAGTGGTTCATAATTAGAAGGTTATCCTTATAAAAAAGACATGACGTTGGAGGTCGGGTGGAAGTGGTAACAGCACAAGCTAATCGTGCAGATCGTGCTCTGGATTTGCGAACATTGATGGATGATTTATTGCGTCAGGGGTTGATTACATCCGAAGCGCATACTGCATTGCTAAATACGCCGCGTAATAAAGAACAGGCGGTGATGCATCCTCTGGTGTACATTGCCTCACAGAATTTGGTGGATAACCGCAATCCTGCATCCAGGCTGGATATGGAAACCTTGATGAGCTGGCTTGCTGACAGTTGCCAGCAAGCTTTATTTCATCTCGACCCATTGAAAATCAATGTACCTTCTATTACTGAAGTGATGTCCTTTGAGTTTGCTCAACGTCATAAAATTCTGGCAGTGGAGGTTACCCGCGACGACGTTACCATCGCCAGTTGCGAACCTTATATTAGTAGCTGGCAGAATAATCTTGAGCATGTGTTGCGACGTCCGATCAAACGGGTGTTGATCGATCCCGATGTGCTCAAACGCTACACCGTAGAGTTTTACAGCCTGGCTAAATCTGTCCGGGGTGCTACCGGCGCTACCTCAGGCAATAGTGCAGCGGCGGGCATTACTAACTTCGAACAATTATTGGAATTGGGGGATATGACAGACCCTGATGCCAATGATCAGCATATCGTTAATATCGTCGATTGGATTTTGCAGTATGCCTTCGATCAGCGTGCCAGTGATATTCATATTGAACCGCGCCGTGAGCTGGCGCATATCCGTTTTCGTATTGATGGCGTGCTGTACAACGTTAACGACTTTCCGGTGCAGGTGGGCAACGCGATTACCAGTCGCATCAAAATTCTGGGCCGTTTAAATGTAGCAGAGAAAAGAAAACCACAGGATGGTCGTTTAAAAACCAAATCGCCGGAAGGCAATGAAGTGGAAATGCGTTTATCGACCATGCCCACTGCCTTTGGGGAAAAACTGGTAATGCGGATTTTTGACCCTGATGTGTTGCTGCGAAGTTTTGATGAACTGGGTTTAGCCAATGAGGACTATCAACGATGGCAGGGCATGATCGAAAAACCGCATGGTATTGTGTTGGTTACCGGCCCCACTGGTTCGGGTAAAACGACGACGCTCTATTCCAGTTTAAAACAACTGGCCACATCGGAAGTAAATGTCTGCACTATTGAAGATCCCATTGAAATGGTAGAAGGCAGCTTTAACCAGATGCAGGTGCAACACAATATTGATCTGGATTTTGCCAGCGGTGTGCGTTCTTTAATGCGGCAGGACCCGGACATTATTATGATCGGCGAGATCCGCGATTTGGAAACGGCTGAAATGGCGATTCAGGCGGCACTGACCGGACACCTGGTATTATCGACACTGCACACTAATGATGCCCCCAGCGCCATAACCAGATTGTTAGAGCTGGGTGTGCCATCTTATTTATTGAAAGCTACCGTGCTGGGTGTAATGGCGCAGCGCTTGGTGAGAACACTTTGCCCTCACTGTAAAACTGAAGACCACATCAGTGAACAGGATTGGCAGGATTTAACCCTGCCATGGAAAATGCCTTTGCCGAAAAAAGTATATAAACCCCAGGGTTGTTTGGAGTGTCGGAATACCGGTTACTATGGCCGGCAAGGAATTTATGAAATTCTTCTTATGTCTGAACCTGTGCAGGAAATGATTACTGATCAAGTGAGTATCGATAGTATTCGTCGCCAGGGTATGAAGGAGGGGATGAGAAGTTTAAGAATTTCTGGCGCACAAAAAATTGCTGCGGGTGAAACAACAATTGCTGAAGTATTAAGAGTTGCGCCGCCTAAAAATTAAATTCAGGAATGGTGATGAGTCAGCCCATCATTTTGCCGGATTTGCTGGAACAGGAAGTTCAACAATTTTTGCAGCAGTTTTATGAGCGCAATCCGGATTATAGTGAGTGGTTAAAGCAACAGCTCTCTAATTCAGCCTTTAAAAACGGCTTATTTACCACTTGGTCAGCTAGTGCTTTTGCCGCTAATTTTTGTATTCGCACTCCGCAGATTTTACAGTCTTTAGCTGAAAGCGGGCGTCTATTTCGGGCTAACAGCGACAAGGAAGTTCACACTATTTTGCAGGCAGATCTCTCTGCCGAAGAATGGGATGAAAACCAATTCGATCAGTGCTTACGTATTAACCGAAACAGGGAAATGCTGCGCATTATCTGGCGTGATATCAACCGCCTGGCTGACCTAAAGGAAACTACCGCAGACATTAGCGCTTTAGCTGAAGTCTCGATTCAACAGGCTTTGGCATTTCATCATCGGCGTTTAGCCAAAATATATGGCAAACCCATGGCGCAACAGGATGGTGATTGGATCGAGCAAAAAATGATTGTGCTGGGCATGGGCAAGTTGGGTGCTAGGGAATTAAATCTCTCCTCCGATATTGATCTGATTTTTTGTTTTCCTTATTCCGGTGAAACGCAAGGTGCTAAACCGGGTGAAAAAAAGAGCCTCGATAACAGTGAATTTTTTACCCGGCTGGCGCGTAAGCTCATTCATTCCTTAGATAATGTAACAGTCGATGGTTTTGTATTTCGGGTTGATATGCGCTTGCGTCCCTACGGACAAAGCGGGCCATTGGTTCTCAGTTTTGACGCGATGGAAGAATATTATCAGGATCAAGGGCGTGACTGGGAGCGCTATGCAATGATCAAGGCGCGCGCGCTGACAGGTAAACCTGAGCAATGCCAAGCGTTAATGGATTTATTACGCCCCTTTACTTATCGCCGCTATATCGATTATTCCGCTGTTGAATCCCTGCGGTCAATGAAACAGATGATTAGGCAAGAAGTGAAGCGTCGCAAGCTCGATAGCGATGTCAAATTGGGCGCTGGTGGTATTCGAGAGATTGAATTTATTGTTCAGTGTTTCCAGTTAATTCGTGGCGGGCGTGAATTTGAACTGCAGGAAAGACGCGTACTAAAAGCTTTAACAGTACTGGCAGTTAATCGCTATTTGCCAGAGGAATCTGCATGGCAATTGCGCGAAGCGTACATTTTTTTGCGCAATACTGAACATGCTATACAAGCTTATAACGATCAGCAGACACAACGTCTTCCGACCGCTGAAGTGCCGAGGCAAGCTTTGGCGTTTGCGATGGGCTTTTCCAGTTGGGAAAATTTTAGCCAAGCATTAGCTACCCATCGAGACGGTGTGAATTTGGAATTTCGTCGAGTGATTGCTAATCCAGATTCCAATGATGAAGAAAAAAGTGTACAGCAAAATAAAATTGATACTCAATGGTCTTCGTTCTGGTTAGGGTATGAACATAACAGCTTAGGTATTTTGTTAGATGCAGGGCATGAAAGAGCCGAAGATATTGTCAACAGAATGCAACAGTTGCGCGAAGATAGTCATGTGCAGCGTATGCAACCGATAGGTCGTGAGCGATTAGATCAATTTATGCCATTGTTACTGGCAGCCGTTGTTGAGGCAGAGCAACCTTCGGAAACGCTATTGCGAATTCTGCAATTGGTGGAAGCAGTATTAAGGCGTACAGCTTATTTGGTGTTGCTGATTGAAAATCCCAAGGCCTTAAAACAGCTGGTGGTTTTATGTTCAGCTAGCCCCTGGATTTCAAAACAGCTGTCGAAGTATCCGCTATTGCTGGATGAGTTGTTAGATGCTCGCACGCTTTATCATGTGCCTGAAAAAGAAGCGTTGCGGGATGATTTACACCAATTGGTTTTGCGTATTCCAGGCGATGACCTGGAATCGCATATGGAAGCTTTGCGCTATTTCAAACTGTCGCATCGACTACATGTGGCTGCTGCCGAGGTGACCGAGCGTTTGCCGTTGATGCGCGTCAGCGATTATCTCACCATGATTGCCGAAGTGATTTTGGAGCGTGTGCTGGATCTAGCCTGGGACCACCTGGTAGCTAAACACGGCCGGCCGCGGCTGGCCCACGGCGAAAAACGCGATAAAGGTTTTATCGTTGTCGGTTATGGCAAACTCGGTGGTATTGAGCTTGGACATGGTTCGGATCTGGATTTGGTTTTTATTCACGATGCTGCCTCCGGGTTGGCGACCGATGGTGATAGACCCATCGATAATGGTCTATTTTTTACCAGGCTCGGTCAGCGCATGATTCATATTCTTACTGCGCAAACTGCGTCAGGCATGTTGTATGACGTGGATATGCGACTCAGGCCTTCGGGTACATCGGGTTTATTGGTGTCCTCGCTCAATGCTTTTGAGCAATACCAGCGGGAGCAGGCCTGGACCTGGGAGCATCAAGCTTTGGTGCGGGCAAGAGTAGTGGCAGGTGATCAGGATTTAGCATTGCGCTTTGAAGCGCTCAGAAAACAATTACTCTGTCACAGCAGAGATGCTGACAAACTACGTACAGAAGTGGCCGAGATGCGGCAAAAAATGCGTGACCATTTGCAACCAAAGGGCCTGGAGACTGACAAAAACCCAGTATTTCATCTGAAACATGGCAACGGAGCTATCGTCGACATCGAATTTATGGTGCAATACGCGGTCCTTGTTTGGTCGCACCAACACCCTGCTTTAGCGGTCTATTCAGATAATATTCGAATTCTGGAAACACTTGCGCAGGAGGGCTTATTTGAGGGTGATGAAGTCGATGCATTGACTGAAGCCTACAAAGCCTATCGGTCACAGGCTCATCGTTTGAGCCTGCAGCAACAAGCCAATGAGGCACCGCTAGCGAATTATGAGGTACATCGGCAGGTGGTGAAAAAGAAATGGCAGGAATTGATCGGCTAAATTTAGCGCGACGTAAGCACAGTTTTAAATAAGCAAAGCTTTTATAAAGGTAGTGAGGAGTTTGTTATGTCCATGGCCGACCGCGATGGTCTTATCTGGTTAGATGGTGAAATGGTTCCCTGGCGTGATGCCAAGGTACACGTGCTGACACACACATTGCATTACGGTTTAGGTGTGTTTGAAGGTGTGCGAGCCTATGAAACCGAAAGCCATGGAACATGTATTTTTAAACTGCAGGAACATACCGACCGTCTGTTTCGCTCAGCGCATATTCTGATGATGGATATGCCTTTTTCTAAGGAAGAATTAAACGAAGCGCAAAAGGCGGTAGTTCGTGAGAATGATCTACATGAAGCGTACTTGCGCCCAATGGTCTTTTACGGATCAGAGGGAATGGGTTTGCGCGCTGATAATCTGAAAGTTCATGTGATGGTTGCCGCCTGGCACTGGCCTTCCTATATGTCGCCGGAAGCTCGCGATCATGGTATCAAAGTTCGCTGCTCTTCTTACACGCGTCATCACGTTAACATCTCCATGTGTAAAGCAAAGGCCAATGGTCATTACATTAATTCTATGCTGGCCCTGAAGGAAGCCTTGGACAGTGGCTGCGATGAAGCATTGCTGTTAGATAACGAAGGTTACGTGGCAGAGGGCAGTGGTGAGAATATTTTTGTAGTACGCAATGGTCGTATCTACACGCCTGAGCTGACCAGCTGTCTGGACGGCATTACCCGCAATACCATTTTCACGTTGGCGGCAGAGCTGGGTTACGAGATTGAAGAAAAGCGTATCACCCGCGATGAGGTTTATGTTGCTGATGAGGCCTTTTTCACTGGCACCGCAGCGGAAGTACTACCTATCCGTGAATTGGATGGCCGCTTAATCGGCAGTGGCGATCGTGGGCCGATTACCGAGAAGCTACAGACCATGTACTTCGATGCTGTCAAAGGCCGCCGTGAGCAAAATATCGATTGGTTGGCACCTGTTGCCTAACCCCGGTTGATTACCAGGCACGTATGTGGCGACACAAACACTACAACGATAACTTGCCAGGTATTTGCAATGGCTAATATTTGTAATGGCTAAGGGTAATCGTTCCAAGCGTCGCGGTCAGTCGCGTACCGAAAAATTGCAGGGCTGGTTGGTGGTCGGCCTTTTGCGCCTGCTCGCTTTTCTCCCCTTTAAAGCCGGTTTGGCCTTTGGTCGCGGTCTCGGTAGCCTGATTTATCGATTGGCATCGAGGCGACGCAAAATTGCCGAAGTGAATATCTCGCTCTGTTTTCCTGAGCTCTCACCCTGTGAACAAAACCAATTAGTAAAAAATGTGTTTAAAGCCAATGCTGTTGGCTTTATTGAAACTGCCTGGGCTTATTGGGGTGATGAGCAGGCCTTTCGAAACAGAACCACCATTATTGGCCAGGACCTGCTACAGCAAGCACTTGAAAAAGGTAAGGGCGTTATTTTATTAGGTGCTCATTTCAGTACATTGGATCTAGGTGGTTTGTTGTTTTCCTTTGCCGGTGTACCCTTTGATTGTGTTTATCGTCCTCATAACAACCCCGTGATGGATCACTGGATTTGCAAAAAACGCTCGCGTTTTACCAAGGTGGTCGATCGCAAAAAATTTCGTGAATTGATGCGTGACCTTCGTCAGAACAGAGGGGTTTGGTACGCGCCTGATCAGGATTTTGGTAGCAAGGGTGCAGTGTTTGTTCCCTTTTTTGGTCAACAGGCGGCGACGATTGTGGCGACGTCGAAGATGGTGCGATTGAATGACTCGCCGATTCTCATGTTGGCGCATTATCGCAATGCCGATAACTCTGGTTATACCGTGGAACTCACAGAGATGCCGGATTTCCCAACCGGTGATGAGACACGCGACGCGGAATTGGTTAATCTCGCTATTGAAAATGCTGTGAGAAAGGCGCCGGAACAGTATATGTGGATTCATAAACGTTTTAAGACCCAGCCCGACGGCCGCCACAAGCTCTATCAAGTTGCGGGTGTTAAATAGATGAAGCTGTGGTGCGTTACCGACGACAAGCCAGGCCATCGCCGCCAGCTGGAGGGGTTGATAAAAGGTCTTGTTAATGCCTTGTCCAGCAATGAAGAGTCAGCCAATGAAGAAGTAGAATGCCAGTGGCTATCGATTAATGATCAGCAGCAATGGCGCACTCAATCTGCTCCTGATTTAATTCTAGCTGCCGGCAGTCATACGCACTTGTCAGCGCTAAGGCTGCGTTTGCGGCATGGTGGCAAGCTGGTGGTGATAATGAAACCCTGGCTGCCTCGTTTCTTTTTTGATCTCTGTATTTTGCCGCGCCATGATGGTGTGCCCGAAGGTTGGCGAGTGATTAACACAGTCGGTGCAATGAATCCTATACCGCTTTCAGAGCAGTCAAATCCCAGGCGAGGGCTGTTATTAATAGGCGGCCCTTCCAAACATTATGGTTGGTCTGATCAGTCGATTCTTAGCCAGTTGAATGAACTGGTAACTGCGGATCAACAGATTCGATGGACCTTAACCACATCCAGGCGCACGCCGGACTCTTTCATTGATGCTTTGGCATCGGCGGCGGAAAATCATCATGCTCTTTCAACTATCGAGGTAGTGCCCTTTGAGCAAACCGATAGTGGTTGGTTGCTCGACCACTACCGTCAATGTGGGCAAATCTGGGTGACGGAAGACAGCGTGTCGATGGTTTACGAAAGCCTTAGCAGCGGTGCGCGCACTGGGGTATTAAAAGTACCAAGGCTTGCCGACAATCGGGTCAGCCGTGGTCTTGATCAATTGCTTCAAGAGCAACGCGTTTGCCAGTTGGGCCAGCCGGGTCTGTTTTCAATGACATCAACAAGTGAACCGCTACGGGAAGCTGAACGTGTAGCAAAAAGTATTCTGCAGCGTTTTTTTTCAGATAAAGTGCTGGCTAAGGTGGCATCGTGAAAGTGCTGCAGGTGTTGCCAGAATTAAACAGCGGCGGTGTTGAACGCGGTACCGTGGATTTTGCCGCCGAGTTGGTGCGGCGTGGGCATGAGTCGCTGGTGATGTCGGCAGGCGGTGGTTTGGTTAAACAGTTGGAGGATGAAAGCTCCACCCATATTGAGTTTCCTGTTCACAAAAAATCACTCTCTTCACTATTCAAAGTGAGTGCGTTGCGCAAACAGTTGTTGGAACTATCACCGGATATTATTCATGTGCGTTCGCGAGTCCCTGCCTGGATGGTGTGGTTGGCGATTCGTAAACTACCAAAGGTCGAGCGTCCGGCCTTGGTGTCCACTTTTCACGGCCTGTATTCTATTAATCGCTATAGCGAAATTATGGGCTATGGTGATCAGGTGATTGCGATTTCCCAATGTGTTTATGATTACATCCTCACCAATTATCCGAGGATTGATAAAGATAAAATTTCGATTATTCATCGTGGTGTGGATACTCGCCAGTTTAATTCTCAGGCGGTCCCTGATGAGGAATGGAAAGCGCGTTTTTTCCAATCTAGCCCCAAGCTTCAGGGTAAACCACTATTGCTCATGCCGGGCAGGCTAAGTCGTTGGAAGGGGCAGTTACAGTTTATTGAGCTAATGGATAACCTCATTGGCCAAGGTGTTAGCTGTCATGGTGTGATTGTCGGCGGAGCAACACCGGGCAAGGAAAATTATCTGCAGGAACTAAAAAATGAGGCAGCAAAAAGGCAGCTAACCGAGCATGTCAGCTTTCTCGGCCATCGAAGTGATATTGATAAAATTTATTCGATGTCTTCGATAGTGTTCAATCTTTCCCAGCATGCCGAGCCCTTTGGTCGAACGGTGATTGAAGCGTTGGCGATGGGAGTGCCAGTGGTGAGTTATGAATACGGTGGCCCCGCAGAGTCGCTAAGGATTTGTTTTCCGCAGGGGCTTGTGCCGCTGGGTGATAGTGAAGCGCTGACTGAAACAGTTAAAACGCTGTTGGCAAATAAACCTGATATTCATTTACATAGTAGCTTTACTTTGCAAAAACAGGCAGAAGCTACTCTGGATATTTATCAGCGAGCAATAGCGATAAATAAAACGAATGATAAATAAAAATAGTAAAGAGATATGCTGTCATCGAATATGTACTTATGTAACCCCCTTCGTTAACATCGATTTTTTTAGTTAGACATTAAACACTATGCGAATTATTCATATCGCCCATCAACAGCTTAGAAAATACGGCCATACCCGTGTTAACTGGGCACAGAAGTTATTTTATGGGCTGATTAAAAATGATCATCATGTACAGCCCTTTAGTGACAGAGATGTGGCTACCTTTGAAGCTCCCTTTGGTATTCGCGACCTAGGTGTTAATAAAGCTAATAAGCGTTTACTGCAAACTGTTGAAGCCTATCAGCCTGATTTAATCATTGTTGGTCATTGCGACATTATAGAGAACAAAACGCTGGAAGAAGCACGTAGGCTTTGCCCTAGTACGATAATTGTTGGTTGTAATAACGATCCATTATTTGTGCCGGAAAATTTTGCCAAGATTGAGCATCGTTGCGAAGTCACCGATGCGTTTTTTGTTTCCACAGGTGAACGTGACTTAGAGCCGTTTAAGGGCAAGCGTGCACGCTTATATCATATGCCCAATCCGGTCGACCCCAGTGTGGAGCGATTTGATGTGTCTGCGCAAACGGAATTCAGTAATGACCTGATTTTTTGCAGCAAGTCCGAAGCCTATACGGAGCGTGGAAGAATTGTTGAAACAATAAAACAGTTAGTGGGCGATGAGCTGCGTTTTTATACACCGGGAAATTATGGGCAGCCGGGTGTTTGGGGGCGTGATTACGATTTGGCTCTAGCGTGCAGCAAAATGGGATTAAATCTCAATCGCCAGGAGGGTTACCACTGGTATTCGTCGGCGCGCATTGCACAAATGGCCGGTAATGGACTGCTGGTATTTACTGATGAAAGAGCAGAATTTAATACTCTTTTTCCTGAGCAGAGCCTTGTGTATTTTTCCTCTACAGACGATTTGGTCAATAAAATCAGAGAATTCCATAACGATGATGCTAAGCGTCAACAATGGGCGACTAATGCCTATAAGTTTTTTCATGCGCAGATGAATAATAAATTATATGCGCAGTACATTGTTGAAGCATCAATGCAGCAACCCTTTTCACATGACTATGTGTGGTTGCAAACACGATGAGTTCCAGGATTAAAGTTGTACAAAGTCTCGCAGGAGCCGAAGTTGGTGGCGCTGAAAATTATTATACTCGAATGGTTTGTGCTTTAGCTGAGAGAGAAGAATTTCAGCAATATGCTTTTACTCGGCCGAATTCGTTTCGCGTGCCAAGGCTTGAGCAGGCAGGAGTTGAGGTGAACACTTTTCGTTTTGGTGGTCGTTTTGATTTTGTCGATCACTGGCAATATCGACAGGCATTAAAAAAAGTCGCGCCGGATATTGTGCTTGCTTATATGAATCGTGCCAGCAGTTTAACGCCAAATGGCGACTATCAGTTGATCTGTCGTCTCGGACATTACTACGATTTAAAATATTATCGTCATGCGGATTATTGGATCGGTATTAGCAAAGGTATTTGCGATCACTTAATCAAGGGTGGAATGCCTGCTGAAAAAGTTTTTCATATTCCCAATTTTGCCGAAGAAAAAAGTGTAGAGTCTATTGCTCGCGATAGTTTTGATACGCCAACTGATAAACCTTTATTGCTGGCAGCGGGTCGTCTTCATGTTAATAAGGCCTTTGATACTTTGCTGCAATCATTAGCTTTAATTGATGATGCTATTTTGTGGTTAGCGGGTGATGGCCCTGAGGAAGGTGCATTAAAACGATTATGTGAAGAATTGAATTTATCTGACAGAGTTAGATTTCTCGGCTGGCGCAATGATATTGCCTCGTTAATGAAAACTGCAGATATATTTATCTGTCCGTCACGTCATGAGGGTTTGGGTAGCATTGTTGTAGAGTCCTGGCTTCATAATTGTTCTATAGTGGCAACTAATTCTCAGGGTCCCGGTGAATTAATTACTCATGGAGAAACGGGATTAGTTACGCCAGTTGATGATGAAAAGGCATTGGCCGATGCGATTCAACAATTATTGGTTGATCCTGATGCAGCAAAAAGACTGGCAGATAACGCCAATAAACTGTATTACCAAAGCTATAGCAAAAAAGTGATTACTGATCAGTATTCAGATTTATTTATTAATATTTCTGCCGAGCGCTAAATGACTTCTGAGGAGCCAATTATTTTACAGCTAGGACCTGAAGATAATGCCTTTGCCCGTGGTGGTAATCGGCTATGTTTTGTTGATCCGAGAAATAGTGATAATTGTATAAAAGTTGCCAGAACCGATCGTACTCCTGCCATTAAAAAATCTGAAAAAAAATTTCCTGCTTCATTAAAGCCGCTAAAATTTTTCGATGATAATGAGGAAGAGTTCCGTGTTTATCAACGAATTGATCAGCAAATAGGTAAGGAAGCTTATGCTTTGATTCCTCGCTGTTATGGCTTTGTAGAAACTGATTGGGAGCGAGGTCTTTGCAGTGAAATCATCAAAGACGATGATGGTAAGATTTCATTAACACTAAAACAATACCTATGGCAGTTTGGTTATACAGAAGAATTAAAAGTAAAAGTCGATAGCTTTAAGCAACAATGGCAGTCTCTCGGTATGCCTTCTAGAAACTTGTTGCTACATAATATTGTTGTTCAACAAAAGGAAGAAAAAATACAACGACTTGTTGTTATTGATGGTTTGGGATGGCCCGATATTATTCCTCTCGGTTATTATTCTAATTTAATGGCAAAACGAAAAGCTGCGAGAAAGGCTTCGAGGTTGGACGCAACTATAAATCGCCTGCTAGATATTAAACGGAATCAGGGTGATTGGGGTTATCACGGATGGATGGATGATGATAAGCGTACCATCGATTAGTTATTTTTTAACGAATACGACCGCTTTTGCCAATGTTTCCAGAAGGTTCTTCCGCACCACTATATTCTGAATAATTAATAACGTAGTGCCATTTCCGCATCAGGCTTCGATACAGCTTGTTGATTCGCCAGGCTAATTTGACCCAAAGACGTTTGTCGGGGTCCTGATAACGCTTAGCTACTGTAGAGTTGCTATCTTGCTCATAGATCACATGGGGTTCTACATAATAGCAATTCAGCCCGAATAAAAAGAAACTGTCATAAAATTTATCGATAGGCATGCAGATATTAGCACCAGCCTTGATGACACGGTTCATGCCCTCACGGTTGAGTATATAGCCTTGTGTGCCTAGTGCCCCGCGCAGTGGTCTGGCCAAGCTGTGTTCGGAGGACAATGACTCAATGAATTTGCGTTTTCTGAGCTTCAAAGACATTAGGCGCACCATATGTTTTTGCTCATCCAGTTTGCATATTGTCTCAATCACTTGGTTGAGCTTTGGCTCGGCGACAACGTCATCTTCAAAAATACAGATATGCTTCAGTCCTTGCTGGTAAGCATTTTTGATGATTCGATAGTGTGATAGGTAGCAGCCAACTTCCGTTGCTGTGAGCTCAGATTTGCGATTGATTAATGAACTCTTCTGATTAAGTTTCTCATCACTTTCTAGGGCAGGCATCTGTCTGCGACCATCAATTGCGCTTACTAATTCAGCTTGTATATCCCCACTATTCAGCTCGTTTACTAATTCGATGGCGACTGGATTATCAGTATTGAGGGAAATCACTTTTGCGTGAATGGTCATGATGTGATGATCTTGGCTATTTTATAGATGTTTTACAGAAGTGAATACTATAAGATCATACGCCTGCTGAGCAAAGTTTACTAACATCTAATGTCGTTTGAATTGGGAAAGAAGTAGTATGGAAGTAGTTACAACAAACCAAAATCGATCTTTGATTGATTGGGATACTTTGGAGAGAGTTTGCGGTGTCTTTGCATTGTTGGGTTTGTTCTGGGTAGTAGGTGCATTCTATTTTTCTCCAGATTATGGCGGGGTGGCTCGCGCGTTTTATATATTGATGCTACTACCTGCTGTTGTTGCTGCGCCGGTGTGGTTGCGCCGCGTGCAGCTAAATTCCTTTGCTTGGTTTATATATTTGCTGCCAATTATTTATTTGGCAGTGAGTGTATTTTGGGTTGGAGAAGGGGAGCTTAATCCCAAGCGCAATGAATGGTATTTTATAAAGCCTGCAGCATTCCTGTTTTTTTTAATGGTTTCTGTGCAAGTGGTTGTTGGTCGCTATCGCCAGGTTGATCAATTATTGATTAAATTTATTGTTGTTTTGGCCTTGTTTACTGGGATATTGTCGTTGTGGAGCTACTTACCGACAGCTATTGCTGAAAATCGGTGGCCTAGACTGGGCGGAATATCGGTCAATAGTGATATCAATGTCACTGCCTCATTATATGGAGTTAATATATTTTTCTGTGCATACGGATTGGTGAAGTGGCCTTCGAATTGGAAATGGATTTTGTTGGCGAGTTTGTTAGTGTCGTTGATGGTGGTGTTTCTTACTCGGAGCAAAGTGCCGCTAATATTCTTTTTTGTTGTAATGTTATGGTTGTTGTTCCACGGTAGTGCAAAAACGCATTTAAAGTTTTTAGTGCCGGTTTCAGTGTTGTTGCTAACTGTTTTTTTAGGGTTCGGGTTGTATTTTGATCGAGTGCCATTTTTAGATAGGGCATACTCATACTCTATTCGACTCGAATTATGGAGCTTTTCTATACAGCAGGCGAGAGATCATTTGTTTTTTGGTCATGGTGTGGGTAATTTTATTAAACTTCAGCTAAATGATAAGGAGTTCGCTTCTCACGCACATAATTTTGTAATCGATACTATGCGTTATGGTGGGTTGATAGGTGTATTATTTTTGCTTGCGCAGATAAGTTTTATTGCTTGGTGTTGTATCCAGCTGCTTAAAAAAGAAGAAAGTAAATTGCCAATAGTGGCTTGGTTTGTTATGGGTGTAATATTTTTACTGACTAACGGCCAGCAACCTTTGATTAAACCCCATCATATATGGTTTTTTTATTGGTTGCCCTTGTGCCTAATTCTAGCGAGTAATCATACTGAAAAGCGTTCTGCGATATAATGTTGTGGTCTTTAAGGTTAGTCAATATAAGTAGTTATTTAATAGCTTTTTATTCGATAACCAAAGAGGCCACAAACCTCACCAGCAGCTCTGCTGACTTTTAATATGGCTTTGTTTCTCTTGGTTTTTTGTCTAGTAAGCCACATTATTGGTATTAACAAGCTGTGCCATAACAATTGAGTAAAAGATGAAATAAAAATATTTATCCATAGCTTGCCTTTCTGGCGTTTTCTCCAAGCGTTTACTGTGCCGACCCAAAATTTTCGATTAGCTAGCCATTTTATTTTAGTGCGTTCTACTGGGATGTGTTCTTTTACAATCGCTTCGGTGCATTTTTCAATTCTTATGCCTAAACGATTAGCGGTGCTGAAAAAAATTGTATCTTCTCCGCCAGAGTAGGGTTGGCTTTCATCAAACCATAAATCCAGGTCTTTTGAAATTGATGTAGGCATAAGAACATTGTTGGTGGCGCAGGAGGTTAAGCTTGTACCTGTAGGATGTTTGTTTTCTCGATATAAAAAAGGTTTGATTTCATTCGGCGTTTCAGCGGGTATTTCAGGAATTACATCACCAGATACTACAACCTTACCTCCTTTTTTGATGCAATAGCTATATAAGTGTATTAGCCAGTCTTTTGTTACCCACTCGTCATCGTCAATAAAAACAAGATAGTTTGCCCCTATTTTTTGAGTTTCCATTATTGCTCTATTGCGAGCGCAGGGTATTCCTCTTTTAGACTCACAGAAGTAGTGAGTTGGGAGTGGGCTGGTTGCAGATAATTCATCTACTATGATTCTTGCTGATTGTTTGTCATCGTTATCAATGACTGTAATGCTAACAGAGACATCTTTTGGTAGCTCTGTCTCATAGAGGCTAGTCAAACACTTTTTAAGTAAAGCGCCTCTTTTATACGTGCATATACAAATATTGATTTTATCCATTAGCAATACCAATCGTTATAGCATCCCTATGCTGCTCATCAAAATGAACCTGATATCTAAAGCCCAAGACAGTTGTTATTTCGATAGTAAATGGATGTTTGATGACAGGTAATCCCCCCGGGTTTAAGGCCAATAAAGTCCAATTTTTTGAAGCCTGACTGCCCAAAAAAAGCTTCAACCTTTTTATAACGAGTTCTGGATGAGTCATCAAAAATAATAACGCCTGGTTCTGTGAGTAAGTTGACAGCAAATTGGGCACAACGAATTCTTTCTCTGCCGTCGATAACAATAATGTCATATAGTCGTTTCTCGAATCCCGCTGCTTGTGTGTAAGCTTCAATATCTTCGATCGGTTGATAGATAAGGTTTACAGTATCGGGTTTCATATCGCTAACAATGTCAAACCAATTTTTATTGTGCTCGACAGCTGTCACTTGCTTTACCAATGAAGCGAAGAATAAAGTTGAATAACCGCTTCCATACTCAAAGAGTGTCATATCGTTATTAAGGCGTTGCTCCAGAAAGGCAATCATTTGATAGTTCATCCATGGCAGATATGAGCCATTATTTCGGCATGGTCTGCGCAAACGGATACTATTTAAATATCCTGATTGGTTAAGAAAAGAGCGCTTGCTGTAGAGTAGCTTGATGCCGCGTGTAATAATAAAGAGAAATGGAAATAAAGCTCTCAGGCGATATTTAAAGCTGATGGAATTCACTATAACCCCTTGTTAAAGGCCTGTCTGTAAAGTGCGGATTATTGTAGTCATCAATATGCGATAATCTGATAGTTAATAAAAATCATTTATTAGCTTGATGCTAACGCGTGTGCTCAATGAAAGCTAGTACAAGTATTCGGAGTGATATGGACATCAAGAAATTTATTGATGGTAATTTAATGAGGATGGTGAATGACCCTGATGTTGACATATAATGCCCTGCCCAAATGGGTTTGAGTGAACCCTCTTTTATTGTTTCTGGTTAATTATTAATGTCAAAACAGTCAACAAAGCCCGCTTCTGAGTCAGGAACTGCTATCAGTTGGCCCATCTATCGGCGCTTGTTGCTTGGCTATAGTGCCCACTATTGGCGTTTTTTTCTTCTCAGTTTTATTGGCTATCTTTTATACGCTGGTGCGCAAACCAGTTATGCCCATTTGATGAAGTATTTTGTAGATGGGATAGAAAGTGGAGAGGAGGTTTATATCTACGCTGTACCAGCAGCAGCGGTGGGGATTACCCTACTGAGAGGTATAGCCTATTTTCTGGGAACCTACTTTCTAACCAGAATTTCTCTCAATGTTGTCAATGACCTCCGGAAAGAACTTTTCGATCATTTGATGGTGTTGCCCAGTCAGGTCCACGATAACAGTAATTCTGGTGAACTGGTGTCCATGATTACCTACAACGTTACTCAGGTAAGTGCTGCAGCCACGCAAGCGGTCAAGGTGTTGTTCCGTGAGGGGCTATTGGTGATAGGGTTATTGGGTTATTTGCTTTATCAAAACTGGCGTTTAACGCTGCTATTTATATTGGTGGCACCAATTCTGGCGGGCCTGGTTTCTTATGTGGGTAAGAAATTCCGGTATCTCAGCGAAAAGATGCAGGCGTCGATGGGCAAGGTGACACATATAAGTAATGAAGCTTTGCAGGGGTACCGAATTGTTCGTAGCTACGGTGGTGAGGATTATGAAAGCTCCAGGTTTTATGAGGCTAGCGATAAAAATACCAAGCAGGGTGTCCGCTTTAGTTTTGTTGATTCAATACAAACGCCGGTATTGCAGTTCATCATAGCTACCGCCTTGGCGGGAATTATGTTTCTAGTACTCTATATGAATCGTTCAGAAGGGGCTACTACCGGTGATTTGGTTGCCTATGTGACGGCAGCGGGCTTAATTGCTAAACCGGTCAGAACGCTGAGCGAAATTATTGCTATTGTGCAAAAGGGGTTGGCTGCGGCTCAGTCTGTCTTTGATATGCTGGATCGGCCGCCGGAAGAAAATAGTGGTTCAGCCCAGCTGGAACGAATTCAGGGCCGCATTGACATCAAAGACTTAACTTTTTCCTATGAGTCTGATCAGCCTGTGTTGCAGGGTATTAATCTTATTATTGAGCCTGGACAAACTGTGGCCTTGGTGGGTCGCTCTGGCAGCGGTAAATCGACGTTGGCTAATTTGCTATTGCGCTTTTATGAAGTGGATAATGGCCAGATTCTTCTCGATGGCGTTGATATTAACGATATTGAAATAGCGAGCTTGCGTAAGCAGTTGGCGTTGGTGAACCAACAGGTCGTTCTGTTTAACGACACGGTGGAACGTAACATCGCTTACGGTCAGCTGGCAGATGTGAGTAAAGAAGATATTTTAAAGGCAGCTAATGATGCGCATACCATAGAGTTTATTAATGAATTACCTAATGGCATGGATACTTTAGTAGGTGAAGATGGCACGCGGCTATCAGGAGGTCAGCGTCAGCGCTTATCTATTGCCAGGGCGCTACTAAAGGATGCGCCGATACTAATTTTAGATGAGGCAACTTCAGCACTGGATACAGAGTCCGAACGCAATATCCAGGAAGCCCTTGAGGCAGTGATGGCTGGACGTACCACGTTGGTGATAGCCCACCGTTTATCGACTATTGAAAATGCGGATCATATCGTAGTAATGGATCAGGGCCGTATTGTAGAGCAAGGTACACATCAGGAGTTGATTGATCAATCAGGTTATTATGCGAAATTACACTCGATAAATTTTTCGGAAGAATTGGTTTAGGTAATTATTGTGAATTTCTTTTAGATGTATTGAGTGTAAAGTGTGGTGTTGAATTTATAAGCTATTTGATCGCCCATATATGAAGTGATGATTGAATGTGAGGTGACAACTTGAGTCATTTTAGATGAGCTAGATGTTGATAATTCTTATGTCAAAAAATTGGCAGTATGGATGAGTTTGAAAGTTCTATTACCTTTGTTAGAAATCATCAGTGACATTATCGGTGTTATGCCATTGGCGTCAGCAAAAATTATTGAGAATTGAGCTTGATGTCAGAAGAGGGCTTCGAAATTGACAGTGCAGTATTTAGCTACTCAGAAATTAAAAGCAATTTTTTCGATTGAGTTAGATGACGGGAAGCAAAGCTATATAAAAATTATTTCTTAATAATTATTAATTTTGGAAAAAAATGAAAGACGAGCATTTTCAAGAAAACACTACTAATACAAACCAAACTAATATGGCGCCAGTTGTTTATGCCTATCCGCCTGGCGTCATACGGGATGATGAAATTGATCTGTCAGAATTTTTATCAAGCCTAATGCAGCAATGGCGAATTATGTTGGCGATTTTACTTGTCGGTACAGTCTTGTCATTTGTCATCACTATTACACTTCCAGAAACGTATGAAGTTGAGACAATATTATCCTCGCCTCAAGAGGCACAGTTATCACAATTAAATACTAATGGTTATGTTCAATATTCTCCACAAGTGATATTTAACCGTTATTATGATTATCTGCGCTCCGAGATAAAGTTAGAAGAATTTATTTTAGAACAGAGTTATTTGACACGGCTCTATCCAGATGCTGAGTCTTCAGAAAAGAGATTATTGCCGAGTTTCTTTTATAGTTTTTCTATAAGTATTTTGGAGCCGTTACCTGAAGATAGAGAAGGAATTATCTTAAATCCGAACAGGCTGAGCTTAAAGGTGCTTCATCAGCAAGAGCTGGCGTCTGCTGAGTTGATTAATCATTTTGTTGGTTACTCGGCCAAGCAGTTGCTATCAGAAATTAAAAATGAACAGAAGAGTGTCATAAGAGATAAAATTATTGTAACTGAAAGAGATATTGCAATGATGCGAGCCAAGGCCAAAATGGATAGAGAGGCCGAGATTGAGCGTCTAGAAAATGACATACAAAAAAAAATATCAGTTATTAATGCGGATATAGCTGCTTTAGAGAAAAAAGCAATTGTAGCTAAGGATAATACAATTGCTGACCTTGAAGAGGCTAATGCTTTAGCTAAAAAATTAAATATAGAAAATCCCACCTATTTGTCAGAATTGTCTAAAAACAATGATCCAGGCCCGGCAATGGCCGAGATAAAGTTATCTGAAGATCAGGAATTGCCCTTATACCTTATGGGCACTACATATCTAACAGCAAAAATTGATCAATTAAGAAATAGAAAAACAGAAGTTCCTTATATAGATGAAATGGCTGAATTAAGAAGACAGCTATCTTTACTTGAGAATAATTCTGCTTTAGAAGCTCTTAAGAATAGAAAATCCGATGATCCTTATATATCAGGGTTAACGGAAAAATTAAATTTTGTAGCGCAACTCAAAAATTATACTTTAGATTTTGATGCAGTGGATATTTTCAGGCTAGAAAAAAGTGCGGCAGCTACTGGCATTCCCGTTAAGCCAAATAAGCGATTGGTCTTACTTTTGGGTGTGTTGGTTAGCTTATTAGCTTCTTTTTTTGTTGGTGTTTTGTGCCTTATGGTAAAAAAGATTAAATGACCTAAGGTTGTAGAGGCTCATTAGCAATAAGCCGACCTGATACTAATTGCTTGGGTTGCAAAATAAGGTTTTTTAAAAATCATGTTTAACGCCATGGCCAAAAACTTTATGAAGAACTTCTGACGGGTGACAGCAGATAGCGTTCAATAATCAGGATGATGGTGTTGGTTTTGTAAAGGCGATTTTAAGGTCATTTGGATATTACAGGTGACGTTGGTTGTCTTTTTTGAGGAGGTTAAACTTGCTGAAAGAGTTAGACAATTATTCTCTAATTTCTGATGAGCTTGTGCTGTATACTGTAAATAAGTTTTCTGAATATTAGTTGAGGGAATCGGTTTCCCTTCTTAAGGTGTTTTTTGATAATGAATGTTGATGATGCGTGCATAGCAGTTATAGGCTTAGGATATGTAGGGCTGCCGTTGGCAGTAGAGTTTGGAAAGCGATATCCAACGGTAGGTTTTGATATTAATCGAGAGCGAATTAAAAATCTTAGAGAAGGAGAGGACGATACATTAGAAGTTAGTTCTGAAGAGTTAGCAGGAGCTACATATTTGCATTATAGTTTTAGCGTTGACGAGTTATATAAAGCAAATGTTTATATTGTAACTGTTCCTACTCCCATTGATCGGCATAAGCAGCCAAACTTGGAGCCACTTAGAAGTGCATCTGAAATGCTGGGGGGGGTAATTTCTAAAGGAGACGTTATTGTTTATGAGTCTACTGTTTATCCAGGAGCTACAGAAGAACAGTGTATTCCTGTGGTGGAGCTCGTGTCAGGTCTCAAGTATAACAGGGATTTTTTTGCTGGCTACAGCCCTGAAAGAATAAACCCTGGAGATAAAGAGCGTCGCATTTCAAATATAATAAAAGTCACATCGGGCTCTAATCGAGAGATTGCTAATTACGTTGACGCTCTGTATACAAGTATAATAACCGCAGGGACGTATAAGGCTAAATCTATCAAGGTGGCGGAAGCTGCTAAAGTGATAGAAAACACCCAACGGGATGTAAATATAGCGTTGATTAACGAGTTAGCGATCATCTTTGAAAAAATGGATATTGATACGGAAGATGTGTTGAAGGCAGCTGGCACAAAATGGAATTTTCTCCCTTTTCGGCCTGGATTAGTTGGAGGGCATTGTATTGGCGTTGACCCTTATTATTTGACACACAAAGCGGCGTCTATAGGATACGATCCAGAAATGATATTGGCTGGCCGTAAAATTAATGATGGTATGGGGGAGTATGTTGCAAGTCAGCTTGTAAAGGAAATGATTAAACGAAAAATTAAATTGGGCAGAGCAAAAATTTTGGTGCTGGGGTTAGCATTCAAAGAAAATTGCCCCGATATTAGAAACACGAAGGTTGTAGATGTTATAGAGAATTTACAGGAATACGATCTAACAGTGGACGTTTATGATCCTTGGGTTTCTGCTGAGGTGGCGCTGAAAGAGTACGGTTTAAAAGTTTTGTATGAGCCCGAAAGTCATGCTTATGATGGAATAGTCTTAGCAGTAGCCCATAGAGAATTTATAGATATGGGAGAACAAGAGCTCCGTGAGTTTGGTGCCAGCTCCCATATTCTCTATGATTTGAAATACTGTTTGCCTTCAGATCAGTCAGATATTCGCCTCTAATTTATTACAAGTTCAAATTGGTAGTTTTAAGTAGTTTTAATATGGAAAATCGTTACGAGCAGCTTTGTCTAGAGCTCAAAACAGACAGAAAGACTTGGTTAATAACTGGTGTTGCTGGATTTATTGGATCGAACTTATTAGAAGAGTTGTTAAAACTTGATCAAACAGTTGTTGGTCTAGATAGCTTTTCTACAGGATATCAGCAAAATTTAGATGAAGTGAAAAGTCTGGTTACAACTGAGCAGTGGGATAGGTTTACGTTTATAAAAGGTGATATTTGTACATTGGAGATATGTAGGCGAGTTTGCGAAAGTGTCGATTATGTATTACACCAGGCGGCGCTTGGTTCTGTGCCCCGTTCGATAAGTGATCCAATAACTACCAATCAGACAAACATTTCTGGTTTTCTGAACATGCTAGTAGCCTCTCGAGATGCTGGAGTGTCTAGCTTTACATATGCCGCTTCAAGCTCAACATATGGTGATCATATGGCTCTACCGAAAGTTGAGGAGAATATAGGACGTCCGCTTTCTCCTTATGCAGTAACAAAGTTCGTTAATGAATTATACGCTGATGTGTTTTATCGTAGTTACGGCTTCAAGACTATAGGTTTACGTTATTTTAATGTGTTTGGAAAGCGACAGAATCCCAATGGTGCTTATGCGGCGGTCATTCCAAAATGGATATCAAGTTTGTTAAATCGAGAGTCTGTTTATATTAATGGTGATGGAGAAACCAGTAGGGATTTTTGTTATGTTGAGAATGTAATTCAAGCCAACTTACTTGCGGCAACGACATCAGAATTATCTGCAGTTAACCAGATTTATAATGTCGCACTTGGCGATAGAACATCTTTGATTGAGCTTTATAAATTGATTCAAAGTGAGCTAGACAACAGGGTTAAAAATTTTGAGTTGAAAGAACCTATATATCGTGATTTCCGTGAAGGTGATGTTCGTCATTCCCAGGCTGATATCTCTAAAGTTAAAAGCATGCTTGGATATTCGCCAAGCCACAAAGTGGCAGAGGGCTTGAGTGAAGCAATGGATTGGTACATTAATCAATAATATTTTAATTGTTTGCGTGAAAAACAGTTATTTAGAAAAGATTAGAGAGTTAAATGGAAAAAAAATCTCAAGAAAGTGTTGTCATAATCACATTAAACTACAATCAGAACGAGTATACATTGGGGTGCGTGGAATCATTGCTTAGTAGTGATTACGGAAATTTTCAACTGTTTCTTATTGATAACGGTTCGAGCGAAGAAAATTATCAAAAATTAAAAGATTCTATTCCGTCAGATGGTCGTCTCTTTTTGTTTCGAATAAAAGATAATTGTGGTTACGTGGGTGGTATTAATTTTGGATTAAAGTCTGCAAGCAGCTATGATCCAGATTTTTATCTCATTATGAATAATGACACCATAATTGATGAATTTGCTATTAGCGAGTTAGTGGATGCAGGCTTACGTTATGATAAGAAAGCAATTGTGTCTGGTAAAGTTTATAACTATGACGAAAAAGATACTTTGCAATATATTGGGCAGGATTTTGATCCGGAAGAAATGTTGAATCAAAAGTCGATAGTGAAGGAGCGACGTGAAAAGGATATAGGACAATATGATTCCGAGAGAGAAATGGGAATGCTTGATGATATATTCTGGTTAATGCCTTCCAGTGTGTACAAAACTATAGGAGGCTATTCAGATTACTTTTTTTTGTATGGAGAGCAAAATGATTATGCTTTTAGGGCGCTTAAAGAAGGATTTAAACTAATTTATACGCCTCAAGCAAAACTATGGCACAAAGGTGGTATCACGACCTGTGGGGGGGAAAAAACCTCAGCAAGAATTGAGTATTGGACAACTATGGCAGTACTAAAGTTATCCGTACTACACTTTCCTTCTCATAAAGCCCAGAAGTTTTATCGTAAATGGTTACTTCGATCACTTTTTAAAAATGTTTTTCTGTTGTTGGCTGGAAAAAATAAGCCAAGCAATATCTTGGCGATTGTTCAGGCCTATCTGCATTTTAGACATTGGAATGTTATTAGGTACAAAGATAACGGTTACAATCCATTTTGAGTTAAATAGGTAAGGCAAAGGATGTTCTCTAATCGAGTTCTAATGATAACGGGTGGTACTGGATCATTTGGAAATGCGGTTTTAAAAAAATTTCTGATGACAGACATCGGTGAAATCAGGATCTTCAGTCGTGATGAAAAAAAGCAAGATGATATGCGAAAGAAATATCATGACAAAAAATTAAAATTTTATCTTGGGGATGTACGAGACTACTCTAGCGTATCAAATGCAGTTAGAGGAGTAGATTTCATTTTTCATGCAGCAGCTTTGAAGCAGGTACCGTCGTGTGAGTTCCATCCTATGGAGGCAGTTAAGACAAATGTGCTGGGTACAGAGAATGTATTGGAAGCAGCTATTAATCATGGAGTGAAAAAAGTAGTAACTTTAAGTACTGATAAAGCTGTTTATCCAATTAATGCGATGGGGATTTCTAAGGCAATGATGGAGAAAGTCATGATTGCCAAGTCTAGAACTGTTATTGATGAGGAAATGGTGATTTGCGGAACTCGTTACGGTAATGTAATGGCCTCTCGGGGTTCAGTGATTCCGTTGTTCGTTGATCAGATATTGTCTGGAAAACCTATTTCGTTGACAGATCCAAATATGACCCGTTTTATGATGACATTGCAAGATGCGGTTGAGCTAGTTCTCTACGCGTTCGAGCAAGGGCGAAACGGCGATATATTTGTGCAGAAGGCACCAGCAGCAACAGTTCATACACTGGCACAAGCGTTGCTCGAATTGATAGGAAAACAGAACTACCCTATGGAAAACATTGGTACACGTCATGGAGAGAAACTGTATGAGACTCTGTTAACGCGAGAAGAAATGGCTCATGTAATCGATCATGAGCATTACTATCAAATTCCAGCGGACAATAGAGATCTCAATTACGAAAAATATATTGAGGAAGGAGAGGTGTCTGTCGCAGAAGCAGTAGATTATCATTCTCATAATACTAAAAGATTGGATATCGAAGAAATGAAAGAGCTGCTGATGAAATTACAATTCATCCGTTCTGTAGTAAGTGGATCAAGTGCTAAGAATGAGTAAAAATAAGATATCTAAGGTTTTGGTGACAGGGGCTAATGGTTTTATAGGCAAGAACTTATGTTTGCGCCTACAGGAAATCGGTTTGTCAGTTGTTGAATTTACTAGACAACAGGGCTCTGAGGAGTTGAATGCCCTGCTAAAAGATGTAGGTTATGTCTTTCATCTTGCTGGGGTAAATCGTCCAGATTCAGAAGAGGAGTTTCTATTAGGAAATGTTTGCTTAACAGATAAGCTGATAACGGCAATAGAAAAACAGAATAGAAGTGTTCCCGTTGTTTTTTCGTCTTCGATTCAGGTCGAAAATGAAAGCCCTTACGGAAAAAGCAAGTTGACTGCTGAGCATCGTCTAATAGAATTTTCAAAAAAAAATAAAAATCCTGTATTTATATTCCGGCTTCCTAACGTATTTGGTAAATGGTGTCGGCCTAATTATAATTCTGTGGTAGCTACATTTTGTAACAACATATTGAATGACTTGCCGATAACTATATCTGATCCAGAAAACGTCCTATCACTGGTTTATATAGATGATGTTGTTCGAGAATTTATACATTTACTCTCTGTTGAAACCGAGTCAGAAGGCTGTTTCAAATGCTGCGAAGTATCACCAGTTTACAAAGAGTCGCTTGGTGAGATAGTTGCGAAGTTGCGGATCTATCGATTGAGCAGAGAAAGTCTTGATGTTAATGAGGTCGGGCAGGGGTTCGAAAGAGCTCTATATGCTACTTATCTAAGTTACATGAGGCCGGATCAATTTAGCTATACAGTACCCATGTATCAAGATGAACGAGGAGTCTTTTCGGAATTAATAAGGACGAAAATGTCAGGTCAGTTTTCGTTCTTTACAGCATCTCCTGGTGCGACGAGGGGAAGCCATTATCATCATACTAAAAATGAGAAGTTTGCGGTTGTAAAAGGGCGTGCAAGATTTGGTTTCAGAAATATGATAACGCAAGAAATTTTTTATAAAGAAGTCTCAGGTGAGAGTGTAGAAATAGTAGAAACTATCCCTGGTTGGGCTCATGACATTAGCAATATAGGCAGTGATGATCTTATAGTTCTTTTATGGGCTAACGAAAAATTTGATAGAGAGCAGCCGGATACTGTCTCATCTGAGGTTTAGGCATGAAAAAACTTAAAGTGGTTACTGTTGTAGGAACCAGGCCAGAAATTATTAGACTTTCAAGAGTTATTTCCAAGTTAGATGAATGCTGTAATCATATTTTGGTTCATACCGGGCAAAACTATGATTACGAATTAAATGAAATCTTCTTCGAAGACCTCAACGTTAGAAAACCAGATTACTTTCTTAGTGCCGCAGGAGCTAGCGGAGCTGAGACGGTGGGAAATGTAATAATTGCAGTTGATAAAGTGCTAACCGAAGTGGATCCTGAAGCATTGCTTGTTTTGGGCGATACCAATAGTTGTATGTCAGTAATTGCTGCCAAGCGGAAAAAAATTCCAATTTTTCATATGGAGGCTGGCAATAGATGTTTTGATCAGCGTGTTCCAGAGGAAATCAATAGAAAAATTGTAGACCATACTGCGGATATCAATCTTACTTATAGTTCTATTGCCAGAGAATATCTCCTGCGTGAAGGTTTGCCGTCGGATATGGTAATCAAAACAGGTAGCCCGATGTATGAGGTGCTGAATCATTATAGAGAAAAAATCAATAAATCAGACATTCTTGATAGGTTAAATCTGAATCAGGGCAATTACTTTGTTGTAAGTGCTCATAGAGAAGAAAATATTGAATCTGATAGTAACTTTAAAAAATTGATAGAGACTCTGAACAATATAGCAGCAACTTATAAGTTGCCAGTAATAGTGTCGACCCACCCTCGTACAATGAAGAGAATCGATAACTTACAGATTGAATTTCACGAGAAGGTAAGAATTCTAAAGCCATTATCTTTTAGCGATTACAATAAATTGCAGTTCGAGTCGAAAGCTGTACTTTCAGACAGCGGTACTATCAGTGAAGAGTCATCAATTCTCAACTTTCCTGCATTAAATTTGCGACAAGCTCATGAGAGGCCTGAAGGAATGGAAGAGGCATCTGTAATGCTGGTAGGGCTTGATTCCATTCGTGTGATGCAGTGTTTAAGAATTTTAGAAGGGCAATCTCGGCACCAAAGCAGAGATTTACGCTTGGTGGCAGACTACAGCATGCCGAACGTTTCTGAAAAGGTAGTTCGAATAATACATAGTTATACAGACTACATAAAACGAGTTGTATGGCGTGAGTACTGAATCCAAAGGAACCATAATTTATGTAGGTCCATTTTCCTTTCCTAATGGTGGCGCTGCTGCTAGGCGAATTTTGGGGGTTTGCCAATCTCTTATCTTATCCGACTACAAGGTAGTCGTTGCATGTGGTCAGTTACCATCCTATGGAGTCGAGCCTAATAAGTACAAAGGAATTGAAGTCGTGTCTTTGGCAGAGCGAACGGCTGAAAATTACCCTTCCTTAATCAAGTATATGTTCTACCTGACTATGGGAAGGCGAACGGTGGAGTGGTTATCTAGGCTGGAAGAAAAACCAAAAGCGGTGATTTTATATAGTGGATATTCTCCATACATGATGAGATTAATTCGTTGGTCGAACAAAACAAAAATACCTTTGATTTTTGATGCCGTGGAATGGTACGACCCACCTAATATGTTGAAAGGCCTTGTCAATCCTTATTACTGGAACATTGAATTGGCGATGCGGCTACTTTCTCCCAAGTTTGAAAATATGATATCAATTAGTAGTTATTTGCATAATCATTATCTGAAAAAGGGCTGTGCCAGCCTGCAAATGCCTCCAACATTAGATGTTCAAGAGGTATCCCCAAATTTCAATGTTGCCGCAGCGACGGATGGCCTTATTTCTATTGCTTACACCGGCACGCCAGGCCATAAGGATTTGTTCGATAACGTCATAGAGGGATTGCTTAGAGCCGATCCAAGCGGGAGTGTATTTAGACTAAAAATTGCAGGTATAACAAGAGAAGAACTGCTTAAATATCCAGCAATCAAGCGAAGGGGATTCACCCAATTGCCTAGATTCATCTCAACAAGGGGTATTGTAAAACAACTGGATGCTTTGGAATTAGTAAAAAGATCTGATTTTACAATTTTGCTGAGACCCCACAAGAGGTACGCAGAAGCTGGCTTTCCAACGAAAATGGTAGAGAGTTTTTCTGTTGGTACTCCAATCATTGCCAATATAACTAGTGATATTGGCAGTTATCTGAAAGATGGCGTTAGCGGGATAGTTTGTGAGGGATATGACGTTAATAGCCTGATTGATGCTTTGAATAGAATCAAAAAATTGACTCACAATAATATGAGTCAAATGCGCTTGAATGCTAGGAGTATCGCTCTGGAAAATTTTGATGTTGAAGTGTATTCAAATAATCTAGATCGATTTGTTTCACAAATAGTCCCGTTAGGATAGATCGAATTGGAGTTATAACGAATGTTATCAATTTACAATGGGAAAACAGTGCTTGTAACCGGGCATACTGGATTTAAAGGGAGTTGGTTATGTTCTTGGCTCGATAAGCTAGGAGCAAAAGTTATTGGCCTATCTCATGACTTTCCTTCAGACCCATGTCACTTCACGGCCGCCAATATCGGTGAGAAGTTGAAGGACTATAGGTTTGATATTCGGAATTTAGAGAAGGTAAAAGGCGTAATTTACGATGTAGAGCCTGATTTCGTATTTCATTTGGCGGCCCAGGCATTGGTAAGGCCTTCTTACGAAAACCCTATAGAAACAATGGAAGTAAATGCGATTGGTTCTGCGAATATTTTAGAGGCAGTACGTCATTTATCCAAAAAAGTCGTGGCATTGATGATTACCAGTGATAAAGCTTATGACAATGTTGAATGGGTCTGGGGGTATCGCGAAACTGATAAATTAGGTGGCAAGGACCCCTATAGTGCGTCGAAAGGAATGGCAGAGTTGGCAATACGCTCTTTCGTGGAATCCTATCTAAATTCAGAAGACTCTAACGTAGTAGTGGGAATAACACGAGCAGGAAACGTGATCGGCGGTGGTGATTGGGCTAAGGATAGGATTGTCCCTGATTGCGTAAAGGCGTGGGCTCGTGAGGGTGTTGTTGAAATTCGCAGTCCTCGCGCGACGCGACCGTGGCAGCATGTTCTGGAGCCCCTTAGTGGATATTTGACGTTAGGCGCTAAGTTGGCAGAAAGTAATAGGCTTCATGGCGAGGCCTATAATTTTGGCCCTGCTGCGCATAACAACCAATCCGTCGAAGAGCTTATTGAAGCGATGTCCGAATATTGGAGTAGTGTTCGTTGGAAGGATGTTTCAGACGAAAACCAGGTCTTTCATGAGGCTGGACTGTTAAAATTAAATTGCGACAAAGCTTTGTTAGACCTCAAGTGGATGCCTACTCTTGAGTTCGATGATACTGTGAGGATGACGGTTGAGTGGTACAAAGCATTTTATGATGGCAGTGTGCAGATAGGTAGAGTTACCGAAAGACAAATTGAGGAATACACGCAGTTGGCTACTAGAAAGAATATGGTTTGGGTAGAAAATGATTGAGGGAGTACAACTCACAGAGCTCAGGATCATTGAAGTTGAAGGTGGAGATGTCCTTCATGCTATGAAACGCTCGGATCCTGGCTTTAACGGATACGGCGAAGCCTATTTCTCGACCGTAGAACATGGTGCAACGAAGGCCTGGAAGAGGCACCGTAGTATGGTTATGAACCTTGTAGTACCTGTCGGAAAAATAAGATTCGTTCTCTATGACGATAGGGAAGCTTCTCCTACGTATGGAAGATTCAGTGAATTTCTTCTATCTCGCGAAAATTACCAAAGACTTACGGTACCCCCCATGGTTTGGATAGGGTTTCAAGGAGTGGATGGAACCCCATCTCTTTTGCTGAACGTGGCAGATATTGAGCATGATCCTCAAGAGACCGATCGTGTTGGTTTGGAAGAATTTGATTTTAGTTGGAAGGTTGAAGAATGAAAGTAATCTTATTGGCTGGTGGTTTTGGAACTCGATTGGCGGAATACACCGAGAGCATTCCTAAGCCAATGGTAACTATTGGTGGGCGTCCGATTATCTGGCATATCATGAATACATATGCAAAGTACGGGCATAAAGATTTCTATGTGGCACTAGGCTATAAAGCATCGGTTATAAAAGAGTATTTCCTTAATTACCACAGCCTAAACGCTGACTTTTCTGTCAATCTTACAACGGGCCTAGTAGAGACCTTTAATTCAGAAGATAAAGACTGGAGAGTCTCTCTTGTAGATACTGGATTGAACTCCATGACCGGGGGAAGAGTTAAAAGATTGCAAGAATTCATAGGTAATGAGCCTTTTTTACTTACCTATGGTGATGGTGTGGCCAATGTGAATATTAATAAATTGCTAGAGTTCCATAATAGTCATGGGAAGATGGTTACCGTGACGGCGGTACACCCTAGCGCCAGATTTGGCGAGTTAGCCTTGGAAGACAATACTGTAGTTTCTTTCAAAGAGAAACCACAAACGGGCCAGGGTTGGATAAATGGAGGATACTTTGTAGTTCAGCCAGAATTCTTCGAGCTCATCGAAGGGGACGATACAGTACTTGAGCAGGAGCCGCTTGAAGCGGTAGCGAGAATGGGAGAGCTACAAGCCTATCTTCATGAGGGATATTGGCAATGTATGGATACAAAAAGGGATAGAGATCATCTTGAGGAACTTTGGGTGTCAGGGAACGCCCCTTGGAAGGTATGACCGCCTTTCAAATAGAGGATAGGTAGAGTGAGCAGAATCAGACTTTCAAAATCTGTAATCGGAGAAGAGGAGAAACGACTTGTCTCTTGTGTATTGGATAGAGAATTCTTGGGCATGGGTGCTGATGTCCTGGAATATGAGAGTAAATTATCGGCCTTTTTTGGTCGTCCTGTAGTATGCGTTGCGAATGGCACTGCAGCACTTCAGCTTGCTCTGCAGGCTATGGGAATCGGAAAAGATGACGAGGTCTTGGTTCCTTCGCTGACTTATGTTGCTTCCTTTCAGGCAATCGCTGCTACCGGAGCAAAACCAGTCGCTTGCGACATCAACGAGCACAATCTCATTATTGACATCAAAAGCGCTAAAGATCGTCTAACCAGCAAAACGAAGGCAATAATGCCTGTTTTTTACGGTGGGGCTGCTGGTGATGTTGATGGAATCTATGCTTTCGCCAATGACAATGGTATCAGGGTAGTTGAAGATGCTGCTCATGCGTTTGGATCAACTCATGATAATAAAAAAATTGGTAGTTTTGGCGATGTAAGCTGTTTCAGCTTTGACGGGATCAAAAATATCACCTCCGGCGAAGGTGGATGCCTGGTAAGCGATGATGAGGCTTTGATTTCTAAAGCGAAAGATTATCGCTTACTTGGTGTAGAAAGGGACACAGAGGCTCGGTTTAAGGGGAAGAGAAGCTGGGAATTTGATGTTGTCACCCAAGGATGGCGCTATCATATGAGCAATATTATGGCGGCCATTGGCATCGCCCAGCTAAATAAAAGAGAGAAGTTTGCAACAAAACGAAAGGAAATGGCGACGTTGTATTCTGAACTGCTTAGAGAGCAGTCAAGTATCGAGCCAGTCGTTAAGGATTTTTCTCAGGTTGTTCCTCATATATACGTAGTAAGAATCAAGAATCTTAAGGACCGGCAAGCCTTGCGGGATGCTTTGTTGGCCAAAGGAATAGAGACTGGTGTGCATTATTTCCCTAACCATCGATTGAGCTACTTTCGCGATGCTTCGCTTGATGAACAAAGTATTGTAGAGAATATCTATCCAGAGTTACTTACATTGCCGTTGCATGCTGATATGAGCGCAGATGATGTGGCGCACGTTGTTGAATGTATCGTTTTAGAGCTCGCCAGCTAGCAATTAATACTTTAGTAAAGACAAGGCGCTACTTCTAGAATGCCAAGCAAAAGTTCGAGAATATTGTTTATTCATCATGGTAAAGGTTTGGGAGGGGCTCCAAGAAGTTTATCTCAGTTAGTGACCCGATTAGTTAATGATGGTCATGACGTACATGTGTTATTGCTTCATGATAGTGAGGCAAAGAGTTTATATTCAAACGCGAGTGTAACTATTGTCGGGTTACCACTGCTTTATTTTAATCATTCGTCTCGTTGGTATCGCTATCACGAGATTCATAAAATTCTATATCAGATACTTTCTTGGTTTTTGACTTTTTTCGTCATCGCGCCCTATTGGCTGATGAAAATTAAACCCGATTTAGTTTATCTAAATTCTTCAGTGCTTAGTGATTGGCTGGTGGTTTCCAAGCTCTTTCGGTTAAAGACAATTACGCATGTTAGAGAAGCTGTCGCCGAAGGATACTTTGGGATGCGACGGAAATTTCTTCGTATTATTATTGATCGGTTTTCCGACGTCATATTCTTCCTGAGTCAAGATAATTACCATCGTTTGCAATCGAGGTCGGAAAAAAGCAGGGTGGTTTATAACTATGTAGTTTCTGAAGAAAATTTACTTTCACTAGATGAGAAGCGTTGGGATTATATTTACGTTGGTGGTGAAAGAGAGATCAAGGGTATAGAAGCCGTCGTCCACGCAATTGAATCGGGTTTTGAAGGCAATATATGTCTGCTTGGTTACTATGGGATGCTGCTATCCGAAAAGCTATCGGCTTACCATAATGTAGAACTCATTGGCCCTGTTGATAATCCTCTTTATTATATTGCTAAGTCAAGATTTCTGCTTTTTCCAGCTACTACCCCTCATTTTCCAAGGCCAGTAATAGAAGCCATGAGTCTGAGTGTAATCCCTCTAGTATCCTCCTTGGAGGGAATGGAAGAAATTGTATGTGATGGTGTAAATGGATTTACCTTTGAGTGTAATGATAAAGAATCTATGCTTTTAAAGATGAAGCAGGTGAATAATTATTCAGGCCTTGATGAGGTCAAAGATCAGGCATATAAGACTTACCAGGAAAAATTTAGTCAGAGAAATGAAGATAAAATAATTGGCTCTATTTTGGGGTTGTTAAGAGAATAAAGTGAAGATATCAATTGATCGTTACTGGTTGCTTATCCCGCTATTTGTATGGTGCCTTCTGCCATACTTCTCATACAGCATAGAATTACGAATTCTGGTCGTTTTCGGATTATTCTGTTATGTAATGTTTAATATGCTGGATTGTTTTAAAAGAAAAAACTTAATAATTTCAAGGTTCACTATAGCGATATTCTTCATGTTGACATATTTGTGGATAGTGCATGTCCATAACTCTCCAAGTGAGTTTTCTAGAAGGCATACTCATTTTTCGATATTTCTGTTGACGGCTTTGATGGCGTTGAAAATCATAAAAGATGAGCCTGAAAGTTGTCTGGTGTTGATGTACGTCATACTGATCTCTAATGGTGTGACACTACTGCTAACCATTAATGCTCTAATGTTCGATCACAATGTATCGAGATACCTATCAAAAAGTAATGATTTCTCTAGAGAATTGTCTGTTAAGGGATTAGGCGGTTATGGAATCGTGTATGCAAATCTGATTTTATTACCTTTTATTATCGGTGGGTTAAAAGCCATAGTAGGTAGAGTTTATCAGAATAAATTCCTGTTCCTTTTGTTGAGCTTAAACTTTTGTTTGTCAGTGGTTTATTTTATTAAGGCTCAGTATTCTATTGCGCTAGCTTTGTGTTGCCTAATTTTGTTCTGTTCCCTAATTCGATTTAAGAGCGTTTTAAGTACATCGTTGACAACCCTTATGTTATTAGTAGCTGCATTTGCGTGCTTTACGGTAATTTCGGCACCAGAAATTTTAGTTGATATCCTAGAAGGCACCAGATATCAGCAAAAGGTTATAGGATTGATGGGCTTGCTAAGCGGAAGTGAGACGACAGCTGCAGTGAGCAGTAGGGTGGAGGTATACACGAGAAGCGTTTTAACCTTTGTCGATAATGCTGCTTTTGGTGTGGGGGCTTACGATGAACGAATAGGCAAACATTCTGACATTCTAGATAAATTTGCACAGTTTGGTTTAATTTATGGTCTCTCTGTTATGTATGCCCTAGTATATGTGCCGATCAAAATGAGGGAATGGCTTGGTTACAGGATGAAAAAGGAGATTTTGCTAGTTGTGGTTATTATTTTACTGATAGCTACTCTTAATACCGTGCCTCTAGAAATGGGTGTCTCTCTTATCTTTGGGGGATGTTTACTAGTGTACTTAGCTAGATCAGAGTTAAGTGGGAAGATTGTTCGTCAATGAAGTTGTTGATTCATAGAGTTCAAAAACATTTGTTCGGTAGGCTATTAATAGCTTTCAATATTTTGATCTATTTCCTGCGAGAAATATTATTTGGATCAGATAATGCAACACACTTTCTTTCTGGATTAAGTGAGCCGTCTATAGTGCCTATCTTGAAGCTCAGAAGAGCGAAAATCGGGACGGGAACAAGAATACTTTCTGGTACTGTGTTTCACAACTGTAAAGACTTTAGCAATTTAGAGATAGGTAGAAACTGCCACATAGGAAAAGAATGTTTTTTTGATCTTAGAGATAAAATTACGATAGGCGATAATGTGGTCGTCGCTATGCGCTGTAATTTCCTTACACATCTTGATATGTCAAATTCATCACTTTCAAAACTTTATCCAGCCGACAATGCTCCTATCAAGGTTGAAGACAACTCCTATTTGGGTTTGGGTGTAAGTATATTAATGGGAGTGGTTGTTGGAGAGGAGTCGATGATTGCTGCGGGATCTGTGGTTAATCATGATTTGCAATCTAAAACTCTTTATGCGGGGGTTCCAGCGAGAGCTGTAAAAGACGTATATGGCAATTGAATCTCTCGCCAGGAATACTTCTATATTGGCACTTACTCGGTTAATAGAATTTGCTGCAGGACTAGTAAGAATAAAGCTAAGCGCCACCTTTCTTGGTGTGAAGGGGCTCGGAGTATTCGAGCAGTTAACCTTCTTTACGCAGCAGATTTCTACTTTTACCCTATTAAGTTTACCCGAGGGGCTTGTCAAGCAAATTGCTGAAAATTCTGCTTCGAGCGAATCGGTCGCTATCATTAGGTCAGTTCTGAAGGCCTATATAATAATGGCGTCAATACTCGCATCTCTAACGTTGAGTATATTGATGTTTTTCTCTAATGCTGTTGTTGAGTATATGTTTGGAGAGGGCCAGTTTGCAGAATATTTATATGTTGCATTTCTATGTTTTCCCATCCTGATTTTGAACAGCATTCCCTTCTCTCTTCTCAAGGCTTTTAAGGCTACAGCGGATATTGCTAAGGCACGAGTATATATCGTTGCAGTCAATCTGATAGCAGTTGTTCCATTTATCTATTTTTTCTCGTTAGACGGTGCTGTTTCATACATAGCTTTTTCCTACATAACAACATTGGTAATTAATTTCTATTTTTCTTATAAGCGGTGTCTCAGGCCAAATAATATAACACTGAGTTCGGTATTGTTGGCGAAGATAGAAAAGAAATATGTAAGGGAGTTGGCTGCTTTTGCCGGCTTCGGTGTAAGCGTAGGAGTTTATGCAATTGTCTCTGAATTCGTAATCAGAGCAATTGTTGTATCGAGATTGGGGGTAGAGGGTGTAGGGCTATATAGCCCAGTTGTTATGTGGGCCAGTATGTTAACTGGTATTGTTCTGCCTGCTTTCACAACATATCTCTATCCAAGATTCTGTGAGCTTAAGGATAATCACGAGATATCAGAGCTCATCAATTCTGCCCTCAGATTAGGAAGTATTGCAATATCCCCTCTTCTGTTTTTGGGAATTCCTTATAGAGATTATTTTATCAGGATTTTTTATTCAGATGATTTTTCCGCAGCGGGCCTTTACGTACCATATCATTTTGCGGGATTGATTTTTTATCTTTGGTGGTATGTTTTTTCTCAGGTTATGACTCCTACGGGGAGGATTAGGCAACATGGAATTTTTCTGACAGCTTTTTACTCACTCAATATTATAGTTGTTTACTTATCGGTAAATTATATTGGCCTCTATGGATGGACGCTAAAGTTTATTGTGTCCCCCGTCATTTTTTTTGGGGCTTACTATTTTTATTGTAGGAGGCGGTTTTATACAGGTCTCGATTGGGAGAATTATAAGTTGATGATGTATGTCTTATTGAATACAGTGGCATTGATTATGATCGTTATGTTTGTTGAAAATGGAGCTTTCATTTCCTACTTTGTTGGTCCGATTCAGTTTTTTTTCATTTATTTCCTTATGCAGAAGTCTGAGCGCGACTATTTGCATTCTTCTATTAGGAAAGCTTTATCAGCGGTAACTCCAAATGTGTGAGGTTATAAGTAGCAGGGTAGTGATGGTGGCAAATACTGCATTTACTGTCACAAACTTTCGGCGTGATTTGGTTGTGTCCTTGGTTGAAAAGGGAGTAGAGGTTGTTGTTGTATGTCCCAGAGCTTGTGATCTAGCAAAAGTAGATGATGTGACTGAAATGATCGCCAGTTTAGGGGCTAGGCACGTAGAGCTCCCATTTTCTAGATCAGGGTTAAATCCCCTTGCTGAAGTAGGCATACTTTTTCGGTTGTATAAAATATTGAAAGTCGAATCGCCGACGCATTCATTGTTTTATACCATTAAACCGGTAATTTATGGATCCATTGCCGCGCGTTTAGCAAAGATTCCTCTCATAGCTTCTACCGTGACGGGAATCGGATATGTTTTTACATCGAAAATGTTAAAAGCTAAGTTAATAGGGCTTATCGTAAGGTTGCAATATTTTGTTGCTCTGCGCTGCAATAGCATCGTATTTTTTCAGAATCCTGATGATCGAGAGTTATTCCGATCATTGGGCTTGTTAAACGGTGTGGATACTTTCATTGTCAATGGCTCTGGTGTAAACACGGACTATTTTTCTCCTCGGGCATCTAAGGCTGATAAACTTACATTTCTTATGATTTGCAGGATTCTGAAGGATAAGGGGGTTCGGGAATATGTTGAGGCTGCCCGTCAAGTCAAGGGACACTATCCGGATGTTTGTTTTCGTTTAATGGGCCCGCTGGATGAAAATCCCGAAGCTATACCTAAGAGTGATGTCATGTCTTGGGAGCAAGAAAATCTTATTGAATACATCCCGGCAACAGATGATGTGAGGCCTATGTTGGCTGCATGTGATGTATTCGTGCTTCCCTCCTATAGAGAAGGTACTCCTCGTTCTGTATTAGAGGCAATGGCCATGGCTAAACCTGTCATCACTACGGATGCACCAGGTTGTCGGGAAACGGTCGAGGGAGGAGTGAATGGTTATTTAGTGCCGTGTAGGGATTCTCAGTCTTTGGCTAACGCAATACACCGATTTATAGATAACAATGAGCTGATTGTTTCTATGGGGGAGGCCAGCCTCGAAATCGTAAGATCCAAGTACGATGTGAAAGTTGTTAATTCGACGATTTTGGAAAAGATTAATTTGTTATGACAACAAAGGGTTTAGCATGTTGTATATAGTCTGCGCAGTAATTTTTGTTATGACTGTCGTGCTTACGGCATATATTAGAAAATTTGCCATATCACAAAGTATGTTAGACGTACCTAACTCACGTAGCTCCCACTCAGTCCCTACACCTAGAGGCGGAGGAGTGTCGATAGTAATTTGCTTTATTGTCGGAGTCACCTATCTGGCGACTACATATGGAGAGATTCAGCTTTCGAGTCTTTTATTGGTCTCTGGAATTCTAGTGGCGGTAATTGGTTTTTTGGATGACCGAGGACACGTTAGCTCCAAAATCAGGATTGTAGTTCATTTCCTCTCTGTATCTATCTTGGTTTATGCTAATTCGGGCATGCCTGATCTCCACTTAATGGGGATATTGATTCCAGAAGGTGTGGTGAGCTCTGTTCTAGCAGTGATAGGTGGAGTGTGGATTTTGAATTTATTCAATTTCATGGATGGTATTGATGGTCTCGCCGGTGTTGAGGCGGTTACAAGCCTCTTGATAATGTCTGTTTTTTTATACCTAGGAGGGGAAGATACATATTTGCTTGGACTTCATGTATTGCTTGCGGCAGCTTCTCTTGGTTTTCTTGTGTGGAATATTCCCCCTGCCAAGATCTTTATGGGCGATGCGGGAAGCGGATTTCTAGGTCTTATGATAGGTGGGCTGGCTATATTCTCTTCAAGACTTGACGAAAAGTATTTCTGGTGTTGGATGATTATGTTAGGGGTATTCATAATTGATGCGTCAGTTACACTTATAAGAAGACTTTTGAATGGTGAAAAAATCTACGAGGCTCATAGAAGTCATGCCTATCAATACGCTTCCAGGCAATATGGTGGGCATAAACCTGTTACGTTGGCTGTGTTGTTAATCAATCTCCTTTGGCTAGCCCCACTTTCGTGGTTAGTTTTTAAGGGGGCCAGCGGGTCGATGATAATTTGTATTGCCTACTTGCCCATATTGTTTCTGGCATTAAAGTATCATGCAGGATCTAGCGAGAAACCAGCGGTGTTGGAGTAATTGAACTATGGTGGTCAAAAATGTAGTCGTGATTGGTGCAGGTGGGCATGGAAGGGCAGTAGCGGAAATCATCCTACAAGATCCTGATATGAATTTGATCGGCTTTCTGGATGACTCCGTTCCTAAGTTTAGTGAAGTACTTGGTGTGACTGTGCTTGGTTCGATATCTTCGTTGGAGGGTTTGGCGCAGAAGGTAGACGGAATAATTGTTGCAATCGGGAATAACAAAGTTAGGTCTAGCTTGATAAAGCAAGCAGAAGCTCTAGGGATGCAACTTGTAACAGTAATTCATCCACAAGCAATGGTTTCTCCTAGTGCTCGGATTGGAGAAGGAGCTGCGGTGATGGCCGGAGCAATTATTGGAACGGAAGCGACGTTGGGGAAAGGCGCTATAGTAAATTCGGCTGCCGTAGTTGATCATCATTGTGTAGTTGGGGCATTTGGGCATTTGGGGACCAATGCCTGTATGGCTGGTGGGTCCCAACTCGGTGATCGATCCTGGATACAGGCCGGAGTATCGCTAGGTTATAACGTCTTCGTTGGGGAAGAAGAAGTCCTCATGCCTGGAGAGTCTCGAACAACGAAAACTTGAGGTTGTCGAGAGGGAGGACAGTGTTCAAAGAGCCCAATCCACTATGACACCTAATAAAGTGTTTTGATTTTTCTGAATTGCTACCAATTGGGACTGAATTTTGAAATATAGAAGTGACATTGATGGTTTGCGGGCAGTTGCCGTAATGTCAGTGATTGCCTTTCATTCTGGTATTGCCGTTATTTCTGGCGGTTATATAGGCGTCGATGTTTTTTTTGTGATAAGTGGGTATTTAATTACACAATTAATACATAGAGAGGTTCAAGAAGGTATCTTCTCCTTTACTGGTTTTTACAAAAGGCGTGCGGCAAGATTATTGCCAGCTTTAAGCATCACGCTCTTGGTAGTATCAGCCTTTGGTTTCGTCTTTTATAACAACAAAGCATTCGATAACCTGGGAAAAGAACTGTTTTTTTCGTCATTCGGTGCGGTAAATATATTATTTGCGCAAGGCGTTAACTATTTCGCAAAAGATGAAGCGTATCAACCTTTGATTCATTTATGGTCGTTGGGCGTAGAAGAGCAGTTTTATATTGTATGGCCGATCATCCTTTTGCTTATTTACAAATTTTCCAAGCAGTTGCTTATTCCAGTCGCTTTTTTCTTCTTTGTGGTTTCATTGATGCTTTCGGTTCATGCGGTGGATAAAAATCTAACCCAGGGGTATTTTCTACTCCATTTCCGGGCGTTTGAACTCTTAGTCGGAGTCATTACGGCATTATTGCTTCAGCGTTTCGATGTGAGCTCAATAAGCGAGGTTTATAAAAGGCTATTTAGTTACTTGGGCATGTTTTTGATTATTATTCCTATATTTCTTTTGAATAGAGAATCTAAATTCCCTGGATTTAACGCTGTGATCCCTTGTTTAGGAGCGTCGCTAATTATTGCTTTTCATAATAATGGAGCAGTTACAAAGGTATTATCTCACAAGGTGTTTGTATTTGTTGGCCTCATTTCATATCCATTGTACTTGTTCCACCAGCCACTAATCTCATTCTTGTATTTCTTTGACGTTGAATATTCAGCGATCTTGATATTCACACTGGTATCAGTGTTGTCAGGTATCGCGTCGTGGTTGACGTATAGATTTATAGAAAATCCTATCAGAAAGATTGCGCATTCTAAAGATCTTAAAAGATCAAACATGGTGTTAATTGGTATAACATCGACCATTCCGTTTTTTGCTATTGTTGGCTTGTTGGTGGCAAAAACCGGTGGTTTAGAAGAGCGATTTAAATATTTAAATCCATTCGCGCTAGAGGTTGCCCAAGCCCACTCGACTACATTTCATAGTAATTTCAAGAGAGGATTTCAAGTGGCTTCTGCAAAACATGGTCGAGCTTTATTTGTTGGCGATTCAGTCTTACAGCATTATGTTTTACCTTTCAATGAAGCTTTAGGTTTTTCTAATGAAGATGTTGACACTGTCACTAGAGGGGGATGTGTACTCTTAAAGGGCGCTGATTTCATAGACAAGTTCTCCGATATTTCCTGTAACGAGATTCGGCAAAAGCTCTATGCTAATGAAAAGACTTATGACTATGTTGTAATATCTCAATCATGGAATTTATATGGTTCTTCTGTATTAAATTTTTCCGATGATACTGATTCTTATGGGCGCTGGGCGTCTCTCTTGGATGGCACTATTGAGCATTTCTTAAAGGTGTCGGATAGTGTTATTGTTATAGGAGCTCATCCAGAAGTTGAAGGTACACTAGGCCTTCAACCCTCTATAATGCTTTCGAAAGAAGACCTATTATCTAATTTGAATCAATTGAATCTCAAAAATGTAAGTCAGTTGAAGAGGTCTCGTGATTTTTTTGATAGATATGATGAAGATGAAAGAGTAATTGTTTTGGAGCCGTATCGTATATTTTGTAGAAAGTCGTGTTCTGTTTCTAATGACTCATGGTCATATTTTAGTGACGCACAGCACATTTCAAGTGCAGCTACTGCGTTTGTTCGCTGCCGGGTCTTAGAGCTTATGCAAGAGAAAAATCTGACGGTTAAAAGCTTGCGGACGCAAGACTGCGTCGGTGTTTGAGCTCCGATGCTCTGTAAAATGGAGGGAAGACATGAGCTTCTTGGTGAAATAAAGTATCGATAAGGATGTTTATGACTAATACTATAAACACGATGTTTGAAAGATGACTAATTTTTCGCTGTGGAAAGCTCTATCAGATTTTGCGGCAAATCGGTAGAAAGTTGCCAGAGGAGGTCTTGGACATCCCCGTTGCCCTGATAATCAGTTGGTGCTGAAAGAAGAATTTGATGGGCTTTTGTGTATTCGTTTCGCTGACACGCTAAAGTAATACTTTTGAGTAACGCATATGTTTTGTTCCAAGGTAAAAGCTTCTCCTCAGCCCGCATAATCAACTGGTGCTCGGTACCAGTCACATTTTCACCAACCAGTAACTCTTCATAGAGTTTTTCTCCTGGTCGTAAACCGGTAAATTTTATTTCAATATCTCCTGCCAAAGTTTCAGAGTCTTTTACGTCTAGTCCAGACAAATGAATCATTTGCTTGGCAAGGTCAACAATCTTAACGGGTTCTCCCATATCCAGCACAAAAACATCCCCTCCTTTACCCATAGAGCCTGCTTGAATAACTAGCTCTGCAGCTTCTGGGATTGTCATGAAGTAGCGAGTAATTTCTGGGTGGGTAACTGTTATTGGGCCTCCATTGGCAATTTGTTTTCTGAAGAGCGGCACCACAGATCCAGAAGAGCCTAGTACATTGCCGAAGCGCACCATAGTAAAACGGGTAGAGATTTGGCGCTCGGTAAGAGCTTGTAGTACTAGTTCAGCCATGCGTTTGGTAGTACCCATAATGTTGGTTGGGCGTACTGCTTTGTCAGTTGAGACTAGAACAAATGATTTAACTCCTGCTGCAATTGCTGCCTCAGCGCAGTGCCAGGTACCTAGTACATTGTTATTTATACCCTCGATAATATTATGCTCTACTAAGGGTACATGTTTATAGGCGGCAGCGTGATAAACCGTATCAATAGTAAAAGCACGCATCACTGCTGTTAGGCGTTCTTGGTCTTGTACATTGCCTAGAATAGGAATGATTTTAATGGTTGCTTCTTTATCTTGGGCCTTCAGGTCTTGTTCTATAGCGTAGAGATTGTACTCACTTAATTCGAAGAGAACCAGGCTGGCCGGCTTTTGTCGAATGATTTTTCTACAGAGTTCACTGCCAATAGAGCCACCAGCTCCGGTTACTAGTACGTTCTTTTCTTTGATACAGGCATCCATGAGTTCTGGTTTTGGAGGTACCGGGTCTCTTCCGAGCAAATCTTCGACGGCTACAGGTTTAATATCGCTGATTCGCGCTTTGCCACTAACAATATCCTGCAGGTTTGGAATAGTTAGTGTCTTTATGTGTAATTTCTCTAACCCTTGAATGACACGAGACTTTTCGCTACGGGAAATGTTACCCATAGCTAATAGCACAGTGTTCACTTTGTACTGCTTAGCGAGTTGTTCTAGGTTTTTGGATGAATAAACATCTATGCCATGTAGTTTACTCTTTGCAAGCTTAGGGTTGTCATCAACAAATGCTACAACTTTATAAATCGAAACTTCTGATTGAAGGCCTAGCGCCAATTGGTAGCCGCTGTAGCCGGCTCCATAGATAATAACTGGCGCGACCTGAGTGCCGTTCTGGTTGCGGCGGTTATTGAGTAGGCTCACCAGACTTCTGAAGAATAGACGTGGTGCCCCTAAGAGGACTAGGGCGGCTAAAAAGAAAATAATGGGTGCTGAACGTGGAATAGGGGCGTGGAGGTAAAAGCTTATACTGCTAAGCGTTAGTGCCGAGATTCCCATACCCATAAAAATGGTAACAATAGCTTCAACGGGGGCATAACGCAGGATAGCCCTGTAGAGGCCTAATTTAACAAAAACAATTAGCGATACGATTAATGTGACAGCAAAACTGCTGAGAATCGTCGGTTCAAGATTTACTGAAAATGTACCCAGCCTCAAGCATAAGGCCAAATATAGTGCTAGACCCAAAGCTAATGCATCGTAGATAAGTGATACGATACGTTTGTGAGATCGTTTGGCGTTGAGTAGCTTCCCTAGCATAAAAGAACCATTTTTTCGTATGACCTAGTGTAAAAAGCAATTATAGCAAAGCAGTGCGAATCTTAAACGGAACAGCTTTCAATTTGGTTGACATAATTGTAATAAAATGTAGCTGAATCTTTTTGAATTGGTAATTCCTAGTGGTAAAGAGTAGAATTTTTCGCCAATTTCTAACACTTTCTCTTAATACTAGCAGGTCGTTATTTTTCTAAGGCCTTTGTCTCAAAAAAACAGAAGAAAATAACTATGCTAGCTGAAAACTTAGGCACAAATTCCTTACCTGAAGGTAACTTACCTAATTTCATTGAACAAAATTCTATCAATTACAAGTCTCTCAAGATTTGCCTATTGGGCTACCGCAGTCACCCCTACGGCGGGGGTCAGGGAATATACCTCAAGTATTTAAGTAAAGCACTAGTCGATATTGGTCATCAGGTCGATGTAATCTCCGGCCAACCCTATCCGCATCTGGATGAACGGGTTAAGTTAATCAAGATGCCCGGCATGAACCTCTACGAGACCGGTTTGGGGTCAATTCAAGCTCACCATTTAAAATCGATGACCAATATTATTGAATGGACGGGCAAGCTGACCGGTGGCTTTTCCGAGCCTCAATGTTTTGGCCGCCGGGTGTATAAATATCTGAAAAAGAATGGCAGACACTACGACATCATCCATGATAATCAATGTTTGAGCTGGGGTATGCTGAAACTACAGCGGTCTGGCTTTCGCCTAGTCACAACTATTCATCATCCAATTACTAATGATTTGGCTATTGCTTTGCGGTCAGCCAAGAATTGGAAGGAGAGGGTGTTGCTCAAGCGTTGGCACTCCTTTCTCACTATGCAAAAGAAAGTCGCCAGACAGCTTCATCATGTAATTACGGTTTCTGATTGTTCGCGCAGGGATATTGCTGAAGCCTTTGATATGGGGCGCGATGCGATAAATTTGGTTTATAACGGTATCGATACCGATGAATTCAGACCATTACCCGAAGTTACCCGCAAAAAATATCAGCTGATGGCAACGGCATCTTCGGATACACCACTAAAAGGTGGCCGATATTTGCTAGAAGCGATAAAAGAGCTGCTACCGAAATACCCTAATTTGGAAGTTGTCGTGGTCGGGAAGCCAAAACCTCAAGGAGAAATAGAGCAGCTGATCAATAAATTCAATATTGGCGACCATATCCGCTTTGTGAGTGGAATTTCCACTGACCAGTTAGTTAAGCTTTATGCTGAATCTTCGGTAGCAGTTGTGCCCTCGGTATATGAAGGCTTTGGGTTACCGGCTGGGGAGGCTATGGCTTGTGGGGTTCCATTGATATCGACTGACGGTGGTGCACTTCCTGAAGTAGTGGGTGATGCTGGTATCGTAGTGCCTACCAAGAATGGAAAAGCCATCGCTGAAGCAGTGGATAAATTGTTAGATGATGATCTGTTACGTGAGCAATTGTCAGTTGCCGGGCGCCAACGGATTGAAGAGCTATTTTGTTGGAAACAGGCTGCAGTGCAAATGACAGATTATTACCGACAAGTGATTGGGAATCGACAAGCGGCATGTTAACGGTGAATTTTGATCAGTGGCCTTTGGAAAAGGGCGACCTGGTGTTGGACTTGGGGTGTGGTGAAGGTCGCCATACCATTGCCGCCTATTTGCAGCAGGAGGTTGCTTCCATTGGTATTGATCTCCGAATAGAGAATCTTAAAACTACTCGCCAGCGTTTTGCCGATTTTGAGCAAGATTTTGGGCCGGGCCATGAATCTGAAAGTGACGATAAAGCGTTTGGCCTCGCGAGAGCCAATGCGTTGCAACTGCCCTTTGCTGAAAACAGTTTTGATAAGGTAATCTGCTCCGAGGTACTGGAGCATATCGAGGATTACAAAGCGGTGCTCGATGAAATCGAGCGAGTATTAAAGCCGGGTGGTTTACTCTGTGTCAGCGTACCGCGTACTTGGCCTGAGAGTATTTGCTGGATGTTAAGTAAGGCTTATCACAATGTAGAAGGTGGTCACATTCGGATTTTTAATAGCAAAGCCTTGAAGTCAGCTATAGAAGCGACTGGCCTGAGTTTTCATCACCGGCACTGGGCCCATGCCTTGCACTCGCCTTTCTGGTGGTTAAAGTGTTTGTTCTGGCGCTCTCAGGAAAATAACTGGTTGATCAAACAATATCATCGCTTTTTGGTTTGGGATTTAATGGATAAACCGGCTTTTACCCGCAATTTGGAAGCGTTGCTCAATCCGGTGTTAGGGAAAAGTGTGGTGATGTACTTTAGCAAGGAGGGTGGGACTTGAGCGGATTATTTCTCTCCAAGGGGCTTTTCCCCTCTGATTTTTTCCGGCCAACGGTCGAGTTCATCCTCAATTGCCAGCAAAGTGATGGTTCCATTCCCTGGTATGACGGCGGCTATGCCGATCCTTGGGATCATGTTGAGGCAGCCATGGGCTTGTCCATAGGTGGTGAATGGGAGGCGGCGGAGAGAGCCTACCAGTGGTTGGTTAATACTCAGTTAGCCGATGGTAGCTGGTGGGCAGCTTATCGGGAAAACGATATTGAAAATGGTGAGCGGCGTGAGACCAATTTCGTCGCTTATATTGCCACCGGTGTTTGGCATCACTACTTGATAACTAACAATGAAGCTTTTCTGCTATCGCTGTGGCCCGCAGTGCAAAAGGCTATTACCTTTGTTGTGGGGTTGCAAACAGAGCACGGTGAGATTCATTGGGCCGTCGATGCCGAAGGCGACCCGCAGGAAGACGCATTAATTACTGGCTGTTCTTCCATTTACAAAAGCCTGGAGTGTGCATGCAATATTGCAACAACACTGGGGTTTGATTGTGATCACTGGCGTGAGGCTCGCGACCAGTTGGGTGAAGCACTAAGCCATAAAGCTGAGCGCTTTGATCGTACCTGGGAAAGTAAAGAGCGCTATTCCATGGATTGGTTTTATCCGGTTTTAACGGGAGTGATTCCCAGGCAGCATGCGCAGTCTCATCTGAAGGACAAGTGGCATGTATTTGTTGAAGAGGGCTTGGGTTGTCGTTGCGTCTCCGATGAGCCTTGGGTAACCGTTGCTGAATCGAGCGAACTAACTATGGCATTGTTAGCGGCAGGTGATCACGCCCGTGCAGTCAATTTGTACAGTTGGCTGCATCAGTGGCGGTTGGAGGATGGCTCCTATTGGACTGGCTATCAATTTGTGCAGGATGTGCTGTGGCCCGATGAAAAACCCACCTGGACGGCTGGTGCGATTTTATTGGCCGCTGATGCGCTGACCGAGCACACTGCTGCCTCACGATTATTTACTGAGGTGAATATGCCAGAAGTGTCAGAGATTGCTGATGGCGTAAAAAGCTTTTCTAAAAAGCTGTAACATCAATTCTATAGTTTTCTTAATAACCCTAACGTATTCACGATTTCAACTTCCTCAAATAATCCTGAAGCCAGCGCTAGGCGATAAATAGTAATGGGTGCCTGGCCACCCTCCTCAGGATTGGGGAATAAATCATGAATAGCCAGTATGCCACCGCGAATGATATGGCCCGCCCAACTTTGGTAATCAACCATGGCGGCTTCCAGGCTATGGCCGCCGTCGATAAATACCATGGCGAGCGGTGTTGCCCACTGTGTGGCGACCAAACGAGAAGGTGCAACGACAGGTATAACAGTATCTTCCAGTTGTGATTGTCGCATGGTATTTCTGAAAGCTCTGAATGAATCCATCAGGCCTGCCCGTTCATCATACAAATCGGGGTCGTGATATTCCTCTCCGAGTTGATGTTCTTCAGAGCCACGGTGGTGATCTACTGCATAAACGACACCACCAACTTCTTTAGCAGCGGTTCCAAGATAAACCGCTGACTTGCCACAATAACTGCCAATCTCCATAACTGCGGCTTTGGGGGCCATAGCCAGTGCGTGATGGAACAGCGCCTCGGCTTCATCTTCAGCTAAAAAGCCTTTCACTCTATTGATGTCGATGGGAAGTTTAATGCTCATGTGGATAGGCAGTTTAATTAACAGACCGGCACCTTAGCGAATAGCCATAGTTTCAGCAATATAACAGAGAGGATTAAATCAACTGCGACACCGTGTCGCATCGGTTTTTGTCAGGTTCATTGGTAACATTCGCCGCAAATTTTTTACTAGAGCACAACATGAATACATCAAAAACCGTATCAGCAGTATTTTCTTCCTTATTAGTAAGCAGCCTCGTTATGGCTGATGGTGCGCATATTGCCGGCAATACTGGTCCTATCTATGCAGATAGTCATGCGCCGATTGGTGTGATGGGTGATCACTTGCACAGTAAGGGTGAGTGGATGGTGTCCTATCGCTATATGTCGATGGACATGAAAGATAACCTGCAAGGTTCAAGTGATATCGGTGCTGACGAAATTGTTACCACCATTACTAATCCTAATGCGCCGCCTCCCACAGTTCGCGTGGTGCCCTTGGAAATGACCACAGAAATGCACATGCTCGGTTTCATGTATGCGCCATCGGACAAGCTGACATTAATGGCCATGTTGAACTACGTTAAAAAGGAAATGGATCACCTCACCTACATGGGCATGATGGGTACCAATCAACTAGGTAAATTCACCACCGAGACCTCTGGAATCGGTGATACTAAAATCGGTGCGTTGTATGGATTGATGGACAACGGTACCCATAAAGTACACTTAAATTTGGGGTTGAATTTACCGACAGGCAGTATTGATGAAAAAGATACGGTGCTGACACCGATGAATACCCGCCCAACTATTCGTGTGCCTTACCCCATGCAGTTAGGATCAGGCACCTATGATCTCGAGCCCGGTATCACTTACACAGGTAATCAGAATCGCTTGGGTTGGGGCGCGCAATATATCGCTACCATTCGCCTAAGTGAAAACGACGAAGACTACACGCTGGGTGATGTTCACAAACTGACCGGTTGGGGCAGCTATCGATTGCAGGATGGCTTCAGCGTGTCATTGCGTTTCACCTACCGTGATGAAGACAGCATTGATGGTGCTGACCTTGCTATTACTGCTCCCGTTACCACCGCAAACCCCGATAATTTCGGTGGTGAAAGGATGGATCTGGGCTTTGGTCTTAACTGGGTTGCCCAGCAAGGTGCATTACGTGGTAACCGCCTGGCGTTGGAGTATGAAACTACCATTGATCAGGACGCCAACGGTGTGCAAATGGAAATGCAGGATATGATTACCCTTGGGTGGCAGTTAGCTTTTTAATTGATTTGATGAACTAAGGCCTACCTAAAGGTACCTCATCAGATACCATTTCAGTGGAACTTGTAACAGCGGGCCAGTAGACTTGGCATTTTGCCAAAACATCGCAAGATTATTACCCTTTTATGGCCCGCAGGTTTTATACATTTTTTTTCTACCTCATCACGCCGCTAATTTTGCTGCGATTACTCTATCGTGCAATCAAGGCACCTGCCTATCGTTATAGAGTGTTAGAACGCTTTGGCATTTTTAAAGCTCCATCATTTCAGAATTGTATTTGGGTTCACGCAGTATCGGTGGGTGAAACTCTGGCGGCAGTGCCGTTGATTAAACAACTTCAGCAAAATTATCCTGACACTACTATTGTTATCACCACCATGACACCAACAGGTTCCGAACGGGTACGTGCTGCTTTTAGTGACAGTGTTTTTCACGTCTACGCGCCCTATGATTTACCGGGTAGTATTAATCGGTTTCTACAAAAAATTAATCCGCGCCTGTTGCTGATTATGGAAACAGAATTATGGCCCAATACCTTGCAGGGCTGTAAAAATCATTCAGTGCCTGTGTTGTTGGCTAATGCACGTTTATCAGAAAAATCTGCTGCCGGTTATCGGCGTTTCTCTGGCTTAACCCAGCCAATGTTGATGAATATTTCTAAAATTGTGGCCCAGACATCTGCGGATGGAGAGCGCTTTATTCAACTCGGGTTGCCCAAAGAGCAGCTGCAAGTCAGCGGCAGTATCAAGTTTGATGTTGCGATTAGTGATGAATTAAAAAATACATCGTCCAAATTGCGAGAACAGTGGTGTGGTGAAAGTGAACGTATTATTGCTATTGCTGCCAGTACTCACGAAGGAGAAGATGAGATCATATTTAACGCCTTTAATAATGCGCAAAAAGCAATTCCAAATTTATTGTTGCTGTTAGTCCCTAGGCATCCTGAACGTTTCGATTCTGTTTTTGGTCAGGCAGAGAAAAAGGGATTTGCTGTGCAGCGGCGCTCTGCGATGTCTGATCTGGATATTGCTACACAAGTTATTGTTGGTGACACCATGGGTGAATTATTTATGTTATATGGTGTTGCTGATTTTGCCTTTGTTGGTGGTAGCCTAGTGAATACTGGTGGTCACAACATGTTGGAGCCTGCAGCCTGGGGGATTCCAATTATAACTGGCGAAAGCGATTTTAATTTTTTAGAAATCAGTCGATTACTACAACAAGAAAATGCTTTATGTAAGGTTGCTGATACTTCTGAGCTAGCTGAAAAATTTATTGAATGGTCTGGTAATGAAGTGCTCAGAAATGAGTTAGGACACAACGCATTACAAGTAGTGGAAGCTAATCGTGGAGCGTTGAAAAAACTATTATCAGCAGTTGCTGAATTACTAAAATAAAAATTGTTGTGGGGAAAGTAAAAGGGCCGCCATTGGCGACCCTTCTCATTTACCTGTATGCAGGTTCAAAAACTATTATTCAATAATTTTTGCCACAACACCCGCACCAACCGTACGACCACCCTCACGGATCGCAAAGCGCAGACCCTCGTCCATCGCAATCGGGTTGATCAGAGTAACAACCATTTGGACGTTGTCACCAGGCATGACCATTTCTGTACCTTCTGGTAATTCAACAGCACCAGTAATATCGGTAGTACGGAAGTAGAACTGTGGACGGTAACCTTTGAAGAATGGCGTATGACGACCACCTTCGTCTTTACCCAGTACATAAACCTCTGCTTCGAACTTGGTATGTGGAGTGATTGAACCAGGCTTAGCCAGTACTTGACCACGCTCTACTTCATCACGCTTGGTACCACGTAACAGCGCACCAATGTTCTCACCCGCACGACCTTCGTCAAGCAGCTTACGGAACATCTCAACACCCGTACAAGTCGTCGTTTGTGTTTCTTTGATACCCACGATTTCTACTTCGTCGCCGGTGTTGATGATGCCGCGCTCAACACGACCCGTAACTACCGTACCACGACCTGAGATCGAGAATACGTCTTCGATGGGCATGATAAAGTCACCGTCAATCGCACGCTCTGGCTCTGGGATGTAGCTGTCCAAAGTCTCCAACAAAGTCTTAACCGCAGTAGTACCCAACTCGTTGTCGTCTTTGCCTTCCAACGCCATCAGGGCAGAACCTGGGATGATGGGCGTGTCGTCGCCTGGGAATTCGTACGTGTCTAACA
>JANQLG010000021.1 GCA_028280715.1 Spongiibacteraceae bacterium | reverse complement strand
AGGCTGATGCCAGGTTGTGTATAGAAACACTACAAGAGCTTTTAGCTGATTATTATGTATCCGATAGTTGGCAAAAATTTTATCAACAACAGCAACAATCATGGATCCAAGCAGCTGATGAAGCACTGGCGAATCAGCAACGTGATCTTCCCTCCGATGCCGAAGTCATTGGCGCTGTTACTCGTACTAAAAAAGAAAACACGACGGTTGTATGTGCCGCAGGAGGATTGCCTGGTGAGTTGCATAAATTATGGCGCTCTGAACAGCCAGGTACCTATCATCTAGAGTATGGCTATTCCTGTATGGGTTATGAAATCGCTGGTGGCTTGGGCGTAAAATTGGCAGCACCTGAAAAAGACGTAGTGGTGATGGTGGGTGATGGCAGTTACCTGATGATGAATTCAGAAATCGCCACAGCAGCCATGTTAGGTTTGAAATTAACCATTGTGGTATTGGATAACCGCGGCTTCGGCTGTATCAATCGATTACAAATGGGCACTGGCGGCGCTAATTTTAATAACTTATTACAAGATACTCACCATGAGCAATTACCGGATATTGATTTTGCTGCTCATGCTCAAAGCTTGGGAGCAAAAGCCAGCTTTGTGGAATCTATTGATCAGCTTGAAAAGGCGTTGCTGGATTCGAAATCCTATAGCGGTGTATCGGTAGTCGTGATTAATACCGATCCGTTAATTACCACCGAAGCCGGTGGTTATTGGTGGGATGTTGCGGTGCCTGAAGTGTCTAACCGAAAACAAGTGAACAGCGCTTATCAGGATTACATTAAAGCAACATCCAAACAACGTGTTGATAGTTAACTTTAACTGATAAGTAATAAGTGAAGGAATAAATTAGGTATAGCTATGTCATCGTTACTGGTAAAAAGTCATGCTCCCACCGAAGGCAGTGAAGTACTAAAAGTCACGCCGCAGTCGGCCAACTGGAAATATGTAGGTTTTTCTGTGCATCAATTACAGGCTGGCGAAAAATTTGAGAGCGAGGAAGAAGCGCGTGAACTATGCCTGGTGATTTTGCGGGGAAAAGTTGATGTGACCGCTGGTGATCATCAATTTACTGATATCGGCGATCGCTTAACTGTGTTTGAAGAAAAAAGCCCCTATGCCGTATACATACCAGAAAATACAGCATTTTCTATTTCTGCTAATACAGAAGCAGAAGTGGCATTGTGTACCGCACCGGCTAACAGTGGTCACAGCGTTAGATTGATTACACCTGATGCCATACCACTGGAAGTGAGAGGCGAGGGCACTAATCAACGTTATGTCAGGGCAATTTTGCCAGAGTCGGAAGAGGCCGATAGTTTATTGATCTTTGAAGTGATTACACCATCCGGAAACTGGTCGAGTTATCCTCCCCATAAACATGACACGGATAAAATCCCCGAAGAGTCTTCTTTGGAAGAAACCTATTATTACCACATTAACCCACAGCAGGGTTTTGCCTTTCAGCGCGTCTACACCGATGATCGCAGCCTTGATGAAACCATGTCAGTAGAGCATGGCGATTGTGTATTGGTACCAGAAGGATATCATCCAGTCGGCGCGCCGCACGGCTATGAAGTGTATTATTTAAATGTGATGGCAGGTCCACAACGCACCTGGATATTTAAAAATGATCCGGATCATGAATGGATTGTGGAAAAGTAGATCCGTTAACAACAGTATAAATAGGGGTTAGCTTTTTGAGGGCTTGTTGGTTAATTTAGTAATACCAGATATAAAAAATCTTCTTTTCCTGATTTAATTTTTTATAAAAAAGGCGAACCTCCTAAATAAGGTCCGCCTTTTAAAACGCTCGAGATTATGACTTGGTCAGATCATTCTTGAACTTGTAATACTCCAGCAATCACTTTCGGCGCACTGGTAACAATTGGCATTGTGCCAATATCAGCATCGCCAGTCACAGCTGTAGGAACAGGAACTGCGGGCTCGTCGATGACAAGATCAGTACACTGCCCAGTAGCATCCGCCATAGTTTGCTCAATTTCACGCGCTTTAATTACAAACTCATCGTTGGGCCCCATCACAACACCATCGGCAATATTAAAAGCAGGGAATCCATGTTCCGTTGAACTGTCACTCTCATGAGGAATGCCCCAAAGATCACCATTACCACCATAGTTCAACATCACCAGAGCATTGTCATAATCACCGGCATTACCTGTTCTGTCACTGGCATCGCTATGGCGATAACTCAACTGAATGGGTCTATCGAATGAACGAATTTCATCATTAACATCTTTTACTGTTGCCAACTGATTCCAGTGGTGTATACCGGCTTCCCAAACATAATATTCAGTCACTATATTAGGATCGAATATATCCCAAGGGTTGCTCATGGCTGCTGCAACATCCGGAGTCACCATTGGCCCGCTACGCAACCCCCATTGGTGAGGCGAGTTGGCAAGGCTCTCTTCAGTTAAACCATCAGCAAACTTCACCGCCTCATCGTTACTATTGCGTACCAGCGTTAACATGTTCGCACCAGTGTCAGAAAAAGTGTACTGAATGGCGCTACCAACACTATTAACTGATGCATCGTAAGGACTATTTACACCATCAAAGTTTTGTAAATCATTGCTAGACAATGTACCGATTGGACAACGCTCAAAGCAATGTAACGTCACTGAGCCTGTGTTCAATAACTCATCATTACCTGTTTCACTACCGTTAACAATGGTTTGACGGAAGAAAGTTAAATCCGTATCTCCCGCTTTATAGTTAATGTCACCACCCAATTGTTCTGAATACAAATACACTGTTTCGTTAGTTGACAGATTGATCAAACTATCTGTCACGTCTGTACGTTCAGGACCTGACTCATCACCCCAGTTAATACCAGCGACTAGATAAAAGCCGTCAGCATTAACTCCATCTTCTGTAACAGTCAGGTAATTCACAATCCAACTGTCAAAGCCAGATTGAATAGCATTATCATCCCAGTAATTCAGTTCTATACCGCGCACATCTGTTAATGGTAGTGTCTCAACTGAATGCTTGATCAAACGACCGGGTGCTTTCACTATAGTGTATTGCGAAACTGTACCTGATACTGGGTCTTCCGATTCAATAATATCACCATTGTTGAGGGCTCCTTCCTCTTCAGTCCAAACACCCCAATAACCAATATGGCCATAACTATCAACTTGCTCGTCATTATCACTGTCATAGCGGAATGAAAATCCTGAGTCGATTTCAATTTGATCACCGGTTTGAGAATCAAATAAATCGTAACGCCAAACTGCATCGTCGAAATCTGTGCGGCTTAAACAACTGCCACTATTATCGCCATCTTGAAAGGGCAAGTCGTCATAACTTGGTCCATTTTGAACTAACACATTTTCATTGTTGAAAGTTAAGCCGTAGGCCTGACCGAAATTATCCCAGCTGGAAGAAGTTAATGCCGTTCCCGAGCTACGATCCGAATTCATGACTACGCTGGCACTTTGTTCAGACTGAAAGCCATCTCGCTCACTGCTTTCATAGAAAGTAAAGCCGATTTGGTCATCATTGGTGTCGACAGTTTTAACTTCACCACCACCATGAGGAACTGTGCTATCGATGGAATCAAAGAATTCAAAATTAAAGGTAAATTGTCCAAAAGGGTTGTTACCATTGGCACCTTCTGATACTACAGCTTTAAACTTTATCGCCTCTTCATCTTCACCCGCTTCCATCCCGGGAATCCAGGCATTGATGATCAATGGTGTAGTATCAGAATCGCGTGTGACATTTACGATGACTTCCATATAAGACGGCGTATTTGACGCATTATTTCCTGCCTGTCCATTATCTTCTTGATCAAAACACTGTGCTTCGTCCGCCAAAACTAAATAAGGCCCGGCATTGACAAATTCGGTTGGTAACATTTGTGAGGAAAAACACAAAATACTATTTACCAATTCGACAGGCTCCAATGCTTCGTTCCATACGTGCCTTTGTTGAAGCGCATTGGTGTAATCAGTGCCAGCATCATCAAAGGCTGCATTAGCCACACTGCAAATACCTGTTAGAGCTGCTACTGAAAAAGGATTAATGATACGTTTATTCAGTTTCATTGGTTACGATCTCCAGAGTTTTTGGCAAAGTAAGGCTTGATGATTCAACCGATACAGGCGTCGATCCAGTATTCAACGAACTGCTGCTATCATCGCTACCACCGCCTCCACCTCCGCAGGCCGTTAATAAAAAGCTGGATAGTACGCAAGAGACCAGGATTAAGAGTTGCTTGTTAAGCATTGAATTTCCCCTCATATGGAATACAAAATACGTAAGGGGGAGAGCAAAAATCATGACAGTGGCTTATATGATATTAATTAGCGCGCAGTGTTTTTCATAACATGTCGTTTAAGAGGCTGATTTGTATAAAAAAATTGTGGAAAATTACCGGGGTATGTGAGTTACTTATAACCAGCTGACTATTTATCCCGAAATATTTTTGAAAATACATCTAAAGGTGATTAGTTTTACCAAAATAAATGTGACGTATTTCGTCAGTTGTTAGACAAAAAAAGTCCACGTAATAATACTTATCATTATGTGTAAGAGATTGATAAATACACTATTGCTGCTTCAAACGATGTTATGCGGTGTTGTAAACGCATCAGAACTGCTTGGTAAATGGGAGTTTCAATCCTCTAATAAAGAATTGCCTGTGAAATGTCACAAGGCATATTTAGACTTTGTCAGTATTTCAAAGATTGAAGGAAGTGATGGCTCCAGAAAAGGGGTGATTGAATACTCTGCAGAGAAGGTTGTAGCTGGGGGTTATAATCTAATTGCCAAACATATTAGCAATGATGGTAAGCAAAGTTGCTATGGTAGTGAGGAAGAACCAATTGATAATAATGAACTGGTGTTCTTCTATATTATGTTATCTCCCGATAATCAATTGATGAAATTCTATTTTTCGAAAGAATATTATCATGTGTATAAACGTGTTGTGCCTAAAGGAACGAAAGGATAGGCGGGAGGCTTATAGTAATTAAGGTGCGTGTAAGAATTGACAAGAAGAAAAAACATTAGCACTGGAAAAAGAACTTAATGATGGTGGTGTGGCTATACCTATGGTAGGTAAAGATAGTAGAACAAGGAACAAAGATGTTATTGGTCAATAGAACCATAATTTGTATGTTTTTAATATTTTTATCTGCATTAAGCCTGGCAGATGAGCTTAAGCCTTTTTCCTCCGATGGTTGTAGTGCTTTTCCAGATGGTACATTGCAACAGAATGAGTTATGGCTTAGTTGTTGTACTGCTCATGATTATGCATATTGGAAAGGCGGAACGTATCAAGAGCGACAGAAAACGGATCAAGATCTTCAAGTCTGTGTTGAGAAAGTTGGTGAGCCAGAAATAGCATTATTGATGCTGGCAGGTGTTAGGGTAGGAGGCTCTCCTTTTTTTCCTACTACATTTCGATGGGGATATGGCTGGAGTTATCCTAGATTTTATGGGCCGTTGACTGAGGAAGAACTTAAGGCATTGAAGAGTATGGATAGCTTAGATAGTATAAAAAGTAGCGATAAATAAATTTTTTCATTACCCTTCAATCATATACGAAGTATGAATCGCTAGTGCCGAATTTTCTTTTATGTTTATTCTTGCTTTGCCATTTTCATCGACGACTATTTCGGGATGAGTGCACTGAGATATTGTTAATAACGGCCTGTTGATAACATTACAGTATTTACCTGCAGGAAGCCCTGTATTTAGATATTCTTTTAATACTGAGCTTTCTTTGTTAATGACCAAAAAACCGCTACTGTAATCAGCGTCTTTTGCAGCAAGTCCAAAAGCTATTTTATTCCTTTCATTATCCCACCAATGTACAACTTTTTTTGCTGATTGCTGCGTCATCATGTTGCGAAAATTCACCATATTGGCAATGGTTTGGCGTCGGTGTTCACATAACCACTGTTCTTGAAAACAATTAATAGTGCCGTCGGTATTGTGAACGGGTAGGGTATTGCCTTTGCCATCATGAGGTGGACCCAGACTGTCATTAACACCTCCCCATTCATAACTGGACATTACTTTTGGGTAACCATAGGGCCAGGCCAGCATAAAAATGTTAGCAAGGTCGTATAATTTTCCTTCTCGATGGTTGAGCTTAGCGGCCATGCCATGACCACGCTGATTGTCGTGGTTATCAATAAAGACAACAGCTTTGTCACTGGCAATAAAACCACGGCGTTCATCAAAGTTAGCTAAATCAGCAAGTTTTCCATCGATAAAAATATTACCGATATCATAACTATAACGAAATTCAGTAGCATCGGCAGTAGAGAGATAATCGTTGATTGATACGGGTTGATCGCCGGAATCGATGACTTCCTGAAATATGTAAATGTTTTTTTCCAGGTTTTCGAGAATCCTCTGAATATCGTCGGGCTGCATATGTTTAGCCGCATCGATGCGAAAGCCACTAACACCAAGTTGAATTAATAATTGAATATAATTATTAATATTGTGTTGAACGTTTTTGGTACTGGTTTTTAGGTCTGGTAAATCACCAAGCTGGCAATGGCGAATACTGTAGGCGCGTTGTTTGCGCACTGTTGGGTTATCACTCCAGCTATAATCGCTTTGTTGAATAACACAATCATCATGAAAATTCTCTGGTCGATAATGGGCGTAGAGTTTGCGCTTCCTATCGAATGTAGTTCCCGCTACTCCAATATCGCCGAGATTGGCCATATGGTTTATAACAATATCGGCATAGACAGCAACACCTGCCGCGTTGCAGCGTTCTAGCATATCTTTAAATGCCTCAGGATTACCACTGCGGCTATACAACTGAAAGCTCACTGGTTGATAACGTACCCACCAGGGATAGATGCCTTTAAATTGAGGCAGTATGTTGCCTATGGTTCTATGGTCCAGATGCTCATTGGGTGGTGATATTTGTACTGCAGAAAAACCTGCTGGCCCCAAAAACTGTTCGCATTCAATGGCGATATCCTGCCAACGCCACTCAAATAATTGTACAAAGGCTGTTCTGGCAGAAAGCTCTGAAGAGGTGGTTTTTTCTTGTTCTGCAATGGTGTTGTTATTAATGGCAAATATGCCTAACACTATGACTAAATGGAAAAGTCTCCTATTCCAGTTCGGCATACAGTACTCCATAGGCTGGAAGATTAATTTGCTGACCGGATAATGTCCCGCTGAGTAGATCATGATCCGATAAAACAGTTAATGGGTTATCTATTGTAATTGTTTGTTGTTGTTCTTCATTGGATAAATTAAAGGCAATTAGCAAAGTTTGTTGATTACAATGCCTTTGAAAAACCAATACGGGTTCGTCACTGGATAAAAATTCAATATCACCCAAGCATAATGCGGGTTGCTGCTGTCGCCAGTGAAGAAAATGACGATGAATGTTAAGTGCAGAATCAGGGTTATTGTGTTGATTTATGACCGCTAACTCGAAGTGTTGACTATCGACAGGTAGCCAGCCTTCAACATTACTAAACCCTGCTGATGGTTGCTTGTCAGTCCAGGGAATAGGTGTTCGGCAACCATCGCGCCCCTTAAATTCCGGCCAGAATTCTTTGCCATAGGGATCCTGCAATAACTCAAAGGGCACATCGGCTTCAGGAAGACCGAGTTCATCTCCCTGGTAAAGGCAGGCTGGACCGCGCAACGAAGTGATTAGCGCCGTCAACATAGTTGCCTGGGTTGAATTTATCTGAGCTGGATGCTTCTGGATATGGTCTCCCCAGCGCGATACAACCCGTTCAGAATCATGATTACCTACCGCCCAGCAGGGCCAGCCATTTTGTGTGGTATTAATAAGTGATTCAGCGGTTTCGCGCAAAAATTTCGCTGAATGTTCGTCGCCCAGTAATTCAAAACAATATGCGGTATGTAATCGCTCGTTACCGCGTGTGTATTGTCCAATAGTGTTGAGTGAATCGTCAGAGCTGACTTCTCCCAGTGCCACTGTGCCGGGATAGCGATCCAACAGTGCGCGGATTTTTTCGATAAAGCCAATATTTTCAGGGCGATCAGTGGTGAATTCATGAAGCTGGGCGGCGTAGGGATTTTCCGGTTTGCAGCCTTTATTGTGAGCCACTTCTTCTGGCCGCTTTGGATTATCGCGCAGTTGTTGATCGTGAAAACAATGCACAATGGCATCCAGTCTTACGCCATCAACGCCGCGCTTTAACCAAAACTCTACTTCATCTAGTAACTGCTGTTGCACATCCGAGTTGTGTAAATTCAGGTCTGGTTGACTGCTAAGAAAATTATGGAAGTAGTATTGTTGACGGCGAGAGTCCCATTGCCAGGCACTGCCACCAAATATGGAAAGCCAATTATTGGGAGGGGTGCCATCTTCTGCAGCATCGGCCCATACATACCAATCTGCTTTTTCGTTTTCTACAGATTGCCTGCTCTGTTGAAACCATTCGTGCTGGTCGGAAGTATGGCTTAATACCTGATCGATAATGATACGAATGCCAAATTGGTGAGCTTTGCTAACGAGTTCATCGAAATCTTCCAGGTTGCCAAAGATAGGATCTACTTTACGGTAGTTACTGATGTCGTAGCCAAAGTCTTTCATTGGTGACTTAAAAAAGGGTGAAATCCAAATGGCATCAATATTTAGTGAAGCAATATATTCCAGCCGTTGAATAATGCCCGGAATATCGCCAATACCATCACCGTTGCTGTCTTGAAAGCTACGGGGGTAGATCTGATAGATCACAGCACTTTTCCACCAATCAATGGTGTTATCGGTAGCAGGTGTTATTGTGCTGGTTGATTCTATACGGCTCATCAGAAAGTTCCCTATTAATATTATCGTTAGCGCCTCGATAAAACCGACAACAGTTTATACATAGGCCTGATCATGGAATGGGATGTTGTCATTCTGAAAATGCAGTCGCAATTTTATGCAAACGTATTCAATAAAGATATGCTATGTCTATGACTAAAAAAACAGTGATTTGGGTTTTGAATACGTATGCATAAAATTGCTTGGCAAAATAAAGCCTGATTAGAATGTGCTCACATTAATAATAAGTCGCATATAACAGAAGGTGCAGCATATGAACAGAACTACCATTAAAGGGAATACGACTTCTGCCAATTCCCCGTCCTCTGAACCCACATTCAAACGGCGTTTGATAGCTGCTGCCATTGCGGCCAGCTCGGCAGGGCAGTTGTATGCACAGGATTCTCAGGGTGCTGAGACAGTAGGTCGTGCGGCAGCGGGTTCGATGGAAGAAATTATCGTAACCGTCAACCGCCGAGAACAAAATCTGCAAGAAGTGTCGGCCATGGTTCAGGCATTTAATGCCGATGACTTACTCAAGTTTGGTGTCAATTCCAATTATGCCAATTTGCAGTATGTGGTGCCGGGTCTGCAGATTGCTAACCAGGAAGGTAAAGTGGAAGTTTATTTGAGGGGTATCGGTTCTTCAGATAGCGACTTCTCTTCAGATCCTTCTATTGCAACACATTACAACGGTATTTACCTAGCGCGACCTCGCGGCATAGGCCCACTGTTCTTCGACTCAGAGCGTGTGGAAGTGAATAAAGGCCCTCAGGGAACTTTGCGTGGTCGTAACGCAACAGGGGGTACCATCAACATTATTCCTAATGCGCCAGAACTGGGTGAGTTTAATGGTTCTTTTAGTGGTGGCATCGGTAATTTTGATACCCGTGAATTTGAAGCCATTGTCAATTTACCGGTAAGAGAAGATATGGCATTGCGTCTGTCAGCCTGGTCCAAAGCACATGACGGCTTGTACTCCAACGCCTTTGAGGATGGCGACAGTCTGGAAACACCAAGCAGCCAGGACGATGTGGCTTATCGTATTTCTTATCGCTGGCAACCTAATGATCAATTTACATTGGACTTCATGTATTCCGATTCTGAGGTAGAAAGCAGTGGCGATCCCGGCGCATTTTCAGGTCGCGCATTGTCCGCGGGTTATGACCCCAGTGATTTAAAAGACCCCTGGAAGCAATATTTTAGAAAGGGTGGTTTGTATGAACAGGAAGTTGAAATTTTCCTGTTAAAAATGTCCTATGAATTCGAAAGCTTTGGTATTGAGTACAGCGCAGCCAATAATGATTTGCGCGCCTACAACAAAAATGCTTCGCGCGAATGGCAGTTGGGAATGGACTTTCCCGGTTCAGAAGCTGAGGCGGCATTTATTGCCTCTGGTGCAAGCCCAACAAACAACCTAAGAGTAAACGATACTTTTTATCAAGCAGATAAAAGTGATTCCACAACCCATGAAATTCGATTGTACTCCCTCGGTGATGGTCCTCTGCAATGGACTGCAGGCGCCTTCTATTTTGAAGAAGAGTTTGATTATGTATCGTGGGATGTAGGTAATGGTTACTGCGGCGATAGTTCTGCTTGGTTAGGTTCACCACTGGGTAATACCATTAGTTGTTGGCAAAACGGTTTGGGTGGTGAAAATCGCGGTGATGGTTCTGAGGTAGAAACACTGGCCTTCTATGCCGATGGTACCTTTGAGGTAACCGATAAGCTTAGAGTGCTAGCCGGTGTGCGTCATACTGAAGAAGAGAAAAAACAAAACGACTACAATGCTCAATATCAATTTGATTTTGAACAAACCTTCTTTTTTGGCTTCCCTGGTATTAATGAACCTAGCGATTTAATCATCGGTGGCCCTGGCTTTACTCTAAAAGATCCTGGTGCGCGCTCTATTACCAATGGCACTCCTGGAGTTGGTGCTAAAGATTTATTTCTCGATGGTATTGCCAACTTTGGTCTGGGTGACAACTGGGATGAAGTGTTAGCTGCCTGTGAAGAGGGTGTTACCTGCGATATTACGGTGACTTCGCTGTTTGGCAATAATGGTACGCTTCGCGCCAATAACAAAGTCGATGACGATTATGTTGATTGGCGTGTTGGTGTTGAATACGACATTTCTGATACCACTGACTGGACCAGTATGGGGTACTTTACCATTTCAACAGGTACACGCTCCGGTGGGATTAATAGACCGCTGGTTACCACAGGTGGTGTGCAAGTAGACGAAACCTGGGATACAGAAAAATTATTGGCCTATGAGCTCGGTATGAAAAATACCTTTAGTTGGAATGATATGCCAGTTTTGCTTAATGGTGCATTGTTCTACTACGACTATGAAGATTATGTTTCACAGTTACTGATTGATGTTCCTGATGGCCTTGGTGGCGTTACCCAACAGGTATTTACTGATAATGTGGGTGATGCAACAGTCTTTGGTTTAGAGCTAGAAGGTAATATCGATTTGCCCTATGGGCTAAATGTTAATGCTAGCTTGTTGTTCTTGGATAGCGAATTTGACGATACTAATCTTGTTGATTCACGAAATCCTTCAACGCCAATTATCAGTGTTGATGGCAATGACCTGCCCAACGTTTCTGATACCACATTCAATCTGCGTTTATCACAAACTATTGATTCGCCCTGGAAGGAAGTGGATACCTTTGATTGGACCATCAATGCCATTTATCGCAGTGATTATTACCTGACTGCCTATAACAATAAAGGTTATGAGCTAGATGGCAATGGAAATACTGTGACGATTCCTTTGGCTGATATGCCTGCGCCTAATAACAATGGCAACCTTTCGGGTGTTGGTGGTGCGGCCAATCCAAACTTCTACAGTGATGAAGTTGATGGTTACTGGTTGGTTAATGTGAATGCAGGGATGAATTTCGGCGGCGGCACCTACAGGCTGGATTTTTATGTAGAAAATGCAACCGAAGAAGCGGCTTCGACCAAGGGCTTTATTAATAACTCGGTCAACATTCGCTATCTGAATTCACCACGAATTTACGGTATGCGTTTTAGAGCGTATTTTTAATCGCTTTTCTGATAGTAGTTGGTCAGCGCGTTGAGATTGATAGCCGCATAATTGCGATAGATAGTGTGATAGAAAGTGCGATAGACGGTAAGCACAAATTATCCAGGTTGTTTGTCTCCCTTGCCGGGGCACAGCATGGGCTGGTCCCGGCTCTTTTTTAAGAGCACGTACTTATATAAGAGGTCAAAGCAATGGTGGCTAAACGTGTTTTAATTGTAGGTGGTGGCACCGCCGGCTGGATTACCGCTGCCTATATGGATGCAGTACTTAATAGCAAAAGTCGTAAAGTAGTTGATATCACATTAGTGGAGTCAGCCGCCATCGGTCGAATCGGTGTTGGTGAAGCGACTGTGCCGACGCTGCGAGATACCTTGCGAACAATCGGTGTATCAGAAACCGATGTGATGAAGCATTGTGATGCGACTTTTAAACAGGCCATTAAATTCGTTAATTGGGAGCGCAACGAGGGAGAAAGTTATTATCATCCCTTTGATCGCAGGCAAACAGGGCGTTTTGATCGCGCTGGTTTAAAATGGTTAAACAGTCAGGGTGATAAACCCTTTGCCGAAATGGTTTCCATCCAGCCAACCTTATGCGATGAAAACTATTCTCCTAAACTAATGGAGAATAACCCCGAATATACGGGGCCGTTAGCCTACGCTTATCATGTCGATGCAGAAAAGTTAGCGGACTATCTGCGAGATGTCGCTGTTTCTCGCGGAGTTGTTCATATCACCGATGACGTTATCGATGTCTCTCAATCTGAGAATGGTGATATCGAATCGGTAGCAACGCGTAATCATGGAAAACTAGAGGCAGATTTATTTGTTGATTGCACCGGTTTCGCTGCATTGATGATCGGTAAAACACTGGACGTTGAACATATCGATTATAAGCAGTGGCTACTGTGCGATAGTGCTGTGCCAATGCGAGTGCCCTATGATGCGCATGATCCCAGCAAGCGATTGCCTTATACCTTATCGACGGCACTATCCTCGGGTTGGGCATGGGATATTAATCTCGCTGATCGGCGTGGTACCGGTTATGTATTTTCCAGCCAGTTTATTGATGATGAAAGTGCGATAGCAGAGTTGCGAGCCTTTGAGGGTGAGCATGCAAAAGAACTCGATGCGCGGGTGTTGCGATTTAGGGTAGGGCGGCGAGCACGTTGTTGGGAGCGGAATTGTGTTGCCATTGGTTTATCATCAGGTTTTATTGAGCCGCTGGAGTCTACCGGTATTTACTTGATTGAATTGCAAGCAGCGATGTTGTGCGAGCACTTTCCCTTTGCAGGTCGTGACGGTGATGTCATGCAGCCATTGGCCGATCGTTTTAACGATATTATCCAGCAGCGTTACGAAGAAATACTCGATTTAATTGTGCTGCATTATTGCTTGACCAAACGAAATGACACTGCTTTTTGGCGCGAAGTTCAAAAGACAGAACATATTCATGAACGATTACAGCAGCGCCTGGCATTATGGCAACAAAAATTACCTTCCAGTGCAGATTGTCGTGACAGTTTGCAACTTTTCTCTCATCATACTTTTGAGTACATCATGTATGGTATGAATTTTATGCGTGACCGGTCTGGCGTGACCGAACGACTACCCGCTGAAATTCCGGCAGATATTTCGAGAGCATTACAGACAGCTAGAGCAAAGTTGCCCAATCATGATGTATGGTTGCAAGCAAAGTTGGGTGAGGGCTACCAACGTTTCGCCAATCAATTGTGATCAGTGGGATAAGTGTCGACTGAAGGTTTTATGGCAGGGTTTTATGACAAGGTTTTATGAGAATGCAAAAAAAACCATCCTATAGCTTTTGGCAAATATGGAATATGTGTTTTGGGTTTTTGGGCATTCAATTTGGTTTTGCTCTGCAAAATGCTAATGTTAGCCGAATCTTTCAAACCCTCGGTGCCTCAATGGAAGCCATTCCGTTGCTATGGATTGCGGCACCGGTGACGGGTTTATTAGTGCAACCTATTATTGGTTATTTCAGCGATCACACCTGGACGCGCATGGGGCGCCGTCGTCCTTATTTTTTCTGGGGAGCCGTTTTTTCTACGTTAGCATTATTGGTAATGCCAAACTCTCCTGCGTTATGGGTTGCTGCCATAACTTTATGGATATTGGATGCGTCCATTAATGTCTCGATGGAACCCTTTCGTGCTTTTGTCGGTGATATGTTGTCACCGGAGCAGCGAGCCAGGGGATATGCCATGCAAAGTTTTTTTATTGGTGTAGGCGCTGTTGTTGCATCAGCATTGCCCTGGTTGTTAAGTAATATCTTCGGTGTGGCCAATGAAGCACCTGAAGGTGTTGTTCCCGATTCTGTGGTTTTTTCCTTTTATATAGGCGGCGTTGTTTTTTTATTGGCAATACTATGGACTGTTTGGCGAACAAAAGAATATACCCCGGAACAATTAAAAGCTTATGAAGCTGCTGAGAAAGTAAATGCTACATCAGAGCAATTATCCTCATTAACGCCAGCAGCCTCTTTATCAGAAAATGCAGCACTTTGGTTGGCTGGTGGAATATTATTACTGCTATTGGTTTGGTGGCGAGAATTGGATCAACAACTGTATATATTGGGTTCTGCCTGTGTACTGTTTGCTTTGTTGAAATATTTCGCTCATTTTCTTTCCAGAGTTGAAACTAACCCTTCAAAGAATATGTTGGTTGCTATCATGACGGATATGTCAATGATGCCGGCCACTATGCGCAAATTGGCATGGGTGCAATTTTTTACCTGGTTTGCATTATTTTCTATGTGGATTTATACCACACCAGCAGTAACAGCTAACCATTTTGGCAGTAGTGATCCTGCTTCAGCCATTTACAACCAAGGTGCAAACTGGGTAGGGATTTTATTTGCTACCTATAACGGCGTAGCGGCGTTATTGGCTTTGCTATTGCCGGTGCTGGCCAAGCGAATAGGGTATGTGATGACACATACGCTGTGTTTATTCGCGGGTGCTTTGGGTTTGTTATCATTTTTATTGATTGATGACCCCGATTGGTTGCTACTATCGATGGTGGGTATTGGCATTAGTTGGGCATCAATTTTATCCATGCCTTATGCGATTTTGTCGAATGCATTGCCAGCAGAAAAAATGGGTATTTATATGGGAATTTTTAATTTCTTTATTGTGATCCCACAACTTTTGGCCGCCAGTGTATTAGGTAGCCTGCTGCATTGGTTCTTTAATAGTGAGCCAATTTATGCATTACTGCTGGGGGCAGTGAGCTTTATCTTATCAGCTGTTTTAATGGTGCGAATACGTCAACATGTGATGCCGGTTAAGATACAGTCATCCGTAGTATGAAAATAGTGATATAAAAACAGTGATAGTAAAGTAGTGATCTAAAAATACTGGTTTAAAAATAATAGCGGAGTTGTTTTTTGCTCGAAGCCCAACGTAACCTCAATACGCCTTTTTATGTTCTACTCAGCTTGCCGGCTACTGCCATGGGTTTTGCTCTGGCAGTACAAATTTCTTCTCTGAGTTGGATTTTAACTACGCAGTATGGCTTGGACATACACGATGTCGGTTTAGTCTGGGCCGCAGGTCCTATCGCGGGCATTGTTGGTCAGGTGTTAATTGGTTTATTGAGCGATAAAGTCTGGTTTTGGGGCGGGCGGAGAAAACCTTTTATTTTTATCGGTGGTTTATGTGCCTGTTTAATGCTATTGGCGATGCCGTCTATTGATGTGATAGCCGATAGCTTAGGTATTGAAGCAATTCTGGGTGTTGCCATAGCTATTGCGTTAGGTTTGGACTTATCCATAAACATTAGTTTCAATCCAACACGATCAGTGATTGCTGATGTTACACCCGCAGGCGTAAAACGAACTAAAGGTTTTACCTGGATGCAAACGATATCCGGTATCTTTGGCGTGATGGCCTATGGTATTGGTGCCATTTGGAATAATTATGTATTGATTTATATCGGTGCCTTTCTTGTATTATTTTTTTCTATTGTTCCTGCACTTTTAATTGAAGAGCCTCGTGAACTGGAAGTAGATAATAAGAACAGCCAGCAGCAATTAGATATCAAAAATATAGTGTTAGCTATCCAGCCGTTGTGGGGCTTAGTGATCTATTGTTTCTACGCGATGTATTTACGACTAACAGGTGGCAGTTTCAGCGTATTTTATGTTGAGGCAGTCTGTTTAGTGATGACCATTTTCTTTATGGTCAAAAGCCTGATGACAAAAAAACGCGATGTACTGCCGGTTTTTCGAAAAATCTGTACTGCACATTCATTAAGTTGGGTGGCGGTACAAAGTATGTTTGTCTACATGATCGCCTTTGTGCAACAAGCAAACCCAGCATTGGAAGATGTACAAATAGGGCAGGTGATGTCGATGAGTTTTTTATTATTTAATGCTGTTGGTGCGATTGTTCCTGCGTTTTTTCTGGAACCCTGCTCTCGCATTATCGGTAGAGTTCGCACCCATGCTGCCAGTTTAGCGATCATGGCTGTAGGTTATGCAGGGCTGATTATCTGGGGTGAGCATCGCTGGGTACTTTATGTGTTGATGGCTTTATGTGGTATTGGTTGGGGTGCGATTGTCAGTTTGCCCTTTGCCATTGTTTCTCAGCAGGTTAATAGTCAGCAAATGGGTTTGTTTATGGGTTTATTTAATTTGTCTGTGGTATTGCCTCAGTTATTTGTCAGCCTGGGCGTTGGTTTGCTGGTCAGTCAGGTAGCGGATAAATCCGTTATTTTTATGATTTCTGCCAGTGCTATAGCACTTTCTGTTATTGCGTGGTTGTTTGTGAAAGAAGAGACGAATTAATTATTTATTCAATGTCCTGACCACAGGATTCTCGGACTATCAGTTTCACTGGAATGGTATCTGCCTTAATCGTTTCTCCTTCAATCATTTTGATAAGATTTTCTACCAGTAGTTTTCCCGCCAGTAAGGTATCTTGATGAATAGTGGTCAGTGCAGGTTGTACGTAATTGGCAATGGGTAAATCATCAAAACCGACCACGGCAACTTTTTCAGGAACGTTAATATCATTTTCTTTTAACGCCAATAGCGCACCCATGGCAATTAAATCACTACCGGTAACGATGGCATCGAAGGGGGAACCGCTTTCTAGTAATTTTAGTGTGGCAGCATGACCAGCTTCTTCGGAAGATTCTGCTTCAAATTGTAATGGTTTATCCGTTAACAGCTTGGCTTCTTTAAGTGCGCGAAGATGACCAGCATAGCGTTCAGAAAACTCAAAGCAGCCTTCGGACAGTTCTCCTAGAAAGGCAAATTGTTTTCGTCCAAGTTCAATTAAATGTTTAGTCGCCTGATAACCTCCGTCTTCGTTGTCACAGGTTAAGCCGGGTGTGTTGCCATCGTCATCGACATGGGCTCCCCAAACGATAAAGTGGGTGCCGCTTTCTACCAGTTTTGCTGTTTTTTTCACATAGGCATCGTGATCGCCATAGCCCAGCAGGATGATGCCATCGGCTCGGTGTGCATTTTCAAAATCACCGGCCCAGTCTTCGCTGGATTGTTGAAAAGACAGCAGCAGATCATAACCATTGGCAGCGGCCGCCTTGGCAATACTACTTAACATTGATAAGAAGAAAGGGTTGATTTGGGAACCGCCCCAGCCTGGATCTTCATTAATTAATAACGCGAGGGTGTGAGTGGTTTTGGCTCTAAGGCTGCTGGCGCTTCTATCGACTTGATAACCAAGCTCTTTGGCAATGGCCTGAATTTTTTTGCGCGTCTCAGGATTGACGAGTTCGCTATTTCTCAGCGCGCGTGAGACAGTCGCTTGCGAGACTCCCGCTATATAAGCGATATCGAGAGAAGTCGTTTTATTCGTCATATAGCCAATAGCCTTTGTTATTTTCTATCTTTGATTTCTATCCCTGATCGCTATTTCTAATCTTCGGAGAATCGTACCTCAGACGGTAACGGCTGTGAAGAATAGAGAAAATGTAAAACGCACTATTGCGTGCGTCGGTTGGCGTAGGCTGCGGCGCCCAATAAGGCTGTATGTTCATTAAGAATGATGCGCACGGGGACTCTTTCTAACAAGGCTGCCATTTTGGGTTTGCGGGTAAAGGCTTGTATAAAAGTTGGATGGTTAATAATTGTGTCGGCAAACTTGGCAGAAATGCCCCCGCCCAGCCAGATGCCGCCGGTGGCCATGGTTTTCAGTGCCAGGTTCCCTGCCTCTTGAGCGAGGATTTCGATAAATAGATCCAGGGTTTGCTGACACAGGGGTGAATTCCCGGCTTTCGCTTCTTGGCCAATACAGGCAGCAGGGTTTTGCCCGGCCATTTTTTCTTTCAACCAGTCTGATTCTTCAGCAATACCGGTATCTCGCAGAAAGTGGTAGATATTAATTAAACCCGAGCCACACAATAGGTGTTCATAAGAAACAGGGCCGACCCGGTCACTCAAGTATTTTGCCAATTCAAATTGTAATTCGCCTTGCGGCCCAAAATCTGTGTGGCCTCCCTCGCAAGAAAAAGGGTGGTATTCCCGGCTATCCCAGAAAATACCGGCTTCGCCAAGCCCGGTGCCTGGAGAAATGATGGCGCAATTACCTGTGGCTTCCGGATGACCTTGATGCAGGGTAATGTAATCATCGTTAGTTAAGCAGTTAATTCCGTAGGCATTGGCTGCCAGGTCATTAAGTAATGTGGCGGAAGGAATATTAAAACGTTGCTCAAGTATTCTTTCGTTCAATTCCCAGGCTAAATTCGTCGCTGAGCAATGGCCATTCAACACCGGGCCCGCTACCCCGAAACAGGCTGAATTAACCTGAGTGTTTGTTTGATCCAAAAAGGTCGAAACAACATCCTCAAAGTTTTCAAAGTCTTTGGTTGGGAAGGTCGTTTTGGTGATCAATTCCGGTTGTTTTTCTGATGAGGAAAATAATGCCAAACGGGCATTAGTTCCGCCAATATCGCCAGCAAGTAGAATATTCATAAAAAGCTATTTATTACAGTGTATTTCGCTTGTTGAAGTTGCCAGTTTATTGGAATATTTGAGGGTTTGCTAGTGTATATTGCAGGCAAAAAAATAGGTGTTTATTGGTTGTTATACATGGTTTGTGAGACTTGTAAAAGATGGCTAAATTTTTGTAATTAGAGATAATAATCTAGTTTCTATTATGAGCTTAAAATCACCTTCTATAGAATGTAGTGATTGTTTGGATTCCGAGGTATAGAGACAAAATACAAAATATTGAAGCGAGAATATGGTAAGCAGGTATAACAGCCTAAACGTAGAAATTTCTATAATTATAGATAATCCGGCCGAAGATTTTCAGCGATTATTTGGTGAGCAGCTGAGCGTATTGATGCGATAACAATTATGACTGATTCGGATAATTTAAAATTGTCAGCTACTGCTTGTTACGGTCCAGTCATCCACGGGTTCATAAAACTGATTGCCCATTAGCTATTCTGAGAGCCTGAATATTTTTCCTCTGCTGCTTCATATATTTTCAATGTTTCTTTATCTATTATCTCTTTGGGGGCTATAGCTTCTAGTAATTTTCTTTCCTCTGCACATGTTTGCAACGCCATTTGTATATTGGTAGGCGATGCTCCTGCCATCCGTTGTTCATGTAAGTCTACTGCAAGACATTGTAAGTATGCGTGGGCAATAGCTTGATTTTCCAACTCGGTACCATCAGCAATAACAGCGGTAGAAAGGGTGGCAGTAAAGCAAGTAATTAACAATTTAGAGTGTAGTTTGTTCATGTAAGGTTTCTTCCGTAGTGGTTTATTGTTATTAATTAGGTTAGCAAAAATACCGCATTCGCTAAGCGTTAGGCAAGTGTCTCTTAATATTCTTAACAATTAATTATTTATCCATTGTTAAGAATTAAGTTGACATGCTTGTTTTTTTTTAGATATAAAGTTCGCTATAAAAATAATTATTGATCTAAACGGAGTGCTAACGGATACAGTAAACGGAAGTAAAAAGGAAAAATCACACTACCTTCAATACTGGTATGAATAGCTTAACGTTAGAGTGAAGTTCACGCGTTTTTGGTTTTTTATACAAGTTTTTCCTGTTATTTCTGAAATAATTTGTCCAAGCCCATATAAAATAATTAATAAAAGGACATTTTCATGGGAACGTTTCTTTTGAAGTTTAGAGTTTTTGCAGTTCTCTGCCTCGTCTTGTTGTTTAATCCAATCCTTCATGCAAGTACAGGAGGGTTAACAGGACCATCGTCAAGTAATACAGGCACTTATACCATTTCATGGACTGTAGACGTTGGTGGTTTTCTTTCCGGTTGGTCACTACAAGAGAGAGTTGGCTCTGGTAATTGGAGTACAGTTTCTGTCAGCAGTGAAGACCCTTTATTTGTTCCTCCACCCAAATTTAAAACGTTTACCAATAAACCGATAGGCACATACCAGTACCGTTTAAAATATCGTCAAATTTGGTGTTTTGAATGGTGTCCACCTCCATATTATTACGACCCTATAACCGTATCTGTTGTCCCTGCACCGCCTCCGACGCCTGTAGCACCAACATTAAGCATCAGTTCTACAACTAGTGCGAATGGCACCTACTCAATTAGCTGGACAGCAGCAACTCATGCAACTCATTATCAGTGGAGAGAAAATGGCGGGAGCTGGCTTAGTGCTTCAATTTTATTAACTAAATTCTTCGTTGATAAACCTGATGGTAATTACAGTTACCAAGTGCGTGCTTGTAATGCCACGTGTAGTGCTGCTTCAAATACAAAATCGATAACTGTGGCGAACGCGCCTGGTACGCCAGCGTCCATTGCGGCACCATCGACCGATAACAATGGCGCCTTTACCATAACTTGGGGAGCATCATCCGGTACGGTGGATGCTTATCAGTTGTATCAACAAAAAAATGGTGGCAGTTGGACCCATATTTATAGTGGCACGGGTACGT
>JANQLG010000024.1 GCA_028280715.1 Spongiibacteraceae bacterium | reverse complement strand
ACGCGTCCAAAATCATTTTTACCATTGGAGTCAGGACAATGTATAGACGACGATTAAATTCGGTGCCGGTTGACCCCGTGCAGCGATTAGAGAATTTTGTAACAAGTGTGCTGATCATGATCGGCGTGGTATTGCTGTTATCGGCTGGTGGCTGTAGCGGTGGTGGAGGTAGTTCTTCTGGCGGCGGTGATGTGGCCAATAGCGGTGATGAACAGGGTGAATTGGTGCTGGCATTGACTGATGCCGAGGGCGATTTTTTGACCTATGAGGTGGATGTCAGCTCGATCAAGCTTACCCATCAAAATGGCGGTATTGTGGAAGCCTTGCCGATAACCACAACGGTGGATTTTGCCCAGTATGTGGAGCTCAGTGAGTTGCTGACCATCGCCACGATTCCCTCCGGCTTGTATGAAGTGGTGGAGTTGAATCTGGATTACAGCAACGCCAATGTTACGGTGCAGGCAGAAGACGGTTCAGCACTGCAGGCCAGTTTGGTGGATGGCGATGGCAATGCGCTAAGTCAGTTAACGGTGAGCATAGAGTTGGCTGGTGACAGCCGTTTTCGCATCGCACCGGGAATTCCTGCGCAGGTTACGCTGGATCTGGATTTGGATGCATCCAATGAAGTAGTGATCGATGGCGATGATGCGGTGGTGACGGTAGAGCCAGTGCTGTTAGCCGATACCATTTTGGAAAATCCCAAGCCTTTCCGTTTGCGTGGTTTATTGGATGAAGTAGCGGTTGAGGAGAGTGTGTTCGTACTTGACCTTCGCCCCTTCAGACATCGTGTGCGCGGTTTTGGCAGCGCCCGTGTGCATGTGGATGATGAAACCGGCTATGAAATTAATGGCGTTGTTTACGATGCGACAAGTGGTTTGCAGCAGTTGTCAGAGTTGGCTGAGGATACGCCGGTAGTCACCTCTGGTGAGTGGGATCGCGAAGAGAAGATCTTTACCGCCAATAGCGTATATGCCGGCTCCAGTGTGCCTTGGGGCGAGGTAGATGCCTTGCGCGGTGTAGTGACTGCGCGTGTCGATAACACCTTAACGGTGCGCGGTGCGATTGTGGACTTTGCCAATGGCGAGCGTGCTTTTCACGAGTCGATAACAGTCACAGTTGGGCCAAATACATCGGTTACTCAGCAGTTGGATGACCTGGATAATGCCACCATTGGCGATATCTCTGTCGGCTCTGCAATTGCGGTTATTGGTGATGTTGTCGATGCAGTAATCGATGATGAAGCGAGTGAGCAAATTGCGATGGATGCCAGCGAAGGACAAGTCAGAATTCGTCTCAGCAATTTGACTGGCAGTGTGGTTACTGTGAGCCCGCTCAGCGTAGATTTACAAAGGCTCAGCGGTAAAAACGCAGCGATTTACGATTTTGCCGGTACGGGTACGGATGGTACTTCCGATGCTGACCCGGCTAACTACGATATTGATACCAGTGTGTTATTACTTAGCTCACTGAATATTGGTGAACCCGTTAAGGTCAGAGGTTTGGTAACAGCCTTCGGCACCGCACCAGAAGACTTTGTGGCGCAATCGGTATTGGATGCCAGCGATGTTAAGGCTCATATGGTCATCGGTTATGGCAGTGAAGGTGTGACTAATGCGCTATCGCAAGTCAGTGAAGATGGTCTACTCTTTGATCTAACCGATGTCAGCGGGCGCAGCGTCATTATTCGTGCCGGTGTGGTAACTCAGTTAGCTGAACTTGGAACGCTACCATTGGTAGTACCTGCTGGTGAAGAAGGGGTGTATGCACTGACTCGTCGCGGCAGAGTGGAAATATTCCGAAACTTTGCCGAGTTTGCCGCGGCGTTAAATGAAGCCTTGGCTAATGGTGAATTAGTCACGCGGTTTGATGCACACGGCAAGTTTGACGATGTGTTATCACAATTTAGCTCCAGTCGTTTACGTGTGGGGCTGACACAATGAAAGACGTTGTAAAAATCGTCATAAAAGGAGTCAACGAAGTGTTATTAACCTGGCAGTGCCGGGTTAATAACTGCTTTAACCTTAACAATTATGCAAAGAACGCAAAGAGTGAAACGACAGTACTTGCTATGGGTTGTAGCCAGCTTTTTTCTACCGTTAGCAGTACAGGCAGAGCAGATAACACAGGCGGAGCAGGCTCGTGAAAACGATGTTGCCGGCAGCGCGCCGAGTAGAGAATTGTTGGAGTTTTTAGCCGACTTTGGTGATGTGGATGATGAAGAGTTTGAACTAATGGTTTTTCACGGTAAGCAGGATGTAAATGAGAGTGATGAAAAAGCAGAGCAGAAAGATGGTGTTGATGAATCGAAACAGCAACATCCGCAGGCCGGGGAGTATTCCGATGAAAATTAAATGCATTCTGTTATGCGGTTTATTGATACTGATGAGCAACAGTACGATGGCACAGAACTGGGATGAATTATCGTCAGAAATGCAGACTACGTTGCAAAGTTTTGCCGATGATTGGGATACGCTAACTGATCAACGCAAACAACGGCTGCAACAGGTGGCGGAGCGCTGGGCCGCTATGAGCCCTGAGCAACAACAAAAAGCGCAACAGCGTTTACAGCGTTGGCGCAATTTTTCTCAAGAGGAAAAAGCGGCGATTAGAAAACGCTTCCAGAATTTTCAGCGCTTATCTCCTGAGGATAAAACCAGAGTTCGCAAACAGTTTCAGCGTTTTAAATCACTGCCACCGCAAAAACAGCAACAGTTGAAACAGCGCTGGCAAAAGGTCAAGCCAGAACAAAGAGAGCGTATTCGTAAACGTATGCAGAAAAAACAGAAGCGCTAATGAATAACGTTAGATATATTTTTATTGTCTCATTGCTGCTGGTCGCGTTTTCGGTCCAGGCAGAAGAGCAGGCAGAAGAGAGTGAGTGGCTGGGTGATGATTACGCAGAAAACAGCCTTGGGTTGCGTTTCGGGAGCGATAGCGACTCCGGTGAATTGATGGGAGTAGATGTATCCCTGGCATCTTTTTGGGGTGGAGAAGTTACAGCCAGTTATTTTCGCTCCGATACCGGGCTTGATGTTCGCGATGATGAATTTGATAACCTCTATATTGTGATTTCAACAGACCCGTATGCAACCTGGGCAACTGAAATTACTTATGAGTATTCTGGTAATGATCAAGTGCTGGAGGCATCGGATGTTCAAATTGCGGTGCAGTATTATCCCGGCGGTTGGTTGATAAAAGCAGGCTATATTCGAGGTGAAATAGATAGTCACTTTGATGCGCGTGCGGCACAGCTTTTGGATGTCTCCTCGGAAACTACCGACCGTGATGGTTATAGTCTGGATGTGAGTGTGTTCTTGGAAGGTTGGTCCTTTGGATTATCGGGTCAGGATCTGGATTACGACCGTGACTTAAGCGCAGTGCAAACTGATCGGCGCTTGCAGCTGATTTTGGGGGAGCAAACCATTACTCAAATGTTCACCCTGACCGATTGGCGAATCGATGCGAATGTTTTTTTTCAATGGCGACAAGGATCAGTGGGTGTAGGCGTCACTCGTTACCAGTTGATTGTAGATAGTGAGGAAGAAAACAATCTTTATTTCACCATCGATCAGCTAATAAGTGATGACGTTCGCCTGGCGTTTTTATTGGCTAGATCAACCGAGGAAGATTCGCTGACCTATGGTGAGTTTTCCTTACGGTACCATTGGTGAGTAGTGGTCGATGCAGGATCTGGATGCATTTTTAAAAACTGTACAGAACCGCGCTTTTGTTACAGCGAGATTGGCAACTAGCCACGACGATGAGGCATTGGATATTGTGCAGGACAGTATGCTTAAGCTGGCGCGAAATTATAGCGATAGTGATCCTGAAGATTGGCCAAAATTGTTTCAACGAATTTTGCAAAACTGTATTAAAGACTGGTATCGAAAACAAAAGGTGAGAAGTGTACTGCATTGGTGGCAACAGCATGATCAAACCGAGGAAGAGCTGAACATCGTGCATGATGCTATTCGCGCCGATACGCCACAGCAGAATCAGGAAAGTTTTCAGTTAACAGGGAAAATCTATCAGGCCTTGCAGCAACTGCCGATGCGTCAACAGCAAGCCTTTTTGCTGCGAGCCTGGTGGGAATACAGCACGGAAGAAACCGCGCAGATCATGAGTTGTAGTCAGGGTAGTGTGAAAACACATTATTCCAGAGCAACCGGCGCGATGGCTTCACTGTTACAGAAAATGCTGGTTTGAAAAGTATTGACATAAAACACTCAATGAGTGAGAGAGGGTGTGATGAGTAACAACGACGATCAAATGATTAAACAGCTTAAGCAACAACTGGATCAAGAAGCATCGCAGTTAAAACCTGAAACGGTGAACGCTTTGGATAAGCTGCGTCGTGAAGCGGTGCAGGAAGCAGAAAAAACGCGTAGCAAAGGTTTTCAGTGGAATTACTGGAGCTATGCGCCAGCGTTGGCTGCCAGCGTATTAGTAGTGATGTTATTAATCTCGACCAATACTAATGACAATGCAGTTGTCGATGTACCGATACAAATTTCAGAGATACAGTCTTCAGAGATACAGCCTTCAGGTTTTGAAATAGCTGTTATGAATGAAGATATGGAATTGTTAGAAGAGGATGTTGAATTTTATTTATGGTTGGCAGAAGAGTCTGTGTCGGGTTGATTTGGAAGTCGGTTATCGCCTAGAAACGGTCATTTGGGTTATTTAGTTAATAATAAGCACTATTGTGCCAAAAGCGGTGGTTAATTAAGTAAACTTTCCCTGAAATTACTTCTGACTAGTGAAAATTTCCCCCTAATGGTTCGTCTACTTAGATTCGCCTTTCTAATATCTCATTCCCAAGATAGAATCTAAAGTTTGCTTTTTAGTGCGAAGGAGAGTCGAAAGTTAATGTCAAGCACATCTGTGTTTCTAGAAAGGTTGTTGAGTTTATGGAGCGAATCGAGAGAGGAAATTCGCCAAAGGATTCGTCAGCGAGACTTATACGTTATTCAAATGATGGTTGCGGTTGCTGGTGTTTTAGTTGCGAGTCGCCTATCAGAAAATGAAACTGACCTGGCGTGGTTATGGCTCACTATTCCTTTGCCTCTATTCTATTACTCGATTATGACCTATCACTCATATCTTATTCATAAGCAGTTAGCTCGATATATGAGTGATAGTCTCGAACCCAAGATAATGGATGCGATCTCAAAAGAGTCGGAAACCTATCTTGAATATGAACAATTTTTTAAGACTGAAAACTCGGTCGGTGTTAGAAAATGGCTTTTTATGAGTATCCCAATAGGGGTTTCTCTGATTGTCATGAGTTATTCTATCTACACTAACTTTTCAGAGAAGTCACGTTGGTTTTTAATCTGGCCAACAACTTTTGTGCTTGTCTGTTACGCTTGTAATTGGTTTTTAGATAAAAATGATCGTAAGTGGAAGAAATGGTTGCTAGATCGGACCAATAACTGTGTTAGGAAAGCTTTTGCAGCGGGGGCACCCATTGTAGCGATTATATGCGTGGGAATTTGGAAATCCGAACATGCACTAGAGCTCGATCATTTATTCTCTTCTTTTAAAGATGTTTACTACTTATTATTCCCTTTTATTTTTTGGCGTTGGTACGTATCCATGAATGATGTTGCTGAAAAGATGGAAACCAATCACAGTAAAAAATTTACCAGAGTAAGTTTCATCGGTTTTGGTGAAGTAGTTAAGACGAAATATCTTCCACTTTTGAGTGACCTTGATGGTTTTGGTGAGTATGAAGTACTTGATCTAGATGCTGAAAGGGTTTCTGGAGAATCTCACATTGAAGCTTGTAACAGAATTGTTAGAACGACTAAGGACAGACCTGATGTTTGGGTAGTTGCCACTCCGTCTTCAACCCATTATGACTATTACAATTTGATGAAGCAGATGAATTGTATTTGTGCCATCGAAAAACCTGCGACGATTGACTTGTCTCATTATAAATCCATGAGGTCGGAGAGTTTTGGTGAAAACACTAGCTCAGATTGGTTTCCTATGGGCTACTACCTGCTGGAAAAGGGTTTTCCTTTACTTTATCTACTGAACGATGAAATTTCAGAGCTTGAGGATTACTCTGAGCTTGTCGATGTAAAAGATATAGCCCCAGCTTGGCATTCTAAATCAGGATGTGATTTCAAAAAGCTTAGAGACGCTCTCGGTCAAGTAAAAGAGTTAAGGGGTTTGATATTGGAAGGTGGTTCTTCAAATGAATTAAGACAGCGTTTTTGGGTTCTAGATAACGGAGGGGGCGGGAATACGTGGGAAACACTCTTTCACCTCGTCAATATGGTGAGTATTGCTAAGTCCTTCAATAGTAGGTTTGATGATGAACAGCTTCAATTGCATATTAAATCTCGAATCTTTCATAAATTCGATCTTGGTGTCAAAAAAGTAATTGGTGACATCGGTTCTTATGTTTCCTTTGGGGAAAATGGTGAATGGAAGATTGGGACAAGCAAGATGATAGATAAGCGGTTAAACAGAAGGTCTTTGGAGATCTTGACAGAAAATAATTTTATTATTTCGATGGATTTTGAAAAATGCGAATTAAAAGTAGTCAAAAAAGAAGATAGTGAAAGGTCTATTCAGATTAGAATCAAGAATAAGCTCACGAGAAAATATGAACTTCAGATGGTTCTATTGAAACGCTGGCTAAATTCAAAAGAACGCGAGTCAAAAGAGCATAAGATGTATCTTCCAATGAAAATATATGATGATGCTATGGTGTTGATGGAACGCATAATTCTAGACGGGGGGAAGCCCGTTGAGCCAATCGATAAGCCAGAACTAAATGGAGCCGATAAAGAAGAGCTAATAGAGGCTGGGTGGAACAAGAAAATCTTTTTAAGTCTTGAAGAGAGTTAAGTTAGTTAATACGGCGAATAAATCAAATATAGTAAAAAGGGGGCAGATTTATTTAATTAGATTTCGCCTTATCTCAATACTTGTACTGCTGGGATTGCGGAATGTCCGCTTATGGCAACAAGGGAAGAATTGAGAGTGCCACATCAGTTTATTGGGTGTCCATTATTAGGCGTTTAAAGCCAGCCATAGTGCATCAAAACTTCGGATTTTCTAGATCAAGTCTAAGTGAATACAAATTATTTACATCGGAAACACAACAGATACTTGAGTGCCAATATCCAGTTTACTGGTGATCGTTAATTTACCCTCATGTGCTTCTGCAATCAGCCGGCATAAATATAGACCGACACCAAACCCTCCGGTTTGCCGCTGCCTTGCATCGTCGGCTCGATAAAAAGGTTCGGTTAAATAGGGGATATGTTCCTGTTCAATGCCTTGACCTTGGTCTTCAACTCGCACTATAGCTTCGTGGTCGTTGAAAGAAACGGATACGGTAATAGGTTTGTTATTACCATAGCGCAACGCGTTATTTATTAAATTACGAAGTAATAAACTAAAGCGTAAACGATCAATGGGTAGTTGACGATCATCAGTGGAGAGTTGTAACTGAATTTGTTGATGTTCAGGCCAATATTGATTGATCATGTCCTTTACTAGATGCGCTAGAGAGAGCGTTTCCAAATTCAATTTGGCATGCTGACTGTTAAGCCGCTCTGCTTCCAGTAATTCGGTTACCAACAGGTCCAGCTCGTTGATATCGTCGCGCAAACTTTGCTGCGCCTCTTCACTGTCGAGCATTTCTAATTGTAATTTCGCTCGGGTAATTGGCGTGCGCAGTTCATGGCTGACGGCCAGCAACAATTGCTGCTTTGCATCCAGCATGCTCTGTAGTGAATCCGCCATATGGTTAATGCTATTGGTGAGATTACCGAGTTCATCCTGTCGGTCATGTTTTACCCGGTGATCCAATTCACCGCTGCTGATACGTTCAGCGCCCAGTTGTAACAAGCGGATTGGCCTAAGTAATCTGTGCACTAACCAGTAGTTAAAAATAAAAACGCCGATGCTGGCAGCAATGGCAATATAGGCCACCAGTCTTTGGTCAGCGGTAAAAATCTGGTTCTGAAATAATAGATAGAAATTAAAATCGTTTTTGCTGAGTCTTAGCCCTCGTGCACTGCGATAGCGAACCATCGTTAGGTTGTCAGAAATAGCATAGGTATTTCGCAAGCGTTCAATATCGGTTGCGCTTTCTTCAGAGCTCCACTCGATATCAGGGCCTGTGATATGAATCGCTACTTGCAGTTGTTCGGCCAAGTCAGCCGCTTTGTCCAGGTCCGGTGGTGTGCCGATATCATCAACGAGCATATCAATATGGCGAGAAAAGAAATTAGTAGGCCCATGATCATCGAGAGTGTAGCTGCTGATATAGTATGAACTTGTTGAGACGATGCTGATCAATAAAAAAAGCGTTAGGGCAAAAATAGCGAATAGTCGCAGAAACAGCGACTGCCGAATAATATTGATAAGCCATTTCATTGTACGACTCCAATAAATGCATAACCCCTTCCCCAAATGGTTTTGATAAATCGTGGTGATTTACTGGTGTCGTTAAGTTTATGCCGCAATCGACTGACTAATGTGTCGATTGCGCGTGAGTAAAGTTCGGCGTCAATACCTCTTAGTTCATTCATTAATTCGTCACGATGATACGTTCGGCCATTGGATTGCATAAAAATTTTTAGTAGCTCGTATTCCATGGTGGTGAGATCCAGCGGCTGTTCATCCAGAGTCGCTTGCCGTGAATTGATGTTTATATACAAGCCATCTGAAAGTAGCGTTGTCTTTTCTACTGTGTCAGAGGTAGTGTTTGTATTTTCCTGGGTGCGGCGCAAAACATTTTGTACCCGCGCCACAAGCTCGCGGGGCTCAAAGGGTTTCGGGACATAATCATCCGCGCCCAGCTCCAGGCCGACAATACGATCAGTGACATCGCCTCTGGCGGTTAACATAACAATAGGTAATTTGCCGAACTTTTCCGGCTGACTGCGCACACGGCGGCATACTTCGAAACCGTCCATTTCGGGCAGCATCACATCGAGAATCAACAGATCCGGTTGCTCACTCTCCAGTATTTTAAATCCGGCACTGGGTGATGTTACCGCCTGCAGGGCAAGGTCGAACTGTTGACAGTATTTTTCCAGTAGCTGCCCCAGTTTTTCATCATCATCGATTAATAGAATGTTGTTCACTCAGTTCAAACCCTCATTCAATTAACTGGCCACTTGCTCATTTGTAAAGCTAAGCATGAATCCTCTGCGGGGAAAAGCCGCCCGACAAGGTTTATCGTCAATTGTCACAGTTTGTAACAAGCTGTTGCAGATTTGACAGGTTTTTATCCTGCCAGCTTGAGATAGTTGTTATCAATCAACCACGACTATTTTTTACTGAAGGAGAACGACCATGATTATTGATGTAATGTTTGAGCTGGTTAAACGCTATGGCAAATGGTTGGTCGTAGCAATGTTGATGGGTGGAATACTTTCGGCTTGTTCTGGCTATCAAGAGCGCGGTCCATTGCGTCACCTGGATCGCGGTTTTGACTATGTCGCCTATAAGCTGGATTTCACCGATGAGCAGGAACTTATTCTGGACCGCATTCAGTCACAAACAGAAACTATTTTGCAGGAAACACGTGAGCAACGGAATGATGAGCGCGAACAATTTATCGCTTTGATCGGTGCCAGAGACTTAGATGTTGATCAGTTAAATGCACTGATGGCAAAACGGCATGACCGTTATGATGTTTTTTCCGATCAGCTGATGCCTATGGTTGTTGAGCTGCATGCAACACTCTCAGCAGATCAAAAGGAAGAAATTATTGAACGCTTAAATCGCTGGTCAAACGATAAATAATGGTCAGACGATAAATAGTGCCAGCAAAATAGATGTAAGCAATGATCGATGCTGCTAGTTGGTTGTAGTTGGGTGTTATTGAATTATGAGACAGTGTGCACCGGTCATTGCTTTATGTAATCAATAAGGCAGAAAGGCAGAAAGGGAAAAAAACAATGAATGACTCAATTTTTTGGTGCCTTGTGGTGTTTAGTGTGATGGTATCGAGCCTCGTTATCTACGACTTTTATACTTATATCCATTTTTCTCATCCTTTTAGTGCTTTGTTGCCAGGCTCTGTGCCCAAGTAGAGAAGCTTGCTCGGCAGTACGCGGGTTGTTTAACTCATTCATTATTCTAAGAATATTAGTAGCGCAGCGTTTTTTTCGGTGTGGAATAGAGCGTTAACTTGGTAGATCAAATCACATCCTCTAGCCTTGTCTGAAGAGCCGTATCTAAAATTGACTAATTTTAATGTGAAAGCTCTGGTGTTTTATTTATCCAATAAGTAACATCACGTCTCTAGATAGGAAACGCGAAGTCTTTTAATGGGGCGATTCACTGCCCGCTATAACTATAATTTTCTTATAAAGGCGCCAACGCGCCGTAAATGAGAGGGTCGGATATGATCGAATTCACGCTTAATGGAGAGGTCGTCAAAACCGATGACGACCCTAATACTCCTCTACTGTGGGTGGTACGGGATACCTTTAAACTCAAGGGGTCAAAATTTGGCTGTGGTGCAGGCCTCTGTGGTGCATGCACGATGCATCTTGATGGTCAGGCTGTGCGCACTTGTATCCTGCCAGTCTCACAAGTAGCAGGTAAAAACATAACGACGATCGAAGGGTTGGGTACGCCAGATAATATGCATCCACTGCAAACGGCCTGGGTAGAACAGAGTGTTCCACAGTGTGGTTACTGCCAGTCTGGTCAGATCATGTCAGCGGCAGCGTTGTTGGAAAACAATCCGAATCCTTCCGCAGAGGAAGTGGAGCGTTACATGGCTGGCAATATCTGCCGGTGCGGCTGCTACAAGCGTATCAAGGGTGCCATTATGTCTGTTGCTGAAGGCGCTGAACTGGCCTACGACGCCACTGCTACCACGGAGGTGAACTCATGAGCACCGTCAACGTTTCTCGTCGTAATTTCTTGAAATCTTCCACTATCGTTGGTGGTGGTTTGGTTATGGGTTTTTCGTTAACTGGCTGTGGCGGTACACGCTTGTTGCCAGTTGAAGCCATAGAAGGGGCTTACACTGCCAATGCCTTCATTCAGATTACCCCGGAAAACCTGGTTCGCTTCTACTGTCCTCGCGATGAGATGGGGCAGGGGGTAACCACAGGTTTAGGAACAACCATTGCCGAAGAGTTGGATGTTAATCCTCAGTCTCTTGATATTGTCTTTGCTGGCGTGCATTCAGATTACAAAAATCCTGCCTTTGGTGTGCAGGGTACCGGTGGTAGTACCGCTATGGGTGCTCACTATTATCCTCTGCGTCAAGCTGGAGCTGCTGTTCGTGATTTGATCTTACAGGCCGCTTCTCAAGACTTGGGCATTGAGAAGTCGCAGTTAAGTACGGATGACAGCTATGTCATCGCTAATGGCCAGCGCCTGCCTTATAGCCAGTTTATTGCTACTGCCCAGACTTTAACTGCACCCGATTTGGAAACAGTACAACTGAAAGATAAGGCGGATTTCAAATATATCGGTAAAGAAGCGCCACGCCTTGATGGTATGCAAAAGGCCACGGGTACGGCCGTGTTTGGTATCGATGTGGATCTTCCTAATATGTATCACGCTGTTGTACGCCGTTCACCGGTGCCTGATGCTGCACTGTTGTCCTTTGATAAATCAGCAGTGGAGAGCATGCCAGGTGTTACTGATATTCTGGAAATCAGCGGTGGTGTGGCTGTTGTTGCAGAAAAATACTGGCAAGCCAAGCAAGCGGCAGAGAAGCTGAAAGTCGAGTGGTCGGAAGTGGAATTGAGTTCTATTGATCAGGCTCAGATTAAAGCTGACTTCAAAGAGGCTATGGACAAAGAAGATGGCCCTAAAACCGGCGAACTGGGTGATTTGGATGCTGGTTTTGAAAGCGCTTCTTCAGTGGTTGAGAGCGAATACTGGGCGCCTTATCTGGCTCATGCTGCAATGGAGCCAATGAATGCAGTGATCCGTATTGAGAACGGTCAGGTTGACCTGTGGTCAGGCACTCAAGGTCCAATTGGTGCCGAGGGTTTAGTGGCACGCACTACGGGAATCGATAGTGAAAATATCCGCATTCATACCACTTACCTGGGTGGTGGTTTCGGTCGCCGTGGTACGCTGACGCATATTCAGGAAGTGGCGGAAATTGCGCATCTAACAGATAAGAAAACGGTTCAGTTAGTTTGGTCGCGTGAAGATGATATCCGCAATGGTTTCTACCGTCCTGCTTCGTTAATGAAGATCAAAGCCGGTGTCGATGACAAGGGCGAGATCACTGCCTGGCAGGCCAAGCGTGTGGGCGGCAATATCACGCCAGAAACATTGGAAAACATCTTGCCCGCTATGATACCTGGCATGCCGCAGGCACTGATTAACGCTGCCGTGGGTGCGTCCAATATGGTTTTTAATAACTGGTCAGTAGATCACTCCAGTATTGAAGGTTTGTATGAAGATTATTACGTACCTAATCAAGAGGTCAGCCATGTGACGGTTGATCATGGAGTTCCCTTGACCTTCCTGCGTTCGGTTGGTCACTCCTATACTGCCTTTGCCAAAGAGTCGATGATGGATGAGCTGGCAGAAAAGGCCGGCGTCGATCCCGTACAGTTCCGTCTGCAGCATGCTAAGGAAAATCCGCGCTTGAATGGTGTGATTAAAGTGGCGGGTGAACTTATCAAGCAGATGAAACCTGCGGCAGGTCATCATTTAGGTATGGCCGCGCATCATTCTTTTGAATCGAGCGTCGCGCAAATTGCCGAGGTGTCAGTTGAAGGTGGTCGCATCAGCGTGCACAAAATGACATGTATCGTCGATTGCGGTTTGGCGGTTACCCCTGATGTGGTTAAGGCGCAAATGGAAAGTTCTATCATGTATGGCTTAACCGCAGTGTTGCATGGTGAGCTGAATGTAGATGGTGGCGCCATTAAAGAAAGCAATTTCCACGACTATCCCATCCTGCGTATGAATGAGGCACCGGAAGTTGAAGTGGTTATTATCGATAGTGATCAAGATCCTACCGGTGTAGGTGAGCCAGGAATGCCGCCAGTTGCACCTGCAGTGGCCAATGCGGTTTACGCTGCGACAGGCCAGAGGCTGAGATCTTTACCTTTGAAATTGACTAGCTAAAGTTTTTTCCTGCACAAACTGCTTTCGAATAAGTTTTTCTTTCTTGTTCGGGAGCAGTTTTGATTCTTGTCCTATCTTTTTTCTGTTTACTTTATTAAATACGTTTACGTTGATTTTACGTAAAGGCTTCAATGGCTATAAATTCTTGTTTAAAGCAAACTGGACGCTTATTCTCTGTGTTCAAGCTACAGGATATGTAAACACGGTTAGGGCTTCGACTTAATAGCAATTACCTAATAAGAATACCTAATAAAAATACAAGGATATGGATATGTTGTTAATTGATTTCGCTCTTATTGCTTTGCTACTTGTCATGGTGATTGCCTGGTGGCGATACACTGATCCGCGTCGCAACATGATTGTTGTAACTGCCTCGATTGCTGTATTGGTAGTAGGTGGCTGGGCCATGTTCGATTATCGATGGCAAGCTGCTTTGAGCATTTTGGTGACGATCATTGCGTTAGTCTTTTTATTCTTGGGAAGATTAATGCGAAATTCCAAGCAACAGAAATTACCGTGGATTACAGGCTCCATACTTGGGCTGCTTTTAATACCGGCAATATTGCTTATCTATTTATTTCCTGTACCCGATTTGCCTGCTCCTTCAGGCGAACACTCCGTTGGTGTGCGTGATTTTGAACTTACGGATGATTCCAGATTGGGAATATTTTCTACTGATAAGAATGAACCGCGCAGATTGCTGGTGAGAGTATGGTATCCGGCTGACAGTATTGAGAAAATTGAACGTCGGCCGTATTTTACGGATGAAGAAACAGCAACAACCGCTAATGGACTGGGTAGTATATTTGGAGCGCCGTTTCTCTTTACCTACTTTAAACATAGCCTGACCAACTCTTATGTGAATGCGCCATTGTTGGCAGGAGCGAATGACCTTCCCGTAGTGATTTTTAGTCATGGGTATACCTCCTTTGCTGGCCAAAACACCGCATTGATGGAAGAACTTGCCAGCCATGGTTATCTTATTTTTTCGGTGCAGCATACTTATGATTCCTCGCCAGTGTTGTTTCCTAATGGTGATGTGGTTGATATGGATCCTTCCTTAATTGAAGAAATGAGGGCATTAGCAGCAGGCACTACACAGGAAGCGAAAGACGCATTTGCTGCAGCGACATATGATCAACGCCGCGCCGGCAAATTGCGCATGCGCCAAGTCGCTATTGAAAATAATTCTCGCATCGATACCAAAAGTCCGCAGGTATGGTTAGATGACCGTCGCTTTGTTCATGACAGGTTGCAAGCAGGTAATGTACCTGCCCATGTTGCCGATTTGGTTACTGCAGGTGTGTTTAATGCTACAGGTCAAATCGGTATGTCGTTTGGTGGTTCCACTACGGGCGCTTTTTGTATGTTGGATCGACGCTGTGCAGCGGCGGTAAGTCTTGATGGCGCAGACTTTCATGTTACGCCCTTTAACCAGAATATCCCGGTACCCTTTCTAATGTTTTATGCCGATTACACAATATTGGCTGAACAAATGGCCGGTGAAAAGCTGGAAGAGTCTCATGGATTTAATGACTTTATATACGAGCGACATGAATTTGCAGGCATGCGAAACGATATCGTTCGTTTGAAGGTCAATAAAGCATCTCATTTTGGGGTGTCGGATTTCACATTATTTATGCGTAATCCCGTGAAGAGAGTATTGTTAGGAGACATTGATTCGCAGGATATGATTCAAATTCAAAACGATTTTGTGAGAGGTTTTTTTGATACTCATTTGCGAAACATCAACGTGAATTTTCCAGAAGCTCAATTTACTCAACATAATGAGTGGGTCGAGCGTAATGACATTAATGCAGTCCGTAAATGGTGGCTAGCACAACATCCCGAAGATATTTCCGTTAAGGTCGTATTGGAAACTACGCAGGGTGATGTGGAAGTGGCGGTCTATCCAGAACGTACCTCAGCGCAAGTTGCTGACTTTTTGAATGATGTCGACAAGGGTTATTTCGACGGAACTTCATTTTCCAGTGCAGTGACTAATGACGAGAGTAATCGTGAAAACCTATTGGAAAATATACTCCTTAAGAGTAATAACAGTGTAGAGGGCGAGCATTCTACAATGCGTTTTGCGTTACCATCGATTGGTGCGGAAAGATTGAATAACCCTGAGGAATATGCAGTTATAACTTATTTTTCATCTCGGAATTCAACTCAAGTTGGTAGTGCTGATGGCGAACGTATGTCCATGGTGGATGACCGAATATTCGGTCGTGTTTTAAAAGGAATAAGAATTTTGGAAGCCATTCAAGAAAACCAGGCTATCCAAGAGAGTAGGGTAATCGGTCAAGAGAATGCCGTAGCAGGAAGTATTGCGAGTGAGGATAGTGACAATCCGGTTGCTAAAGAACGGATTATGATTACTCGCGCCTATCGTGCTTCTTAATTTGATATTTTTTTATGTTACTGATTTAAACTATTTGTAATAAATTTAATGATTAGTGGTCTTAATAATTAATGGTCTTTAATAAATAGTAGTTTTAATGAATGGTAGCTTCAATGAATAGCGTTTTGCGGATAGACTTTTTAAGGTTGAAGTTTTAGTTGTTTTAAGAATATCCAAAGAATGACTCATCAAACTAAAACGAGTGTGCATCATGTTTTATGCTAAAAAAATTATCGGTTTTTTGTTCCTGATGGCATTAGCGGGATTTGCTCAGGCTCTTACACCAAAACTTGTCAGTGATGACTTCGATCGCCCTTGGGGGATGACATTTCTCGAAGAGAATGTGTTGCTGGTGACTGAGAAAGAGGGTCGAGTCAAATTATTCGATCTCGCTTCAGGCAATATTCAAACTTTATCTGGAGCGCCTGAAGTTAAGGATCGCGGTCAGGGCGGTTTGTTGGATGTTGCCGTCAGGCCCGGTTATCAAAAAGGTGACTGGATTTATTTCACCTACAGTGAGAGTGGCGATGGCGGAAGTATTACTACACTTGCCCGCGCTAAATTGGACAGTGAAAGCAATGCGCTTAAAGAATGGCAAATATTATTGGCAACTGAATCGGCATCTGGCACTGGCCGTCACTTTGGCAGCAGAATTGTCTTTAGTGAAGAGCACTTATTCTTTAGCGTAGGTGATCGAGGTTATCGCCCTAATGGTCAAGATCTGAGTACGCATGCTGGCAGTATTCTGCGATTGAATATCGATGGCAGCGTACCTGCCGATAACCCCTTTGTGGGCGTTAAGGATGCACTGCCAGAAATCTGGAGCTATGGCCATCGCAATCCACAGGGACTGGCCTATGATTTTGACAATCAGCGTTTATGGGCAATTGAACATGGTCCACGTGGCGGCGATGAAATCAATCTGATTGAAAAAGGCGGTAACTATGGTTGGGCAACAGTTTCTCTTGGTAAAGAGTACAGTTCTCCTTCTTATGTCGGTGAAACACGTAGTCATCCTGATATGTTAGATGCAAAAAAAATCTATATACCTTCTATCGCTCCTTCTTCATTATTGTTTTATTCCGATGACACGATTCCAGAATTAAAAGGTAAATTATTAGCTGGCGCGTTAAAGCTAATGCATCTCAATGTGCTGACAGTGGAAGCGTCTAATGTCGTGAATGAAGATCGCTTATTTGATGATCTTAATGAGCGTATACGTGCATTGGCTGTAAATGAAAATGGGCAACTGTATTTCGCTACAGATAGCGGGGATATTTGGCAGATAACTGACAGATAGACAGATAAATAGGTGCTATCAGGCTGGTTGAGTGGTTGGTGGGAGAGGCTTTGAGCTTTCCTACCAATTCTCCTAATTAGTAACTTTACTGTAAAAACATCACAGAAGGGATATATCGTCACTGGCAATTGTCGGAAAAGGGTGAATTTTCTACCTATACTTTAGACATTTGCCTGGGATTTGATTTATGCCTAAATGCTGTCATTACGGCTTTTTGTTGATTTGCCTGCTGTTAGCCTGGTCCAGCTTGGCAGAACCACTGACTATTACGGTATTAAATCAACAGGGCGAACCCTTTCCCGGTGCCGTTGTTGAATTAAAACACCCGGACTTAACTCCCGCATCACCGCCTGCGCCGGCTGTGATGGACCAAGTGAATAAGCAGTTTAAGCCGCATGTGTTAGCTGTGCAGCAAGGCGCTCATGTTACCTTCCCCAATTCCGACTCCATTAAGCATCACGTTTATTCTTTTTCAAAGCCTAAGCGCTTTCAACTAAAGCTTTATAAAGATCAGCAGCCCGATCCATTAGTTTTTGATAAACCGGGCATTGTGGCACTCGGTTGTAATGTACATGATTGGATGGTGGGCTATATTTATGTAGCAGAGTCCGCAGCGTTTCGTCGCACTGATGATCAGGGTAAGGCTTCTTTTGATGTTAAGCCTGAGTCCTATGAAGTCGTAGTGTGGCATCCTCGTTTCAGGGAACAAGATAAGCAGCGTAGTCAGCGCACCAGTATTGGTCAGACAACACTGGTTTTTCAATTGCAGGAAGCGTTATACCCTATGATCAATGATCAGGCAGATGAGTTTGATGAATATTAAACGAGCATCGCTACAGCAAAAAATACTGCTCTTTTTCAGTCTCATTTTAGTGACGATTACGGTATTGGTGTCATCCACTACCTTGCAGTCAGCCTACCAACATTCCAATTCACAATTAAGTCAGAGTTTTGATACTGCCCGGCAGGTATTTCTATATAAATTACAGAACGACGGGAATGTCTTGAGTGGTTCATTGAGAAGTGCCGCCAAGGATTTTAACACCAAGCAATTGATTGCCAGTGGTAAGGAAGATCCAGAATCACTGGCTGCGGTGTTAGTTAATCAGCAACGACGTAGTAATGCTGATTTCAGTATGGTTTTTGATGGAGAGGGGCAGGTTATTTATTCCAGCTTGACGGAAACTGAGCTGACACCTGAAGCCTTTAACAGTGACGCGATTCGTCTCAGTGTAATTGATGGCGATGTTTATCTGATTAAATCTACTGAAGTAAAATTTCTTGAACAACAGCCGCAGGTGGATGCCTGGTTGTTGATGGGTATCAATCTGCAAAAATTGGTGGACGAAAGTGTACAACAGCTGACTGGTTACGAAGTTAGTGTTATTAGCGGTGACAATTATGTATTTGGTACTACAAATCGTGAAACCGCTGAACTGGCTAACTTTAGTTTATTGCCAAACGCCACTATGATAGAAGTGGACATTAATCAACAGGCGCAAATTGCTTATCGGTTTTTCGCGGATGAAAAAGAGTATACGGATGTCTCCTTTGTGTTTAGCATTGCCAGTGAGTCTGCGTTTTTGAATTTCTTCCAGCTGGCATTTCAGTTGTCAGTAGAATTAATCATTGCCATTGCTGGCGCGGTATTGTTATCACTGTATTTGTCTAACAATATTACCAAGCCTTTGCGGGTTTTAGCTGGTGTTGCCAAGCGCATTCAGCAAGGCGACTACCACAGTCCGATTCCCGATTTTGATGCCGCAGAGGTTAATAATTTATCAAAAACCTTTGAAGGCATGCAGGATAGTATCCAGGCACGTGAAGCAGAGATTAATCAGCTGGCATACTATGACACCTTAACCGGTTTACCTAACCGCAATAGTTTTATTAAACAGTTGAAGCATAAAATTGAAACTGGGAATGGTGAAAGTTTTGCAGTATTAATGTTGGATCTCGATCGTTTTAAAGAAGTTAACGATACGATTGGCCATAATTTTGGCGATCAATTATTAAAGTTAATCGGTCGGCGAATCGAATCTTTAAAATTGGCCGATGCCTTTTATGCACGGGTCGGTGGAGATGAATTTGCCATCCTACTCAATGATGTTAATGAGCGTGACCTTATTTCTATGGTCAAACAGTACACCCATTTGTTTGATCTGCCCTTTGAGGTTGAAGGCATTCACCTAGATGTCGATGCCAGTTTTGGTTTGGCTGTTTATCCTGAACATGCCGATTCAGCCTACGGCATCATGCAGTGTGCTGATATTGCTTTGTACAAGTGTAAAGAAACGCATCATAACTACATCCGCTATAACAGTGAATTCAACACCTTGTCTATTCAGCGTCTTAATTTGATGTCCGAGTTGAGGCTGGCTATTGAACAGGATCAGTTAAGGTTGTTTTATCAGCCCAAGTTATGTTTAAAAACGGATGAGGTTGTCAGCGTCGAATGTTTGGTGCGTTGGGTTCATCCTGAGCATGGTTTTATTAATCCTGATGAATTTATTCCACTGGCTGAGCAAAGTGGTGCTATACGACAATTAACGCATTGGGTAATTCGTACAGCACTCAAACAACAGCAGCAGTGGCAGCAGCAAGATATAAACTTGCAGTTTGCGGTTAATATTTCTGCTGTTGACTTAGTCGATTTATCGTTGCCTGCTTACGTATCAGAGCAACTGACATTACATCATGTCGATAATCGTTATCTCACTTTAGAGGTGACAGAAAGCGCGTTGATGTCTGATCCGGATGCTGCGATAAAAGCATTGGATATGTTGCAGAGAATGGGTATTAAATTATCCATTGATGATTTTGGAACCGGTTATTCTTCTATGGCCTATTTGAAGCAGATGCCTGTTTCGGAATTAAAAATCGACAAAGCCTTTGTGCTCGATTTGGCAAACAGCGACGATGATGAAAAAATCGTTAAATCAACTGTTGATCTTGCGCATAATCTTGGCCTTTCCGTGGTGGCAGAAGGCGTTGAGGATGAGGCTTCACTTGAAATACTTAAACGTTACGATGTGGAATTTGCGCAGGGATATTTTATTGCCAGGCCGATGAATGCAGAAGATTTCTTTGATTGGATGTCACAAACAAACTACAGGAAAATTGCTAATGCTTAAAACCCTAACGGCTTCGCTGACACTGGTGTTTGCTAGTTGGGTAATACCGGTGTCCGCGCAAGACATCACCGGGTTGATACAGGCGTCGTGGATTGACACCAGTAATGACACACCCTGGATGCAAAGTTGGCTGCGAGAGGGAGTCGGTGTAACGCGTTTTGATAACGAAGAAGAGGATCTTCAATTTAATCAGGCAGTCTTGGAAGGAGGTATTGATTTTGCCACTTTTTGGCGTGCCGATGCCTCTGTACTGGTTTATCAAGATGGTGAAGATGAATTAGGCATCACCGAAGCACTGCTGACTCATAAACCACTAACGGCAGGTGTTAGGCATCAGGTCCGCATTGGTGCGTTCTATCCAGTGATGTCGTTGGAAAATGTCGATACCGGTTGGCACAGCCCTTATACCTATACTTTCTCTGCAATTAATAGCTGGTTGGCAGAGGAGCTACGGATTCTCGGGGCTGAATATCAATGGACCCGACCTGGAAGGCAATATAATTCACCTCATACCTGGTCACTGGTTGGCGCAGTTTATGGTGGCAACGATGGTTTAGGTACTTTATTAAGCTGGCGTGGTTGGGCGCTGCATGATCGTCAAACGTTATTAGACGAGCGAGTTAACTTTGCTCAATATCCATCCTTTTCAGGGCGCTTAGCTGATCAACCGGCCTGGGTGGAACCCTTTAAAGAAACTGACCACAAGCCGGGTTACTACATAGGTGCTCACTGGCGTTATATAAGTGATAGTGATTTGCGTGTTTATTACTACAACAACCGTGGTGATGGCACGCAGATTGAGTCGTCGGGGCAATATGCCTGGGAAACGGATTTTGTTTCAGTTGCCTGGCAATATCGGTTTAATCAACAAACACGCTTTCTAACACAATTTATGAGTGGTGCGACTGAAATGGGATTGCCAGCGGTAGCGCTGGACTTTTCATCCTATTACCTGATGTTGAGTCATAAGTTGGATAAGCATCGTTTCTCTGCTCGTTACGATTGGTTTGATACCACGGAAACGGATCACTATAGCGATGATCCAAATGACAGCCAGGGTGATGCCTGGACGTTGGCTTGGAGATACGCTTATCACCGCCATCTTGAACTGGGAGCAGAGTATCTTGAAGTAACCAGCAATAATGAAAGCAGGACTTTATGGCCTTCCTGGGCAGCTGAGGAGACTCAGCGTCAGGTTCAGCTGGTACTACGGGTAGTATTCTAAAGAATAAACTATCGAGATTTTTCTACGCCACTGGGAATTTCTCTGCCAAATGTGAGTAACTGGGTTGCCAGCTGTACTTCTTTCAAAAGCAGCATCAGAGAAGCAATCAATAACAATAGTGACAGTACAAATAAAAATACCACCAAACCATCGATATAGAACGACCAGTACCCACCAACAAAAAGACTCACAATCAAAGCACACACCATCAGGCCAGCTGAACTGCATAGACCAATTGACCAGTTGATTAATCTGACTCGTCGCCAAAGGGTTTTGAGTTCATCGTTCGCTTTAACAAGTAGTTGTTCATCGGTTATTGACAGTGTTCTGCGTTCGATAATTCTGGCCCGGTCAACAATACGGCCCAATCTGCCTGACATCACATTTAAAAAGCCTGCAATACCGGCCAGTAGAAATACCGGCGCTACGGCTAAATCTATAATGTGTGATAGGTCGGTGATTGCGATAGTCGTTTGCATGCAGATTTTTTCTTCTGTCGTTACTTGGCCAGTGCTAAGGATAGACTAAATAGTGAATGCCTTTGTTAAAAGGATGACCACAAGGGTTCGAGTTAACGGTAAAGATGGACCGCCACGTGGCGCTTCTCTTATCATCACTACCTATTTAACTCAGACCGCATTGAAGCTCATGCTAACAAAAGCGATTTGGGCTACAGTCTGTTCTTGGGCGATTGGAGGGTGGTGATAATTGGCTTCGAATGAAAAGCTTGACAAATTAAATGACCGGTCGTATTATTTTCTGTCATGAGTAAGCGTGAAGTGAAAAAAGAGCATCTACTGGATTCCGGGATAGACGTGATGAAGGGCCAGGGCTACAACGGCACCAGTGTGAAAGACATTGTTGATGCTGCAGGTGTTCCCAAGGGGTCTTTTTATAACTACTTCGACAGTAAAGAAGCCTTTGCTATCGAAGCGATTGAAAAAATGGCCGCACAGAGCTTGGAAGATGGGCAGCGCCAGTTGTCGAATTCGGCTATGGCACCGCTGGACAGGCTGCATGGTTTTTTTGCCGGAAACATTGATCAGTGCTGTGACGATAAATTTAAAGTTGGCTGTTTTCTGGGTAACATGTGTCAGGAAATGGCGGACAATAGTGAGCAAATTCGCTTAAAAATCAAATACGTACTGCGAAAGCATACGCAAATGATTGCTGCTGTACTGGAAGAGGCAAAACAGCAAGGTGAGATTTCCACCAGCATGGATAGTAATACGGTGGCGGAGTTTGTTTTTAATGCCTGGGAGGGCGCGCTGATGAGGATGAAGGCATCAAAATGTCGAGAACCTCTGGATGCATTTTTAGCTATGTTACCGGTAATTTATAAGGGTTGATGGTTTTAAAGGGCATAGCACTGAAAGAAAAAATGGCTGAATAGCCATGTTTTTTGAACTTAAATTAAAATGACCGGTCGTATTTATTTGTAGGCCGACAGATAGGTAGGTAGATAGATTTTTAGAGCATTATGTTAACTATTTCGGAGGTTAGTCTCCGTTTTTTTAACTCTGAAAATAAGACGACTGGTCATATTTATAAAGTTAAAAAGTATAAACAGTAAGTTGTAAACGGAAAGAAGCAAGTAGAAAGAAGCAAGCAGAAAGAAGTGAAAAAGTAAGATGGAAATAACAGTGAACAACAATCGCGTAGTGAATAAAGGTTTGGTAGCCAGGCCGGCTTTTCAGGCATTACTGGCCAGGATTTCTTTAGTTTTAGTTGCAGGGTTACCAATGACAGCGGCTAATGCCTTTATTGGCAATGCAGCAGATGCCCGTATTGATGAACTGCATTCTCCAAAACACACACAGCATCACGAGGAGCCAGATTATCGCTCTTGGGCAATTGCCATAGATAACGACTACCTGGTGCCATCCAATCGTGACCAAGATTATACCTATGGCGTTAGTGTTGCTGTATCGGGAGCGAAGACGAAGGAATGGTTGTTGTCCTTACATCAACCCTTGTTGTGGCTGGATCATAGCTGGAGCGCGAATGCACGGAGCACAACCGTGAGAGCGCATCACTTTGAAGCGGGCGTATATGGCTTTACACCGGAAGATATTAGCGTTCAGTTGCCCAATGATGATGATCGACCCTATGCCAGCCTGGTTTATATTTCGAGTTCAGTAGAGCGCGCTGGCAGACAGCCGAATGTCTCCTGGCGCAGCATGTTGACTGTCGGAATGCTGGGGCTGGATATCGTTGGTGATCTGCAAAACGAAGTGCACAGTATTACCAACAGTGCCAAGGCTAGAGGCTGGGAGCATCAAATTTCCGACGGGGGTGAGCTGACTGTGCGTTACAGCGTTGCCCGCCAAAGGTTATTGCCGATAGGGCATCCTCGTATTGAGCTGAAAGCCACGACACAGGCGTCAGTGGGTTATTTAACCGAAGCTAGCTGGGGCATCAGTCTGCGTATAGGTCGTATCCTTTCACGTTGGCAGTCACATGTTCCCGAACTTACTTCTTATCGTGAGCAATCGTTAAATACGCAAAAAGCCACAGCGGGCGAGAATTATTTTTTAGCCGGTTTTGCTCTCAAAGCCAGAGCATATAACGTTTTTCTTCAGGGGCAATTTCGCGATACAGCTGTCAGTTACGACCATGATGAGTTGAATCACCTGTTGGCAGAAACGTGGATTGGTTATTCATTGGCTTTGAACAATGGCTATCGTATGAGCTATGTGCTGCGTGGGCATAGCTCAGAGATCAGGAATGGTCAGGGTGATCGCAATGTAATTTGGGGTGGTTTAACCCTGACTAAGCAATTTTAACAGCAACATATTATTACTCGAAGGAGGACATAACCATGAGTGATTACATACCACAAGTCATCAACGACAACAGTTTTAACACTGAAGTTATCCAAGCCAATAAGCCTGTGCTGGTAGATTTTTGGGCAGACTGGTGCGGGCCCTGTGGGGCAATAGCGCCAATGATTGATCAGTTGGCAAATGAATATGGCGACCAGGTTGTATTCAAAAAACTGGATGCTGATACAAATCCTGATACTGTGAACGCCTATAACATTCGTTCCATTCCGACACTGTTAATTTTTAAAGATGGTGAGGTAGTTGATTCGCTAACGGGTTTACAATCTAAAAAGCGTATCAAAGAGTCATTGGATCAACACATCAATTAATTTTATGAAAAGTATGCAGCCGTAATTGTAACTAAATTGTAACTACAAATATTGCAGCTAAAAATGATGAGGTCTCAAATGAAAAATCAGTTCGAAATATATGATATTGATAGCGCGCCAGAAGATAGCCGTGAAACGTTGAGCAATGCTCAGAGTAATTTTGGCATGGTTCCAAATTTATATGGTGTGTTGGCGGAATCTCCTGCAGCGGTAAAAGCTTACAGTGCGCTTGGACAGCTTTTTATTGGCTCCAGTTTGACGCCAGCTGAAAGGCATGTAGTTTGGTTCACTATCAATGCCTACCATGACTGCCAATATTGTATGGCAGGTCATACTGGCATGGCGAAGGGTGAAAAAATTAGCGATAGCATTATCGAGTCGGCTCGTAATGTTAGCCAATATGATGATGAGAAATTGGAAGCACTTCGCGTATTTACCTTAAAACTGGTAGAGCAGCGAGGCTGGGTATCCGAAGAGGATGTTAAAGCATTTATTGAAACAGGTTATACGCATGAAAACATTCTGGATATTCTGGTTGGTATATCTCACAAAGTATTATCGAACTACACCAACCATCTAGCACAAACGCCTGTTGATGATGCCTTTAAATCCTTCGCATGGCAGAAGCCTGAATAAAATTTTGTGCACAGGAAAGAACAGGAGAGAAAAGATGATTGAGCTATTAACAGCTGGCACACCAAATGGACATAAGGTTTCCATAGCTCTAGAGGAAATGAACATTCCCTATGAATTCAGAGCCATTAATTTAAGTAACCTTGAACAAAAGCAGCCTGAATTCTTGGCATTAAATCCTAATGGGCGAATCCCGGTTATTATCGATCACGATAATGATGATTTTGTAGTATTTGAGTCGGGTGCTATTTTGCTCTACCTGGCGGAAAAGAGTGGCCAATTACTGCCGCAGGATTCTAAACAGCGTTCTCAAGTTATTCAATGGTTAATGTTTCAAATGGCAGGTGTTGGGCCAATGATGGGGCAGGCCAATGTATTCAACCGCTATGCTGAAGAGAAAATAGAATATGCCATTAATCGCTATACCAAGGAGGGACGAAGACTTTTAGCTGTGCTCGATCAGCAATTAGCGGATAAGGAGTATCTGGTCGGCGATTATTCCATTGCCGATATTGCTACTTTCCCCTGGGCACGAATTCACGAATGGAGCGGTGTTGATGTGACCGGTTTGGATAATCTGCAGCGCTGGTTGGCCTTGATGGAATCACGTCCAGCAGTACAAAGAGGTCTATCTGTACCTGAGCCTGTGTCGGAACAGGAAACTACCGACGATAAAATTAAAAGCATACAAAAATTTGTAGTTTAAACTGGTGTAGTTCTACATTAGTTATTAAAAAGCCAGCATTATTGCTGGCTTTTTTGTTTTAGTTTAGGTGCTCCTCAAATAGCTGATGTATACGTGTGTATTCATCGAGCCAACTGGAGGCTTGTTTAAATCCGTGTGGCTCAACGGGATAGATGGCTGTTTCGAATAACGATGTTTTTTCCAGTTCGATTAATCGCTGCACTAAACGGACGCTATCTTTAAAAAATACATTGTCATCAATCATGCCGTGACAGATCAATAAGGGTTTTGACAGGCCCTCCGCAAATTCAATCGGTGAACTGCGTTCATAGGCCTCCGGATCGATATCGGGTGTATTTAAAATATTCGATGTGTAGGAGTGGTTGTAGTGAGCCCAGTCGGTAACAGGTCTTAGTGCAGCGCCAGCAGCAAAAACATCCGGTGCATTGAACAGAGCCATGAACGTCATGAAGCCGCCATAGGAACCACCATAGATACCAATTCTATTAGGATCGACATCCGCATTTTCAGTTAACCATTGGGTGCCATCAATCAAGTCCTCTAGCTCCGGTGTGCCCATTTGGCGATAAATCGCTGTGCGCCAGTCACGTCCATAGCCCTTCGAGGCGCGATAATCCATATCCAAAACCACATAGCCCTGCTCAGTTAGCATATTGTGGAACATATATTCGCGAAAATAACCGGACCAGCCTTGGTGGGCATTTTGTAAATAGCCAGCGCCGTGAACAAAAATAACAGCCGGTCTTTTTTTATTACCGCCCAGATTTTGATCGCTTCTAGCGGGGTAGTATCGCGAGTAGATCGGTTGGTCTGTATGACTGGATGGTATGCCAATAATTTGCGGTGCCTGCCAATCATACTGCTGAAATGCATCAGAAGTACTAAACGTTAATTTTTTTGCAGGGCTATTTAATGTTGTCGCTTGTAAATATAGTTCGGGTGGTTGCGTTGTTGTGGAATGGCGAACAATCAGCTGATCTTCATCAGGCGATAAAAGGTAATCGTTCATGCCAGCTAATTGGGTAATCGCTTCTACGTTACTGTTTTCCAGTGCAATGCGATAAATTTCATAAACTCCCGGATGTTCTATATTTGCCTTGAAATAAATATAGTGGCTATCTTTAGTGAGAGTAAGATTGCTGACTTCGAACTGGCCTTTGGTCATTTGTTTGGCGCGACGATTGCCTTTTTTAAGATAAAGATGAGAATAACCATCTTGTTCTGAAAGATAGAAGAGTGTTTCGTTGTCAGGCAACCAACCAAATTGATTAAAGGTCCAATCATTAACCCAGGCATTATTGGTTAATCGATGTAATGTCGTGAGCTTTTTGTTTTCAACGTCAAGGCTGACGATCCATCTGTCTTTGTTGTCATAGGAATACAGACGCAGTGCAAATTGTTGGCTGTCGTCAGCCCATATAACACTGGGCGCGCGAGTAAAATTACTGGTGTAAACAGCTCGCGGTTTATCTTTTTCCTGATAAGAATAATTGCCGTTTTTTTCTGCCTTCTCTTTAAGCGTTTTTAGTGGATCTTTTTTAATACCAGGCAAGTTGGTTATATCAATAGGGTAATGCTTGTGATTTTTTAAATCGTATAAGGTAAAACTTTCAGCGATGGGTTTTGGTGTTCCCACCAATGCTCTGACTTCCCGATTATTAACATAGCCATTAGCGGTAACGAATTCAGGCATGTTGTCGGGCTGACCCTTTAGATTTTTGGCAGTAGTGCCAAGCAGCAACCAATTTGCATCGGGTGATAGTGAAAAGGTTCGGATGGTCTTTTTCGTGCCCAAATACCATGTCTTGTTGCGGCTTAAACGATTGTCTTGTTGGCGTTGTTTTTGAAATGCTTTTTCTTTCTCTGTGATAGCAATATATTCCAGCAAACGTGGCTGGTTTTGTTGTAAATAATTGTCTTCGCCTTTTTTATTGGGGTCAGCGGTTTCTTTAAAATCAGCGATTTGTTCCGATAATCTAGTATCCAGATGATGAACAAAAATTTGTCGTCCACGTAGATAACTAACAGTATTGTCATCGATAAATTGAGGATTAGATTGCTTGGCTTCATCCTTGGTTAGCGCAATGATTTTTCCACTTTCAAAATCGCTGAGATAAATATCATTCTGGAAGCTGAACAATCCAAGAGTATTAGCATCGTTAGCTTTCGCTGTATGACTCGCATGCCAGAGTGCATCGCTGTCAGTTAATAACGTTGTTTCCCCTGAAGCAATATTCAGGCGATAGTGCTTATCATGGCTATGACCGATAGCTTTTTTTGAAAAAACGATATGTTGATCATCGTGACTCCAGTAAGTTTGTTTAGGGCTTGGGCCAATCCAATCCGGATCAGCCATTATGGTCTTTAGTGTCAACGCATCTTCGGTATGAGTTTGTGTATAAGCAATGGTATTGTCGAAACCGATTATCACTGCCAAAAACCAACGAGCGATTAATAGTTGTTTCATTATTGAATCCCTTTTTATTAAAACCACTATTTGCTGATGCAATGGCTTAATTATTATTTTTATCTTCTGTTTCTTCTTTTTCTCGATAGCGTTCAAACCAGGCCAAAATATTGTCGACTTTAGCAATCTGATTTGATGGTCTGGCAGCAATACTGTGTGATGCTCCTGGTATACGCACTAATGCCGAATCGATTTTTCTCAGCTTAAGTGCTTGGTAATATTGCTCCGATTCGGGCATCGGTGTACGCAAATCGTTTTCTCCTGTCAGCAGCATGGTTGGTGTGGTGACATTACCTACTAGCGAGAGCGGAGAGCGACGCCAGTATTCCATCGGATCTTCCCAGGGAAATTTTTCAAACCAGTAACCGGCAACAAAATTATGAATGTCGCTGTACAGAGCCATGCTAGCCCAGTTGATAACTGGCTTGGCAACAACGGCTGCCGCGAAACGATCGGTTTTACCAACAATCCAAGCAGTTAACACACCACCGCCGGAACCACCGGTTACGAAAAGTTGCGACTCATTGATATAGCCGCGTTCAATTACGGCATCGACACCTGACATCAAGTCATCGTAATCATTACCGGGGTAGTTGTAATGAATTTCATTGGCAAAGTTGTAACCATAGCTAGTGGAACCGCGAGGATTAGTGTAAAGAACCACATAACCCGCTGCAGCGTATAGTTGCGCTTCGACACTGAAATGTGGTCCATAAGCAGTAAATGGTCCGCCATGAATTTCTAAAACCAAAGGATATTTTTTTGTGGGATCAAAGTTGGGGGGGGTTACGATCCAGCCTTGTACGCTGAGATCATCCTTTGATGTCCAGGTGATTTCTTCTACCTTGCCTAATTGCTTATGAGCTAAAGCATCTTCATTCAGTGCAGTTAACCGTTTTGGCTTGGCATTTTTTTGGCCATAGCCGACATCGGCTGGGCGCAGGGCGCTGCCAGCTGTGTAGGCATAGGCGCCATTATTTGCCACAGAAAAACCGCCTGAAGTATAGGGGCGACTGATATTAATGCCGCCGATATTATCGGTGATCACGCTGATTTTTCCATCAAGCGATAGTCTTGCCAGTTTCCGCTTACCAAAATCGTCATAGGTGATATAGAGCTGCTTTGAACTGCCGGCCCATTTAACGCTGCTGATGGCGCGATCAAAATCAGCGGTGAGGCTCTTTATTGATTTGTCAGCCAGCTCCATTAAATACACTTCGGTATTGTGGTACCCCATTTTTTTATCGTCATATCCCAGATAAGCAATTGTCTTTCCATCTGGAGAGAACGTGGCTGAATAATCGGGGCCGGTTCGATCGGTCAGTTGCGTCATCTCTTTAGTATTGATATCGACCAGCCACAGGTCCGATTCGAGGCCTTGATACTCCCACTCATCATTATGATTAGTTGTAACGATTAATTTGTCGCCGTCAGGAGACCAGGCCAATGGGCCGCGGTGATTAAAATCACCTGAAGTGATTTGTCGAGGTGTACCACCTTCGGCTGGGATGACAAAGGCCTGTGTGTAACCGGCTTCCATATAGCCGCGACCATCAAATCGATAAATCAGTTTATCTATATAAATCGCAGGGGCTGCCCACTTGGCACCTTTGGGTTTGGCGGGAGCTTTAGCCAGTGGTTTCTGTTGTGCTTTGACAAAGGCGGTAAAGGCAATTTGAGTTCCATCCGGTGACCAGCTGATAGCACCGGGGGAAGAGGGCAGGTTGCTGAGTAGTGCTGTTCTTCCCGATTCCAGCCAGTGTACAAATAGTTCGGGGCCACGTCCTTCGGCGTTACTTATATAAGCAATACGTGATCCATCAGGTGACCAGCGAGGGCTGCTATAAGATTGTGTGCCAGATAACAATGGTAGATTTTGTTTACCTTTATTGTCGATGATCCAGATATTAGATAGCGCTTTATCTGTCATGATGTCCATCGAGCGTCGAACATACGCGACTTGTGAACCATCAGGTGATATTTGTGGACTCGACGCTATTTCCAGGTCAAACAAATTAACATTTTTGAGAATGTCATCAGCGACCACTTGAGAAACAAAAGAGGATGATAAAATCAGAGATGTTGATAAAGATAGCGTCGTTAAAATACGTTTCATAGCTTCCCCTTAGCATGGATTGCAATCAGACTTGTGATTATGTCTGTAAAAGCGTGTAGTTTAAAACGTATCGTCGTTAAATTTCAGCACCCTTTTCGTATGGAATTTCTTTGTTATATTTTTCTAATTGATTAGTTCGCTGTAGTGGTGAACCGGTATGGCGCGCCAACCAGTAATAAGCCGTTGGTACAACAAACAATGTCATAAACGCTGCCACTATTACACCAGAGAAAATTACCATACCGATCACTTCCCGACTTTCTGATCCAGGGCCAGAGGCCAATACCAAGGGAAGGGCACTAAATACCGTGGTGAAGCCAGTCATAACGATTGGACGCAGGCGCATCATCGCTGCATGTCTCAGTGCGGTTTCAAAATCTTCACCGCTATCCCTTAATTGATTGGTAAATTCTACGATTAAGATACCATTTTTGGCCGCCAAACCAATCAGCATGACTAGCCCGATCTGGCTGTAGATGTTGAGGCTCATATCGGCAAGATATAAACCGATAAAGGCACCGACCAAAGCCAGCGGTACAGTGAGCATAATCACAAAAGGGTGAATCCAGTTTTCAAATTGTGCTGCCAGTACCAGGTAGGCAATTGCCAATGCCAATATGAAAACGAAAATGATCGAATTACCGGATTCCTGATAGAGTTGAGACTCGCCCTTGTAGTCGATTTGCACAGTATCAGGCAATTCGGTTTTGACGACATTCTCCAAATACTCAAGTGCTTCGCCCAAGGTATATCCGTCAGCCAGGTTGGCAGTGATTGTAATACTGCGCATGCGGTTGTAGCGATTTAAGCGCGATGAAGAGGCGCGTTCTTCAAAGCTGAGTAAGTTATCAAGTGGTATCAGTTCGCCTGTGCGTTGGCTGCGGACGTAGATGTTCTCAATACTTTGTGGACTGCGATAATCTTCTTCCCAACCCTCCATCATTATGTCGTACTCTTGTCCTCGATCCTGGAAAGTGGTGACACGTCGTTCTCCCAGCATGGTTTCCAGTGTGCGGCCGATATCTGTTATCGATACGCCGAGATCTGCAGCTCGGTTGCGATCAATTTGAACCAAAATTTCGGGCAGTGTCTCTTTGTAATCGGAATCCACTCTTTGCAGACCAGAATTTTCAGCTGCCTTTGCCAGCACTATATCGCGCCATTCGATCAGTTCTTCATAGGTGTTGCCTTGTAAAACAAACTGTACTGGTTGTCGTCCGCCGACACTAATGCCGCTGGGCATAATGGCAAAAAAGCGAACATCGGGAATTTCGCCGAGACGTTGATTCAGCTCATTCAATAATTCAAAGGTATCTCGCTTGCGGTTTTCCCAATCCTCCGCTCCCGCTATGATGAGACCAGCACCACCGCGAAATCCGGGCGAACGTACAATCATTCGGCTTAACTCTCCGCTTTCGCGGTACTCCATCAGAATTTTTTCCGCCTTTAATATGTTGTCCCTATTGCTTTCAAAACTGGCGCCTTCAGCTGCATTCATAATCACAAAAAAACTGCCGCGGTCTTCCTTGGGTACATACTCACCGGGAATACGTGTTGTTAATAAATAGGAGGCGCTTATTGCTCCGATTAATAGTATTGCGGTGAGCTTTGGCTGATGAAGTGTGGTAGCCAGAGTATTGAAATAGCCCTTTTCAATTTGATGAAATTTGTTGTCGATCCAGTTGCCAAAACCACTGCTGCGTTCTCTTTTCTTTAACAATTTAGAGCACAACATGGGTGACAGCGTCAGCGCAGATACGCTGGAAAAAGCCACTGCTGCGGCAATCGCCAACGCAAACTCGGTAAACAGTCGGCCAATATTGCCCTGCAAAAACACAAGCGGGACGAATACAGAAATTAATACCAGGGTCGTTGCGACAACGGCAAAGCCAACCTCCCCAGCACCACGATAGGCGGCTAATAGCGATGGTTCGCCCATTTCAACGCGGCGATAGATATTTTCCAGTACTACGATAGCATCATCGACCACCAGACCAATGGCCAAAACCAATGCCAATAGCGTTAGCAGGTTGATGGAAAATCCCAAGCTATACATAACGATAAAAGCTGAGATCAATGAAACCGGAACAGTCACGGCAGGGATGATAGTCGCCCTAATGTTGCCCAGGAATGCATAAATGACAATGACCACCAACGTCATGGCAATGGCCAGTGTGTTATACACTTCGTTAATAGAATCGGCGATAAATACCGATGAATCGTAGCTGGGAACAATGGTAATGTTATCTGGTAAGTTCTGTTCGAGTTGTTCAACAACTTTGACAATACCCTCTGCGACTTCAAGGGTATTGGCTTTGGACTGCTTAACAATACCGAGGCCGATCATATTAATGCCGTCGCCTCTAAATACGGTTTCATCATCCTCTGCGGTGAGTTCTACCTTAGCTACTTCGCGCAGTCTGACTAGATAGCCATCGTCACCCATTTTAATGGCCAGCTCTGCAAAGTCTTCGGGGGTGAGATAGCTTCGCGAGACGCGAACATCAAAATCACGTTGTTCGGATTCCACTTGTCCGGCGGGTAGCTCGACATTTTCCGAGCGGATCACACGCTCCACATCGCTGACGGTGACACCTCTTGCTGCCATAGCGTTGCGATCCAGCCATACTTTCATAGCGTAGGTGCGTTCACCTGAAATGTTGACGCGCGCCACGCCATCCACCACTGATAAGCGGTCGACAATGAAGCGGTCGGCGTAATCTGTCAGCTCCATTAATGACATATTATCGCTGCGCAGGTTGTACCAGATAATCGGGCGTTCGTCGGAATTGGATTTCGAAACTTGCGGTGGATTGGCCTGTTCGGGGAGAGAATTAAATACGCGGTTTACACGCTCTCTGACGTCATTTGACGCTGCATCAATATCGCGATCAAGATTAAATTCGATGGTGATACTTGAGCGGCCGTTACGGCTGGTGGAGGTAATGTTTTTTACGCCTTCAATACCGCTGATTCGATCTTCAATAGGTTGGGTGATTCGGGTTTCAATAATGTTGGCCGAGGCACCGGGATAGGTGGTGCTGATTGAAACGAGCGGTGGATCAATATCGGGATATTCACGCAATGCCAGTGATGAATATGCGACTATCCCGAATACCACTAACAGCAAGTTGACGACTGTGGCAAAGACCGGACGTTTAACAGAAATATCAGAGAGCAACATGACCTATGATTCCTTGCTCGACGAGTCTTCAGGTGTTTTGCCTAATGGTTTGACCTTGGAGCCATCTCTAAGCCGCATGGTTCCTTCTACAACGATTTGTTGATGCTCGGACAGCCCGTCATTGATTTGAACAAGCCCTGGCTTGCGAAGACCAATCTGTACTTCAGTGAGTATGGCAGTATTGTCTTCTACGACAAAAACAAACTGTTTATCTTCAATCGGAATCAGCGCCTGCTCAGGAATAACCAGCGAATTAAGCAGGTCCTTTTGTACGCTGATTTGTAGCAGCATACCAGGGCGTAATTTGAAATCAGGGTTGGCGATTAATGCTCTAACCTGGATAGCACGCGTGATTGGGTCGACACGTGATCCGATGCTGCCAATCTTTCCTGTGAACGCTTCTCCAGGGTAGGCAACGGAGTGGGCTTCCACCGTTTGGTCCAGCGACACTGAAGGTAAGTGGCGTTCGGCGATACTAAAATCCAGCTTTATCTGGTGTAAATCATCCAGCGTGGTAATTTCGTCACCAGGGCGAACCAGCGATCCTACACTGACCTGACGAATGCCCAGCTGGCCGGCAAAGGGTGCTCTTATTTCCAGTTCTTCCAATTGAGTCTGGGCAACTTCAAGTTGAGCTTCCAGTGCATTGACGCGGGCTTGTTGTTCGTCAAGCAGCTGCTGGGAGGTGGCGTTTTCTCTGGCGAGATTCACATATCGCTTTAACTGGCGTTGCGCATCCTTGAGATTGACCTCTAATTCAATCACTCTGGCCTGCTCTTCACGGTTATGAAGCGCCACCAACAGTTGATCTTTTTTAACGGTATTGCCATCGTCAAAATGAATGTTGGCAACGGTTTCTGTTTCTAGTGCGGTGATCACGATGGACTCATTGGCGCTGGCAGTCCCCAATGCCTCTACCACCACAGGAAATTCACCGAAGGTGACTTCATGGAGGCGTACAGGCGTTTCCATAGAGAACCTTGGGCGTGTTTGTTCCGCCTCAGGAATTAACAGATAGATCAATAACCCTGTAAAGAAGACTGCTCCAATCAACAGGGGGGTAATGCGCTGGCCCATAAATGTCCTAATTTGGTCGATGCGAGAGAATAATAGACAGTAAATCGCGTAGGATACTCATTAGTTGGATACGTGTCAGTTAAATTTGGTTCACAGAGCTTCCATGCTGGCTTCTATGGGTGCATTTACGCTGGAGAGACCATAGTAGATTTCTGACGATTTTAATAAGTGGTTGATGGTTGCGATACGCAGTATTCTTTGAAGAGGAATGAATAAGGTTAATGTTTTTTAATATTTATTGAACTAAATAACCTGGTGATTGAATGGATTTCTATCTACTACAACCTTATTCTTTGTTTCCCCCTATTTGCCAATATGATTAAAGAGAGTGCAGTGGCGGGGACTTATAATTAGTAAAACCCTTATGAGTGGTGCCGATGAAAACATATCTAACAAAACAGCACTGCCTTGAAGTAGTGGCTGGTCTGATTGCATTAATCTTTTTCTTGATAGTTTTAGAGTCCTTTGTGATTGGTAAGCACTATATTATGCCGACCATTTATCTGGTTGTGACGATCATCTTCGGTAATCTCGCTTACTATGGTTTTAAAGGCTATGTGTGGGCTAAGAGTATCCTGTTCTGGTTGTTCTTTTTATTTTCCGCCCATGTGTTTTTTGCCATATTTTACACACAACGTTACCGGGAAATATTAGGTGGCGCCTGGGAACCGGTAGGTAGTTTACTATTTATTATTTTGGCGTTCGGCTTATATGTTTATGCCAGCAGTAATGCATTATTTAAAGATAAAAGCGATTAGAGAAAACTGTTGGAGATCGCTACTAGAAATAGCCAATAGAGATAATTGAATGGAAGATATTGTCCGTGCATCCGCTTTTATTTCGCTTTTTATAGTGATGGCCTTTTGGGAGTTTATCGCGCCCCGAAGAAAACAGGTTCTTTCACGGATTAAGCGATGGCCGGCTAATTTGATTTTATTGATTGGTAATGCATTGCTGTTACGCCTTTTATTTGCCGGTGGGGCCTATGCAACCGCTGTGTGGGCAGGTCAGAATCAGTATGGATTGCTAAATCATGTTGAATTGCCTGCGGTATTCAGCATAGTTTTTGCCGTTGTGCTTCTGGATATTTTAATTTATTGGCAGCACCGATTGTTTCATGTAGTACCTTTTCTGTGGCGTTTTCATCGTGTGCATCATGCTGATCAGGAGTTAGATGTCAGTTCTGGCGCACGTTTTCACCCGGTGGAAGCGGTGCTATCAATGTTATTGAAAATCGTTATAGTGCTGCTGTTGGGGGCGCCACCTGAGGCCGTGTTAATTTTTGAATTAGTATTAAATCTTTGCGCTACCTTTAACCACAGTAACATTTATATTGCACCAAAGCTGGATAAGTGGATACGAGCAGTGTTGGTGACGCCGGATATGCATCGCATTCATCACTCAACCATTCGTAGTGAGTGTGATTCCAACTACGGTTTTTCAGTCCCTTGGTGGGATCGATTATTTGGCTCCTATACTGATGAGCCGGAAATGGGGCAGTTGCAGTTGAATATTGGCGATAAGGGTGTTGCCGATCAACATATGTCACGGGAACTGGGGCCGATGTTATTTCGTATCCCGATAGAAAAACTGTAAACACAAAAGAGTTTACTATTCCTAGTCGCAAATAGAGCTACTAAACAGAACTACCAAGCAAGGCTACTAAATAGAGATAAAGAAAAGAGAAAAGATATGAAATCATTCACGCGCAAAATACTATTTTTTATGGCTTGTGTATTACTGGCTGCTTCTGCGTTAGTGCAAGCTGAAGAAAAGCAGCAGTCAAAAACTGAATTAGTCGTAAAGACTGATATGTTGATCAGCACCGAGCAACTTCAAGAGAAATTAGACGATCCAAACTTGAGGTTGATCGATGTTACATCGCATTTAGGTTTTTCAATCTTTAAATGGGGGCCAGCGCCCAAGAGTGGCCGTTCTGATTTTGAGGAGTTACATATATCGGGGGCTATTTTTCTGGATTTAGTCGATGAATTATCCGACCCCGAGTCAGAATTTAATTATGCGAAGCCCTCGGTTGAACAAATTGAGGCAGTGTTATCGAATGCGGGTATTTCTCACCATCATGATATTGTGCTTTACAGCCAGTCGGGCGTGATGTGGGCAACCCGTGCATGGTGGGTGTTACGTGCTGCGGGCTTGGAGAAGTTAGCTATTTTGGATGGTGGATTCAGCAAGTGGCAGGAAGAGGAGCGTCCTGTCAGTGATCAATTAGTACAGCACGAAAAAACAGTATTTAAAGCCAAGCCACGTGATGATATGTGGGCAAGCAAAGACGATGTGTTAGCGGCTATTGATAATAGCAAGTCAGTAACTATTAATGCACTCTCGCCTCGTATGCATGAGGGAAAATCCGGTTTTGGTTTTGATCGCAATGGTCGTATTAAAGGCAGCGTTAATGTTCCTTCCCGTACATTGATAAATACTGAGACCGGAGGATTTCGTTCAAGTGATGAAATGACAGCCAATTTTAGTGCGATTAATGCCCTAGATGCTGAACAGGCCATTACCTATTGTGGTGCAGGTGTTGCCGCCACGGTCGATGCTTTTACACTGGAGATGTTGGGTCATCCCGATGTGGCTGTTTATGATGCCAGTTTGGAAGAATGGGCCAATGACAAAAGTTTGCCGATGGAAGGTGAGGAATAGTCAGTGCAACTGTTGAGCTATTGGATATTGGACTATTGAGAGAAGCAGTGATTGCGATTTATAAACGAGTTAATCGCAATCACTTGAAACACTGATTATCGAGACAAGTACCAAAAAGATTATCACTGATTACTGGCAATTTCAGTTTCTAATAATGCCTCTGCCCATAGCTGAGCATGTGCATCCAATCCCTGTTCACTGAAATGACAGAAGTCTCTGCGGTCAAAAATACTGGAGAGGTTGTCTGTGTTTGCCCCAGGAAAAACATTGGGTAAGAGATTGGGCAATTCTATTTGCGCGGTTCTAATATCTTCTTTGCCTTTATTAAAACAAATAGTTGCTACGGCAGGGTAGATGGGTGCGTTTATTCCTGTTTCACGCATCGACTCGACCATAGCAGAAAACTGAGCAGTATATTCGTCAGCCGTGGTGGTGGCCGTTGGGGTGGCATCTGATTCCCCTTGGTGCCAAAGCACATGAGTAGGCTCAATCCCGGCTTCTGTAAGTGCATTAAAGGCAGCAGATATGCGTGGATGCAATCTGCCATCAGGTTGCCATTCAGATATTGCGGTGCCGCCAATACCAAAGGGGGCAACGAGTACTTTCTGGTATTGCCCCGATTCAATCAACTTATCGCCGACTCTACCCCAGACTGATCCCATATTGCCGTCTGAACCGAGCAGAGGGTCTTTTGCCTGATAGCATTGGCCATCAAGGAAATTAAAGTTTCCAACATTACTTGACGCTGGATACGAACCTTCACCCCAGTTGCCACTATTCGACTGGCCAAAGGTGAGTAGAATCGCTGTATTTTCTGCATTGGAAAATTCCGAGCATGATATAGCCGTTTTATCGCTAGTATCATTGTAACCGCATAATGTCGTGTCATCTTCATTGCAGGGTGGACTTACGAATAAGCGCATGACGATACTATTGAAGGGTCTTGCATCTTGCGGTCGGTATTGACCCACTAATGCGCCAAAGCCAAAGGTAAACATGAATGCGAGCACTAATATCGTCACACACGATAATATGATTACGATTTTTTTTACTTTTTGGGAAGGGCTTGATGTTGAATTCATAACGGCACAAAGTCTCTAGATTTTATTGTCGATTTATACGGGCAGAGTTTGATTGTCGATTATATGATCATAGCGCATCCATCGACAATAAAGAAAAGGTAAGAAAACATTTTTGTATGATCATATCAGCTATCTGGATCTAACAAAGCATAGAGCTTTATATAGGTTCTTTTATATAGGTTCTATATATGGATATGGATTTTATATAGATTCCAGAGCTGTCTTCATGGTCATGCTCTTTCCAAACTATCGGTAGTTTACCTCTTTTTATATTAAGCCTCGCCCCTATCCTGGCCCCTATATAGGTAGCTGTATTTTATTGTTCTTATGCTGTAAGTTAGCGCAATTAATCAATTGAACGCCTCAGCTATTTTGGCTAATTGTTTGAGCACAATTAAGCTATTGGATTTAAGCAGCTGAGCATTGATTGATACGCCAACCATGAAGAGCCGAGGTGAAGTTGGAAAATCATATAATAAAACTGGCTGAAGATAAGTGGAACCAGCAGGATTATCCAGCGGCGGCAGATATGCTGGATAGCTACTTATTTAAACACCCTAATGACCTAACAGCGATCAATTTGAGAGCCCTGGTCGATCATAGCATGGGCAATAGCGAGCATGCTGTTACGAGATTATCAAAGGCTCTTGGTCAGGCACCTAATGCGTTGTTATTGCAATATAATTTGGGTGTCATTTTGAATGATTTGGCTAGATACGAAGAAGCAGAAAAAATATTGGTTCCACTGGTCGAGTCGCATCCCAACCCCGTTACCGTACTGCGTCAATTAGAAAGAACTTATGCGCGGCTGAAAAATTTTGGTGCTCTGCTTGATGTTTATATCTGGCTAATGGAATTGAATGCTTTTGAGGACTCTTGTCGGCCGAATCTTCATCATTGCATGGAATATTGTTCTCCTCTCAATTATAAACCGGCATTTGAACCGGAAATTATTCGTTACCTTACTGATGATGAAAAAGACCCGGAGGCCATTCGGAAATTGGCTTCTATTCAGCTGTCAGCTAAATACCAATTGAAATCTTCAGATAGTAATGTCACTGCTAAAGAATTTGCAGATGATCCTTTTTTTCTTTGTGTTTTGACAACCTTGCAGGTTAGTGATCCCGGTATTGAAGGCTTGCTGATAGCACTTAGAAGAGAATTGTTGGCAGATGTAGTCAATACCGGTCAGCTTGATGACTTGCTTGTTCCAGTTGCCGTAGCCCTGGCGATACAAAATTATTTTAATGAGTACGTACATGCGATTGATGTCGATGAGCAAAATGTCATTAACCAACTGATCAGCGGTGTTTCAGAAAATTTATCCGTTGATGATTTTGATGTTGATACAGTGACCTATACATTGTTAATTATTGCTATGTATAGTAATCCTTGCGATATACCTAATATAGGAAAAATGCTTGGTTCAGATAGTCCGCAATGGCCTACTCCTCTTACTCCAATACGAGATTTATTGCTGGATGAAAAAGAAAGAGAACTCTTGGCCAGTGAAGTAATCGCTCAAAGCAGTATTGAAGACACCGTTTCTCAAAAAGTACAAAGGCAGTATGAGGAGAATCCTTATCCACGATGGTTGCGCTGTTGCCCTATGGCTTATCGCTCTTTAGCTGAGCGCTTGGAAGCGGTGTTATTTGATTTTTCTGCAACAGAACCGTTACACAATTCGCGACTAAACCTGTTAATTGCAGGCTGTGGCACGGGTAAGCAAGTAGTGCAATATGCAAGGTCGTTTCCAGAAGCAAGAATAGTGGCCTTCGATCTTTCATCAAAAAGCTTGGCGTACACACAGCAAAAGCTTAATCAATATAATTTAACTAATGTTGAATTATTTCAGGCAGATATTCTTTCAGTCGAACAATTTGAAAACGATTTTGATGTTATTGTTTGTACTGGTGTTTTACATCACATAAAAGAGCCAGTCACTGCGTGGATGCGTTTATTATCCATGTTGAGAGATGGTGGATATATGCATATAGCGTTGTATAGCCGTTTGGCTAGAGGGCATATCAATAATATTCGTGATGTAATCGAAAGAGAACAACTAACGCCTGATGTTCATTCTATTCGCGATGTTAGAACCAGAGTGATGACTGGTGAGTTAAATGATCTTACAAATTCGTCAGATTTTTATAGCGCAAGTAACTGCAGAGATTTGCTATTTCATATCCAGGAAAAACAATATGATCTGCCTGAGATCAAAGATATTTTGGCAGAGTTACAATTGGATTTTCTTGGGTTTGATAAAGAGGTTAAAAGACTTCCTGGCTTTCAAGAGTTTTTTCCTGATCAGAGTATGAGTTTAGACTTGGATTGCTGGCATCGTTATGAGCAAGAGTACCCTGATACTTTTGCTGCAATGTATTCATTCTGGTGTGCCAAACCCGGAGCATAATCAAAAAAGTGGTTTGTTACTGTTTAAAAGTACCGCAGATTTAGTCGAGAATCGGTAGATTTGCTTATAGACATTTATCGTAAACTATCAGGAATAAGGATGCATAAAGGTAGCTGCTTATGTGGCACTATAACTTTTGAACTTAACTCTGAGCCAAAAGCTGTATCACATTGCCATTGCAAAATGTGTCAAAAACAACATGGAGCAGCTTTTGCTACCTATGCAAGTTTGCCAAAAGCTGATTTTAGATATTTGTCTGGGCAGGATGCACTCACAGTTTATAACTCGTCCGCCAATATCGCTCGAAAGTTCTGTAGCTTGTGTGGTTCTAATATTGAATGGAGTGGCAGTGAAGAGTACCCGGATTGGGTGTCGATCTCTGTCGCAAGTATTGATACAGAATTTAGGCCAAAGAAAATCAAGCAAATTCATACAGAGTCTAGAGCATGTTGGCTAGATGGATCAAAAACCTGATCCTGATATTTCCTGATACACGTAGCTCTCTTTTTGGCGGTTAAATTACCCCTTGGTGCAGATTGCCATTTTTCAAGATTTTTAAATCATCGAATAAATCGATTAATTAGATAAAATTATTCGACTTTTATTGTCTATTAATTCCATTACTCTTTACCTCAACTAAAGTGCACTTTGCTGGCTCATTCAGCGTGTGCACCCCTTAATTTTGCTGAGGGCCGCTTAATTACATAGTGGACCAAAAGGAGTTTTGGAGTACATGATGCAAAGTGATGAATCGTGGCGCAGTCAATCCATTGACGACGCTGGACTACAACTCGATACTGATCCTGCTCGGGAATTGACTGCAGTGCAGGTTTTGGGTCGATGTGTTCGATACGGTTTAGCGTTCGCGTTATTGTGGGTGTTACTGACACAGGGCAGTGTAGACTCCTGGCTAATCGGCATTGTAGTAGTTCCTCTGGCCACTTGGTGCGCCATTTATCTTTTCGCGGTTGAAGACAAACATAAAACTTCTGTACACCAGAGCCTACGCCCGGGCGCTTTGCTTCGGTTTATTCCCTTCTTCATTGCTGAGTCTTTGAAAGGTGGATGGCAAAGCGCATTACTTGCTATACATCCTCAGGGCCATTTACGGCCGGGTTTTATTCAGTATGTCACACATCTGCCGGCCGGTAGGCCGCAACTTTTCTTTATCAATATCATTAGTTTGTTGCCTGGCACAGTAAGTGTTGCCTGGCAGGACAACACAATCATTATTCATGTACTCGATATTCACGCAGATAACGACAGCGAGCTGAGGCGGTGTGAAACGCAAATTGCAGGTTTTTTTGGTCTCGACTTTATCGACTTGGTAACTGTTGCAACAAAAGCGGTAACCGGAGAGCGGCAATGAATACTTATCTTATCTTTGTCACCGCGATGTTACTTCTAATATTGTTGGTGGGGCTTGTACGTGTAATGCGTGGGCCGACTATTGCTGACCGTATGCTCGCGTCACAATTATTTGGCACAGTGGGGGTGGCGATATTGATGATAATTGCCGTCGTTCAACAGCAGGCTGCATTGCTCAACACAGCTCTGGTATTGGCGTTATTGGCGCCACTGACACTCATTACATTTGTAGCTTTAGGAGCAAGAAAACTATGAGTGTCTGGGATATTTTCACTATCGTGACCAGTGTAGCAGGGCTTTATTTTTTTGCCGCAGGCTCTTTGGGTTTACTCCGTTTTCCTGATGTGTTCAGTCGTCTAAATGCATTGACCAAGGTCGACAATCTTGGTTTAGGTCTGATTGCGGTAGGTTTAGTGCCACAAGTGACTTCTGGCTTCGATGCCATACAGCTCGTAGTTATCTGGATTCTGGTCATGATATCCAGCGCCGTAACCAGCTTTCTGATCGCCGACTATGGCTTCAAATGGTTGGCACGAGATGCCACAGTGAATTCCGGCGCAAATCGAGGAGAGCCAAAACTAGGAGAACCAAAACCAGGAGAACAAAAATGAGTGCCGAGATAATTATCGATATCATCCTCTCATTGAGCGTTCTTCTGTTGGCGTGCTTAACGTTGTCGGCGCGCCAGGTTTTTACCGCGATTGTTCTCTACGTCAGTCTCGGCTTATTAGTCACCATCATTTGGGTAAGGTTAAATGCCTGGGACGTCGCGATTGCTGAAGCGGCTATTGGCGCGGGTCTTACTGGAGCGCTGCTGTTGGTTGCATGGCGGCGGTTGAGTAATGAAGCGGCAGCGAAATTCGAGAGTTCTAACGATGTTTATTAGTCTTGAATTTCAGCAACAGAACACGAATGAAAAAGAGCTATCAAGAGTAACTTGCTGGTTGCTGGGCGCTATTATTACTGCACTGAGTATAGCCCTAACGATTGCGTTGTTAGTCACCGATAAAGCAGTGCCTGGGCTTGCTGATTTAGCGGCGAAAAATCTCGATATCAGCGGCGTGGAAAATCCTGTAACAGCCGTTTTACTCAATTTTCGTAGTTACGATACCTTATTGGAAATTGCAGTACTGCTGATTGTCGCTGTGGCAATACTGCCTACGCAGTCATCGACCACTACACAATTTTTGTCTGTCGATGACAAAATAATAATCAGTCCCGTTCTAGTTGGCTTGCTGAAATGGCTGGTGCCACTGGCGATATTAGTCGGTGGTTATCTTCTGTGGACGGGAGCTTATTCACCGGGCGGTGCATTCCAGGCTGGCGCCGTGGTTGCTGGAGCAGGTGTCGCTTTGTCTCTGGCTGGGCGCCATGATTTTTTGTGGCAAACGACGAAAGCGCGTGTTGCACTCAACCTCGGTTTACTGGTGTTTCTTTTGGTCGCCGCTGCAAACGCGATTGTCACGGGCACAAGTTTGCAATATCCCGTTGAGCATGCCGGCTGGCTAATTCTCGTTGTGGAAATCGCTGCCACCTTATCAATTGCTGCCATTTTGCTGCTGTTGTTTGTGCGGCTCAAAAAAATAGCAGAGCGGTCTGAGCAGGAGATAAATCAATGACTCAGGATCTGCTCTACAGTGTTGTTGGTGTCGCACTTTTTGGCATCGGTGTGTTCGGTGTGGTTGTGGCTGCACATGTTATTCGCAAACTCATTGCGGTCAATATTATGGGTATCGGTGTGTTTATGGTGCTGTTGGCTAGCGCGCATCATGGTGCCATCACTGACCCGGTGCCTCATGCCATGGTGCTGACGGGTATTGTGGTAGCCGTTGCTGGAACAGCACAGTGTCTCTGGCTGGCGTTACGAATCCAATTGCTTGATGAGAATGAAGCAGGAGAGTCTACGCAATGATGTCTTGGGATGCCGTATATTCTCTATTACCCCTGGTGGTGGGTTTGCCGTTACTCGCTGCTATTGCCTGCGCCTTATTGGATTCGCATCGCTGGCGGGTTGGACTCAGTATTCTGTTTGCATTTTTACAGTTGAGCATAGTGGTCATGCTGCTATTGGCTATCCAGCATTCTGGTGCAGGTGCATCTTATCGGTATGCGTTGGGTGGCTGGGGTGCGCCTTTAGGTATCGATCTAGTGGTTGATGGTCTGGCTATTATCTTACTATTGATCACTGCCTTGCTGGTTTTGATTCTCAGTATTTACAGTGCTCAATATTTTTCTGCCCCTAATAAAGCTGCAGGTTTCTGGCCGCTGTGGTGGTTGCTGGTGGCGGGCCTTAATGCAGCTTTTATCTCAGCTGATGCGTTTAATATTTATGTGGCATTGGAAATTATCGGGCTATCTGCCGTTGCGTTGGTAGCGTTGACTGGTACTCGTGCGGCATTGACGGCTGCGCTGCGCTATGCCTTAGTTGGACTGTTAGGTTCATTGTGTTACCTGCTCGGTGTAGCCTTACTTTACCGTGCTTATGGCACTTTGGATCTGGTGCAGCTGGCTAGTACTGTGCAGGCAAATCCATTAACTTGGGCAAGCTTGGCGCTGATCAGTGTTGGTTTGTTGCTGAAAACAGCATTGCTGCCACTGCATTTTTGGTTGCCTTCGGCTCATGCCAGTGCACCCGCACCTGTGAGTGCGGTGCTATCTGCACTTGTAGTTAAGGCATCTTTTTATCTGCTGGTACGTTTTTGGTTGGAGGTATTGGCTCCTGCCACCACTGAATTTGCAATGAACTTCTTAGGTCTGTTGGGCGCCACCGCAATCGTCTGGGGTTGTATTGCGGCGTTTCGCGCGTCACGTCTAAAGTTGCTTGTGGCATATTCGACAGTAGCACAATTAGGTTACCTCTTTCTGTTGTTTCCCCTTGCAGCTGCCAGTGATATATCGGTGCCTCTTATTGATTCCGTTAGTGATGTCGCTGGTAGTGCCGCGTTAGCAGCTGTTATCTACTTTATTATTGCGCACGCTTTGGCTAAAGCCGCTATGTTTTTGGCGGCCGGTAATATTCAATCTTGTTACGGCCACGATACGATTGACAAACTGCAGGGAGCGGCACGCTCTCAACCCATCGCAGTATTCACTTTTGCTATTGCAGGTATCAGTCTGATTGGTTTACCACCTAGTGGCGGTTTTATCGCCAAGTGGTTGCTGCTTAATAGTGCTATTCAAAATGGGCAATGGTGGTGGGTGATCGTGATGCTCGTCGGTGGTTTATTGGCTGCGGTTTATATTGGTCGAGTACTCACTATTGCATTCGCTCAAACCGTCGCCCAGAGCGGAGATAAAATGTCTACTCATCTCCTGCCCAGAGGCTTGGCTATGTGTGGACTGGTGTTGGCCATTTCAGCAGTTTTATTAGGGTTTAATGCCGAGCCGGTGCTTGCTTTATTAGAGGGCAGTGCTCAGATCTCATCGATGGGCGCGGGAGGTTTGTAATGGTATTGAATAACCTGTTGCCCTTATTTATTGTTCTCTCCGCACTGTTACCGGGGCTGTTGATATTTTGCATTGGTGAACAGCGCCTGCTATTGCGTCGTATGTTAAATCTGGGCGCTAACATCGCATGTATTGGCTTGATAATGCTGTTAATCAGCGGTGTATATAGTGGTGAGGTTTTTGAAACACGTTTACCGCTACTGCCCGGCATGGATTTAGTGCTACATGCGGATACGCTGTCGCTGCTTTTTGTCAGTCTGTCAGGCTTATTGTGGTTTCTCACAACAATTTATGCCATCGGCTATTTTGAAAATACGGAAAACCGCAGTCGGTTTTTTGGATTTTTTTGCTTGTGTGTGGCAGCAACATTGGGTATCGCACTGGCCGGCAACCTGATTACTTTTTTGATTTTTTACGAACTACTGACACTCACGACTTATCCTCTGGTGGTACATAAAGGTAATGCTGCATCACTGCGGGCGGGACGTATTTATCTAACATATACACTGATTGGCGGAGCGCTGTTGTTGGCCGGTGTGGTGTGGCTAAAAGCCATCGCCGGGCCGCTGGACTTCACCGTCACCGGGGTGCTGTCGGGAATGCCTCAGCTTGATCCCGGTCATCTCAAGATTATCTTTGCATTGCTGATTGTCGGCCTCGGTGTGAAAGCGGCCCTGGTACCGTTACATGGTTGGCTGCCAGTTGCAATGGCAGCTCCTGCACCGGTGAGTGCATTACTTCATGCTGTAGCTGTGGTTAAAGCTGGTGCTTTCGGCATTATTCGTGTGGTTTACGATGTGTATGGTATTGAATTTGCCCGGGAGCTCGGGGTTACCAGCATGTTGGCAGCTGTCGCAGCGTTCACCATTGTCTATGGTTCGGTTCGGGCGCTGTTTCAGGATGATATTAAAAAGCGCTTGGCTTACTCAACGGTGAGCCAGGTGTCCTACATTGCGCTGGGCACAGCGATTGCCGGGCCGATTGCGACGATTGGCGGTATGGTGCACCTCGTGCATCAAGGCTTAATGAAAATCACGATGTTTTTCTGTGCAGGTAATCTGGCAGAGACGATGGGTATTCATAAGGTAAGCGAGATGAATGGCGTCGGACGGCGTATGCCATTCACTATGGCTGCTTTTACCATCGCAGCACTTGGCATGATTGGATTGCCACCGTTAGCAGGCTTTGTGTCGAAATGGTATCTCGGTCTGGGTGCTTTAGAAGTAGGTGCCCATTGGGTGTTATTTATTTTAGCTGCCAGCAGTTTGCTGAATGCTATTTACTTTTTACCCATGCTTTATGCCGCTTGGTTTAAGCCTTCTGATCGTGCCTTGCCAGCCAAACGAGGTATTACAGAAGCTCCCTGGATGTTGCTAGTACCGCCAGTGGTGACTGCAGCGCTGGCTTTAGCTGTTGGTGTTTTTGCCAATAATGTGATCAGTCCGCTGAATTGGGCGAAATTAATTGCGACGCTTGAATACGGACAGGTATTTGAGCGCGGCACGGAAAGTATTCAACTAGCCCTTCCGCTACTCAGCCTGGTTGTGATTACGCCTTTATTGCTAGCTCTAGGATTACTCATACCTGTTACTCGCCGTATGTGTATTCGCCTTGTACCTTGCGCCGCACTGCCGGCATTGGCGGCGGCGTTGCTACTGCCGGATCAGTTAAACATATTGCCCGGTCTGTTTTTTGGTAGTGTGCTTAGCTTGGATCAAACTTCACAAACGCTATTACTGCTGGCAGCTATTTTGTGGCTGATTGCTGCTATTTACGGCAGTAATTACCTGGCAGGCGATAAGCATCTAACGCGATATACGCTGTATTTTCTACTGTGTATGACGGGTAGTTTCGGCTTAACGTTATCTCAGGACCTGTTTGGCTTTATTACTTTTTTTACCCTAATGAGCTTCTCCGCCTACGGTCTAGTTGTTCATGCCGGTACTGATGAAGCGATGCGTGCGGGTAAAACCTATATGCAATGGGTAGTGATTGGTGAAGTGCTGCTATTTGCTGCACTGATAGGACTAGCCATTAATAACGGTGAATCTCCGGGCAAAATTAACACCGCTTCTCAACCAGTTTGGGTGAGCTGGTTGTTGATGCTTGGTTTCGGAATTAAGGCAGGTTTGTTGGCAACACATAGTTGGTTGCCCCGCGCTCATCCGGTAGCTCCTTTACCGGCCAGTGCACTGCTCAGTGGTCTGATGGTTAAAGCCGGGTTGATCGGCTGGTGGCGCTTTTTGCCATTAGGTGAAGTTGCGCTTGAATATGTTGGTGTGACGTTACTAACATTAGGTATTAGTGGTGCATTTTTTGCGGTTGCGGTGGGCATTACTCAGCGCAATCCAAAAACACTTCTCGCGTATTCTACGATCAGCCAGATGGGAATTATTGCCACAGGTGTTGGTGCAGGTTTGATGACACCTGATCTCTGGCCGCTGTTATCTTCCGCATTATTACTTTATGCCATTCATCATGGGCTTGCTAAAGCCGCGTTATTTTTAAGTGTCGGAGTTGCACCAGCATTGGCAACCAACTCGCCCAGGCGTTGGTTGGTGTGGGCAGGAATTTTAATCCCCGCTATGGCTATGGTTGGTTTGCCGTTTACCAGTGGCGCACTGGCAAAGTCTGCGCTCAAAACTTCGCTAGTGGAACCGGCATGGATCACAGATCTGTTACTTATAACTGCGATTGGCACCACGCTATTAATGTTGCGTTTTGTTGATCTATTGAGGTCATCGAGTCATGGAGCAGTATTGACGTCAGCGAATTTTAATTCGCGGTTATTTGTGTATGGCATGTTGGTGTTATTGGTCGTGATTGGTGTCTATTGGCTGCCTCAGGCTGACCCTTTTATTGCGCACTCATTTTCATATCAGGCTTTGTGGTCTTCACTTTGGCCACCAATCGTCGGTGCGCTGATATTTCTGGTGGCAGGTGATTATTTTGCGCGTTCCGCAACAATACCCGCCGGAGATGTGATTGTGTTTGTAGAGAAATTCTGCGACAGACTGAAAAAAATTCTCAAAGATACAGGACATTTTTTCAGTGATTGTTTCACTCATATAACGGGCCGTTATGCGCGTGTAAGTATGGTGATGTTTGAGTCCCGATACTCGCAACTCATGGTATTACAGGTTCATCCTGGCGTGGCATTTGTTGGAATTTTGTTGTGTTTTTTTCTGCTGCTTGTTGTTGGTTGATCAGATTGAACAAATTAATTTAAATACTTTGTGAAGAGAGAAGATGATGAAGCATTTTAAAAATATACTGGTTGTTGTGAATGATGAAGGATCACCACAAAAAAATGCTGCGGTTGCTCGTGCCGTCATGCTTGCCCAAGAAAATAATGCCCGGCTGACACTGATGGATGTCATCGCTCCACCTGAAGATGTTATATCAGAATACAAGGGCATCATCGAGCCAGAGGAGCTGACCGAGATGTTAGTCAGTCAGCGGGAAAAAACGCTTAACATGGCTGCCGAACAGTTGGGTGGTGATATTGATGTGAATGTTAAAGTAGCCGTTGGGCGCGATTTTATTGAAATCGTTCGTGCGGTGGTATTGGAAAAACATGATCTGCTGATTAAAGTTGCCAACGAGCATCCTGATAGTTTTGACAGTAGCGATTTTCATTTAATGCGCAAGTGCCCACAACCAGTCTGGTTGTTTAAGCCTGACAAGCACGGTAGCGGCCAAAAAATACTAGCGGCTATCGATCTTAAATTGGAAAGCTATGAAGAAGGAAGAGCGCTCAACACACTCATCATGGATTTAGCTACATCGCTCGCAAATGGAGGGGATAATGAACTGCATGTATTGTCCTGTTGGTCGTTGTATGGCGAGAGCTCCCTACGTTATAGCGGCTTTATGAAAGTTGCAGAGGATAAGCTTGCTACGCTTCTGGAAAAAGAAGAATTTGCTAATCGCTCTCGACAGCAGGCCTTGGCAGCCAGATATGATGGGTACGATATTCACACTCACTTGGTAAAAGGTGATCCCGTTATCTTGATACCGAAATTTACGCGAGAAAAAGATATTAGCGTAGTGGTTATGGGTACTGTTGCCCGTAGCGGTATTCCCGGTTTGCTGATTGGCAATACGGCAGAAGAGGTTTTGCGTTTAATCGATACATCAGTTATTACGCTGAAGCCTAGTGGATTCGAGTCGCCGGTAAAGTGAGTGCTTCTGCAGTAAAAGGCTAACCTGTCGCTGAGTATTAATATGGCTTATTCCTCTCATGGTAGTTACCAATAAGTGCGGCTACTGTAATACCTGTTAATTTTTGCTTTTCTTTTATTCCAAAGTTATTGAGTTAAAAAACTCTCTATCTGACTAGTGATATATGTTGGTGCTCCTCCCTGGCTATTGACACTAAAATCATACGTTTCTCTGCGACATACTAACGACGTATTAGCTGCGCAATTTAATAGATCGATAAATTCGATCTATTGGCAATAAAAGATCGAATTTTCATGAGGTCAAACACATTTTAATATCACCATAGTATTAGTACAGAAAGTTTGCCACTAAGGTAAGGCATACGGTGGCAAAATAAAATCTGATGCGATTAAACGCATAAAGGTGAATATGAAAAATATTGTGATACTAACAATCTTATATAGGCGATTTCAGTTCGTGCCAATTCAACAGTTCGGAAAAAAGGAGGTTGCATAATATGTACCCTAAATTAACAGAACCGTCGATTTTGCAAGGTGCTGTGACACCCGTACCCATTGTTGTAGCGGCAGGAAACGGAATAGGGCCGGAGATTATGTCAGCTACGCTTACTGTGCTTGAGCAAGCAGGTGCATCTCTGGATCTGCAACCTATTGAAGTAGGAGAGGAGGTGTACCATAGCGGTCATAGCGCTGGCATTACTCCAGAAGCCTGGGATCATATCCGAGAACGTAAAGTCATGCTCAAAGGTCCTATCACCACTCCTCAAGGTGGTGGTGTCAAGAGTCTTAATGTCACCTTACGAAAAACGTTAGGGCTGTATGCAAACGTACGTCCTTGTATTGCTTATGACCCGTATATTCCGGTTCGTCACCCTAGTCTTAATGTAGTAGTGGTTCGTGAAAATGAGGAAGATCTTTATGCAGGTATTGAACATCGCCAAACAGACCAAGTAGTGCAGTGTCTCAAATTGATTACTCGTCCAGGCTCAGAGAAGATTGTGCGCTACGCCTTTGAGTACGCGCGTCGCCGCAACAGGAAGAAAGTCACCTGTTTGGTCAAAGATAACATCATGAAACTAACGGATGGACTTTTCCATCAGGTATTTAAAGAAATCGCTGCTGATTACCCGGATATTGTATCGGAGTCGATCATCGTCGATATCGGCATGGCACGATTAGCTAACGCGCCGGAGTTATTTGATGTCATTGTGCTACCAAATCTTTATGGCGATATTCTGTCCGATATTGCCGCTGAAATAAGTGGTTCGGTAGGACTTGCTCCCTCCGCCAATATTGGTGACAACTATGCCATGTTTGAAGCTATTCACGGATCAGCTCCCGATATTGCGGGCCAGGATATTGCCAACCCCAGTGGTCTGCTGCTTAGCTCAGTCAAGATGCTAGCTCATTTGGGGCAGGGTGATGTAGCAGAACGTATCCATAATGCCTGGATGAAGACGATTGAAGATGGTATTCATACAGCTGATTTGTATCGATCGGGAGTCAGTGAGCAGCGCGTTGGTACCCGGCAATTTGCAGATGCTGTCGTGCATCGCTTAGGGCAGTTCCCCAGTAATCTACAGGTAAGTTCATATTCAAACGATGTTATGCCGCCAGTTACGTTAGCAAAACGTCAAAAAGCGCAAAAGGCGTTAGTTGGGGTTGATGTATTTATTGATAGTAGTGATGTCACTCCCGAGAGGCTTGGTGAGTATATGCAAGCCATGCAGACTGAAGCACTGCAACTCGTCATGATTACTAACCGTGGTGTGAAGGTGTGGCCTGATGGATTTCCAGAAACATTTCACACGGATCACTGGCGTTGTAGATTTCAAGGAGAGAAAGAAAACCAGGAGGTGGAGCATGCTCAAATTGTAAAACTGTTATCGCGTCTTGCTGATAGTCGTATTGATTTTATTAAGACAGAACATCTTTATACATTTGATGGCGAACCGGGGTATTCACTTGGGCAAGGGCAGTAGGAAAGTCTGCTGAAAGTTAAAAAATATAAAAAGTGAACTTTGTGGTCTGCTTTATTGGAATTGAGTAAGTATTATGAGGTTAGTAACTTACTTAATATTAAGGTAAAGTCTATTTATCAAAAATAAACGTGTTAAAGCTAATTGTACGGACCGCAGGGTTTGTACAATTAAGCTGTTAAAAAGTATAGGAACCCCGAATAAATGGAATTAGTTGTAGTCTTTATTCTTGAGGTTTTAATTGGTGGGGGCACTCTGTGGGTTGCATGCAAGGTGACGGCCATAGACTTAGAGTTCAAAGAGACGGCAATTGCCGCCGGAGCCGCTGCACTGACCTCAATAATCCCAGGCATAGGCTGGCTTTTATCAATAATCGTTTTATTCTGGGTACTAAAGTATTTTAGTCAGGTAAATATATGGCCAGATCTTGTTCTAGCTGTAGTAGTTAGTCGCCTGTTATCGGTTATGTTAGCTGCTGCAGTAGTAACGCTATGAAATTTTAATCAATCAATTTCATCTCGCAGATGGACGTCCACATTGTGTGGTTTGGTTCATTATTGAGGCGTTAGAGCTTACTATATGGAGATTATATGAAAACAATTAGGTTACTTTTGAGGTTGTTATTGGCAGCCCCCATAATAGCAAGTGCAGGTGGGTCCTACACAGGAAAATTACAGCCTTATTACTATTCCAATACTCTATATCTAATTCCAATTGAATCGCAGATATTGAACAAACCTTCATGTGCAACTCGGCAATATATCAGGCTTCCAGATGCTGCTGATAGCCCTACATTCAATTCTAAATTCTCAATAATTCTCTCAGCATGGGTAGCTCAAAAAGAGCTGGTAATTACCGGGACAGGGAATTGCACCAGTGAGGGTGATGAAGTAATACGCTCAATACTTGTCAAATAAATCGTTTATAGCAAAAGCATTGAAAACGCCTTCGGCTGGACGTTGCTCCGCTCCGCTTTTTATGCTGGTGTTAGCTTTAATTACAAACAACGGATATATCTATGAAAATTTCCATTATTGCCTTCTTATTATTAATTACCGAAGCCTGCCTTGCAGGCTCAGCTACTGGAAAAATTGTCGGTTACATACCCTATTCATCCGGGAATGAAGAAATTATGTTTATTAAGGTGGAAAATATTACTGGCGCTGCTAGTTGTAATACGACTTCCAGATTCACTATGAGGAGCAACAACCCTAGATATAAGGCTACCCAGGCCGCTGCTCTTGCTGCATTTATGGCAGGAACTACAGTTAAGGCCAAGGGACTCGATTCTTGTAATAATTGGGGAAATTCAGAAGATCTTAATTATGTTTGCCTAGGTTCCATACCATGCTGAAAACTAATATACGAACCGCAGTGTTCGTACTATTACACTGTTATGTATAAAAGCAGGAATAATTATGGAAGATAAATACTCTCTAGTTTGGATAGCGCTAATTGGTGTTTTATTTGCAATTACTTTGGCAGCCACTGTTATACAACGATCTGATGGTAACGTAGATATAGAAACTAGAAAAATTCGTTTTGCGGCAGCAACTTTTACTGGATTATTAATGCTGTTTATATTTACGTCGGTTTTATACTTCGCGGATAGTCCAGGCTCTGTGCGAGGTAAAGAAATATTTGAAAAAGCATTTACAGCTATGTCCCCGTTAGCTGGTGCGATAATCGGCTACTTGTTTGGTGCCAAAAAAAGCTCTAGCGAATAGTAATAACAATGCTCAAGAGCAGAGCATAACAAATCAATTAATGTCGCCTCAGTAATGACTCAATATATCAATTCAAAAAGGCTCGAGTTACGTCCAATGACACCAGAGTTTCTCAAAGCTTCAATATTAGGCGATAACGCTGCTGCTGAAAAATATTTGGGAGCCACGTTGCCCTCTTTTTGGCCAGATATTAAAAAAGTGCTAACTTTACGTTTTCATCAGTTGCAAGATGATCCAACTTTGCAGCCGTGGCTACTTCGTGGAATTTGCCATAAGGAAACAGGCGCTATGATTGGACATATAGGCTTCCACACAGCACCAAATCCAGATTATTTAACTCCGTGGATCACGGAAGCAATAGAATTTGGATTTACAGTCTTTCCAGATTATCGTCGGATGGGATACGCGACAGAGGCATCAAAAGCGCTAATGCAATGGGCCCGCAACATTCATAATGTTTCTAAGTTTGTACTGACGATTAGCCCAGACAATGCTCCTTCTCAAAATTTAGCCGCGTCGCTTGGGTTTAAGCATATTGGTTCTCATGTTGATGATGAGGATGGGAGTGAGGATATTCTTGCGTGGGTCAGCTAAGGGAGTTGTCTAAAAACTAATATACGGACCGTAGTGTTCGTGCGGTTACACTGTTACTTGTACTCATGATAGAAACTAGCAGATTATTTGTCCGAAAATTTATTGAAGAAGACAGAAATAGTTTTGTGCTTCTTTTACAAAATGATGAGTTCATGGAGTACTCAGATTCAGGTGTAATGAGTGCTGTCGAAGCTGGTGCACGCTTTAATGAATTGATATCTGTACAAGATAACAATATCGGAAAATTCGCCGTAATCTGTAAAGAATCAGGGGCTTTAATTGGTTACTGTGGTATAGAACCTTTTGAATTAAAAAATAAAAACGAATTTGAGCTTGGTTATCGTCTTGTCGCAGCTGAGCGTGGAAAAGGCCTGGCAACTGAAGCGGCAAAAGCGGTTCTTAACAATTTTAAAGGTAAGTTATTTGCTTATGTTGATTCTAGTAATAACCAATCCATAAATGTTTTAAAAAAATTAGGTTTTAAATCATCAGGTGTGTTTACTAAAAACGGCAAAGAAAGTAGTCTTTTTCAAATAAACAAGTAACAAGCACAGGCAGGAATTTCCTTCGGACAGGACTCACTTCGTTTGCCTCTGTTTTGGATGTTAAGTGTACAACTATGGGTGAGAGTATTGAGCAGCTAGGTTATTACGCTGTCTTATTGATAGGAATAGTTTTTGTTATCCAGCGATTAAGCTTGTTGGTTTTAGATCTATTGAAAAAGGGTGACTCGAGTATTGATCAAGAAGATTACATACTCTATAAAAAGTATCGATCATCAAATAATGCGGCGATACGTTTTACTGGAAAAGTTCTGGATGCTAGCGATTTTTTTATACTAAACATATTTAAAAAACTCCCGCTTGTTATCGTGCTTATAGCGGGTTTGGTAGTTATATATGTCGCGTATGCAGCAATTAACAACACTTAAAAATTAATATACGAACCATAGGGTCCGTACTATTACACTGTTATATTTAATGGATAACTAAACCATTTAGGGGTATTAAATTGAATATCTATAGATTGTACATTTTAATTTCATTCTTATTCACATCAGGAATAGTACATGCATCAAATACATATACGGGGGGTAACGATTATTACACTATTTCTAAAATAACCCCATTCTCAACTGTTGAACCACTCAATCCTAATTGGGCCGGAAAAACTCAAGTTAAATTTACCTCCAATATTAATTGGCAGGGTGGCGGTGGCTGCAATACGGATGTGGTAGCGATTCACGAAGGAGATAATCATTTTTCTTCCATCATTATGCAAGCTTTTGCAATGGGTAAGCCAATTCGTTTATATGGCGAGAATAATCATAAAGTTTCGGGAACTGACGTGTGTATATTGCGTGCAATCGATATGAAACAGTAGAGAAAAATATAACAAAGCCCGCAAATGGCAGCGTTATGTAATAAAACCAAAACAAGGAAATCAAATGAAAAAAGCATTTCTATTCACGTTGACTTTAATGTCTTCTTTCTATTGTTATGCAGGCCCTCAATGGTCTCAACCTGGCCATATTACTTATATATCTTTAGCGGAAAGCAATGAACATGTTTACATTCAACTATCAAGCCCAAAAGTTAATAGCTGTCAAGGCAGGTTCTATATGCTAAAGCTTGTTAACAATCCAATGGGAAATTCAATGTTTAGTATGTTGTTGGCCCATAAAGCCACTCAAGAAAAATTAATGGTGTATACAACAGGCAATTGTCTTACAAGTTATCAAAACCCCGAGATAACTATCTTAAAAACTGAAGGCGATAACACATCATATTAAAATTACATAACAAGGAGTAAAAAGAAAATCTTGGATTTTGATATTGCTAATGATCTGGGAGAAAGAATAAAGCTTGCTCCAATTGCTCATAGAGTGACAGGTTCATGGTGAACATGTTCACCTTTCATTATTCGGGCTAGGATAGGTAAGTGAATGTCCGCTTTTGGCCGAAATGAAATTCTATAATTGCACTATTTAACCATAAAACTCTGTTGATTTTTCCCTAATATATTCTGTAACTTTAAAGAATCTATTAGTTTTTTTCTTTAAATACATCGGGTTAGGAGAAAATTAATAGGAATGAAGCAAAATTTGTCAGTTTTAAAAATGAAGCATAATGTGGCAGTTTCTGCCAAGTTATAGGTCAATTGACATTTTGCCGAAGAGATATGGTGGTCAGGAGAGGAGTTGATTGAATCAGCCTAAGGGCTGCTTCAACCCTTTCGGGGCGCCTTGATAAGGCAGGCGTCCAAACTCTTCCGTAGGCATAGTTTGTGAACCTCTTTCGGTTCAAGTCCCGGTTTCGATATCGATCTTTGTAGAGGGTATGTATTGCCGAATTGGCTATAGAGTTTTTATGGTGCCCAGGAGAGGACTTGAACCTCCACGGGGTTGCCCCCACTAGCACCTGAAGCTAGCGTGTCTACCAATTTCACCACCTGGGCAGCTGGTCTGGGCGATTGCCCTGACGACTGAGGCGCGCAATGTACTCGCAGTCGACGGCTTTGTCAATAAAAGCACAGTTACAACAAAATTTGTGTTTATAATGCTGGCATAAAGTCAATAACCAATGGAATTCTCTCCCTGAATGGCAAAACGCCTGAAACATACTGATCCTCACGCCGAGCGTGAAGCTGAAAAGTACGAACAACCCATTCCCAGCCGCGAATTTATCCTCGACTTGTTAGAGCAGGCCGAGGTACCAATGAATCGCAATCAAATCACCAAGGCATTGGCCTTAAAAGATTATCAAGACGTGGAAGCGTTGCGCCGGCGCCTGCGAGCAATGGAGCGCGACGGCCAGATTTTGCGAAATCGTAAAGGCGCCTATGGGTTGGTAGAAAAGATGGATCTGGTTCGTGGGAGGGTATCAGCCCATCGCGATGGTTATGGTTTTGTTATTCCCGCTGAAGGTGGCGAGGATCTTTACTTAAACAGTCGTCAGATGCGAGCGGTATTTGATGGTGATGAAGTTTTGTGTCGCAACTCCGGTTATTCCTCGCGGGGCAAACTGGAAGGGGTGATTGTCGAAGTTATCAGTCATAACACCCAGCAGTTGGTTGGGCGACTGTTTGATGAAAATGGCGTCGTGTTTGTCAGTCCTGACAATACACGTATCAATCATGATGTGATCATTCCTCGCGATGCGGTTGGTGAGGCATCGGTTGGCCAGTATGTGATGGTCGAAGTTACCGGTCAACCGGGTTGGCGCACACCGCCTACCGGTAGAGTAGTAGAAGTTGTTGGTGAGCATATGGCGCCAGGTATGGAGATTGATGTTGCCATTCGTTCTCACGGTATACCTCATCAGTGGCCCGAAGCCGTTGAAAGTGAAACCCAGGCATTGTCGGTTGAACCAGAGGAATCGGATAAACAATATCGTGTCGATTTAAGAAAACTTCCCTTCGTCACTATTGATGGTGAAGATGCCCGTGATTTTGACGATGCAGTGTATTGTGAAAGCAAAGCAGCTGGCGGTTGGCGTTTATGGGTGGCCATTGCCGATGTATCTCACTATGTATCTGTCGGTAGTGCATTGGATAAAGAAGCGGTACAGCGCGGCAACTCCGTTTACTTTCCGGAGAAAGTTGTGCCTATGTTGCCGGAAGCGCTCTCGAATGGTTTATGTTCGCTGAAACCTGCAGTCGATAGATTGTGCATGGTTTGTGAAATGACCATTAGTGCCAAAGGCAAGTTGAGTGGTTATCAATTTTATGAAGCGGTGATGCATTCCCATGCCCGGCTGACGTATACCAAAGTGGGCGCCATGCTTGATTCATCGCACCCCGACAGCAAACCCTTCCGTATTGAATATAAAAAACTGGTGCCTCAGCTCGAGAATTTGCATCAGTTGTATAAAGCACTGCGTGCGGCGCGCGATGAACGTGGCGCTATTGATTTTGAAACCACTGAAACACGCATTGAATTTGGACCGAATCGAAAAATTGAAACCATTGTGCCGGTAGAGCGCAACGATGCGCATAAGTTAATAGAAGAATGTATGTTGGCGGCCAATGTCGCTACCGCGCGGTTTTTGGAAAAGCACAATTTGCCCGCGCTGTTTCGTGTGCACGAAGGTCCGACTGAAGAGAAGCTGGATAATTTACGGCAGTTTCTTGGTGAACTTGGCTTGGATCTTTCAGGGGGTAATAAACCGGGACCCATTGAATACCAATTGTTACTTGAACAAATTAGCGAGCGCCCCGATGCACATATTATTCAAACCATGATGTTGCGTTCATTGCGTCAGGCCGTTTATCAACCGGAAAATCTCGGGCATTTTGGATTACATTATCCAGCCTATGCTCACTTTACTTCTCCGATTCGCCGTTATCCTGATCTGTTAGTACATCGAGCTATTCGCCACGTCATTCGTAGTGATAGCAAGAGCAAGCATGTCAAACGTATTAAAGGTGCGGTGCCGTTACCGCAATCGCGCATTTATCCTTACGACATGCCAGCTTTGATTGGTTTAGGCGAACAGTGTTCGATGACGGAACGTCGCGCTGATGACGCTACGCGTGAAGTTGTAGCCTGGTTGAAATGCGAATACTTACAGGATCGAGTCGGCGACAATTTTGAAGGTGTGATTGCTGGTGTCACCGGTTTTGGTTTTTTTGTCGAGTTGGTGGGTGTCTATGTAGAAGGTTTGGTTCATGTCAGTTCGCTTGCCAGTGATTACTACCATTTTGATCAAGCTAAACAACGATTGATTGGCGAACGAAGTGGTAAAAGTTTTCAGTTGGGTGATAGTGTTGTCGTACAGGTGACGAGAGTCAGTTTGGAAGAAAAGAAAATTGATCTGGAGTTAGTGTCAGGTTCATCCAGAGCTAAACGTCGTGCCTTGAAAGAATCTTCCTATATAAAGAAGAAAGGCTTTGATGAACGGCCTGCGAAAGGAAAGACTTCGAAAAGTCGTAAAAAAGATAAAGCGGGTAAAAAAACAACTAAGGGTTCTGGCAAAAGAAAAACTGGAAAATCAACAACAGCTAAACATAAAGCTAAAACAAAAACCAAAGCAAAGTCTGCCTCTGGGAAGGCTGTTCGTAAACGCAAGCGTATGAAAAGTTAAATGCTGCATTTCTTGATGAGCTCCATTCAAGGTTAAGACAGATATAAAAGTATGAGCGACAAACACTGGGTATATGGCATTCATGCCGTTGAAGCGTTGTTACAAACACAATCAAATCGAATTGAAGAACTGTGGGTTCAGCAGGGCCGTCAGAATAAGCGCATGCAAAATATTATTCAGCATGCGGAGCAGTTGGGAATCCTTTGTAAAACATTGGCCCGTGATGAGTTAGATAAACAAGTTGATGGAAGGCATCAGGGTGTGTTGGCATTATCAAAGCCAGCACAAACTTTACGTGAAAAAGATTTATCAATTTTGTTAGACAGTATTGATCACCCTCCTTTTGTATTAATTCTCGATGGTGTTACTGATCCACATAATTTAGGAGCTTGTTTGCGTACTGCTGATGCGGCAGGTGTGGATTTAGTGATTGCGCCTAAGGATAATTCAGCACCGCTAAATGCAACAGTTAGAAAGGTGGCCTGTGGCGCTGCTGAAGTCGTGCCTCTGATTCAGGTGACTAATCTGGCTAGAACCATGAAAGAATTACAGCAGCGTGGTATTTGGATAACCGGTACGGCTGGTGAGGCTGAGACGAGTGTCTATGATGCCGATTTGAAAGGGGCTGTTGCTTTGGTTATGGGAGCTGAAGGCAAAGGCATGCGTCGTTTAACCCGAGAGAACTGTGACTATCTGGTGAAATTGCCAATGGCCGGTTCAGTCAGTAGTTTGAATGTGTCGGTTGCAACTGGAATCTGTTTGTTTGAGGCTGTTCGTCAGCGTCAAGAATAAATTTATTTCAAATAATAGCCTTGCTGATCATTGCAAGGGATTATAAGTAGTCGAGGTCAATAGGCTTCTTTTCTTTATTTGATTACTGCTAGACTAGCCCCATCGCTTGGCAGGAGTGTTGAGCAGTTGTCAGATGTCATTTCTGTGTATGCTTGTCGTCGAAGGATGCTGTAACGGCAATCATTTTCAATTATTTCTCTGCCTTATAAAGCGATGTTTTACATTGTCAATGTATGACAATTGTCGAATAACAACAGGGGAGAGTCGTTATGCGCATCAAGTCAAACCACAACCTGCAACATTCAGAGCAGGTTTTTAATCCTAAAATTATTTTTCACTCATCGATTAAATCATTTAAATATAGTGCTTTATCTATAGCCGTGGCGATGGCGAGTACCCAGGCGTACTCTCAATCGGGACAGGCAAGCGCAGACCAAATTATTGAAGAAGTAGTGGTGTTGGGATCGAGAGCACCGGGAAGAGTGGCAGAAGATTTACCAGTACCTGTTGACTCGTTACCGGCTGAGGCGATGCGTGCTACGGGGCAGACAGAAGTAGGCCGCATGTTGCAATCGATAGCTCCTTCTTTCAACTTTTCCAGTTCCAGTATCAGTGATGGTACTGATGCATTGCGTCCGGCAACGTTAAGAGGGTTGGGCCCAGACCAAACGTTAGTTCTGGTTAATGGTAAACGACGCCATCAAGCGGCGTTAATTCACATTAATACTTCTGTAGGGCGTGGCACAGCCGGTACCGATATGAATGCGATTCCTGCAGCCTCCATTAAACGTATTGAAGTATTACGCGATGGCGCTGCTGCCCAGTATGGTTCGGATGCTATCGGCGGTGTCATCAATATTGTATTAGATGATAGTGCTGATTCCGGTACTTTAAGTGTTTCCTATGGCGAATATACTGAAGGCGATGGCGAAACGACCAATGTTGATTTTAGTAATGGGTTTGAACTGGGAAATGGTGGCTTCGTTGATTTAAGTTTTAACTATCGTGATCGTGGTTTTACTAACCGTGCTGCCCGGCAGGGTGGTTGTTTATACGGTGGTTGTGTTGATACCGATACTAATGGGTTTCTTGAGCCTGCGCCGGGTAACGAAGTTTTGGAAGTCAGTGGTCCGGGCCGTGATGGTTTTCGCATTGGTGATGCTGAGTCAGAACAGATAGCGGCCACCTTGAATGCAGCGATGCCGGTAGCGAGCGGCGAAGTTTATGGTTTCATTACTTATTCGCAGCGTGAAAATGAATCCGGTGCTTTTTATCGTAATCCAACAGGCAGTAATGGTGTTGATAATGCGTTGTTATCCGATGGATTAAACCCAGCTGACACGAATGGTTTCTTACCAAAGATTTTTTCCGAAATTGATGATCTATCTTTCAATATTGGCTATCGCCAGGAATATGATAGCGGCGCTACTATCGATGTGTCTTATACGACAGGTGAAAACACTATCGATTACACCACAAAAAATAGTGCCAACTATTCCTTTGCCAATTTTTTGCAGTTTGGTCAGGGATTGACTGATGCTGAGGTTCGTTCTCAAATTCCACGACAGGCTTTTGCCTACGGGTTGGAATTATCATTGAGTACCTTTAACGTCGACTTTACTCAGTCGTTAGGTGATTTAGCTGTGGCAGCAGGTTTAGAGTTGCGTGAAGACGAATATAAGATCAAAGCGGGTGAAGAATACTCATGGCGTGATTATGACACTGTGAATGGTGTATCGCTTTATGCTCAGGATGCAGGCGGAAGTATCCAAGGCTTTAATGGTATATCGCCTGAATCGACTGCAGATGAAAGCCGCGATGTCGTTTCAGTTTATTTCGATACAGAATATCAAGTGAATGATGACTGGCTAGTGAGTGCAGCTTTGCGTTACGACGATTATGATGGCTTTGGCGATACCACGAATTTTAAATTGGCAACAGCTTATTCCGTTTCACCGAGCTTGCGGTTGCGGGCTGCAACAAGTACCGGTTTTAGAGCACCTTCGATGCAGCAGTTATATTTCAACAATATTAGTACGCAAATTCGACTAGCGGGAGCTGTAACAGTTGGCACCTTCCGAAATGATAGCCAAATTGTTCAAGATCTGGGTGTTCCGGAATTAAAAGAGGAAGAGTCTTTTAATTACAGTGTGGGTTTTGTTGCTAATTTTGCCGAGAGCACCACGCTAACGGTTGATTATTATGCTATCGACATTGAAGACCGTATTGCCATTAGCAATCAGTTGGATGCCGGAGATGATCCTGTACCTGGAGGTGGTGCACTGACCAATGCTTTAGATGCTAATGCTGTTGAAGCTGTACAGTTTTTTCTTAACGGTGCGGATACAGAAACACGTGGTGTGGATATCGTGATAACCCATGAAGGCATTGAGATTGCTGGTGGTTTATTGGATGTTGCGTTAGCGGCTAACTTTACTGAAACCGATGTAACCGATATTTTTGTACCTAACTCGGGTGCGATTTCTACATTGGATCCCAGTGTTGTGTTTAGCGATCAGGATATTTCTATTATCGAAGAATGGCAGCCTGAAGATCGTATCAACCTGACTTTTAATTATGCACTTGATGCGTTAACAGCCAATTTGGCATTTAATCGGTATGGTGAATACACGGTACTGGATGCGACAGAGCAAACCTATGATGCTGAGATTCTGACTGATGTGAATATTCGTTATCAGTTAAATGATAATTTCAGTATTTTTGTTTCTGGTAACAATATCTTTGATGTGACACCCGATGAAACTGACAACACCACTTCTCGTGGTGGACAGTTTGAATCAGCACCTGGTGCCGAAGATTTAGCCAGTGATACCGTATTTCGCTACTCACGTCGTTCAGCACCCTTTGGTTTTAATGGGGCTTTCTTCTCGGCAGGTGTGACTTACGATTTTTAAACGCTGCTAATTGCGCACTTTCGAATCTTTAAAGAATTGATTACTGTTTAAAGAACGAAAGTGCGTTAGTTTTTAAAGTGATTTACTCAAACGTGTAACTGACTCTTAATCCCCACTCCCTTGGGCGTGCATAGTGAGCTTCATTGCCGCCGAAGGCTGCAAGTTCTGATGCGCCACTGATTAAGTAGGTTTTGTCGGTCAAATTAGTTACGAAGGCTTCGACTTGATAGCGATTATCGGCACTGAGCCAGCCAATTGATGCATTGACCAGAGTAAGGTCATCTTCAGCAATCGCTTCGGTGTTGACGGAGTCGTGATAGACCTTGCTGGTGAAATTGGCATGGCCGGTTAATTCGATGGTGCCGGAAGTATCCAATTGCCATCGATAAGCTAGTTGCATATGTGCATTCCATTCGGGAGTGCGGATTAATTCTTCATCGCCAGTAATCACCGAGTTGTCATCGACATTGGTATAGCGAGCGTCCAGATAACCTATGCCAGTATTGAAGCTGAAGCTACTGATTGGTGAGCCGGAAACAGATATCTCTACACCATCAATTTCTGCTTTGGCAGCGTTGTCAATGATGGGAAGTAAGCCGCCAGCACCTCCGACCAGTGTTGTGAATTGCATATCTTTGTAATCAACACTAAAGATGGCGGCTTCCAGATTAATATTTTGTTGTTCAAAATGGGTTTTAATGCCTGCTTCGTAACTGGTGACGAATTCAGGGTCATATTGATTAACTTCACCAGGAAAAATTTGTCGTCCGTTGTAACCGCCACTTTTAAAGCCACGACTTGCACTAAGATAAGTCATTGTGTTCTCGTTGAGGTGGTAATCAACACTGATCATAGGTGAAGTATTATCCCAGTCATCTTCAACCGTTTCCGGGCCAATAAATTGCAGCCCTGAATTCAAAGTGAAGTTATCAACAGAGAATTCTTTCTCTTCATAGGTCTGCCTTAGGCCAACTGTCAGATTTAACTGGTCATTTATATGTGTTGTCATTTGAGCAAAAAATGCCGAGCTTTCGGTGATAACATCATTGTTGACATTAAAATCGAAATCTAAAATAGGATTACATGCGCCGAGATTACAGGTAGCTTGATAAATACCCGAAAACAAAAAGCCTTCTGTTAAATTTTTTCCGTGCTCGCGAAAATAATAAAGCCCTGCAAGCCAATCTATTTTCTCATCAAGCGAGGTGCCGGCAAGACGTAACTCCTGTGAAAATTGTTTATGATCATCGTGGTTAATACTATGGGCGTATTGCAATGGTGAGCCATCTGGGTCACGCCCATAGTGTGCACTCATTTCACGATAACCAGTGATTGACGTGAACTCTACGTTGCTCCCATTATGAATGAAGGACAAAGATGCACCAGTAATATCTGCATCATCTTCGCTGGGACCGGTTTGAAAAGTGGAAAAGGGATTTCCAGTAATCCATCGTTCATCCCATGCTGTGCCGAGCGGCGCTGCAACTAGTGTGTTGTAGAGATCACGAATTGGTGTATCGACGATACCTATAATCGACTGTGGTAATGCTTCCTGGCGTTGGTGCGTATGATCTATTGATAATGCTAGTTCATTGTTGTCATTAATTTGCCATGACAATCTGGCCAGGTAGGATTGGCGATCAATATCGCCTAGTTCTGTGTTATCCAGGATGCGAGTGGAATACCCGTCTCTCGCTTCAGATAAAACGCTTAACCTAGCCTGTACGTTTTCGGCTAACGAGCCTTCTATGCTTGCTTTAACATCGCTGCGGTTTTCATCGCCGACTGTTGCTGTGATATTGGCGGTGAATTCTTCGGCGGGTTCTCTACTGATAACTTGTACCGCGCCGCCAATCGTATTTTTGCCAAATAGCGTTCCCTGTGGACCGCGTAATATTTCAACACGCTCAGTATCAACTAATTGCAAAACGCCACCGATAGATCTGGCGATATAGACACCATCTAAATACACGCCGACGGCTGGGTCAGTGGTTAACAAAAAATCATTTTGCCCCACGCCGCGAATAAAAACGCTGGCTGCATTGCTACTACCGGAAAGGGGTGCGGTATGGATGAAATTAACATTGGGTGATAGTGCAGCTAGCGATGAGATGTTTTCAATTAGCGGTGAGTTAATTGTCTGTTCATTAAAAATACTTAATGCTATTGGCACATCCTGTGAGGACTCCGTACGTTTACGGGCTGTTACAAACACTTCTTCTATGTTGTTAGCAGAGTGCGCAGGCTCTGCAATCGATGAAAAGTGCATCGTTGCAAGAAAAGGAAATAAACACGTTCCTTGAAATAAGCAACAACTGTTGCGGCGGCGTAAAAGGGTTTTCATGGATAAACATTATCCTTCTTAAAAAGTTCAAGAATTACACTAAATAAAACAGGGTGATTGCATAATCCTTGGACAAACAAGCCCTAATGCTCACGTTTGATGATTATGAGCTTAGGAGATAAATCTCATTTACTCCAGAAATTAATTTATTCTCAATGAGTTATCACGGATGGCCTGATGCTTGCATTTGGTAAATTATCTTTCGCTGTTTTGTCAAAAAACCGACAGTAGAGCCTCGCATGAGTATTGGTAGTTCCAGCATTGAAGGAGCGTTGCGGGTTTGACAGGGAGTTGTCTCACTTGCAGTTTACTAGGAGTCTTGGTGAGCCATGCACATCATTAAAGAAACGAATCTTGTTAAAAGAACAGGTGCCAACCTTAAATTCATAGATACACAATCTATCTCGAAAACAACATACGCCGATATGATCGTTGAGTATCTATCGCATATTGGTGTTGATGTTGTCTTTGGTGTACCAGGAGGAGCTATTGAGCCCTTTCTCAATGCGTTAGCACGCAGTGAACGTAGAGGTGGGCCCAAATTGGTTGTTGCCAGGCATGAATGTGGCGCTGCATTTATGGCGGATGGCTACTATCGTGAAACTGGCAAGTTGGGTGTTGTTTGTGCGACCACAGGGCCGGGAACAACAAACTTAATCACCGGTGTTAGCTCTGCATTAGCTGAAAAAATTCCTATGCTAGTCATCACAGCGCAAACGCCATTACCAAAATTTGGTAAACGAGCATTACAAGAATCTAGCTGTACTGCGATAGATACCGTCGGAATGTTCCGTTATTGCTCGCAATTCAATACGTTAGTCTCACATGCTGATCAACTGGAAAGTAAGCTGATCTCGGCGATTATGGCTGCATACCGTGTGCCACATGGCCCGGCGCATATCAGTATTCCATCAGATGTTTTAAGAACACCGACAAATATTCGCTCTCATATACATGCTGATTTATTAATTCAGGAATTCCCATCGATTGACTCGACGACTATAGAAGCGTTGTGTGAAAAACTGGCTAAGGTAGACGGCATTGCTATCTATATCGGGCAAGGTGTCGGTAAAGCACAGCGTCAGGTTATGCAGTTTATCGAGTTGACAGGGGCTGGCTTTGTTACAGGGCCTGCTGGCAAAGGCTGGGTTAATGAAATGCATCCTCACTATCATGGAGTATATGGATTTGCTGGCCACGCTAGTGCAAAAGAATTATTGCAAGACCCGAAAGTGGATCTGATTATCGCAATAGGTGCAGAACTCGAAGAATTGGGCACCAGCGGGTGGACTGATGACTTGCTGAATAGCAAGTTAGTGCATATCGATTCTACCGTGGAACACTTTACCCGATCGCCAATGGCAAACCTGCATGTGTTGGGTGATATCTCTTCAATTTTTTCCCGCCTTATTAAACAGGTCCAAACAGCGCGTAAATGGGGGCGCAAGTGGACTTCATTAAAAATAAACGCTGAGCGAAACGCCTTTGGCGGTTACGTGCCAGTCGAAGCTGAGGAAAAGTGTTTTTCGGCACAAGTTCCGATTAAGCCTCAGCGATTAATGTATATGTTGTCAAAAAAACTACCTGAGCAAACCAGAGTTTTTATTGATGCCGGTAATGCATGGGCATGGACAATTCACTATTTGATGACCAAGAACAATGAGGGTAACTGTTATTACGGAATGGGCTTTGGTTCGATGGCGTGGTCAATTGGTGCCGCCATTGGTTCTTGTATGGCAAACCGGAAAGCACCAACACTATGCATCGTAGGTGATGGTTCTTACCTGATGGCAGCGCAAGAAATTACTGTTGCTGCGCAACATCACTTACCGATTGTATTTTTGGTTCTCAATGATTCTGCATTGGGGATGGTATTGCACGGACAACGATTGGGTGAACAGGAGTCTATCGGTTGGGAGCTGAATAAAATTGACTTTTCTGTTATGGCGCAATCGATGGGTGTCTCCAGTGTTGTTATTGATAGTGCGGAATCATTGAATAATGTGGACTTAAATAAGTTGTTTAATCGTACTGGTCCTACGTTATTAGATGTGCGCATTGATCGTGAAGAAATACCACCGATGAGTGATCGTATTAAAGGGTTGGCGGTTAATACTTCAGCAACCCCAGGTGGTTAAGTCATTAGGGCGTTGATATGTCTAAATTAAGTGATAATGTTCGTAATCGCGGTAAGCAATTTGCTACCAGGTTAGCAACTAATATTTCACAGGAAGTTGCAAGTGACCATAATCCCTACTTAGTGAAACAAGTTAGATACCATGGTTATGACCATTTAGATTTGATGGATAATTGTGAGTTGTCAGACATTATTTTTCTCTTATTTCGTGGTGAGTTGCCTAACTCAGAACAAAGAGAGCTATTCAGAAGACTTGCTGTCGCTTTAATCAATCCCGGTATAAGACATCCTGCCACACAAGCAAGTATTACGGCGGGTGTCGGCAAAACGATTCCTACCAATGTTTTGCCGGTTGCATTGTCAATTTATGGCGGCGAATTTGATGGGGCGGCAAATGTAGAAAAGGCAATGAAGCAGTTTCAAGATCTTGATAAAAAGTCTATTGATGAAGTTGCACAAAAAATTTTAGATGGTGAATTAGAGGTGCCTGTAGGTTTTGGTTCTTTATATGGCGATGTAGATCATTATGCCTATCGATTATTAGAAAAAATGATAGAAATTTCGAAGGGTTCAAATGTTCTTGTTTGTGCTAAGCAGCTTAGTGATTTACTTAAACCTATGAACATAGGAATCATAAAAACAGGCATCTGTGCAGCAACTCTTCTGGAGCTTGGTTTTTTGCCAAAGCAAGGCTGCGGTCTAATGCAGCTGCTAGCTGCTCCAGGTTTATTAGCTCATGGTGTTGAATATGCAGACAAGCCATTGGCTAGCATGTTTTTCGAAACTGATGACAACTATGAGATTGACTATAGTGAAGATGACGGTGATGAGCGGCCATCCTTTGTCAGGGAGAATGTGGCATGAGCAGTTTCTCAGAATGGGATGAACGAAGAGGAAAAATAAAAAGCAAAAAAGGTGGGTGGCGAATTGGTACGAAGGTTGAGAGTCATGGATATGACTTGGTTAATGACTTCGTAGGTAAGTGCTCCTATATGCAAATAGTAATATTAAATGCTACCGGCAAAATGCCTACTAGAGAGTTTTCCGCTTGGATAGAAGCAGCTTTTATTTGTTTAAGCTGGCCTGATTCCAGGGTCTGGTGTAATCGAGTGGGAGCGTTAGGTGGTACTGTACATGCTACCCCAATGGCATCTGTTTCTGCAGGAAATATGGCTGCAGAGTCTTTAGCATATGGCCCTCGAACTTTTATTAAAGGGATGAATTTTATTAAATCAGCATACAAAACGATTCGTGAAGATGGAGTTGCTGTTGCTGATTTTATTCAAAATGAAGTAGATGCTCATGGAGGAAAGCCTCATCTTATGGGGTATGCACGGCCTTTAGTTAGAGGTGATGAAAGAGTGAGTGCTCTTGAGAGAGTGGCTAGAGATAATGGTTTTGAGGTAGGACCTTATGTTTCCTTGGCATTTGAGATTGAAGAAGAGCTCGCTAAAAAATTTGATGAAGTGATGAATTTAAATAGTTATATGTCGGCTTTCATGATTGATCAGGGAGTGACTTCCACCGATGCTTGCAGAATCTATTCAGCGATGGTGGTTAGTGGTGTTGCAGCATCTTATGTTGATAATGTCGATGATAAGCCTGGCCTTTTTTCTCCTCTGCAGGTCGATGATATTGAGTATCGAGGTGAGTCAGAAAGGAAAGTGATTGGCTTATAAAAAAGCAAGCTCAATCAGCGAGTTCTGCATGAGGGCCAAGTATGCGTTTCAGTTCGCCATTGGATTTTAGTTTTCTGATTGTCTGATTAAACTGCATAATAAAATTTTCATTTTCAGGTGTTTTTTTACATACTAACGAAGTGTTTTCGTTATTAAGGAGAGCGAAGCTTTTATCGTATATGGGAAAAGGTAAGTTTAATTGTTCGGCTGCTAAAATCACATCAGGCATAAAGCCAAAAATCACATCTATCCTCTTCGCATCAAGCATCTTTACTCTATTTAATTCGCTATGAGTAGTTTCAATATGAGCATCAATCCCTGATAGTAATGTATCGGGGTTTAGACCACTCCATATGGCAATTTTTTTACCGTGTAATTGTTGTAAGTCTGATATTACCTTGGCTCCTGTTCTTGTAAATACTCTTAGACTTACTATATCCACGGCGTCAGATGTTATTAAATTGCTGTTCTTAAAGTCTGGATCAGTTCTAATTAATACATCAGTTGAAACTGGAAAAATACATGATGTGTTAGTTTCAGGTTTAAATTCCCTTAGTGTACGTCTGACAGGACTTATTTTAAGCTCAAAATTTAACCCTTCTTTTTTTAATGTATCAAATAGAGCGTTGTATTGTGTGGTGCCGCCCTTCACAAGCCGAAACTCTAATTCGTATCCATGAATAAATATAGGTGCATCTGAATGAGCACTGTGCATACTTAGAAGCGTGAGTAAAAAGCAAAATACTTTAACTAGATAACTTTTGCGTTTTTCTTGAAAAAAGGACTTTTTCTCAATGATGTTAACCATTACTTATAGGCCGTGTTAAAAGTTACACAATTCTTTGGCTGTGATTGCTGTATATTTGAAAGTCCTTTCTCACTGACACAAGCGCCATAGTGTGTCAGTTTGTAAGCATATTGGCTACCTTTATGGTAACTGCTGATTGGATAAAATTGAATGGTAGGTTCCTAATTTGATACATAAAGCAAAATTTGAAAAATTTAACTCCTTGGTGATTGTGTACTATTTACAGGGAATTCTAGTAAATTGTAATGCTTGACAGTAGTATAAGTGACCTCTAGATTTGATCTATAAGCTGTATTTTTTACTATAAACAAATGTGTAGAATTCAGTTTATACCCCACATTGATAATGACGGTCATTGGTTTACAGCTGTATCTATCAATAGAATATGGGGTTACAGCAACACCGTTTACCCTAAAATCCAATGATTAATAAAGGAAGCCATCGCTATTACAGTTATGGATGTCTCCAAACCTACATATTCAATCGCATTCTTTAAAAGCCTAGCCTATAAGCTTCTGAGGGCAAGTTTGGGTATTGCTCTGGTGTTAGGTGTTGTTGGCGCGGCAGTGCAGGTGTCGCTGGACTTTTCTAACCAGCATTCTGCAATTGAGAGTCGCGTCAAAGAAGTGTTTCGAGTCTCGGAAAATAGTGCCCAACATGCTGTTCATTTACTGGATAACCGTTTAGCCGATGAGGTGGTGAAGGGTGTTCAGCACTACGATTTTATTTTGAAAGCCACTATTTTTGATGATAGCGGCAGGGTTATGGCCAGACATGAGTCTGAACCGAAATCAGAGCCAAGTTCTACCCGTTGGCTTACTCGGTTGTTTACAGAGGAAAAACGGGAGTACTCATCTAGCCTTGTCTATCCTGGAGGGGCCGAAGAGGGCTATTTTGTCATTGTTGTCGATAACGATACGGCGCTTGCCCCATTTTACGATAGAGCGCTTACCATTTTTGTCTCCGGGGTGCTACGAAATGCGGGCCTAGCGATTGTCTTGATGGGCTTGTATCACCTGGCGTTAACGCGACCTCTTTTATCCATTGCACGTGATGTATCCCAAATTGATCCTTCTAAGGCTGATGGGCGGCGAATTGAGCCGCTGAGAGATCACAAGCATGATGAGCTGGCACAGATTATCAAGGCGATTAACCAAACGCTGGGTGCGGTTGAGGAAGAACAGTCTCATTTACGACAAAGTACTAAACAACTCAGGCTTATTTTGGATTCCAGCCCCAGTGCTGTTTATGCCTTGAATGAAGCGGGTAATTTTGTTTTTTTGAATCAGGCAACTGCCGATTTTTATGGTGCCAGCGTTGATGAGTTAATTGATAAGAACTGCTATTTAAGACACAAAATGATCAACTCTGATGAGGCTGACCGTTTGTTAGTCAGTCTAAAGGACGTTGAGTCCAATGGCAGGGCACGTTATGACTATGAAGGAGAGGCCACTGACTACAACGGTTTAAAGCATATTTTCCAGATAAGCTATATTCCCTTCGATTTCTACCAGCAACGTTGTGTGTTAGTGGTAGCTTACGATATTACCGGCAGGGTTGAGGCAGAGAAGCAGGTGGAAAGCCTGGCTTATTTTGACACGCTCACCAATTTGCCCAATAGGAATATGCTTTTTGATCGGCTCAGTATGGATATTTCACGGAGCCAGCGAGATGGTACTTATGGCGCTTTAATGTACATTGATCTCGATGACTTTAAGCGAGTTAATGACACTATGGGGCATTCAGTCGGTGACCAATTGCTATTGCGCCTAACTGAAAGCATGAAGTCTCAGGTCAGGCAAACTGACACCTTAGCTAGGTTAGGTGGTGATGAATTTACCCTGAGTATGCCTGATTTATCATCTGAAATGGAGGTTGCTAAAACGCAGGCATCTGAGCTTGCAGGTCGATTGCTAAGCAGGTTAAGTCAGCCGATCAATATGGGTAGCTATGAGTTTAATATCAGTGCCAGTATTGGCGTGGTGCTCTATCCACAACGTGATGAAAATGCCGAAACGTTGTTACGCTATGCCGATACTGCCATGTATAAGGCCAAACAGGGTGGACGCAATGCCTACCTATTTTTTGAGCAATCTATGGCTGTTGAAGCAGATCGTCTGGTTCGGTTAGAAGCTGAGATACGTAATGCGATTAGAGAGAGCCAGTTTGTGTTCTATTTGCAGCCTCAGGTTAATAGCAAGAATGAGTGTTTATCCGGGGCGGAGGCATTGGTGAGATGGAATCATCCTGAAAAAGGTTTATTGTCACCTGCCGCGTTTTTGGACTTCCTCGAAAGCTCGGGAATGATTAGTGAAGTTGATCGCCAGGTGTTTAGGGCTGTCTGTGAATATGGTGCTAAACAATATCGTGCTGGTACTCTGGCTGAGGGGTTTCGCTTTTCAGTCAATTTGAGCTCAAAGGAGTTGCATAGGTCAAGTTTTGTACAAGATGTGAAGGCAATATTGAAACAAACTGGATTACCAGCCCGTTTTATTGAGTTGGAAATTACGGAAAGCGCAGCATTGATACATCTTGAAGAGGTGATTGAAAGGATGGAGATTCTTCAGTCTATCGGAATTACCTTTGCGCTGGATGATTTTGGGACCGGATACAGTTCACTCAGTTATTTGAAGCAATTACCGGTTAATAAGGTAAAAATTGATAAGAGTTTTATCAAAGATCTCACCTTCGATAAGCAGGATGAAGCACTTGTTGCCTCGATTGTGGCTATAGCAGAGACCATGGGGCTCACTGTTGTTGCTGAGGGCTTGGAAACCGATGATCAGAAGGCGTGGTTAGGAAAGTATGGCAATATCATCTATCAGGGATATTTGTATGACAAGCCCTTGGATTCTGAGGCGTTTGCAGAGAAATATTTGCTTCCGAATAAAGGTGATGTAAGCCCTGTAATAGAATTGCGCCCTGGTGCTTCCGATACCGGTTCTTTTACGGGTACATAACAAATATATTGGCAGCAATGTGTGAAAAAGGCCCCAGCTTCGAGTCTTTTTGAATCCTTACTGTTTGTTTTTGCATAGAAATTTGTTCAGAAAATCAACACAAAAGCCTTGCAACTGATGGCTGTCTTGCCTAAAATTCGCGCCTCTTAAATTCCAGTCATGCTTAATGCTGGCTGGCTCCTTGCCATACCACTAGATGGATGGCTTTAACCCGTAAGGAGCTACAATGCGTCATTACGAAATTGTTTTCTTGGTCCATCCTGACCAATCCGAACAGGTGCCCGGCATGGTCGAGCGCTACACTCAGTCTATAGAGAAAGATGGCGGTAAAATCCACCGCCTGGAAGACTGGGGCCGTCGTCACCTGGCATACCCAATTAATAAAGTTCACAAAGCGCACTATATCTTGATGAATGTCGAATCCGGTCAGGATGCAATTGATGAGCTGACTTCAAACTTCCGCTACAACGATGCCGTTATTCGTAACGTTGTTATTCGTATGGACGAAGCAGTTACAGCAGAGTCGCCCATCATGAAGGCAGAAAAAGAAAGCCGTGAGCGTCGCGCTGGCCGTCCAGAGCGTGAAGAGTCGAAAGATACTGAAGCTGTAGCAAGCGAAGAAGTATCAACTGAAGATACCAGCACTGAAGAGTAAGTCGGTAATTAAATTAGGAGAATAGATCTATGGCACGTTTTTTCCGTCGTCGCAAGTTTTGCCGATTCACTGCTGAAGGTGTTGATCAAATTGATTATAAAGATTTGGATACACTGAAAGCCTATATCACTGAAACAGGCAAGATTGTTCCCAGCCGTATTACGGGAACAAAAGCTAAGTACCAGAGACAGCTGTCTACGTGCATTAAGCGAGCGCGTTACCTGGCTCTGTTACCCTACACTGATCAGCACAAGTAAGGTTGGTGTAGCACGTTTAGCGTCACGAAACGGTAGCAGAGCATGCGCTCCTTCGCCGAATTTGTGATGAAAGGCCGAACTCAGGCCATTATTACGGTGGTGTTGGCCACCGGAAGTGTTTTTTTTGCCTGGATAGGCGCGGCAGTAATTGCCTTGGTCACCTTGCGCAAAGGTACCAGTCAGGGAGTAAAGGTTCTTTATTGGGCCATGATTCCTGCCGTAATGGTGGCTTTTATAGGTGATACAGCACCTTTAACTACGCTATTAGGAGTGATGTTTGCTGCAGTTATCTTGCGGGCGACATTATCCTGGACAGCAGTGCTGACAGTATCGACATTATCGGGTTTGTTCACGGGCTTGATAATGCTAACGCTGGCTGAAGGTTATATTGCTCAGATAATCCAGTTTCTTGAGCAGTTTATACAACAAGTATCTGCTCAGCAGGGAGGGGAAGAAGGGCGTCCCCCTAGCATGTTGATGGCGGTTCCCAGTGAGCTGCAAGTTGCCGGTTTGTTGGGTGTGAGCAATGCCTTCACCATTGTGATAAGCCTGTTATTGGCCAGATGGTGGCAAGCGCTGCTTTACAATCCTGGGGGGTTCAAGCAGGAGTTCCATAAACTGCGAGTACCACCACTGATGGCTTTGATCTTGTTGATAGCCATCATGGCCTGCTGGTCACTAGGTAGTGATTACATACTTTGGGCAATATTGTTTGCATTGCCCTTTTTATTTGCCGGCTTTGCGCTAGCACACGGTATAGCGGGTTGGAGAAAGCTCAATCCTGATTGGCTGGCAGTGATTTATTTTTTATGGTTTTTATTTGAAGCCGTAAAAATTGCAATGGTGGCAGTGGCTGTTGTTGACAGCTTTGTTGATATTCGAGGGCGATTGCCGAAACGGCAAGACCCGGATGATGAGAATTTAGAGAAATGATGGAAGGCTGCAGGTAACGGGCAGCTGGACGATTAGAGGGTAAGAACCATGCAAGTAATTTTATTGGAAAAGGTTGGTAAGCTAGGGGAGCTGGGTGACCAGGTCACAGTTAAGTCCGGTTTTGGCCGCAACTATCTGATTCCTTACGGTAAGGCAGTTCCTGCGACAGCGTCTAATGTTGCTGATTTCGAAGCGCGTCGTGCTGAACTTGAGAAGGCAGCTGCTGAAAAACGTGGTGCTGCGGAAGCTCGTGCTGCACAGTTGGCTGAACTCAATGTGACTATCACTGCTAATGCCGGTGATGAAGGCAAGCTGTTTGGTTCGATCGGTACTCGTGATCTATCTCAGGCAATTACTGAGGCTGGCGTAGAAGTGAGCAAGTCAGAAGTACGCTTGCCTACTGGTGTTATTCGCGAAGTGGGTGAATATGAGGTGGATATTCAGCTGCACTCAGATGTAACCCAGGCTGTCAAAGTTGCGGTAGTTCCCGAAGCCTAATTTATCTGATTCTAATACAGGTTTGGTCCAATGTGACCAAATCCCATTGCGGTTAAAAGCACACAGGTTTAGCATTGACTACCTGTGTGCTTTTTTTTGCTCGCAAATAAGCCGCACTGTGTGAAAAAATAACTCAGACAATAGATAACTCAGAACAGAAGAATAGTTTCCGTGGATTCAGAAAATCCCAACATCACTGATAATTATGACAATGTCATCGATTTTGGCCTTAACGCCGAGATTGATATGGCTGATTTAAAAATCCCTCCTCATTCAGTTGAAGCCGAACAGTCAGTCCTTGGTGGTCTGATGATAGCCAATGACAGCTGGGATAATGTTGCCGATCAAGTTGCAGCGACTGACTTTTATCGAGCTGCACACGGAGTCATTTTCTCTCATATGGCAAAGCTGGTCGAAGCTGGCGAGCCTATTGATGTTATTACGTTGTCCGAAGAGTTAAATAAAAGTGGTGAGTTAGATCGCATTGGTGGGTTGCCTTACTTAACAGAGCTCGCTAAAAATACTCCCAGCGCTGCCAATATTAGAGCCTATGCCAAGGTTGTCAGGGAGCGCGCCAGCCTGCGCTCCATGATATCCGTTGCTAATCAAATTGCCGAAAGTGGTTTTAATACGGAAGGTCGAGATTCCGATGATTTGCTTGATGAAGCCGAGCGCAAAATCATGCAAATCTCTGAGGAGCGGCCTAAAACAGGTGGCCCGGAGGCAGTCAATCCACTGCTGAAGGGCGTGGTCGATCGCATTGATGAGCTTTTTAACTCTGAAGAAGCCATTACGGGAGTTAGTACCGGTTTTACTGAACTAGATGAGAAAACGTCGGGTTTACAGCGTTCAGATCTTATTATTGTTGCAGCCAGACCTTCGATGGGTAAAACAGCCTTTGCTGTGAATTTGGTGGAGCATGCAGTACTCAATGGTGACAAACCCGCGTTGGTGTTCAGTATGGAGATGCCGGCCAACAGTATCATCATGCGGATGATTTCGGCGATAGGCCGTATTGAGCTGGGTAAGGTGTTAACGGGTAAGTTAGAGGAAGAGGATTGGCCTAAACTCACTACAGCGGTCAGCAAGTTGAAGGATCGCCCGCTTTTTATCGATGATACCCCCGCGTTGACGCCGACAGAATTGCGTTCAAGGGCCAGGCGTATTGCCCGCGAGCACGGTGATCTAGGCATGATAATGGTGGACTATCTACAGTTAATGCAGATTGCCGGTAATTCAGAGGGTCGGACAGCCGAGATCTCTGAAATTTCTCGCTCGTTGAAGGCTATTGCAAAAGAATTCAATTGCCCTGTCGTGGCGCTTTCCCAGTTAAATCGCTCTTTAGAGCAGCGACCTAATAAGCGGCCGATCAATTCAGACTTGAGGGAATCGGGAGCGATAGAGCAGGATGCCGATGTGATTATGTTTATTTACCGCGATGAATACTATAACGAGAATAGTGATGATAAAGGCATTGCTGAAATCATTATCGGTAAGCAGCGAAATGGACCAACCGGTACTACTCGATTAGCATTCCTCGGTCAGTTTACGCGCTTCGATAATCTTGCCTTTAATTACGACGACGGCTATTAGTTTTTCTCCTGCGAATTTTCTTGTTTCGCTAAGGTGTCGGAGACCCATTGCCGACAATCTTCTAATGTGTGAAAAATCTCAGCTTGTCTGGATTTGTCTTGTTGCATCATTACGTATAAAGCAGCTAGAGCCTGACTCTCTTCGTCTGGCGCCATGACAATTCCGTTAATGACATTAGGGTTATACTGATAGAGCGCATCAGTGAGTACGAAAATTTTCTCGATCATTTCTGTATCGAAATCCAGGGGGATAGAGCGTGACCAATCACTGATAGCGTATTGAATACGATCAAAATTTGGTGACCCACTTGCTTCAAGCATTACATCAATGAACTCTTGAACAGTGACTTCTCCCTCTCCTAGATAAAAAATTCCTTTATCTTCCCACTGGTAGCTAACAGGCATAAGTTTCTTTTTTAATATTGTTAAATGATTTGGTTTTTTTAGTAATCAGAAGACCGCAATAGTTGATGTTTTAGTGTCTAATGGAAATACATTTGGGCCGTTTTTTCTACATACTTGTGAGCGTGAGTTTAGTTTTATTTTAGTAGGCAGGCAATGGCTATAAGTGTTTGGAAATATGAGGTTATGCCAAACCAGCTTTCCTACATATTTGAGCCCTCGCTTTTAGTAAAAGCGTTTAGTAAAAAGGGGCCCAGACTAATTGCCTATTCTTACAACTTGAATATCCGGGTCTCGGTTAGCTCCAGCCTCATTTAAACGATCCAAATAATCCTGCCACAATGTTTCCTGTTGTGTGCATAGCTGATACAGATAATCCCAAGAGTAAATCCCCGAGTCGTGACCGTCGCTAAATACCAAAAGTAACGCATAGTTGCCCATCGCTTCTATGCGATCGATGGTGACATTGATTTTGCCAGTTTGCAGTACTTCTTCGCCTGGGCCATGCCCCTTCACTTCAGCTGATGTGGAATAGACGCGAAGATATTCGCAACTTAATTGGTAGCGCTCCTGGTCGGAATAGATCAGCTCCAGCGTTTTGCTTTGTTTGTGCAGTTCTATTCCTGTGGGAATACGAGTATCTGCCATAAATATGCTCGCTTGTTTAAAAGATAAAGAGCTAGAAGATAAAGAGCTAGAGGATAAAGCGGCTGAGATCCTGATCTTTTACCAGATCGCCCAGTTTCTCCTGCACGTAGCTTTCATCAACCGATAGTGTTGTGCCGTCATTGTCGGTGGCTTCAAATGACGCATCATCTAGCAGGCGTTCCATTACCGTATGCAATCGACGGGCACCGATATTTTCCGTTCTTTCATTCACTTCCCAGGCAGTTTCGGCTATGCGACGAATGCCATCTGCGGTGAAATTCAAGCTCATGCCCTCTGTATTTAATAAGGCTTGATATTGTTCCGTCAAAGAGGCATTGGGCTCAGTCAGGATACGCTCAAAGTCGCCCGGAGTCAGTGCTTCCAGTTCAACGCGGATAGGAAGGCGGCCCTGTAATTCAGGAATTAAGTCCGAGGGTTTTGCCAGATGAAAAGCACCGGAGGCAATAAATAAAATGTGGTCAGTTTTGATCATGCCATGCTTGGTGCTAACGGTCGAACCTTCAATCAGAGGTAACAGGTCTCGTTGAACACCTTCGCGAGATACATCAGCACCAGTGCCTTCTGAGCGTTTAGCGACTTTGTCTAACTCGTCTAAAAATACGATGCCATTTTGCTCGGCTGCTTCTACGGCTTGGGTTTTAAGTTCATCGTCATTAATCAGTTTTGAAGCCTCTTCTTCCTGAAGTTTTTTTAGGGCTTCTTTGACGCTGACCTTTTGATGTTTCTTTTTGCCGCTGCCAAGATTTGAAAACATACTCTGAAGCTGGTTAGTCATATCTTCCATGCCAGGTGGTGCCATGATTTCAACACCCATTGAACTGGCACTGAGTTCAACTTCAATCTCTTTATCATCCAGATCACCTTCGCGCAGTTTTTTGCGGAAAACCTGTCGGGTCGAAGAGTGTTGATCGTTGTCCTCATCACCGCGAGCTGGAGGTAACAGAATGTCCAGTACTCGGTCTTCCGCCGCATCGGCAGCGCGATGTTTGACCTTTTCCATTGCCTGTTCGCGATGCATTTTGATGGATACATCTACTAAGTCACGGACAATCGACTCAACATCGCGGCCGACATAACCAACTTCGGTGAATTTAGTGGCTTCCACTTTGATAAAAGGGGCATTGGCGAGTTTAGCCAGACGCCGGGCAATCTCGGTTTTACCAACGCCAGTGGGACCAATCATAAGAATATTCTTGGGAGTGATTTCGGCTCTCAGTTCTTCGTCCAGTTGCATACGGCGCCAACGATTGCGCAGTGCTATCGCTACTGCTCGCTTGGCGCGATCCTGACCGATGATATGCTGATCCAGTTCGTGAACAATTTCCCTTGGGGTCATTTGTGACATGGTGTAAATCTCAATGTAGGTGGAATGTGCTCCACTATTTCTTTTTTGGTGCGGTAGTGACTATTTGACTATTAATGTAATGCGACAAAGTTTAATACTATAGAGCGTGCGCGGATCAAGATCCGCACTACATCTACACTACGAACAATTCAGCTCTTCAATAGTGCGATTGTGGTTGGTGTAGACACAGATATCACCTGCGATAGTTAATCCCTTCTCAACAATATCTCTTGCATCTAACTCCGTGTTATCCAACAGTGCCTTGGCGGCAGCTTGTGCGAATGCGCCTCCCGAGCCGATGGCAATTAAATTGTCTTCGGGTTCAATCACATCACCGTTGCCAGTAATCACTAGCGAGGTTGTTTTGTCGGCAACCGCCAACAGCGCTTCAAGCTGTCGTAAAGAGCGTTCGGTTCGCCACATTTTGGCCAGTTCTACCGCAGCGCGTGTTAAGTGTCCCTGATATTTTTCCAGCTGCGACTCGAATAATTCGAACAGTGTAAAGGCATCGGCCGTGCCGCCAGCAAAACCGGCGATCACCTGGTCACTATACAATCTGCGTACTTTGCGGGCATTACCCTTCATTACTGTATTGCCCATAGATACTTGCCCATCCCCACCGATGACAACTTTGTCATTGCGACGAACGGAAAGAATAGTGGTGCCTCGATATTGCTCCAAAATAGAGTCCTCTTTATTTAAGTACCAAGGATTAAAGGATCTAGATGGGGGTGGCGGTTAAATAATTCAAGGGAATAAACGTAAATTAACGGCTAGCCCTGAGAGGAATCTTTTAAGGTATAGACGAGGGAGTTAATGCCCTGTTCGATCAGTATACTGCGGGCTTTAGAGAGTTTTGAGCGGTCGTAAAAGGGACCCACCAACACTCTGTGCCAGACATCGCCGCTAGCCACAGTAGCCGCTTCCACTTTGACATCTAATCCCAGTAAGATCAGGTTGGCGCGTAGCCGGTCGGCATCGGTATTGTTTTTGAAGGAGCCGGCCTGGAGAATGAAGACGGTAGCTTGTGCCGGTTCATCCATATGTTCGGGAGCTTCATCCGGCACCAGCACTTCCAGCTCCGGCAACAGGGTGTAGAAATCAAAGCGTGTAGTATTCTCTGTTTGGGCCGTATCCTGAGTTTGATTCGATGAGCTATTGGTAACAGAAGTAGCATTGGGAGCGGGGCGTTCAGGCGTAATATCGGCTAAATAGGCGAGAAAGCTAACAAAAACGCCGGTCACAATTCCGGTAAACAACCATACCCAGCCGGGTACCTGGCTTTTGCGGCGCGGTGAAGTTTTTTTCTTGGTTGTTTTGGTTTTTTTAGCGAAATCGTGGCTCATTGGTTAATGCTTTATTATCTGAAATCAAAAATGCATTGTTTACGCCGCAATTCAATATAAACGGGTGCAAGTCAGCGTGAACGAGTGCAAGCTTAGTGCATTCTTGGAGAGCTGTCTGCAGAATATTAGAGAATAAGTGACTCGCAGAATAACACTCAGAACAGAGTAGGATCATGACACTGGAAAAACAGTTAATTGCGTGGGATGGCAAATCAACGGATGTTATCAGCGCGATTTATGCCTCTCAGATTGATAACGACACTTTTATAAGTGAGGTCATAACGCTAATTGAGCATAGTTGCTATGAGAAGGGAGCTACCTGGCTACTTAAGCATCATCTTGAATCTGGTGGCACTCTTCAGATAGTGGATATCAATAGCTTGTATCAAGGGTTTGCCGATCTTCAGGGGTGGGAAGCGAGATTACATGCCTTGCAGAGTATGCCCTATATGCCAATTACCAAACCGATGAAAACAATCGTCGAAATGTTTGTCAGGCACGGTCTTACCGATAGCAATAAATTTGTCAGAGCCTGGGCCTACAATGGTTTTTACGAACTCGCTTTGCAATATCCTGAATATCAGGCAGAGGCATTGCAGTTCTTCAATATGGCGTTAAAAGATGAAGCTGCTTCGGTAAAGGCAAGGGTTAGAAATATCATGAAAAAGGGTTTTTCTTAGTAAAAATAACCATGTTGTTTGCCTGCTAATAAAGAAATAGGGATAAACCAAAACCTTGCCGAATCATAAGCCGAATGATAATTTGATTTCCTTGGGGGCTTGTTATTTACTGACGCTCTTTAGTGAAAGCAATTCCAGGAACGGTAACAATGAAGACATTAATAGTGAACAATAGTCGTTTAATAAAAAAAATATTATTTATTTTTGTTGTCTCTACTCTATCCGTGAGTCATACATTTGCTAAAGAAAGTTTTCAGCAGGGTATTCAATTTTTTAATAGCGGTGAATATGACAAAGCGGCTGAATTTTTTAAAAACAACGAAAAAAAATTTAATTCCGATGCTGAGTTTCACTATCACTATGGTTTAAGTTTGTTGAAGGCCGATCAAGCTGGAAAGGGTATTGAGCAAATGGAGTTGGCGACGGAAATCGCCCCTGATAATGCCGAATATCATTATGCATTGGGTATTATCCGTTTGGCCTATGTTCCTGAGATTAATGTATTCAGACAAATGATGGCAGTAAGAAGTATTAAAAGTATTGCCGCCAAAGCAGTTGAGCTGGATCCCTCGCATGTTCGTGCCGTCAGCTTTTATACCGGTGGCTTAATGTTTATGCCCAGTGCTGTCGGCGGTGATGTTAAGGAAGGTAAAGTTTTTCTCGATAAGCTCAGATTATTGGATGAAAGCTATGCGTTACAAATAGAAGCGGGGTTTGCACATAACAAAGAAGAATTTGAAAAAGCGGAATCGTTATTCTTAAAAGCGCTAGAAATAAATAATGATTTTCCCGCAGCACAGCTTGGCCTTGCTAATCATTATCTTGAGCAAAAGCAATTCGATAAGGCGATTGATTACGCTAATGAATTTATCCAGTCAGACAAACATTGGGCTGATCAGACTAACTCTGATGGCCAGTTTCTTATCGCATTAGCCTATTATCATTTAGGTGATATGGATAAACATAAACAGTATGTTGAGCTTGCTATGGATAATAGTTTGCGGAAAGTACAACGCGAAATGTATGAAAAAACGCTGGATGATTTGTAACAAAAACCTTCATTGCTGATTTGTTACTACATTTCTTTTGGTGCCGATACACCTAATAAATCCAATCCGTTTGCCAAGACCTGTCTAACCGCCTCACTTAAGCTGAGACGGGCATTACGTAGGCTTTCATCCTCAACTAACATCTTGTGCGCGTTGTAGTAGCTGTGGAAGTCGCCAGCAAGTTCTCGCAAGTAATTGGCGATGGAGTGAGGTTCACACTGAGTGGCAGCATTTTTTACCAGCTCGGGATACGCTGATAATTTTTTCATGATTTCCTTTTCGCCGTCTTCTTCTAACACTTCTAATGAATTGCTGTGTTGTTCAGCAGACCAGCTCCAACCATTTTCGGTAAGCTTTCTCATTACGCTGCAAACTCGGGCGTGGGCGTATTGAATGTAATAAACCGGATTATCATTGGTTTCTGAGATCGCCAGGTCGATATCGAAGGTCAGCTGTGATGTAGCTGCGCGTGCCGCCAGGAAATAACGCGTGGCATCACGGCCCACTTCATCAATCAAATCGCGCAAGGTGACATAGCTGCCAGCGCGTTTGGAGATTTTCACTTCCTCGCCGCCGCGCATTACCAGCACCATTTGGTGTAGTACGTAGTCGGGCCAGCCTTGTGGAATGTTTAGCTGATTTTTTTCACTCACCGCCTGAATACCTGCGCGGACACGAGTAATGGTACTGTGGTGATCAGCCCCTTGCTCGTTTACCACACGTTCAAAACCGCGCTGCCATTTATCCAGGTGGTAGGCGACATCTGGAACAAAGTAGGTATAACCGCCTTCAGATTTACGCATTACACGATCTTTATCATCACCGAAGTCAGTGGTTTTTAACCACAGTGCGCCATCTTTTTCATAGGTATGACCGCTGTCGATCAATTGCTGAACGGTATCTTCTACTTTGCCATCACTGTAGAGCGAAGATTCCAAAAAATACACATCGAAATCGACACCAAAGGCTTTAAGGTCTAGATCCTGTTCACGGCGTAAATAGGCAACAGCGAAGTCGCGAATAGCTTCCAAATCTTCAGCGTCCCCGAGACCCGTGACGTGCTTATCTGTCGCGTCGATAGTTTCCTTTGCCATATAGGCTTTGGCTACATCGATAATGTATTCACCACGATAACCATCTGCAGGCCAGCTTTCATCATCCGGCCCTAATCCTTTGCAGCGGGATTGAACGGATATAGCCAGATTATTAATTTGCTGACCGGCATCGTTGTAGTAAAACTCGGCTGTTACATCCCAGCCCGTTGCTTCCAATAATCGACAGATACTGTCACCAACAGCGGCACCGCGACCATGGCCTACGTGTAAGGGGCCAGTGGGGTTGGCAGAAACAAATTCAACTTGGACTTTTTTACCCTGGCCTTCGCTGCTGCGACCGTATTCTTTGCCGGCTGCAAGAATATCTTTGATCACCTGGCTGGCAGCCGCTTTATTGAGGAAAAAATTAATAAATCCGGGGCCGGCGATTTCTGCCTTGCTCAATTGGTCGGAGGTGGGCAGCGCGTCGATAATCAGTTGTGCGACATCGCGAGGGGGTTTGCCTGCAGGCTTGGCCAGTGTTAACGCGATATTACTGGCCAGATCACCGTGGCTTTTATCCTTGGTACGATCCACATTGATGCGAGGTTGCAGCTCAGCAGGCAGCTGGCCACCTTCAATCAGGGTGTTCAGTGCTGAGTGAATTAATTCAACAATATGCTCTTTCATTCGGGATAATGCGCCTGCAGACGGATAGGTTAACGCGATAGTGCGACAGGCGGCGTATTATCCAGATTTTTGATGGGATTAGCTAGGGCATGGGCTGTGCGTGAATGGCTGCTTCTGCTAATGCTGTTACTGAAGTATCAGTGTGGTGCTTTCCAGTGAATCCTCATCGGCGTCGATTAGTTTAAATTCGTTCCAACCGAAGCGAATGGTGTCATTGTTATTCAATTGTTGTTTGCTGGTGACAGGCTCCCCGTTTACAAAAGTACCATTTTTGCTACCCAAATCTTCAAGAAATATTTCAATGGCGCCGTCGAGGTACTTGTTAGCCTCCACAGTGATAATGGCGTGATGGCCACTGATGGCAGAGTCATTAATCTGCAGTGCATTATCAGGGTGACGGCCAATACTGATAGAGGGTTTGTCGATGGCAAATTTATTGACGACAACATCATCGACGAGTTGAGCGAGGGTAATCATGATGAGCTCCTTCAGTTTTGTGTCTGAATTTAGGGCGATGGGGTGATTCCGAAATCGCGCTTTAAGGCATTGGTTAACGCCAGTGACATGGATTTAGCATCGGCAAAGCGCTTGTCGGGGTTTTTCGCCATGGCCTTGTTAATAATTCGGGTGGCGCTACTCGGTAATTCGGGTCGCAGCTCTCTAACACTTTTGTATTTCTTGTTGAGAATTTGGTAGGCCAGGTTGGCAATGCTATCGCCGAAATAGGGGGTAGTGCCTGTCAGCAGCTGGTAGAAGGTTACGCCTAAGCTGTAAATATCGGTGGCACCGGTGACCTTTTGTCCCTTGAGCTGTTCTGGCGACATGTAAATTGGGCTGCCGAGAATATCACCGGTTTTAGTGCTGGAGCTGTCGACGATGCGAGCAATACCAAAATCGGCAACCTTGAGGCTGTGCTGTTCAGGATTAAATAGCAAGTTGCTGGGTTTGATATCTCGATGCACAATATGTTGCTGGTGGGCGTAGTCCAGCGCATTGGCAACCTGCAACATGAGTTGGTAGACGGTGCTAACGTCGAGTAGCGTGCCCTCGTTAGTATGTTGGCTGAGTGATTGGCCTTGCACATAATCCATGGCGATAAAGGATAAGTCTGGCTCTTCACCGACGTCGTACACGGTAACAATATTTGGGTGGTTGAGACGGCCAGCGGCTTCCGCTTCGCGAAAGAAACGTTGTTTCACTTCCTCCAGTTCCGAGCTGTCAAACATTGAGTAGCTGAGGGTTTTGATGGCGACCCGGCGTGAAATTTTTGGATCAATACCCAGATAGACAATACCCATGGCACCGCGTCCCAGTTCTCGCTCAATGCGATAGCGGCCTAATACCGGTTGCCTCTTTTGGTCCTGGGAGATGTTGATAGTTTGAGTCGCCGCGAGGCCTTCGGTTAAGTGGTCCTGAGCTAGATTACCAGCTGCTTTAGTGGCTACATCCTTATAACTCCTGGCAAACCCGCTTATCCACTGGTAAGTTTTTTGTGCCGCCTTGTACTGGCGGCGTTGCTCTTGCAGCAGGGCGATTTCATAGGCAGCTTCAGCTAAAAGTTTGCCAGGTTCACATTGCTTGAGCTTTGTGAGTGCCTGTTCAATTTGACCTTGCTGGCGTTTGTGTTCGGCCAGTTCCATTAACGCCGCATCTCGTTGCTGAGTGAGCGCATGCCATCTTTTTCGTCGATGAGCCCAGAACAAAATAATTGGGCTGCTAACGATCAAGAATTGAATAAGCACACCGAAAGGTAACCAGATGCCCAGTTTGAATTGTGCGCTCAACTGGGTAAAAAGGAGGCTGGCGATAAATAGTATGGCAAGTAGGAAAGCAATAGTGGTTGTAGGGATGGGCAACATAAATAGTAAAAAACATAATGCGGCTGCCCAAATCACGTGCTTGCCCCATGTCAGCCATTCAGGTTGGCTCAGGTATTGCTGTGGAGAGAGCGCTGGGTTGCCCCCGGCGATCTCATATAATCGCTGATCGAGTTGAAGTAGCTCCTGCGGGAGTGAGGTGCCCAGCCACAGCGTTAACCCGAGAATCAATATGAGTGCGGGAAAGCTGGTAACTTGTTGCAAAAAAGTTTTCATCTGATGTGGTGCTAAACTAAGAACAGCCGCTACTAATTTGTTCACTATAGGCACGCTTCTTGAGCGCCGATAGTTATCAGTCGCTAAACTGTGTTCTGACGCTCAAATTAAAGGCATTTTTTACAGATTCCACCAAAATAGTGCCCTAAGACATCCATGCTCGCTGAGAAGACAATGGATCTATAAGTATGGGTGCGGTTATTAATACCATAAATAGAGAGAAGTTAATGGAAGCCATCGTCATCATTGTTATCGCACTTATTGCCGGTTTAGTAGCTCGTCTTATGAGTATGCCGCCGATGGTGGGGTTTCTAGCCGCTGGCTTTGCATTGAATCCGTTAGAGTCTTTTCTGCCTGGTATCAGCAGTATTAATCTTCAGCCGCTATCGGATATTGGAGTAACACTGTTGTTATTTACCATTGGGCTAAAACTCGATTTGCGTTCTCTTATCCGCCCTTTTGTTTGGGGGGTAGCATCTTTACATATGGTGTTGGTGACAGCGCTGATAGTAGTCGCTATAAGTGGCTTGAAATTAATGGGTTGGAGTTTTCTGGATTCGCTAAGTATTAGCCAATCACTCACTATAGGTTTTGCCTTAAGTTTTTCTTCTACAGTATTTGCCGTAAAGGTGTTGGAACAGCAGGGTGAAGTGGCATCGCTGCATGGGAAAATAGCTATCGGTATTTTGGTTATGCAAGACATCTTGGCTGTTTTCTATCTCAGTATGATGGGTGGTGGTATGCCTTCACCTTATGCCTTGTTATTGCTGTTATTTATTCCGATGCGGCAATGGCTAGTATTGATTTTGAAGAAGTGCGGACATAACGAATTGTTAGCTTTGGCAGGCTTTGCTCTCGCTTATGGCGCCTACGGGCTTTTTGAATTGGTCAATTTAAAGGGTGGTTTGGGCGCCTTATTTGTCGGAGCGATATTGGCAGGCACAGCAAAGGGCAGCGAGTTGGCCAAGACTTTATTTATGCTCAAGGATTTATTGCTGATAGGTTTTTTCTTGTCTATCGGCCAATACGGTTTGCCGTCAGGCGATGCCTGGATGATGGCACTGGTTATGGCTGTGCTGTTACTGATAAAACCTATATTGTACTTTCTGTTAATGACACGATTTCGATTACGGGTACAGACAGCATTGTCAGGTTCGCTGGCACTGAACAATTATAGTGAGTTTGGATTAATCGTATTGGCGATTGCCGCGAGTGAAGGCGTGCTTAGTGGCGAGTGGCTAGTGATTTTGGCGTTGGCTCTGTCCTTTAGTTTTGTGATTTGTTCGATAGTCAATCTCTATGCCGAGCAACTGTATCAAAGCTTATCTAATGTGTTAGATAAGATGCAGACGGAAGCGCGCGTTCTCGAGCAGCAGCCAATCAGTATTGGTAATGCAGAAATTTTGGTAATGGGTATGGGGCGTTTGGGGACCGGTGCTTATGATTATCTACATGATGCCTATGGTGATGTATTGATAGGCTTCGAAGAGGATGCGATAAAAACCAAACGACATCTTAAAGAGGGGCGCAACGTGTTAGTGGGTGATGCCAGTGATCGAGATTTATGGCAGCGTTTACCCCATTGCCAAGTGAAAAAAATTATTCTAGCGCTGAGTAACCATGCTGAAACGGTAAAGGTGACAAAAATGCTTCGTGATTGCGGTTATGAAGGTTCTATTGCTGCCGTTGCAAAATTTGAAGATCACCTGCAGGAATTAAAAGAAATGGGTGTGATTGCCTTTAATTTTTATGCCGAGGCCGGTGCCGGTTTTGCTGAGCATGTGGTGAATAATATGAAGGAAGCCTAAGTCGTTATTTTAAATTGGTGTGTTTAGTAAGGAATTTTTGTCTCGTCTTTTTATCACATATACAGTTTATCGCGTATATAGTTTTCGGAAATATTAACTTAATTTTTTAAGACGAGCTGATTGGTTCGAGACTACTTATTCTCTGCGTTTAGATCATTAATAATGGTAAAATTGCGCTGTTGTCAATTGACTGCAGTGAAGCGGGTAGAAGGAGTATGTGTCATGAACTCTGTATCAGCATCAACTCATGGTGGGCGTGTCAGCACCGCTAGTACCTTACCCCGTTTTATGACAGACAAAATGTTTGCCATAAATATGTTTCTGGTTTCTGTTTGGTTGTTATCGATTCCATTTATTTATCATGCCTTCAGTGCAGGGGCTGATTTTGTGGCAGATGGCGCGGCAGATCACAGAGCCTTTAATCAACCCGGTAATCTTACCGCGCTTTATCTTTTGGCCTGGCACATGATATTTGGTGCGATGATGAATTTTATTTCACCCTTGCAGGTACATTTAGGCATTACCCAAAAGAATAAGCCTTGGCATAGGGCGATTGGGATGACAACAATTTCGATTGCCTTCTTTGGGGCATCAGTGGGTAGCTTGTACTTTTCCCTGTACTACGATGCCAATATGGTGGGTGATGGTCTGAAACCATTTATTTATCAGCCGGGCGCAATGTATGGTGTAGTGATGTTTTATGTGATCTACAAAGTGATTCAAGCATTAGTACAACGAAATTTTGCTGTACATAAAGAATGGGCAATTCGCTTGTTTATCCTCGCTATTGGTTCCTGGTTGAATCGAGTGATGGGTGGTTGGTGGGGTGTTACTGCAATGGTGGGTGGTGAGGGTATTTTGCCACCAAGAGAAATCGTCGGAATTATTAATTCCTGGGGCTTTTATATTATTCCGCTCGCAATCTATGAAGTTTATCTACGTTTAGGTAGGGCAGGTGCTTATAAAAAACTGCCTGCTTACGCGCCTTTTGTTACCTCCTTAGTGGGCGTCGGGGTGCTGGCGGTAGGTAGCATTACCTATGTGGCGATGGCTTACATGCGATAGCCGTTTTAGCGCGCTACTCATGTAGCAAATAACGCAGTAAATAATAACGCGAAACAGCAATACCAAAAATGCCGGGTTTGTCCCGGCATTTTTAACTTTCTGTTAATCTTTAGCTTATCAATATTTCTCCAACAGCTATTTATTCTGCCTTTTTTTGATACGTATCAAATGTACTTGTTATTACCCATTTCTGGATTTTTTTGTTTGATATAGTCAAATCCGAGGTCATTAGATTAATGATATGAGTTATCAGTCATTGAGCTATTCGATAGATTCATGACATAGATTTGAATTATTGAAAGCGCAATATTGAGATCGACAACTGAAAATCGAGGGTATTCATAATGAGCGCTGCACCAGCAAACACAACAATAGGATCAGGCGGTAGCACCGCCAGTTCTTTACCCCAATTTTTAACGGACAAAAAATTCGCTATTAATATGTTCCTTCTGGGGGCGTGGTTATTGTCGCTTCCATTTGTTTACCATTCTATTGTCGCGGGGGGTGATTTTGCTTTAGATGGTGAAGGAGCACATCCGGTTTTTGCTCAGGATGGTAACCGCTTTGCATTCTATATGATGGCATGGCACATGGTATTTGGTGCGATGATGAACTTTATTGCGCCTTACCAGGTTTATCTGGGGCTACAACACAAGCGTTTGAGTTGGCATAAGTATATCGGTATGTCGACCATTGCCATTGCCTTCTTTGGTGCTTTCGTAGGTACCTTGTATTTTTCTTTGTACTACGATGCCAATATGGTAGGTGATGGTCTGAAGCCATTTATTTATCAGCCAGGCACTATCTACGGTGTAGTGATGTTCTATGTGATTTACAAGGTTATTCAATCACTGGTTCAGCGCGACTTTAAAGTGCATAAAGAGTGGGCAATCCGTTTGTTTATTCTGGCTATTGGTTCCTGGTTGAATCGGGTAATGGCCGGTTGGTGGGGAGCTACTGCGATGGTGGGTGGTGAAGATATTTTACCTAGCCAGCAGGTTATCGGCATCATTAATTCCTGGGGCTTTTATATCATTCCTTTAGCTATCTATGAAGTGTATCTGCGTTTAGGTCGTGCTGGTGCGTATAAAAAATTGCCTGCCTATGCACCTTTTGTGACTTCACTGGTAGGTGTCAGTGTATTGGCAATTGGTAGTGCCACCTACGTAGCCATGATGTACATGCGACACTAGCCCTCCACAAGTGAAAGAGAAAACGCCGAGTGAATACTCGGCGTTTTTTTTGAAAATTAGTCAAACAAATAGCAGGTTATTATTAATTAATGCTCATCTTTCCGCCCGGATTTTTTGATTGAAATCAAATTGTCAGAATAAGTGTTCCAATAAAATAAAAGACACATGCGTTGAGGTGTACGCGATGATTATAACTACTACCCGTTAGGCGGGAATAGCTTACTAAAAGGAGTAGCTATTATGAATTCGGTTTCAGCTACAGCTAATTCTACTGGCATCGCTACCAGTACATTACCCAATTTTTTAACCAATCGTAATTTTGCGATTAATATGTTTTTATTTGGAGCCTGGTTCTTGTCGATACCTTTTGTGGTGCATTCGACGGTAGCTGGTGCTGACTTTATTGCTGACGGGCAGGCCAGTCACCCTGTGTTTGGTCAAGAAGGCAATTTAACTGCATTCTATTTGATGGCTTGGCATATGGTGTTTGGTGCCATGATGAACTTCATCGCGCCTTACCAGGTTTATCTAGGGCTGACGCATAAGAAAAAGACTTGGCATAAATATATTGGTATGTCGACCATTGCGATTGCTTTTTTTGGTGCGATGGTGGGTAGTTTGTATTTTTCTCTGTATTACGACATCAATATTCAAAATGCGAGTGTGGCACCCTACAGAGGTATACCTCCGTTTGTTTTTCAACCAGGTACTATTTACGGCGTGGTGATGTTCTATGTGATTTATAAAGTGGTGCAATCATTAGTGTTACGCGATTTTAAAACGCATAAAGAGTGGGCAATTCGTTTATTTATTCTAGCGATAGGTTCTTGGCTTAACCGCGTTGAGGTTGGTTTATGGGCGACTGCAGGGTTGGCAATAGGTAGTGACGCATTACCTGAACCAATCGTGATGCGTACTATCAATGGTTGGGGCTTTTATATTATCCCAATGGTGATTTATGAAGTGTACTTGCGCTTGGGGCGTCGCGGCGCGTTCAAAAAGCTTCCTGCCTATGCGCCTTTTGTCGCATCAGTGACTGGCTTGTCTATTCTAGCTGTGGGTAGTGTCGTTTTTGTTGCGATGTCTTATATGCGATAAGTGTTTAATTGGATTGTTTAATTGGAGAGGTGTATAGCCGGGCATTGCCCGGCTTTTTTTCTTTAAGGGCTTTAAATATTCTTAAAACATTTCCTGTGGGTCTACATCAACACTCCATCGCACTTTTTTTGACGAAGGATGAGCTTCTGCAAGTTGAATGATGGAAGCCAGTAACGAGTGCAGTATATTGCGTTGTTGCGAGCGGACGATTAACTGCGCGCGAAAGCGTCCGGCTCTTCGTGCCATGGGGGCTGGTAGTGGCCCTAACAACTTTTCTTTGTCGTGGTTACAGTTGGTTTTAATATCCAATAAAAACTGCTCAGCTATTTCTAGTTGATTAGCGTCGGCGCGAATAATTGCCAGGTGACTAAAAGGTGGCATGGTTGATGTCTGCCGTTCTTTTAGCAAATCTTTGGCATAGTTCGTATAGTTATCATTAAACAGACGGATGATCAGTGGATGATCCGGTTGGTGGGTTTGGATGAGTACTTTGCCCGCTTTATTGGCACGACCAGCTCTGCCAGCAACTTGTATCAATAATTGTCCCATTCTCTCCGGGCCGCGAAAATCGGTACTGAATAATCCACTGTCTGCGTCGAGCACGGCAACTAATGTGACGTTGGGAAAATGATGCCCTTTGGCCAGCATTTGCGTTCCGACTAAAATACAGGCATCTCCCCTATGGATTTCATCGATCAGGTTTTGCATGGCTTGTTTACGCGATGTGGTATCGCGGTCAATGCGGTGGACCGGAACAGTTGGAAATAAACGTTGTAGTACTTGTTCACTGCGTTCTGTACCTACTCCACGAAAATCCAGTTGATGACTGTTACACTCAGGGCATGTGTTAGGCAGTGGTTTTTGGTAGTCGCAATGATGGCAGCGTAGTTGCTGTTTACTGAGGTGTACTGTCATGCGCGCATCACAATGCTGGCAGGTACTGATATGACCGCAGTCGTGACACAGTAAAATAGGTGCAAAGCCGCGACGGTTAATAAAAACTAATACCTGATTGCCCTTTGAAACTTCTGCATTAATAGCCTTTATTAATGCGGGAGAAAAGCCTTCCTCCATCGGTTGGTGGCGAATATCCAGTAACTCAAATGTGGGTGGCTGAGCGCCTGTGGCTCTTTGAGTGAGTTGTAAATAGTGGTATCGAGTCTGTACGACATTGTGCAAGGTTTCCAGGCTGGGAGTTGCCGATCCCAGTATGATTGGACATTGTTCATCCAGCGCTCGTTTAATAGCGACATCGCGCGCTGAATAGCGAAAGCCGTCCTGTTGTTTAAAAGAGCTGTCGTGTTCTTCGTCAATGATGATAAGCCCCGGTTTTAATAGCGGTGTGAAAACAGCCGAGCGGGTGCCAATGATAATGTGGGCTTCGCCGTCTTTGGCGGCCTGCCAGTTAAGCAGCCGTTCTCTGTCGGTCATACCTGAATGAAGTATCGCTATTTGACAGTTAAAACGACGTTGAAAGCGATTGACAGTTTGAGGAGTGAGGCCTATTTCTGGCACCAATACCAGTGCCTGTAAACCCCGTTGTAAGTACTCAGCTATGAGTTGTAAGTACACTTCCGTTTTGCCACTGCCGGTGACGCCTTCTAGCAGAAAACGATTGAATCCCTTTTGTTTTATAACGGCTTGGTAAGCACTCTGTTGTTCATCATTGAGAGGTAATGGTGTTTCAGCGATCAATGTGTTGTTTGCAGATATTTTTGCTGTGGCTGCTTCACGAGTGAAAGCCTCTACCAATCCTTTATCGATCATCGCATTAACGATTGAAACACTAAATCCTTCCGAGGTGAGCTCTTCTCGGTCAATACTGTTTTTCTGTAGTAATAACTTCAGTAGTTGTGCCTGTTTAGGTGAGCGTTTTAAACCGTCATTTGGCAAGCCTTTGCCTTCGGTGGTGAGTCTCCAACAGGTGGTCGTGTTTTTAATCAGAGAACTGCCTTTTCGCAGCAGTACAGGCAGCGTGCTGGCCAACGCATCACCTATGGGGTGTTGATAATAACTGGCTGCCCAGAGGCCGAGCTTGAACAGTGAGTGCGATAACAGCGGTGTCTCGTCCAGTATTTCTGACACCGGTTTTAATTGTTCTTGGCTGATATCACTATGCTGCTTTACTTGCAGAAGTATGCCTACCATTTTGCGATTGCCAAAGGGAGCTTTGATGCGGATGCCGGGTTGAAGCTGTTCGATTTCGTTCGCACTCATATCGACTGGAGGCAGGTAATCAAAGCTGCGCCTCAGCGGTGAGGGTATGGCGATGTTCAAAATGAGCGGCATAGCTAATTGGTTCTTGTTATCTGGTTACTGTTATCTAGGTTTTGTTGTCTGGTAGCTTTATCGGGTGATGGCGATATGCAAAAGTGTTCTTGAGTTTCAATTCTTTGGCGATGGTTTATCAAAGCGCAGCAGTTTACCATGTAATCGGCCCAGCACCTTGATTGAGCATGTTGAAGTTCATGTGTTGAAATGAGGCTAATGTTTTAAAATAGGGTGACGGTGAGGGAGATAATGGAAGCACTGCTTAATTTCTTTGAAACCATGCCAGCCTGGCAAAAATTGTTATGGGTTTTCTGTTGTCTGTCCTGCAGTTGGATCTTCGAGGCGCTGTCACCGTTATTCCGGTTTGACTATCAAAAACTGCGTCACATTGGCGTTAATCTGGTGTTTACTGCCTGTGATTTGTTGATCAATGTGGTCTTTTCCCTGGTCACTGTTGGTGTCTTTGTCTGGGCGGCGAATGCCGAGTTCGGGCTGTTGTATCAAATAGATTTACCGCTCTGGTTGGAACTGTTAATCGCTATCATGATTCTCGATCTGGTGGCTCAGTATTTTGTTCATTATTTGTTGCATCGAGTAGTGTGGATGTGGCGCTGTCATATGGTTCATCACAGCGATACCCATGTGGATGCCACTACCGGCACCCGTCATCACCCTTTTGATTATATGGCACGGGAGGTGTTTGCATTGCTCGCAATCATCCTGTCGGGTATCCCCTTGGCCTTCTACCTGTTGTATCGGTTTATCACGATTTTTTCGACCTACTTCACGCATGCCAATATCCGTTTGCCTGCGAAATTAGACCGAGCCTTGAGCTATGTGCTGATTACTCCGGCAATGCATAAGTTTCACCATCATTATCAGCAGCCTTGGACAGACAGTAATTTCGGCAATATTTTTTCTTTCTGGGACCGACTGTTTGGCACTCTGGTCTATGATGACCCCAAAAAGGTGGTTTATGGGCTGGACGTGGCTGATAGTAGTAAGGATGAAAATCTCGCTTATCAATTCGCCTTGCCCTTCAACAGGCAGGTCAAAACCGGCGCTGAGGCCAAGCTCGCCCTCTATGGTAAGTCGTCGGCAGGGTGATTTTAGGGAGGTGGTCTGTATAGACAGGCCATTGCATTAAATGGCTGCTCTGGTATCATTCGCCGCCTAATTTTTCCAGTCTGGCTGGGCCAGATTAAATCTGTTCCGTGCTTGGCGGTTTGTTTCCAGGAAGGAAACCGGTGACAAGATGCCTGATCAGCAGATCGGCATAACAACACCAGAACTGGCGCAAGTAGCGGTACAACAAAGCTAGGAAATGACCATGCAAGCTGATATTCATCCTAAATATGAAGAGATTACGGCAACATGCGGTTGCGGTAATACGGTAAAAACCCGTTCGACATTGTGTAAAGACATCCATTTGGATGTTTGCTCTGCCTGCCACCCGTTTTACACAGGTAAGCAGAAAATTCTCGATAGCGGCGGCCGTGTCGATCGCTTTAAGAAGCGTTTTGGTAACCGTAAGAGTTCAGGCTCAGCTTAAGCCATATACTAGAATCTTTGAAAACGCCCGACCTATTAGGTAGGGCGTTTTTGTAACTGGCGTATTAATTGTTCTCCTGCATTCTTCTAACTCGAAATACCGGCATATCGGATCTGACAGATGTCTACAGATTTAAAACAAGCAGCGCTTGATTACCATGCCAAGCCCAAACCCGGCAAAATCTCAGTTGAGTTAAGTACGCCTGCGGAAAATCAGTATGATTTGGCATTGGCGTATAGCCCTGGTGTTGCGGAACCAGTGAAGGCGATTGCCGAAGACCCTCAAGCTGCCTACGACTATACCTGTAAGGGAAATCTAGTTGCTGTTGTTTCTAATGGCACTGCTATTTTGGGGCTGGGCGATTTGGGGCATATGGCGAGCAAGCCGGTGATGGAAGGTAAGGCGCTGTTGTTTAAGCGTTTTGCCGGCATTGATTCTGTCGATGTAGAAGTGGCGACTACTGATAGCGATAAGTTCATTGAAACAGTTGCACTGATCGCCGATAGCTATGGCGGTATCAATCTTGAAGATATTAAAGCACCTGAGTGTTTTGAGATCGAAGATGCTTTGATTGAGCGTTGCAATGTCCCTGTGTTTCACGACGATCAGCACGGCACTGCCATTGTGACAGCTGCCGGTATGCTGAATGCGCTGGAGATTCAGGGTAAGAAATTAGAAGAGGCAAAAATTGTCTGTCTGGGCGCTGGTTCAGCAGCCGTTGCCTGCATGCGTTTGTTGATTAACCTGGGTTCGAGAAAAGAAAATATTTCCATGGTTGATCGTAGCGGTGTTATTTATACGGGCCGAGAAGGTTTAAATAAATACAAGGAAGAATTTGCCCATAATACTCAGGATCGTACTTTAGAAGATGCAATGGAAAATGCCGATGTATTTGTGGGGTTGTCGGGTGCTAACTTGCTTAGCCCCGAGCTGTTAAAATCCATGGCATCTAAACCCGTTGTCTTTGCCTGTTCCAACCCCGATCCCGAAATCGATCCCGATTTGGCCAGGGCCACACGCGATGATTTGATTATTGCTACCGGGCGTTCTGATTTTCCCAATCAGGTCAATAATGTTCTTGGTTTCCCCTTTATTTTTCGCGGCGCTTTGGATGTGCGTGCAACTACAATCAACGACGAGATGAAGATTGCTGCAGTGCATGCTATTCGCGAATTGGCAAAAGAGCCTGTGCCACAGGAAGTGCTAGATGTATCGGATGAAGATACGTTGGAATTTGGCCCTGGTTATATTATCCCTAAACCGATGGATGACCGTCTGTTGGCGAATGTTGCAGCAGCAGTAGCTAAAGCAGCTGTGGATACTGGTGTGGCACAATTGCCATTCCCTGCGCACTATCCGTTGAAGCGCGTTGAGGATGTTTAAGGCCTGTTATTAGGGATAAGGGGGATAAGGGAATAGAGCAGGTTTTTGCTTGCCTGAGTACTATTTTCCGAATTTTCCTAGTGCTGCCAGCTCTCTTTCGAGCAGCGTTTCATCACCCAAATTCAGCGCAATCAGTTGGCGTAGATGCGTGATGCTGTCGATGTCGATATGCTCGCATTCAAAGCCAATGACCCCGTCTTCGCGGTGGCGTGGAATTACGTCCATGTTGATAATGGCATCTTCCGCCAAAGTGATTTGAGCGCGAAGCTGTTCTGCAATCGACAGATCCCAATCTTTCGGGATGGCGACTAACAATCCTTTCAGCGAGATATCCACCAACTCCGTTCGCCAGCGCTGGTTTCCCAGTATCAGCTCGGTATTGCCATCAAAGCGAATACGACTGAAATTGCGTCGCTCTGAGCCAGATTTGGAATTATCCAGTATCACAGTCATGGGAAACCTATTGTTGCCTACTGTTGTTGGTTGCTGTTATTTCACTATAGCAGATCCATTTATTCCAGAGTCTGATCTATTTCAGCTTTTTATAGCGCACCCGCTGTGGCAGTGCATTTTCGCCTTTGCGATTAATTAAATCTTCATGGTATTCAGTGTAGTTGCCCTCAAAGAATACCACCTCGCTGTCGCCCTCGTAGGCCAGGATGTGAGTACAAATACGATCCAGGAACCAGCGATCGTGCGAGATGATCATGGCGCAGCCCGGGAATGTTAGCAGTGCTTCTTCCAGTGCGCGCAGGGTTTCTACATCCAAATCGTTGGAGGGTTCGTCCAGTAGTAACACGTTCCCACCCTGTTTTAAGGTACAGGCCAGTTGCAGGCGGCCGCGTTCACCCCCAGATAACTCGCCTACGCGCTTCTGTTGGTCAGAGCCTTTGAAGTTAAAGCGGCCGATATAGGCGCGTGATGGAATTTCGTAGCTGCCGATTTGTAGGATATCGTGACCGTTGGATACTGCTTCCCACACCGTCTTGTTGTCATCCAGTTCATCACGTAGCTGCTCGACGTAGACCAGATCAACCGTCTCCCCCAGTTCTACTTCACCGGCATCAGGCTGTTCCATATCGGCAATAATTTTAAACAGTGTCGATTTACCGGCACCGTTACCGCCGATCACGCCGACAATCGCGCCCTTGGGTACACTGAAGCTAAGATCTTGGTACAGTACTTCATCGCCAAAGCCTTTACTGATGCCTTTAACTTCGATGACCTTATCCCCCAAACGCTGGCCGGGCGGGATATAAATTTCGTTGGTTTCGGCGCGGGTTTGGAATTCCTGCGATTGCAGTTCTTCAAAACGGGCGATACGGGCTTTGTTTTTGGCGCGGCGGCCCTTGGGGTTTTGTCTCACCCACTCCAGTTCGGATTTAACGGTTTTTTGATGGGAAGCCTCCTGTTTGGCTTCCATCTCCAAACGTTGCTCCTTTTGTTCTAGCCAGGAAGAGTAGTTACCTTCATAGGGAATGCCGCGGCCGCGATCCAGTTCCAGAATCCATCCCGCAGCATTATCGAGAAAATAGCGATCGTGGGTGATGGCCACTACAGTGCCAGGGTATTCGCAGAGGAACTGCTCTAGCCAATGTACAGACTCGGCATCCAGGTGGTTGGTGGGTTCGTCCAAAAGTAGCATATCGGGATTGGACAGCAGCAAACGACACAGTGCTACCCGGCGGCGTTCACCACCGGACAGTTTGCTGACATCGGCATCCCAGGGTGGCAAACGTAGCGCATCGGCAGCAACTTCCAGTTTGTGGTCCAGGTTTTGCGAATCTGCAGCCTGAATAATATTTTCCAGTTCAGCCTGGCGTTTGCCCAGTGCGTCGTAATCGGCGTCAGGTTCGGCGTAGGCAGCGAAGATTTCTTCTAATTCTTTTTGTGCGGCAACTACATCACCGAGACCATCTTCAACATTGCCACGAACATCTTTGTTGGGGTCAAGTTCGGGCTCCTGCGATAAATAGCCGACATTGATGCCGGGTTGCGGGCGGGCTTCACCATCAAACTCGGTATCGACACCGGCCATGATACGCAGCAGGGTCGATTTACCTGCACCGTTCAGGCCCAATACTCCAATCTTGGCACCAGGGAAAAAAGAGAGGGAAATATCTTTAAGAATTTCGCGTTTAGGTGGGACAACTTTGCCCACACGATTCATGGTGTATACGTATTGCGCCATAAAAATGTGCCCGGATTAACTACTTGTTTGAGGGTAATGTGTTTGCAAATAAACAGGCGAGCACGGTACTGAATCTTGCCGGGGAGTTCAAGCGGTGTTCTATCCAATCTTCAGCCGTATGATAGTGTTTGCAGACTTAAAGATTTAAGTATTTTAAATCTTTAAGTCCAGTTTGAAGTTGTTCTATAAACGCTAACGTATCAAAGGTAATTAATTATTAAGGCACGTATTTCTGCAAAAAGAGGTTTAGTTCTTTAAATAGCTCGGCCGTTTCCGGAGAGTTTGGCACTGAGAAAAATTCGCCGTGTGATAGACCTTCATAAATATGCAGCTCAGCAATTGCACCGGCTCGGCGTAATGCCCGGTGTGAACGAGCGGTGTCACTCAAAAACAGGTCACGTGTGCCGGCGACTAAATGTGTGGGTGGGAAGCCAGAGAAATCGCCATAGACAGGTGAAATAAGAGGGTGTTTCATATCCTCATCGCCGGCATAACTTTTCGCTGCCTCTGCCAGTGGGCCATCGTAGGTGACAAGAAAGCGATCGATATGTTCATTGGTAAACAGGGAGTCGCTTGTTTTGGTCAGGTCTGCCCAGGGTGTAGCGGCGTAGACTGCTGAGGGTAACTCTAATCCCAGTTCTTTGAATTTATGGATAGAGGCTAGCGTTAGACCTCCGCCAGCTGAACCACCGCCTATAACCATTGATGATGCCTTTCTCGTTTTTAACAGATGTTTATAAACAGTTGTCACATCATTGACTGCTGCAGGGAAAGGGTGTTCAGGCGGCATGCGATAGTCAACTGCGACAGCTGGCATGCCAATAAAGTGTGCAATGGAAACCGCGCCCATCGCTGAAGCCAATCCAGATCCCACGACATAGGCACCGCCGTGTACTTGAATAAAGAGATTATCTTCAAATTCAGGTGCAACCTTAGCCGGCTTTGCATAAAAAACCGTAACGCCATCAATGGTTTCTTCGCGCAGTTCGATATTGAATTGCGCGGCGCGCTCTTTTACGCGAATGGCGCTGGCAGCATCGCGGTCATTTCGCATTTTTTTGCGTAATTCAGGGTCGGAGGGGAGGCCTGTAGTACGCGCTTCATAACTCGGTGTGGGAGCGTTAGCGATGGCGTTCCTGATAACGTCACTGGCACCGGCTGGTGGAGGCAAAGTCCGGCCATTGATTTTCCAAGGAGCTGTTTCCTCTGCAACTAATGGTGATAGATAACTTGCTAACGCGATTAATAGTGAGACACTGAGTGCGTGCTTAAGAATTGTAGTTTTCATTGCCACATCCTATTTTATTATTGTGAAATCAGGGCGAACATAAATTTGCCTGAGTTTAACCGATGCTTTAAATCAACAGCAATACCGCCGGGGAAATATCCTGTCGACGCTGCTTAATAAACCCCCTGCATTACCTGCATAAAGTGGCATGAGTAAGTGTTCTCTAGCTTTTGGTATTTGGTTTAATACTCAAAGTTATAGCATCACTTGTCTCTCATTTTTTGCTTGAAAGGGTTCGGGCAGTTATGAATAAATGGGCTTGACGGTTGGCTCTTAATTTTTCATCAGCATAGGGAGTTTGTTTATGCAGTCGTTAAAACATATTTACTGGGTATTAGTTGTTTGGACCGTTTGTTCCACCTCAGCATGGGCGGCCAATGATAAAACCTTTTTCTGGCAGGTGCAGTCAGAGCAAACCACGATTTATTTATATGGTTCTATTCACTTGGCAACGCCGGATATTTATCCGCTCCGTGAGTCGATAGAGAGCACTTTTCAAGAGGTGGATAATTTAGTGGTGGAGATTGATATCGGTGCTTTGGACCCTGCAGCAACACAACAATGGATGATGGCTCATGCCATGTATCCGCCCGGGGAAAGCATCCGTAATCACATCAATGAAGCAACGTGGAAAAAGCTGGAGCAGTATGCGCAAAAAAATGAAATCCCCTTAAGCATGTTGCAACGGCAAAAGCCGGGATTGCTAGTTACATCGTTAGCGACTATTCAAATGATGAAAATGGGTTTGCAGCCGGAGATGGGTTTGGACCAACACTTTTTGCAACAGGCTCGTGGCAATAAACCGATATTGGAATTGGAAACTTTTGAAGAGCAAATGAATGCCTTGCTCAGTATGTCAGATGGTAATTTAGTGATTGAGCAATCCCTGTCGCAGATGACGATGATTGAAACCTATATGGAGCAATTGTTGTCAGCCTGGCGTGAAGGTGATGACGAGCGGCTCAATAAGTTGATGGTGGTCGATACGTTGGAGGAATACCCTGAATTTAAGCCAGTGATTGATCAGTTGTTTACTCTGCGTAATCAACGCATGGCGGAAAAAATACTGGGTTATTTGCAGACTGATCAAACTTATTTTGTGGTTGTAGGCGCAGGCCATTTAGTCGGTGAAGACAGTGTTGTCGAGTTGCTCAAAACAGCCGGGTTTGCAGCGAAACGCCTATAGTTACATCACGGCATGAAAAAGCCTAAATTCAGCTGCCTTCGTTGCGTCAATAATGTACAATGCGCGGCTTTCTTGCTGACCGGGCTCCCGGCAGCACCTGAGATTGACTGACTTTACGGGGTGGCTGATGTTTACCAAAGATATGAAAATTGCCGGTTTTGACGATGAGATTCTTGCTGCCATTGGCGCTGAAAATCGTCGCCAGGAAGAGCATATCGAATTAATCGCTTCCGAAAACTACACCAGTCCACGCGTGATGGAAGCGCAGGGTACTTCAATGACTAACAAGTACGCTGAAGGTTACCCCGGTAAGCGTTACTATGGTGGTTGTGAGTATGTCGACCAGGCGGAGCAATTGGCCATTGAGCGCGTAAAGGTGTTGTTCGGTGCTGACTATGCCAATGTTCAACCTCACTCTGGTTCGCAGGCCAACTCAGCAGTTTATCTGGCCCTATTGCAAGCGGGTGACACTGTATTAGGTATGAGCCTGGATGCGGGCGGGCACTTAACGCATGGTGCCAAGCCTAATTTTTCCGGCAAGGTATATAACGCTATCCAGTACGGTCTCGATCCAGAAACCGGCTTGATTGATTATGCTCAGGTTGAAGCGCTTGCTCTGGAGCACAAACCGAAAATGATTGTGGCCGGTTTTTCTGCCTACTCTGGCATTGTTGATTGGGCCAAATTCCGCGAAATCGCTGATAAAGTGGGTGCTTACCTGATGGTTGATATGGCGCACGTAGCGGGTTTGGTGGCCGCAGGTGTTTATCCCAACCCGGTACCGTTCGCAGATGTAGTGACTTCAACCACCCACAAAACATTGCGTGGCCCTCGCGGCGGTATCATTCTGGCTAAACACAACGAAGAGCTGGAAAAGAAATTTAACTCCGCGGTGTTTCCCGGTGGACAGGGTGGCCCCTTGATGCATGTGATTGCTGCTAAGGCAGTAAGCTTTAAAGAAGCCGCCTCCGATGAATTCAAAGCCTACCAACAACAGGTAGTCAAAAATGCTAAGGTGATGGCTGAAACCTTTATCGAGCGTGGTATCAAAATCGTCTCTGGCGGCACTGAAAATCACCTGATGCTGGTGGACTTGATCGGTAAAGAGTACACCGGTAAAGATGCCGATGCGGCATTGGGTGAAGCTTTTATCACTGTTAACAAAAATGCTGTGCCGAACGACCCACGTTCACCTTTTATTACTTCCGGTCTGCGTGTTGGTACGCCAGCGATTACCACCCGTGGTTTTAAGGAAGAAGAGTGTCGCGAACTGACTCACTGGATGTGTGATGTGCTGGATTCGCTGGAAAACGGTACCAGTGAACAAGTGATTCCGGCAGTGAAAGCCAAAGTGTTGGAAGTGTGCGCTCGCTTTCCCGTTTATAGATGATCATTTTTTTATAAATGATCTTTCGGCTGCGGTCTGATGTAAGGCGTCTGCCGCAGCGAAAACTGCTAAACTTTTTATACCGTATTTTTAGTTATACCGTATTTTTAGACCTTACTTATTAAAGGCTAACGCATGCGCTGTCCTTTCTGTTCTCATGACGATACTAAAGTGATCGATTCCCGTCTGGTTGCCGAAGGTGGTCAGGTGCGTCGTCGTCGAGAGTGTACGTCTTGCGGTGAGCGGTTTACGAGCTATGAAACGGCTGAATTATTGATGCCGAGAATCATCAAGCATAATGGCAATCGCGAACCCTTTGATGAAGAAAAAATGCGTGCCGGTTTGCTCCGTGCTTTGGAAAAGCGTCCGGTCAGCATTGAAAAAATTGAAGCAGTGGTCAGTCAGATTGAGCACTCATTGCAGGCAACCGGTGAGCGTGAAGTGAAATCCATGGTGGTGGGTGAGCTGGTCATGGATCAGCTTAAAAAACTGGATCATGTAGCCTATGTGCGCTTTGCGTCAGTTTATCGTGACTTTAAAGACTTAAACGAATTTCGCGAAGAGATTGATCGTCTGGCAGAAGAACCCGAGCCAGAAATTTCCGATTGAGGCCAGGCGATGGATGACCAGCATTTTATGCAGATGGCTATCGACCTGGCTTGGCGGGGGCTTTATACCACGGCACCCAATCCCCGCGTAGGATGTGTATTAGTAAGCGATGATCGAGTAATCGGTCAGGGCTGGCATCAGCGAGCGGGAGAGGGGCATGCCGAAGTCAATGCAATTGACGACGTGGCAGATGCTGATAAAACCTTGCTAAAAGAAGCGACGGCCTATGTCACTTTAGAACCCTGTAGTCATACCGGTAAAACACCACCGTGTTGTGAAGCGTTAATTGCGGCGGGTGTAAAACGCGTTGTTGCAGCAATGGAAGACCCCAATCCGTTAGTGGCTGGTAACGGCTTTAATCAGTTACGTGAAGCCGGTATCGAAGTCGAATGTGGCGTGTTGGAAGAGCAGGCAAGGACATTGAATCCCGGCTTTATCAAACGCATGCAAACGGGATTGCCGTGGCTGCGAGCAAAATTGGCGATGAGCCTCGATGGCCGCACAGCAATGGCTTCGGGTGAAAGTCAGTGGATTACCGGCAAAGCTGCGCGTGAAGATGTGCAGCGTTTGCGGGCCAGAAGTTGCGCCGTTATTTCCGGTGTAGATACTGTTATTACCGATCAGGCGTCATTGACGGTACGGCCAGATGAACTTGGGTTGGATTTAGAACAGGCTCAACAGATAGCGCAAAGGCAGCCGCTGCGCGTGATACTGGATTCACAATTGCGCTTGCCGCCGACGTCCAGGTTGTTATCACTTCCCGGTAAAGTTATTGTGGTGACGGCAAAAGATGATGAGAGTGCTCAGTGTAGCCTGGAACAGGCAGGTGCAGAGGTTTTAGTCCTGGCCGGCAGCGATGGCAAAGTGGATTTATCAGCCTTAGTGCAGTGGCTGGCGAGTCAGGATTGTAATGAAGTATTGTTGGAAGCCGGCGCTACTCTTGCAGGCGCGCTGTTAAAAGCAGGTTTGATCGATCACTTGACGATCTATATGGCGCCAAAATTATTGGGTAGCCATGCTCGGCCATTATTTCAATTGCCACTGGATACTATGGCCCAGCAGCAGCGATTGCAGATTGACAGTATTGAGCAGGTGGGTGAAGACTGGCGCATTGATTGTCGGCCAGGCCAGCCTTAACTTGATAGCTCACGGGTTAATGGCTCACACTGATTTAAGAGAATTTATACAACAGGTTTTTAAATGGCACTCAACAGCATTGAAGAACTCATTCAGGATATTCGCCTCGGTAAAATGGTTATCCTGATGGACGATGAAGATCGCGAAAATGAAGGTGATCTGGTGATGGCATCGGAGTGTGTGAAGCCACAGGATATTAACTTTATGGCGACACATGCGCGCGGCTTGATTTGCCTGACATTGACCGAAGATCGTTGTCGTCAGCTGAATCTGCCCTTAATGGTCGGCGGCGCCAATGGCGCACAATTTGGCACCAACTTCACGCTGTCGATTGAAGCGGCTGAAGGCGTAACTACTGGCATCTCTGCAGCAGATCGCGCTCATACCGTTCGCACTGCCGTAGCCCGCGGTGCTGTGCCCGAGGACATTGTGCAACCGGGGCATATTTTCCCTATCAAAGCTCAGCCCGGTGGTGTGCTGACGCGTGCGGGTCATACAGAAGCGGGTTGTGATTTGGCTCGTTTGGCTGGTTTCGAAGCTTCGGGCACCATTGTCGAGATTATGAACGAAGATGGCACCATGGCTCGTAGAGAAGAACTGGAGAAATTTGCCAAAGAGCACGATTTAAAAATTGGCACCATCGCCGATTTGATTCACTATCGTGTACTTAACGAGCGCACGATAGAGAAAGTTCGCGAAGGTGTGGTTAAAACCGATGTTGGCGAATTTACTCTTCACACCTATAGAGATTTGTTAGCAGGTGAAATCCATCATGCGCTGGTAAAGGGTGATGTGGCTGCTAACGATACCACATTAGTTAGAGTACATTTGGCGTCTTCATTGCGCGATCTCATGGTGACTCAACCTTTGGAAAAACCAAGCTGGAATGTTAGACGTTGTCTGGAAAAAGTCGCGGAAGAGGGAAGTGGTGTTGTAGTGCTAGTGGCAAATCCAGAATCCCCCGATAGTGTTTTGCATAGTGTTGATATTGCACTGGGCAATAAGCCCGCTCCTATGGCAGGTATGAGTGGTAACCAAAATGCTTACCTGACTGTCGGTTTGGGCTCACAGATCTTGCGTGATCTGGGGGTGCATAAAATTCGCCTGATGGGTGCGCCGATCAAATATAATGCGATTTCCGGTTTTGATTTGGAAGTTGTCGATTACGTTGAACCCTAACTGTATTGGTCAAACTATTAAAGAAAGAAGTTAAAAGTTAGTTATAAAGATTATGAGTTACAAAACATCATGAAAGGTATAGAAACAGCAGAATATGATCTGTCGATACTCAATGGGAAAAAAATTGCTATTGTGATTACCCGTTGGAATTCGTTTATCGTTGATAACTTGTTGGCCGGTGCAAAAAAACATCTGTTAGATAATGGTATTGCTGAGACTGATATCGATGTGATGATGTGCCCAGGCGCCTATGAAATTCCTTTAGCTTGCCAGAAAGTTGCTGCTACTAATCGCTATAATGCCATCATTACCTTGGGTGCAGTGATTCGCGGCGGAACACCGCACTTCGAGTACGTTGCTGGTGAGTGTTCTAATGGCATTATGCGTGTCAGTTTGGATACCGGCTTGCCGATCGCCTTTGGTGTATTAACCGTAGATAATGAAAAGCAGGCGTTAGAGCGTTCAGGTCATGGTGAAGGTGCTGAAAACAAGGGTGAGGAATCTGCAGCCTGTGTGCTGGAAATGCTAATGTTAGAAAGCCAGTTATTGGCAGGAAAGTAGTTTTTAAAATATCAGGCTAGCCCTGAATATTGTTCTTTAATTTTGAAAGTGCTTTTTAAATAGAAGTTTAAAGCGGGTTTAAAAAGTACGAGTTTTTGAGAGTAGATAGTGAGCAACCAATCTCAGTTAGATATCAATCCGGCAGCAAGACGTAAAGCGCGTCATTATGGTGTCCAGGCCTTGTACCAATGGTATATGACCCAGTACCCAGTCAGTGAAATCGAAGTGCAGTTTTTGGCAGACTATGATTTTTCCAAAGCTGACATTGAATATTTCCACGATATTATTCATCACGTTCCGGCTAACCTTGAAGAGTTAGAACAAGCCTTCACACCTTATTTAGATCGGGATATTAATGAGTTGGATCCTATTGAACGGTCATTGTTGCGTTTAGGTAGCTATGAGTTGGTTAAGCGGATTGATGTTCCCTATAAAGTGGCCATTAATGAAACCGTTGCTTTGGCTAAAAAATTTGGTGCTACCGATGGTCATAAATTTATTAATGGTGTGCTGGATAAACTGGCTAAAGAAGTCCGAGTCATTGAGGTTAAGGCAGGACAATAACCAATAGCGCTGATTTTTACCCGACTACTTACCCTGACTGTTAGCCCTGATTATGAAAAAGCCGGAGTCACTATCAGAATTTTCTATTATCTCCCGCTTCTTCTCTGATGGGATGCTTGCCGATAAGCAAAAATCCTCCAATATTCTGTTAGGCGTCGGTGACGACTGCGCTTTGTTGCAAATGAATAACAATCAGGCAATGGCGCTTTCTATGGATACTATGGTTGCTGGCAGACATTTTCCAGAACAGGCACCCCCTGAGGATATAGCCTATCGCGCTGTTGCTGTGGCAGTGAGTGATTTGGCGGCAATGGGTGCAGATCCATTAGCTTTTACATTGGGGTTAACTCTGCCTGACAGTAATGAAAACTGGCTGGAGCGCTTTAGTCGGGGGCTTCGATCTGCAGCTAACAATTTTAATATTTCGTTGATCGGTGGTGATACCACCAAAGGGTCATTAGCCATTACCGTTCAAGTCCACGGATTGCTGCCTGAGAATAAAAAAATATTGAGAAGTGGTGCTGCTCCGGGAGATACCGTTTTTGTTAGTGGTTATTTGGGGGATGCAGCAACGGCATTAGCCGTATTAAATGATGATGCGTCAGTTGATGACGAGACTCGACGTTACCTATGCAATCGCTTTTATCGCCCGCAACCTCGTATAGCATTAGGCCAGGCTTTATTGCCTATCGCCAGTGCGGCCATTGATATATCCGATGGCTTATTGGCTGATCTTGGGCATATTGCTGAGGCCAGTGGTTTGGGTGCAACTATTTATGCTGATCGGCTGCCGATTTCGACAACTGTAGCAAAACTGGTCGACGATAAAAAAGCGATTAATCATGCTTTAATAGGTGGTGATGATTACGAATTATGTTTTACTGCCAGCTCATCGTCGCGGGAAACATTGCAACAGATTTCATCCAGATTAGGGATAACCATTACAGAAATCGGTGAAATGAACTTGAGCGATAATGTTAGATGTATTGATCAGTCAGGCGTAGAAATTCAAACTGACATCACCGGTTACCAGCATTTTTAATTCGGATAAAAAAGCTAATGACAATCAATGCGCGAGATATTTTGTCGAATCCGGTTCACTGTGCAGCCTTCGGCTTTGGTAGTGGTCTGGCACCCAAGGCGCCAGGTACTTTTGGAACCTTGGCAGCGATACCTTTGTATTGGCTCTTTGCTGATTTTCCAGTCGTTGTTTATCTTGTTTTTCTGGTACTGAGTTTTGTTCTGGGTGTTTATTTGTGCGGCAAAACAGCCGAAGATTTAGGTGTGCATGATCATTCTGGTATTGTGTGGGATGAGTTTGTTGGTTTTTGGGTAACCATGATTGCTGCTCCCACCGGTTGGTTGTGGATAGTGATCGGTTTTGTTCTGTTTCGTTTATTTGATATATGGAAGCCCTGGCCAATTAATATTGCCGATAAACGTATTCATTCCGGCTTAGGTATTATGGTGGATGATGTATTAGCTGGTTGCTATGCCTGGTTAGGCCTGCAATTATTAGCCAGGTTGATATAACAATTTTAAAAAACTGCCAAAACGTGGATTAGTCGCATATGCAAGATATTAACGACTTGGTATTAATCATTGACTCGCATGTGCCACTCATTGTGCTGGAGACACATGATGAGGTCAGGGCTCTTGAACTTCTGACCAAGGTGGCGATGAAAAAACGACTGGGTTACAGCTGTTGGTCAATTACTGAAGGACTAAATCGTATTGGTTTTGGCAGTGACCCCAATCCGGCATCTGATACCGCTTCACCGGAGCAAGTGTTAAAAGCCATTAAACAACATGCAGAACCTAGTTTATTTGTGCTCTGTGACTTTCATCCCTATCTGCCAAATAATCCCGAACATGTAAGGTTGTTAAAAGATATCGCACTAAATTATCCGACGTTAAAACATACCCTGGTGTTAGTGAGTCACGAGTTGGATATTCCGCCAGAGCTGCAACATTACTGCGCGCGTTTTACGATTAGCTTACCTAACGATGCACAGCTGATGTCGATCATTCGTGATGAAGTGACACATTGGTCAAAGGAAAACCCAACTAAGAAAATAAAAACTGATCCTGTTACGCTGAAAAAACTGATTAAAAATCTGAAAGGTTTGACTATTCAGGATGCTCGCCGATTGGCGCGTAGCGCAATTCGTGATGATGGCGCTATCACCGAGGAGGATTTGCCTGAAGTGAACAAGGCAAAGTTCGAATTGATCGATATGGATGGTGTATTGAGCTTTGAGTACGATACCGAACGCTTTTCGGCAGTAGGTGGTTTGGCCAAACTGAAAGAGTGGGTTAAACAACGCGAAGCGATTTTTTTAAATGCTGAGAAAACTTCTCTGGATCGCCCTAAAGGTGTGATGTTATTGGGTATTCAGGGTGGAGGAAAATCACTGGCGGCAAAGTCCATTGCAGGTCTTTGGGGGGTACCGTTATTGCGTCTGGATATGGCATCGTTGTACAACAAATTTATTGGCGAAACAGAAAAGAATTTAAAAAAATCGCTTAAGCAAGCAGAATTAATGGCGCCCTGTGTATTATGGATAGATGAAATCGAAAAGGGATTAGCCACAAGTGATAGCGATGATGGTACTTCGAGAAGAATTCTGGGAACGATGCTGACCTGGATGGCGGAGCGCGAAGCTAATGTATTTATTGTGGCAACTTCTAATGATGTGTCTCAGTTGCCGCCAGAGTTAATGCGTAAAGGTCGTTTGGATGAGATTTTCTTCGTCGACTTGCCATCAGAAGCAGTGAGAAAAGAAATCTTTTCCATTCATTTAACCAAGCGAAATTTTCATTCGGAAAAATTTGCAATCGGTAAATTAGCTGAATTGTCGGAGGGATTCTCCGGCGCAGAGATTGAGCAGGCAGTGGTCGCTGCCTTATACAGTGCCTCTGCACAAAGAGAACCGCTAAATTCTGATCATATTGTCAGCGAGCTATTGGCAACCTATCCTTTATCGGTAGTGATGGCTGAACAGGTCGAACAGCTGCGACTATGGGCGGCAAATAGAACAGTACTGGCAGATTGAACGTAGATCTCTTTTTGTATCAAACCCTCTTTTTTGAATTAAATTAGTAAAATTAATATGTAGAAGCGAGAAGTGTGTGAACGACAGTAATAAAAAACCTATCGTATGGACTATTGGATATTCCGATTCAAGCAGTGGCACAGGCATTCAGTCTGACCTTCAAACCTTTAATGATTTTGGCGTCTATGGCTGTAATGTTATTACTGCTATCAAGGCGCAAAACACCTTCGCCTCAGGTTACACCGAGTCGATAGACAGGAAAGGTGTTGTCGCCCAAATTAACGCACTGGATAGTGATTTGCCCGCCAAAGTTATTAAAGTTGGTGTGCTACCACATGAGGATGCATTGTTTTCAGTAGTGAAATATCTGCAAGAGTTTGACGGCCGCGTGGTTTACGATGCAGAGCTTGATGCCAGCGATAATCTATTGGAAAAATCGGAAAAAATCATCAAGCAAGAATTACTGCCCTGTGTTGATTGGCTAGTAGTCAATACCGAAGAAGCACGGCAGCTCACTGGAATCGTTTGTGACAGCAGTTCGACAATAGCTTCTGCGGCTACCCAATTATTAGCCTATGGCGCCAAATCGGTTTTGATTACCGGGGCTAAATTGCCAGCTTTGGATGCCAAACGGATAGACTACTGGTCAGATGGTTCATCGTATTATTGGATTGGAGTTGATGCTCATGTGACTGCCAATAATCGTGGCGGTGGTGCTGTTCTGTCGGCAGCGCTGGCTGCGGCAATAGCGATGGAAAAAGATGTGGAGCAATCACTCAATATTGCTAAAGCTTACGTGACCCGTGGTATTAAAGCTGCTGTTCAAATTGGCAGTGGGCCAGGTACGGTCGCTCATGCCGGGTTGCCAGCGGATACTGCGGATTATCCCGCAATATCGATAGAGCCTTTTGTATAGTTGTATAAACAAGGGCTTATTGCAGTGTTGAGAAGTATTGAAAGGTGGCGGTAAATCACTTTTTCTTCACCAATCTTTGCCTATACTCAGCAGACTACAGGAGGTTGTATGAAAATAACTGTTAGGCTGCTATGGATTTTTGTGGCGTTGTTCTTGATGTCAGAGCTGGCCGATGCGCAGCAAATCCAGGTTCAAGGACTCTTCAAAGGCTCCGCTGTGCTATCAATTGATGGTAAGCAGAGGATGTTGAAGGCCGGGCAGCGCAGCCCAGAAGGTGTGCTGTTGGTTTCCGCTACTCCTAAACAGGCGGTGGTGGAAATTGGTGGTGAGCAGCAAATCTTGAGCCTGACACGCATGATTAGTGGTCAATACACGCCTGCTGAAAAACGCGAAATATCCATTCGTAAGAATAACATCAATCAATACATCACCACGGCTACCTTAAATGGACGGCGCATGCCTGTATTGGTGGATACTGGCGCGAATGCGATAGCGATGAGCAGTCGGCATGCAAATATGATAGGGCTCGACTATCAAAACGGTATTCCCTCCAGGGTGCGAACTGCCAGTGGTGAAGCCATGTCCTATGGTGTGACCTTGCGTTCCGTCGATGTACAGGGGTTAAAGGTGAGTAGTGTGCAGGCTTTTGTGATCGAGGGTAATTATCCGGATACAGTGTTATTAGGGATGAGTTACCTGCAGCATGTCGATATGCGTGAACAGGGCGGTATTCTGTATCTGAAAGCCCGATTTTAACTGTCGTATCTACCGGTTTCACATCCAATAACGTTATATATCCCGAATCTTCTTGAATTAGCAGCCAATTCCCAATACCGGCCATGTGCTGTTAGAATGTGCGCCCTCGTTTTGGGTCGGTTGGTTTTTGCTGTCTCAAAGCGAAGCTTGTTGTCGATAGGAGAACCTAGTGCCCGTACGTTATGTTGAGTCTTCAAAGCTTCCCACCCAGTGGGCTGTGTTTGATATGCATGGCTTTGAGGATGTGGAAAATGATAAGGAACATTTAGTACTGAGCCTGGGCGATATCAGTAATGGCGAGCCAGTACTGGCCAGAGTGCACTCGGAGTGTCTTACGGGAGATGCCCTGTTTAGTATGCGCTGCGATTGCGGTGCTCAATTGCAGGCAGCGTTGAAAAAAATTGCTGAAGAGGGACGTGGCGCATTACTGTATCTTCGACAGGAAGGGCGTGGTATTGGCCTGCTCAACAAAATTAAAGCCTATAAATTGCAGGATGAAGGTGCCGATACGGTTGAAGCTAATGAGCGATTAGGTTTTGGTGCGGATATGCGTGACTACAGCATCTGTAAAGTGATGTTGGATCACCTCAATATTCATCAGGTTCGGTTAATGACGAATAATCCGCGAAAGGTGGATGCATTGAGTAATCAACGAATAGATGTCGTAGAGCGTATTCCATTGCAAACTGGTAAGAACCCTCACAATGCCAAGTATCTGGCGACCAAAGCAGGCAAGCTTGGCCACCTAATGGATGAAGGCAGTCACAAGTAAGCCTTGGTCTTATTTCCTTAAAATGAAAATGATTAACAGTGGCTGCGTGAAATGACTTATTTTAGCGCTTGTTGCTTGAGCGTCTGACCTAGTAATGCCAGCCGGTTTTCTATCGACTGTAAAATACCATTAGCGCTGAGGCCGCACTCGGCGAGTAGGTCTTTGTGTTTGCCGTGATCGATAAATGTGTCTGGCAGACCGAGCTGTAAGGTTGGTACGGTGATGGTTTGAGATATCAGGTATTCGCTAACAGCGCTACCTGCGCCGCCGGCGACAACATTTTCTTCCAGTGTCACTATCAGTTCATGATTGCTGGCTAGTTCCGCAATCAACGCTTCGTCCAGTGGTTTAACAAAGCGCATATCAGCCACGGTAGCATCAAGGGATTCAGCTGCTACCATTGCTTCCTCCAGTAAGGTACCAAAACTCAGAATGGCTATTCCAGAGCCCTTTCTTTTTACTACGCCTTTGCCAATCTCAAGCGCCCGCATCATTGGATCAATGGCTGCTCCTGGACCAGTGCCTCTGGGGTAGCGAACAGCAGCTGGCCCACGGTATTGGAAGCCGGTATACAGCATTTGGCGAGTTTCATTTTCGTCCGAAGGCGCCATCACTACCATATTGGGAATGCAGCGCAAATAAGACAGATCGAAGCAGCCGGCATGAGTAGGACCGTCTTCGCCGACTAATCCAGCCCGGTCGATGCCAAATAGCACATCGAGATTTTGTAGTGCGACATCGTGAATCAACTGATCGTAGGCACGTTGTAAAAAGGTCGAATAGATCGCGACTACCGGTTTCAAACCATCACAGGCCATACCTGCTGCCAGAGTCACAGCGTGTTGTTCGGCGATAGCAACATCATGATAACGTTCGGGAAAGCGCTCGGAAAACTCAATCATACCTGAGCCTTCGCCCATTGCCGGGGTAATGCCAATCAGCTTGTCATCCTGTTCAGCCATGTCGCACAGCCAATCACCAAACACCTTCTGGTATTTCGGTTTATTGGCCTTGGGGCTTTCGGGTGTTGAAAGTAATGGTGGTGCAGCTTCAATCTTGTTGATGGCGTGGTAGCCGACGGGGTCTTCTTCGGCAGGGGCAAAGCCATTGCCTTTCTGCGTGAAGATATGCAGCAGCTGTGGGCCTGACATTTTCGCCATATTGTTGATAGTGTTAATCAGGCTCGATATGTCATGACCATCAATGGGGCCAATATAGTTAAAACCTAGTTCTTCAAATAATGTGCCGGGTGCAACCATGCCCTTCATATGCTCTTCAGCGCGGCGGGCGATTTCCCAGGCGGGAGGAATTTTCCCCAGTACTTTTTTACTGTTTTCGCGTAGTGAAGTATAAGTCTTACTGGCCCATATCTTGGCGAAATAGGTGCTAAGACCGCCAGTATTTTGCGAAATCGACATTTGGTTATCGTTGAGAATAACCAACATATTGGCGTTAGTGTGGGCAGCGTGATTGAGTGCTTCAAAGGCCATACCGGCAGTCATGGCACCATCTCCGATCACAGCAACGGTTTTGCGATCAATGCCCTGTTGCTCGGCTGCTATAGCCATACCCAGGGCTGCACTGATACTGGTGCTTGAGTGGCCAACGCCAAAGGTATCGTATTCACTTTCAGAGCGCTTGGGAAAGCCGGCCAGTCCATCCTGATGACGCATCGATAACATATCATCGCGTCGGCCAGTAAGAATCTTGTGTGGATAGCTCTGGTGGCCGACATCCCAGACAATACGGTCTTCAGGAGTGTTGAAAATATAATGAAGAGCGATGGTCAGCTCTACCACGCCGAGCCCGGCACCGAAATGCCCGCCGGTCTGGCCGACGGTGTATAGCATATATTCACGTAGTTCATCGGCCAGCTGTGGTAGCTGATCCTGTTCCAACTCACGCAATTGCGCTGGGGCATCAATGCTGTTCAGCAATGGGGTATCAGGGCGCGAAGATGGGATATTGGTGAATTTCATAGATGTCGTAATAATTATAAAAGACCTTCAGCAGCTACCTCATTGTCAGAAATTCAGCTGCAAACGGGGATTGTAACCCAAAGCTGAGGTTTTGACTGCATTTCTGGCTTTAACTTGTTGTGACCCTTTAGGAAAAGGAAATTAATGATTGCGTGAGATGATATAGGAGGAAAGCTGGCGCAACACTTGCGCAGACTCCCCAAATGTTTCAAGAGCAGTTATTGCCTGTTGGTGAAGATCTTGGGCTTTTTGCTTTGCTCCAGCCATGCCTAACAGCGAAGGATAAGTGGGTTTATTCAGTGCTTGGTCAGCCCCCTGATTTTTGCCGAGTGTTTCGGTATCGCTTTCAACATCCAGAATGTCGTCTTGCACTTGAAATGACAGGCCAATGGCCTCGGCGTAGCTGTCCAGTTTCGTCAGTTGCTCATTACTGGCGCCAGCATAAATAGCTCCCATGCTAACGGCGGCACGGATTAATGCACCGGTTTTCAAGCGATGGATGGTTTCCAGTTGCCCGATGGCAATTTGCTGATTAACAGACTCCAGATCAATGGCCTGCCCACCCACCATACCAACAATGCCTGAAGCTTTGGCAAGTGTTGCTACCAGTGCCAATCGGGTTTCAGCATAGGTGTCGGGAATAGTGGTTAGCAACTCAAACGCCCGGGTTTGTAGGGCGTCACCGGCCAGAATAGCGGTCGCTTCATCAAAAGCTTTATGACAGGTTGGTTGACCACGTCTGAGGTCATCATCGTCCATGGCAGGAAGGTCGTCGTGGATTAATGAATAGGCGTGAATCATTTCTACTGCAGCTGCAACTTTATCCAGTGCATCAGTGGCGGCATTGTTTGAAATCGCTTCTGCTGCGGCAAAAACCAGTGTAGGCCGTATTCGTTTGCCGCCATTGACCAGACTATATCGCATGGCTTCTTGCAATCGGGACAGATAAGAGCTGCTATCAGTGGGGCTGAAGGGCGATTGCAGATCGCCTAGTTCCTGTTGAAGCGCTTTGTTAATTCGGGTCTGGCTTTGTTGCAGAAAATTGTTGAACAGAGAATTGTTAAACACGGAATCGTTAAAAGTATCGCTCATTCTGAGAACAGATCCTCGTCATCAATCTCATCATCGAGGTCAATGGTTTTTAGCTCGCTATTCTCTTCAATCAGCAGCTGAACCTTCTGTTCAGCCTGAGAAAGTGCTTCTTGGCAATCGCGGGTCAATTTAATGCCTTGTTCAAAGGCTTTGAGCGATTCCTTTAATGAAAGGTCGCCACTTTCCATCTCCTCTACCAGTTCTTCCAGTTGGTTGAGTGATTTTTCAAAATCGATGTTTTTGGTGGCTTTTGAGGTGCCTCTTGCCATATAAGTGCTCCAAAATACCGTGGTAGGCAGATTCAACGCGGCAACGGTAACTGACAGCCCTGATTGCGGTCAATGTTTGTAGCAGATATTTACAGCTTTATTGTGCTTCCTTGTTTATGGATAAATCAGTAGAAACTCAAGTCTGCAGGTGATTGGCCGTTACTGAAAGCAGGGATGATCCGTTTTGAATCTGGATTTTTACTGTCAAAAATGTGCATCGTGCTCGATAACAGCTAGACTATAACTATCAGAAAATCAGTATGTTATCGTCGATTGATAGTATTGATTATGAGTTTGGTTTTGGGTCTTAGAGCTTGGATCGAGAGTTTGGGTCGATTGAGGAGTTAGTCTGTGGATTTAGCAACCATTATAGGCATGATTGGCGCTATGGCCATCATCATTGTGGCCATGGTGTTGAGTGGTGGCGTCGGAATGTTTGTGGATGTGCCGTCGATGCTAATAGTAATTGTAGGGAGTATTTTCGTTGTATTAGCCAAGTTTGGCCTTGGGCAGTTTTTGGGAGCCGGAAAGGTTGCAGCCAAGGCTTTTATGTTCAAAACAGATGACCCTGCTGAAATAATCGACGAAATCGTCGGGCTAGCCGATGAAGCGCGTAAAGGTGGTTTGCTGTCTTTAGAAGGTAAAGAAGTTAGCAGCGATTTTTTACAAGGTGGCATCCAGTTGCTAGTTGATGGTCATGATCCCGATGTAGTGAAAACGCTGCTATCGAAAGATAAAGATCAAACTGTTGAGCGTCATGAGCAAGGTGCCAGTATTTTTTCTGCTTTGGGTGATGTGTCACCGGCGATGGGGATGATAGGAACACTGGTGGGGTTGGTGGCCATGCTGTCAAATATGGATGATCCCAAATCCATTGGTCCAGCGATGGCCGTGGCACTGTTAACAACGCTCTATGGTGCGATGCTGGCTAATATGGTGGCTATCCCTATTTCCGACAAACTCAGTCTGCGTCGGGGAGAGGAAGAGACCAGTAAAAACCTGGTGATAGACGCTCTGCTTGCTATTCAGGCGGGGCAAAACCCTCGTGTGATTAGTGATATGCTGCGGAAATACTTGCCACAAGGCATGCGCGTGAAAGAGGATGAGTAGCGATACCCAGTTTGATACTTGGCTTGTTAGTTGTGTAGCACAATATGGCTGAAGAAGAAGTTGAATGTCCTAAATGCCCTCCACCAGGTGCGCCTGGTTGGATGGGAACCTTTGCCGACTTAATGTCGCTGCTGATGTGTTTCTTTGTGTTGTTGTTGTCTTTTTCCGAAATGGACGCGATGAAGTTTAAGCGTTTGGCGGGTTCGATGGCACAGGCCTTTGGTGTGCAGAACCAACTCAAAGTGCTCGATCCTCCCAAGGGTACCAGTATTATTGCGCAGGAATTTAGCCCCGGTCGACCTGACCCAACACCGATCAATCAAATCTATCAACATACTGACGATTTAACTGAGTTGTCGCTTGAGGTAAGAGATGCTGAAGAGTATGACGTTGAAGCAGGTGAGGAAGGGCTCGATGGCGGTGCCGGTGAAAACCAGGAAGTGCTGGAAAAAATTGAAGCCATGATCAAGGAAACTCAGGAAGATGCGAAGGATCTTGCCACTGCGTTAAGTGAACAAATTGCCAAAGGTGAAGTAGAAGTTGAAACTCACGGCCGACAAATTATTGTGCGGATAAAAGAAAAAGGCTCTTTTGCATCGGGCTCAGCTAATTTGGCAAGCGATTATCAGCCATTGTTGCAAGAAGTGCGTGATGTTTTGTCTACCAAAGAGGGCAGTATTTTAGTTCAGGGGCATAGCGATGATATACCGATTAATACTGCTCGTTTTCGTTCGAATTGGGAGCTTTCTACCAGTCGTGCGGTGTCAGTGGCACATGCTTTGTTTGAAGGTCAGGTATTAAATCCTAATCGGGTTCAAGTCAGCGGCTTTGCAGAAACGCGGCCGGTAGATACTAACGAAACTGCAGAAGGACGGGCAAGAAACCGTCGAGTTGAAATTATTGTTCAGCAAGGTTTGGGTGACCCAGTGTTGCAGCAACAGTTGGAACAGTTAAAACGTGATGATCCTCGAGCTTACCAACAGTTAGAGTTAGAAAACGAACCGACGGATGCCTTCGATTTACGAAGGGGAGATATTTTTTAATGATAGTTCCTGTGGCTATGTTCTATGACTATCTCTTTTCGGGAAAATACCAAACATGAATGCTGAAGAGCGGCGACGTTTTTTTCGTATTGATGATACGGTTGGTGTTTCCTACATTCGATTGAGTGCAGAGGAGGCGAATGCTTTTGCCCAGCAGGCAAAAGAACATGGCAGTCAGTTTGATTACGCCGCTAACTTTGATAATCGTATTCAAACCTTATTGGATGCCTGTCGCATTGAGTCGCCCATCGCAGCTGAGCTTATCGATCTGGTGAATAAAAAAATGAATTTTATTATTCACCAGATGGATATTGATGCTGAGTTGATCCACAAAATTAGTTATGACTTAAAGCAGGTAAATGTGAGTGCCTGTGGAATGGCGTTCCAAAATAATGAAAAATTGGAACGCGGCCAGTTATTACAGTTAGATATCACCCTTCAACCCTCAGAATTACACTTGATAGCGCTGGCTGAAGTGATTGAGTGCGAAAAAATTCAACATGCCTCAGAGGAGTCGGCATATTTTGTTCGCCTGGATTTTGTAGAAATCAATCATAATGATCAGGAATTACTAATACAGCATATTGTCAAAAGGCAAAGTGCTATGTTGAAACACCGTCGTCAACAAATGAGTGAGTAATGTTTGAATAGCTCTCTGACACAATGGTAAAGTTGAGTTTGAGCGGGCTTTAAGTGGTCGGGCTTTAAGTGATATAGTCACAAAAGTTTTATATTAATTCGCTTTAATCGGTCTTGTTGTTCAAGCGTTATCTTTGACGAGTGATCCAGGTTTGTCATCAGCAGTCCGTCAAGATGCAGTAGCTTTTTTATCTCAACTATGAGGGAGAGATTGTGCAAATACTGCGGTTAAATAAAGCGGGTCAACCGATTGATTGGCTACATTGGCAGGAGGCTGTTTGTCTACATTCACGGGATCTAATCCTGTGGACAATGGGTGATATTATTTTCCGAATCCAGGGAGGCTTTAATCGCTTTAGCGGCGAGCGTACCATTGTAGAACTGCCATCGATTATTGCTTGTGGCGGCGATAAGCTGGGACGTCCAAGAATAAAACCACCGCTGTCCAACAAGGCACTATTTGAGCGTGATAATAATCAATGCTTATACTGCGGAAACTTTTTTGAAGGTCATGAATTAACTCGCGACCATATTATTCCAACATCAAAAGGTGGTCGTGACGTGTGGGAAAATGTGGTGGCAGCCTGTAGACGCTGTAATCAGCATAAGGGTAATAGGGTGTTGGATGAAGTGAACATGGAATTGTTGGCTTTACCCTATAGACCAAACCCTGCTGAATATTTGGCATTGGTTAATAGTCATCGTATATTGCCCGATCAAGTTGATTTTTTGAGTAAACAATTTTCGTCTAACTGTCGCTGGCAAATGCCGGTGGCTGTTTAATTCGGAATAATTAGAGCAGGAGATAATTATGTGGCCCGCTGTGGTAATTACTTTACTGGTAGGGATATTAGTGGGGTATTTATTTACTAAAATTTTTTTAACGAAAGAAAGTCCATTAGTTGGAGAGCTGGATAAGCTCACCGATGAAATTGCTGAGTTGCAGCAGGACATTAAAAAACTAGAGCAGGATAATGCTGATTTAAAATATAAATTGGGTGAAGAAGAAAAAGCTCGCACCTATTATCAGAAAAAGTCCGATTCGTAATTTTACCTATATTTCATAGTTGACTACGTATATTTTTTAGCTAAGTTTAATGTTCTAATAATTCATTAAGCATTTGCTACCATCAAAAAACGATTTTTAGCCAGGGTTAAATTATAACTGGCTACCATATTGTTGCAGATATACATATCCTCATGCGGTTCAACTGGTTCCTAATATTCATTTTTCTATATTCGTCATTAACCTTGGCGGATACTGCTTTGAACGCTTCTGGTCTTGATCAGTCCGATGGCGATTTTTTATTAATTTATACGCCATTACGAGCTGATATTACTCGGCAGCGTTCACAATCATTTATAGATTATGTAGAAGCAGAGCTAGGTTTCGAGACTGTTATTCCACAAGGCGATTGCGAAGAGTTTGTCCGTTATCAGCAATCCCGAGAAGCGGTTGTATTGCCCTATTTTTCTTTATGGAAGCCATTGATGGAAAAGGGCTATATCCCTATTTTACAGTCTTCAACCCAATTCGAGATTGTTATATTCAGTAAACGAAAAATAGAGAGCTTAACAGAGCTAAGAGGCGCGAAGGTGGCATTAACGCCTCGTTACCGTTCATTTTTTGAGACCGCTTTTGAGCAGCGAGCGAAGGGTGTGTGGTCTAGCCTAGAGCTAATGGAAAGTTTCCAGATGCATACAACTATTTTACAAGTGTTGGAAGGTAAGGCTGATTATGGAATTATTGGTGGCGTGTTATGGGGGTTAATGTCGCAGGAGGCAAGAAGTAAATTAAAATCGATTGTAGTGTCTACAGATCAGCCTTCGGGAATTATCATGGTGCCACCAACGATTAGCGAACAACGCCGCCAACACTTCCAGCAAGTTCTGGAAAGTATGCATAACGATCCAGCTGTTAATGAGTGGTTGCAAAAAACCACGTTTATTCGATTTATTCCTGTGAACCAGCAGGGTATTGATGCGATTAATGCCGCAATAGGTGTTGAGCCTAAAGATAAATGTTGGAAAGAATAGCGTTCCTGCATTTAAAGGGTTAAGCCGTCGATCCTTTTAAGTGCCCCAATGGTAAAGCAGTTCTTGCTATCACCTTCTTCATTACAAAGCTTGAATGCACACCACTAACACCTTCAATACGTGTTAACTTGCCCAATAAAAAAGATTGATAGTAATCCATATCCGGCACAATTACCTTTAACAGATAGTCAGCTGTATGACCGGTAATCAGGCAGCATTCCAAGACTTCAGGGTATTGTTCGACATGACGCTCGAAGTTTTCGAAGCGATCAGGAGTGTGTTTATCCATGCTGATCTGGATATAGGCCGTCATTTTTAAATCCAGTTTGTCTGGCGATAGCAGCGTAACGGTTTTGTCGATAATGCCGCTGTCCTGTAGTTGTTTGACGCGTCGCGAACAGGGAGAGGGAGATAAGCCAATTTTATCGGCGAGCTCGAGGTTGCTGATACTGCCATTATCTTGCAGCTCATTAAGGATGCGACGATCAGTGCGGTCTAGCTTCATGGAATCATCCTGTTAGCACGTTGTTAGTGCGCAGTTTTTGATTAAAGTAGATATTAATTTCACTAAAATATCTATTAATGGTTAATTATTGCCAGTATTTACGATTATAGTGCAATAAAAACAATCTTTCTCCAGTTCTGGCTGTTTATACTGTGTGGCATCCCCCTGGCAGAAAGTCGGCTTCACAAGAGTTGGCAGCTCTGAGCCCCACAAGGGCTTTGACATTCGTTGGGTAAGCATCAATGAGAGGGGGGTTCTATTTCGGCTAAATCAAAGACTAAAGAGCAAGCTCAATGAGTACCGCGTTCAATCATCAGAAGTATCCTCCTGTGGCTCCGGTATCGCTTCCGGATCGGCGCTGGCCCGATCAGCAAATCCAACAGGCACCTACCTTGTGTAGTGTCGATTTGCGCGATGGTAATCAGGCGTTGATAGATCCCATGACGGTGCAGCAAAAAAAGGAGATGTTCGAGTTACTGGTAGATGTGGGTTTTAAGGAAATAGAAGTTGGTTTCCCCGCCGCTTCTCAGCAGGACTTTGATTTTGTGAGGATGTTGATCGAAGAAGACTGCATTCCTGAAGATGTCACTATCCAGGTATTAACGCAGGCCCGTGAACCACTTATTGCTAGAAGTTATGACGCACTACAGGGAGCGAGGCGTGCCATCGTGCACCTATATAATTCCACTTCGACGGTACAGCGTGAACAAGTATTTAGGATGGATCGCGAAGGTATTAAGGACATTGCCGTACAGGGGGCAATTTGGGTTCACGAGTACGCCAGGCAGCAGCCCGAAACTGACTGGGTGTTTCAATATTCGCCGGAAAGTTTCACCGGCACTGAATTGGATTTTGCAGTAGAGGTATGCAATGCCGTCATTGATGTTTGGCAGCCCAATGCAGAAAAACCGGTGATCATTAATTTGCCCGCCACAGTGGAGATGACAACACCGAATGTGTATGCGGATCAAGTGGAGTGGATCTGTCGCAATATTCGCTCTCGGGAGTACGTGCTGATCAGTTTACACACTCATAATGATCGCGGTTGTGCAGTAGCTGCGGCTGAGTTGGGTGTGATGGCGGGAGCTGATCGTGTGGAAGGTACCCTGCTGGGAAATGGTGAGCGCACCGGTAATATGGATATCGTAACTATGGCGATGAATCTCTATAGCCGTGGCGTTGACCCTGAATTAAATCTGGCCAATGCCGATAAAATTATACAAACAGTTAAACACTGTACGCAGTTACCTGTTCACCCCAGACATCCCTATGTTGGAGAGCTGGTGTATACCGCTTTCTCTGGTAGTCATCAGGATGCGATTAATAAATGCCTGGCTAATTATAAGCAGGATGATATGTGGGAAGTGGCCTATCTGCCTATTGATCCGCGTGATCTTGGTCGTAGCTATGAAGAAGTTATCCGTATCAATAGCCAGTCAGGCAAAGGCGGTATAGCCTATTTGTTAGAACAGCAGCATGGCATTAAAATGCCCCGTTGGTTGCAAATTGACTTCAGTCGTAGAGTGCAGGCTAAGGCGGAGGATACCGAACAGGAAGTATCTGCCAGCCAGGTGTGGGAATTGTTTCAAGAATGCTATTTGCACAGTGAAGGGCGCTATCAATTGCAGGGTTTTAAACTTCACTCAAAGGGTGTGGATCGATTAGAAGCGACATTGTTGATTGATGGTAGCCCGCGGCATTTAGAAGCGACTGGTGATGGTGTATTGGAAGCCTTTACTCAGTTATTGTCTGGCATTATCTGTGTTGATATTGATGTGCTTGATTATTCTGAACATGCACTTGGCCAGGGAGTAAGCGAACAGGCAGTGACCTATATACAGATTAAGTGTGGTGATGAAAAATTGGCGGGAGTGGCCATGAGTAAAGATATTGTTACTGCCAGTTTGCAAGCTATGGTGAGCGCGATAAATGGCAGTGTCTTGCTAAGTAAATCTGCAGCGGCATAAATTAGAGGCGGGGATGGCTTACAGAGGTTTTCCCACCGTTAAATCCTATCCATGAATTATTCGATAGAATTGCAATCGCTACTTGCAAGAACTTCTTAGAGACACTACTGTCCTAGGCTGCTAGTCGATCAACTGATAACAACTGCTAACAGCCAAGGACTCGATTATGTTTACTCGTAAAATCTTTCATATGTTTTCTATTACAGCACTGGTATTGACTGCAGCCAGCTGGACGGTTACAGCATCTGCCGATGCTGAAGCCAGTGCTAAATTAAGTAGTATTATTGCGGCGCGTAGTGATGAGCAAAAAGCCCGGGATGTGTTTCGTAACCCTCAACAAACCCTCGAATTTTTTGGTATAGAGCCTGGTATGAAAGTGGGTGAAGTGTTGCCAGGTGGTGGTTGGTATACGCAGATATTAGCGCCCTATGTCGGAGAAGAGGGTGCTATTTATGGCATTAACTATGCTCACACTATGTTTCCGCTGTTTGGCATGAGTGAAGAACGCATTCAGGCGATGATTGAGCGCACTGCCAAGTTTGAGGGCATGGTCGCTGGTTTTCCCGGTGCTGAATCAGTCACTGCTGGTGGTTATGCCTTTGGCCAGGTCCCAGAAGAGTTGAATGGAACCCTGGACGCTGTTTTGATTATTCGAGGTTTACACAATCTGCATCGCTTTGAAGAGAAAGCTGGTTCATTGACCAATGCCCTGGCAGAAGTTAATGCGCTATTAAAAGATGGGGGTGTTGTCGGTGTAGTTCAGCATAAGTCACCTGAAGATGCTGAGGATAGCTGGGCGCAGGGCCAGAATGGTTATTTGAAGCAAACTAATGTAATTACCTTTATGGAAAAGGCGGGCTTTGAGCTGGTGGCAGAAAGTGACATGAATGCGAATCCAAAAGATGTGCCAGGACCTAAAGATTATGTTTGGCGTTTGCCTCCATCGCTGAACACAGCAGATGAAAATAAAGAAGCAATGAAAGCTATTGGTGAATCCAATCGCATGACGCTAAAGTTTGTGAAAAAATAGTTAAAAAATTCACTTATAGTGCGTGGGCATTTTTTATAACATGCCGGTTCTGTTGGGTTGCTTGGTGAGAGAAAATCATGGGATTTGATTTACTGTATTGGCACTGGATTGTTTTAGGCATTGGCTTGATGCTCTTTGAGTTAATGTTGCCGAGTTTTACGGCGCTATGGTTTGGTTTAGGAGCTATAGTTGTTGGTTTATTGTTGCTATTTTTTCCTGGCATGTCTCTCGCAGCCCAGGTATTACTTTGGACGCTTTTTTCTATATTTTTTACTGTATTCTGGTTTAAGTTTCTTAAACCTATGTCGGTTGATAAAACCAAAGCAGGTCTATCCAAGGAGGCCATTCTTGGCGAGGTGGGTCAAGTATTAACACTGCCCAATCAATCACGTCGTGGCACCTTACGTTTCCCCGCTCCAGTGTTGGGTGCCGATGAATGGATGTTTATTTCCCAAGATGAACTGAATGTGGGAGATCGGGTAAGAGTTACCGATGTTTCAGGAAACAGTTTGATAGTAGCAAAACAATAATTAATTGAAAAAAGGAAGCTGAATGATGAGTGCAGGCCTATATGTAGCATTAGCTATTTTGATCTTAGTGTTAATCACCATTGCACAGGGTGTGCGCTTGGTTCCCCAAGGTTATAAATGGGTTGTGCAGAGGTTGGGTAAATATCATGGTACGCTTAAGCCAGGGTTAAATATCATCATTCCCTATATTGATACTGTCGCCTATAAAGTAACGACTAAGGATATCGTTTTGGATATCCCCTCGCAGGAAGTTATCACGCGTGATAATGCTGTGATTGTGGCTAATGCGGTGGCTTATATTAATATCGTTTCTCCAGAAAAGGCGGTATATGGTGTAGAAGATTACACTGTCGCTATTCAAACATTGGTGCAGACAACGTTACGTTCCATCATTGGTGAAATGGATTTAGATGATGCACTATCATCGCGTGAATTAATTAAATCAAAATTAAAGCAATCAATTTCAGATGATATTGCTGACTGGGGTATTACCCTCAAAACAGTTGAGATACAGGATATTAATCCTTCCGGTACCATGCAGCATGCGATGGAAGAGCAGGCTGCAGCCGAAAGGGCAAGAAGGGCGACAGTTACTCGCGCTGAAGGTGAAAAAGAAGCACAAATACTCGAAGCAGATGGTCGTTTAGAGGCTTCACGTCGGGATGCAAAAGCACAAATATTACTGGCTGAAGCTAGTCAAAAAGCGATTCAAATGGTTGATCAGGCAATAGGTGAGAATGAAACCCCGGTTGTGTATTTGTTAGGTGAGAAGTATGTGAATGCACTGCGCGAAATTTCTATTGCTGAAAACAGTAAGACAGTAGTTCTGCCAGCTGATTTGCCTGCTGCTATTAAGGGAATGATGGGTAAAGTTTGATAAGTAGAATAATAGTGTTTCGGCTAAAGCATTAATGGATTGATATTTTCAGATTACTTAGCCGAATTTTTTTCCACAGTAATAGTATTTAAATCTGGCGTTGACAGATCAATATTTTCTGTAATTGACGCATCAAACACCGCTTCATTGACTCGATAAATAGTTCGCATATAGTGCTTGCGAATAGTGGCGGTGACTTTGGTGTTAGGTATTTTTTCCAAATAAAACCACAATGTATATTCCAACGCGTAATTGCCAGTCTTGGTTAGTGACCATTCAAAGTGTTTATTGCTATTAATTTTAATTTTTTCATCTTCGCAGGCTTTGTGATAAGCCTTGTCGAACATCTTATCGATATTTTGTTTAAATAACTGAAACTGTTCATATCTGGTTTCGGCATCTTCGGCGGAAATATCCGGATAACCAATTTGATAAACTAGGCGTTTGCGAATGCCATCAGTACTGGCAATACGGCTGAGATTGTCAATTTTGCTCTGGATAAAACGGCTGTTGCGAATTAGTGTGCGGTGATTGTTACGAGCGTCATACAAAATGACATAGATGAAAGAGACTTTACTGATAATGTATTCGTCTGGATAACCATCGATAAGTACCAGATCGCCGTCCTCCAACATTTGCGTATTGAGAATAATCAAGCCGCTGATAATATCCGGTGCCCAAATACTGCTAGTAAAGGCCATAAAAGCAAATACGATACCTATGATACCGGTGGTTTCCAACATGCTGTCGGCACCCCAAATCATGATAATGGCGTAGAGGGTGGCGAAAATAACCAGCACCATTAGCAGTATGTCCACTATCCGGCTGCTGTAAGTTTCTAAAAAGACCTGCTTGTTATCGAGCTCCTTCTCAGTGCCAAAACGTTTTCTCAAAAAATATGAACTGATGCTATACACCACAAAGCCAGCATAAATTGCGAATAGACTTAAACCGATTTTGATAAAGTGATTTTGATAATCTTCATGGGCGCGTGATAGCACCAAATTGATACCCAATAAAATAATGATGAAGATGTTAATGGCGCGCAGAATATAAATTTTTGAGTCATGATCTTTGCCCGACTCAACCGATGTAAGAATCGGTTTGATCAGTAAAAACAGCACAAGATTGATGGCCAGAATACTGGTATGTGCAAACAGTTGCGCTTCGGTTAGGTTAGGAAACAACGTTTGTATTGAATTCACTGGCTTACCCTGATGTGTTTCACCGTGCCTGAATTAGTAGCAGTTAATGAGAAGGTTACACGGTGTGACGATTATTTGTAGTTATTGATCATCCTAGATAAGCTATGCGGCTTATCGATTCGTTTCAGGTTTAAAATATGGCTGAAGGGCAGAATAAAAACAAGCGTTTAATTGTGGGGATTTCGGGAGCTTCCGGAATTATCTATGGCGTGCGGCTGCTCGAGCTGTTACAGCAAACGGATATTGAAACGCATCTGGTGATGAGTAAGTCTGCCGAATTGACCCTGGGCTATGAGTTGGATCGTACGGTTGCTGAAGTGAAGGCGCTGGCTGATCAGGTACACTCGATAAAAAACGTAGGTGCGTCAATTGCCAGCGGTTCTTATGCCTCAATGGGAATGGTTGTTGCTCCCTGCTCAATTCGCAGTATGTCGGAAATTGCTTCAGGGATTACCTCAACTCTACTGACACGGGCTGCCGATGTGGTGCTGAAAGAACGCCGTAGATTGGTATTGATGGTTAGAGAAAGCCCATTACATACGGGTCATCTGCGAACGATGACCGCTCTGTCAGAGATGGGGGCGATTGTCGCACCGCCAATGCCAGCTTTTTACAGTCAACCTGAAAGTATTGATGATATGGTTAACCACAGCGTAGGGCGCGTACTGGATTTATTTGGTATTGATGTTGGTGTAGTTCAGCGCTGGGGAGAAGGCGACTAATCGCTAAAAGGACAAAGTGAGTTAATGGTGGCTAATAACAAAACAATTTCGTTAGTGTTGGGCAGTGGTGGTGCCAGAGGCTTGGCTCATATCGGTATTATTCATTGGCTGGAGGAACAGAATTATGCCATTCGGTCCATTGCTGGTAGTTCCATGGGAGCATTGGTTGGCGGCATTTATGCGATGGGTAAATTGGATGAGTTTACCCAGTGGGTAAAAGCCGTTGATAAGTTGGAAATGTTGCGACTGATGGACTTTACCCGTAGTCAGGGTGGATTGGTAAAAGGCGATAAGATTATCAATACTTTGGCTGAATTAACTGGTGAACGTCATATAGAGGATTTACCTATTTCCTTTACTGCTGTGGCTGCCGATATCGCTAACGAAAAAGAAGTGTGGATCGATACCGGTCCAGTATTTGATGCGATCAGGGCGTCTATTTCATTGCCTTTGTTGTTTACGCCGGTTGATCACAAAGGAGTAACATTGATTGATGGTGGTGTGTTAAACCCTGTGCCAATAGCGCCAACTTTTCGTGATCATACAGATCTAACAATAGCCGTTAATTTGTCCGGACAGCCCAACCATGAGCTTGATCTGATCGAACGTAAACAACCTGTGCATTCGGCTTCATCCTATTTCAGTAAGAAAATTGATCAGTTTATCGATTCCATTTCTCCGATCTCCAGCAATACCGAAAGTTTGAGTATTTACGATGTCGCTTACCAAGCTATTGATACTATGCAGGGTGCCGTAGCAAGGCAGAAGCTGGCCGCGTACCCACCAGATGTAGTATTGGAATTACCGCGTAATATTTGTGGAATTTTAGAATTTGATCGCGCGGAAGAAATGATTGAATTTGGTTATACAATGGCTGCGAAACAGCTTGGTGAATAACTTCTATAAAATAATTTCTGTAAAGTGCTTTCTATAAATGCTTTCTGAAAAATTTTTGTAAATAACTTCTTCAAATAATAATTGGTTGTATATGGATCCTCTGACACAAGGTGTATTGGGCGCCGTGCTGCCACAAGCGACGGTTAAAAATAAGCGGCTGGCATTAGTCGGGTTGTTTGGCGTTGCAGGTGGTATGGCTCCTGACCTCGATGTATTTATTCGTTCAGAGACCGATCCTCTACTGTTCCTCGAATATCATCGTCATTTCACCCACTCCCTGTTTTTTATTCCCTTCGGCGGTTTGATTTGTGGGTTATTGATGCATGGCCTGATAGGAAAAAGAGTCGGGTTTTTATTTTGGCAAAGCATTCTGTATTGTACATTAGGTTATGCCACTCATGCTTTATTAGATACTTGTACTACTTATGGCACGATGTTGTTGTGGCCCTTTAGTGACCAGCGTTTTGCATGGAATACTATTGCCGTTATTGATCCAGCCTACACGTTACCGCTGTTATTGTTGGTGGTTTTAGCAGCAATAAAACAGCGCACATTGTTTGCACGGATTGCTATGGTGTGGGTTTTAGTTTATCCGAGTTTGGGGGCTGTGCAACGAGAGCGTGCCGAAGAGCTGGGCTGGGAATTAGCCAATGAACGTGGCCATAAGCCCATTCGGTTAGAAGCTAAACCAACCTTCGCCAATTTATTAGTGTGGAAAATTGTTTATGAGACAGATCAGGCTTATTTTGTCGATGCTGTAAGGATGGGTGTCGAAGGTAAAGTATATTCAGGAGAATATGTTAGAAAATTAAGCATTGCTGAAGATTTACCCTGGTTGCTGCCAGATTCTCAGCAAGCGAAAGATATTGAGCGATTTCGATGGTTTTCCAACGGTTATTTAGCGATGGATCCAAAGGTTAAAAATCGGGTCATCGACATTCGTTATTCGATGTTACCTAATCAGATTGATCCATTGTGGTGGATTGATCTTTCGCCTGCAGCATCCAAAGACGATTATGTGGTGTATGGTGCGCAGCGGAATCGTGATAATGGGCAATGGCAATTATTTTCAGCTATGCTTTTGGGAGAATAGTAACAACATAAATGAAGCGTTAGTGCTGAAAGGATTGTTACTTCAATACTGTTATACGTTGTTTGTCTAAGTGAGAAGAGTATGGCCTCAAAAGTAGAAGTTGCGCGCAGTGATTACGCCGCATTTTTTCCAGTAACAACTCGCTGGCAAGACAATGACAACAATGGTGTTATCAATAATGTGGCCTATTATTCCTATTTTGATTCCGCTACCAACCAATTTTTAATAAAGCACTGTGGATTGGATATTAAGTTTGGTTCGATTGTCGGTATGGTGGTGAGCTCCAGTTGCGAATATATATCGCCTATTTCATTTCCGGCCAAAATTGATGTCGGTATCCGAATCGACAGACTTGGAAATAGTTCTGTCCAGTTTAGTGTGGCAATCTTCGAAAAGCAGGAGCCTTTTGCCTGTGCATTTGGGCACTTTATCGAAGTGTTTGTGGATAGAGTGTCAAAAAAGCCAATGATGATTCCAGATTCGATGCGTAAAAAAATGGAAAAAATATTGGTGTCGAATGCTAATTGAAATTATTCAACTAGTAGAAAAATGCGCAGTTCAAACGAATTTTATACTAGAGACTGCGCAGTGATAAGCAACTAAGCAAAAGCTAAATAGTATATTGGAGCCGTTTAAAAAGAATAGGCAAAGGTAACAGCAGTTTCTGTATCAGCGTGTTTATTTTCTGTTGGAACTTCTTCCGTATATTTAATTGTATAAGACAGCTTCATCGATAGATGTCCATTGATTTGAACCTGTAATGCTGACACGGCTTTACTGATGGTGTTGTCTTCACCGCTTTCAACATTTGCTGTTTGAGTAAATTTGGCAGTCTCACTCACTTGCCAGCTATAGTCTGCCGCAGCACGGAAAATAAATTCTTGAGAGTCTTCTGCTGACGAATCATCCTCGACTTTACTTTCCCTGTAACCGGGACCAATTTCAACATCGAGTTGCCTAATATCATCATTGAGTAAACGGCGTCCGTAACCTATTGCAGCAGTTGCCTGATAATCAAAGCCAGTGAAACGATCATCGTCATAAGAGGCATAGAAAAAAGAATAATCATATTCGTTATACTGAAAAGCTAAGCGGTTAGAAGCAAAATATTTTTCAGCGGTACGGTTGTCATCAGACTCAGTATTTAAACTGTCCAAATGAATGTTGTAACGCCATTTTTCACTTTCCCGATCAAATTCAGCAAGGCTCTTGATTGATGACTCTTCGGTGTTGCCCGAAGTATTAACAAAGCCCAGTTCAATTTGGCCTTTCCATAATTCCTCTTCAGTGTTTTTGGTATCTTCTGCACTGGCGGAAATAGCAATACTGCTACCTAGTGTGATAAACAAAATAGAGGTGGCGAAGGTGCTGCATGTTTTTTGCATTTTTACTCCTAGTAAAAAATATTTAAATTGAATAGATTAAAGTCGTTTTATTCTTTATCCAGATGGATATCCATCTGAGGATAGGGAATGCCAATGTTGGCGGCATCCAGTTCATTTTTAATTTTCTCAGTCAGATCAAAACGTGTTGGCCAATAGTTGGCGGTGTCTACCCAAGGTCTGACAACCAGATTTACTGATGAATCAGCCAGTTCGGCAACGGCGATGGTGCAGGCAGGTTCTTCCAGTATTCGACTTTCTTCTTTGATCACTTTTTCCAGCACTGACTTGGCCTGAGATATGTCTGCGTCATAGCTGATACCTACCATTAGGTCGATACGACGTGTAGTCATAGTGCTGTAGTTAGTAATAGAGCCAGACATGATAGTGGCGTTAGGGATAACAATACGTTTGTTGTCGGGAGTGAGTAAGCTAGTGGCTAGCAGACTGATATCTTCTACCGAGCCTGAGCCGCCTGATACATCGACATAATCGCCGACACGACAGGGTTTAAATACAATGATCAATACCCCTGCAGCAAAATTGGACAAGGAGCCCTGCAAAGCCAGGCCGACAGCCAAGCCTGCTGCACCTAGCGCGGCTATCATCGAGGCTGTTTCCACACCTATATGGCTGAGTGAGGCCACGATGGTGAAAGCAAAAATCAGTGCGAAAGTAAGGCTGCCGGCAAATTGACTGACCGCAACGTCTACGTCTCTTGCAACCATCATTTTGCGAACAGCGGCACTGACAGCTTTCCCTATCCAGCGACCAACCACGAGGATTAAGATCGCAACTACAATCCTCAGCCCATATAACATGGTGAGTTGATAGATATTTTGGAGCAATTCTTGTGATTCCATCGTATTTTCCTTCTTATCTGGTGGAGGCATTGTTGTGCAAACTGTGAATCTTGAAGTTTTGCCTGTTAGAAAACAAGCATTAGATAAATAAAAAGTAATAAAGATATTGTGACAAGCGTAATGGGTAATAGAGAGTTGAGTATTTTCTTTGAAGATAACAAGGTTGCCGGCACAGGAGCATGAGCAAAGCAGCAGCTTTGTGATAACAATGGGGGTCCAGAGTTTGGGCTGCAGTATATACTGCTTGAGGCAATCAGATCGCGGTTGGACTTTAGAGTGGGTATTGAATCATCCTTCGAACCGAGACTACGTCTTCGTTATCGGTATGAATTGCCTACTGGTAATCGGACATAATACCGCTTCAGTGCGGCGATTTTTAAAAGTCGTGAGCCTTATGCCTGTGCCTTTGGCCACTTTATCGAAGTATTTGTCGATCGTGTATCGCAAAGGCCGATTAGCATTCCAGATAAAATGCGTAAAAAAATGCAAAAAATAGTAGTGTCAAAGGATAATTGATCAAAGGTGCTCATCAAATATTGCGCTTAACTTAATGAACACCTTACCAATATGGGTCAGAAAGAGTAGAGGAAGGTTACCCCTGATTCAGTGTCGGCGTGCTTTCTATTATTGGGTACTTCCTCAGTATATTTAACAGTGTAGGACAATTTTAGTGCTAAATGCCCATTAATCTGTACCTGTAATCCGGTCACTGATTTGGCGACGGTATTCTCATTACCACTTTCAATATTAAATGTTTCAGTAAATTTCGCTGTATTGCTAACATTCCATTTTAAACCAGCGAAGCCCCTGAGAATAACTTCTTCAGAGTTTTCTCCCTTTGAACTATCTTCCACTTTACTTTCCCTATAACCCGGACCTACCTCAATATCGAGCATCATAGTATCGTCATTGATAAGCCGTCGTCCGTAACCGGCTGATAATGTCGCCTGATACTGAAAGCCGGTGAAACGGTCGTCGTCGTAGGATCCATAAAGAAAGGAGAAGTCACTTTCGTTGTATTGGTAAGCTAGCCGATTTGAAATAAAGTATTTTTCGGCAGTGCGCCTGTCGTTAGATTCAGTATTAACGTTGTTAAACTTTATGTTATAGCGCCATTGTTCTTTTTCCCTATTAATATCGGCCTTGCTTTTTAATGAAGTCTTTTCGGTATTACCTGATGTGTTGACAAAGCCGAGTTCCAGGTCACCAGTCCAGATTTGATCACTCCCTTTCGCTTCGGCGTTTTCAGTGACAAAGCCGGTAATTAAACCGGCTGACAATACTAGGCAGGCCTGTGTGTTTAGTGATATTTGCATTATTTCTCCTAATGGGTAAAACGATGTATAACGAATTAAATAATTATTTATCCAAGTGAATATCCATTTCTCTGGGCTTCTTTCTAGTCTCTAGTCTAGCTTCCATTGTGGCTTTCTTCTGCAATTATAATTACGCCAAAGTATAGAACAGAAATCTTGAAGTTTTACTTATTAGACAACAAGAATTGATAGAATAAAAATTCTGGCAAATGGTCCGGTGTTATAGGTGCATAGAGATGCATAGTCGTGAAATTGGCGATTCAGCATTAGAAAAGTAATGGATGGCGAGTAACAAAAAAATTACACTGTGACAATGACAGCAGCCTCAAGAAAATCTTGGCTATTGGTAATTGTATGGATGGCCCCTTTATCGGCTTTTGCAGGACAGGCTTCCGAGGATCAGACGGATGTTCAAACTTTGCTTCCAGAGAATTGGCTGGATACCAGCAGAACCTATGTTGCTAATTCGGCGGACGCTTTCGCAGAATGGTTGGACCAGTTTCTGGGGTCACAGCGAGCTGATATTGAATCTGCCGAGTCATCACTCAGGTTAAGCGCTGATAATCAGTGGGAAGAGTCCTCAGGTAATACGCAAGACATTAGGGTGCGGGGCAAAATTCATTTGCCAAGGGTCAGCAGTCGGTTGAGTGTTTTCTTTGAAGATAACGAGGAAGAAAATTCCTTGCTGACGCAGGCACAGGAGCAAACTCAGCAGATTGGTGACAATAATGAGCAAACAGAGTTTGGGTTGCAGTATACAGTGCTTGAAGCCATCAGGTCGCGGCTGGACTTTAGAATAGGCGTTGAATCATCACTCGAACCGAGAGCACGTCTTCGTTATCGATATGAATTGCCGGCCGGTAACCGGATATTACATCGTTTCACCGAGACATTGAGGTTTGTAGAAGCAGAAGATATTGAAAGTCGCAGTCGCTATGATCTGGAGTTCTTGCTCGATTCGACCTACTTGCTGAGGTGGTCTAACACGATTGACTGGGTTGAAGGTGCGGAAGGTATCGAAGGATCGACGCGTTTGGGTTTGACTAAAGTATTTGCCAATGATCAAGTGCTGTCGCAATTTATCTGGACCAGTGGTGAAACACAACCACATCATTTAACCACCAGTTATGGCATAGGCTTGAGTTACCGGCAAAGTTTTTACCGGCCCTGGCTGTTTATTGAGGTAGAGCCTGCTTATGCCTGGAAGAAATCCGAAGCTGGTGAAGATCGAGAGGGTGGTTCGGTCATTAGCTTGCGTCTGGAAGTGTTGATTGAATAGGTTAACGGTATCGATTATTTGTGGTGCTGATAAACTATGCAGGCAAAAAAAAGCACCCAGGTGGGTGCTAACTAAGGGATACTACTTCATGGAGACCGGGATGGAGTTCATGGTGCCTTTACCGCTCAACTGTGATTTCTCAACAGTTACTCTATTTATGCATAGAGTGTAGGGCTAGGCGGCCACGCTGAGTGTTTACAAAAACGCTACGTAAACACTGTTACCAAACTTGAGTTATAAGATAGGACATCTATGTAGAAGAAAAAATCCGTAGATACCGGAAATAATTAAGCATTTTTACTTAGTTAGTTACGTAATTGCGAAGGTATCAGCCAAAACCTTTTAAAACTAATGGTTATGTGCTCCTTTTGAGGGCGTAAAGTAGGCGTACGGTATACGGTGTAGAAAGTGGGTATACGGTTTAGAGTGCAGGGTGTAGAAAATAGCAAGTAGAAAGGAGTCTAGTGCAGAATTCTGCTGGTGGTTTTCATACTAGGTGCTGAATGTTGGTCAATCGATTAGAAAGACTATCAGCACGTTTAAATAAGACTAAGGATTAATACATGAGATTTGTTGTTAGTGGCCTGCTTTTTTTCTTCTTCAGTATCTCACTGTCGGCGGCATCATCGATGCCGGATTCCCTGTACGACAATGCTTCGGGCTATGCCAGTAGCAGTCCCAATGGGCAGGGGGCAGTAGCATCGGTTCATCCTCTGGCAACAAAGGCGGGGCTAGACGTGTTAGACGCCGGTGGTAATGCCATTGATGCGGCTGTGGCTGTCGCACTCACACTCGGTGTTGTCGATAACCATAATTCAGGTATCGGAGGCGGAAACTTTGCAGTTATTCGTTATGCCAATGGCTCTATAGATGCACTGGATGGGCGTGAGATGGCTCCGGTCAAAGCTCATCGCGATATGTACCTGCGTGATGGCAAGGGCGATACCAGCTTGAGTAGTACTGGGGCTTTGGCCATAGGTGTACCGGGCTCCTTAGCAATGTTTGATTACATGCTGGATAAAGCCGGGAAGAAAACCCTGGCGGAACTGATTCTGCCCGCTGCAGATTTGGCTGAAGCCGGGTTTCCCTTGAGCCAGGTGAGTCATGATCGACTAAAACGAAGTGTTGAAAAGATAAAGTTGTTTCCTGCCACAGCAAAAATCCTATTAGATGACGGTGGTAATCCCTGGCCGGTAGGTCACCAGTTTCAGCAAAAAGACCTGGCCGACACCTATCGTCATATTGCCAAGCAAGGGGTTGAGTATTTTTATCGCGGTGATTTTGCCAGACAACTGGTTAAATGGATGGAGCAAAATGGTGGCATCGTTTCCTATGAGGATTTTGCCGGTTATCAGTTAAAGCAGCGTCAACCCGTTATATCCGAGTATCGTGGTTACCAGATTTACGGGTTTCCTCCACCGAGCTCGGGCGGTGTCCATGTAGCGCAGATTCTGAACATCCTGGAAAACTTTGATATTGCTACTATGCCGGCAGAAGATCGCTATCATGTCATGGGGCAGGCTATGCGTCTGGCCTTTGCTGACAGAGCGCACTTTCTGGGTGATCCGGATTTTGTCAAAGTACCGAAGGGGTTGATTGACCAAAGCTATGCGGATCAATTGGCAAAGCAAGTGACGTTGAAAACAATGGCTGAGGATGTCACCCACGGAGAACCACCGAAGGCAGATACCGATTTTTTCGGCAAACACACCACCCATTTAACGGTTGCAGATAAGCAAGGTAATTGGGTAGCAATGACTACCACGGTCAACACCAGTTTTGGTTCTAAAGTCATCATCCCTGGCACGGGTGTGATTATGAATAATCAGATGGATGATTTTTCCATTCAACCAGGTGTACCAAATATGTTTGGTTTGGTGGGGAATGAGGCTAATAGTGTGCAATCCAGGAAGCGTCCGCTTTCCAGTATGAGCCCAACCCTGGTCTTGAAAGATGGAAAACCGGTTATCGGCATAGGCGCTGCTGGTGGTCCTACCATTATTTCGCAGGTGGTTCAGGGCTTGGTCAATATGATTGATCTGGGTTTGTCGACTGAGCAGGCGCTGAAAATGCCCAGAGTCCACCAGCAGTGGCGGCCACAAATCACGGTGGTGGAGGCGTCACTTCCTGAACCTACGAAGCAATTATTAACCGAGCGTGGCCACAAACTGAGAGAGCGTAATACTTTTGGTTCTTCTACAGCTATTAGGGTGACTGAACATGGATTTGATGCTGTAGCTGAGCCGAGAATTGTTGAAAGAAATCGCCAAGGTGCTAAAGCTGACTGATTTTTGGACGATAACTAACTCTTTATTATGTAAAATTTTTTTAATAAAAATGACAAAACCTCCTATTCTCGGTCCCCTTTAAGCAGTTATGATTGAATTATGTGCAGTTATGGGAGTCCCTGTAACTGATATTAGTTACTGTACTGTTGTAATAGGAAGATCGGTTAGGAATATAGGTATCGCATAGATGCTAGTTGGAGATTTAATGACAGTTGTGGTGGTCGGGCTATCACCTAACGATCCGCTGAGTTTGGCGGTGTCCTTGATGAGGTCGAAAAAGCGCTCCTGTGTTCTGGTGAGCGAGGATGGTTTTCCCAAAGGAATACTATCTGAGCGAGATGCCCTGTATCTATATGCCGATGCCGTGAACAATAAATCCTATAATGATTGCACACTGGCAGAAGTCATGACTACAGAGCCTGTGTGTGTACGTGCGGATACGCCCCTCTACGATGCTTTAGTCTTGGCTCGCAGTCGCAAATTGCGCCATTTGGTGGTGGTTGATGATAGTGAAAAATTAGCCGGGTTGATCACACAAACGGATATGGTCGATGCCTATTTTCAATTGATGGAAAGGCAGGAAGAGCTGGAGACAGAAAATCACAAGCTGCATCTGCTTTCTCATAAAGATGCATTAATGGGGATCGGTAATCGCCGAGCAATGGAAGTGGAGCTTAACTACACCGAGTCTTCGTCTCTGCGCTATGACAAAAACTATGCAATTGCCTTAATCGATGTTGATTATTTCAAAAACTATAATGACCACTATGGCCATCGTAAAGGAGATGAAGCTCTGGCGATGATGGCTCGGGCTATTGAATCCAGCATGCGCGACTCAGACAGACTTTATCGTTATGGCGGCGAAGAGTTGTTGCTGTTAATGGCCGAAGCCTCTGAACAGGATGCTATTGTTGCGAGTGAGCGTACTCGTAGGGCGGTAGAAAACATGCAGCTGGAACATACAAAAAGCCCTTACGGCATACTAACTGTCAGCGTTGGTGTTGCTGCAGGCAGGGCCTGCGAATGGAAGGGATTGGTTGATCGCGCAGACAAAGCCCTATATCGAGCTAAAGAGGCCGGGCGCAATAGTTTGGAAGTTGCTTCTCAAGAGCTTGTCACTGCCTGACCGGGCGTTTATTCAGTTTTCGTTGTAACGTACGCCGATGCATGCCAAGAGCCCTTGCCGTCGCCGAAATATTTCCGTTGTTTTCATTTAATACCTTCTGGATATGCTCCCATTCCAGTCGATCAACTGTTGGGTGATGATCCGGGATTGGGACGGCGGGGTTGCCATCAATCTGCTCAAAGGCAGCCAGAATTTCTTCAGTGTTGGCGGGTTTACACAAATAATTTAAGGCACCCAATTTAACGGCTTCCACTGCTGTGGTAATGCTGGAATACCCCGTCAACATTACAATATCGATATCGGGCTGTAGGGCTTTTAACTCAGGAATTAAAGTGAGCCCTGAAGGACCATCCATTTTCAAATCAACAACTGCTTTATCAAAGAGTTGTTCCTTAGCCAATGCAATGGCTTCAGTAACATTATGCGCGATTGTCGACTGGTAGCCGCGGCGGTCTAGGGCTCGGGCAAGGACAGAGCTAAAGGCCTGATCGTCGTCAACGACTAAAAAATTAACTGTCATGGTGATACTTCTTACTATGCATGGTCATCAAGTTTGGCGAGCGGTAAGCGAAGTTCGGCTACTGTGCCTGATTCCGGGTGATTGAATAGAGATATGCTGCCGTTATAACGATTAACTGTCGCGTGCGATAAAAATAATCCCAACCCGAGGCCTTTGTCACCTTTGGTGGAAATGAAGGGCTTGCCAATTTGCTCAGCAATCTCCATGGGAATACCGGCCCCAAAATCTCTGATGCTCAGCAGCATACCTTTGTTGTCACAATTTAATACTACCGTTAGGCGATTGTCAGGAGAGCTGTCGGCAGCATTATTCAGCAGGTTGCAGATAGCCTGTTCCAGCGTAGGGTCGGTGGTCAATAGTTTGTCATTACATGAAGGGTCGATGGTTAATTCTGGTTGCGCTTCCGGGCGTATGACCTGCCAGCGATCCAGTAAGTTTTCGATATAATCAATTAACGACTCAGTGTTTTGTTGGTAGTCATTTTTAATTTCTGCGGTTGATACTAGCCCTTGCAGAATTTTTTTACAGCTCTTTACCTGTTGTGTAAGTAGTTGTAAATCCTTGCTGAGGTTTTCTTCTTGAGGGTATTCCTGTTGTAATTCATCCAGCAGCACCGACATGGTTGAAAGTGGTGTGCCCAACTCATGAGCAGTGCCAGCAGCCAGTGTCGCAACTGCTAATATTTGTTCGTTGCGCAGTTCATCCTCTCTATTTGATGTAAGTACTTGCTCCTGTTGGCGTAGCGCGCTTGCCATTCGCACCACGAAATAAGTGATTAACACAGTACTTAAGGCAAAGGTGAACCACATACCGAGAATGTGTAAATTAAAATTACTATCGGTTTGCATACCGTGATGGTGATGAGACTGAAGATCAGCAACAGGTTGATTAAAGAGCAGCATCGCGCTGTACGCACTCAAGGTCAGCCCCGCAATAATCCAGGTAAATCGCCAGGGCAAGAGCGCAGCGGAAATAGTTAGCGGTACCAGATAGAAAGAGACGAAGGGGTTAGTGGCGCCACCGCTGATATAGAATAAAATTGTCAGGCCAATAATGTCGATCAGCAGCTGACAAAAGTATTCCAGATCTGTAACTGGCCAGGTGCGTAATAGTCGCCAATAAGTCAAAACGATAGTCAAGGCTAACACGGCCAGCACTACTAAATAGACTGGGTGCACGAAGTCAGATTCCGTCACTTGATAGGTATATCCCATCACGATTAACAGCGCAGTGATAAAAATCAGCCGGATCATGGCTAGCCGACGTAAATTGACGTTGGAAGCTTTAAAAGCAGTGCTGGCAGGTAACAGGTTCATGACGTTCGTATTGAGGTAGGCAACAAAAATTTGGCCCATTATATATCAGCTGACTAATCAGGGTTATTGGGCATTCTGCGGCAGATTGTCACAGTAGTTCGACCCGATAATTCGTCGGGCGAGTTCAAACATGCTGAGGTATAATGCCCGGCTTTGAATTAACCATTGACTATGATTTATGAGTGCTTTATCTGAATCTGTGGCTCAGCGCCGCACCTTCGCCATTATCTCTCACCCGGATGCCGGTAAAACGACAATTACTGAAAAGTTGTTGCTGCTCGGGCAATTGATTCAGGTTGCCGGCACGGTTAAGGCTAAAAAGTCTGACCGCCACGCTACCTCCGATTGGATGTCGATGGAGCAGGAACGGGGTATTTCGGTGACCTCCTCGGTGATGCAATTTCCCTACAAAGAGCGCATGGTCAATTTGTTAGATACGCCTGGGCACGAAGATTTTTCTGAGGATACCTACCGAACGCTGACCGCTGTTGATTCAGCGCTAATGGTGGTAGATGGTGCAAAGGGCGTAGAGGAAAGAACCATTAAATTGATGGATGTCTGTCGCTTGCGTGATACACCGATTCTCAGTTTTGTAAATAAAATGGACCGTGATATCCGCGACCCCATTGAGTTGTTAGATGAGATCGAAGAGGTTTTAAAAATTGCTGGAGCGCCAATTAACTGGCCCATCGGAATGGGTAAAGAATTCAAAGGTGTTTATAACCTCTATACCGATACCATCCATGTTTTTCAGGGCAGTAGTAATACATTAACTGACGACGTGCGAATTGAAGGCTTGCAAAGCGATGAGGCGAAAGCATTATTAGGGGTTTATTACGAAGATTATGTCGAAGAAATTGAATTGGTAAAAGGCGCTTCGCACGAATTTGATTTGGATGCCTATTTGGCTGGCGAGCTAACACCGGTATTCTTTGGTTCGGCGTTGGCAAATTTTGGTGTTCGTGAAATGTTGGATGGATTTGTTGAATGGGCGCCTGCTCCCTTGCCCAGGCAAACGGCTCAGCGAGAGGTTGAAGCCAACGAAGAAAAATTCAGCGGTTTTGTGTTTAAGATCCAGGCTAATATGGACCCCAAGCATCGTGATCGTATTGCTTTTATGCGCATCTGTTCGGGTAGTTACACTAAGGGCATGAAAATGCGCCATGTCCGTATCGGCAAAGATGTTAAAGTCGCCGATGCTGTCACCTTTAAAGCTGGTGAGCGAGAGGCTGTTGAAGAAGCGATTTCCGGCGACATTATCGGCCTTCACAACCATGGCAGTATTCAGATTGGTGATGCCTTTACACAGGGTGAAAATCTAAAATTTACCGGTATTCCACATTTTGCTCCGGAGCTTTTTCGACGTATTCGTCTCAAGGATCCCCTGAAAACTAAACAGCTGAAAAAGGGTTTACAACAGTTATCGGAAGAGGGCTCAACACAAGTATTTTTTCCACAAAACAATAACGATATTATCGTTGGTGCGGTGGGTGTGCTTCAGTTTGAAGTGGTTGCCTATCGATTAAAAGATGAATATAAAGTTGAGGCGATTTACGAAAATGTCAACGTGTATACAGCGCGTTGGGTTGAATGTGAAGATGCAAAAAAGCTGGAAGAATTCAAACGCAAATGTGCGGACAATATTGCCTTGGATGGAGGCGGGCATCTGACATATCTGGCTCCAACACGAGTCAATCTTTCATTAACGCAAGAAAGATATCCCGATATAGTGTTCCATTCGACAAGAGAGTATTAATAGCAACAAGAGAACACAACAGGCAACGTGAGATAATTAATGGCAGATAATCAGTTACCTTCAATTCCTGCATCAATGCCGAGCCAGGGTAATGCCTTTACCCGGTGGTTAGGACGAACCATTTTGCGGCTACTTGGTTGGACGATGTCAGGAAACCTTCCCGACCAAAAAAAATTGATGGTCGCTGCTGCACCGCATACGTCCAACTGGGATTTTATTCTTGGCAGTTGTGTCATGTTGGCGCTGGGCGTACGAGTGACGTTTATGATGAAGCAGGAAGCCTTCAAGGGTCCTGTTGGTTATCTTGCTAGAAAGATTGGATTTATTGCGATTGATCGCAGTCGCCCTGGTGGTGTTGTCCCGCAAATGGTGCAGTGGTTTCATGAACATGACAAAGTCTGGATTGGTGTAACACCTGAAGGCACCCGCAGTAAAGTAAAGCAGTGGAAAACAGGTTTTTTACGCATCGCATACGAAGCAAAGGTGCCGATTTTTTTGGTTGGAATTAATGCGCCCAAAAAACAAATTTGTTTTGATCAAGTGATAGAAACCTCTGGTGATCATGATCAGCAAATAGAGGAAATTCGCTCCTATATGATGGAGCATTTCAGAGGTATTGTTCCGTCAAATCAATAAGGGAGTATGTTCTATGCAGCTAAATGGATATGCTCAAGTAGGTGTATTAGCTATCGTTAATGCGTTGGCATTTGCTGCAACACCGATGTTAATGCTAATTGGTAGTTTGCTTGGTGTAGAGATGGCACCTTCAGAGGACTGGGCGACTTTACCCATTGCGTTAATGGTTGTGGGAACTGCTTTGGGTGTTATCCCTGCCACGCGAGCTATGCAAAATCTGGGAAGAAAAAGGGCTTTGTGGTCTTTCATTACGATTGGCATCATTGCCAGTTTGTTTATGGCTCAAAGCCTGAATGACAAAACGTTTTTTGTGTTTTGTATAGGTGCGTTCCTGATCGGTTTTACTAATGCGGCTCTACAACAGATTCGCTATGCGGCAATGGAGAGTGTAGCGGCTAGTGGTGCAGCCACCGCAGCATCCATTATTATGTTCAGTTCAGTCATATCAGCTGTGTTAGGGCCGGAGCTAGCTTTATATGGTCGCCACTTGAATGCTGTTGAATATCAGGGAGCATTTTATTTGATAGCAATATGTTTTTTTATTGCCGCTGTTGTTTTATCGCTTTATACACCAGAACAGCAAAATTCTTCGTCAAATATAAAATCCAGTCGGACAGTAACGCAAATTATTGCTAATCCACAATTTTGTCTTGCTGTCGTTAGTGGCGTGATTGGTTTTGCGGTAATGACCTTTGTGATGACGGGTACTCCTATCAGCATGCACCACCATTTTGGGCATAGCCTGGAAGATACCAAATGGGTAATACAAAGTCATATTGCTGCAATGTTTTTGCCTTCTCTGTTTACTCCGTTGTTGTTGCGAAAACTGGGTTTTAGAAATGTTATGCTGGCCGGTTTAGCGTGTTATGCGCTGACCATTGTTATTGGCAATATCGACACGACAGTCTTTGGCTTTTGGTCACAGTTAGTGATATTGGGTATTGGATGGAACTTTTTATTTATTTCCGGTACGGCTTTATTGCCAAGTACCTATCAACAAGGAGAGCAATATAAAGCCCAATCCATTAATGATAGTTTGATATTTTCTATTCAAGCTGTTGCATCATTATCTGCAGGTTGGGTGATTAGCTTGGCTTCATGGCATGTGATTTTACTATTGTGTTTGGCGCCTATGTCACTGATGTTGGCAGTGATGATTTGGAGCCATTATCAGGCTATGCGATTAGAAGAAAGGGCAAAAGAAGCTACTTTATAAATTATGCTAGCAATTTCTTAATCATTGGATGAACTGCGGTCGAAACAATATCATCAAAGCGCAAATGATGTTGAGCATGGTTATTGGGTAATTCAATGCTAAATAAGATGATAGGAATACGTGCAGTGCGAACAAATTCCTGAAGTGTGTCACTGATTTCTTGTGCTGCTACCTTTTTACTTTCATGATTCAAAATAATTAAATCGGGCGAAATATCTTTAGCGAGTTCAATGCACTCGGTTTTGTTATCAGTTGTGATGATATTGCCTAGAGTTTGCAGTGTGCGAGTTAATTGCAGCAAGGCTGCTTCATTACAGTCAGCGAGAAGAATCGTTTTATTGCTGCTAATAGGAGCAACGATTTGGTTGCGACCAAATTCCTTTGCTTGATAAAGATGACTGTCAGCATTTTTAATCAGCTCATCAAGCGGTAGTCTCTGCATGGGTTTAGAATGTTCAATGCCGATACTGATGGTGATGTAATCACTGATAGGCGATTTTTGATGAGGGATTTGAGCATGTTGTATAGCGCCAACCAGTTTATTCGCAACGATATTTGCTCCGGCTTCGTCGGTATCAGGAAGCAAAATAATAAATTCTTCACCCCCGTAGCGTCCGATTAAATCACCTTCTCTGAGTACTGCCTGTTTAATGCAATGGGCGATTTCTTTGAGGCACTCGTCACCTGCCATATGTCCATAATAGTCGTTGTATGGCTTGAAATAATCGACGTCCAACATCATTAAAGAGCTTGATTTGCCGTGGCGTTTTGTCTCTACTAATGATTGTTCAGCTTTTTCACTAAACGTTCGGCGGTTGAGCAGTTGAGTCAGGCTGTCCTTCTGGCTGAGCATTTCCAGTCTGCTGTTAAGCTGGTTCAACTGATTCTGCATTTCAGCGATACGGTGTAATGCTATAAGTTTAGCTTCCAGCAAGTTCCGGCTGACGGGTTTAACCAAATAATCATCACCGCCTGCTTTAATGGCTGCTAACACATTTTCATCGCTGGCATGACTGGTAGCAAAAATAATGGGCACCCAGTGTTCTCCCAGTGCCTCACGTAAAATAGTGGTGGTCTCGAAGCCATCAAGGCCAGGAAGTTCAATATCCATGATTACCAGGTCAAATTCTGAGTCGCCTAGTAATTGCAGGGCTTCTTCGCCAGATTTTGCGAATAGGGGGGTGTGACCGATTTCCTGAATCAGCTTTCCCATGCTGGCACGTAAAGTGGCACTATCTTCTACTACGAGTATTTTCATTGCGCTATTGATTTATTGTTATGCGGAGGATCATGCATAAGCCCCTATTTTAAGGAGCTATAGTCACAATGAGGTGGGTACAAGTTATTGTCTTTAGTCAGTGCTCATCCTGAGATAAAACACTCGCCACCGTCATTCCATCGATTTCCCGTATCGGCAAGGATAAACCAGTGTCGGGGTTATATCTATTAGTTTGTGAGTTAAATATCGCTTTTTTAACTCTCCTTTGGAGGGCTAACGCATAGATGGAATGGCAGAGAGTAATGTTTGTGTGTAGCTATGCTGTGGTTTGCTATAAATGCTTTCTGTTTGACCAGATTCAACAATTTTTCCCTTATTCATAACAATCACGCGGTCACAAATACTCCGAACCACGGAGAGGTCGTGGGAAATAAATAGAACGGTCAAATGATATTTCTCTGCTAGCGCCAGCAATAATTCTAAAATCTGTGATTGAATAGTGACGTCCAATGCCGATACGGGTTCGTCGGCGACGATAAACTCTGGCTGGGTTGCCAATGCCCGACCAATAGCAATGCGTTGTCGCTGGCCGCCAGAAAATTCATGCGGATATTTGCGGATACTTGTGCTATTAAGGCCTACTTCATCCATCAGCGTTAACACCTGATCAGTCACCATTTTTCGGTCGGCAAGACCGTGATAAAGCAGTGGCTCGGCTAGCGTGTCAAAAATTGTCATACGTGGATTAAGAGAAGCGTAAGGATCCTGAAAAATCATTTGCATTCGACGTCGTTGCTCTTTGAGAGCCTTTGGCGAGAGGGTGGTGAGTTCCATGCCGTCGAAATTAATGGAGCCGGATGTCGCAGGTTGCAGTCGTAAAATGGATCGCCCCAATGTTGATTTACCGGAACCTGATTCGCCAACTAAACCTACGATCTCTCCGCGATGAATGGTTAAGCTGACATCATCTACAGCTTTATTCACCTGCCGTTTACGATTAAATAGAAAGCCTGAGGATTCCTTAAAGTAGGTTTTTACATGGGAGGCAGTGAGTAATACATCCTGTTGGTTTGTTATAGGGTTAACCTTTGCTCCCTCGGGAACTGATGCCAACAGCTTTTTTGTGTATTCGTGCTGGCAATGATAAAAAATATCATCGCGGCAGCCTTGCTCTACTATTTTTCCTTTGTGCATAACCATTACTTTATCGGCAAAACTGGATACAACAGTTAAATCATGACTGATAAAAATCACTGCAATATTGTGACGTTTCTGCAGATTTTTAATCAATGTAAGGATTTGCGCTTGAATAGTGACATCCAGGGCAGTAGTGGGTTCATCAGCGATTAATAGTTTAGGTTCGGTAATTAATGCCATTGCAATCATCACACGTTGCCTCATGCCACCCGAAAACTCATGGGGGTAATGATTAAATCGCTGTTGCGCCTGGTCGATGCCAACTTCATTGAGAATTTCAATGGCTCGTTGTTTGGCTTGTTTGCGGTTGTGATCGCGATGATATATTAGTGGTTCGATGAGTTGCTCGCCGATAGTTAAAAAGGGGTTCAGGCAAGTCATTGGGTCCTGAAAAATCATCGCGATTTCACTGCCACGAATTTGCTTTAATTCTTTTTCCGACATTTGAAGAAGGTCGCGGCCGTTAAATTCGGCTGTGCCGCTTTCAATCTTACCGGGTGGTTTAGGAATTAAATTTAATAAACTGTAGCAAGTAACGGACTTGCCAGAGCCTGACTCGCCGACAATGGCCAAGGTTTCATTTTCAGCAAGAGAAAAGCTGACGTTATCAACTGCAGTGGTGATGCCGTTGCGGGTGTGGAAATGGGTTGTCAGGTTTTTAACGTTTAGTAATGGCATCGTAGGTAATCTGTTGATGAATGTTAGGCAAAACTGGCACTCATTAGTTGCTGGGTGTAACTTTCTTTGGGTTCTGTTAGTACCGTTTCGGCCGTTCCTTGCTCAACGATATTACCCTCTTTCATTACGATGATGTCGTGACTAATAGCTTTGATAACTTTTAAATCATGGCTGATAAAGATATAGCTTAATCCACGATGATGTTGTAGCTCCCGCAATAAATCGATAACTTGAACTTGCACGGCTTTGTCCAGTGCGGAAGTCGGCTCATCAAGTATTAATAATTTTGGATTGAGAATTAATGCACGGGCGATAGCGATACGCTGGCGTTGGCCACCTGAAAATTCATGAGGATAGCGGTGGCGTGTTTCAACATCCAATCCCACCTCATTCATGACGTTAATAACACGTTGTTCACGTTTTTCCGGCGTGATATTAGTATGAATCTTCAAGCCTTCCTGGATAATTTCTGAGACGGTCATTCTTGGACTAAGGCTAGCGAAGGGGTCTTGAAAAACCACTTGGAACTCTTGTCTCAGTGAGCGTAATTGTTTTTCCTGGTAGCCGGTAATATTCTGGCTATCGAAAATAATCTGGCCAGTGGATTTTAGCAAACGCAAGACCGCCATAGCTAGTGTCGATTTTCCTGAGCCGCTTTCGCCAACAATGCCAAGTGTATGACCGGGCTTTAGTGAAACTGTTGCCTGATTAACAGCGGTTAACTGCTTGATAGGTTTTCCAAATAAGTTTTTTTGTAGTGTAAAAGTGACATTGAGTTGATCGGTTTCAAGAATATTATGGTTGTCATCAACTTTATCGAGATTAATTTTGGCTGGTGTTCCTGATGGTTCGCTGTTGAGCAGCATGCGGGTGTAATCCTGCTGTGGATTATTAAAAATTTCCTGGCAGGGTCCTTGCTCAATAATTTCACCTTGCCGCATGATGGCAACACGGTTGGCCATATGTTTTACAACGCCCAGATCGTGGCTGATTAGTAACATGGCTAGTTGATGGTCGTGTTGCAGTTCCAGTAGTAAATCGAGAATTTCTCGCTGCACCGTAACATCTAGTGCAGTAGTGGGTTCATCGGCAATTAAAAGCTCAGGCTCATTGGCTAAAGCCATGGCAATCATCACACGTTGGCGTTGACCGCCTGAAAGTTCGTGAGGATAAGAAGAAAGGCGTTGCTCAGGGTTATGAATTTTAACCTTGTTGAGCAAATCTAAAACCAATGGTCGGGTGTCGCGTCGTTTAATACCGCGGTGTTGTTCGATCACTTCGCTGATTTGTTTTTCAATCGTGTGAAGCGGATTGAGCGCCGTCATGGGTTCCTGAAAAATCATACCAATGCGATTGCCACGGATGGCGCGCATTTGATTTTGATTCCAGTCCAAAATATTTTTGTTATCAAAAATAATATTACCGGTAGGGTGAAAAGCCATCGGATAGGGCAGCAATTTCATAATGGCATGTGCTGTCAGTGATTTTCCCGAACCGGATTCACCAACCAGGGCCAGTGTTTCTCCGCGATGGATAGAAATATCTACGCCTTTAACCACCTCAATAATATTGCCACCTTGCTTGAAGGCGATGGCTAGATTATTAATGCTTATTAATGGTTCTGTATTCATCAGCATAAACCTATTTAGCCAGTCGTTACCAGACGAGGGTCAAAGGCATCGCGAATGCCTTCGCCGATAAATACCAATAATGTCAGCATGGAAGCCAGTACAGTAAAGGCAGTTAGTGCCAACCAGGGCGCATGTAAATTGGCCTTGCCTTGAGCTACCAATTCACCAAGCGAAGGAGAACCTGGAGGCATGCCAAAGCCAAGAAAGTCTAACGATGTTAAGGTGGTGACAGAGCCTGTTACGATAAAGGGCAACATGGTGACGGTAGCAACCATGGCATTGGGCAATATATGACGGAACATAATTTTTCTGTCTTCCAGCCCTAACGCCTTTGCCGCGCGGACATATTCCAGGTTGCGGCCACGTAGAAATTCAGCGCGAACTACATCAACCAAAGCGGTCCAACTAAATAGCAACATAATTGCCAGTAATGACCAAAAACCTGGAATAACAAAATTAGCCATGATAATCAGTAAAAACAAAACCGGTAGGCCACCCCAGATTTCTAGAAAGCGTTGTCCTAAAATGTCGACTTTGCCACCAAAATAACCTTGTGCTGCACCAGCTGCGACACCAATAATGCAACTGCCTATCGTGAGTATCAGCGCAAATAAAATGGAAATTCGAAAACCGTAAATGACACGTGCCGCAACATCCCGCGCTTGATCATCGGTGCCCAGCCAATTATTTGCCGAAGGTGGTGTAGGTGCGGGTTGGTCGAGATTGGATATATGCGTGTCGTAGTTATAGGGAATAGGCGGCCACAGTATCCAGCCTTTTTCTTCAATTAATTCAATGACAAATTCATCGGTATACTCGGCTTCGGTTTCAAAATCCCCACCAAAGGTGGTTTCGGGATATACATTGAATACCGGAACATAGAGTTCGCCATTGTATTGCACTAATAAGGGTTTGTCGTTGGCAATCAGTTCTGCACCGAGAGAAAGAATAAAGAAAAAAGTAAAAATCCACAGGCTCCATTTGGCGCGGGGGTTGGCAAAGAATGTGTTTATTCTCCGTTGAGTGATTGGGCTCATTTGGGAAGGAGATTTAAACATGTGTTACCTCCCCTGGCTTTCAAAATGAATACGTGGGTCGACAGCCACATACACCAAATCGGATAGCAGTTTTACGAATAAACCGATCAGAGTGAAAATATATAGCGTGCCAAAGATAACCGGATAGTCTCGCGTTTGTACGGCTTCAAAGCCCATTAAACCCAAACCATCCAGTGAAAAAATCACTTCAATCAATAGTGAGCCGGTAAAGAAAATACCAATAAAGGCAGAGGGAAAGCCGGAAATAATAATTAGCATCGCATTGCGAAATACATGGCCATAAAGTACTTGTGATTCTGATAAACCTTTTGCTCTCGCGGTTTGAACATATTGCTTATTGATTTCATCAAGGAAAGAGTTTTTGGTTAACATCGTTAGGGTGGCAAAGCCACCGATAGTGTAGGCGAGTAGTGGTAATGCTAAATGCCAGAAATAGTCACCAATTTTTCCCAGCGTAGAGAGTTCATCAAAGTTTTCTGAAGTCAGTCCGCGTAGAGGAAATAAATCCAGATAGCTGCCACCTGCGAATATGACGATCAAAATAATGGCAAATAAAAAACCGGGAATCGCATAACCGATAATAATCGCCGAGCTGGTCCAAATATCAAAGGGCGAACCATGGGATACCGCTTTGCGAATGCCAAGTGGGATTGAAATTAAATAAATTAATAGTGTGCTCCATAGCCCCAAGGAAATGGAAACAGGCATTTTGTCGCCAATTAGCGAGATAACTGTATCATTGCGAAAAAAGCTTTCACCAAAGTCGAAACGCGCGTAGTTGCCAAGCATTTCAAAGAAACGTTCGACAGGTGGTTTGTCGAAACCATACATGGTTTCAATTTTTTCGATTAGTTCTTGAGGAAGTCCTTGTGCGCCTCGGTATTGGCTGTCATTTCCCGTAATTAACTCAGAACTATTGTTGCCTGTGATTCTTGTTAAAGCTGCATTATTGCCTCCGTGACCCTGTAGTTGAAAAATCATTTGTTCAACAGGGCCGCCTGGAGCCGATTGCACGATAGCAAAATTAATTACCATGATGCCCAGTAATGTGGGAATCATGAGTAATAAACGACGTAGGATGTAGGTATACATGTAAACTGCTGAATTAAACCGCTAGGGTTTCTCCAGTGTTTCTGGTTTGGCCCACCAAGTCATTAACCCTGTGCTATATCTAACATCATATATGGGTGCAGTTTCGGGACGATTGAATTTATTCCAGTAAGCAATTCGGTGAGAACGAGAGGACCACTGAGGAATAACGTAATGCATGTGAAGTAAGACTCTATCTAAAGCATGAGTAGCTGTTAATAATTCCTCGCGAGTTTTTGCTTGGATCAAGACTTCAATTAAATGATCTATTACAGGGTTTGCAATACCCATCAAATTTCGACTGCCTGATGCTTTCGCAGCTTCTGAACCCCAGTAATCCCGTTGTTCGTTGCCTGGGCTGAGTGATTGACTCATGGTGTGGGTGATCATGTCGAAATCAAGTTCACGTAAACGGTTAACGTACTGAGATACATCCACCACACGTAAAGAGACATTGATGCCGAGACGCTTCAGGGCTTGAATGAAAGGATTGTGAATACGTTCAAAGCCTGTTTGAAACATTAAAATTTCAAACTTAACCGGTTCTTCAGAGGGAGAATATAATTCGCCATCAATGATGTTATAGCCTGCCGAATCCAAGATCTGTTTAGCTTTGCGAAGATTTTTCCGGTTTTGGCCTTTTCCATCAGATACTGCGGGCTCATAAACCTCGGAGAATACACTGTCAGGTAATTGCTCACGGAAGGGGTCTAGTAATTTAAGTTCTTCGGGGGACGGCAAGCCTGAAGAGGCTAAATCTGAATTAGAAAAAAAGCTTTTTGTTCTAGTGTATGTGCCATAAAAAAGATTGGTATTGCTCCACTCAAAGTCAAATACTAGGCCGACGGCTTTACGTAATTCTATATCTTGAAACAAGGGTTTGCGTAAGTTGAATATGTAGGCCTGCATTCCTGTAGGGTTTTGGTGTGAAATTTCTTCTTTAATCATTTCTCGGCTTTCAAGCGCCTGGCCTGTGTAAGCGGTAGCCCAAACTTTTGAGGAGGTTTCATAGCGGTAGTCATATTCGCCAGCTTTAAACGCTTCAAGGGCCACCGTGTCGTCACGATAATAATCAATACGTATCTGGTCAAAATTGTACAGTCCTTTATGTGTCGGGTGATCCTCGGCCCAATAGTTTTCTACTCGTTTATAGGTTATAGACCTACCGGGATCAATTTTAGCGACTGTGTAAGGGCCACTTCCTAATGGAATTTCTAAAGAAGTTTTATTAAAGTCGCGGTCTTTCCAATAATGCTTTGGAAGAATTGGAATATCACCCAAGATCAGTACGGTTTCTTTGCTGTAGTTTTCTCTGAACACAAATTTTATTGTCAGGTCATCAATGATTTGTATATCCGACACATCGGCATAATAAAATTTATAGAAAGGATTTCCTTCTTCGGTTAAGAGATTAAAAGTAAATGCTACATCCTCTGCAGTAATTGGTTTACCGTCATGAAATCGTGCGTTGGGATTTAAGTGGTAAGTGACCCAAGAACGGTCTTCTGGATATTCGATAGTTTTTGCAACTAATCCATAGTTGGTAAAAGGTTCATCGCTAGAGCCAGTTGTTAGTGTGTCATAAAGTAGGCCTGTGTAACCGGCGACAGTTCCTTTGCTTATAAATCCATTCAGTGAGTCGAAGGTACCTGTTCCATCTAAGCGCAGTTCACCGCCTTTGATTGCATTGGGTGAGGTGTACTCAAATCGTTCAAAGTCTTCTGGGTATTTGGGTGTTCCGTGCATTGATATTGCATGCGCTTTAATAATTTTTGACTCTTCTTGTGCTGCGTGAGACTGGCTGGATAAAGCTATGAAAAGGGAAAGGAAGAAATGAATCGAAATTCTACGCAACACCATAGAGATACCTTTAATAATAAATAAGTGAAACTTTGCAGGTATCATGGATACCGGTTGCAGCTTAATCAGACAGTAGGTTACTAGTTTTTATCCTAAATTCCACTGGCTAGCATTATTAATGATTAATCTTTAGCCGCGCGCGGGTCCAGCGCATCTCTCAAGCCATCACCCAGAAAGTTTAAAGCAAATAGGGTGATAGAAAGGGTCAATCCCGGAAAAATCAGCAGCCACGGGTATTCTTCCATTGTTTCTACCCCATAGGAAATCAATAATCCCCAGGAACTTTGTGGGGGTTGAATGCCCAGGCCGAGAAAACTCAGGAAGGCTTCCAGTAGCATAACATTGGGAATGGTCAGCGTTGTATAGACGATCACTGGGCCTAGCGTATTGGGAATTAAATGCTTGTGAATAATGGTCCAGCGCGATAAACCTATGGAGATAGCCGCTTCAATAAATTCCTGATGACGCAGCGTTAGCACCTGTCCGCGTACGATACGGGCCATAGTTAGCCATTCCACTGCGCCAATGGCTAAAAACAGTAGCAGAATGTTGCGGCCGAAGATCACCATCAATAGGATGATAAAAATCATAAAGGGCAGCGCGTACAGAATATCAACGATACGCATCATCACAGCATCAACTTTGCCGCCGATATAGCCTGCGATAGTCCCGTACAGCACACCAATCAGCAAAGCGACGGAGGTAGCGATAAAGCCAACAGCCAGAGAAATTCTGCCGCCATACATCAGACGAGTCAGTAAATCCCGGCCAAGTGTGTCGGTGCCTAGCCAGTGCTCTGCAGATGGCGGTGTTGGACCCAGAGCTATATTTTGCTCTTCATAGCCATAGGGAGCAATCCAGGGAGTGAGTAGCGCAATGACGACAAGGAAGACCATTACGCCAAGACCAAACAAGGCCAGATGGTTTTTCCTCAGTCGCAACCAGGCATCCTGCCACAATGATGCGCCCTGTTCGAATTCAGCAGTGTTTCCAATGCTGGGTTTTTCAATGTTGGGAATGGCCATCAACGCGGCTCCTGAAACTGTGACCGCAGTTTGGGGTTGAGCCAAGTGGCGAGAACATCGGCCAATAGGTTGAACAGAATAATGGCAGTAGCAAAGAAAATGGTAGTACCCATGATCATGGTGTAATCGCGGTTAAAGGCGGCCTGTACATAGAAGCGACCGAGACCCGGAATTTGAAAGATGGTTTCCACTACAAAGGAGCCGGAAAGCAGGCCGGCGAAGGCGGGGCCGAGAAAGGCTACCACCGGAATCAATCCGCCGCGCAATCCATGTTTAATGACGATCACCCATTCCGGCAGGCCCTTGGCCCGAGCCGTGCGAATATAATCCTGCGACATTACTTCCAGCATGCCACTGCGACTAAGGCGAGCAATATAGGCCGCATAGCCGGTACCTAGTGTGATTGCCGGTAAAACTTTATCGCCTGGAATTACACCCCACCCAGAAACCGGTAGCCATTCCAGCCACATACCAAAAACCAATACCAATAATGGCCCTAACAGGAAAGAGGGCATGCAGATACCGATCATGGCCACTGACATG
>JANQLG010000035.1 GCA_028280715.1 Spongiibacteraceae bacterium | reverse complement strand
CGACTTAGTTTAATTTACCGATTTTTGAGATAGCGCTTGCCAGCGACCCATCCATGGTGCTTGGTTCCGGCCCGGCCATCCATGGCCGGTCGTTCGCCTTCACGCGAAGCGATGCTTCGCAAGCGTTTGTCTCACCCTATTTGCTTGATGTTTACGGACACAGGCATACAAGTTTGCCTGGCGACAATAGAGTATTGGAACCACCTGACCCCATCCCGAACTCAGTAGTGAAACGATACATCGCCGATGGTAGTGTGGGGTTTCCCCATGTGAGAGTAGGTCATCGCCAGGCTTCAAATAAAACACCCCGTCCAGCCTAGCTGGTCGGGGTTTTTTATTTGGATTGTGATATCTAATCTCACTGCAACCGGGCCCATGTGACAAACGCCTTTGTGGCGTTTGGACAAGGAGCATAGCGACGCAGCCCGAAGGGTCAGAAGTAGCGCTTCTGATCAAAGTAGGTCATACCCAAAGATAGAGCATGCGCCCGAATGGGCGGTCCGAAGGATGATTGCCAGAGGCAATCACAGAGTAGGTTACTGGTTTTTGCTCGACTCAGTCTCCCTGATTCGTTCTACCACCTAATCCATGTAGGCGTCCTGCAAAACCGGCATTACTCGGGCAATCCAGTCCTCGCCCTTGGTGGGCCAGCTAAAACTGTTCAAATCTGTTTCCGACAGATTTGTCACCACATCCCTGTGGCTTATCGCCAGGCTTCCAATAAAAGGACCCCTGATATTTTAAAGTCTAGCCAAAGATACTTTCTCCAAACTTCTATACGGTTGAAATACCTATAGCAGCATGGTTGTATAAGTCTGTGTAAACGGTAACTTTTCAAAGCGAATAATAAATATGAAGGAGTCCTCCGCAATGCGATTCGTTTGTGGTTTTTTAACAGTGTTTCTACTCTCAGCTTGTTCTGATCCTGTGTACATAATTCCTGGTGGTAAATTGAGTGGAGATGTATCTGCAGTACCTGAAGTTTGGGGTGAGGTTCCTGAGGTTGTTCAACTCGAGATGCGTTCGGGAGATCCTTATTCTGTTAATATTTGGGCTGTTGCAGATGGTGCTGCGCTTTACGTTGCTACTCAGGATAGTAATTGGGTGCCTTATATTGCAGCAGATAATCAAGTGCGAGTTAGAGTGGCTGGTATCGTGTATGAGTTGCGTGCAGCACTTGTTGATGATGACAGCGAGCTTCAAAAGGTGATGCAGCTCTATATTAAAAAATACGATATTGATAGTGATGAAGGTGGGCTCTCTGATTTTCAGCTGTATCGTTTAACATCTCGTAGCTGACAAGAGTTGCGTTTTTATTTCATGGTTATTAATCCATTTTAAAGTTAAAGGTGAAGTGTGGAGTTCAAAACTATTCGTTATGAGATAGTCGAGCAGATTGCGACAATTACGCTTCATCGTCCTGCTCAAATGAATGCTTTTACTCTGGAAATGGGCGAAGAATTAATTCAAGCATTTTCACTGGCGGATAATGATGATGCAGTGCGAGTCGTTGTTGTTACAGGTGTGGGAAAAACTTTTTGTGCAGGCATGGATTTGACCGTGGATGGTAATAAGTTTGGTTTAGATGATCATGCTGATGTTGAGAATAACCCTGAATTGATTAGAGATGCTGGCGGAAAGTTAGCTTTGGCGATCTATCAATGTCGCAAGCCAATTATTGCAGCTATTAATGGTGCTGCAGTAGGTATTGGTATCACTATGACATTGCCAATGGATATTCGCTTGGTGACACCTGAGGCTAAGTTAGGATTTGTTTTTGCCCAAAGAGGTATTGTGCCTGAGGCGTGTTCAAGTTGGTTTTTGCCAAGGTTGGTTGGTGTGCAGCAGGCGCTGGAATGGTTTTATACGGCAGAAATATTTTCGGGAGAAGAGGCGCTGGCAGGTGGTTTAGTAAGAAGTGTGCACCGACAAGAAGAGTTACTTTCCGAGGCTTATGCTATTGCCCGAAAAATTGCCGACAAGACATCATCCATTTCTATCGCCTTGACCAGGCAGATGGTGTTGCACATGCAGGGTGCGGATCATCCTATGGAAGCTCACAAAGTGGATTCAAGAGCGATGTTTTACACATCCATTTCGGCAGATGGCAAAGAGGGTGTGGATTCATTTACGGAAAAACGGCCAGCCAATTTTCAAAATAAAGTCTCTACTGATATGCCGGCTTTTTATCCTTGGTGGGATGAGAAAACGTTTTCCTAGTTTTTTGCTGTTAAGCCGTTGAAGGTTGTCCGCCACTTTCTTTGCTATTATCCACGGCAACTTTATCTACAGTAATTTACCTACAGTAAACTTTTATGTCGTTACAAACGTTATTGTCATTATTGGCAGATGGTCAGTTTCACTCAGGTGATGAACTGGGGCAATTGCTTGGCGTGTCTCGTACTGCTGTTTGGAAACAATTAAAAAAGGTGGAGGAGTTGGGTTTGCCACTTTCTTCTATTAAGGGCAGGGGTTACTGCATAGAAGGTGGGCTTGATTTGCTCTCTAGGGAGGAAATTCTTCAGAGTTTGAGCGATGATGCTAAGTCGCATGTTGCAGAGTTAGATGTTCGTCATGTTGTTAGTTCTACCAGTGATGAGGCAATGTCAAAAGCAGTTGCTGGTAATAAAGGATATGTGTGCACGACAGAACAGCAATCATCAGGTAGGGGTAGACGAGGTCGTAGCTGGATTAGCCCCTATGCTGGGAATTTATATTTTTCCGTTGTATGGGAGTTTGTAGGTGGTGCTGCTGCACTTGAGGGGTTGAGTTTGGCAGTAGGTGTTTCAATGGTCGATGCTTTAACGAAAAGTGGCGTTGAGGGTTTGCAGCTGAAATGGCCTAACGATGTTTTGCATCAGGATAAAAAACTGGCTGGAGTTTTGTTGGAGATGACGGGTGATGCTGCAGGGCCTTGCCAGGTTGTTATTGGTATCGGTTTGAATGTGTACATGAATCAGGAAAAAGCGCAATCAATCACACAGCCCTGGACTGATTTGTCATCAATAACTTCGCAACCTTTGTGTCGCAGTCAGTTACAAGCTGTTCTTCTCAATGAGTTGATGCCAATGCTGGTAGGGTTTGAGTCTGAGGGTTTTGCGGCGTATCGAGATCGTTGGATGAATTTAGATGCATTCTCTGGGCAAGAGGTTTGTGTGAAGCTGGGCACAGATAGAATATTTGGTGCTGCAGTGGGTGTTGATGAGACGGGTGCAATAGTGATTAATACGCCGAAGGGAAGAAGAGTGTTTAGTGGTGGAGAGGTGAGCCTCCGGAGAGTGCAATAGTGTCTGGCGGGGTGCTGGAGTGCGATATTGGTAATACGTGCTGCAAGTGGCGGTTGAGGTCAGATGATGGTGAGATAATTAGTAGGGGTGTCACCAGTTTTGAAGAGCATTTTTCAGGGTTGCCGTTTTCCGCTGAGAATGTCGAAAGCGTCAAAGTTGCCACTGTTGCCAAGTCTGAAATTAAAAGTTGTTTTCAGCAAGTTTTAGAAGCTGCTGGGGTTGAACCCATATTTGCAAAGACAACGGTCTATTGTCAGGGTGTTAGCAATGCTTATGGTGAACGCTATGCTGATTTGGGTGTTGATCGGTGGCTGGCAGTAATCGCTGCCTATCAAAAAGTACAGGGAGCGGTGTTGGTTCTTGATTGTGGTACTGCCCTAAAAGCCGATTTGGTTGACGCTACCGGCCAGCATTTAGGAGGGTATATCACACCGGGTCCTAACTTAATGAAGGAAAGCCTGTTGTCAGGAACAGGTAAGGTTCGATTTGATGAAGAGAGCTTTGCCTATGGTCTGGGCTTTGGCCAATCGACTGCGGCTGCAGTCGGTGGAGGGATAACATCGGCCTTGGTGGGTGGTGCCAAAGAGGCAGTTGCACAGGCGAGGAGGCGAATACCTGAAGAGTTTGCCATACTTCTCACCGGTGGCGGTGCAATTAAGCTTGATGAATATATAAAAGAAGATTTTGAACTGGTACCGGAATTGGTGTTGGATGGCCTGCAGTGGCTAATACCCTGAAAATATCATCTTTAAGTCTAAAGGAATTATAGCGAGTGCGTTGGATAGTTATTGTTCTGTTGATGTGTAACGGCATCTATTTTATCTGGCAAAGTTACTTGGTGCCGTCTGAGCCGGTCGTGCAAGTTTCTGAGCAGGCGTTAATTGGTGAAATGGATACACTGATGTTGTTGGGCGAGGAGTCAGCAGATGAGCCGGTTGTTGGTGATGACAGTGTTGTTGCGAGCCAAGAAGTAGTAGTGGGCCAGCAGAATGTAGAAGCGGTTTGTTGGCAAATCGGGCCCTTCAAGGAAGAGGTAAGTGCCAAGCAGGTGGTTGCGAGGTTGGAGGCATTGGAAATTAAGCTGGAATTAAACAGTCTTGTTGTCGAAGGTAAGCCGGATTATTGGGTGCATATTCCGCCACAGGTCACAAGAAGAGCAGCGATAAAGCTGCTTCGTGAGTTGCAGGCTAAAAGGGTTGATAGCTTCCTTATTACTGAAGGTGATTTGGAGAATGGTATTTCGCTGGGCTTCTTCACCCAGGAAGAACGAGCAAAAAGGGTGCTTGAGCAGCGATTGCAGCAAGGTTATCAAGCTGAAATCAGGCATGTTCCGAGATCTCATACTGAGTTGTGGGCTACCCTGGATGCCGTTGAGTCACAGAAGTTCTCAGATGCATTATGGGGGAAAATACAAGAAGGTAATCAGGGCTTAGAAAGACATAAAAATTATTGCCATAAGATTGCGTCCGCTAAGAACATCGACTAGAATGCCCGCCTCGTTGAAAATGAGCTTGAAGCTGGCGTAGCTCAGTAGGTAGAGCAGCTGACTTGTAATCAGCCGGTCGGGGGTTCGACTCCTCTCGCCAGCTCCAT
>JANQLG010000034.1 GCA_028280715.1 Spongiibacteraceae bacterium | reverse complement strand
ACATAACAGCAAGCGATTATCACCCTCTAACCAAAACGCTTCTAACTGAAAATATCAATGCCAACAACTTAACTTCAATAAAGTACTTCCATGGCGATTGGCGATACCCCATCACCACTGAAGGAAAGTTTGATTTAATTATAGGGAGTGACTTACTCTATGAAGTACTTCATGCAAAGCAATTAGCAACCTTTATCAATTGCCATCTAACGGAGAATGGATTAGTAATTCTTGTGGACCCTGGGCGACGAACAGCTAAAAAAATCAAGAAGTGCATGACAGTGCTAGGTTTCGACTGTTGTTTAGAAAGTATTAATAGAGAAGGAATAGCTCAAAAGGATGGATATTTTAAAAAATATCGCTTCAATAGAATAAAAAACTAATTACTTCTTCGCATAGGTAATATGCTTCCTGCCTTCAGTAGGCTCTCGTCCGCTAATACCCCGCTGCACAACTTCTACCTCTCCACCAGCCTTTAGAAATTCTGCTGTTTGAAGGGCTATAGATTCTGAAGTTTCATCAGCAACTCTGACTTTCTTTTTACTCGCTTGTTTTTTCTTTGGCATAGGGGGCGTATTCTCAGTAGTGATAACTGCATTTTACATCAGCTGGAAAAATAAAGTGGAATTATCTAAGACATTCGCTGTGCCTTGCTTATTTCCGTATAATAGCGCTCCACTCCAAAAGCCAGCAATCTACTCCTTCCACTCATGACAGACTCAACACAGACCCAAAAAGTCGGATTTTATTAGCCTCGGCTGGTCCAAAGTGTCAAGGCCAACCCCATACCTCGTTAACCAATCGAAATAGCCGAGGATATAAACATCGATGCATGAAACAACCAAGTTTAAGATAACAGCAAAAAATCTTTCCCCTGAATTGCCACTAACTTCGGAAAATTTCCTTGGGGATCAAGATGTAAGTGGCAGCCAAAATAGTCCCTATCAAGGCACCAAAAAGATGTGATTCAAAAACCACTGGAAGGTCATCAGAAAGGAAAAAAGAAGAACCAGACATCAACAATTCACCTGCAACCTTGAACCACACCAACGCAAATAGTCCAGCCCACCAATAAGACTTATATTTAAACATTAACTTAAGTGCATAAAGGCAAATGAGACCATGAAGTACACCCGAAAGGCCTCCGTACCAGCTTAATCTTGGGACAAATAATAAGAGAGAAAGGCTCAATAACAAGCAAAGAAAAAAAAGCTGTAATGTAATGTCACTCGGGCGAACATATGGTATTAACCCAAAAACAAGAATTACACCAACTAAAAAGTTTAATGCAAAGTGCTCTAGATTCAGATGTAGCCAGTGACCAGTGAAAACCCGCCAATATTCACCACTAAGAATTTTCTCCCGCTCCCACAAAGTAGCATCCGGTGCAATCTGTGCTCCTGCAAACAGTGCCACCCATAGAAAATACCACCGATATTGGCGAGCTATCATTGGTTACTTTAACAGCGATTTCGCCACATCATTAAACAAACCAACATCATCAAAAACGGCCACTGCATAGAACCAGCTCCACCAGTGTAACCTTCGCGATAAGAGACTTGCGCTTGTGACGGGTTATCTTTGAGTGATTGTTTGAACTTTGTTAACTCGGACTGAAGGTTTGCCACCATCATTTCAGTAGCATCTTCAAAGCCTTTGATACTGTCAGCTCTAAGTTCTTCACTTAAATTCACTGGAGTTGAATTGCCAATTACATGACTGGTGCCCGGCGCTCTGAAAAGTAGCTTCTTGCTGTCAATGTCATATACCACCGTATCCATCAAAGTACTCGTGTCATTTTTCGCCCCAGAGACCACATAGGCACCAACAATGGTCCAGTAACTCAACGACAGCATCCCTTCATCAGTAAATTGAACTTGATCGTAAGAAACCAGGGCTATGACATCCACACCATACATTGTCTTAACTTGTGAAAGGTTTGAGAAACCTCCTTTTGGCGTCAGATAAGCTGTGGGAATCACTTCAATATTTCCTACAAAGTCCAACTCTTTAAAATTACTTGCAATCTTTTCAAGTAGCTCGATTTTTTTAGCTTCCGTTAGGCCTCCAGAGTAAGTTCTTCCTGTCCAAAAATTATGGGCATATCCCCTATCAGTACTCTCTGGAACAAATGCAATACCCACTCTCAACGGTACTTTCAAATACGGCAAAGATGGCTCCACAAAAGTATCAGCAGAGTTTGGATATAAATAATCCATAACACTACTTTTGGTATTAACCTGTTGACTTGAACAGCCCGCCAAAATAAGTGTCATAAATAAAACAAGGAGAACCCTGGTGTTTACTCGATAATAAGTATTCATATTTCCCTCTGAATTTATTGGTATTCTTTTCAAGCCTGATCTTGTATCCAATATACTAACCATTCTCAACTATACACACAAAAACCTATAACACTCAGGATAATAAAGCAGATCTACTTTGAGCCTAATTAGCTGCCACCAATACATTCGCGTATAATCTGGCGTTTTAACAGATATGTATTGCCTCTATGTCTAGCTCTCAATCCAACCCTAAAGTCGGCTTTTTGTCTCTCGGCTGCCCCAAAGCCTTGGTCGACTCAGAGCGCATACTCACCCAACTCAAATTGGACGGTTATGAAATTAGCCCCAGCTATGACGATGCCGATGTGGTGGTGGTTAATACCTGTGGTTTTATTGATTCAGCCAAGCAGGAATCGATGGAAGCCATTGAAGAGGCAATGAAGGAAAACGGCAAAGTGATTGTCACTGGCTGTATGGGCAAGGGAGAAGATGCTGAAGCGATCAAGGCTGCGAATCCCAACATTCTGAGCGTATCTGGCCCTGCTGACTACAACACGGTGATGGATGCAGTGCATGAGTTTGTCCCGCCTACCGAGGCAAAACCTTATCCCGATATATTACCTGCATCTGGTATTAAGCTGACTCCGCAACATTATAGTTATCTGAAAATTTCCGAAGGCTGTAATCACCGCTGTAGTTTTTGCATTATTCCCGCCATGCGTGGTGATTTAATAAGCCGACCAATCAGCCAAATTATTAATGAAGCCAAAACATTAGTTGAACAAGGTACAAGAGAACTGTTAGTTATTTCTCAAGATACCAGTGCCTATGGCATCGACACACGTTACAAACTGGATTTTGTCGATGGTCAGGCGATGGAAACCCGCATGCAGGATTTAGCTGCTGCACTCGGAGAACTGGGTATATGGGTGAGACTACACTATGTGTACCCCTACCCTCATGTTGATAAAGTGATTCCATTAATGGCCGAGGGAAAAATTCTTCCTTACTTGGATATCCCCTTCCAGCATGCCAGCCCGCGCATTTTGAAATTAATGAAGCGCCCCGGCAATCAGGAAAAAACATTAGAGAGAATAAAAGCCTGGCGTGAAATCTGCCCGGAGCTGGTAATTCGTTCGACCTTTATTGTCGGCTTTCCTGGAGAGACCGAAGAAGATTTTCAGGTGTTACTGGACTGGCTTGAAGAAGCGCAACTGGATCGTGTCGGCTGCTTTCAATATTCGCCCGTCGAAGGCGCCAGCGCCAATGATTTACCTGACCCAGTTCCTGAAGAGATAAAACAACAACGCTGGGAGCGCTTTATGGAAACCCAACAGCGTATTTCGGCCAACAAGCTACAGCAACGCGTTGGTCAACAAATGGAAGTGTTAGTTGATGAAGTGGATGAGCAAGGCTCTATTGCTCGCAGCTATGCCGACGCACCCGAAATTGATGGCAAAGTTTTTTTGGATGACTTTACTGATACATTTCCGGGCGATGTATTACTGGTGACCATTACCGCGGCAGATGAATATGATCTCTGGGCGGAGCCAGTCTATGAAGATATTGACGACGAGTAAAAAAACGGACTGTTGCTCGTGAATATCATTTTACTAAAGCCAGAAGAAATCGACGGAAATGATTCTGTCGTTCTCTCTGACCAACGTTTTAATCACATCAAAACCATTCATCAATCTGTGGCGGGAGACAGCGTTCGCATCGGCAAACTGAATGGGAAAATCGGAACAGGAACGATTACTTTCATCGACGAACACGGTGTAACAATGGATGTCTGTTTTGACCAAACACCGCCAAAAAAATTGCCTCTCACGGTTATTCTTGCTCTACCCAGGCCAAAAATGATCCGCAGAATTTTTCGTTCTATTAGCGAACTGGGCGTATCAGAACTGATTGTTATCAACAGTTATAAAGTGGAGAAAAGTTTTTGGAATAGCCCTATTTTAGAAGATGAAAAAATTGAAGAGTATTTAATCGCCGGTCTGCAACAAGCGAAAGACACCATTATGCCAACCGTTAGTTTTAAACGTTTATTTAAACCCTTTGTGGAAGATGAGCTGCCCGGCATCATTGCCAATACACAGGCGTTAATTGCTCACCCTAATACCGGTGATCCATGCCCCGCCAACCTGAATCAATCTGTTACCTTAGCCATAGGCCCCGAGGGTGGATTTACTGACTATGAAGTCAACAAATTTTTTGAAGCAGGTTTCAAAAGTATTCATTTAGGATCCAGAATTTTACGCGTTGAAAATGCTCTTACCGCCTTAACAAGTCGCTTATTTTCTCCCTACTGATTTTTACTATTAAATCCTGAATAAAAAACTTTACTCAGGGCAAGACACTCCGGTACCACCCAAACCACAATAACCATTAGGATTTTTTGCCAGATATTGCTGATGATACTCTTCGGCATAATAAAATTCTGGTGCAGGCAAAATTTCTGTGGTGATTTCTTTAAGGCCGGAAGCAGCCAGTGCCTGTTGATAAATCTGCAGTGAGGCCTGGGCGGCCTGTAGCTGTTCTTCGGTAAAGCAATAGATACCCGAACGATATTGCGTGCCGCGATCATTGCCCTGACGCATACCCTGGGTCGGATCGTGGCTTTCCCAAAAAAGCTTCAGTAATTTATCAAAACTCATCTGCGACGGATCATAAACCACCAACACCACTTCGTTATGGCCCGTCATTCCGGAACATACTTCTTCATAGGTGGGGTTCGGAGTCAATCCGGCGGCATAACCTACCGCCGTAGTATAAATCCCATCGCAATTCCAGAATTTTCTTTCAGCACCCCAAAAACAACCGAGCCCAAATAATACCTGCTGGCACTGTGAAGGAAACGGAGCCGCTATAGAATTGCCCAACACAAAATGGGCTCCAGGCTTCATGATTGACTCGTTTCGTCCTTTTAAGGCTGATTCTGGTGCAGGCATCACCAACTTTTTATTTGTATTCATAATATCCAGTAAACTCATATTTTCTCCCCCCCTGATACCTTAGCATCATCTTAAGCGGCTATATAAGCACCGTAAGCACCAAAACCTGTTTCAAACGGTGTTTAAAAACCTTTTGGCATGATAAATACTCGCTATTCACGAAGATTTCAATCTAGCGTAACAAAAATGCAATTAAAATTTGCCATAAAGGAATACGAGAGCAAAATAGATAAAGATGATCAGAGGATAAAGCAATGCAAAATCAGGATGCAACGCAAGAAAACATCGATGTAAAAAACCTATGTAGCCGCAAACTATGGGAATTAATCAATATTAATTCACCTTCTCGCGTTAAAAGCTACCAATTTAAGCTGATTGAAAACGAGCTAGTAGCAAGACGCCATTATTTACAAGAACTGGAAACATTAAAATCAGAAAGCTACCTTCCCATCAGCCATCATTAAACAACTACTAGTCGTTAAAAAGCGGCTACACAATAAACATCAAGTTTATAAATATCAGCACAGGCAATAACAAGTATAACCATAACGACATCCAGCTCGCCGCTGATAACCACCGCTGAAAAAAATCTGCTGTTACCGCTTCCTCGATATGTAGCTGAACCTTTTCTACAGTTATCGGCTGTTTAACCAAAGGAGAGATGTGAACCCCCTTAAGCACACCACTTTGAGACAAAGCCGAGGATAATTTTTCGCCGCTACTGACAGCCCCATGTATCCCTTGATAGGGAGCAGTAGTATTTTCATCAGGAAGAAAACGCGCCGACAACAGCAACGATTGTATTAAAGGTAAACCACCAGCAATAGCCTGATTTAAATTTTTAAAATAATTGACTCGCTGGCTGGATGTCAGCAATCGATTTACAAAGGGGATGCGCTTTAAGATGCTTATCAAAGTCGGCTTCACCGCCGCTGAATACAGGCGATTATAAAAATAATAAATTCCCAGCGAAAAAATACTAATGACAACGACATTCAACCCCCATCGATTGATCGCATCTGTCAAGACAATATGTTGTTGCAAATACATCCAACAAAACAAAGCCGAGATAACCGCCATCGCAAAAATCGTTGGTAACTTAAGCGCTGTGGCCAATTGCTGTTGCAAGCGTTGCTGTAAAGCATAGTGTTGTTGCAATCGCTGATAACTTTGTGAAAGACCACCACACTTCAAACCAAATTCGAGAACGGTTAATTCCCAAGGTAAAAACTGCCCCGTCTTTTTTAAGCCATCGATTACTGCCGTTTGTCCCTGCTCCATTTTTTGGACCAAATCGGGTAACTGCGCTTTATCAGCAGCATACCTCCCTTGTCGCAGCAGTTGAAAAATTTTATCCCAGTCACCATTTTGCCCCTTGTGGGCAAGCAGCCCAGAAAACAATCTAGCTCGGTGCTTAGCGGTTAGTTCCGATGAACGCATAGTAAAAACGGTTTGGACATTAAAAATTGGCGTAAACTCTAACATAGCCCTGTATGAATAACCCTAAATAGGGTTTTTTAATAGGCTCAATGTCTATAAGCAAAACTTGTGCTACAACACTCAAGCGTTAAACTGACTACACTGTTGAAAAAGTGAATCATTAATGAGTTCAAACAAAAACATTCAAAAACCCTCTTCTGGCAGCAATGATCTCAGCCGCTTTTTGGCGCAGGCAGAACAACTTCCGCAGCGCGTCAACAATCAAAGTGCTCATCAGGGACGCTTGATTTTTGCCCTTGATGCCACCGCCAGCCGCCAACCCACCTGGGATCGCGCCTGCCACTTACAGGCACAGATGTTTCAGGCAACCAATACGCTTGGCGGTATTGCACTGCAGCTGTGTTATTTTCGGGGTTTTAATGAGTTCCATATCAGCCCCTGGTTTAATAGCAGCCAACCTTTGTTAAAGACCATGTCAGCAGTGCAGTGTCTGGGCGGATATACCCAAATCGGAAAGGTACTAGATCATTGCTGGCAGGAGCATGCAAAGCAGGCTGTTAACGGTGTGATCATAATAGGTGACGCTGTTGAAGAAAGTGTCGATAAACTCTGCGCCAAAGCCGGTAAACTGGGTATGGTGAGTGTTCCATTATTTATGTTTCAAGAGGGCCACGACCCCAACGTTCAGCAATGTTTTCAGCAAATGGCGCATTTGAGTAAAGGCGCCTACGCCAGCTTTGATGAAAGTAGCGCCAGCAAACTGGCAGAATTGTTATCAGCCGTGGCAATATTCGCTACCGGCGGCATTGATGCCCTGCAGAAACTCCAGACATCCTCCGCTCGACATTTACTTCAACAGATTCAAGGCTAATTGTTTTTATGCTCAGTCGCCTTATCCTTCTCATAGCGTTCATTGTCATTGCGCTGATTGTTATTCAGCTCTTTAGGAATACCCCCAAGGCTCAACTCAAACAAGTGTATTGGAAATATGGCCTGGCGATAGCAGCCCTGGTATTAGTGCTGCTGGCCGTCACCGGAAGAATCCACTGGATCGGCGCTGCTATTGGTGCAGCACTGCCTTTTATCCGGCGCTCACTGCCATTGATACTGCGCTTTTTACCCACTATTCAACATCTGTACAAAACTCGCACTCAACCGCCCCCAGCCAGTGACAATCAATCCCAAGTCAATACCCGCATCCTGTCGATGGTGATGAATCACGATAACAATCGCCTTTCAGGTGAAGTGATTAGCGGGCCTTTTAGTGGCCAGCAACTCGATGGTATGGAGCTATCCAATCTTGAACAATTACTGGATTACTGCCACCAGCAGGACACTGACTCTGCCCGTTTACTGATCACCTATCTCAACCACCGTTTTGGCGCCGACTGGCAGCAGCAGTCAACGGCACCACCGCCTAGCAGTAACGGCGAAATGGATGAAGATGCCGCCTACGCCGTGCTGGGACTTATTCCAGGAGCCAGCAAAGAAGATATTGTTGCCGCTCATCGTCGGATGATGCAGAAAATGCATCCAGACCGCGGTGGCAGCGATTATCTGGCTGCGCAAATTAATCAGGCCAAAGATCTGCTACTTAAAAAAGTGGCGTAGCTGGACTGTTAAATTCCCGTTAAAATCCGCCTGTATAATTTTCAAATCTACAAACAATAAAGCTGTAAAAAATATGAGTAAAATTTTTATCGTCACCAATCAAAATGGTCACTTCGCCAACAAACATAAAGAATGGGTGGACGGGAGCGAGCCCAAACTGCTGTTTCGCAGCGAGCACAAGGATGAAGCCGTTAATCTCGTTTTCGAATTGAGCTCCAAGGATATTTATCTGCGAGCCGAAGCCATCCGTGTTGACCTTGATGATAAGAAACAACCGGTTGTAGAGGTAACCAATCCCATTGAATCCGAGCCTGAAAATATCGCAGAACCAGCCCTTGGGCTCCTTCTCGAAGAAGAGGCAAAAGATGCCACTGATGCGAAAAACGAGGCCGGCCAAGAAAATGACGGAAATTTAACACTACAATCGTCATAGATTATTCATCAAACACATTGAAACTTACGTAAAAAGCCCTATCTAATCTGCTGTATTGAACAAAACAGGACGATTAATCCATGTTAAGAATATTCCTTTTTCTGGCTACCAATATGGCAATTTTGATTGTAGCCAGTATTACCCTGAATATTTTGGGCTTCGACTCCATCATGGAAGCCAACGGCGTTGACCTGAACCTGTCAGCATTACTGGTATTCTGCGGTGTGTTTGGCATGGGCGGCTCACTGGTCTCGCTGATGTTATCCAAATGGATGGCCAAGCGCGCGATGGGTGTTCAAATCATTGAACAACCTAGTAATAGTCAGGAAAAATGGCTGGTGGATACAGTCGCCGAACTAGCACAAAAGGCCAATATTGGCATGCCTGAAGTGGGTATCTTCCCTTCCCCCAGCTCCAATGCCTTTGCCACTGGAGCCAGCAGGAACAATGCACTGGTAGCAGTTAGTGCCGGCTTGTTACAACGCTTTAGCCAAGATGAAGCCAAAGCAGTGTTGGCTCACGAAGTGGGTCACGTAGCCAATGGCGACATGATTACTCTGACCCTCATTCAAGGTGTGGTGAATACCTTTGTGATGTTCTTTGCTCGCATTATTGGCCATACAGTTGACCGTGTTATTTTCAAGACCGAACGAGGCTTTGGTATTGGCTATTACATCGCCACTATTTTTGCCGAAATTATTTTGGGTATTCTCGCCTCAACCATTGTTATGTGGTTCTCTCGTTGGCGTGAATTCCGTGCCGATGCCGCCGGCGCCAACCTGGCTTCAAGAACATCAATGATTGCTGCCTTACAACGCCTTAGAAGTGAGCAAGGACTACCCAATGATATGCCTGGAGAAATGACTGCCTTTGGTATTAGCAGCGGCATGAAACAAGGTCTGGCAGCACTCTTTATGTCGCATCCACCACTGGAAAAACGCATTAGCGCGTTGCAGAGCGGCAACTACTAACATTGTCCCTAGAGAATACAATAGGCTAACTGTCAGATAACACTGACGGTTAGCTTCAAATGCTAAAACCAGTTGTCAACGCAGAGTTTTGAAATTATTCTCTGACTATGCCGTTATCAACTTCCGATATTTTCCTCCAAAACTTACTTTGGATATTACTTCTCTTCGGCCTTGCTGCCTGTAGTTCGAATAATTCAAAACCTGAATTACCGAGCGCTTCGGCACAAGCTAACCAGCAACCCACTCAATCAACGACCTGGCGTTGCGATGGAACTCGACAGGGAGGCTGGAGATGTATCGATCAGGACTCACAACAGGTCAGAATATCTCCAATAGAAGCACCTGTTGTTGTAGAGACTCCGGCTCCGGCAACGTCTATTGCCAGTACATCGCCAGATATTCCCCAACAGGAAATAGATTTAGAGGGCACCACTGCAGAATCTGAGAGTACCAACACTGAAGCTGCTGACTCTGAGGAGTTATCTATTAGTGAGTATCTGAACATTAACGAGTACCCGGATCACTTTTATACTGTACAACTACTGGCAGCCAAACACGAAGAAACCGTTAGAATATTTCTTCAGCAGCACCCCGATCTAGCTCCGCTGAAAGTCACCATCAACAATAACGGCATGACTCACCAACTATTATTATTAGGCGTCTATGAAACTTTTTCTGAAGCGCAACATGCCGTCAATTCTCTCGATACTTCTCTGAGAGAAAAACCGTGGATCAGGCCACTAGCGCCATTAAAAAAACTTCTCATTGAAAACACTGAATAGGTTCATGTCTTCAAGCCTCAGTTAATCTTCTGGCTGCCATTAAAATATAGCTGTTAGAAGCTGTATTTCACACCTACCGTAGCCTGGTACCTGTCGTACTGATATTCACGCAGATCAGCATCAAAGTCTTCAGCCTGAAGATTGACGAAACCAATTAGGTGCTCGTCAGCCAACTGCAGTACCGGCTGCTCATAACTGACGCGAATTCGCCAGCCGGAGCGACTCGGTGCTTCACTATCCTCTTCAATATTCGTTGTGTTAGCGCGACTGTATTCCAGGTCACTGTAGCTGAGCACCATGTAAAGACGCTGGTTTTTCGCAGGTTTATGATTGAGGCTCACCGCAACGCGCAAGTCGTCGGTATCGTAAAACCCGCCACCGTTATCTTCCCGCTGTACAAAATTAATACGGGGGCTGATGGTTGTCTTGTCAGACAGCTCATAGCGTAACCGCAAGCCTACGCCCACATAGTCATAGCTTAAGGTTGAACCCGGAATGTCTGCGCCGGCGCTATCGGCAGCAGGCCGATCATCATAGTCGCGCTGGCTTAACTCCAGTTCCGGGGTGATGGTAAACGCGTCGATCGGACGATAGCGCCACTGAGCTTCTATGTTAGTTTGATCGTAATCCAGGTTGCTCAGGCCGATGGCGGTAAAGTCGTCGTAATCTTGCTGGCGGTGGCTGAGTGTCAGACGCAAGCGGTGTTGATCACTGAGTTTTGCGGTGACTCTGGCGCTTGGTTCCCAACGCGTGAAATCATAACGGTCTTCCGCATTGACGCCGCCAAATCTAAAGGTATCGCCCGAGAAGCGGCTAACATAGCTGCGATCGGAACTGACGAATTCTATCCCAGCTTCCAGCTCCACCACTTTGCTTAACTGCTGCTCGTACTCAACTTCTGCCTCGAACCGGGTGGTATCGGCCCGGTCATCATCGCTATAGGTGCGCTGTTCAACATCGGCTTCGAGACTGAGGTTGCCTAGCTCCAGTTCGCCTTCTAATTCAGTACTCAAAAAGGTGTCGCTGGATGTGCTGAACAGGGCGTCATTCAAGCGAAACGGATTGCTGTCATAGCCGATGCCTACTTCCACTTCAAGTTCATTGGCGGTGGTAGTGGATGTGGCGACGACGAGTGCCAATACCATCATGCGGTAGGGTTTAAATATCGAAGTCATATGTTGGCTCCTATTGGTTTTACAAGTCTATTGGCTTATTGGGTTTAAATCGATGCGAATAGTCCAAGCTGCCTTGAGTTTTCATTTAATTGCTGCAAGCGGTGTTGGCAGCGCAACGCTAGTTGGTGATCAGTAGGGATCTGCTGCAGTAGGGATCTGGCAGTATCCGTATCATTAGCAAGATCAGCCAATACGGCACGGGCATACATAAAATCAGTGGTCGTAGGCAACGTTGGTAACAACTGTTTGGTGTTGCCCAGCACTTGCTTAAAATGACTGGCTAATAGGCGAGTATTGACCTCATTCGCATGTTGCACGAGCCACTGCCACTGTTGTTGTGCGGCATTAAATTGTCTGGCTTCGGTATAGGCCCAAGCTAAGTCAAGATGCAGTTGCTCGTTCCGGTTCGAATGTTCCAATGCTGTTTCCAATGTGCCGCTGGCCGCGTCAAAGGCCAGGTGCTTAAGTTGATAGCGGCCGTAAGCATGAGCGGCTCGGCCATAATCAGGTTGCAACGCCAGCGCGCGCTCAAAGGTCTTGCTAACCTCGTCAAAGTTCTCATTCAGAATGGCACGTACTTGTGCCAGCTTTAACCAGGTGGGCGCGTGACCCGGACGATACTGTATAGATCGGTCATAGTAGGTGGCGGCACTCTGAAACTGTTGCAGGGCAGTGTAATTACTACCCAGGGCTGCTAATGCCTTAGCCTTACGCGACCCTGAGCTGATATTTACCGCATGTTTTAATGCCTGCTCTGCCGCTACATAGTTGTCGAGCTTATGAAGCAATAAGCCCAGATTAATGGCGGCAGCCTGGTGATTAGGCTCGTCGTTGAGCAAAGCCTGGTAAGCTGTGACGGCAGCTTCGGTCTGGCGCCGTTTTGAGAGTGTCAACGCACAGCGAAATTGCAGGTCATAAGCGCGACGTTCTGCCACCGTCAGCTCGTCACATAAACGCTGTAATGATCGATAAGCGTTGGCTGTGCTGAGGTAATCAGCAATAGCATCGACCAATAGGCGGCGGGTAGCTTGATCGCCGTTCACATAAATCGGTTGTGCCAGTGGCGAATCGTCATTGCGATACGTACGCGCCAATTGTCGAATTTCAGCCTTACTCAAATTTAGCTGTGCATTCACAAGGCTTGTATCTGCACCAACCATCTGTTCAGCGCCAGTGTTAATCACAAATTGTTTTGCTGCTGGTTCAGTTTGCGTAAGCATGTGATCAGCACTCACCAGGCCAATGTACATGGCTGAAAACAGCGTTGCGGTCGCTAGCGTTTTTCGAGGATTCATAAATTTAAGTTCCTGTTTAAAATCTTATCGCTAAGCTTCTAACGTTAAGCCTCTATCGTTAAATTCCTATCGTTAAATTCCTATTATTAAGTTCCTGTTGTTAAATTCCTGTCGCAAAAGCAGTGTTTGCAGGCGGCTTGGCATCTGCAATCAGGCTAAGTTGGGTGACGTTTTGAATCTCCAGCCCGGGGCGACCATTCAGCTCCAGTACCAGTGGGCCTCTGTCGGTATCCATACAGATATCTACACCCAGATAACCAAGACCGATGACCTTTGAACATGCGCGGCTCATATCCAGAATGGTTTGCCAGTGAGGTATACGACTACCAATTAAGCTGACGCCGGAATCAGGATGCTTTGTAAGCGGCTTGCCCTTTAATAAACAGCGGTCAATGCGACCGGTTTCAATATCTATCGATGCGCCCAGCGCCCCCTGGTGTAAGTTAGCTTTACCGCCGGAACTTGCCGTGGGTATACGTAGCATGGTACTGACGATCTCGTCTTTAATGACCACAATACGAATGTCGCAAAGGCCTGCGCCGCTGAGCGCTTCCATGGCCGGGTGTTGGTGAATCAACGGCTCGATATAGGCAATATCCTGCTGGCCATGTTGCGCGAAATTGCCATTAATAATTTCAACGATGTGATTACGCAGAGCAGACATGCTCATGACCTTGCCACTAGCGGTAATGAAGTCAGCTCCGCTGCGATCGCGAATGACCACAATACCATTACCCTGACTACCGGCATTCGGCTTGATCACAAACTCACTTACATCGGCTATGTGGGCGGATAACAATTCAGCGTCACGAAAGCTATTAAATCGCGCTACCGTTGCCGGGGTGGGAATACCATTGGCTTCCAACAATGCCTTGGTTTCCAGCTTGTCTACTGCAGTTACCAACCCTTTGGCGGTGTTCAAACCTCCGACGTAATCAAGATTACGTTTGTTGATACCAAGCACTGGCACACCGGTTTTGATTAACTGGCGAAAACGAATCAGCTCTGTAACACGCAAGCCGGTCCAACGGCCGAGATAGATTTGAGCAGCCAGAATAAGTAGATAAGCTTCCGGGAAAACAATGAGTAGCCCCAGTACAGTGGCTGATGTGGCACATGCATAGCACAGAACCAGAATAAACAAGGTGCCGAACAATGCTTCGATCAATTCTTGCCACTGTTGTTCGTCAACCAGATCACTGAGTTTGTCCGCCAGAAAGCTGATGATCACGACGGGAAACAGAGCCAAAACACCCACTTGCAGCGTTGTTAGCTGTTTGACCGCGAACAGTAATACCCAGGTCGCTGCGCTGACTATAGTTATCACCGCCGCCAGCCTAGGGATCTTCAACATATTCAGCCGGTTCAGGTATAAGTGAGCGGCAAGCCCGATAAGCACGACACAGGTCATACCCACCAACCCCGGTACTAAACCAATAAACGTGCACGCGCTGGCAATCAGCATGGGCATAAATACGCCAAAGCTTTTAAGGCCAAATAGGTTGCGCAGTATCGTGATTATCAATGCACACAGGGGCAAGGTTAGCAATACGGCAACCGTTTGCGGCGGTATATCCAGATGGGTTAACAGATCGGTTAAAGCAAGTGCGCGCGTAGCGGCAGCATTTGCGTCAGCGTCTATTGCATACAGCGCTGGCGCCGCAAGACGGGTATTGATATCAAAATAGTAGTCGAAATTAATATCTGCGGTGCGCCGGAACAGAGGCTCATCACCGACGTACAACTCAAGATAATGTGCTGGTAAGGCGGCAAAATAACCGTTAGTCGGGTCAAACGGTACCCACTGATGGTTGATATTAACTTCTAACCATTGGTGTGAGGTGCGTTTCTGGCCATCATTAAGAATAACGCCGCCTACCAAGCGAGCGGGAATACCTATATGACGGGCAATCGCTACAAACAGGCGACTTTTGCCATTACAACTGCCTGCACCAAGTCGCAACGCCGTCAATGCATCTGTAGTGCCTTTAAACGGCAGGGTTTCAAGCTCATAGATATAGCGGTAAATACTTTCAAGCGCGGCGAGCAGTGACACTTCATTATCCGGCTTAATCTGTTGCCAGAGTGCTGCAATTTCAGCGTGGTCAACTTGAATGACGTCGGTTGTGGCAAGAGCTGTCGGCCAACGTTTCAGTGATGCGCGATCGAGCGGAATGTTGGGGTCGATGTGGAACTGGTAAGCTTTGGCCTTAATCAATGCTTGATAATCAATGACACTGGCCTGCCCGTCTCCGCGCCAATTACCGATAAAACCGTTGGGTGATGCATAACGTTGTTGATCCAACCCCGGCGCTTGCAATGATTCAGATAGAACTGTTTGACGAGCGGATGTTTGTGGCATGTAAGTGCTGACATTTACCTCACGGTCGCTGTCGTCGAAACTCATGCGCAGCCGATAGTCGTATACGGTTTGTGGCGTTAATAGCTTGCCGATGCTGCCTTTTACCGGCGGAAAAGTTAACAGCGAGATGATTGCGACAAACACCAGCACCAGTTCAACGCATAAACTTCGCTTAAATAAGGTGTGTAACCTGTGGGTCATTAGGTCAGCCTCGACAACATGTGAGGCCATTATCTGTCCGAGCGAATGTAGGGTCTGTGCTGCAAGCGTTGGCTTTTTGTAGCCTTTTGTAACCCATCACCATCGACGAGCACCGGACTCTTTTGTCACCCAGGATGAGCTTGGGTACACTGCCAGCAACACCCTAGAAAGCTAGAAAGAAAACAGAAGGTAGACAAACGTGTTCGTACGAATTTACACCGGCATCCTGGCATCAATCTGCATTGCAGCGCCGATAGGCTATGGTGTTTACGAAGTGAGCAACCGCCAACGGCTGACGACCTACCAGAGCGATGTATTTTCAGGGTCGATGCAGCTAGTGGCTGATACGGCTGCTCGCCAAGCAAGTCAGGAACGAAAATTAGCCTATCTGGATAATGTGGCCAGGCTGATGGGTGCTGAAATAAAGCTGGATCCCAACACTGCGTCACTGGATGCCGATGAGCGAGTTCAATTAGGTAGCGGTCTACCTGTTGCAGTTAACCGTAGTGGTGGCATTACCGACTGGTGGGTGCCTACCGGTATCGGCCGTCGTTATGCCATTCTCACTTTTAGAGAACTGACCGAACAGAAATACCGTGGTTTAGCAGGTTTGTTAGCGGTTGAGCAAGCGCGTTTGGGTTGGCCTGATACTGCTGACAGTGTCGAACAGTACAGCTCAAGCCCTGTTCGCCTATATGGCATTGAACAGATGGCGTTGGATGCACAGCAGCTGTCGCGATTGCGACGGGGAAGCGTAGTGGCTGTTCATGATGAGGCCGCTAATACGATTTCAGTATACGCACCAGCGCAGTCCGGGAAAGTACTGGGTGTTGGCCCCATACCACAATTCAATGCCCTGCCGTGGACGCTATTTATGACCTTGCTAGGCATATTTATTACTGTTGTTGTTATTGTTACAACAGTAATGGTGTTCCTGTCACAGCGGCAGTTTCAGGCAATTGTGACGACACTAGATCGTTACGGTAGCGGTGATTTGGACGCACGGGTCAATATGAGTGGGAATGATGCGTTCGCGCGCCTGTCGGACCGCTTTGATGCCATGGCAACACAGATTCAATCACTATTGGATGACAGGCAAAACTTGTTACAGGCAGTGTCGCATGAGTTAAGAACGCCGCTGGCAAGAATGAAATTCCGATTGCAGTTTTTGGAAGGCGTCCAGGTATCAGAAGAAGAGCGGGCAAAAATCGATGCCCTAGGGCGTGATATTGCTCAACTGGAAGCACTGGTATCCGAGCTTATGACATACCACCGGCTCAGTGATAAGCAGGATAACCAGACCACGACAACAGAACTTGGTAGCTTACTGGCCGAGGAAATATCCAACTTCGTTGAACTAAACCCGGAACTGACATTTACCACTGAAGTGGACGAAGATATCTCACTATTCGCCAACAAAGAGGATGTGTGCCGAGTGATCAGCAATCTTTTTACCAATGCCGTCAAACATGCGAACAACGAGATATTAATTACATTGACCGAAATAGCCGGTGAACCCACGCTAATCGTAGCGGATGATGGGCCAGGTATCCCTGAGCCCGAACTGGAACGTGTATTTGATGCATTTTATCGCATTGATTCCAGCCGAAATAAAAGTACCGGTGGTTATGGCTTGGGTCTGGCCATTGTTCGGCGTTTGTGTCTGAGTATGGGGGCGGAAGTCAGTGCAACTAAGAGCGAGCGCCTTGGTGGAGCCATGGTTAAAGTCGTGTTTAAGCAGGTCAATCAATGCTAGTTACAAAACTACAACAAAAGTTAAACAAACACTATTTAGCTTGTCGGCGGGCAGCGTTTGTCGTGTTGTTACTAATCTTTGCACAATCGACTTTGGCTCAGGAAGCTGATGATGACCGGGATCCATTTCTGCGACTGTTGGATCTGTTTGGAGTTGCACGGGAAGAACAGACAGAAAATGAAACCGACCCCGAACGTGCATTGTTAGATGAACTGATTAGACTGGAAGAGGAGGAAGAGGAGGAAGAAGAGGAGGAAGAGGAAGAAGAGGAGGAAGAGGAAGAAGAGGAAGAAGAGGAAGAAGAGGAAGAAGAGGAAGAAGAGGAAGAAGAGGAAGAAGAGGAAGAAGAGGAAGAAGAGGAAGAAG
>JANQLG010000030.1 GCA_028280715.1 Spongiibacteraceae bacterium | reverse complement strand
TAACTGGCGTGTTAAAGAAACCGATCGTTTGTCAGCGATGGCAACGGAATTAAGAAAAGTCGGTGCCACAGTGGTAGAAGGTGAAGACTTTATTGAAATAACTCCCCCAACTGATTTAAAGCCAGCAACCATTGATACTTATGATGATCATCGTATGGCGATGTGCTTTTCTTTAGCGGCAATGGGGCAGGCAGAAATCACCATTAATGATCCGGGCTGTACCGCCAAGACGTTTCCAACCTATTTCAAATTGTTTAAAAAGATTTGTGAGTGATGACAGTACCTGTAGTCACAATTGATGGCCCTAGCGGTTCAGGTAAGGGCACAATCTGTCAGCTGTTGGCGAAACAGTTGGGATGGCACTTATTGGATAGTGGTGCGCTCTATCGAATCGTGGGCTTGGCAGCTGAGCGTCAGGGTGTGTCATTTGACGACGAGGCTGCACTGGCAGCGTTGGCTGCTAACCTGGATGTGGCGTTCCTGCCCTCTGAACCGGGTGAGCCTGCTACTGTGATGCTTGATGGCGACGATATAAGTCAGTTGGTAAGGATGGAAACTTCCGGTGAATTGGCTTCAAAAGTCGCTGTTCATCAGGGCGTTCGCGAAGCTTTGAAAAGCTTTCAACGTGGTTTTGCCAGGGCGCCGGGATTGGTTGCTGATGGCCGCGATATGGGCACCGTGATCTTCAGCGATGCCCCCGTTAAAATTTATCTTACTGCCTCGGCAGAAGAGCGTGCCCAGCGCCGCTATAAGCAGTTGATCGGTAAGGGAGAAAGTGTTAATCTCGCCGCCCTTTTGGAGGACATCCAGGCGCGTGACGACCGCGATATGAATCGAACAGTCGCTCCCCTGAAACCTGCCGAAGATGCTCTGGTGATTGATAGCAGCTGCATTCCGGTAGAAGAGGTCTTTCAGCAAGTACTTTCGGCTGTGCAGGCCAGTTTGAGTTCCCAGCTCTGACGAATTGTACAAACGGCTCCATTCTAGGCGCGTTTCAACGATGACGACTTAGTCAGTGAAACACAATCCAGTAATTGCCCTGAATGGATTTTAGTAATCAGGCCCATGTGAGCTGGTCGCATGGAGGGTGATAACAGGCTTTGCCTTAAAGAAGAGAGAAGACAGTCTTTATCACTTGCTTCCCATTGTAGGTAAAAATCATGAGCGAAAGTTTCGCGGAATTATTTGAAGAAAGTTTAAGTACTATCGATATGAAGCCAGGTTCGATCGTAACCGGTGTTGTTATTGATATCGATAGTGATTGGATTACTGTTCACGCAGGTTTGAAATCAGAAGGTGTCATTCCTCGCAGTGAATTTGTCAGTGAAGGCGGTGAGCTGACACTGGAAGTGGGTGATGAGGTTCAAGTTGCCCTGGAAGCGGTCGAAGATGGTTGGGGTGCAACCAAGCTGTCACGCGAAAAAGCCAAGCGCGCTGAAGCTTGGAAAGTACTGGAAGCTGCCTATGCGGCTGAAGAAGTGGTTACCGGTATCATCAATGGCAAGGTTAAAGGTGGCTTTACCGTTGATGTGAACTCAATCCGTGCATTCCTGCCTGGTTCTTTGGTCGATGTTCGCCCAATTCGCGAAACCACTCACCTCGAAGGTAAAGAGTTAGAATTCAAGGTCATCAAGCTGGATCAGAAGCGCAACAACGTCGTGGTTTCACGTCGTGCGGTGATGGAAGATGCCAACAGCGCTGAGCGTGATGAACTACTGGCTACATTGCAAGAAGGTATGTCTGTTAAAGGTATCGTTAAGAACCTGACTGACTATGGTGCTTTCGTTGATCTGGGTGGTGTTGATGGTCTATTGCACATCACTGATATGGCCTGGAAACGCATCAAGCACCCAGGTGAAATCGTCAATGTTGGCGATGAAATCGACGTTAAAGTATTGAAGTTTGACCGTGAGCGTAACCGCGTATCGCTGGGTCTGAAGCAGTTGGGTGAAGATCCATGGATCTCTATCACCAACCGCTATCCAGAAGGTGCTCGTGTTAAGGCGACCATCACTAACCTGACAGATTACGGCTGTTTTGCCGAGATCGAAGAGGGTGTTGAAGGTCTGGTACACGTCTCTGAAATGGATTGGACCAACAAGAACATCCACCCATCCAAGGTTGTTAACCTGGGCGACGAAGTGGAAGTGATGGTTCTGGATATCGACGAAGAACGTCGTCGTATTTCACTGGGCATCAAGCAGTGTCAAGAAAATCCATGGGATGCCTTCGGTCGCCAGTACAGCAAAGGCGATAAGATCAAGGGTGCCATCAAGTCGATTACTGACTTCGGTATCTTCATTGGTCTGGATGGTGCTATCGACGGTCTGGTTCACCTGTCTGATATTTCCTGGAATGAGTCTGGCGAAGAAGCGGTTCGCAAGTTCAAGAAAGGCGACGAGATCGAAACAGTTATCCTGTCGATTGATCCCGAGAGAGAGCGTATCTCACTGGGTGTTAAGCAGCTGGAAGACGATCCTTTCAACAACTACGTGTCTGAAAACGACAAAGGCAGCATCGTCAAAGGTACTGTTAAAGAAGTTGATGCCAAGGGTGCTGTATTGACTTTAGCTGAGGACATTGAAGGTACTCTGAAGGCTTCTGAAATTAGCCGCGATAAGGTTGAAGATGCTCGTAATGCGATAAAAGAAGGCGAAGAGGTTGAGGTTAAGATCATCAGTGTTGATCGTAAGAACCGCACTATTGCCCTTTCTATCAAGGCTAAAGATTTTGCTGAAGAGCAAGAAGCGATCAAGGCGCATAAGAAGTCTGAGCCTGAAACTGCAACGACCATTGGCGACCTGATCAAGGCGCAAATGGACAATAAGGAATAATAACCGGATAAATATTCTGGTTATATCTTGGGTTCTGTGAGAAGAGCATTCTGCTTTAGTAGAGTGAAATTCTTCTTCAGAGCCCTAAAATCCCCCTTTTTGAAGCTAAGTTATTGATCAGTGTGAATTTTTCTGTGATCAATATTCGCGCATCTGGCTATCCAGTGCTACTCTTGTTTCTAGTTAGAACTAATGGAAACAGCAACGGGTAGTGGATATGACGAAATCGGAGCTGATTGAACGCATAGCATCCAGGCAAACACAGTTGTCTGCCAAGGATGTGGAGCTGGCAGTCAAAACCATTCTGGAGCAGATGTCGCAGACCTTGGCTTCCGGAGAGCGGATAGAAATTCGGGGTTTTGGGAGTTTCTCCCTGCACTATCGTGAACCCCGGCAGGGTAGAAATCCGAAAACGGGTGAGACTGTTGAGCTGAGTGGAAAATATGTCCCTCACTTTAAACCGGGTAAAGAAATGCGTGAGCGGGTCAACGATAGCCTGCTTCAAGCTGGGTAAACACTCGAAAGCGCATTACAATCATTGCAGAATGATAATGTGAACGGTATGGTCGGAAGACCATGCCGTTTTTTTATATTTATAGCTTTAAAAATTGAGCAAGAGGCTAATTGGTGAAATTGTTAAATCGTTGGCTCGCCTATTTTGTGATCCTGATTGTATTAATAATAGGCGTGTTTTTTTCTTTCCAGAATGATGCGCAAGTACCTCTGGATTTATTGGTTATTCAGCTATCAGAGCAGCGGGTATCACTATGGATCCTGCTGGCATTTGCTGTTGGAGGAATCATTGGAATGCTCATCAGTAGTCTGACTGTTGTGCGGTTGAGAAGTCGATCTTTGCGATTGCAACGTAAATTAGATAAACAAAATAAGGAGCTCAATGCTTTACGCACTGCTGATATGCGTAGCAGTGGTGCCATGACGCAATTGTCCAAGAAATAACCATGGCTGATATTTGGCAACTGATACTGGTATTTAGTGCGATCGCGATAGGCTGGCTACTTGGACGACGTGGCAGAGCTGTGGTTGCCAGTGATTCCGACACGACGTTACAGCGGCAGTATTACCAGGGTTTGAATTATTTGCTGGATGAGAAGCCAGATGGTGCTCTCGATGCCTTTATCGAAGCATTGGAAGTCAATAGTGAAACCCTGGAAACACATATTGCTGTGGGCAATCTGATGCGTCGCAAAGGAGAGGTCGAGCGTGCTATCCGAATTCATCAAAACCTGCTAGCGCGTCCCAGTTTGCCTCGTGTTCATTTGCATCAGGCACACCTTGAGCTGGCCAAGGACTATATCAGTGCCGGTTTATTGGATCGAGCAGAAAGGCTATTAATGGATTTACTGATTGAAGCACCAGATATGAGAGAAGTGGCAATGCGCCATTTGATTGAAATCTATCAGGATGAAAAGGAGTGGCAAAAAGCTATAGATACGGGCAGGCAGCTGTTGCCTAAAAAATCGTTATTGAAACCCACTCAACCTGCTGATAAGGGGGTGCTGGTATCGCTCTCCCATTATTGTTGTGAATTGGCGCAGCAGGCCATGGCTAAAAATGACTTTCGCACCGCCCGAAGTGAATTAAAGCAAGCACTTGGCTATGACAAAAACTGCGTGCGGGCTTCATTGTTGTTGGCGGATGTGGATTTCCATACCGCTAACTACCAACATGCTGTGAAGGTACTCAAGAGTGTAAGAGATCAGGATGCAGAATTTTTACCTGAAACCATTGATAGGTTGCACGCCTGTTATCAAAAGTTAAATCAGCCGGAAGGTTTTCAGGAATTTATTCAGGAAAGTCTTGCGCTTTATCCCTCTGCTCGAGTGCTACTTGCATCGGTAGAGGATATTCAAAAACGTCAGGGTGATGCCAAAGCCGCTGAGTTTATTGGTCAGGAACTTAAGCGTCATCCATCCCTGCGAGGGTTGGCTAAATTAGTCGAATTAAATATCACCAATAGCGGTGGGCGTGAGAGAGAAAATCTGACCATACTGCAGTTATTGATTGAACAGTTATTGCAGAGTAAGCCTCATTACCAATGTCGACATTGCGGTTTTTCTGGCAGAAGTCTGCATTGGTTATGTCCCAGCTGTAAACACTGGGGTGAAATGAAATCGATTCGTGGGGCAGAGGGTGATTAACCAACGCATTTTGTTTTTTGTTAATACACCTGAAAACCATTTTTAATTTTTCCAGCTTATGAAATCAATATGACAACACATTCTCCAGTAATCGTCGCATTGGATTATGCTGACGAAGCATCCGTTGAAAAAATGGCCGATCTGCTATCACCTGCTCAGTGCCGTATGAAAATAGGCAAAGAGCTGTTTACGCATTGCGGCCCGTCTGTGGTTCGTTTGGTTCAGGATAAGGGCTTCGAAGTATTCCTCGATTTAAAGTTTCACGATATCCCCAATACCGTTGCTGGTGCTGTTAAGGCAGCTGCCGATTTGGGGGTGTGGATGGTCAATGTACATGCTTGTGGTGGTGCTCGTATGATGGAAGCGGCAAAGGAGGCAATCGTTAATTATGTCAATGCTCCGCATTTGATTGCCGTTACAGTGCTGACAAGTATGGAGCAAAGTGATTTGCGACAAGTGGGACTTGATATGGATCCGATGGAGCAGGTGCTACGTTTAGCAGCACTTACACAGCAGTGTGGTTTGGATGGTGTGGTGTGCTCTTCGAAGGAAACGGAATTACTTAGAAAGCAAGCGGGTGAAGCTTTTCAATTGGTGACGCCGGGTATTCGTCCAGCTGATTCTGACAAAGGGGACCAGCGTCGAATTGCGACACCTAATGCTGCTGTCACAGCGGGTAGTAATTATCTGGTTATTGGTCGCCCAATCACTCAGCACCAAAATCCAGCGCAAGCGTTAGTCGCAATCAATACCGGGTTGGGGATTGAATTATAACGCTTGCTTGAATATAACAATGTGTTAGCATGCTGGCCGTGGATGGGAGGAAGCCATCCCGTTAATCAAAATATAATCTACAAGGAGTGTTGCCATGTATGCTAAGTCATATCGTTTGCTAACAAATATTTTTTTAGCCTTCATATTAAGTTTTTCTCTGAATTCTTTTGCTGATCAATCAAACCCGATCAATATTAATATTGCTGATCAAGAGACTCTTGTACAAAGTCTAAAGGGAGTTGGTCCTGCTAAGGCTCAAGCAATTATTACCTATCGAGAAACCTATGGCCCTTTTCAGGCTCTCGAAGAGTTGACTGCGGTTAAGGGTATAGGTGAAAAATTGCTTGAGCAGAATAAAGAGCATATTGTTCTGGAATAAGGCTATTACATTTTTTAAAAGGTGATAAAGAATAAAAAAGCTGGCTATTGGCCAGCTTTTTTAGTTATGAAAAACAATAGCCTTACTTTGTCAATAAATAACCCTTTTGTATGATTGTCGCCGTGTATAGCTGTGTTAAGCTGGCTCGCAGTTTTTTGTTCAATGATATTAACTCTTATCGAAAGGTTTAGCTTGTGGCTATTTACGATATTTTTAATGGTGATGCTGATGGCATCTGCGCGTTAACTCAGCTAAGAAACGCCAACCCAATGGATAGTACATTGATTACAGGGGTTAAGCGCGATATTCAGTTGCTGGATAAAATTTCACCACAGGGCTCAGATCTGGTGACAGTGCTTGATATATCAATGGATAAAAATCGTGCCGGTTTGGATTCCGCATTGGCAGCTGGAACAGAAGTGTTTTATGTCGATCATCACTTCGCTGGAGACATTCCTGATCATCCTAAACTGACAGCCATTATCAATACGGCAGCAGATGTTTGCACTAGTCTGCTGGTCAATAATTATTTGCAGGGGCAGTATGTTGAATGGGCAATTACCGGTACCTTTGGTGATAATTTAAAGAAAAGTGCGCAGATCTTGGCCAAGCCTCTAGCCTTATCCGAACAGCAACTGACGAATCTGGAAAATCTAGGCATTTATCTCAACTACAACGGTTATGGCTCAGATTTGAATGATCTGCATTTTAAGCCTGATGAATTATATCGGTTGGTCAGTCAATATGAGTCTCCCTTTGCTTTTATGAGTGATAGCCAGCAGAGTTTTGAAAAACTGGAAACGGGTTACCAAACGGACATGGCTGCCGCTGCCAATGTGATACCTGAATTTGAGAATGAAGCCGTTGCCGCCTATATTTTGCCTAATGAATCTTGGGCACGTCGTGTCAGTGGCGTGTATAGTAACGATCTGGCTAATGCCACAACCAATAAAGCACATGCGGTTTTGACAGAAAAAGCTAATGGCAATTACCTGATCAGTGTCAGGGCACCGCTGGATAATAAGCAGGGAGCTGATGAACTTTGTCGTAGTTTTGCTACCGGTGGTGGCCGTGCAGCGGCGGCAGGTGTAAATGATCTGCCGGCAGAGCAGCTGGGCGAGTTTATAGAACGGTTTAATCAGTTCTACAGTAATTTGAATTAACGTTTTAAGCCAATAACGACTTTTTTTCAAACAATAATATGGCGTTAACTCCTGATGCAATCCTGACACTTTCAGTCATCGTTTTTTGTTTTGGCTTGTTAGTGTTTTCCCGTTTTCCTGCCGATGCTGTGTTGATTGGTGGAGTTGCACTGCTCACATTACTTGGAGTGATTACAGCTGAAGAAGCTTTATTGGGCCTTTCCAATGAGGGCATGGCGACAGTCGCCGTACTGTTTATTGTGGCGCGGGGTTTGGCTCAAACCGGTGTGGTTAACTGGATCTCGCAAAGATTACTGGGGCGGCCTAACGCAATGCCACAGGCGCAGTTGCGATTAATGGCGCCAGTGGCAGCTTTAAGTTCTATTCTTAATAACACACCTGTTGTGGCAATGATGGTGCCTGCCGTTTCTGACTGGGCGAAACGCAATAAACTCAATGTTTCACAATTGATGATGCCGTTGAGCTACGCGGCAATTATCGGTGGTACCTGCACCTTAGTAGGTACCAGCACCAACCTGGTGATTAATGACATGCTGGTTGACAACCATCAGGGTATTGGTCTGTCGATGTTTGATTTGGCTTGGGTGGGCGTTCCGTGTGTGTTAGTAGTGATTGCATTTACTATTGGCTTCAGCCGTTGGTTGCTGCCACACCGAGGTGAAGCGGATCACGCATTATTTGGTGATGCCCGGCAATACATTGTGGAAATGGAAGTTGAAGCCGATAGTCCGCTGTCAGGACAGTCGATAGAGGACGCCGGGCTCAGACAACTACCAGGTATGTATTTGGTCGAGATTGACCGCAACAATCAATTAATAACAGCGGTATCGCCTCGAGAAACACTATTGGCGGGTGATCATTTAATTTTTGCCGGAGATGTTAGATCGGTGGTGGATTTAAAAAATATCCACGGACTAAAAGTTGCCGAGCGTCAGGTATTTAAATTGGAGAGTGGCACTCAATCCCGTTGCTTGGTCGAAGTTGTGGTGTCTCCCAATTTTCCAGGGCTTGGAAAAACGATTAGAGATGCTCGTTTTCGCAATATTTACGGTGCTGCCATTATTGCTGTTGCTCGTGAAGGTGAGCAGCTGAAAACAAAAATTGGCGATATTGAGCTGAAGCCTGGCGACACGCTTTTACTGGAAACACATGATCAGTTTGTATCGCAACAACGCTATAACAGAGACTTTTTGCTGGTGAGTGAAATTGAAAATTCACGTCCGGTTCATTATGAAAAACGCGGTGTTGCTGCCTTGATAATGGCAGGCATGGTAGTACTCGTGACCATCGGCTTGCTGAGTATGTTTAAAGCGGCATTATTAGCAGCAGGGCTAATGATTATCAGTCGCTGTATCAAAATTCAGGATGCAAGGCAAAGTGTTGACTGGCAGATTATTCTGGTTATCGCTGCTTCTATCGGTTTAGGTGGTGCTATGGATAAAACAGGAGCAGCGGCGGTTATTGCGGAGGCAATGGTAGGGCTATCAGCGCATTCAGCTATTGCTACATTAGCCGTTTTATTTATCATCACTGCTGCATTTTCTGCTGTGATCTCTAACTTGGCAGCGGCTGTTATCGTATTTCCAATTGCTGTTGCAGCCAGTCAACAGTTAGGGGTTGATTTGTTACCTTTTGCTGTCACCTTGATGGTTGCTGCTTCCGCATGCTTTTCTACCCCTATCGGTTATCAAACAAACCTCATGGTATATGGTCCAGGTAATTACCGCTTTGTTGATTTCTTGAAAATCGGCATACCACTAACCGTCTTGGTAGGTTTGACTACGCTGCTGATTGTTCCTGTAATCTGGCCCCTTTAACAAAGCTCCTCTATAGTGCTGATGCATATATCTGTAATTGAGTAGGTATATGTAAAGATTTTATGTAATTAAATTAAATATTTTGTTGAAAATACTAATTTTTTAAGCATAATTTGTAACTAAATTATATTTTGAGTTAAGTAAGTCTGCTTCGATTTTCCATTATCGTTATATAACTAATTGAAAATTAAGAACTTACTGAGTAAATCTACACTATCAGCTTGCTTGGGGCTTGATCTGCTATGTTGCATCAGACGATTGCCAAAATTACCGACCAGATAATTGAACGTAGCCAAACGTCCAGAGGAAACTATCTGGATAAGATTCAGAATGCTTACCAGCAGGGCGTTTCTCGCAAGCGTTTATCCTGTGGTAATTTGGCCCATGCCTTTGCGGCCTGCAATGCCAATGACAAATCTGTGTTAGCTGTCGATCGTGTGCCCAATCTGGCGATTGTCTCTTCCTATAATGAAATGCTGTCAGCTCATCAGCCCTTTGTCAGCTACCCCGACATTATCAAAGAAGCAGCCCATCAGGCAGGAGCTGTCGCCCAGTTTGCTGGAGGTGTTCCGGCCATGTGCGATGGTGTTACTCAAGGGCAGGATGGCATGGAATTGTCGTTGTTTAGTCGCGATGTGATCGCCATGTCGACAGCAGTTGCACTCTCCCACAATATGTTTGATGGTGTCTTGTGCTTGGGCGTTTGCGACAAAATAGTACCGGGTTTATTAATAGGCGCTTTGGCATTTGGTCATCTCCCCACTGTGTTTATTCCTGCCGGTCCAATGCCTTCAGGCTTGGCCAATAGTGAAAAAGTTCGAATCAGGCAGCTGTTCGCAGAAGGTAAAGTGGGGCGCAAAGAGTTGTTGGAGGCCGAAAGCCGCTCCTACCATAGTCCAGGCACCTGCACCTTTTACGGTACGGCCAATAGCAACCAGATGTTAATGGAAATTATGGGGCTGCATTTACCCGGTAGCTCTTTTATTAATCCCGGCATGCCATTACGGGAAGCATTAACACGCGAGGCCGTGAGCAAACTAGTGCAGATAACCGGTATGTCAGAGAATTACACACCAGTGGGAGAAATCATTGATGAACGCAGTATCGTCAATGGCATTGTAGGCTTGTTGGCAACAGGCGGATCGACTAACCACGCCATTCACCTAATAGCTATTGCTAATGCAGCTGGAATAAAAATTAACTGGCAAGATATGTCAGAATTGTCAAAGGTTGTACCTTTGTTATGTCGAATTTATCCCAATGGGCAAGCTGACGTAAATCATTTTCAGGCAGCAGGGGGAATGAGTCTGCTAATTAGAGAATTATTAAGCGCTGGGTTTCTACATGGTAATGTAAAAACTGTAGTAGGTGAAGGTGGTTTAGAGCGATACACTGAGGAGCCTTTTTTGTCTAACAGTGCTGTTCAGTGGAAAGATGGTCCTAATACAAGTTTGGACGATTCTATTTTGAGTAGTGTTGAGCAACCCTTTAGTGCTAACGGTGGGTTATCACTGTTGACCGGTAACCTGGGTCGATCGGTGATAAAAGTATCTGCAGTAAAACCGGAGCACCGAAAAGTAACTGCACCTGCGATTGTGTTTGAACATCAAAACGAATTAAAACAGCGATTTGATGCTGGAGAACTAGAGCGTGATTTTATTGCTGTCGTTCGCTTTCAGGGGCCAAGAGCAAACGGAATGCCGGAATTACATAAACTGACGCCGGTTTTAGGTGTACTGCAGGACAGAGGCTTTAATGTTGCGCTGCTTACTGATGGCCGCATGTCGGGCGCGTCCGGAAAAGTACCTGCTGCTATTCATTTGAGTCCGGAGGCATTAGATGAAGGGCCCATTGCAAAAATTCGTGATGGTGATGTTATTGAACTCGATAGTGAGGCGGGCACGCTCAAAGTATTAGATGATGCATTTCTTAGCAGAGATGCGATACAACAAAGTGTTCCTCATGACCAGGGTATGGGAAGAGAGCTATTTAGTAGCTTCAGATCATTGGTGAGTGTAGCTGAAGACGGTGCCAGTATTTTCGAGTAAATTTATCTTATAGAGATTAATTTTATGACGGAGCGGGAGATGAAAGAAGCCTTTGATATCGTGATTTTTGGCGGCGGAGGAGATTTGGCACTGAGAAAATTAGTGCCGGCACTATACCGCGCCTTTCGCGATGGACAACTCCCGGCCGGGACGCGGATTTTTACCAGCTGTCGCTCAGCCGAAGAGGTGGCAGGTTACCATGATAAAGCGGCATTGGCGCTGCAACAATATCTACGGCCAGAAGAATTCAGTGTAGAGGTTTGGGCTGAATTTCAAACGCTTTTGCAATCACTGTTGCTAGATATTTCAAAGCTGGATAATCATTGGCAATCTCTTCGCGAGATTATGGATCAAGAGGCAGATAAAACACGTATTTTTTATCTCTCTATTCCGCCCACTATTTTTGGTGTGTGTTGTAAACATTTATCTGAAGCTCAATTAATTACGCCAAAAAGTCGTTTAGTTGTTGAAAAACCGCTAGGCTATAACGCCTCTTCAGCTGAAGCGATTAACACAGAAATTGCCAGCTATTTTGATGAAAAAAGTATTTACCGTGTCGACCATTATTTAGGGAAGGAGACGGTACAAAACCTGATGGCGCTACGTTTTACCAATATTATTTTTGGTCAAATGTGGGATGCAAAATACATTGATCATGTGCAGATCAGTATTTCAGAAACAGTAGGTCTGGAAGGTCGTAGTGGTTTTTATAATGAAGCCGGCGCCCTTAGGGATATGGTACAAAATCATTTGCTACAGTTGCTTTGCCTGGTGGCGATGGAATCGCCCAATAAAATGAATAGCAAAAATATTCAGGAAGAAAAAATCAAAGTACTGCAGGCCCTTCGACCAATGACAGGTGACGATGTTGCAAAAAATACAGTACGAGGACAATACGTTGCAGGCAGCTATCACGGTGATCTATTGCCCGGTTATTTGGAAGAGCTGAATTGTTCAGAAAGTAAAACCGAAACATTTGTGGCATTGCGAGTTCATGTCGACAATTGGCGCTGGGCACAGGTGCCATTTTATCTTCGCACCGGCAAACGCATGAAAGCGCGTTGTGCAGAAATTATTATTCAGTTTAAAGATGTTGCTCACCGTGTTTATGAAGATGCAGCGGGTCCTTTAACAGCTAATCGACTGGTTATCCGATTGCAGCCAGAAGAATCCATACAGCTCACTATGATGACCAAAAATATGGAAACCATGGAGATGGAGTTGCAGCCAGCAACACTTAATTTAAATTTCTCCGATACCTATAAGCGTTTCAACAGTGATGCTTATAAACGGCTGATTTTAGATGCGGCAGAGGATAACTCAAGTTTGTTTATTCATCGTGATGAAGTGACGTCGGCATGGCAATGGATCGATCCTATTATCGAGGCCTGGGAAAAAACGGGCGATACGCCGCACTTGTATCGAGCTGGAACCTGGGGCCCTGATGAATCCGATCAATTATTGGCCTCAGAGGGTCGCTACTGGTTCAATGCTGGCGAAGAGAAAAAAATAGAATCGTGATCGAAGAACATTTTTTTAACGACCGAACCAGCTTGTTTAAAGCGTTAGCTGAAGAGTGCAAGAGTATTTTATCTGCAGCTGTTGAGCAGCGTGATCAGGCGACATTTCTTGTATCGGGCGGTAGTACACCAAAGCCTTTGTACCAGGCTTTGGCTAACGAAGCATTACCTTGGTCAAATATTACAGTGGCTCTGGTTGATGAGCGCTGGGTAGATAGAGGTGAGCAGGGCAGCAATGCGGATTTTATTACTGATAATTTGCTGCAACATCAGGCCAGTGCATCCCGATTTATAGAAATGAAAAATAATGAAACAACAGCAGCTGAAGGTATGGCATATTGTGAACAGGCTTATAAAGAACAATTAACAGCGCCCTTTGATGTAGTTATTTTAGGTATGGGTCCAGATGGTCATACCGCTTCTTTATTTCCTCATGCCGAAGGTTTGGATGAAGCTTTATCGCTGATAAATGAAAGATTATGTGCGCCTATTCTCGCTCATCAAAGTGATGTTACCGGAGAACTAACAGAACGTATGAGTTTGAGTTTATTTGGATTAATGCAATCACGGCAGATACATTTATTGATAACCGGCGATGAAAAACGCCAGATTTACCAACAGGCAAAAGAATGCAAAGATGTGTGCGATATGCCTGTTGCCGCCGTGTTGCAACAACAAAAAATTGCAGTCCATGTTTATTGGGCACCTTGAATTTGGCTTTAACTTACTGAGACAACGTTATGTCATTATCCATAGAACAAATCATGTTAACGAGCCCTGTCGTTCCCGTTATTGTCATTGATGACATATCAGATGCTGTTCCTCTGGCAAAGACTTTAGTGGACGCAGGTTTGAAAGTTTTGGAGGTGACATTAAGAACTGAATGCGGCCTGGCGGCAATTAGCCAAATCAAAGAACAGGTACCACAGGCAATTATTGGGGCTGGTACGGTAGTAACATCTGATGACGTTAAAGATGCTGTTTCTGCTGGTGCTGAATTTTTAGTGAGTCCAGGTGCAACACCCTTGCTGTTAGATCAAGCGTTAAAATCCGGTGTGCCTATATTACCGGGTGTAGCCACACCTGGCGAAGCGATGGCGGCATTAGAGGTTGGTTTACAACATATGAAGTTTTTCCCCGCAGAGGCTGCTGGGGGAGTTCCGATGCTGAAGTCTATTGCTGGTCCATTGCCGGCGATAAAGTTTTGTCCCACCGGTGGAATTAATATTGATAATGCCCACCAGTATCTCGACTTAGATAATGTGTTATGTGTAGGCGGGACCTGGATGTTGGACAAACAGGCTATTGCCGACAAGGAATGGGATAAAATCGGTGAATTGGCAAGTCAGGCCAGTGTTTTGTAGATTTTGCCAGTAAAACTATTTAACTCGTCGGCGTTTTTGTTTCGTCCAGGCTGTGCTTAATCTTTTGCAATTGTTGCTCTAATTCGGGACCTAATTCCAACGCAATACCAGTAACTAAAATATCGATAATCGTAAGAATTACGATGCGTGTGGTCATGGGAACATAAATTGTGGTGTCCTCTAATTCATCTCCCGACGGAATACTAATATCTGCAATCTGAGATAGTGGTGATTCCGGATGGGTAATAGCAATTACTTGGGCACCATTATTCTTGGCTATTTTTGCAATATCGGCGGTGGCAACCGTTCGTCCTGTAAAAGAAAATACCAAAATAACCGTATCGCTGTTTGATCCTGCAGCGACCATCCGCTGCATTAATAAATCGATATGTGCCGTAACCGGAATGCCCAATCGAAATAGTTTGTGATGTGCATCCTGAGCGATGGATGCAGAGCCACCCATGCCAAAAATTTCAATCCGTTTGGCATTGGCAAGTGTTTGTACCGCCTCTTCAACTCCTGTAGGGGAAAGCTCCTTGCGAATATATTCCAGTGCGGCTTGATTGGCATTAACACGTTTTTCTATATAGGTAGCGGTCGTATCGCCAGGAGAAACAGCTTCGCTGATAAAGCTGGGAGCGTTAGCAAGGTCCTGAGCTAATTTGACTTTAAATTCAGGAAAGCTTTGTATGCCAAAGGATTTACAAAATCTGGAAATCATCGGGTCGCTGACATTGGCCATACGAGCCAATTCAGCGGTGGTAATATTAATAATCAATTCAGCATTTTCCAAAACAATGACGGCAATTCGCGATTCCGCCTTGCTGAGATTGGAGAGGTTGAATTTTATCTGATTAAGAATCGACATCGGATTATTTTATAGTGATTATTGATGTAATCCCAGAAAAGAAATTAATATCAAAAAATGCAATATTAACTATTGTGCCGTGTGAAGGAAGGGAATACTACATTGGATTGTTTTTTTGAGTATAAAGGACGCTTTCTTCTCTATAAGCAAAGTAGTTCTAAATAACAAAAGCATTTAACGCTACGCGTCAGAAAACATTGCTGGAAGTAGATTGCCTGATTACTGTCTGTATTGATTACCTAAGCATACCGCGGTTGCCCTCTATACAACCCCTTAAAGCGAAGTCCTTCATCATTAAACATCGGGAAGGTTCGACCATTGTATTCGACGGTTTCTTTAACGACTGGCGCATTTGTTTCTTCAGAAAGGTGTTCCTTTTGGTCAGGCTTGATATTGACAATTTTTTGATCTCTGCCCAGTGTTGGCGATTCCGACTCGTATCCTTCTGAATATTTCAATAATTCTAAGTAGGCCGTTTCCAATTTACTTGATTCATTCAGTACTGTGTATTCTTTGATCATTTCCAGGAATTGAGGATGAGAGAGTTTAAGGCGTATGCCTAACTCATCTTCAATAATAGCGATACATTTTTTTGCTGCGGTAATTGCTGAATGATTGAGTAGCCAGCTTTTGTCAGTCATAGATACAGCCCTTACTGAGTTAATAAGTGATTTCCTTAATCCTCCTTCTTCATCCATAGATAGTGATTAGGCAATTGATATGCCATTGATCTTTGTAAGCTAAAAATTGTAGCTTTTTTGTCAAATAGTTAACAAATATCGCCGATGTCATGAGGAGAGCGATGCTTAAATTGGTGCGGATTAATCAGTGATGCGCGTAATGTGTGCTTGTTTGAGGTGCAAGCCTTGGTCTAAAGCGGATATTCCTCATAAGCTGGTCGGTTGTCAGAACAAGATCAAGAGGCTTGAGAACTACAAAAAATCCGCGCATCCAGTTTGATGTCCAGCTCGTGATCGAGACTACCGTCAGATAATACTACAAACTCTGTTTCACTAAAGTAGCGTGGCATAAGTGGGCCAAAGAAGGAACAAAAATCATTGTGGAAGTGGTCGGATTCTGGAACTTTGTAACGGTGAGTCAGAGTTTGGCTTTTTGCCAATTTATCGAGTCAGTGTCAATGCGGATATATTCCAGAGCTTCATGATTAGCGTTAATGCGTTATAGGTACTGCTGTTATCACCCGGAGAGACTGCTTCACTGATAAAGCTGGGAGTATTTACCAGATTCTGGGCAAGTTTTACTTTAAATTCAGGAAGGCTTTGAATCCCAAAGGTTTTACAAAAACGCGAGATCATAGGGTCACTGACCTTAGCCATACGAGCCAGCTCGGCGGTGGTCATATTGATAATGAACTCTGGATTATTCAACACGATATCAGTAATCCGAGACTCCGCTTTACTTAAGATGGATAAGTTAAATTTTACTTGATTGAGAATAGTCATACCCTATATTAATCTGTTAGTTCGATTTTATTAGTGTGAGAAATGAGTAATGGCACTATTTTAATCTAGAGAGCAGAATTCGTAATAGTTATTGGTTAGGTTGGAAGCAAAAATAATCAGCTTGGTAACAATGACTTTGATCTTCCTGATTGTGGTGGTTGCTACTTTAGTTATTGAACCGAAAAGCGAAACAAGCCATGTAGAGTTATTGTTTGGTATTCAAAAACGTTGTTATTCAGATAGTTCCCATTCACTCTTGATCTAATACCTTTAATTTGTCAGTCAATATCAGGTTTTTCTTATTGTCTTGTCTCGGCGATCTGCACTCTTGTACAAATTTATAGCATATTTATATGAATAATATTACTATGCCTGAGTTGATGTGGAATCACCATGTCATCGGCTTTTCTATTTTTGTTAATACATGAGGAATGTGCGTATCTAAGATGTAACCGCTTTATAGCGGAGTTCCTGACAAGCAGTTTTTAATAATAAACAGTTGGAGCTAATTCTGATGAATAATAAAGACATACTAGGTGTTGTATTAAAGCAAACTTGCAGTCTCGCTCTATGGTTAACTTGCCTGTTTGCTACAAACTTGCATGCAGTAACGGTTAATTTTGACACCACGGATATTGGTGTAACCAAGAAAAGTACGCTATGGACCGTGGGTACTTCTTACGTGAACGAATCCAATATGTACATTGGCAGTGAAATTGATGCGATGCGTTTCGGTGCCGTACAGGAATATCCTCTAGAGCCGGATGGTAGTTTAGGCGCAGCGGCTAAAGCTGAGATTGATGGCTATGTCACTAAGCTCAATCTGGTACCCGGCTTAAATAGTGTCACCCTGATGGCTTCCAGCGCGATTGATAAGGTAGATCTTTATTACGTGGCTGCGAATGGGGTGGATATTATTCCTGAACGTTGGCGGGATATGTTCAAGGCCTATATTGATTACGTTGAAAACACTCACGGTTTAACGGTAGTGCTGATTGAACCTGGCAATGAAACCGATTACGGCAACAAATACAAAAACAAAGATAACTGGGCTGATATTCATGCGGCATTTATGGCTGACCCAGTGCTATCACAATATCCTATCGTTGGTCCTTCAACGCTGAGTGCCGGTGCCGCAGCCAATTGGTGGAGTTACGTCAAAGATAATACCGATTGGGGTGCCACTCACACCATTAATGGCACTATGAATCAATACATCAATTATCTACTGCAGGTAAAAGGCGAGGGCAAACCCTATTTCGCTAGTGAAAATCACAGCCTGGCGGAAATGATCATCTGTGCTAATTACGATTGTTTGGGTGGCCTTTGGTGGCGAGTCAGTCAGGATAAAGGAGACTGGACGCGTGTTAATCAGATCTCCCGTCAGATTGCTTACGTGGAAGACCGTCCCAATTGGACAGTAGCTACAGTCTACAAGGAGCCTAACAAGATCTGGCTGTTTGCCTCTGGCGGCACCCGCGCGACATCGAATAGTGCCACGCCAACTACCTATACTTTTACCGCCACGGACCGCGATGTGTATTTTGATGGTGTTGGCCCTCAGCGCACTTACGAAGTAGTAGTGGATAAGAGTACGACAGTGGCAGTAGAAGTGACCTGGGATGGAGGTGATACGATTGCACCGACAGCTCCCACCGGATTGGTTGCAACCTCTGGGCTGCAAAGCGTGTCTCTGAATTGGGCCGATAACGTGGAAGGTGATTTAGCTGGTTACGCAGTTTACCGCTCTACGACTCAAGGCGGGCCCTATGATGAGATTGCAACGGTAGAATCGCTCAGTGAATATGACGATACAGGCCTGACAGCCAATCAGACCTACTACTACGTCGTTGCTGCTGTTGATAATTCAGGTAACGAGTCTGTTGTTTCTGCAGAAGTGTCGGAAACGGCTGGCAGTAGCGGTGGCGGTGGTGCCATCGATTTCAATCCGACTGATGATACCTATGCCAATCAGAAAGATCCTTCACTCACACATGGCACAGAAGCATCTCTTAAATTTAAATCTGCAGGCAGTAAGGCGAGGCAGCCATTTTTGAAATTTGATGTGACTGGTGTAGTGCCTCCAGTGACTTCGGCAAAATTGATTCTGCACAATCAATTATCTGCTGCTGATGCGACTTTGCATACAGTGGCAAACAATAGTTGGTCGGAAGCCAGTCTCACTTGGAATAACAAACCAACGATTGGTGCTGCGCTAGGTACGATCACTAGTCCCGCAGCGAATACTTGGGTTGAATTTGATATCACTGGGCACGTGACAGCTGATGGCACATACTCCTTTGCAGTACTCACTTCTGATACCAGCTCTAATGCTAGAGCTTTCGACAGTAAAGAATCAGGCTTTATTCCGATTCTGCAAGTGACAGATAGTGCCAACGTTTCGCCACCGGCTGCACCTACTGGACTTGCAGCGACAGCAGATGCTGATGGCAGTATTACCTTAGACTGGAATAATAATACTGAACCAGACCTGCAAAGTTACAGTGTTTATCGCTCGACTACACCGGGAGGTCCTTATAGTTCTCTAGCGACTGGTGTGACTAGTAGTACGTTCAACGACAATGCTGCTGTGTTAGGTACGACTTATTATTACGTCGTTACTGCAGTAGACATTGATGCAGAAGAGAGCAGTCAATCGGCTGAAGTCTTTGCCACTGCAGCTGATACATTACCACCGGAAGCGCCAATCAACTTGTCAGCTACTGCCGGCGATGCTGTTGTCGACTTAAATTGGGGTGACAGCTTTGAACCGGATTTTGCCGGGTACCGTGTTTATCGCAGTACTACCAGTGGAAGTGGTTACAGTTTAGTTGCTAATGGTCTGACATCGAGTGATTACTCTGACACTTCAGTAGTCAATGGCACCACGTATTACTATGTAGTGACTGCGGCTGATGCATCGGGCAATGAGTCTGCTGATAGTAGCGAAGTCAGTGCAGCGCCTACTGGCCCAATTGTGTTGAGCTTTAATCCTGTTGCAGACAGCTATAACAAACAGAATAAGGCAAATAGCAATTTTGGTTCAGACACTGAACTTCATGCGAAGGTCGTTAATGGCCAATCCAAAGATCAGAACTCCTATATCAAGTTCACTGTGACTGGTGTTACTGGTCCGGTTACCTCTGCCAAGCTACGGCTATTTACACGTAACACAATGGATGATGTGACAGTGCATTCAGTTGGCAGCAGTTCCTGGGATGAAGCAACTCTGACTTGGAATAACCAACCAGCATTAGGTAGTGCACTGGATACACTCACGGTTATTAGCTCTGGTCAATGGATTGAGCTGGATGTATCCACTTACATTACTGGTGATGGTACTTATACCCTTGGTCTGAGTACAACTCATAGCAACAATACTGCGCGTATTTTTGATAGCAGAGAAGGTACTAACGTGCCTGTTTTAGATGTCTCTTTCTAGTACCGTTTGTTGTATCTGAAATTCAGTCGGATTTATTTTCCGGCTGAATTTTTTATAAGTTATTTTTAATGCTTATCATATTTTTTACGTCGTAGAGAGAATTATCGTAGTAATGGATGTTAAAACCCTAATTCGCTTCAGCAGAAAAATCATCACCAGCTTTGTACTATTAAGTGCAGTTGGCTCAAATTGTTTTGCCGACTTTCTTGGGGCTATGGAAATTTATCAAGAGGGGCGTTATGCCGAAGCTCAACAGGCTTTTGAAGCACTAGCGGCTATAGGTGATCGTGCATCGTTATTTAATTTAGGTGTAATGCATTACCGCGGTGAAATCGGTGAAGCGGATACCGTTAAAGCATTGGCATTAATGAAAATTGCCAATGACGGTTATGACAATGAAGTATTTACAAAGACTATCAATTCTATTTCAAAGCAATTGACGGACTTGCAAAAACAACAAGTTGATAAAGCGTTTGAAGAACTGAACCTAATACATAACATACAGGCTGTTCTTGCGAATATATTCCCTAAACCACTAGATGATGAAGACTGTGTTCCTCAGCGTAAACCGATTAAAAAATATGTTCCAAAATACCCTTTGAAGGAGCAAGGTAAAGGGCTTATGGGAGTTACCATACTGGAATTTACAGTATCGCCAGAAGGGTATGTAAGGGATGTAGAAACAATATCTTCAGTAAGCGAGGGTTTTACTGAAACAAGTATTGATGCAATTAAGCATAATTTTTATGAACCATCTGATAATAGAAGGCCTGATTATGGCGGTAGAATGATTTACACTTATTCGATAGAAAAGGGTAAAAAATCCAAAGTTAGAACTAAAAGACTGAGCAAAGAGCTCAATAAGCTGGAAGCTGCTGCGAATCAGGGTGATCCCATTGCCCAATATCAATATGGTCATCAATTGAATGTATATAAACAGTTTGAATCCTACCTCAAAGATATTGACTTGCAATACCGTACAGCCAATGACTGGTTTATGAAATCAGCACAAGCGGGTTTACCTCATGCGCAATATGTAATTGGACGTAATATGATCCAAGGGCGTGGTTGCGAAGTGGACAAAGTGAACGGTTATAAATGGGTCAGTGTAGCGGCTGTTGCGGGTTATTCTCCCGCCCAGGAAATGATGGCGAGAAAAGCACTCAATGAGCAAGATGCAACTAATCAGAAGGCCAACGCTGCAATGAGTTGGCTGCGTAATGCGGCGATGTCGTTAGATAATTACTCGGCCAAGTTGTTGTTATCCTGGGAGTTATCGACCTCTGCAGATTCATCATTGCGCAATGGCAAGGAAGCATTGGCATTGCTAAAACAAAAACCTAACAACTACTATGATGAAGTTCGTATATTTGAAACTAAAGCAGCGGCTTATGCTGAACTGGGTGATTTTAAAAATGCCTTGGTCTTTCAGAAAAAGGCTGCGCGCGAAGCAAAAAAACTGGATTGGACAATTCCGAAACTAGAAGAACGCTTAGCGTTATATCAGCATAGTGAGCCCTTTCGGGGTGAATATTATTAATGGGCTATCTATACCTCGCTGTGCTCTAGCATTTGATAGCTGCCTTCTAGGGATTAAATCTATAAAAGCCACACTTACTAAGTATAGATCGGATGAAGTTATAAAGAGGGTCATTCGGTATACTCATCAAACGCTGGCAATTGATCGAAGCAGGACCACTCAGTCTTTGAGCCATAAAAAACCCGCGCTTCAGGTTTATATCCAATTCGTGATCCAGGCTGCTTGCGAGTAATACCACAAATTCTGTTTCACTAAAGTAGCATGGCATAGGTTAGCCACAGCAGTAACAAAAATCACTACGGAAGCGGTCAGCTTCGGAAACTTTGTAGCGGTGAATTAGTGTCTCGCCTGACAGTAATAAAGCGCCAGTACTTTATTATTAATTCGATACTCAATTTGACTGACGGAGTTGTATAGTCTGTCGATACTGTGTTATCAATCTTATGTCTCATAGACCAATAAATTAGGTCTATAAAATAGCCCTATAAATTTTTAGATGTAAGCCAGTAGGTATAAGTCGATGAATGAAACCGTTGATAAAATCCTGACACGCATAATGCAGCTAGAGAATGAGTTAGAGGATGAGTTGACCAAGCGTGCTAGTGAATTACGTTATCGCATTTCCAATGGGCGTATCGTTTTTGAACAGGAAGTCAGGGCGCGGCATGCTGCTTTCAAAATCGGCGTTTTTCGTTACATTGGCAAAGCACGATGGTTAGTTATTCTTACAGCTCCAATTATCTACTCGTTGATTATCCCTTTTGTGTTATTAGATATTTTTGTCACGATTTATCAACGGATATGTTTTCCTATTTATGGCATTCCGCTGGTGAAGCGCAGTCACTTTATGATGTTTGATCGCATGAAACTGGATTACCTGAACGCCATTGAAAAATTCAATTGTGCGTACTGTAGTTATGGGAATGGTGTTATCGCGTATGTGCGAGAAGTTGCTGCCCGCACGGAGCAATACTGGTGCCCCATAAAACATGCCTTACGGAGAAGAGGTGCGCATGATCGATACTATCTGTTTTCCGATTATGGTGATGCAGAGCACTACCGGGATAACCTAAAAGAACTGAAGGCGCGTATGAAAAACGAATAACCGATAAAAACATAATAGGAGGTTATATGATTACTATTTATCATTTAGCAGTTTCTCAGTCTGATCGCATAGTTTGGTTAATGGAAGAACTAGGATTACCTTATCAGTTGGAATGGTTTGATCGTGGCGAGGATTTATTGGCTCCACCAGAATACTTATCATTGCACCCAGTAGCCACCTCTCCTGTGATTAAAGATGGTGATCTGGTGCTGGCGGAATCTCCCGCTATTGTTGAATATATCAGTCAGCGTTACGGTAACGGGCAATTAAGTGTTACCTGCGAGCAGGCAAACTATGCTGATTATTTATACTGGATGCAGTTTAACAGTAATCTGCAAACCCTGTTTTTCTTAAAAATGGGATTGGAAGCCGATGGCAATATGATTGAAGATGATGGTGTGGATAGTCTTGCCGTTAAAGTTTACCAACGTCGTTCTGAAGCCTACTATCAATATCTCAATCAACGGTTGGGCCAAGTGGATTATCTAGCGGGGCCGGATTTTACCTGTGCCGATATTTTAATTATGTTTGGACTGACGACAGCCACCACTTTTGGCGCTCGCAGGATTGACGATTTGCCCAATGTCGTTGCCTATGTGGAACGAATTAGCCAACGGCCTGCCTATATTAAAGCCATGTTAGTTGCTGGTCCTGATGCTAAAAAGCCAGGTTAATATAAATCGCATCATCATTTGTTACATGATTATTTGCCAATAGGGAGAAAAATATGTTGGATCAAAAAAAATTAAAACAACTGCAAGCCAATTTTTTGATGCAATATCCCAAAGGTTTTGCCGATCCTGAAATGGAAAAAATAGGTAAAAAACATCGCATGGATAAAATGGTTGATATGGCCAAGGAATGTTTTTCCAAAACTGCCTGCTCCAACGTGCATGTTACTGCCGATAATATGGTGAAAATAATCAGTCGTTCTTCCATGGTTTCCATGTTTGAAAAGCCCAAGTTTCGAGATTTTGTCAAAAGTCTCAATGAAGATGAAAAGGCGTTTATGGTGAATGCACTCAGCGAAATGTTACATGGTAAGCAACGTGCAGGGTTTGAAGCATTGGTGGATTTTTTGAAAATGGCTAAATTGGCCAAGTGGAGTTTGGTAACGATTATTCCTGCATACTACAAACCGACCAAAGAAGTTTTCGTAAAACCTACTACTGCAAAGAGTGTGGTTAATTATTTTGATATTGATAATTTGGTGTACAAGCCGACGCCAACCTGGGAATTTTACAGCGGTTATCGAAAACTGATTAACGAAGGAAAAAAACAGGTCGATAAAAATTTATCACCATCCAATGCGGCATTTTCCGGGTTTCTTATGATGACAATAAAATGAATGCCTTTTAAATTAAAGGCATTCATTATTTGGAGCAATAAAAATCAATATTTTGCTGGCTGATCGCCAGGCAATGCGGAACGAATAAATTCACGAATATCTTCATTGGATTGCTGTAAATCTTCTCGGCGAAGATACATCATGTGTCCGCTTTCATAGCCCTTAAAACTAATCCGGTCCTTCATTTTGCCACTGGGATCGATGTGCCACATATTGTATTTACCATCAAAATAATTAGTAGCGCCATCAAAATAACCGGATTGAATCATCACCTTCAAATAGGGATTTGCTGCCATTGCACGGCGCAGGCCTTCACCCACTTTGTTATCGCGGTTATCCCAGGGATGCACAGGACCAAACATGTTGTATTTGATATCCGTTTTGTAGCCCAGTTCTTCGCGCAGATAATAATTGATGGCCGGGGTAAAAGAGTGTAGCCAGGAGGTCAATTCAGCCGAGTAATCGGGGCGGCTACCCGATTCAACGCGATCAATACCTAAATACCTTGAGTCGAGACGCCCAATGGTCAAACCCTTATCGCGCAACAGTTCCTTCCAGAATAACCAGGTGCTGACATCGAGATTGTTTTGCCGAAAAATCCGTTCTTCCAGACCTGAGTAGTGTGCTGCCTTGGTGATAATACTATTGCGTCTTTGTTCACTGAGTGAAGCACCATAGGCCATGGCAGGTAAATACTCATTGAGCGTAAACTCCTCAACTTCGGATAAAACATCCAATAGTGGTTTGCTTTGCAAGTCGGCAGGTAGCACTTTGTGATACCAGGCTGCCGCCGCAAAGTAGGGCAGGCGGTTTGCTGCCTTGACGATGCCTTTGCGCTCGATGCCGATGTCCGTTGGTGACACCAATATCACGCCGTTTAGATACATCCATTGATCGTTTTGCAGTTCTGCAGCTAATCCGGAAACGCGTGTTGTGCCGTAGCTTTCACCAATTAAAAACTTGGGGCTGCGCCAGCGTTCATTGCGTGAAACAAAGGTGTTAATCCATTCGGCAAGATATTTAATATCGGCGTTGACGCCAAAAAACATTTTCTGCTGCTGGTCTTTGGTTGGCAATTTGCCTTCAGCGTCTTCCAGCATACGCGAGTAACCGGTATTTACCGGATTGACATAAACAATATCGGCGACATCTAGAATAGAAAAAGGATTTTCCTGTACACCATAGGGTTGGATGGGGTAGCCCTCGCTGTCAATATTGAGCACGCGCGGGCCGGTATAGGCAACATGCATCCACACAGAGCCTGAGCCTGGGCCACCATTGAAGGAAATCATCAATGGACGGTTTGCCGTATCTTTAATATCGGTACGCTGATAGTAGGTATAAAAGAGCGTCGCGGTTGGTTCGCCTTTTTCATTCCAAACTGGCTGTGTACCTGCTGTAGCTTGATAGTTGATTCTTTTGCCTTCGATCGTGACTTTATGTTGCGTAACTACCGTACTGTCAGTATCAATAATACGTTTGTGATCCGAATTATCCTCTTTGGCTAGCGCTGCGCCGCTTAACATCCAGTGCAGCACTAAAAATATGACAAGCTTTTTCATTGGAGTGGCCTTTTGTTTTTATTGATGAGAGCAAGTAACGTATTATTCATTCAGCAATCACTAACTACAAGAACTAATGAGTGCATAATACGATGGAAAAATATTTAACTTACCTGTTATCTTTTATTAGTGTCACAGCTGGCCAATTATTTTCATTGCAGGCTTGGTCAGAAACGGATAATGCTAATGAAACGACTATCGTGGTGATGGAAACCCGCCTGGGTGCAGTTGAGATCGAGCTCTATACCAGTAAAGCACCCATCACAGTTGAAAATTTCTTGGCATTGGTTGATGGCGGTCATTACGATGGGGGAAGTTTCTATCGTACAGTCACACTGGTGAATGATAAAGGCTCGCCAAAAATTGAAGTGATTCAGGGTGGGCGAGGGCGGCAACCATCGCCATTCCCGCCCATTACTCATGAGACTACTGAGCAGACGGGTATACTTCATATCGATGGCACAATTTCCATGGCTAGAGGAAAAGTCGGTACTGCCAGCAGTGAATTTTTTATCTGTATAGGCGATCAGCCGGGTTTGGATTTTGGCAACCAGCGTAACTCAGATCTGCAGGGCTTTGCTGCCTTTGGCAAAGTTATTAAAGGCATGGATATAGTTAAAGCAATAAATCAGGTGGAAACCAAGGATGAATCAGAATCTGCCTACACGCGGGGGCAAGTAATCAAGGAGCCTGTGACTATTATTTCGATCAAGCGGCAATCGCCGAAGTGATGAACATTATAAAATGTCAGATATTTGTTTTGCATAGTGTTCAATCAAAACAATATCTTCATTAGAAAAGGCCCGATGGCCTTGATATGTTGAACTGAAATTTAACGTTCCCCAGACATTTCCTTCTTTTATAATCGGAGTGCTGATATAGGCTTCAAGTGGCAGTTGCTGGTAGAGGGGGTGTGCTGTTAGCCCTGGTTTGCCTTCGTATTCCGTTATACACATCGTTTTCCCTGTATTAATCACTTCGCGACAGTAAGTGTCTTGTATTAGAAATGTCTCACCTGGGAAAAAGGTTTGTTGGACTGGTTGTACCGCTACAATTTTATAAAGATCGTTAATAACTTGGCTAACTATGCCCATGTTTAATGAAAAGGTATCAAGTCCTTGTTTGAGAATACTATTACAGAGTGTTATCAGTTCCTTTGAATACATTGATTTACCGTTAGCTGTTAATGTGCATTTGATAATTTTACATTAGTTTTTAAAATAGTTTTTTGCAATATATCTATGCCTGGCGGGTTAAAAATAAATTATCCGTACCATAATCGGTAATATGTGTTCAGGTCTTTATATGGTTTGTGTTTGTATGATTTGTAAGAGCGTCTTTGTAAAATTATTTTTCGGATGAGAGTCTATGACTGTAACGATAGGCTAAAAAATAAATCAGAGGCACCATCACTAGCACCAGCCCAGTTGAAAATAATAAGCCACTAACGATAGCTGTGGCGATGGGGCCCCACAATAACGATTTACCGGCAAAGCCAGCAGCGAGTGAGAACAGGCCGGCAATTGTGGTGAAGGATGTAATTAGTACCGGGATCACACGACGGCGCGCAGCAAAGATGGTTGCGTGGAGCAGGCCCATACCGTTTTCAATGCGGTTGTTGGCAGCGGAAATTAATACGATAGCTGAGTTAACAGCGATACCTGACAGAGCGACGATGCCGTACATCGAAAACAAGCTCATGGGGTTGCCGGTGATGGCCAGACCAAATACTACACCAGTCATTGCAAGTGGAATGGCTGTGAGTACCAATAACGGTTGTAAATAACTTCTAAACTGGGTGCCGAGAATCATATAGATAACACCGATACCTAATGCAAATAACATGGCTATACCATCGAGACTTTCCTGAATATCATCCAGCGCGCCGGTGTAGTCGATGCTGATAGATGGGTGCTGCAATTGAATAGTTTTCCAATAATCATCAATTAGTTGATTGGCGGCAACAGTATCAATTAATTCGTCATCAATATCGGCTTCTATGGTAATTGTTCTTTGAAAATTATAGTGACGAATGTTTTGATAACCGGTACCGTACTCGGCATTTACCAGCGAACCTAATTCGATCGGTTGGCCGCGATTATCGGCAATGGTTTGTCGCAATAATTGTTCAACATCTGCTGTGGCATTTTGTTTGGCTAACAGGCGAACATCCACTTCTTCTCCACGATATTGATACTGGCCAATTAATTCGCCATCAACAAAACCCTGCAGACTTCGGGTAACAGTATGTGGAGAGATACCCGCGCGTTTAATCGCATCGCCATCCAGCGAAAGACGAAATTCAGGGCTGCCAGGTTTAAAGTCTATGCTAATGTTATTAAATTCGGGGCGTTGTTCCATATAGTTGACCAGCTGTTCAACAGCAGCATTAATTTTATCGAAATCACTGCCTCGAACTTTTGCGCTGATCGGTTTGCCAATTGGTGGACCATTTTCCACCATGAATACTGACACTCTGCTGCCTTTATATTCCGTACCAACGGCTTCTTCAATAGCGTTAATCATTTCGCTTACTGAGCGCATGCCCGGTTGGTCGGGTTTGAAGGTGATTAACGATTGACTGAGGTTGTCACCAAATAAAGGTTCTGTACGCGTTAAAAGTGTACCGCTCCAGGTGATACTGGCCCGCAGTTCCTCTTCAGTTAATGTGCTGAGTGCAATGTCATGTAATTCTTCGGCTACTTCTAACGACTGTTCTAAAGTAGAGCCCTGTGGTAATTCAGAATTTAAATACATTACGCGAAAAGGATCAGCAGCAAAGAAATTAAAGGTTACCAAACCGCTAAAAATTAATAGCAACGCCAGGATAAAATTTGCCATTACGCCACCAAAGGAAATCCAGGGGCGTCGCAGTGCGGAGATCAGTATCAAACTGTATTGATGCCGAATGCTACGGGTAAAGTTACGACGAAAACGTTGCATGCGACTGGTTGAGCTGGTTTTGACATTTACCGCAGCGACATGTGCTGGCAACATCCAAAAAGCTTCCAATAAACTGATTGCCAGCGCCAATGAAACAACAATAGGAATCACCTTCATAAATTCGCCCAGTATGCCAGGCAAAAAAATCAGTGGCAGAAAGGCTGACATGGTAGTCATTACAGATGTTAACACTGGTGCTGCGACTTCTTGCAACGCTTCAATGGCTGCAGTCATCGCATCAGTGCCGCGCTGTATTCGGTAATAGATGGCTTCTACTACGACCACGGCGTCATCGACAATCATACCCAGTGCGATTAATACACCCAGTAATACTGAATTGTTGACCGACATGCCCATGATATGGATCACTGCGAAGGTACCACAGAGGGTGAAGGGAATACCGATACTGGTCAGTAATGAAATTCTGCTGCCCAAAAATAAAAAGATTACGAGTACGACTAATGCCAAGCCGATCATGGCGTTGTTTTGCATCAGCGCAATGGCTTCTCTGGTAGTAATAGTTTGATCATCAATTAGTGTGAGTTGATAGCCCTGCCCGGTGATGAGTATATTTTCATCCGCTATAAAGGCCTGTAGGTGATCAAGCAGCTCTAATATGTTGGCGTTTGATTGCTTGATGATATTGAATTTAATCGCTGGTCTGCCCTGGTAGCTAGTCAACGACGAGCCTTCGGCGTGAGTGCGATAGACATCGGCAATGGTGCCCAGCTCAACGATTCCGTTAGCGCTGACGATGGGGAAGGCTTCAATATCTTCCAGGCTGCCACTGGTTCCTTCAAGGCGAACCAGCCAGCGACCTTTTTCTGTCTCGATATCACCAATTGATACATCGCGAAAATAAGCACTGACGGTATCAGCAAGATCGGCCGGTGATAATCCTAAGCCTTCTAAACGTTCGGGATGAAAAGCGATTCGTAATTCCGGATCTTCTAACCCAATGGCCTGCGCTTCATCGATACCGGGCATACGTTCCAGCGTTTTTTTCAGGTTTTCACTATAGAACCGAAAGTCATCATCAAACGATGATGTGGTTAGTGCCAGCACGGCAGTGGGAAAGCCTGATGACGTGGTAATTTCGCGGATGTCTGGATCAGAGGCCTCTGCCGGGAGTTGACTGGTATACACATTTTGTATTTCGCGGCGCAGGTCCGTCATGCGTTCAGTAAATTCTGCATCGCTGAGACCTTCAAAGCGAACCAATATGTTGGATGCGTTGTCACGACTGGTGCTGGACACAAACCGAAGGTCTTTAATGGAGCTACTGATTTTTTCTTCTATTGGATCAGTAATGCGTTTTTCAATTTCAGTGGATGATGCACCGGGCATTACTGTGAGAATATTTACCCAGTTAAAATTTATTTCCGGATCGGCGGCACGCGGCATAGCGTTGTAGGCCATGATGCCCAGGGTGATAACTAACGCAAAGGTTAAGTTAGCTAATACGTGATTATTGAGAAAGTTACGAAGCAACGCTGGTTCCTTGGTAAAAACAATTTACAGTTGGTCGCCGTTTTTAAGCATGCCAATGTTGCTGGTGACAATCTGTGTATCCAGTGGTAAGTCAACAGGATGCGGACGGCCAGGCACAACATTTTCCAGAGTAACAAAGCGGGCTGTGCCGTTATCATTAATAAACACACCATATTGGTTGTCACGCTTAACAATAAATTGCTCAGGAACAAAACTGCGGGGATCAGACCAGATTAATTTTCCTGCCGTTCCTGGTAAAGGTGTGTCATCGGTAAACACCAAACGCACTTCTTGGTTGCGGCTTTGTGAATCGACAGCATTGCCGATGTTAAAAATACTCACCGGTACTTGTTCGCCAAAATCAAAATATAGTTGTCGAACTTGAGGCAACCAACTGGCATCCTGAATGTTAACGCGTGCTGATAGTTCCAGGCGATCTGTTTCAACCACAGTCAGTAAGGGGGTCGATACCGTGGCCAGCTGACCTTCCGATATTAATCTTTCCGTCACTATGCCATTAAAGGGGGATTTAATTTCACAACGTGATACATCAAGGCTGGATTTTTGTAATATCAGTTGCTGTTGTTTGAGTGTTGCGCGCTGGGTTTTAACTTCGGTTTTACGCGTATCACTCAATTCCTGTGAGCTGAGATTGTTTTTTAACAATTGCTCATTGCGTTGTAGTTGGTTTTCAGCCAGTTGTAAACGGGCTTTAGCAGCTTCAACCGCTGCCTGGTTTTGTTCCAATATCAGTTGATGATCTTCGCAGTCGAGGCTTAACAGTAGTTCGCCTTTTTTTACTTGCTGACTGACTCGCGCGTGAATGGTTTTCACTTTGGCGAGTAGTTCTGAACTTAAAGTGGATTCATTAAGGCTGAGTGCTGTAGCTGATGCGCTGCGCTCAGGATGTATTGCAATTTCCTCCAGGGACTTGCTGCCATCAGCCGCTGTTACTGTTAAAGCATTTATGGCTAAAAAGAGAGAGGAGAGAAGGTTGATGATTGTCCGTTTCATTATTCACTGCTAATGGTTTCTAGAGAACGCTTTTAGAAGACGCATAGTATCAAAAAATACTAAATGAGTAGAATGACTATTTTACTCAGGTTGGCCTTTTAAATATTGATAGTTTACGGACGATAATTGAATGTAGATGGATACTAAAAATAATTTTTAAGATACAGCATTTACTGTGGAGTGATACTTCCCGTCAGCCACAGAGTTTCTTTATGTGTTCTGCTGGCTGACGAGAGTTAAAAGATGCTAAAGCAGCTTAATTGACGATTTCCAATAGTTCTACGTCAAACACTAATGTTGAGTAAGGTTTGATAGCGCCACCGGCACCGCGCTCACCATAGGCCAGGTTATAGGGGATATGCAAACGCCATTTGGCACCCGTTGGCATCATCTGCAGTGCTTCTGTCCAACCGGCAATAACGCCATTGACCGGAAATTCTGCCGGTTCACCACGGTCGTAGGAACTATCGAACACCGTGCCGTCGATCAAGGTACCGTGGTAGTGAGTTCTGACGGTGGAACTGGCGGTAGGTTTTTCACCACTGCCTTCATTAATGATTTCATACTGTAAGCCGGAATCAGTGATGGTAATTTCATCACGCTTGGCGTTTTCTTCCAGATAGGCATTACCATCAGCAGCCATGGTTTTGGCTTTCTCTGCTTCAGCCGCTTCTATTTGCTCGCGAATTTCGGCAAAGGCCTGGTTCAGCTCTTGTTGGGGAACCTGGCTGGCAGCACCATTCAATGAATCAATCACGCCTGCAGCCACTGCCTCCGGGTCGAGACCGTCGAAGGCATTGCCTGCCAGCTGATCGCCCATTTGGCGGCCGATGCCATAGCTGGCTTGTTGTGAAACCGTAGTAAATTTGGACATAGTAAAACCTAAAGAAAATGAAAAGGAGGCCCTGATAACGGCCTGCTCAGTTGTCACTAGCTCCGTTGTCAGAAGACATAAGGGCTGCATTCTATCAGATATTGCCGCTGTCATCTTTGTTACCAACAACATTCATTGCTTGGTCACAGAATTAGCTTATAAACGCAATACAAGGCTCATAAGGTTGGGTAGAAGTTTGTGATGGCATCACAAACTGGGTCATACTTAACAACAAATAACTAGGAGTGTTCAATGAAAAGTGTAAGCGCAGTTTTGCGATCCATGCTGACGATCACCTTAACAGTGATAGTGGCGATGGTTTCTGCTCAAACCTGGGCGGATAATGATGATAAAAACGACGATAAAAATGACGACAAAAAAGAGCAGTGGGATAAAAAAGAACATCAGCAATGGTATAAAAAAGGCAAAAAACGTGGGCAGGGTTATGAGTTGGGTCCGCGCCCTTTTTATCTGGTGGAAGATATGGAGCCCAGCAAATTAAAGGAAAAATTGCAGTCCTGTGAAAAGGGCCCATTCTATAAAACTGATTTCTCAATTGGTCACCGCGGTGCACCGTTACAATTTCCTGAGCACACTAAAGAATCCTATGAAGCGGCTGCTGAAATGGGGGCTGGTATCATGGAATGCGATGTCACCTTCACTAAGGATAGAGAATTAGTTTGCCGCCACTCGCAGTGTGATTTGCATACCACAACAAATATTTTGGCAATTCCTGAATTGGCCGCTAAATGCACTACGCCGTTCACGCCTGCTGACCCCGTTAACGGAACACCAGCCAGTGCTAAATGCTGTACCAGCGACATTACTTTGGCCGAATTTAAATCCTTGTGCGGAAAAATGGATGCAGCCAATCCTGCTGCCACCACGGTTGAAGAGTACCTGGATGGAACAGCCAGCTGGCGTACTGATCTCTACTCAACTTGCGGTACGGTATTAAGCCATAAGGAAAGTATTGATTTATTTAAAGAGCTAAGAGTTAAGTTTACCCCTGAATTAAAATCACCTTCAGTTGAAATGCCCTATGAGGGAAATTACACCCAGCAGGATTACGCTCAGCAAATGATTGATGAGTACAAAGAGGCGGGTGTTCCTCACCGAAAAGTATGGGCTCAGTCCTTTAACTATGAAGACGTAAAATACTGGATCGAAAATGAGCCTCGCTTTGGTAAGCAGGTGGTGTTCCTGGATTCTCGCAACCCTGCTGAAGTCAGCTCATTAACAGCGATGGAGCAGTTAGTTGCAGACGGCGTCAACATCGTCGCGCCACCGATGTGGATGCTTGTGAATTTGGATGCTGAAAATAACATCGTGCCTTCAGAGTATGCGATCAATGCAAAAGCTGCAGGGCTCGATATCATCACCTGGACACTGGAGCGTTCCGGTTTGTTGAAAGATGGCGGCGGCTGGTACTACCAAACCACCACAGAAGTCATCAACAACGATGGTGACGCTTATCAGGTGTTGGATGTACTGGCACAGGATGTTGGTATCATCGGTATCTTTTCTGATTGGCCTGCTACCACCACATACTACGCTAACTGTATGAAGCTATAGTCTTCAAAGTTAGTCGTTCAAAGCTATAGTCATTCACCTTAGCCCTTCAAACCTAAGGGAGGAGTTTACTCCTCCCTTGTCCTTTCGAAAGCTTGTAAGTCTTTTTCATGATCGTGCTGAAAATATCCGCCGCTGGTAAAGCCGGCAAGAATCATCCGGGTATAAAATTTAATGATTTGATAATTAACTGGCTGTTGATATCCAAAGCTATTCAGGGGGAAAATCATCGCCATTGGATAATGTTCGCCTCATGCAATATGCGCTTTATGTCATAAAGCATAAATAAAGCGTAAAGAGAGGTTTAAGTCTTATTCTGATGGAAACTGGACTCATGTTGTTACGTTGTTGTCGAGTAATATTGCTTTGGTTGTTGTTGCCAGCAACAACCTGGGCGGAGTTGCATTGGCATTGGGAGTCTTCCTTTTCCGAACAGCAGCAGGCCCGGCTTAAAGACTGGGTCAGTACGACCTTTGCCAGCGTAGAAAACCTGGTAGGTCCCATGCCCTTCGATGTTCATATCTATTTTAAACGCAGATACTTTTCCCGAGAGCCAGTCCCCTGGGCGCATACCATTCGCGATTATCGGCAAGGTGTGGTGTTTAATGTCGATGTCGGTTATTCCCAGCAAGAATTTTTGGATGACTGGACGGCACCCCATGAATTGAGTCATTTAATCTTCCCCTACGTAGGCCGACGAAATGCCTGGTTTGCAGAAGGCCTTGCCAGTTATATGCAATATCAGGTAATGGCCGATATGGGAGTGATCGATGACGCTGAAAAGCAGGCAATAATAAACAGGAGAATTAGCCGAGCGGAAAGGGCTTTTGAGGTTTCTGGTCAGTTTTCTGATATGACTTTTACCCAATCGGCAAAAGCGTTAGTGGCAAGAAGGGAATACCCCACCATGTACTGGGGCGGGGCAGCTTTTTTTCAGAGTATTGATCAAAAATTGCAGGAGCGCTCTTCATCACTGGTTGCCGTGCTCAAAGATTATGTTGAATGTTGTCGCCATGAGGGTAATAATTTTTCGGGACTGATTGCACAGCTGGATAAATTGGCGGGCGAGCCTTTATTTTCTCAAGCATTAAAGCAAGTGAGTACAGAGAATGGCTTTCCAACGATAGTGCTTCAAGACGATTCTGAAAAATAGGGTTTCAAAATAAATAAATAATTTCGCTGACGTCTTCATTGTTGTGGTTCGGAGGGTCAGCAACAATGGCTTGCTTATGAGAGATACGGATTCCTCCAAACACAGCGGCACCTCTTCTATAAGGTTATTTCTTTATCGAACAGCAGCTGCAGCGTGCACAGGTAGATTCCTACATCAGTGTTGCCAGGCAATTTCAGCAAATGGATTCGTTAACTTATGCCAAAGAGGCATTAAAAAAAGCACAGGCTCTTTCTCCAAACGATATTCAATTGCAACGCCAATTATTCGTGATTCACGCGCAGGAATTATTGCGTGATATCGATTGGGTCGGAGAAGCTTCAGAATTACCAGACAATTTCTCCCATTTTTACACCTAAAATATCTTGAGCATTTCCTATGTAAGTACATGACTCTGTTGCATATACATCAACATTGTTTTGTCCAGAAGTATAGGCAGTAAGAACAATACTGACTAGTTCTTTATAATGCGGAGCACTGCTATTTATGGCAAATCGCTTTGTGCCAGCACAAGACACCATATTACTTTTATCCCCATCAACAGTGAACATTAAAACACTATGGCTTCCAACGTAATACACACCTGCACCCAAAATTGTACGATTACGATAGTAAGATTCTGCAAAAGATTCGATACTTAGCAAAAAAATTGCAGCAATAATTAGAGTTTTTTTAATCATCGATTTTTCCTTTTGAGAATTTGATTTTTAGATATAACGCCGTTGTGTGGGGCGACTTTGTAGTTGATTTGTTTTTGTGCTATTCAAGCACAAAAGCGAAGCGACGTAAAAGGAATCCCGCACGACAACTTTGTTATACGTATACTTTTGAAAAGAACTCATTTTCAATAACTTTAAGCATGCACCCAACTATTTTTCTGCCACCCAGCAGTGACGGCTCTATAGGGGAAATACTAGAGTAATCACTTTCCTCGTTGCATATTACCCTAAGGTCTATTATCGGCAGATTTCGCGAGCTTAGCTCTTCGAGGACAACCTCATTAAAGAGCGCTAAAGCAGTATAAGCACTTTGGCTTAAGCCGGGCACTTTATTATAAATGGTACAAACTGCTGCTTTACTATGCTTCTTTAGTATTGCTTCCAGCATACCGACATAATTCAACCTGAAATCCTCTTTAGCTTGATAAAGGATATCAAGAGCCCCACCAACGCTATCTGTTTCTTTTTCTAGAATTGAAATGCTTCGTAACGCGTCATTTCCTCCACAACTAACAAACACATAATCTGCATCTGAAGGAAATTTTTCTAATTGTTTATAGACATCTGTTGTTACGTCGCCATCCACAGCTAAAAGGCTAACATCTGCATTTAAATTAGATTTCTTAATTAGGTCTGAAACAGATTCAGATTCCCCAACATAGGAGGCGTTATCAAAAATCGAATCTCCTATAAGTACTATATTCATTTTTTCTTCCTTTACGTATAACGCCTCAATAATGGGCCGGAGCACAGCGGCGAAGCCGCGGAGTGGAGGTCCAGCCCCGTAGGGACGTCATTCATTGATTTGTTAGGCATTACCACGCCCCGCTGTAAAAGTAACCACCTTTGCAATCCTCAGGTTTCGACACATAACGCCAAGAAAGAATCTCACTACTTGGCGGCTTAGTAATTAGCACCCAATGACATGTTGACTTAGATGCAGTGAAATCGGTCGTATAATCCGTTGAAATATAATATTCCCTGAATCCTTCGTCCGTATCTTCAATTTTCTCGAGAGTTACATATGGATACTTTGTGTATTCTTCTGCATCAAGACCTACAATTCGTTCTGCATACTTTCTAAATCCCGCCTCATAGAATAATGGATTTAGAAATGAACAACCTGATACCAAAGTGACCAATAACAACAATGATAATGCTCGATTCATGCCGGATGCCTAACTATTAATGAACGGCACATACCGTATAACTTCGAAACCTAGGCGAAGGCTGGTTGATGTGCGTATTGGGGATAAAAAACGGCATTTGCCGTTTATCATGATTTTTAACATGCAAAAATATCCCTCTAAGTTATTGTTTTTCCAGATACAAAACTAATGTAATGCATTCACTCCAAAATGAACAGCCCTTGCCTACTTATCTGCTTTATTTAGCAATAAACCAGCCGCGGTCTCTTATGTATTCCTGGCGGAAAAAATAGATATCACCAAGCTATTGGTTTCACGCCAAAAAATTTAACGACTAAATATTTTTCGGGATAACCAGACCAGAGGTTAAATTCACCCATTTTCAATCATACTTTTAATAATTAAATGATGAAGATAGTGATGCAATAACCACTATGAAGGAAGAATGATGTTTTGGTGCTGAGTACAAAAACATCAAATTATTACATTAGTTTAATAAAGCGAGATATGGGTGCTGACGTTTTTGTAGCATTAGCGCTGCTTTATAAAAATCATAACAGTCCCTGTACGGCGTTTTTCAAATAGGTTGTTTATGCTGTATCTGCCAGCAGGTTGCTCAATAAATAACACGGTGTAATGTTTAAGCCGCTGAGTTAGTATAACGTCGCTCTTTTTGGCTTATTTTTGGTTTAGATGAGTCGGCTTATTAAAATCAATTAAAGATCTTGCGATATTTATAATAATTTACAGGTAGGAGCCCTTATGAAAAATATTCTTGTTGCAATCACTGTCATGTTGGCGAGTTTTATTCTGTCTTATCCGGTGGCAGCAGATCAGGCTGCCATTGATTGGTCAGATACCTCATTAGCCAAGTTGAGAACGTTACCTAATATCACCTATACAACGGCCAATGGAGTTGAGCTGAAGTTAGATGTGTATAAACCACGCCAGTCTGATGGGCCTGTGCCTACAGTTGTTTATATTCATGGCGGTGGATGGGTCGGAGGCTCAAAAGAGGGGGCTGTGTTGGCATTGTTGCCTTATTTGAGCCGAGGCTATGCGGCCGTCAATGTGCAGTACCGTTTAGCGGATGTGTCACGGGCGCCTGCTGCAGTAGAAGATACCCTGTGTGCCCTGAGATGGGTGGGCCTAAATGCTGAAGAGCATGGTTTTGATACCAGTAAGCTGGTTTTAACCGGTCATTCGGCTGGTGGGCATTTGTCATTGATTACTGGCATGTTGCCAGAGGATAGTGATCTCACTAAGCACTGTCCGCATTCAGCTGTACGACTTAAGGAAGGTACAACACCAAAAGTGGCAGCGATCATTAACTGGTTTGGTATTACTGATGTGAAGGACTTAATCGATGGCGAGAATGAAAAAACCTACGCCATAAAATGGTTAGGTTCTCAGCTTGATCGTAATGCAATTGCCGATCGTGTTTCACCAGTTCATTATGTCACTAAAGATTTGCCCCCCATTCTTACCATTCACGGCGACGCAGATGCCGTTGTGCCTTATTCGCATGCAACGCAATTGCATAAATTTCTGGACGGAAAGAATGTATCCAATAAATTGATCACTGTGCCCGGTGGTGGCCATGGCGGCTTTGGTGATCAGTACGGTGAGCTATATAACGCTATTTTTGAATTTATAGATCAGCATATGTAGCAATAATGAGTGAAGAAAAATCTGAATATAAAGCCTTTTGTATTCAGGTTTTTCAGAGCTTGTTAATCTGGTGCTACCGGTTTAGAGGGGGCGATTAAACGCCTGGATTCGAAATTATTAGGAAGTTCGGTTAAAAGAGGATTCTTTAATTCAATAATCGGGACTGATGACCATTGATTGAGAGGGCGCAACTTTTGGGTGGTTAGATGATTAATGAAAAGATTGTCCAGGCTGCCATCCCTAATGGCCTGCTCTAAACCCAATATTATGCGTTGCTGTAGCTGTGTATCGTTCTGTCTAACAAAAAAATAGACTGGCAGCGGGTAATAAACGAGTGGGCTATTTAGCAGTTTGAGCTGAGTAAACTCCGGGTGAATTAAACGATATTCAAAGGCGCTGGATACTAACATTAGATCACATTCTTCAGCTAGCACAGCTTTGGCCATTGCTTTATGACTTTCGCGAAGAATCACAGTTATACCGTTTTGCTCAAGAATGCTGGCATCGGCCCAGAATTGACCTTGGCATACTTTCCACTTTCTTAGTTCGGCTAGCGTTGTCAATTTGCGATATTCCATTTCGCGTTTTTTGTCTATTACGGCAAAGCGTAAGCCCAGTGTGCCACGCAATAACGGAATTCTTATTGGCAGGAGAACTTTCTCACGTTGATCATTACTACCGCGCCATATGACATCAAGTTCGCCACTGTCGAGAGAAAGATCGAGCAACGAAGCTTTATTACTCATGCGATCACTATGTTCGATTTTATAATCGCCGAATTGGGTTTTAGTTTTAGATAATACAAGGTCGAGTGCGTTGAAGTAGTAACCGTAAGATGTTTCATTATGATTCAGGTTGCCGGGAGGAGGGGGAATTCGAACGATTTTAACCTCTGCCATAAGCTGTAATGGCAAAAAACAGAGTACAGTTGTTATTAATAGTGATCGTGGATGAAAATACATTACAAAATCCCGCCGCTCTTAAAAGTGTAGTTTAAGCCAAGTACTTTGATAGATTTATGGAATGATGCTGGGAAAATTTATGTATTAAATCACTTAAATATTTTTATCAGTTCTTTGCGTAATAATAATCCGGATTTTTATACAATGGGCATGTTGCCAATGTGTCTCTTAAGTGTATTCTAAAGGGGCTTGAACAAAATAAAGTCGAAGTGTAGGGTCAATCTCATTAAAAAATAAATCGGTTGGATATCACCATAATGAAAAGGGTTGCTTATAGTATTGGGGCAGTAGTAATTTTTTTGGTTGCTGCTTTTTTAGTGCTTCGTATTTATTCATTCTTGGTAACCAATCCCAAGGTAATAGAAGAGCTTAAAAGCAACCCTGCTGGTGAGCGTGCCCAGCGAGTGATGATTATCAGTTTGCCTGATGGCCGTGATCTGCCGGTAAATTACCTTTGGGAAGGCGACAAAGTATTTGCGGGCTCTGATGGTCGCTGGTGGCGCACCTTTGATTCGGAAGGTTCTAAGGTCACTCTTTATATAAAAGGCGAAACACTGACAGGAACGGCAAAAGCCATTTTGGATGATCCTGCGTATAAAAAAGATATATTCTCCCGCCTTCGCAATGCTCCAGAATGGCTGCCCGAATGGTTGGATGCGGTTATGGTTGAAATAACACTCGATAAACCCTAAAGACATTGTGAAGAGAAAGTAATGATATGAGTGATGAGCAACAAAAGAAAAAAAGTGCCTGGTTGGTGCAGTTAATTAGCTGGGCTGCTGCCTTTGGCTGCTTTTATCTGGTTTATACTCGTATCGAGGCGGCTGCGTTAAGGGAAAGCCAAACCGTTGCAGGCTATTTATTTGACTTCTTTGCCGGCGTCGACTGGTTGTTATGGTTGAGTTTGATGATTCCCTATTCCATCTTTTTCTTTTTGGTCGATGCCCATGCCTGTTGGCGGGTGATTCGCTGGTTTAATGCGCCGGACATTCGCTACGGCAATGTACTGCCGATTCGTGCCAGTGCCTTTATTCTTGCAATGCTGAATGAACAGGTGGGCAAAGGCGCAATGTCCCTGTATTTATTGCGTCGTCACGGTGTGCCCGGTTGGGAAGCTGTATCTTCAATGATCATGTTGGGTATGGTCGAAATTTATCAGTTATTAATTTTTTCCTGTATAGGTGTCATTCTGTATTACCAGTTAGTGGTTGATGCTTCGACGCTGTTGCCTTTATCCACTATATTGCCAGTCGTATTTATTATTACGGCAATGTATTTTCCGCTACATGTTTTGTTTTTTTCCGGCAAGTTTTCAGTGGGAGAGCGCTTACGTAATACCAAAATACTGTCTACTTTTCGAAAAGCGCGCGCTGTTGATTACTTGTTAGTGTTGCTGTGTAAAGCGCCTAACTTGCTGATGGCTGTTGTGGTTTACACCACCGCCTTGGGTTTGTTCAATGTCGATGTGCAATTCGGTCAAATGCTGGCATTTCTTCCCGTGATTTTCCTGGCGGCGGCATTGCCATTACCGTTTCATGCTGGGGCATTGTTACTCTGGACAGTCCTATTCCCTGACTACCCTGAAGTGGGTGCTTTCTCCTTAGTGATGCACACTTTCTTTGTTGCCTTTAACGCGGTGATTGGCCTTGTGTTCTTGCCTCAGGCTAATAAGGAATTGTTTTCCGGTAAGGAAGCAACAGCTTAAGACAGTGATTTGTCTTTTTAGGTAACTGTCCTATGAAAAATGCCAAGCTGATTGCAAATTCACTCAGCTTTTCCCGTTTGTTAATGGTAGCGCCAGCCTGCTACGGCATTGTCAGTGAACAGTGGTTACTGGTCACCGTGTTATTGGTATTGGCAGTTATTACTGATTTTGCCGACGGTTATATTGCGCGTCGATTCGATTGTATAAGTCCCAATGGTGGTTTGTTAGATCATAGCAGTGATGCAGTATTTGTTAGTTGTGGATTAGCTACCTTTGCCTGGCTTGGACAAATACCGTTGCTGTTGCCCATATTAGTGATACTTTCTTTTATTCAATATGTATTAGATTCAAAAGCATTGCAGGGAAAGATGCTCAGAAGCAGTGTTCTTGGTCGCAATAATGGTGTGTTCTATTTCGTCCTGTTATTTGCCGCTGTGGTATCGCAGAGTCTGTTAGAAGTAATGGATTTATCAGCCTTTGTGCTTGTTTTTTCTTATGTGTTAATTGCCAGTACGGTGGTATCGATGGTCGATCGATTATGGACATTACTTCAGATAGGACGCACTCATGAATGATGCTGCATCTAAGACTATTGTTGTAACGGGAGCCAATGGTCATTTAGGCAAACAGCTGCTTGCTGAATTGGGTGACTATCATGTTATCGCTTTAGTGAGGTCGGCATCGTCTAAAGAAAAACTACAACGCTTTATTGATCAGCAACAGCTGAACAATGTTGAAATCACAGAGTGCGATTATTTAAATGCCAGCGAGATGAGTCGTGAAGTATCGCGTGGTGATTATGTGGTGCATCTGGTGGGTGTGATTAAAGAATCCGCTGGCAATTCCTTTGATGTGGTGCATGTCCAAACCACTCAAGTATTAGCCGATGCGTTGAAAGAAACACATATAAAAGGTTTATGTTATCTGAGCCTTTTAGGTGCCGACGAAAACAGCGAAAATACCTGTTTCAGCACACGCGCCCAGGCAGAAAGTATTCTTCTCAACAGTGGCATATCCTCGCTACTGCTTCGTATCCCTATGGTGCTGGGGCCGGGAGATTATGCCAGCGGTGCCTTGCAGCATCGTAGTGGTAAAGCCGCCTTTACCTTCAGGGCGGATAGTCTGGAGCAACCGATTTATGCCGGGGATGTGGTCAAGGCTATTGTGATTGATATTCAAAAGACGTTATTCGGCAATGCCGCCAATCATGGGTTGGTAGAGTGGGCAGGGCCTGAAAGTTTATCCAGAAGAGCCTTGCAGCAGCGCGCCGATAATATACTCGGCAAACAATCAACATTAATTTCTCTGCCCTTAGGCTTGGGGTTATTAGTCGCCTGGATATTTGAAAAGCTCAGTGCTTCGCCACCGGTTTCTCGCGCCATGCTGAAAGTACTGGACCACGATGATGACATTGATGTTAAAACTACCAGTGAGAAACTGGGTATTGATCTCACCGGTCTTGATGAAACGCTGAGACACTGTTTTTTTACTAAGTGATAAAAGAGCAGAAAGAAATAATTAAAAAAAGAAAACTCTCTAATTACTTCGAAGTTTATAAATTATTTTCCCTTTATATTATTAAACTGTTGTTCCAGGTTGGCAGTTTGACTAAAGCCCAGAGCCAAGGGGTAAGCCTGCTGTCTATCAGGGCTGCTATCATCGATATAAAAAAGCGCAGGAAAGCCCCTTACCTGCAATTGATGAGTGATACTTAAATGCTGTTGAAACCGTTGTTCAGTTTCTTCTGACTTAAGAGCTTCCAAAAATTGATTTTCATCTAAGCCAATGGAGCTAGCGCAGGCGATCAGCGTTTCTTTCAACGAAGGGTTTTTGGCTTCCAGGTAATAAGCTGATTGAATAGCTTTGACCATCTGCTGAGCGCTTTTTGCTTTTAAACGTTCCGCTGCAATGACAGCGCGGCAAGCAGGGTAGGTTGAGCGATAAGGTGTATTCAATTTCCAAAAATCATGATTAAAAGTCACCTGAGTTTTCTTTTCTATCTGATGCCAATAAGAAGAGATAGTTTGTTTGAGATTTTCATCCATAGGTTGATCGGTGTCAGGAGCTAAGCCACCCATTATCCAATCGACTTCTGCCAAGGAATGTTTTTCCAAAAAATTTTCTAATTCTGGTTGGAAGCCATAGCACCAGCCACACATGGGATCCATTACATATAATAATCGCATCTTTGTCTCAGTTTTGACGTTACCTTATTCTAGCCCTTTGATCCCTCTACAATAAATTTGACTGCCTGTATATAAAGCAATGACTGCAATAATTGAACAAAAATATACAGAAGGATCTATGTTGGCATAAGGAATAATTAGGATTGGTGATGATAACAATAAAATATTCGGGTTCTTTTTATTCAAAAAATGCGTTGTGGCCCAACCTATAATTACAGCAATAAAGAAAATAGGAATAGCTGATATTAATGGAAGCATCCATCGACCAGTGTATGAATGAATCCAATTCGATAAATCGTTCATACACATATCAGCGAAGTATCCGATGACATAAGTTATTACTGCAAGTGTGATTATGGACGCGAAAAATACCTTGGCAATATTATCAAGTTGTTTAGTAAATGATGTGATGTCCACAATTATTCTGACCCTTTGATTTCGATATTTGGATATGATATCTATCCTTGCTGTCTAAACCTGTCTCTTATATTGCTGTGCAATAAAAATTCTTGATTCTTATATATAAAGAAAGTATTTTTCCTGGTGTTATGTGCTAATTCATCCTAATAAAAAATTATTGGAGGCCAGTATGAAGGCTTTATATATAGCTTATGGGATTTTTGAAATTGTTGCTGGTGCGGCAATGTTATTTGGAGGCATAAGCCTCGCCAATCAGTTTACTCCCGGGTTGGAACTTAATTCAAGTGCTAGCCACTTTGTGACTACATTCGGGGCAGCTATCATTTCAATTGGTGTAATATCTTTTTTAGCATTAAAAATAAAAGACTTATTCGCCAAAAAAGCAATTAGTTTCACTTTTGCATTTTATAATTGTATTGCAGTATATACCAATTGGTTCATACCACCTGTTCCCGGCCAATTTAATCCTCCTCTGATCATTCATCTCTTTTTTGCGTTGGCTTTTATTATTCATTTTGTAAGGTTAACAAAAGAAGAACCAACGGGTTAGAGTATTGGTCTTACTCGGGTAGTTCTATCGAAAAGAAGATCAGGGTATTTGCGGTCAGAGTAAAAACGAGTGATTGGTTTTTCAATCAAAAATTTTACTCTGGCCCTATATCGCTCAAGGGTTAAAAAGTTTCATCTTTATCACGTTCTTTCCAGATCGGCACCATTGCGTTCCAGATGCCGTCGCCTTTCTGGCGATGGTATACCGCCGCTATGATGTGACTGCCGATCAAGAAATAGCACGAATTGACAGAAATTTCGTGGAGTAACAGCCAGAACTCCATGGCGCTTCCATTTTTGGTACCTGACCAATACAGGCTCCCAATCACCATTCCGGTTGTTGGAATAAGGAAGAGAGTTAAATACATAGCAAGGTGGACGATTCTCGCAAGACGTCTTTCAAGTTTCGGTGAGTTGGATGGCAAAACTGTTGGTTGAGTTAATTGCATGAAAATGAATCGAGCTATAAGCAGAACCAGAAAAATCGTGGCAAATACCATTTCGAACTGCAGAAGTGAGAAATCTTCTAACTCATCGACTTCATCCAGTTGTTTTGTCAATGCATAAACGAATACAACGATAAACCCCCAGTGTATTGATTTTGCTGCGAGCGTATGGGCTTTGGCTTTTTCGATATGTTCTTTGGGCACGTAATACCTGCTTTTGACGCCTAGCTATTCTAGCTATTAATGAAAGAAGATCAGGGTCAGGTCTTTGATTTATGATGTTTTACTGCACCTGAGGGTACCACAATTCAAAGACCTGACCCTTTTAATTTTCATCCATAGGCTGATGGGTATCCGGTGCTAAGCCACCCATTATCCAATCGACTTCTGCCAAGGAATGTTTTTCCAAAAAAATTTCTAATTCTGGCTGGAAGCCATAGCACCAGCCACACATGGGGTCCATTACATATAATAATCGCATCTTTGTCTCAGTTTTGACGTTGCATTACTCCGCATCGTGATAAGGAAACGGGAACGGATTTATTTTATCGATCTATCAGCCTTTAACTAAATCGGCCCCGGTTTCTGTATTACGGTTAGTCTTCGTCGACAGTACTCGTCAAGCAAAGAGCGAGAAGTAACGTTGCTACAACGCCAGAGCCTCCGGCAACAGGAGAAGGTAAAAAGGAGTCGCGTCCAAACATGATTAAAATAGCATTGGAGACGAGAGCAATAACACCAATTGCCGCGGTCGCACCGCCTAACACTTTCCTGCCATTACTCATCTTGGCCATACCAAAAATTAAGGCTGCAAAGCCCAAGAGGAGTTTTGCTGCGTAATAGATCATAAAAGAAAACGCCACAACTGAACCTGCCAGAGGCCCGAGTTCCTCAAGTTGACCTGCAACTTCGCGAAATGGGCCGAACATGGTCAAGCCAACGCTTACCTGCACAACATTGAGAGCTGCACTAAATGCAATGGCAGACCAACCCACCTGGTAATGTTTTGCCTGCACCAGCGCTGCACCAGCGAACGCCGCCAGCATAGTGAAAAGCAAACCTTCTAGTCCCCACAAGAAAAGTCTAGGGATATTCGCCTGCGCTATATAGAGCGCGGTATACAATACTTGTGTAAGCGCAAGGGCTATCAACAGATAAGATGTGATTTGCGCAGTTTGTCTATTGTTAAATTCCATAGGGCCACCTTAATAATATGTAGCTTTGATTTTTATTTAGCATGTTACGACGATACGTGACTTCGTCGATAAGCTGTTTAATGTGATTAAGACAATTTATGCTGTCACTTTAGAATATCTTTTTTGACGATCTGTATTAAAAGTCTCAGTTCAAGACAGACGAGCACAATACTTGACAGCTTTCACCTCCAGAGGTTCCTTATGAGCTTTGGCTAATATTTTCCTTACCGAGGATGCTGAGATAGTTAAAGGGCTCTGTCTTCTTTAAGTGGGAAGAAAGTTGTGAGGCACCTTTTGGATGCATAGAAAACGCAGAAAAATATACAAAAGGTAAGGCTGTGAATTTATTAGCAGTTGAGCGGACTTAAGAAGCCAAAATCAAAGACCTGGCCCTGTTTGTGTGGTTATTCAGTTAAAAGGGCAGCTCCCTTTGATTTTATGTGTTGTATATAAAGTCCCTACTCGTGTAACTCCACCGAAGCTATCCAAGGTTCTAATCTCTGCCCCCAACTGATCAGAGCATTAAACTTATTCTTGCGCTCGTATGATGGTTCTAGCATCTCAAACTGGGATCGTAACTCCAAGGGAACAGATAGGTTGCTGACTAATAGCGTATTAACCGAAACGCCATAGCCGGATTCAAGTCTATAGGGTTTTACTAACCCTTTAACGATTGCGTACATTGAGCTATCAGAATACTTGTCAGCTAATGAATCGAAATCATCGCTCAAATCGACTACATATAATCGAGAAGATTTAAATTTGAAATTATCTAATTGAGCTTTTGTAATCACATCACGATCTTTTGTACTACCATTCAGGCTAGTCTGATTTTTATAAGCTTGTCGCATTTTATTTAAAGCACTTTGATACGTTGGTCCATTGAGCTCCAGGGCAAGGTAGACAACTTTCTCAGTTTCAAACCGTTCCCAATTGCTTTGGGCTGGCTTTTCAATATCATCAAATCCCAATGATAAAAATTTCTCCTTAGATAAATGAAAGTCTCTATACCACTTATTCTCTCCTTGCCCCTTTACCCGCCAATTTAGCCGAAGTGATAAACCGCTATTTTCCGATCGTGCCCAGTAATTAGGTACGGTTAATTCACGTTCAGAGAGCATTAGTTCGAAAAGAGGTTCACCAGATCGGTTGTAAACAACACCAGAAAGTGCAACAGCATTAGTAAGGAACAATAAAGTCAAACCGGCAATGAGATAATGTTTCATGCTACGCCCTCCATTCTTTGCTCCTGGTTACCCCTAAGCCTTCTTAGCACCACCAAAGCTAGAATAGCCACTAAACCGATAAGGAAAAAGAACAGGTATTTAGGCATCCATTCCCACCACCAATCAAACATCTTCGTGTAGAGGAATAACACGAAAAACACATTGCCGGTATTAACAACCTCTCCCCAGTGAAGCTTGATACCTAACCAAACTACGCCCGCACTGAATGCAAAGCCTAAGGATTGATAAACACCCTCGATAAAATCTGGATCACCGGCGAAACGGCTTAATTGTCCAACGTTAGAAAGCACTAATATTGACAAGAAGAAGATAATTAAACTGAATACTCGGTAGATTTGTTCAAAGTTAGTAAACCTTCTCTGTGAAATTACCACTGGAACTAAGAACAGAAGAATCGAAGGTAAAAAGAAGTTTTCCGGCCTCTCGCCAAAAGACAACCAATACATGCCAGACCAAGTGCCCATTCGCATAGCGATAAATGATTGAATCGATAAGATGGCAGCTACCAGTAACAATCTTGCGTCACAAGCATAAGCAAGCAGAAATCCATATGCTGCCCAAATAAGAAAGGCATTATCCGATGGCGTGATATTAAATATCTGGCCTAGCATCGTCAGATTTAATACAAAGCAAGCAAAACTTATCAGTGCAGCCAATTTTGAAAAGTAGCCAGTAGATTCTTTGCTAGCAATGACAAGTGTTGCGATAAAGGTAAGAACTGGAGCTAATACCAAGATGGATACTTGTGTGAAATGCCCTAACAACCCCCAGAATTGATAAAACAAGAAGAACACACTGGCAGCTAAGGCAAGAGCACCTAGAAATGAAGCTATCCTCATACCTAGTGAAAATTGCTTATCACTATGGGAGATATCAACATCAAATGATTCAGCAAGCTGTTTTATAAGTGACTGGTGATGAGCAGAGACGCTTTCTTTCTGCCCAGCAGATAAAGACAAAACACCATCAGCATCTAACTGATTAACTTCTCTTTCAAAAGCATTGATTTGATCTATACGATCTTGTGCTGAGTTTTTATTGTAATTCTGATCCATATATTTGCCTGATCAATTATCTTCTTTCAATTACTCTGGTCCTCTGATTGAATTCTAATGATTTTTACTCAGTTTGACATATGCCAATTCACATATAGGGCTACCCTCTATAATGCGCAATTGAATTTTGGAATTAGACATGTAAGCGGCTAAAAGGCTTGAATATACTTTCTCTGCGTTTTGAGAATCGGGCATGAGAACAAAATAATTGCCCGGATATACCGTACAATTTGCTAATGTTTCATCGAGTGGTGTGCTGACATATATATGACCGTTTGTATTTGTATACAAATTTTCTATAGTGGAAATACAGCCCCAAGAAGCACATTGATCTCCAATAGCACCTGACGATAAAACTATGCTGCCTATTGCTAAAACTCTTCGTAATAATCGCATATTTACTCTTGATTTAAACTGGGGGAGGTTTAATTTGACCCCTATAATTAGCCCTTTGTTAGTCATTATATGTACGCACCATGTTGGCAGGTATTGTCAAATCATAAGCTGAACAATCGTAGCCGTCTGGATAGCGAAGAATTACCTTTTTGCCTGATATTTGAGCTGCCAGTAACGCAGAGTACATTTCTTTAACCCCCGGGCCATCAATGTTGCCCACCATATGCCATTGTTGTCCTTCGGGGTACACGTAGATGACGGTTTTCTGCACCTGTATATTACTAATTTTTGCAGCAGGACAATCTACATCTGCGACTGAAAAATTGCTTAACAAGGTTAAAGCTAGACAAGTAATTATTGATATATATTTCATACACATTTGATATTCCTTTTCATGAAATCAAAAAATCAAAGGGTCAGATTAATTGATCACTCAATGGGTGAGCGGTTACCTTCTTCCAATAACTCTGATCCCTTGATTTTCTTTGTTATGGTTATTTAGCTTCATATTCCAATATATATAAATGAAGAATATGGGTAGGGGAACAAGTGCCCTCATTTCTAACCCATATTCTTGAAAGCTTCGTCCCAGATGCATATGCTGTAAGAAGCCCAGAAATCATTTGGTCATGATATTGTTCGTTAGTAGGATCTAGTTTGAGATGCATACCATATTGATTGCCACCACCACACGAATTTGGTGCAGGGCTAAGTGCTATATGTAAACCAGATTGACCAAATCTGAGTTGTTTAACTGTAAATGGCCCTGATTCAGATATATCGGCATAGGATGAGCTTATTGAGAAAGAAATAAGAAGTATAAAAATTAAAATTTTATTGTGCATGGCTACTCCATTTAAAAACCATAACGCTAAGCTAAGTGACCGAATTCTCTTTTGAATAATGCAAGCTTTCGGCTTTAGCTAGCAACTACCTTAATATAACCGCATATTTGATTATTTGAACCAGAGTCTGAACAACTAGATGGAGCTGCACATGACCAATGGGCATGTACTATCTTATTTGCCATGAAAGCTGCAATAACCATAGACACTTGTTCCTTTTTTGTTGTGGTTATTTGAATGCCAGAGTCCACTGCAAAATTAATCTTTCCATCGTGACCATCGCTCCATTGATTTATCTGCATAACTTTACCCATGCATGATTAGTGCATTGGACACAGAGCAAAATCCAAGTGCTATAGCGAAAGTTAAGGTTTTTAGTTTATGTGGAAGCATTGGTTATTCCTTGATATATGTTTAATTTCTAACGTCGCCAGCAGCGGCCAAGTGAAACGAGGTCCAGCGACCACAGGGAGCGGTGCTGGCTTGGTTATACCTAGTTTCGGCCAGGCACATAAATACCCTTAACAATTGGCTGATTAAATTGATTACAGCCATCGACGTATAGCTCGATTGTTTGTTGAGCCATATAAGCAGCTAATACCGTGCTGTACTTCGAATTCTGGGATTGTTCAGTATCTGTAGAATGTGTACCAACAACAAATTTATCGCTTGCAGTACAGTCGTCCGGATTGCTCCAAGAACCGTATATTTCAAAATTACCTGAGCCTGATTGAGATGAAAATTTAGTGATATTTGCTTTGCCAGTATATCCGGCCGCTGCCGCATTTAGAGATAAGGCAGCAAAAAGTAAAGGGGTGTACTTTATCAATTTAAAACTCCTTTTATTTAATGGATATAATTATTAATGAACAGTACCTGCCGTATAACTTCGAAACCTAGGCGACGGCTAGTTGATATGCGTATAGGGGATAATAAACAGCACCTGCCGTTTATCATGATTTTGAATATGCAAAAATATCCCTCTAAGTTATTATTTTTCCTGATGCAAAACTAATGTAATGCATTCATCCTGAAATGAACAGCCCTTGCCTGGTTGTCTATCTTATTTCAAGATAAACCAGCCGGGATCTCTTATGTATTCCTGTTTGGAAAAATCTAGCCTGCCAACTTATTGATTTTATTGTGAGTAATTTGGTGGCTAGATAGTTTTGAGGATAACCAGACTAGCAGCTAAACTCAGCTACTTTCAATCGTACTTTTTGGTCACTTAATTATTAGCAACAATCTCAACTAGGACTTCTCCCGGCGTGACACGATCACCTTTTTCCACATAGATCTGTTCAATCACACCATCGATATCAGCCTGAATTTCGTTTTCCATTTTCATCGCTTCAGTAACCAAAATACCCTGACCAGCTGTCACTGCATCTCCAACCTTAACCAACACATCCACCACATTACCCGGCATCGCCGCAGTAATATGCCCCGGCTCAGTGGCTGTTTTGCGTTTGCTGCCGCCTTCGCTTTGGTAGCTGTTTAATGGCTCGAAGATGGTTTCCTCTGGCATGCCGTCGAGAGATAAATACAGTTTGCGTTTGCCGCTGCCAGCGTCGCCCACGCCGGTGATGGTGACTTCATAGGTTTCACCATGCACATCGATTTTAAATTCGGTGGGTGTGCCTTCGGTGGCTTTTTGTTTGCCGGCGACAGGTTCAGGTAATAGTGCTTCCGGTTGCAGGGTGCCGTCTTTGCGTTGTTGTAAAAATTCTTTACCTAAATCGCCGAACATGGCGTAGGTGAGTACGTCCTCATCACTGTCTGCGAGATCGTTAATTTCTTTTTTCAGTTTTGCCAGCTCCGGACTGAGTAAATCTGCGGGGCGGCCTTCGATGATTTCGGTTTCATTGCCGATGGCTTGTTTCTGTAACTCACTATTCACTGCGGCGGGAGCCTGACCGTAACCGCCTTGCAAATAACGTTTTACCTCATTAGTGATGGTCTTGTAGCGCTCACCGCTTAACACGTTGTACACCGCCTGGGTGCCGACGATTTGCGAGGTGGGAGTAACCAGTGGTGGATAGCCTAAATCTTTTCTGACTTTGGGTATTTCATCAAACACATCGCGAATTTTATCCAGCGCGTTTTGTTCCTTCAGCTGATTGGCGAGGTTGGACATCATGCCGCCGGGTACTTGGTTGATTTGTACTGACACATCTTCGCGGGTGAATTCGCTTTCAAACTGGTGATACTTTTTGCGTACTTCACGGAAATAATCGGCGATTTCGCTGAGCAGGGTTAAGTCCAGGCCGGTGTCGTAGGGCGTATTTTTTAATGCCGCCACTTGTGATTCCGTTGACGGGTGGCTGGTGCCGCTGGCGAAAGAAGAAATACAGGTGTCGATGCGATCAACACCGGCTTCCACCGCTTTTAATTGGCATAGTGCTGCCAGCCCGGAAGTGGCGTGGCTGTGCAGATGGATGGGTAAATCCAGTTCGCCTTTTAAGGCGCTGACTAACTCAAAAGTATCGTAAGGCGTTAACAGACCTGCCATATCTTTAATGGCGATGGAGTCGGCGCCCATGTCTTTCATGGTTTGCGCCTGCTGTACAAATGCTTCAGGTGTGTGCACCGGGCTGGTGGTGTAACAAATAGTGCCCTGTGCGTGTTTGCCGGCTTTTTTCACCGCGCCCATGGCAACTTCTAAATTGCGCACATCGTTTAAAGCATCGAATACGCGAAATACATCCATGCCGTTATCGGCAGATTTTTGTACAAAGGCTTCCACTACATCATCGGCGTAGTGGCGATAGCCCAACAGGTTTTGCCCGCGCAATAACATTTGCAGAGGAGTATTGGGCAGCGCTGCTTTTAATTTGCGCAGACGCTCCCAGGGATCTTCTTTCAGAAAACGCACACAGGCATCGAAGGTGGCGCCGCCCCAGGCTTCCAGCGACCAGAAGCCGACTTGGTCTAGTTTTTCGCAAATAGGTAGCATGTCTTCGGTGCGCATGCGGGTAGCAATTAAGGACTGATGACCGTCACGTAAAACTACATCGGTGACTTCAACTTTTTTGGTAGTGGTCATAATGGTTTTCCTTTATTAACTGTTTGTCGGGCAGTTTTTATTGGGTGATGTTCATTTTTAGTAACAAGAGTTACCAACCGGCGTGAGCTGCCAGTGCCGTGGCAATGGCTAACGCAACTTCTGTGGGGTGTTTTTTCTCCGAGTAATTCATCAACTCGGGGTGATCGGGCACAAAGCTGGTATTGAACTCGGCAGCCTGAAAATCCGGATGCCGCAAAATTTGCTGATAATAATTAGCGGTGGTTTTAATACCCTGCAGATGCATATCATCCAGTGCGCGTTGACCGCGATCGATGGCGTCTTCCCACTTTAGTGCCCATACGATCAGTTTCAAACACATGGAGTCGTAGTAGGGGGGAATGTCATAGCCGGTATAAATGGCAGTATCGACGCGCACACCGGGGCCACCGGGGGCGTAATAGTGGGTGACGCGACCAAAGCTGGGCAGGAAGTCGTTTTTCGGATCTTCCGCATTAATACGAAACTGCAGCGCGTAACCACGAAACTGAATATCTTCCTGGCGATAACTTAAGGGCAAACCAGAAGCCACGCGCAGTTGCTCCTGTACTACATCCACGCCGGTAATTTGTTCGGTGATGGTGTGCTCTACCTGCACCCGTGTATTCATTTCCATGAAATAGACTTGGTTGCCGGTGAGCAAAAATTCTACGGTACCGGCATTTTCATAACCCACGGCCTGAGCGGCTTTAACCGCCAGTTCGCCAATATAGTTGCGTTGTTCGGGGGTTAGTTGCGGGCTGGGTGCGATCTCGATCAGCTTCTGGTTGCGGCGTTGTATGGAGCAGTCGCGTTCATATAAATGCACCACATTGCCTTGGCTGTCGGCGAGGATTTGTACTTCGATATGCTTGGGGTTAACGATGCATTTTTCCAAAAACACTTCGGCGCTGCCAAAGGCCTTGGTGGCTTCGCTGATCACGCGGGGATATTGCGTGCGTAATTCGGCTTCTGAATCGCAGCGGCGAATACCGCGACCACCGCCACCTGAAGTGGCTTTCAGCATTACCGGGTAACCAATTTCTTCAGCCAGGGCGATGGCTTCATCCAGGTCAGCCAAATTACCTTCAGAGCCGGGTGTGACGGGTACGCCTGCTGCGCGCATGCTATTACGTGCTTGGGTTTTATCACCCATCTTCAGAATGACGTCTGATTTGGGGCCAATAAATTTAATGCCTTTTTCTTCACAGAGGCGGGCGAACTCATCGTTTTCAGACAGAAAGCCATAACCGGGGTGGATGCCGTCACAGCCTAGTTGCCTGGCGAGACTGACGATGCGGCGTGGATCCAGATAGCCGGCAATGGGGTCGCTGCCCAGTGAGTAGGCCTCATCGGCACGCTTGACGTGCAGGCCGTAGCGATCTGCTTCGGTGTAGATTGCCACTGAGCGGATACCCATTTCGGCGCAGGCACGAATAATCCGCACCGCAATCTCGCCTCGGTTGGCAATGAGCACTTTCTTCAACATAGAGGACTCTCCATTGAATACCCCAGTGAATGGATGGCCAGAGCTTAATCGCTGTATGTATAAATTAAAAATTGATATTTATAAGGTTAGCTATAAGCTATTGCTTATACATAAACGAAAAAACAGGTCTCATCATGCCGGCCACCATCCAACAATTGGTTAATCGCCTGACTTTTAGGCAATTTCAGGTGTTTCTCAGGGTTTATCAGAGCAAGAGCTATTCCAAAGCGGGGGAGCTGCTGGGGCTGACGCAGCCCGCTGTTAGCAGCCAGATGCGCCAGATGGAAAATGCGTTGGGTTTACCGCTGTTTGAATATGTCGGTCGCAAGCTGTTTTGCACAGCTGCGGGTGAACGGGTGGCGAGCTGTATTCATAGTATTTTTAATGAGTTGGATTCCCTGCAGTCAGAACTGGCAGCACTGGAAGAGCATGTGGCTGGTGAGCTCAAACTGGTGGCGGTCAGCACTGCGCAGTATGTAGTGCCTTATCTATTGAAGGAATTCCTGCAGCAGTATCCGGATGTCAGCGTTAGTGTGCGGGTGGTCAATCGTGCCGAAGCGTTGCAGCGTCTGAGTGAAAATCGCGATCATCTAGTCATCATGGGGATCGTGCCGCAGGAGAAGCCGCTGGCATCACTGCCTTTTCTGGATAATGAGTTTTATGCTGTGGCCAGCAATGATCACCCCATCCATCAACAGGGCCCGTTATCCGTACAGCAGTTTTTGGATAGTGGTCTATTACTCAGAGAGCCGGGTTCTGGTAGCCGCCTGGCGTTGGAATTGTTCTGCCAACAACATCATCTGTCTCTCAAATCTGCTATGGAATTGGGTTCCAACGATGCGGTGAAGCATTCGGTGCTGGCAGGCTTGGGTGTGGCGGTGTTGCCGAAGCACAGTATTTTGTCGGAGTTGAAGTTAGAACAGTTAAAGGTGATTCCGCTGGAAGGCTTTCCACTGCGCCGGTCATGGTGTGTGGTCTATCCCAAGGGCAAGCATCCCACACCGGCTATGCGCGCGTTTTTGCATTATGTGCAGAATAATCTGGAGACTATTGAGGGGATGTTTAATTGAAGGGATAGGATCACGAAGTGGGGTTGTCTGTTAGCTAAAAGTTAATTGATCGGATAAGTAGGTTTTTAGTATGAATTTTAATATTTGAATAATAGTGGCCCGAACCTTTTTTTTACAAAAGATGGTTCACTTCTATTAGATAATTCATAATACAAGCGTTGTTAAATAGATTATTTTTATATTGTGACGAAATGAAAGACGAATACAGCGATGACATGGTTATTACGTATGCATCTTTATCTGCCGATCTTATTAAAGAGGTTTTATGATTGAACAAAAATCCATTACCTGGGGTGAAGCGCTAAAGGTTTATAGTCGGCGACCCGTAATCGGTATGGTGTTTCTTGGATTTTCCGCGGGACTGCCTTTCTTATTGGTATTCTCAACGTTAACTGCCTGGTTAACGGAGTCAGGTGTTAGTCGTAGTGCTATCGGTTTTTTTTCATGGGTTGGTATTACCTATTCGATAAAAGTGTTGTGGGCACCAGTGGTTGACCGAGTAAAGTTGCCATTGTTGGGTGATATATTTGGTCAGCGTCGCAGTTGGATTTTGTTAGGCCAGTTGGGGATAGTAGCTGGGCTTGTTGCCATGGCAATGATTAATCCTGCAGATCAATTGGCTTTGATAGCTGTATGTGCGGTCGTGGTTGCTTTTTCTTCTTCTACTCAGGATGTGGCGATTGATGCCTATCGGATTGAAGCTGAGGCTAAAGAGTATCAAGGCGCGATGTCGGCAGCTTATATTTTTGGTTATAGACTGGCGCTACTTGTTGCAGGTGCTGGTGCATTGCTAGTGGCTGATAATTTTAATTGGACGATCAGTTATTTTGTGATGGCGGGGTTAATGTCAATTGGTGTTTTGACTGTATTGATTTTGAAGGAGCCTAAGCATGTTGAAGATCGTTTTTCTCAACAGGTTAATTCAGATTTGATTAAAACCGTGCTAGGTGATGGAAATAACCTTCATGAAAAAAGTCGTATAGCTCAGTGGCTGTTGGTCTCGGTGGTGTGCCCCTTTGTTGAGTTTTTTAAGCGAAACGGGCGTTTGGCTCTTGTTTTATTACTGTATATATCGGTATATCGAATATGTGATATTGCTATGGGCATCATGGCAAACCCTTTTTACCTTGATATTGGTTATACCAAAACTGAAATTGCCAGTGTCGCTAAGTTTTATGGTTTTTTTATGACGATACTGGGCAGTGCTGTCTGTGGTTTGTTTGTTATTAAGTGGGGAATTATGCGCCCCATGTTATTGGGCGCTGTTTTATCTGCATTAACAAATCTTTTGTTTGCCTCACTAGCTGCGACTGGTGAACCCAGTATTTTTTGGCTGACAATAGTGATTAGTGCAGATAACCTGAGTGGCGGTATTGCAAATACTGCGTTAATTGCTTATCTATCGAGTTTAACAAGTCGCTCTTACACTGCTACCCAGTATGCAATTTTCAGTTCGTTAATGACTTTGCCCGGGAAGTTTATCAGTGGATTTTCAGGTGTAGTGGTGGATAATTTTGGATATGTTGATTTCTTTATTATCTCGACAGTGCTTGGATTACCGGCGATATTGTTGGCTTACTTTTTTATGAAAAGAGAACAACATACTTTTTTAACTAGAAGCGCTGTTGAACAAAGTTAGTTGGTGGTAATTTAATGCGCTACTTTAATGTGTTACTCCAGCAGCCTGTTTCTCAATCATCAAAATTTCTTCGCTGATATTGATCACGGCATCAGGTGAATCTTCATCTTCGCTGCCTTCATGCTCAAAACGTACACCGAAGCGATAGCCGCGCTCGATAACGGCGCGGTTGCAAATTAGTCCATTTATTTCAGCCAAAGTACCATCGTCGGTGCGAATGGCCAGCGCCAGGATATCGCCGATGGCAAAGTTTTCGGCGGTCTCGATGGCAATGCCGTAGCGGTTGAAGTCGACAGAGCTGATTTCACCAAGACCCCAGTCTGCGCCAGGTGTGCGTAGGGATTTGACTAAAACTTTTAGGTGGTTGGCAGGAAAACGGCTGTGAATACGGCGTTCGATGGAGTCATTCATCGTTGTTATTTGGTCCTAAAGAATGTCTTACCACTTTAGCACAAAAAATGAACGTTTTTTTAGGATGTTTGGCTAGCCGCGTGTGGCCAGATCCGGCTTTACCGGAAGTGGCCAATGGCTAACGTTTTTGCTTGTTAGAACTATAATTGCCAACGATAGTATTTCATAACAACTTTATCGTTCAATAAAGTGATGCCCTCAGATTCTAATAGTGCTTTTTGTCGCTTATAACCAGGGCTATTGTATGGAAATGAAATTTTGCCTTGGCTATTAATCACTCGATGCCAGGGTAGTTTGGTATCAGGAGGCAATTTCTTTAATACATTGCCAACCAGCCGTGCTGCGCGGGGCAAGCCGGCAAGCTCGGCAACCTGACCATAGCTGGCTACCTTGCCTTCAGGAATCTGGCTGACGACCTGCCAGATTCGACGATGATTTAACTCGGGTGAATTGTTATCGTCTGCGATGGTCTTCATCTACCTTCACTTTCACAGTGTATAGTGGGAGAGGTTAGGTAGATGTAAGCGCAAATAATTTATAAACGCAAACCACCGTCCAGTTCGACTACGCGCCCTGTAAGGTAATCATTTTCAAGAATGTAAATACAGGTGTGTGCGATTTCATCGGGAGAGCCCAGGCGCCTCATAGGAATGAAAGCCGCCAGTTTTTCCCGTGCTTCCGGTTTCATACTGGCTACCATTTCTGTTTCGATAAAGCCCGGCGCGATAGCAGCGGCACGGATATTGTAGCGAGCTAATTCCTTTGCCCAGGTCACAGCCAAGGCCGCAACGCCAGCTTTAGCCGCGGAGTAGTTACTTTGCCCCATATTGCCGGCTTTGGAGATGCTGGAGATGTTGATTATTACACCTTCTGAACCTGTGGTGATCATACGCTCGGCAGCTTCGCGACCGCACAAGAATGTGCCTGTTAGATTAACATCGATCACTGCTTGCCATTCTGCCAGGCCCATTTTCTTTTCGATTTTGCCTTCTTTCGCTTTTAGCACCAGGGCATCACGAGTGATGCCGGCATTGTTGACTAAACCGTGTAGTGTGCCGAAGTCATTTACGATGGCGTCGAAGGTGGTAATGACGCTTTCTTCCTCAGCGATATTGGCGATATAGCTTTTTGCTTCGCTGCCTGCTTCTTGGCAGAGACCGATGGTTTCATCAAGCTTTTCCTGATTGAGATCGATTAACGCCAGTTTGGCGCCTTTATTTGCGAGTGCGACTGCCATGGAGCGACCTAATCCCTGACCGCCACCGGTAATTACAATGACTTTATCGTTAAGGTTCATAATGGTTCTCTCTTTAAAGCTGAGATGATTTTTAATAGTTGTTTTTAAGTGGCGGCTATTATTGCAGTGCAGCATTTGTTTGCCAAGCATGAATGTTAGTTACATGAATATTGATTAAAGGTATTGCTGTAGAGTTGAAGTTTTGGGGTGTGCCCCAATACTAGTTGGATACTCTCAACTGGAACTCACTTATGCGCTTTCTCTTTTTGCTATTTGTCACCATACCTATTTTGGAAATGTGGGTGCTGATCGAAGTGGGAGCGATGATTGGGGCGCTGAGAACTATTTTGTTAGTGTTTTTAACGGCGGCGATTGGCTTGGTGCTGCTGCGACAGCAGGGGTTTTCCACACTGCTGCGTGTGAATGAGAAGGTGGCTCACGGGGAGCTTCCAGCTACGGAAATCCTAGAGGGTGTTGCTCTGGCGGTAGGTGGAGCACTGTTGCTGACTCCCGGGTTTATTACTGATGCCTTCGGCTTTGCCTGTTTAATCCCCTTTACCCGCCGTTGGATGATTTCAGGTTTATTGAAGCGTGGGTTGTTTGTTGCTTCGGGTAGTAGTGGGTTTAGTGCGCACCACCACCATTCTTCCTCCCGTGGTTCTGATGAATTAGGTGCTAATCGGGACCACTCGTCTTCGACTATCGATGGCGAATATCGTCGAGAAGACTAAAAAATATCTTTTCTATCTATTTGATTTATAAGGAAAATAACCAATATCTGGCAGTCTTGGTGAAAGAGTGCTAAAAAAAACAGCCTTTACCCTTGATATTGCACTTGGTGGCCCCATATACAGTGCCAACCCGGGCGTAGCCCGTCTCTTTCACATTAACCTAATAATTTTGGAGAGTGACCAAAATGAATATTCGTCCGTTATACGATCGCGTTGTCGTTCGTCGCAAGGAAGAAGAGGAAACCACAGCTGGCGGTATCATCCTGTCAGGTGCTGCCAAAGAAAAGCCTAACCAAGGTGAAATACTGGCCGTAGGTGATGGCAAATTACTGGATAACGGTGAACTACGCTCACTGGCGGTAAAAGTCGGTGACCAGGTTATATTCGGTCAATACGGTGGCAATGCCATCAAAGTGGATGGCGAAGAGTTAATCATCCTGAGCGAAAGCGAAATTTTTGGTGTGATTGGTTAATTTCCGATCTAAACAATTAACCACCTAACTCAAGGTTTACATAATTTAAGGAAACAATCATGAGTGCTAAACAAGTGATCTTCGGCGATGAAGCTCGCCAAAAAATGTTATCGGGCGTTAACGTTCTGGCTAACGCAGTAAAAACCACTCTGGGCCCTAAAGGCCGCAATGTTGTTTTGGACAAGGCTTTCGGTGCGCCTACTGTGACTAAAGATGGTGTTTCAGTTGCGAAAGAAATTGAACTGGAAGACAAAATTGAAAACATGGGCGCGCAGATGGTGAAAGAGGTTGCCTCTAAAGCCTCTGACGATGCCGGTGACGGTACGACTACTGCGACTGTATTGGCGCAATCTATCCTGAACGAAGGTTTAAAGTCTGTTGCTGCTGGCATGAACCCAATGGATCTGAAGCGCGGTATCGATAAAGCGATTGTTGCTGCGGTTACTGAAGTAGAGAACATGGCCACGCCTTGTACTGATAGCAAGTCTATCGCGCAAGTGGGTAGCATCTCTGCCAACAGCGACACGCAAGTGGGTGACATCATTTCTGAAGCCATGGATAAAGTCGGTAAAGAAGGTGTTATCACAGTTGAAGAAGGTAACGTTCTGGAAAACGAACTGGACGTGGTTGAAGGTATGCAGTTTGATCGCGGCTACCTGTCGCCTTACTTCATCACTAACAGCGACAACATGAGTGTTGAGCAGGAAAATCCTTTCATTCTGTTGGTTGATAAAAAAGTGTCTAACATCCGTGAATTACTGCCTCTGTTGGAGCAAGTAGCTAAAGCTTCTCGTCCATTAGTGATCATCGCCGAAGACGTTGAAGGCGAAGCGCTGGCTACTCTGGTTGTGAACAACATGCGCGGCATCGTTAAAGTAGCAGCGTGTAAAGCACCTGGCTTCGGCGATCGTCGTAAAGCCATGCTGGAAGATATCGCTGTTCTGACTGGCGGTACTGTGATCTCTGAAGAAGTGGGTCTGGATCTGGAAGGTGCTACTCTGGAGCACCTGGGTACAGCCAAGCGTGTAACTATGGATAAAGACAACAGCACTATTGTTGATGGCGCTGGTGATGCAGCGGCTATTCAAGATCGCGTTGCGGCTATCCGTGTTCAAATCGAAAACACCTCTTCTGACTACGACCGTGAAAAACTGCAAGAGCGCGTAGCCAAACTGGCTGGTGGTGTTGCGGTAATCAAAGTAGGTGCTGCTACTGAAGTGGAAATGAAAGAGAAGAAAGCTCGCGTTGAAGATGCATTGCACGCGACTCGCGCTGCGGTAGAAGAGGGTGTGGTACCCGGTGGTGGTGTTGCCCTGGTTCGTGCCGTTGAATCTATCAGTGGCCTGACTGGCGATAACGAAGATCAAACTCACGGTATCAACGCTGCACTACGTGCGATGGAAGGTCCTCTGCGTCAGATCGTTGCTAACGCTGGTGATGAAGCTTCTGTAGTATTGGATAAGGTCAGAGCAAGCGAAGGTAACTTCGGTTACAACGCTGGTACTGGCGAATACGGCGACATGATCGAAATGGGTATCCTTGATCCTGCCAAAGTAACCCGTACTGCGCTGCAAGCTGCTGGTTCTATCGCTGGTCTGATGATCACTACTGAAGCGATGGTTGCTGATTTGCCTGCTGATCCTGCTGCCGCTGCTCCTGCAATGCCTGATATGGGTGGCATGGGCGGAATGGGTGGCATGGGCGGTATGATGTAAGACTGCTCTGCTAACTCAAACTGTTAGTATAAAAAACCCGGCTTTTGCCGGGTTTTTTATTGTCTGGATATTTTAATTACAGGAATAAATCCTAAGCACAAATCACAGACACAAAAAAGCCGACACTGATGGCCGGCTTTAAAGTAAAGAAATTGAGAATTAAGCTTCTACAGCTTGCTCAACTTTAACTTCTACCGGCAGGCTTTCCCACAGACCGTGCTGTGTGCAGTAAGAGTGTGCAACCAGCTTGGCATCTTTATCCAGAACAACACCGAAAGTCACACGAGTGTTGCCTTTCTTGCCTTGACCACCTTGAGAGCCTGCGAAAAAAGTCGACTCGGCGATTTTGGTTTCTTTGTTGTACAGAGCAACAGTTGAGATGTAGTGCTCCATATCATCTGGGTGTTGGTATTCAGCGCCAACTTGAACAGTAACGTTAAATAATTCACCGGCTTTGGCTTCGCTTTCACAGTGAATGAAAGGCGAGTGACGATCGATATAATCTTTGCGCGCTTCGCGCTCTTCTTGGCTGATATCCGTATAGACATTAACTTTTGGCATCACTAACTCCGTAAATACAACGCGGTTACAACTTGAAGGGTTATAAACTGCTGGGTTAAGAATATGGGTAGATGAGAGGTTTCATACTACGTGGAAAATGCGCGCAAAGGTTACCAAGGCGGAGCTGTGAGTCAATAGTTAGAATAAGATATTTCTAACTACCGATGTGATTAAATTCATGAAATAAAAAAGCCAGCAATAAGTGCTGGCTTTTGGTGCAAAAAATTATTTTGCGGGCAGTGTAATTACAGGAATTGTAAAAGAGCCAGACTGACTACAGCCAGTGCTAAAGAGCAGTGAATCACACCACGTACAGTAGCCATTGGGCCAATTTTGCCAAAGATGGCATTGGCTTCCAGTGCCAACGTAATCAATACAACGATTATGAGGCCTGTAGAAACACCACCTTGCCCGGACATTTCAGCCGCTTTGCTGAGCATTTCGTTGCTGGAAACTACAATGCCACGAGCGCTGCCAGAACCGTGGGCAGAGCCTATCATGCCTAACAGCATCATGCTGGAGAATAGTGTATTGGTTCGTGAGGCCAGTAGTGCTTTTGGTGCTGCCGCTGCTTTGTCGCCTTCAACGATACCACAGACAATCTTTTGATTCGGCCAAATGATTAGCCAGACATTGAGGAACATGAAAGTTCCCATCAGGGCTCCTACAATAATGTAGCTATTGATGCCGGTACTGGCGATAAGATGGAGTAGTGCTAATCCGGTCAGAAAGGTGAACATAGCGCCCCAGCGGAACCACCATAGGGCTCTTGGCGCCAGCTTAGCGGTTGCGTCTGCTTTGGCGTCAGCCTCAGCTTCTTTAAAATATTCGCCCTGGACGAAATTGAAATAGTACAACAGGCCAATCCAGGTTATGCCAAATAGCACATGTAACCAACGGAACAGCAAATCTAGAGAGATAAAGTTATCCATGAGCCCACCTTTTGTTTGTTTTAATTAACGTTAATGGTACAGAATCTTTTGTCACAGTCTTGATAGTGTCTGAGCGATTATATAGGTTATTTTTTATAAAAGTGAAACCAGAATTACATTGATTACTCTATTAATGAGAATAAACAGATAAAAAAGGTCTCTATAAAAGAGTTGATAAGCTTGTCTTAGGCAAAGATTTTATCGCTGCTGGTTTTATTGCCACTGGTTTTAAGGTTATTGCGGCCATGACATAATCAGCAACAAATAAAAACTGTAATTTAGTGAAAATTGGTTAGAAGGGTGTGAATACTATTATGTCCCAACGAGATGATGATCATATCGGTCATGTGCCGAAAATAACTCCCGCTCATGATGAAATAGCGTCGTATCAGCGAACCAAGGCAAAAGGGGCGTTGGCAAACAGTTTGGGGGAGGTGCCGGATGTTGCGTCAGCTGGTGGTTCATCGGTATCGCGAGGGTTGATGGCTTTTGTGGTATTTGCATTAGTGGCGACAGCTGGCTGGGCGGGTTACTTGCATCAGCAGCTGCAGATAGCGGAACAATCCATTGACAACTATGAGGTGAGAATCACTGATCTCGAACGCCGCCTGGCCGTGACCGATGTCAGTATGGAGGAGTCCAGTGATGCGATGAAGGAAAACGTCAAATTCCTGGATTCAGAGATTCGTAAATTGTGGGATAACGTCTGGAAGCGAGCGCGTGTTCGTTTAGAGGAGCATGATGCTGAATTGGCCAAGCTGGAAAAATCCATTGGTCAGAATCAGGCCTTTATCACCAACGCCAAACAACAGTTTGCCAAAACCGATAATGTGGTTGCCGATTTATCTACGCAGTTAAATCAAGCAAAACAGATGCAGACCCGAGTTGCCGATAATCAACAGGTATTGTCTAAACAGCAGACGCGATTGGATTCGGCTGTGGATAATCTCAATATCGTTAAGAGCGATATTGGCAAGCTTGATAGAAGAGTACAGGGTACAGAAGAGTGGATTGAATCCATCAACAGCTTCAGGCGCCAGGTAAATCGCGATTTAAGCACACTGAAGCAAAGTATGGGTCAGATGCAGGGTGGCACAACACAGTAGATCATTACACTAGCTGGATTTGAGGGCGCTCGCTCTTTGCCCAGCCCATAGGCTTGTCCTGAAAGCTGCTCCTGATAGGAAGGGAACTGGTGTATAATCCGCCCGATAATTTAAGTGTAATCTTTTATTCTGGTGTGGAGACCGGTTCCTATGACAGTCATTCGTCAAGATGATCTTATCGATAGCGTTGCTAACGCACTGCAGTTTATTTCTTACTACCATCCAGTCGATTTTATTCAGGCAATGGATAAGGCCTATAGGCGTGAGCAAAACCCTGCGGCCAAAGATGCGTTGGCACAAATTCTGATCAATTCACGTATGTGCGCACAGGGCCATCGTCCTATCTGTCAAGACACCGGTATTGTGACTGTTTTCCTCAAAGTGGGCATGAATGTGCAATGGCAAGGGGATATGTCGGTTACTGATATGTGTAATGAGGGCATTCGTCGCGCTTATATGGACCCAAGTAATGTGCTGCGTGCTTCCATTCTGGCTGATCCTGATGGTGCACGTACCAATACCAAAGACAACACCCCTGGAGTGATTCATTATGAAATTGTTCCCGGTAACGAAGTGGAAGTACATGTCGCGGCTAAAGGTGGTGGTAGTGAGGCGAAATCCAAATTCGCCATGCTAAATCCTTCCGATTCTGTGGTGGATTGGGTGTTGGCGAGAGTACCGGAAATGGGTGCAGGTTGGTGTCCTCCTGGCATGTTAGGTATAGGTATCGGTGGTACCGCAGAGAAAGCGATGTTGCTGGCGAAAGAAGCATTGCTCGAGCCTATCGATATTCAGGAATTGCAGGAGCGTGGTGCCAGCAATCGCGCGGAGGAGCTACGCCTCGAATTACATGAAAAGGTTAATAAACTGGGCATTGGTGCACAGGGCCTGGGTGGTTTGACCACAGTGATGGATGTCAAAGTCAAAGACTACCCTTCACACGCTGCTAATAAAGCGATTGCCATTATCCCCAACTGTGCCGCTACGCGTCACACACATTTCACTTTGGATGGATCAGGTTCTGCCACATTAACGCCGCCTAAGTTGGAAGACTGGCCGGAGGTTACTCGTGAAGTTGGTGGCAATGTTAAACGTGTCAATCTTGATACTGTCACGCCAGAAGAAGTAAAAACCTGGAAGCCAGGTGATACATTATTGCTAAATGGCAAAATGCTCACTGGCCGTGATGCCGCTCATAAGAAAATGGTCGATATGATCGCCAAAGGCGAAGAACTTCCAGTCGACTTGAAAGGTCGCTTTATTTATTACGTTGGCCCAGTCGATCCTATTGGTGATGAAGTGGTGGGCCCTGCTGGTCCAACAACGGCTACCCGTATGGATAAATTCACTCATACCATGTTGGAAAAAACCGGTTTGTTGGGAATGGTCGGTAAAGCTGAGCGTGGTCCAGCTGCAATCGAGGCGATTAAAGAGTTTGAATCTGTTTACCTGATGGCTGTTGGTGGTGCTGCTTATCTGGTAGCGCAAGCGATTAAGGCTTCAAACGTTGTCGGTTTTCCAGAATTGGGAATGGAAGCGATTTATGAATTCGAGCTGGAAGATATGCCAGTGACAGTAGCCGTTGATTCCACTGGTGAGTCGGTGCATAAAACTGGACCGCAGATTTGGAAGGCGAAGATTGAAGAGCAGGCGATTGAGGTGAGTTGATTAACTCGTTAAGTATAAAAAAAGCCGGTCTTTTGACTGGCTTTTTTTATAGCTAATAACTTTAACAAATTTATTGCCAGCCTACTTTTTCTCCGCGACTGTTTAATGATAGGTTTCCGCTATTACCATTTTGGTCACTAGTTTGGTCACCCTGAGCTGTTGCAGTAAGATTCACACATTGAGCTAGAGCTATACCTACACCACAAATTGCTGCAGAAACCTGAAAATGTCCTTCAGCTGATGGTTGATTAGCTACGTAACCTAATTGAGCAAGGTTTGTTGTATAGACTCCGTTCTCAACAGCAAATCGTTCTTGCGCTTGCATGATCTCTGTAAGAATGGCGAAGCCATCACTGCGATTTCCTTTTCTAACAGAATCCCTATAGCTGGGTAATGCTACGCTGGTTAGTATTGCAAGAATAGCAACAACAATAATCACTTCTATTAAGGTAAAGCCTGATTGAGGTTTAATTCCTTGCATTAGTTTTGTCTCCAGTATGCACGTTGGCCTTCAAAAGGTGCGACATAGTCTATGCATTCAGTACCTATACAAGTAGTAATTTTTGTGGTTTCTGACATAGTATGGTTATTAGAGTCGGGATCATTGCAGTTTTTCACACAGACATCCCCTGTTCCATAGATCAATGATGGTTCTGGCGGTATGCCTCCATGGATTAAATCCTGATAGGGCAGTGTGTCAGTAGGATCTGAGGTATCATCGTTTGGCAAGGTGGTGTCACCGGTTAACGCGTTGAGTACATAAAATCGGCCAGATCCAGTTGAGCCTACACAGGTTGCGGTGGAGTCGGGAATATAGGTAGTGAATAATATTGAACCATCAAAGGTCACAGATTGTGATAAACCTTTTTCTCCAGTATCCGTTAGTGCCAATTTCCATCCAAGAGCATTAGGTGTTCCTGCATTACCTAGTTCAGTAGCCGTTATAGTACTGGTGCCGTTATCAAAATTATAATTGCTAGGATGAGAGGTCGTGTAAGAGTCAAAGAAAACATATAGATGATCGTCAAGATCTTCCTCACGAGGATCTGCACGGTGCCCGGAAGCAATTGAGATTGTTAAGAAAGGTGTTGTGCCTCTAGGTGAGAAGAATGCTACGTCAGGCGCATTGTAAAAACGACGGAAGTCTGTGGTCCCATTACCACCTAATTCTGCAACTAGTCCACCTTTGACTCCGTTGGCAAATATAGCTGTAGTAGAATTGTTATCAAAATCAAAACGCCATACATTACCGGTGATATCAACCGCATAGATAAAATCGACAAAATCATCACCATCAACATCAGCGGTGAAAATGTCGGCTGCGAAGCTATAGTTTAATTTTGAATTATTAAAATCGTGATGAATACCGTTACCAGCGGACCATAAAAGTTCACTAGTAGTGGCATCGACCATATAAATAGCATTCCCTTTGCCATTGCTAACTGGTGTGGTATTAGGAGTGTCGTGTATTGGATCATAGCCTCCACCAAAAAATAACACTTCCCGCTTAGTTCCCCCCCAGTTGATAGCTGTACGTTGAAGGGATGACCAGGTCTGGGCAAGGTCTTGGTAGTCCCCACTAGGTGTTGTATCTAGCCCAGTCCCTTCGATTTGCCACATTAGTTTGGGGTTTAATTTTTGGGTAATGTCGAAAGCGTAAATATCCGTACCTCCACGTCGCATGGGCTGATATATGTAAACATGATCACTACCGTTGATGGTACCATCGCTGTTAACATCATTGCGCCAGACTTGAATAGTACCATCCAGGCCATATACCTTGTCAGTAAAGCCTCCTACTCGCTCGTAATAGGTAGTGAGATTAGGGAGTAACTCTTTCGGGACGAATGACCAAAGCTCTGCACCCGTATCGGTATCTATTGCGTGGAATGTTCCCAAGTTAGTACCAGCGAAAAGCACATCAGTGAAACATGGATCATCATCTGTACATCCAGTACTGGTAGTATTTGTGTCGTATGTAATAACAACCGGTGGGTTATGCATAACATCAGGGAAAAAGTAATTAGGTGGGTTGGGGTTTGCTGTACCAACAGCCGTAGCATCGGCAATACCACCGCGAGCCCAGTCGATAACTTCCTGGGCATATACTGAGCTTGTAACCGATGTTCCTAACAGTGTGGGTGTAGTATTAATTGCTGTATTATTGGTAATTGAGTTCGAGCTATTCAAATCAAGGTTTTCGCTTGAAAGTGTTACCGGTGTTGGTGCAGTTACACTAAATACTGGAGAAGCACCGGTATAGGTATACATCTTTCTTGAGGTGGGTGTCGTTAGCTCTGTCGCTATACCGCCAATAGTGATGTCACTACCATCAAAAGAGAAATCAGTATTGCCGTCCCCATCTACATCTCTAGCAGTTGTCCAATAACTTGTTGACGATGCATTGAAAAAACCAGTGTCGCTGTCAATAGCCAGGTTGTCATTGACATCAACAATTTCACCATCTACCAATTTATATTTTTTCAAATTACCATTCCAGCGGGGAGTGGCAGCGGGTTTGAACAAAGCGAAGTAGAGTTCTTCGCGGTGCTGTAAACCAGAGTAGGCGTTAACGGCTACAGCGGGTGCGACTGTTGCATCGGCCTCAAACTCTACTAGTGAGAATAAATTGTCGAATACTGTGGCAAGTTGGTCTGCATCTTGTGCTTTATAGTAATTTTCAACACCACCGGCATTAGTGGCGGTACTTTGCAATAATGTACTATCCAAACCGGCAAACGCAACTGTGTATACCTCTATCGTTTGATCTTCAGTCAACGTTGCTGTTGGGATATGGTCCCGGCGATAGTCCGGATCTGAGCCGCGGGTATAACCGGAATATGTCCCACCACCATTGTCTGAATAGAGCCACTTTGCATAATCGTCAAGGCAGTTACCTGAACAGGCGGTTCCTATACGATTTTCAATATCGGTGTCGCCATCAGTGTCACTCGTTGGTTCGCCATCGCTTAAGATAACAATGTGCGACTTTTGACAAGCGTAATCTATAGGTGTGTCGTATACATTCGAATTAGACCCTCCTACAAATGCAGCCGAAGTACTACCACTTCCCCAGTCATCATGTTCTCCTCGCAGATAACGAGAAGCTTCCCATAGGGTTTCTGCAAGAGGGGTTGAGCCAGCAAAATCTAATGTTGTTACGGTCGTTTTGACGTTATCATGTAAAGAAGAGTCTGATGCAAGGTATGCTTCTTTAAAAACCTCTCCACCACTACTCCCATTAAAGTTCATCATAGCAAGGTTCACATCGAAACCATCATCAATCAAGTCTTTAACGACATACTGTAGTGTGCTGTAACGATAACGACTTTGCAGATAATTGTGGAATTTCCACCCTACCATGTACATATTGTTGAAGTATGTAGAGCTGGGAAAGTCATCGTCATCGTTGACGTGTTTATTCTGACTTCTACAATCGACTTTGGGGCCGCTGCTTGCTGCCGTTAGTGAGCATGTTGAATCATTGTGGGCACAAATAGGTTGAAAGTCACCATCAGGATTAGAAGCATCAATGGTTGCTGGGTCGCCGAATAAAAATCTATCAGTAGATGTCGTGTAAGGAGTGGAGCCATTTAGACCGGGTAAATCACAGGAGACCTGATCTTTATGGACTTTATTGACGAAAACCCATGGACTAGCATTGTTGCGAACCCAGTTATTTGAGTTCCATTCATGATTATAGAAATAAACGTAATCTTGTTCGCCTGCGCCACCACTGTAATTGGCTTTTCCAGTTGCATGAGCAGCATCGTTGCTGTCGAAATCATCGAATTCTTTGTATTTTGTATAACTTGATGACAGAGGCAAGCCCATACTACCTGAGGTATCAAGAACAAGTACTACGTTTGATCGTGTTTGCTCTGGTGGTAACGACGTTGCTCTAAGATAGACCGCTGTATCATCGGCATGTGCCAATAATGAGTTCATCAATATGCTGATGCCGGTGGTCAAGTATGTCAGTCGGCATAAAGTCTTAGTTGTAGTTGAGCATGATAATATGCTGGCTGGTTTAATATAGTTTTTCATAGTTTAAGCTCCCTGCCCTGTAATATGGAAGTATGGGCTAGAGTTGTTTGAAATTTTCTTCATGTTCCAAAAAATCATGTGCTTATTCATTGTCACCAGGTGCTGTGTATAGCGCTGCTTGCGTTAAATTTGTGTTGGCTTCCGTGCTTGTTAGGGTTGTGATGATATTGAATTCGATAACCATCATGCGGGTATCGCCTATTGTGAAACCGTGGTGGGCTCCAGTGTCGTAACCAGGAAATACTGCGTAGCCTGACTGGGTATAGGGGTCTGAAGTGTCTTGGGAAACCATATCGCTGTCGGTTAATACATAGCCAGTACCATCATTACTTACTCCAACGTTACTACTGGATGATATTGCGGCGCCCTTTGTGATCATGTCTTGTCGGTAATCTAAAGAATCAGCTGCTTGTTTAATTTGAGCTTCTATTTCGTTGACACTTACTTGGTAGCGAGTGTTTGCTTCAAGGCTATTACGCGACATTTGAGATTGCAGCATGGTGGTATCAATTGAGGCTACCCCAACGATGGTCATTGCTAATAACAGTACCAGTGCCACAATCAAAATGGCCCCTTGTGACCGCCTGTAAGAGGTTATGCGAGGTTGTATCATGGCGTTGCTCCTGCATGGCGGTTATTAAGTTGAATAGTTGAGGTATATATCCGGCGCATTTGTGTATCGTTCGTAATGTCGAGAGAGTTATTGCTGTCTAACAGCTGGTACTTCTTGGTTGTTGGATTGGCTTTGCCAGTAGTTAGGCCATTACTGACCAGCAAACCTATTCGAATAGCGGTGATGTCCTCTTCACGTCCAGCAGCCTTCACTCGGTCAAAGGACATATATTCTGCGGTACTCGTAGTCGTATTTTCTACTCGATAGAGTACTTGCATACGGTCGATTCCATCGACTATTGGCTGGGCGCCTCCTGGTATTACTGCGCCTGTAGTAACGTTATAGCCTTCGCAGTAAAGTGAGGACACTTGATTGCTGAAATCACTGTCTTGTATCGTATATACATTTGCGATGACATCATTTGCAGAGCCGCCTGCAACAAGTGTCGGTGCACGACCTAGGCAATCTGTATTGATACTACTTGATGCTGCATATTGAATGGGTAATGTATCACTGTCATTCCCGGACCCTTCACTTGCGCAGGGCATGGTTGCGCCAGATGAATGGGTACAATCGCTCATGACGACGAAGGGTTTGACCCCTCTTAAATCTTCTTGATAACCCGCTCGACGAAGATCCATGGCTAATATATCCATAGCTACTCGCCCGTTTTCTTGTACACGCGATAGGTCATCGTTGAGCGCATAAGTTTGATTACTACCCAGCATGAATTGAATTGCAGCGCCGGTTAATACCATACCCAGAGTAGTGGCTATCATGAGCTCAATAATTGAAAAACCTAGTTGTTTACTGAAATTAGGGAGCATAAGTTGGATATACCCGTATTGAAATGCTTTGTGATTCGTATGTTGCTCTAGCAGCAGCATTCATTAATTGACTACTTGAGACGAGCTTAGAGTTATAAACAACCTCTACATTAAATATATCTTCAGTATTACTGTTGCAGGTACCATCTTCACAAGTAATATTAATTGCAGTGACATCAAGAGAATCAACAGAATTGGTTAGTACACCAGTGCTAGCTGTTTGGCCGCAGGCCACTTCCCACATATCAAAGACTGCTATTTGAGTGGCATTGCACGCAGTTCCATTGGAGTTTGCGCCGTGATCACTGCAATTGGTAGGTGTTGAACAACTTGCTGTATTGATACTTGCATAACTGGTCATAGCTCCTGGATTAGCCCTCATTCGGTCAACCAGACTATTAGCAAGCCATAATGCTTGTGATCGCTGCGATACATCAGTGCCAGCTTTTAGTGAAGTTGATTGCAGCCCTGACAGTCCTAGTAATCCGATCGCGAGTATTAAGACCGTGATCAGCACTTCTATCAATGTCATGCCCGATTGTTGCTGTTTAAGATTCATGAACCATAGGCTCCTGATAAATACGGAAAACTTAAGGTGTTATAGCTGCCGGGATTACACAAATAGTGGCTTTTGATCCTGTTGGAATAGCTTCTACTGTGGAGCTGCCAGTAGGTCGGATGGTCACCAGACTACCTTCAATATCTGAGCCATGATTGTCATCGCATACTGAAAAATAAATAGTTACTCCATTAACCAAGCGGCCTTGTGCATTGAACATTAATCGATTCGCACCACTGCTAATAATAGATGTTGCACGCGTGTCGACTTCTACAACATAAACGAGCTCGTCATTAGCTGAATCATAGCTGGTAGCAATATTACTATCGTCATCAACAAAAACACGCCAGCCCACAGACCAATCGTTATTGTCCGGCGAGGTCTTTTCTATAGTAGCATTCAGCCCCATACCGTTATTAACGGCGTTAGAGCGTGCCAGATTTATACTCCTGATTAGTCGGTTGGCCTCTGCCTGTACTGTTCTACGGTCAAGCATAGAATTAAATGAGGGGGCAGCTATTCCTGCCATAATAGCGACAATAGCCATTATGATAATCAGCTCAATCAGGTTAAATCCCTGTTGCTGGCGTTTAGTTATACTCATATCCGAATTACGGCCATTAATAGGTAATTTTCTGAATTATAAAATAGCTAGCAATTGATATAAGGTCGATAACAATATGATTAGCGGGAAGTTATCGGGGATAACTGGTCATCAGCAGTATTAACTTTGTGAACTAGTTACAATTTTTTTATGGATGTTCGCCCAGTAAAGCTTACGACCAGTTTTTTATCATATTGAGTTGTGTTTGGGTCGCAGTATCGAAAATGCCCGGCAGTTCCACTGGTTGCTCCGTTTGCTTTAAATCGTAAGTAATCTCGACCGCCACCAGCTCTCCACTGTATACAGGGAGTGCCTTGAGGCATGGATATGGTTTTATATAAAATTTCTGAAGAGTCTAATTGCGCATTTTTATTGTGATCATTGAAGATAATAATTGTATCGTTCCATTCACCATTACATTGAGTATTATCTTTACTAGCGCAAATAGTAAAATTTTCCTGCTGTCTAATTGCTTTTGTTCGTGCGAAGGTAACAGAATGGTAAAGTGTCTCGAAGGCAGCGTTTTGCGATTTGGTTTTAATCCATTTAGACATAGATGGAAAGCCTATACTCATAGTGATTGCAATTACTGATAAAGTGGTCAGTAATTCGATGAGTGTCATTCCTAGCTGTGGAAATATTAAAGGGTATGTTTTGTCTGTAGCTCTCATAGAAGCAACTCCTTTTGCTGATCGTGTTATGCCATAATCCATTGGCGCCAAGTACGCTATCACAGAATAACAAAACAGTTAAGTTTCATTTTTATAGCAACATATCATTCGAGATATAACTTCTATGTCAAATATTTCATTTTATTGGCACGACTACGAAACCTTCGGCGCAGATCCAGCCAGGGATCGTCCTTCGCAATTTGCTGGCATAAGAACAGATGTCAATTTCAATATTATTGGTGAACCTTTAGTGATTTTTTGCAAGCCTTCTGCTGATGTTTTACCTCATCCTGAGGCTTGTCTAATTACGGGTATTACGCCACAGCAGGCTTTCAAAGAGGGTGTACCTGAATGCGAATTTATTGGTCGAATTCATGCGGAGCTGTCTCAGCCCGATACATGTGCTGTGGGATACAACAGTATTCGTTTTGATGATGAAGTGACGCGAAATACACTTTATCGTAATTTTTACGACCCTTATGCACGTGAATGGCAAAATGGTAATTCGCGATGGGACATTATTGATATGGTGAGGGTGTGCAGGGCCTTGAGGCCAGAAGGCATTAACTGGCCTGATCATGAAGATGGTTCACCCAGTTTTAAACTGGAGCACATCACGGCTGCCAATGGTATCAGTCATGAAGCTGCACATGACGCGCTATCGGATGTGCATGCAACAATTGCCGTTGCACGATTAGTTAAAGAAAAACAGCCAAAACTGTTTGAGTATTTATTTAAACTTCGGAATAAACGCGAAGTGGCAGCATTATTAGATGTCGTAAACAAAAAACCAGTACTTCATACGTCGGGAATGATTTCATCCAATCGCTTATGTACGTCATTGTTTATGCCGCTAGCTTCACATCCGACTAATAAAAATGCTGTGATTTGTTATGATCTTAATATCAATCCTGAACCATTAATTGCTCTCGAAGCTGAGGAAATCCAACGGCGGCTTTATACCCCTGCATTAGAGTTAGGTGAAGGGATAGAAAGAATTCCATTGAAAGCAATTCATACAAATCGTTGCCCAGTTGTTGCTACCAGTAATTTATTAAATGATGAAGTGGCAAAGCGTATTGATTTGGATTTGTCCTCCGCCCGCAGACATTATCAGCAGTTGCAAGCCGCAACAGGTATCGAAGAAAAATTGGCTAAGGTATTTTCTGCAAACGAATTTCCGGAGCAAACTGACCCTGATTTGATGCTGTATGGAGGCGGTTTTTTTAGTGATAATGACAAAAACACTTGCGCTAAAGTCCGTGGCAGTACAGCTGATGAACTCCGCGATCATAGTTACTATTTTGAAGATAGACGATTACCGGAAATGCTGTTTCGCTACCGTGCCAGAAATTTTCCTGATTCTTTGACTGAAGAAGAAGCCATGCTTTGGCAGGAATATTGTTATCAACGCTTAACCGAGCCTGATGGTGGTGGAAGTTTAGTAATGGAAGAGTATTTGAGAATTATTGAAGAAAAACTTTCACAGGAGTCACTGCCAGAAAAACACCAAGTGATTTTAGAGCAGTTACTTGAGTACAGTGACTTATTGTTGGGATAAATACAGTGCATAAAAAAGACTGCAGTGACAATGAAGAAGAAAAAACCAGAAAGAAGTTGAGGCAAGAAGAAAAAAACTGGTGGGTCTATATGATCCAAACTGTTTCTGGAAAGTTATATACAGGGATTACAACGGATGTAGAGCGCCGATACTTTGAACATGCTGGCCATTCTGCAAAGTCAGCTAAATTTTTTCGTTCTGATGCACCAAAGGCATTGGTTTATCAGGAGCGTGTTAGTGATCGAAGTGAGGCCAGTCGCAGAGAAAGCGAAATTAAAAAAATGGGACGGCAATCAAAATTGAAATTAGCCGGTCTTTAGTTTTAGTAGCAATGGTAACAGTAGCGATAGTAAATTACTTGGTATTAACTTGTAGAAAATCCACTTCGTATTTACCTGTTATTGAAGTAGCCTGGTATACACGAGTATTTTTATATTTCTCTTTGACAATTTTAATGATCGCATCTCGGTTGTTTTGAGAGGTTTTTAGTCCGAGATAGACAGCCTTTAATTCTGGTGCTGAAAAAGCTTTGTTGATGTACCACAGTTGCGGATCAGACTCTTTCGTATCTGCTTCATGTTCAAAACAGCGCCATTCCCTTTCAAAATTGAATTCTTTATTTTTGACTAAAAACTTTTGCTGAAAATTTTCGCTGGAAGGCTGTGCTGCTTTCCCGTAGCTAACGGCGACTTGTTCTGCAAGGCTAGTGACATTAGGGGGAGTTTGGCTGTAATTCACGCGGACGGGGTGAGTTAACGCTGTGTGGTCACCGGCACTGAATTTCAGTGCAATGCCTGCATGGTTGTCTGCAAACTGCTTCCAGGCATGCATATTGGTGGCTTTATCCACGAAGGAGCATATACGCAGCTTTTGAGCGTAGTTCTTCCATTTTGCTAGGTAGTTTTGAATACTTTCCTGTTGCTGTTGCGCTACCTGTGAAAGTAGTTGATTAAGCACTTGTTCCGCTTCGTCCTCAGAAGCAAATCGCTCTTCATCTCGCCACCTGGATATAGCGGCAACCAGTCGATTGTTTTTCCCTGTCGGTTCATTGGGGCCGAATAACATGGTTATCGCCGCTTTAATCATGCCTTTGAGCAAGTCTTCGGAGGAGAAGTCCGGTATTGAGTTATGGTCGAGCTCAAAGGGATCATTAAACAAATGTGGCGCACTCCATCTCAGGGTCTGGCTATTAAGAATCTTTTGTCCTGTATCCGCACTACAGAATTTGATGAGAGCCGAGATGTTGTCGGTAGCCACAATGCTTCCTTAGCGATGAGTTAATTAAGTTTAATGATATCGAATTACTGGGTGATTCAGTTATTGGGCAATGATAACAGGCTTTTTTAATTCTTAGCAGAAAATCAGTAATATTCAATTACTTAGGCTGCTAAAATACACTTTTGAGCGGTCTGTGAGCTGGATTTGTTGCAATATAACTTAAAGCGACCAAGAGGAATATACGGGTTTTCCTTATTAGCAATCGCAGCGATAATAGCTCTTTTACAGGTCTAATGTTTTTTCTATCGTTTCTAAAGAGTTTGAATTTTGCCCAACGAAAACCCAGATAATCGTCAGCGAAGTCGCAATGTCGGCGTACTTGTTTCCATGCTTCAATTCCTCAAGCCCTACCGTTGGCATGTGCTGGCGGCTATGGTGGCACTGATTTTCACCGCAGGTGTGACCTTGTCTCTTGGTCAGGGGATTAGAATATTAATTGATCAGGGGTTTGGAGAGGGAGCAGCGTCCAACCTGGATCAGGTCATCATGATTTTTATGGGGCTGGTGGTGCTGTTAGCCTTTGGAACCTTCGCCCGTTTCTTTCTGGTGTCCTGGATCGGAGAACGAGTGAGTGCAGATATCCGCCGTGAAGTGTATAACCATGTGGTTGAACTGCACCCCGGTTTCTTTGAGACCAATCTCAGTGGTGAAATTCAATCGCGTATCACTACCGATACGACCATTCTGCAATCAGTCATCGGCTCCTCAGTTTCCATGGCTCTGCGCAACACCTTGATGTTTCTTGGTGGAATCATTCTTCTTTTTGTGACGAACCCTAAGCTTACCGGTATTGTACTGCTGAGTGTTCCTTTGGTAGTAATGCCGTTGGTGTTGTTCGGGCGGTATGTGCGAAAACTGTCCCGTACCAGCCAGGACAAAATTGCAACCTTTGGTGGCCATGTCGGTGAGTCTTTAAAGAATATAAAAATCGTTCAGGCATTTAATCATCAGGACCATGACCGTGAAGTGTTTTCCACACAGGTAGAAGATGCCTTTGGTGTGGCAGTGCGCAGGATTAAGTTTCGTGCCTGGTTGACCACCGTGGTCATTACCATAGTGTTTGGCGCTATGGCTTATATGTTATGGGTGGGTGGGCATGATGTGATTGCCGGCAGAATTACTGCTGGAGAATTGGCGGCATTTATTTTCTACGCCATGATGGTGGCCATGTCTGTCGGTGTCATCAGTGAGGTGTACAGTGATTTACAGCGTGCAGCCGGGGCGACTGAGCGTTTGCTGGAATTGCTGCACGCCGACAATCTGATTGAACCACCTGCAGAGCCGCAATTATTACCTGCCGAGGTGAAGGGTGAGGTGGTTATCGATGATATCAGCTTCTTTTATCCTTCAAGGCCCGATACGGCAGCCATTGATCATTTAAACCTTACTGTGCCGGCAGGTAGCAGTTTGGCCTTGGTAGGCAGTTCTGGTGCAGGCAAAACAACGTTGGTCGATTTGTTGTTGCGCTTCTACGACATTCAACAGGGTACTATCCGTTTTGACGGCGTAGATATCAGAGAACTAGACCCGAAAGATCTGCGCCAGCATATCGCCATTGTGCCGCAACAGCCGGTATTATTCAGTGATACTGTGCTGGAGAATATTCGCTACGGCTGCCCAGAGGCTACTGAGGAAGACGTGATCGCTGCCGCTAAAGCGGCCTATGCCGACGAGTTTATTAATCGCTTGCCTGACGGTTATCAGAGCTTTGTTGGTGAGTCGGGCGTGCGTTTATCGGGTGGGCAGCGTCAGCGGATTGCGATTGCACGAGCAGTCTTGAATGATCCCAAATTGTTGTTATTGGATGAAGCGACCAGCGCACTGGATGCCGAGAGTGAATTTAAGGTTCAACAGGCGCTTGAGCACTTAATGAAGGATCGAACTACGATTGTTATTGCCCACCGCTTGGCCACAGTGGTGAATGTCGATACTATCGCCGTATTAGAGCACGGTCGCCTGGTGGCCCAGGGTTCTCACCAACAGCTGTTAAAAGATTCTTCGCTGTATACACGTTGGGCCAGTCTACAATTTGGTGAAGCGGTTAAAACTCCAGAGATTGAAAAAGCCAGTTAATAGAAAGGCTAGCTAATTAATATAAAAAGTGATTTTACTTTCTTAATAGCAAGTAGTTAATAGAAGGTAGTTAAGAGTAAGAGGATAGATTTTGCAATTTACCGGTAGCCACATTATTTCTATTGGCCAGTTTGAGCGTGCTGATATCGAGCGTATATTTGAGGTGGCTGATCAGATGGTTCCTTATGCCCACCGCCGCCGCGTCACCAAAGTGTTAGATGGCGCCATTCTTGGAAGCATGTTTTTCGAACCCAGTACCCGTACCCGGGTCAGTTTTGGCAGTGCCTTCAATTTGCTCGGTGGAGAAGTAAGAGAAACCATTGGCTTTGAATCCTCCGCCATTGCCAAGGGTGAATCGCTCTACGATACTGCCCGGGTGCTCAGTGGTTACAGTGATGTGATTAGCATGCGTCATCCGCAGGAAGGATCGGTAGCCGAGTTCGCTGCCGCCAGTCGGGTGCCGGTGATCAATGGTGGTGATGGTAGCAATGAGCACCCCAGTCAAGCGCTGCTGGATTTATATACCATCAAAAAGGAGCTACAGCATCATGGTCGCGATGATGTTGATGGTCTGCGGATCGCTCTGATTGGTGATTTGAAATACGGTCGTACTGTGCACTCATTGTGTAAGTTGTTGACCTTATTTAAGGATGTCACCATCTGGTTAATTTCTCCCAAAGAATTGCGTATGCCGGGGGATATCGTCGAACAGATGCGCACTGCTGGGTTGACTGTGAATGAATCTGATTCTATGGAAGACAGTATTGCTCACGTCGATATCGCTTACTCCACCCGTATTCAGGAAGAGCGTTTTGCCAGCCAGGAGGAGGCGAATCTGTATCGCGGTCGTTATCGTCTGAATCAAGCTATTTATACGCGTTTTTGTGAGCCTAACACAGTGATCATGCATCCACTGCCCAGAGATTCACGCGCTGGAGCAAATGAGTTGGATAACGATTTGAATGACAATCCCAATCTGGCGATTTTCCGGCAGACCGATAACGGAGTATTGGTGAGGATGGCATTGTTCGCTCTAGTGCTGGATGTAGTTGATCTGGTCGATAAATACTCCAGTGATGTTCACTGGTACACCGGTAGCCGTTTTTAATCTTGTCTTCTATCAGGCCTTTCTTAAGGAAATGAAACCGTGACAACATTTTCTCACGATGATGTTGAAGTGATCTCTGAAGAACTCGCTTTCCAGGGCTTTTATCAAATTCGCAAAATCCAGCTTAAGCATCAGCTGTTTGCAGGTGGTACCAGCCAGGTTATCTCTCGTGAATTATTTCTACGCCACGATGCTGTTGGGGTATTGCTCTATGATCCGGTGATCGATGCAGTGGCATTGATCGAACAGTTTCGTATAGGGGTGGCGGGTAGCGATGTTGCCAAAGATAAAAATATTTCTCCCTGGTTGTTGGAGTTAGTCGCCGGGCTAATTGATAAAAAGGAAGATCCACACTCGGTAGCAGAGCGTGAAGCCGTGGAAGAAGCAGGCGCTGATATTGAATCCCTTGAACTTATCGCCGAATACTATTCCAGTCCAGGCGGCAGCAATGAATATTTTTACCTGTTTGCTGGCAAAGCAGATTTAACCCATGCCGGTGGACTTCATGGCTTGGAAGAAGAAGGCGAAGACATTCGTGTTCATATCGTTCCAGTTGCGCAGCTTTGGCAAATGCTGGATGACGGTAAATTGATTAATGCCCATACCTTGATTGCTGTGCAGTGGCTAAGACAACATCATCAGCGCTTAAAAAACTTATGGTGCGCATAAGGGGTGCGCACAAGATTAGTGTATCCAATGGTTGTTGTTAACTAAATTTATCTTCCCGACTTTACTATTCAGTGTTTTGAATACCTTCGATGAATATTGCATTCGCCTTAGAAGCGCTTTGTCGCAGCGCTTTCAAATCCGCATAGTCCTCGGATTGATACCAGCGATGAGCGACATCCATATTGGGAAATTCGATAACTATTGGAAAGCTGAGAGGCCAGTTGCCTTCAACGACATCGGATCGACCACCGAGGATTAAGTAGCGGCCTCCGAATTTTTCAACAATGGGTAAAACGCGTTCTTTGTACTCTTCTAACTTAGCGGGATCTGATACTTCGATGTTGTCCCAAAAACAATATGCTGACATGGCTGCCTCCGATCAATTTATCTCAAACAATTCGATTGAAACTGAACGTTAGCTTTTTTCGTATTTGGGATATATAGCCTAAAATGAAAAGACTATTCCATAGATGGGATTATCGTGCACAACCTCAATGACATGCTGTTATTTGCTACGGTTGCTAACTGCGGAAGCTTCACTGCAGCAGCTGAACAACTTAATGTGCCTAAGTCAACGCTCAGCCAACGCTTATCGCGCTTGGAAGATGAGTTGGGTGTTCGTTTACTTGAGCGTACAACCCGACGTCTTCGTATTACTGAAGCGGGTGAACTTTATTTAAATTATTGCAAACGTATCCAAGCGGAAGCAGAACAAGCGGAAGTGGCTATCCATAGCCTACTAGAAACACCCCAGGGCATTATTCGGATCAGTGCTCCTTACGATATTGGTCAAGGTTTGCTGATGCCAATGCTGGGTGAATTTCTAAGACAGCACCCGAAAATTCAGTTGCATTGTGAATACTCCAATAGGCGAGTTGATTTGCTTGAAGAGGGTTTTGATCTTGCTATACGTGTTGGCAAACTTGAAGATACCTCTTTAGTTGCAAAACGGTTGGGCGAAACAGCTCCGAAATTATTTGCCAGTCAATCTTATCTAGCTGAACATGGAACACCAAAGCAAGTTAAGGACCTTGAACAGCATGATGTGTTAGTGATGGGCGATTCTATTAAGAACAATTGCTTAACCCTTATCCGTAGTAATAAAAGCTTAGCGTTAACAGTAAAACCCATCGTTACTGTGAACGATTTTATCAGCTTGCGAGATCTCGCCATTCAAGGGGTAGGCATTGTGCTGTTGCCGCCCTATTTATGCCGTGATGCTGACAGTAGTTTGCAGATGATCCTACCTGAGTGGTCGGCACCTGCGGCAGCGATCACCGCACTATACCCAAGCCATCGAGGGGCGACACCAAAAGTTAGAGCGTTGTTGGATTTTCTTGCCGATGCAGTGAGTCCACTTCTGGACTAATGCTACAAAATTTGTGAGCAGCCATTTTCTTCTTTAAGAAAGTTTAAAGAGAGAGCAATTTGTTGGCTATTATTAACTGTATGGCCACACTTCGTTGTTTTTTTGCAATCCCCTTATCCCATCAAGCAGAACAGCAGTTAGCTGATGCAGTTGATAGCATGCGTCAACAATTGCAGATTATCATGCCAAAGACCTCATTACGTTGGGTGCCACCGGTTAATTATCATCTGACGTTAGCCTTTCTTGGTGATATCGATACTGCATCTATTGAGGCCTTACATCTCATTGCCCAGCAAGTGGTGACAGAAAGTTCAACAACAGTATTGCGTTTTGATCAATTGTGCTGGTTTCCCTCATCGGTAAAACCGAAGATGTTGGTGGCGATGCCCGTTGAAAATACGACATTACTGAATTTGCAAAAACGCTTGCAGCGGTTGTTACGTCAACAGGGTTTTCGTGTGGAGAAACGGCGTTTTAGACCCCATGTCACTCTGGCAAGAGCTAAGGCGATCGATGGAGTTTGCGATGTGAGAGATGAAGCCCTTGCCGTCAAAAGTGAACTGGATGAGTTAGTATTATTCTCCAGCCAGTTAAGTCAGGAAGGCGCTCGATATACACCGTTATTTGCAGAGCTTATTCAGTAAGTGCAGTCAGTAAATGATTCATTGGCTGGCATTGCGTTTATCTAAAGCAGCAAACCAGTTCTTGGTCATTTCCTTTTCAAAGGCTTCTGTTTGTCCACCGGAGTCGAGGAATAGCTGCATTAATTCTCGTGTTTCCTCTTCGCCGAGAATTTCATTGAACAGTTTCCACTCATCAACCATGACTTCGCGATAGGGTTTTTCCACTAACGTGACGGCTTGCTTTTGCCTCTCAATGGCATAGGCGGGAAAAGCAGCAATGCGGTAGGCGAGTTTTTCAACGAATGGCGTTAGTTCTTGCTGAGGCATGGCACGATTAATAAAACCGTATTTTTCAGCGGTTGCCGCATCAATCTCATCACAGCCTAATAAAATTTCCAGTGCCTTGGCGCGTCCAACTAGTCGGGCTAGACTTTGCGAACCGCCGGCACCAGGGATAATCCCCAGTGCAACTTCAGGCTGGCTAAACACAGCCTTTTCTTCTGCAGCAAAGCGCATGTCCATTGCCATCAGTAGTTCGTTACCACCACCGCGTGCACAGCCTTCGATTTTGCCAATGGTTACTTTGGGCATATGACGGTAAAGCACTATCAGTTCCTGGAATGGACCAAGATCCAGTGTTTCGATTTCTTTTTCGCTTAGTACTGGCATCGTACCGATCAGGGCAACATCGGCATGGGCGATGAAAAAATCTGGATTTGCACTTTGAAACACGATTACTTTAATCTCAGGGTCGTCTTTCACTTCGGCGCCAAAGTCGAGCAAATCCTGTAATAGCTCCATACCAAATAGATTAATGGGCGGATGATTGATGGTGACAAAGGCTACACCGCGGGAAACTTCAATCGATAGACAGGAGTATTTGGAGTAGTTCATGGAATGTTCCTTAATGGAATGCTTCTTAATGAAATATCCCTCAATGGAGTATTTCTTAGATTTATTATTGCTCCTAGTGTATCGCTGAATGGCTTTGATGGAGAAGTGAAATTTTCCAGTCTTTCATATTCAGAATATTTTATTGCTAGACAATGGTAATTAACCCCCTAGAATCCTCTTCCATAATAAGCAAGAACGTTTCTACCGGCCGTTGTGGCGGTAAACGGTATTTAAATTAAATTGATAAGACCAGAGAATACTTTTTGTCGACTAAGGAATCACCAGAGACAGTACCCGCCAAACAAAGGGGACTATTACGATCCAGCTTGATTGTCAGCATGATGACCATGCTGTCTCGGGTTTTGGGATTGGTCCGGGATGTGGTAATCGCCAACTTTGTTGGGGCAACAGCCGCTGCCGATGCGTTTTTTGTCGCCTTTAAAATTCCTAACTTTATGCGTCGCTTGTTTGCAGAAGGCGCTTTCTCTCAGGCCTTTGTGCCGGTTTTATCGGAGTATCGAGAGCAGCGAAGTGCTGAAGCAGTTAAAGCACTAATTGATCGAGTAGCAGGTGCTTTAGGAGGCAGTTTGTTATTGGTCACTGGGTTAGCTGTGGTGGGTGCTCCGGTAGTAACGGCCATTTTTGCTCCCGGTTTTTTCCTGAGTGAGGATCAAACTCGGTATCTGCTTACTAGCGAAATGATCCGTATTACCTTTCCCTACTTATTGTTGATCTCGTTGACTGGCTTTTGCGGAGCAGTACTGAATAGCTATGATCGGTTTGCGGTTCCTGCATTTACTCCTGTGCTATTAAACTTGTCATTAATTACCGCAGTTTTAGTGGCTGCACCTTATTTTCAGCAGCCGGCCTTTGTCCTTGCCTGGGGGGTGATGGCCGCAGGTTTATTGCAGCTGACTTTCCAATTGCCCTTTATGCAGCGTTTGCAGATGATGCCGAAGCCGGTATGGGATTGGAAAGATGAGGGTGTCCGCAGAATTCTGTTGTTGATGGGGCCGGCCATTTTTGGGGTGTCAGTAAGTCAGATTAATTTATTGCTGGATACGATATTGGCCTCTTTCCTGCCACAGGGTAGCGTGTCTTGGCTGTATTATTCTGATCGGTTGGTGGAGTTGCCGCTGGGCGTATTTGCGATTGCCATCAGTACAGTGATTTTGCCGAGTCTGTCGAGACAGCAGGCTAATGATTCTATTGAGTCTTTCAGGGCAACGTTGGATTGGGCTATTAAAATGGTGTTGTTCATTGGCATACCTTCAACGGTAGCGCTGATGATCCTTGCGGAGCCCATTCTGGTGACGTTGTTTCAATACGGCAAACTGACTTTGCACGATGTGGGTATGGCTGCGTTGAGTCTTCGTGCCTATGCCTTGGGTTTGCTGGCCTTTATGTTGATTAAAGTGTTGGCCCCCGGTTATTTTTCTCGGCAGGATACGAAAACGCCGGTCAAAATCGGCATTATCGCCATGGTGGTGAATATGGTGCTCAATGTGGCCTTTGTGGTGCCTTTACATATCTATTTCAAAGTCGGGCATATCGGTTTGGCTTTGGCTACATCCTTATCGGCACTAATTAATGCCGGTTTACTTTACCGCGGGTTGGTGAAAGACGGTGTTTATTCGCCAATGTCGGGGTTCTTCTCAGCATTGCTTCGGTTAGTATTGGCCGCATCAGTAATGAGTGTAGTGGTGATCTGGCTGATGCCAGAAGCTGCACTGCTCTCAGAATTGATATGGTGGCAACGTGCGATGCAACTCATTGTGTTGTGTGTTGCTGGTGCGCTAAGTTACTTTGTGACACTGTTCCTGGTGGGCGCCAGACCTGGCGATTTCCGTGCACATAGCAGCACAACTGGCTGATTTAGCTGCATTTCCCGGTGGAGCCGGCACCGTGGCTGAGCTATAATCACGCGCTATTTTATTAGCCGGCAGATCAATTCGACACTTTCATGGAGCTAATCCGAGGCCTACAGAATCTTCGCCCTAGACATCGGGGTTGCGTGTGTACGCTCGGTGCCTTTGATGGCGTTCATAAAGGTCATCAAAAAGTTTTATCGACTTTGATGGCAAAGGGTCAGGAATTGGGCTTGCCGACGACGGTAGTGATATTTGAGCCGCTCCCGCGCGAATATTTTTCCCCGAAGGATGCGCCACCGCGATTGATGAATTTACGGGAAAAATTCAGGGCGTTGGCGCAGTTAGGCATTGACCGCTTATTGGTGCTGCCATTTACAACTCAGTTGCGATCGATGGGGGCCAATGAGTTTGCCGATGAGGTGTTTTTAACCGGACTTGATACCCGCTACATGATCATTGGCGATGATCTGCGTTTTGGTCGTGATCGTACCGGTGATTTTGAACTGTTAAAAAAACTGGGGAAGCAAAACGGTTTTGATGTGGTGGCTACCGAAACGCAGTCGCTGCATGGTGAGCGAATTAGCAGCACAAGAATTCGTCGAACACTGGAGAGTTCAGATTTCGGATTAGCTGCTGAGCTATTGGGGAGGCCTTACAGTATTTCAGGACGGGTAACCGAAGGGCAACAACTGGGTCGGCAGCTGGGAACGCCAACTGCCAATGTTAAATTGAATCGGCTGCGTTCGCCGATCAATGGTGTTTACGCGGTGGAAGTAGCTATACAAGGTAAGGGTGGATCAGGCACGGCCGACAAGCACTATTTAGGAGTGGCTAATGTGGGTACCCGCCCCACAGTTGATGATGGTGTAAAGGCAATTTTAGAAGTTCATATTCTGGATTTTAATCAGGATATTTATCGACAGCACATCGATGTATTTTTTAAATATAAAATTCGTGATGAGAAAAAGTTTGCGTCGATAGATGAATTGAAAGAGCAGATTGCTAAAGATATCAAGACCAGTCGAGAGTATTTTGTTAGCGCAAAGTCAACGCACTGAGTTGTAAAGAATTAAACGACGAAATAGTAAAAGCATGAGTGATTACAAGCACACATTAAATTTGCCAAAAACGGCTTTTCCAATGAAGGCCAATCTGGCTCAGCGTGAGCCAGAAACCTTAAAACGCTGGCAACAAAATAATCTCTATCAAAAAATTCGTGAAGCCAGTGCTGGTCGTCCAAAATTTGTGTTACACGATGGTCCCCCCTATGCCAATGGCGATATTCATATCGGCCATGCGGTGAACAAGATTCTCAAAGATTTTATTGTAAAGTCAAAAACCTTGAGTGGTTTCGATGCGCCTTATATTCCCGGTTGGGACTGCCATGGTTTGCCAATCGAACACAATGTGGAAAAGAAAGTTGGTAAAGCTGGTGCTAAGGTTGACTTCAAAACCTTCCGTCAAAAATGTCGAGACTATGCAGGGCGTCAGGTAGAGGGGCAGAAAAAAGATTTTGTTCGATTAGGCGTGTTAGGTGATTGGGATAATCCTTACCTGACCATGGCCTTTGAAACCGAAGCCGATATTATTCGTTCGCTGGGTAAGATTGCTGCTAATGGTCATTTGCATAAAGGCTTTAAGCCGGTCTACTGGAGTGTGGTTGGTGGTTCTGCGTTGGCGGAAGCCGAAGTGGAGTATCAGGATAAAGAGTCTTTCTCCATCGATGTGCGTTTTGCTGTTGTCGATGAGGCAAAGCTGACATCTGCCATTCCTGACTTAGGCGGCGAAGGTAAGGTATCAGTCGTTATCTGGACTACGACACCTTGGACTCTGCCTGCTAACCAGGCGGTGAGTTTGAATGCTGAGCTGGACTACGTGGTTGTGCAAGCGGGCGATGAGCGTTTGTTGTTGGCGGAAGCTTTGCACGAGAGTGTGTTGTCTCGCTCTGGTATTGAGGAGTTTTCTGTTGTTGGTCGTTGTAAGGGGCAGGTACTCGAGCAGCTTCAGCTTCAGCATCCGTTTTACGATCGCCAGGTGCCGGTGATTCTGGGTGATCATGTCACCACCGATGCGGGTACCGGTTGTGTCCATACTGCACCTGATCACGGTGCCGACGATTTCGCTGTTGGTTCAAAGTACGGTATTGAAACCCTCAACTATATTGATGATCACGGCGTCTATCGCTCGGATGTCGAGTTGTTTGCCGGAGAGCATGTCTACAAGGTTGACGAAAAAGTCATTGCTGTGTTGGAAGAGAAGGGCGCATTGTTGTGTCAGGGTAAAATTACCCATAGCTTCCCCCATTGCTGGCGGACTAAAACCCCACTGATTTTCCGCGCGACTCCGCAGTGGTTTGTCAGTATGACCAAAAATAATCTACTGAATGACGTTAAGTCAGAAGTAGAAAAGGTGCAGTGGATGCCCGATTGGGGTAAGGCGCGCATCGACAGCATGCTAGATTCTTCTCCCGATTGGTGTATTTCTCGTCAGCGTACTTGGGGTGTTCCTATTGCCTTGTTTGTGAATAAAGAAACCCAAGAGCTTCATCCCAATACGGCTGAGTTAATTGAACAAGTAGCTCAGCGCGTTGAAAAAGAAGGGATGGATGCTTGGTTTGATCTTGATCCAGCCGAGTTGCTGGGTGAAGAGGCGGATAGCTATAGCAAGGTAACCGATACTTTGGATGTATGGTTTGATTCAGGTGTTACCCATTTTTCGGTGATTGAGCGTCGCAATGAGCTAAGCTTCCCTGCGGACCTGTATCTGGAAGGTTCTGATCAACACCGGGGCTGGTTCCAGTCGTCCCTGAAAACCTCTATGGCGATGAACAATGTCGCGCCATATAAAGCAGTATTGACCCACGGTTTTACCGTCGATACGCAGGGACGCAAGATGTCCAAGTCCCTGGGTAATGTTATCGCACCACAAAAAGTGATGAGTACTATGGGTGCTGATATTCTCAGGTTGTGGGTGGCGGCTACTGACTATCGTAATGAAATGACAGTCAGCGATGAGAACTTTAAGCGTACCGCCGACTCTTATCGTCGTATACGTAACACGGCGCGTTTCTTGTTATCCAATATGGATGGTTTTGAGCCGGAGCAGCATTTAGTACCTAACGAAAATATGCTGGCGCTGGACCGCTGGGTGGTTGATGCTGCTGCTCGTTTGCAGCAGGAAATTGTCGAAGCCTACGATGCTTATCAATTTCATACTATCTACCAAAAGTTACATAACTTTTGTGTGTTGGAGCTTGGCGGCTTTTATCTCGATGTGATTAAAGATCGTCAGTACACAACAAAGGAAAATAGCTTGGCGCGTCGATCTGCGCAGACAGCGCTTTATCATATTGCCAGAGCAATGGTTCGTTGGATCGCGCCAATTACCAGCTTTACCGCTGATGAGCTTTGGCAATTTGTTCCCGGTGAAAAGGAAGAGTCAGTCTTCTTAACACAATGGTATGACGGTTTAACCCTCTTGGATGATGTGGCTGAACTCAATGCCGATTATTGGCGTAAAGTCATGGATGTGAAAAATGCGGTTAATAAAGTACTGGAAGCTAAGCGTGCCGAAGGCGACATCGGTGGGTCACTTCAGGCTGAAGTGACCTTGTATTGTGAGTCAGATTTGGGTGCAGTACTTGAAAAACTAGGTAATGAATTACGCTTTGTGTTGATTACGTCTACTGCGGATGTTGCTTCGCTATCTGAATCAAACAATGCCACGGCTACCGATGTCGATGGGTTAGAGGTGGCTGTTAAGGCTAGTGCTCATCCTAAATGTGAGCGCTGCTGGCATCACCGAGAAGATGTGGGGTCTCATGCAGAGCACGAAACACTATGCGGCCGCTGCGTGGATAATATAGAAGGTTCTGGTGAAGAGCGCTTTTACGTATAACGTTTTTGCGGGCTGAAGGATTTTATCTCGATGAAGTTGCAGCAGACAGCGGTTTGGTTAGGGGTAGCATTGGTCATCATTGCTCTTGATCAGTGGACAAAAACACTTGCCTCTAGTCAATTGAGCTACGGCGTACCTTTAGAAGTTTTACCGGTGTTTAATCTAACTCTGCTACACAACACCGGCGCTGCCTTTAGCTTTTTAGCTGATGCAGGTGGCTGGCAGCGATGGTTTTTTGCTATTTTGTCTGCTGTGGTTAGTGTGGTGTTAGTTGTTTGGTTGTCGCGCCTTAAAGCCGAAGAGAAACTACTTGCGGCCAGTTTGGCGTTTATTTTAGGCGGCGCCGTCGGTAACTTGTGGGATCGCTTGTTGTTGGGCTATGTAGTGGATTTCATCCAGGTTCATTATCAGTCGCATTATTTTCCGGCCTTTAATATTGCAGATTCCGCTATCACCATTGGTGCTGGTTTAATGATTCTGGATATGTTTTTAAATCCAGAAAAGCATAAAAGCCAGGATTGATTTTCTTCTTTTTCTCATGAGTGTTTTATGAGTACTTCTGTCGTTGATAAAAACTCCCGTGTTACTTTACATTTTGCTTTGAAATTTCCTGAGGGCGATGTTATTGATTCAACTTTTGAAAAGTCTCCGGCCAGCTTTGTAATTGGTGATGGTAGTTTGTTGCAGGGTTTTGAAGATAAACTGTTAGGTTTAAGTGCGGGAGAGTCCAGGCAGTTCACTATTTTGCCAGAGGATGCTTTTGGTCAACCCAACCCTAATAACGTTCAGGTTTTTACCAGACAAGATTTTTCCAAGGATATGGAGATAGCCGAGGGGCTAGTAATCTCCTTTGCTGATGCCAGCCAATCAGAGCTGCCAGGAGTGGTGAAATCTATCGACGGTGATCGTATCGAAATTGACTTTAATCATCCCTTGGCTGGGCGTACTATTCTGTTTGATGTGGAAATTATTGCAGTGGAAGCTGCCTAGTCTTCAAATAATCCAGAGATACAACTGATGACAGCAGAACAATTGACTACTGGTATCAAAATCAAAATGGCCAACCCACGGGGCTTTTGTGCTGGTGTTGATCGTGCGATAGAGATTGTTAACCGCGCGCTGGAAATATTCGGTGGTCCTATTTATGTTCGGCATGAAGTGGTCCATAACAAATTTGTGGTTGACGATTTGCGTTCGCGTGGTGCTATTTTTGTTGATGAATTGCATGAAGTGCCTGATGACACCATTGTCATTTTTAGTGCTCACGGTGTATCGCTCGCAGTGCAGGAAGAAGCCAAGCAGCGTGGATTAAAAGTTTTTGATGCCACCTGCCCATTAGTGACCAAAGTACATATGGAGGTCGCTAAATTCTCTCAGGAGGGCAGGGAATGTATTTTGATTGGCCATAAAGGGCATCCTGAAGTCGAAGGAACTATGGGCCAATATGATTTTTCCCAAGGAGGAGATATCTACTTGGTGGAAGATGTTGAGCAGGTAAACGAGTTATCAGTTTCAAATCCACAGGCTTTATCTTATGTGACGCAAACGACGCTCTCGATGGATGATACTGCGCAAGTGATTGATGCGTTGAGAAAGAAATTCCCCGACATTGCCGGTCCTCGCAAAGATGACATTTGTTATGCCACTCAAAACCGCCAGGATGCAGTAAAACAATTATCCTCTGAGTGTGATTTGATGTTAGTAGTTGGATCTCCAAACAGTTCCAATTCTAATCGTTTGCGTGAGTTAGCAGAGCGGATGGGGGCAGAGTCTTATTTAATTGATTCTGCTGATGATATTGATGCCTTATGGCTAGAATCAAAACAATGTATTGGGATTACGGCTGGTGCATCAGCACCCGAAGTTTTAGTCCGGCAGGTTATTGATAGACTTTGCACATTGGGCGCGAATAAGCCTGAAGAAATGCTTGGGCGTGAAGAAAATATTACCTTCTCGCTACCTCGCGAGTTGCGTTTGGTTAACAGTTAAATGTCGCTCGAATTCTCTAGCAATTTTATTCTTCTAGGTTGAGTTTCTTTAATCGATAACGTAATTGTCTAAAAGACATGCCAAGTAACTCGGCAGCTGCTGTTTTGTTCCAGCGTGTTTTTTCTAGAGCCAGTTTGATGGCTTTTGATTCCATGTTTTCTAAAAAATCTTCTAAAGAGCCGAATGCTAACTCGGGGTCTTGTGGTTCATAAAGAGATGAGTTGATATTTTCTGTTACCGCAGCATCGACTGTTAGTTGTAAATCTTGTTCTGTGATTTGATTGTTTTCACACAGAGTAAATGCTCTTTCCAAAGTGTTTTCGAGTTCCCTGACATTGCCAGGAAAGCCATAGCTTTTTAATATTCCAAGAGCCTCTTTGCTCAATGAAGGTTTTTCCATTTGCCATTCATTGGCTAGTTTCGCCAGCGCAAAGTCCGCTAATAGCGGGATATCTTCGGTGCGTTCTCTCAGCGGAGGTACTTTTAATTCAATCACATTAATTCGGTAAAAGAGATCGTTGCGAAAACGTTCTGCTTCAACTTCTCCGGCAAGGTTCTTGTGCGTTGCACTTAGTATGCGTACATCAATAGGTATTTCTTCATTGGAGCCAACTTTTCGGATAGCTTTTTCCTGTATTGCTCTGAGTAATTTAACCTGCATCGGTAGGGGTAAATCGGCGACTTCGTCAAGAAATAGTGTGCCGCCTTGTGCAGCTTCAAATAACCCTTTTTTATTTTCTAAAGCACCCGTAAAGCTACCTTTAACGTGACCAAAAAATTCGCTTTCCATTAATTCACTGGGTATGGCACCACAGTTAACAGGTATGAAAGGTTTGCTGCCTCTTGGGCCGTTGGCATGAATTAAGCGCGCTACGACTTCTTTACCACTACCCGATTCGCCACTGATATAGACGGGAGCCTGGCTGCGGGATAGTTTAGTTATTTTTTGTCTTAGGCTCTCAATGGTGGAAGCATTTCCCAATAGCTGGACTTGATCACTATATTCAACGACATCACCGCTGACGCTAACTTTCAATGCGGTATCAATCAATTCGCGTAGTCGATCTAAATCGATAGGTTTGTTGAGAAAATCAAAGGCGCCTGCTTTTAATGCATTGATAGCAGTTTCTATACTGCCAAAGGCAGTAATCATTGCTACAGGTGTAGCGGGAAAATGTTTTTGAATATGTTCAATAATTTCAAGCCCTTCGCCATCAGGTAATTTCATGTCGGTTAGGCAGAGGTCAAAGTTGTTTTCATCGAGTGCGGCAATAGCGCTGCTGACATCTTTGGCACTTTGGGTTTCAATGCCCATGCGAGAGATAGTTATTTCCAGTAATTCACGGATGTCTGGTTCGTCATCAATGATCAAGACTTTATGGTCGGTCATAGGCTGAAAAACTCTTTTGTAATTTTTACGTTACTCTGGTTGTAAGCGCCGGTCTGGATGTGGAAAGCTAATCCGGAAACAACTTTTTCCTTCCTCTGTACGAATATAGTCGAGACGTGATTCATTTGCTTCACATAGCTCTCTTGAAATATAAAGACCTAAACCACTGCCTTTTGGATCTGTGGTATAAAAAGGTTCAAAAATATGTTGCAACGATTCATCATTAATACCTTCACCATCGTCGATGATGTCTAAAATGGGGAGCTCAGTATTGTTGTTACGATGCACGAAAAGAGTCAGGGTTGCTGAGCCAGTTCGTTTTTCACTATGACGTAGACCATTTTGTGTGAGATTGGTCATGATTTGATTTAACTGACTGGTGTCTACCGTGGTTTGGATGTTGTCTTCGGATGCATTAACATCGATGGTGAATCTAGTCCCGTTATTTCCTGCGTATTCAAACTCATCGGCAAACTGTTGTACCCAAGGTGTAAGATTTATTTTCTCAGGATTAGGTGCGTTTCTACGTGATAGTTGCAGTACGTTCTCTATCACTTTATTCATTCTTTCTGAATGATTCTCAATGATGTCACAAAGGCGGTGGTCTGCACTGTCAAGATGTTCTGATTCGTTAAGTAATTGCGAAGCATGACTGATCGCGCTTAACGGATTTCTAATTTCATGAGCGATACTTGCCGTCAGTCGTCCTAGAGAGGCCAGTTTCATTTGTTGTGCACGTTGGGAGAGTCGACGATTGTCTTCAAGAAAAACAAGAATGTCGCTACTTTTGTTTTGCCTAATACGAGAAAAACTGGCATTTATCTCTGGCCCTGTTTCTGTAACTCTAAATGGTGGTGGATGAAACCGGGGAGTAAGTTGCCACTGCTTAAAAAGCGGCATAAGAATAGCAGGTAGGGTTTGGCTGGAGTCATTAATATCATCGGCTTGAAGTTTTTTTGTGTTGAGTAATTCGCTGGCAGCAGCGTTAGCCAGGTGGATGTTTCCTGTGGGGTCACAAACAATGATGCCTGTACGCATACGTTGAACTATCTGTTGATTCAGTTGCTCAAGTTTACTGACATCTTCTGCTCGTTGTTCGGCAATTAATTGTGCACCACGAATTCTGATAGATAAGCTGTGAATAAAGTAGTTGGTAATAAAAAGAACAATACCTAATAAGCCAGTTGGTAAAAAAGACGTAGCTGACAGTTGGTTTTGATAAATTAAGCTAAATGTATCGGCTAGTATGACTATGCTGGCTAGTGCTGCGATGAGCATAGAGAGTTGTCCCCGTAGCATAATACTTGCGGCAGCTACGGTGACGACGAGTAACATGGCAACGCCACTGTTAATGCCTCCGGATGCATCGACGATAAAGGTAAGGGCAATAATATCGATGAAAAAATTCAGAAAAAGCTGTTGCTCATTCAATTGTCGGCTTCTGGGAAATACGATCATCAATGCGACGATATTGATGAGTAAATAGGCGCAGGTGGCATAGAAAAATAATTCTGGTTTAAGCCTACCAACCAGAATATTTTGATAGGGCTCAAGTAAGAATACCGCTAACAGCGCTATAGCTAGAATAACTCTGTATGCGGTATAAATTTTTAATAGTGAAAGATTTTGTTGCTGAGAATTTTGCTCAGCCCCAAGTGTAGTATCAGTCATAATTTTTCAGGTAAAGCAAGCAGGTTGTTTCACCGTATTTGTTATTCGTTAATTGCGTTGTGAGAACGATGCGACTTTCTAGTTTATAGGTCATATAGTGTTGGAATAGGGGCGCGTTTGTGAATGGTTTTTAAATAAATTTTTAACACTTGTGAACTAACCTCTTCACTCACCGCTTTCCCTTCCAGATAATCATCAATATCGTCATAAGTTAAACCCAGCGCGTGCTCATCAGCTTTTTGTGGCGTTAGGCATTCAAGGTCTGCTGTGGGTGTTTTTTCTATCAGGGTTTGTGGGGCTCCTAGCGTTTTTGCGACCTGACGTACTTGTCGCTTGCTTAAACCAAATAGGGGAGCCAAGTCGCAGGCGCCATCTCCCCACTTGGTAAAGAAGCCGGTTATATTTTCGGCGGAGTGATCAGTACCCAGTACCAGCCCCTGCATTAAGGCAGCCACTTCGTATTGAATTACCATGCGAGTTCTGGCTTTTACATTGCCTTTGGCAAAATCTACAGCGCTTTCATGGTCTGAAATCATATTGCTATCTTGTAGCGCGCCAACGGCTTCTTCATGGATGCCATCGGCCCCGAGTTTTACATTAATGTGTAGACTGTCGGTGGGGCGGATAAAGGCGATGGATTCCTGCGCATCATGTTCATCCATTTGTACGCCGTAGGGTAACCGGATAGCAATAAATTTATAGTCTTGAGTGGCACTTTCTTCGTTAAGTGATTCGACCGCGAGTTGTGCAAGCCTGCCACAGGTAGCAGAATCGATGCCGCCACTAATCCCCAGCACTAGCGATTTGGCACCACTTTGTTTGACGATAGTTTTAATAAAATCTACACGACGGGAAATTTCAAATTCAGGGTCGATCTCTGGCAATACCTTCATCTCAGCCAGGATTGATGCTCTGTCCATAATTGGCCTCTTGCACTCATGAAAAATAGATGGTGATGTTGAGTTGTATAGCAAATGATTTTGACATGTCAGGGGTAACAGGTAAATGTCAAAATCCCTTTCTACCTGAGGATATGGGTTTGAATATAAGGACTGATTGATACAAGTTGAGTTAGATAAGCAGATCAAAATGTCTGCTCATCATTTTTGTAAGAGGAGAATGAGGGTAAGAGGAGAGTGACAGAATAATCGCTAGCGCCGGAGATAATCGACGCGATTATCAAATTTGGGCGGGGTGGCCTGATCAAATAGTCCGAAACTTAAGCGGTTAAGTAGCGATTGTTCCTGCTCAGTAATGGTAAATTTGCTAATGAACTGCCCGCTATTATCGATGGATGGATGTTGGGGGTAGTTAGTTTTAAGTACTAATAGCGAATCATTTGCCAGGTCATTCAATCCCAATAATTGATAGGCTTGTACCATAACAGCTAGCGCATCTGCTGTGGCGGGTGTTTGAGGAAAATTTTCTACCACATAGCGCCCTCTATTTGCTGCCGCCATGTAAGCACCACGCTTGAAGTAATAATTGGCCACATTGATTTCATGGCGAGCCAATCGCGCTCTGAGATAAACCATACGAGCTTTGGCATCAGCGGCATAGGGGCTGTCAGGATAACGATAGAGTAGTTGTCTGAAGTCTTCGAAGGCCTGTAACGCAGAGCCTGGATCACGCATGGTGTTATCGGTTGGCAAAAACTGATCGAACAGCCCTTCGCCAGCAGAATAATTGGCCAGCCCTTTCATGTAATAGGCATAATCAGCATTGGGGTGCTGGGGGTGCAAACGGATGAAACGATCTGCGGCAGCAGTCGAAGCCTCAGGTTCAAAGCTGCGATAGTGAGCGTATATGATTTCCAATTGTGCTTGCTCGGCGTAAGGGCCAAAGGGGTAGCGCGCTTCTAAAAGTTGTAGGTTGGCGACAGCTTGAAAAAAAGATTCATTATCCAGGTTCTTTTGAGCCAACTCATAGAGCTCCTTTTCAGTCATGTCCTGCGGTCTTTGGTCATCAGAGGCACAGCCTACAAGTCCGAGTATTAAGAAAAAGACTACGAGTACAGTTTTATAACGTCTATTCATTCAACGATTTCCCAGCATTCATATACAATAGCGCCAGTTTTGACCTCAGTGCCGGTTATTAGTGCGCAGGCCGTTGATGTATGGCCATTAATGTGGGGCATTGGGGCAAAGACGCGGGACGGTATTTAAACACAGCTATGGTAAGGCTTAAAGCATACATTCCACATTGACTGAGTGTGGATAAGCGGAAAAGGGTTTATTGGAAGTAATGGCAGAACAAATCAAGTTGCAGGCACGGGTGCCCGTTGAATTGCAAGGGGTTAGGTTGGATCAGGCTGCTGCTCAATTATTCCCCGATTATTCCAGGGCTAGATTACAGTTGTGGATCAAAAGTGGCGAATTGTTGGTAGATGGTGAAGTGAAAAAGCCGCGGGAAAAGCTGCTGTCCGGCGAAGAGCTGACCATCAGTGCTGAAGTAGAAGATCAAGAGCGTTGGCAGCCAGAAGATATTGATCTTGAAGTAGTGCATGAGGATGACTTACTACTGGTGATTAATAAGCCGGCCGGTTTAGTGGTGCATCCTGCTGCAGGCCATGCCGACGGAACCTTACTCAATGCTCTGCTAGCTCATAGTGCTGATCTGGCCAGCGTGCCACGTGCCGGTATTGTCCACCGTCTGGATAAAGATACCAGCGGTCTCATGGTGGTGGCAAAAACTTTATCTGCTCAAAATCACCTGGTGACACAGTTACAGGCGCGTACGGTCAGTCGTGAATATGAAGCTGTTGTCGTGGGGGCAATGACTGGTGGTGGTACGGTCGACGCTGCAATTGGTCGACACCCTCAGCAACGTAAAAAAATGGCCGTAGTAAATTTGGGGGGTAAGGAAGCGATTACCCATTACCGTTTGATAAAACGCTACCAGCACCACACTCATATTCGCTGTATGCTGGAGACTGGCCGTACCCACCAAATTAGGGTACACATGGCGCATTTGAAACACCCGTTAATTGGTGATCCGCTTTATGCTGGCCGGCCTCGTCTTCCCAAAAATGCCGATCAGTCATTGATTACGGCCTTGAGGGGATTTGGTCGTCAAGCCTTACATGCCAAGCGGCTTTCCCTGACTCATCCACACAGTGATGAGTCAATGAGTTGGGAGTCCTCTCTGCCGCAGGATATGCAACAATTGCTCAGTGTGCTTAATGAGCATGACAGGTCCTGAGTTGCTCTGGTTTCCTTACCCTTTGGCAGAAAACTTAGATGTATGGATATCTAGGTGTATAAATATCTAGGCATGCAGATATCGCCGATCTGTATATTCTCCCAGGAACTCATGACGCAGCAGTTCATCGTTGTTATGTTCAATCCACTGAATAATAGGATGCCAGCTTTCACGATCCACAATTGAACGGCGTGGGGGCAGGTCGAAAATACCTAAGCCCTGATTGCAGGCGTGTATGTAATTTTGAGTGTCCCTGATGCGGCCGACTACGGGAGCATCCAATCGATTGAGAAAACTCATCATCGTTTCGTTAAAGGCTGATGCTGCGCGATATCGGTTGATGACAAAACCCACATTCATGGAACAGTCGAGCAGTCCAGTGTAGGAAAGCAACATACAGAAACGCCATACAGCTCTAAGATCCGTTGGTGATGGCAGTAAGGGGATTAATAATTTAGATGCCAATGGCACATCCGCCTGCAAATCCCGGATGTCATAACCGGCGGGCATATCATGGATAGCAATGCTGGTACGTTGTTTCAGGTCTTCTCCTGAGTACGCAGAAACATAATCTATGGCTGGGTATTGGTTAGGGCGCGCTTTTACCCAGTCAATGGAAGAGCGTTGGCTATCATGATCAAAGATCGCCACCGACTTTCCCTGGGATGCATAGTAACTGGCTAACTGAGTTACCAACATCGTTTTACCACTTCCTCCCTTGCTATTTGCGATGACAATATGTTGCATACACGGCTCCTTATTGCACAGGTAGTTGAAAAATAGACGATAGCTGGTCATCCCCAGTAACAATTGTTTGGGGTTTCGATAGTCTTCTGGTGTTATATCGCAAATCGGTGGGGGTGATGGGGGCAGTAAATGCATTTAGAATGCATCGGCAAGATCGGTTTAATAACAGCGTTTCTGCCAATTGCCCGAGCATGAATTTCCTATAATTGTGAGGAGTTAATGCGATTCCTCGTTGCTTCTGGCTGTCATGTCCTGTGACAAAATTACTACATCAATCTATAGCAAAAAATTCAACAATTAACAGAAAATCTATTGACGGGTTTATATTAAAACGCACTATAGCTAGACCAATAGGTTATCTTTTATTGATATGCTTCAATTCCATAACATTGCCAATGACAAAAAACACTAGCCTGAAAGAAATATCATTATTAGTGCCGGATTGGCCCGCTCCCAATTGTGTGGTAGCTGCGGTCAGCCTGCGCAATGGAGGTGTTAGTCAATCACCTTATGATAGCCTCAACACTGCCACTCATGTTGGCGATTCTCTTGCTTGCGTTACTCGAAATAGAGCGTTATTGGCAGAGAGACTGCAATTACCTTGTGAACCAGTATGGTTGAATCAGGTACACGGTATTGATGTGGTAGCGGCAGAGACTGTTAATGGCATTGTCGATGCTGATGGTAGTTTCTCCAAGCAGACAAATGTTGTCTGTGTGGTGCAAACGGCTGATTGTTTACCTGTTTTTCTCTGCAACCGAGAAGGTTCTCAGGTGGCTGCGGTACATGCGGGATGGCGTGGTTTAGTCGCGGGAGTGCTTGAACAGGCGGTATCGACTTTTGAACATCACTCACCGGTGATAGCCTGGCTAGGCCCGGCCATTTCGCAGGCGTTTTTCGAAGTAGGGGAAGAAGTTCGCCAGGCTTTTGTTAGTGCTGCGACGGATGAGGATAAAGCGGCCACTACCGCTGCCTTTAGGCCCTCACAGCGAGAAGGTCACTGGTATGCCGATTTATACCAGTTGGCGCGGATTAGGTTAAAAACTGTAGGTGTTGAGAGCATCTATGGTGGGCAAGAGTGCTGTTATGGAGATTCGTCGCGCTTTTTCTCTTATCGTCGCGATGGTGTTACTGGCAGAATGGCCTCGTTGATATACATCAAGGGCTAGAACCTTTAATTCCACCCCGTCTACTTGAATTTCTTATATTTGCTCATACCTAGGCTATATCAAGTCGCTATTTGCGACTAAATATTTGTTTATTCTGATTAAATTGAAAACAATTTGCAGGGCAAAAAGCTAATAGCAGCTAGGTAATAGCAACCGGGTAATAGCAACCAGGTAATAGCAACCAGGTAATAGCAACAAGGTAATAGCAATGAGAATTGATCGCCTGACTAACCAATTACAAATGGCGCTGGCTGATGCTCAGTCACTGGCACTGGGCAAAGACCATAATTTTATCGATACCGTACATTTGTTATCGGCGTTATTGGATCAGAAAAATAGCTCGGTGCGGCCACTGCTTGCCCAGGCTGGAGCTAATGTTCAAAACCTGACCATAGCGTTAAAAAATGAACTCAATAACTTGCCTACCGTGACGGGTACGGCGGGTGATATCCATATGTCTAATGATATGGGACGAGTACTGAATCTGGCTGACAAACTGTCGCAGCAAAATGGTGATGCCTATGTGTCCAGCGAGGTGGTTATGCTGGCGATGTTGGATGCCAATGTCTCGGCAGGACAACTTATTCTTGATTCGGGTGCCAATAAACAATCCCTACAAGCGGCGATTGATACTATGCGTGGAGGTGAGGCTGTGAGTGATCCTGCGGCAGAAGAAGCTCGACAGGCGCTGGATAAATACACTATCGATTTAACTGCGCGAGCAGAAGAGGGAAAACTCGATCCGGTTATTGGCCGAGATGATGAGATCCGCAGAACTGTACAAGTATTACAGCGCAGGACGAAAAATAACCCGGTGTTAATCGGCGAGCCTGGAGTGGGCAAAACAGCCATCGTAGAAGGTTTGGCTCAGCGCATCGTCAATGGTGAAGTGCCTGAAGGCTTAAAGGATAAACAGTTATTGTCACTAGATTTGGGTTCGCTGTTAGCTGGTGCGAAATATCGCGGTGAATTTGAGGAGCGCTTAAAGTCTGTGCTTAATGAACTGGCTAAACAGGAAGGCCGAATCATTTTATTTATTGATGAATTACATACCATGGTTGGTGCTGGAAAATCAGAAGGCGCGATGGATGCGGGCAATATGTTAAAGCCCGCATTGGCCAGGGGTGAGTTGCATTGCGTAGGTGCAACAACGTTAGATGAATATCGCCAATACCTGGAAAAAGATGCAGCCCTTGAGCGCCGCTTCCAAAAAGTGTTAGTGGATGAGCCCAATGAAGAAGACACCATCGCTATTCTCAGAGGCTTAAAAGAACGCTACGAAGTTCACCACGGTGTAGATATCACTGATTCAGCAATTATCGCTGCAGCCAAATTATCACAGCGCTATATCACCGATCGTCAATTACCGGATAAGGCCATTGACCTGATCGACGAAGCAGGCAGCCGTATTCGCATGGAAATTGATTCTAAGCCAGAAGATATGGATCGTCTGGAGCGTAAGCTAATTCAGTTGAAAATTCAGCGTGAAGCGGTGAAAAAAGACACTGACGCGTCGGCAAAAAAACAACTGGATAAATTAAATAATGATATTGCCAAGGCCGAGCGCGAATTTGCTGATTTGGAAGAAATCTGGAAGGCTGAAAAAGCTGCGCTGCATGGTTCGCAAAAAATTAAAAGCGATTTGGAGCAAGCCCGTACTGATCTGGAACTTGCGCGTCGTTCTGGCGATTTGACCAAAATGTCGGAGCTGCAGTATGGCTTGATTCCAGAATTGGAAAAAAACCTCGATATGGCCAGTCAGGCTGAAATGATGGAGATGAAACTGCTTCGCAATAAGGTGACTGATGAAGAAGTAGCAGAAGTCGTTTCACGTTGGACGGGGATACCCGTATCAAAAATGTTGGAAGGTGAGCGTGAGAAACTATTACGCATGGAGGAATCTCTATGTCGACGAGTTATTGGCCAAGACGAAGCTGTGACATCTGTATCGAATGCCGTGCGTCGGGCACGTGCTGGACTATCTGACCCTAATCGCCCTAATGGTTCTTTCTTATTTTTGGGGCCAACCGGTGTTGGTAAAACCGAATTGTGTAAAGCATTAGCGACGTTTCTTTATGACAGTGAAGAGGCGATGGTACGGGTGGATATGTCCGAGTTTATGGAAAAGCATTCGGTAGCCCGTTTGATAGGCGCACCTCCAGGCTACGTGGGTTATGAAGAGGGTGGCTATCTGACGGAAGCGGTAAGACGCAGACCGTATTCGTTATTGCTGCTGGATGAAGTTGAAAAAGCACACCCTGATGTATTCAATATTTTATTGCAAGTACTGGAGGATGGTCGTCTTACTGATGGCCAGGGTCGAACGGTAGACTTCAGAAATACTGTCATTGTAATGACCTCTAACCTTGGTTCCGATTTGATTCAACAACTTGCTGGTGAAAGTAACTACGAAGCAATGAAAGCATCAGTAATGGAAGTAGTTGGTGGTCATTTTCGCCCTGAATTTATCAACCGAATTGATGAAACGGTCGTTTTCCATCCATTAGCCAAAGAACAGATTTATGGCATCGCACGTATACAATTGGATTTGCTGAGTAATCGTTTGAAGGAAAAAGAGTTGACCTTGGACGTAAGTGAGGCTGCCATGGATAAGTTATCTAGTGTAGGTTTTGATCCGGTTTATGGAGCTCGGCCTTTAAAGCGTGCTATTCAGCAATATTTAGAAAACCCTTTGGCTCAAGAAATTTTGCAGGGCAAATTTATGCCAGGAACAGTGATCAGGGCTGATATTAATAGTAATACAGATACTATTGAGTTTGTAGTGTAATTCACTTTGAGTAACTGGCACGAATTAGGGATGATCGTTTTATCTTTCGGCTATCTTGATGGCTAAGGGTTTGTTACTAAGGATTTGTTGCTCAGGAGAAAAGCATGGAAGCTCCATATCTGTTTTCAAAAAAGTAATTAGTGAATAATTCTAAAAATATTTTTCTGCTTCTAATATTTTCTACTTCTAAAGGTGTTGTGTTGTAAGGATAGGACAAATAACGAAATATTGTTTGTAAGCCTACCCGTATCAATTACCTATGCGTATTCATGCAGATGGCACATGACGACTTATTACATGGATGGTATCTACTTTTTCTGATTAAACAGCTTAGGTCCCGGAACTTTTATCGATTAATATTGTTAATGTATCGTATTAATAATATTAAATGTTATATTGGATGTGAGTAGTTGAGACGTTCTGGAGATAGATAATGTTAAGTCTCAGAGGGTTGAGCAAGAGTTATACCATGGGAGACAGTGTTGTTAGGGCGCTGGATGAGGTGGACTTGTTCATATCCAGTAATGATTATGTCGCCATTATGGGACCATCCGGTTCCGGAAAATCCACGTTGATGAATATTCTCGGTTGTTTGACTGGGGCAGATTCCGGCAGTTATCAGCTTGAAGGGAAGGAGGTTGCTGAGCTGGATGATGATCAGTTGGCAATGATTCGCAATCGACATATTGGTTTTGTTTTTCAATCCTTTAACTTACAGGCACGACGCACAGCCTTGGAAAACGTCATGTTACCGCTGAGGTTTTCCGAAGTATCCCGCGATGAGGCTAAAACCAGAGCAACGGTACTGCTGCAAAAAGTAGGACTTGGTGACCGAATGGCTCACCGGCCATCGGAAATGTCTGGTGGGCAAAGGCAGCGTGTCGCCATTGCTCGGGCTTTGGTAAATAACCCCAGCGTTGTACTGGCGGATGAGCCAACCGGTAATCTGGATAGTAAAACCAGTCGCGACATTATGAAATTGTTCGATGAATTACATGGCAGTGGTCAGACGATTATTGTTGTGACCCATGAAGAAGATATTGCTCAACACGCCCAACGTATTGTGATATTGAGAGATGGAAAAATTGGCGAGATCAAGGAAAAGCATTGTGAAGCGCTTGCCGACGTTACTGCTTAGTTTTTTTTGTACTGTTTGCCATGCAGATTTGTTGTTGACAGGTACAGTGATAGCTGACCGTTCGCAAGTTTTTATTACTCCCTTTGTTTCGGACTGGAAAGCCCAACTTCAATGGATGCGCGAAGAAGGTGTGCAGGTTGAGAAAAATGATGTGATAGTCGTTTTTGATACAGCGAATTTGGCTTCAGAAATTGAACAGCAGGAGGCACAGCTTGACTCTGCCCGCGAACAAGCGAAAGAGAACATACTCAACCTGGAACAGGAGATGATTGAGGCAGAGCATGGTTTGAATCAGGCCCAGTTGGAGTATCAGTTAGCTAGCCTTGATGTCGATATTCCGGCCAACTTTCGCAGTGATTACGAGATCGAAAATGCCGACTTCGCATTGATGGAAGCTGATAAGAAATTACAGCAGGCAAGAACTGACTTGCAAATTAAAAAAGAAGCTTTAGCGGCGGAGGAAAAAAAGCAGGGCTATGAAATTGAGCGTATAGAAAGTGCGCTGGGAAAATTACAGCTGGATTTGGATGGGATGCGAATGCGTGCTGATCATTCTGGCGTCGTTTTACATGCTTCCCATCCTTGGTATGGAACGAAAATAACAATTGGATCATCGGTTCAAACAGGCTGGCAAGTTGCCTCAGTCGTAAGGTCAACAGGTAGTCGAGTCCAGGCTTGGGTAAACGAAGTGGATTGGCCAAGAATCAGTGAAGGGCAGAATACCACCTTGGTGGCCGATGCCTATCCTGAAATTACTTTACATGGAAAAATCATTAAGACCAGTCAACAGGCGAAAGAAAAAAAAGATTGGGGTTCAGCATCTTATTATGAAATTGAAATCCATATTGATGACAAACCATCGACACTAAGTTTGTTTCCCGGTATGAGTATGCAAGTACGCGTTCTATCGAATAAGGGGTAATAACATAAGTGATTGGATATAAGTTTAAAATTATATTGTGTGTATTGTTGGTAGGTTGTTTGGGTTGTAGTGAAAAAAGCCAAACAACAGCAGTTGTTGAAAAGGACAGCTTGTCAATAGTCAGTGCCAGTGGTTATCTGATGTCTATGAATAGCGCTGTGATTAGCACCCCCAGTGTTAGTCGAGTGTGGAACTATAAGATTACTTACCTGGCCCCCGAAGGAAAGATGATCAATGCAGGTGATGTCGTGGCAAAGTTTGATACGAGTGATATCAAACTCAAGTTGCAGGATAAACGTAACGAATTGCTGACTGAACAAAAGAATCTTGAAGCAGTACAGATGCAACATGCGGAAAAAAAGGAAAACCTAATACTTGAAATGGCTGAAGCCAAAATGAATTTGGAAAAGGCCGAACAGAAATGGCAACAATCAAAAATACTAGAGAGCCGGTTTGAAACTAAAAGACTTGTATTAGAGCATCAAATGGCTAAAGACAGTGTTGTTAAGTTTGAGCGTCTGATCGATAAACATGAGGAAGGTGGTGCTGCAAAAATAGCGAGTGTTAAAAGTAAGGTAAGCAGACTCGAGTCTGTAGTTCGGCAATATGAAGAAGCGGTCACCAGTATGACCTTGGAAGCGCCAAAGTCAGGTTTTGTTGTGTACAAGGAGAGACGTGGAAGTGGCACAGTGTCTGTCGGCGAAAGAGCTTCTTTGGGGCAGCCGTTGATAGAGATACCTTCTCTCGACACACTGCTTGTGAAAGCGGAAATTGCTGAGACCTATGCAGGAAAAGTCGCTGTAGGACAGAGCGTTGATATCGTCCTGGACGCTGCGTCTGACCGTGTTTTTAAAGGTCGTGTTGAAAGACTGGGGACAGTGTTTCGTCGTAAAAACCCTGATCAGCCCAATATAGTTTTTGATGCCGATATTGTTATCGATAATATGGATTCGAGTATTATGCGACCGGGCATGGCTGCGCGATTAAAAATAGTTGTGGATAGTGGTAATGCTTTGATTGCCCAGGGAGGGAGATAGTGGTGTTTCCAAAGTGGGTATTAATGCTGTTACTGGTTGGGCTTGTCGCTTGTGACGAGGATGTTTTCGATAGAACTACCAGCTTTGAAGTAACCAAGGGTTCATTCTCAATGAGAATTCCCTTTGAGGGGGAAATGGAAGCGTCAGTGGAAACACTTATTTCTATGCCGAGGGAAATTATGAGACCTCAGGCACTTGCCTGGCTGGCAGAAGAGAATTCACTAGTTAAAAAGGGAGAAGTCATTGCCAGGTTCGATGCCACACAATTCACTTATAACAGCACCCAGGAAGTTCTGAGAAAGAAACAAATAGATATCGATTTTGTTGTTAAGGAAAACACACTATCAGATGAAATGAACAAAATTGACGATGATCTGAATTTGATATCCAGGGAGTTGTTATTGGCAGATCAGTTTGCGATGGAGGATTTAGCGGTATTCTCGAAAAATGAAGTCATCGACTCCATGCGTGATCGAGAATATCTGGAGGCGCGTCAGTCGCATACGGAATGGCGGAGTGACGTTCATGATGATAAGTCGTCATCGGAGTTACAACTGCTGAACCTGAAACGGGAGAAACACGAAAACAAATTGACTATGTATGCTGATGCCTTGGGTGAGATGGATGTTGTGGCTCCGCATGATGGCATATTCATATTAAAGAAAAACCGTTTTCGCGAAAAAGTCCGAGTTGGCGACATCATATATCCGGGATGGAGTATTGCTGCACTCCCGGATACGAGCACCTTGCAGGCAAAGGTCAATGTTTTGGAATCAGAAGCTGCCGGCCTTGAAGCAGGGTTGCGAGTAGAATTTTTCCTCGATGCTTATCCCGATGAAGTTATTGAGGGTGTTGTAGTAAAAGTAGGCAACATTGCAAGACCTATTGAACGAGACAGCCCGGTTAAATATTTTAGTGCGGAGGTAGAAGTTACCAGTGATCCAAAACCGCATTGGCGTCCAGGGAACAAATTGCAAGGGCGTATCTTTGTGTTGGAAAAAACTAATGTCATCAGTGTTCCCTCGCAGGCAGTATACCTTGAAGAGGGTCGTCCTTATGTATTTCTAAACCATAAGAATCAGTGGATAAAACAGCAAGTGGAAATAGGGTCGCGTAGTTTGTCGTTAACTGAGATTAAATCAGGTATTAAAGAGGGCGATGTGGTAGCGCTTTATAAGCCTGAGGGAGTAATAGCGGACGCATGAACTTCTTTGATGCCTTAGAAGATGCTTGGGATGAATTGTGGCACCATCGCATGCGTACTGTACTCACACTTTTGGGAATGATTTTTGGTGTTGGTGCAGTAATAGCTATGCTCAGCATTGGTGAAGGTGCGGAACGAGAGGCTTTAGACTTAATTGATGAAATGGGTTTGAGAAATGTATTGGTACATGCTCGTGAAGTAGACCAACAGCAGTTAAAAGAAATCCGTGAGCACTCCATTGGTTTGAGTCTACGCGACGTTGAAGTTGCTCAGGAAACCCTGCCGTTTATCGATAAAGTGAGTGCGGAAAAGCAAATAAAAACGTTTATTGTATTTAGCCGTTTTTCTCAAAGTGATGCCAGTGTCTATGGGGTGACACCCAGCTATTTTGAATTGTCCGGGTTTAAGCTGGCTCAAGGAAGGATGTTTACCACACAAGATGATAAAGACTATGCACAAGTTGCCGTACTAGGTGCCAGAGCCGCGGAGCGCTTGTTTCCGGAGGGTAATGCTGTAGGGCAACTGTTTAAAGTTAATCACCTTTGGCTGGAAGTGATTGGTGTTATTAAAGACAAAGAACTGAGGAAAGAGGAGTTTGAGGGTATAAAACTCGGCAGTGAAAAAAACCGGGTATTTATCCCTTTTAATACGGCATTAAAGAAGTTCAAGTTTCCTCAGCTTGATAATGAAATTGATACTTTTCGTGTGCAAGTGGCTGAAGGTGTCGACCCGGTGCAAGCGGCCAGTAGTCTCAACCATTTATTGGATCGAAGACATGGTGAGATGGACGATTTTGAAATAGTTATTCCTGCCAAGCTTATGGATCAACACCGACAAACTCGGCGTATATTTACCATTGTTATGTCCTGTGTTGCCGGTATATCCCTGTTGGTTGGGGGGATTGGTATTATGAATATTATGTTGGCAACGGTCCTTGAACGAACAAAAGAAATTGGTCTGTTACGCGCGGTGGGTGCGCGCCGGCGCGATATTCGTAATCTATTTATGGTGGAAAGCTTTACGGTTGCGGCGATTGGAGGATTGTTGGGTATTGTGCTGGGGTTCGTTATTGCTGGAGTGATTGCCTCATTTGCTGATTGGAGTGTGGGTTTTTCTTTTAATGCCATTCTCTTGTCTGTGGGTGTTTGTGCTTTAGTTGGTCTGGGGTTCGGCCTTTATCCAGCGCTGCTTGCTTCCCGTATGGATCCTATTATTGCATTGCAGCGGGAGTAGTTTAGCTACACCAGCAAGGTTTGTAGGCTTGAAGGTCTGTGGGATTGAAAGTTTGAAAGCTGCGATATTGAGTCAATAAGTGACATCAGTTTTACTCTACCTACCAGTTTTAATAAATTGCTATTGTCTATACTGATATAATTGTTTTTCTTTGCAATTAGATATAGACCTGCATGAGCTTTAAAAAATTTATCCTGTTTTTGGTGATAGGCCTGCTCGTTACAAATATTGGCCTTTTCGCTATCTATCATTTTTATTTATCTTTACCGGCACAAACTACCGATAAATCTATAGAGCAGTCTGATAGTTCTTCAGAGAAAGTAGCTGATGACACCACCGAAGAAGCTGTTTCTGATACGGAGTCTGCTCCGGAAACTGAGCCTATTGAACAGGTTTTTAGTGATAAATACTACAGCCTTCATTTCAATTACTCCGATGCTGTCGATGTTTGTGTACAGGAAGTTCGTTCGCGTAATTCCAATCTCATTCAATTGGCCCTCAATGATTTATCATCGCGTTTTAACGATCGGGAAGGTTTTTTTATGATAAGGATTGATACTTATGTCGGCACACCATTCCTTTACGATGAAAAAGAGCATACCTGTCACATTGATCCTAAAACGCAGGGTGTCGCTTATTATCGAGAGTTTATTCGTAGGAAAGCTGTGAGACCGGTAAAGTAAAAAATAGTGAGTTTAACGCGTTATTCATTTTTTTCAGCGTTATTAGTGCTATCGTTTCCCCAGCAATTATCGTAAGGGTTGGTATTGGGAAGTGTTTTAATTAAATCGTCTACTGTAGGTGATGGCGATTTAAAACTTCCGATAGTCACCCTTTCCATCCATTGCTCCATTTCACTATTTTCTTTTGCAGCTAGCAAAATGTTTTGATACTGGTGTTTTCTTTCTTCACTTAACAGAGGGTGAGCCATAATTAACATTTTTGGTGTCTCTGCAATGAATAATGAGGTATGCATTTTTTTTCTAATAGATTCGGTTGTTAACATCCAGAGTGTTTTGCCTAATAGAGCAAAATCTGCCTCTCCACTAAGCAGGCGAAGATGACTGTAATTTGGTGTTGTACCATCCACAAATATTGTTTTATCCCAAACCCCCGGAGCGTGTTGTTCGATTATAGAAGCATATAGGCTTGTGTAATGACTATCCGCCGCTACGCGTTGACCAATTAAGTCTTCTAATCCAGAAAAAGGCTTCTTGCTAATAACAACCATTTCAAAGGGCTGACTAGTTTCTACCAGTCTCGTATATCCCTTGTCGGTAAATTTTTTCCATAAGGGAAAAGTTGGTAATACCAAGCCTTCTGCGCCAGCTTGAAATTTGTCGTAGGCTTCGCATTCCCCTCGAGGTATCGTGACGTCAAGATTTGCTTCGGTTTTTATATAATCAGTAAATGGTTTGATTACTTGAGCGGTGATGTCCGGCGGCATGCTAGAGTACACTAGAATTTTATCTTCTGCGGGCATCTCAATTGGCACAGAATTATTGGTTTCTTGTCCAAATAATGAGAAAGAAGCAATCAATAAGAATAAAAAGGCATGAAATTTGCCCAATTTATACTCCGTTATAAACCAATAATGCAGTGCTTTATCCGTAAGGTGTTAGGTGATGGCGCTTTTGTAATATTAGTAATAAATCCTTAGATTATACAAGAGCTGTGTTATTAATTAATCAACGAATAACAGTAATCTTATTACTTAGGCTGGGAATGTGATTGATTGTAATGATGTTTTTGGGGGGTTACAGTCCCAACAGTGCCTGTGAGATCAGGATATCAACCAAGCTGCTGATCAGCTTATCAAAATCAACAGCAGAATTATTATTGGATAAAGCAATTTGCTTGGCTTTCTCAATAATGGCTTGTTTTTCGACAGCAGATAAATTGTTATAGCGGGCGAAAATATCTTCCAACCCTCTTGGGTCTTCACACATCAATTCCATTTTGTTTTCGCAGTTGCTAATGCGTTGATTTTGGCAGTACATCTCAGCCTGATCTTCACAATAGCTGCTGTATTTTTTCTTTAGAAATAAATCGATTTGATCATCAATCCGGTTGTTGCGTATCGCTGCTCGATTAGCAATAGTAATAAGTTCTTCCTGGCTGCGAGGGCGATATTTACGATCAAGATAATCTTCGTCGTCACAACGGGGATCATCACCACATTCAGCTTTGGCGTGTTGTTTCCAATTGACGACTTCATCGCAGCTTTTTTTGTAGCTTTGCTGACATTCTACTTCGGTTAAACCCGCTTCTGTTTCACTGGCCTCTTCCTCTACAGCCTCTAAAGCAACCAGAGGTGGCAGTGCTTCAGTTGATTGGGGTTGATCGTCGGATTTTTTAGGCGCTGCGTAATAATTAACGTTAGAACGAGGTTGTTCTGGCTGGGCGCTATCGGATGGTTTTTTATCACTATAAACGGTATTGCCATCGGCATCTTTCCATCGGTATACATCAGCATATGAGCTGCTGTAAAAGCTCATACTGATAAGCAGTGAGAGCATGAGATGAGGAAAATAAATGTTCATAAAGTATCCGTTGCCAAGCTTATTTTTAGCTACTCACATTATAGTCGCTAATCTTGGGAAGCATGGAAATGATTTATCTGAAATAAAGTACCAGATACTTAAAAGCGTGATAATGGTCTCGAATTATCCGGTATTTGAGTTCAGTGAGGAGTCTGACCGAAAGAAAAGCTTAACCAATGGAAAAGCCATCAAAGGCTTGATAGGGCAGTGTTTGCTGTTCCAAATGAGAGACTTGTGAGAAGCTTGGGCCACGGCGTAATTGCGAGATGACGTGGTTTAATTGCTGCTGGCTGCCAGATAACATCATTTCGACTCTACCGTCTGCCAGGTTTTTTGCCCATCCAGTCACCTCTTTTTCCAGGGCACAGCTTCTGGTAAAGGCACGGTAACCTACACCTTGAACTCTTCCGGATACAAAGGCATGAATAGTGGATAGGTTTTCAGTCATAATTTTATATGCCCTCTATACCAACAGCTGCTATCAAAGTTTGTTCTGTTTGCGGGCCTATTAGAGCTTGCTGTATCTGTCCGTTGGGGTCGATGATGATCGTGGTAGGCAAAACCTGTGGCCTATCAAATCCCAGGGTTGTTGCCGGGTCATTGGTTAATACCGGAAATTGAATATCCAGTTTATCGATATGTTGCTGAAGTTGTTGTTGGATATTGCCATCAAAATCTACACCTAACACCACAACCTGTTCGTTATATTGTTGGGCAAAATGATTCAGTTCAGGAATTTCTTCAATACAGGGTTTGCACCAAATTGCCCAGTAGTTGATAACAACCCAACGCCCTTTATAGTCGTTAAAAACAATACTATTTCCTTCATGATCATAAGCGTCACTATTATTGCAACCTGATAACATTATGATGCAGAAAACTAAAAGTGAGTTAGCAATAAAAATTCTCATGAAGTGGATTCTGTGTTTTCGTTAGTTGTTGAGAATAATTCGGCCAGTGACAGATTCAAATCCTGTTCATTGTGTTGTTGCGTGTTATCGATTTCCTGCAGGCTGCGATTTAGCCAGTTGGGGGTTTTCTCTCTTGAGATATGCGATGACTTGCTGTTGTAGCCTAATAACTGGTAAAGATCCCACAGGGTGTAGTTGTGCAAATCGCGTGCGAGAATAAATTGGCCGGGGCTTGTAGCAAGAATCAGTTCGCCTTTAAACAGTTTGTCGCGAATCGGTGTCCAGCGGTCAGCAGAGATACGGTAGCGATCCAACAACCAGGGTTGTCGCAACAGGTGTTGTTCACGTACCGTTTGCCCTTGCTGATATCGTCGCCATAGCAGTTCCAATATCGCCAGGGTTAATACCATATCGCTGTAATTTTCTTCATCGAAACTGGTGTTGAAACCAGAGATGGAATAAACCAGTTCTGCACCGGCCAATACAATTAACCACGACAAATAAATCCACAACAAGAATAGCGGAATGGTGGCAAAGGTCCCGTAGATAGTTTGATAGCTGGCATTGGCCATGATGCCGGCGAATAATTGCTTGGCAATTTCAAATACCAGAGCAGTTATCAAACCGCCAATAAGGGCATGTTTAATGGGAACTCTACAGTTGGGAACTGCGGCAAAAATAAGAGTAAAGGCTGCCGATGTTAATAGGTAGGGTGTTAAACGCAGCAACTGTGGCCCGATGCCAATAACATCGACCTGGTCAAAGATAACTCTGACAGAAACCAGATAAGTGCTAATACCGAGAGCCAAACCAATAAAGACTGGGCTCAGGCTTAATATCGCCCAGTACAGTAGAAAGCTGGATAGGCCGCCACGGTTATCCCGAGTTTTCCATATTTTGTTAAAGGTCTTTTCAATATTCTTCAACATTAAAATGGCTGTGATGCCGAGAAAGGCCACTCCGACGCCGGTAAGACTTCTGGCTTTTTCGGAAAAACTCGATAGGTAATCCTGAACTTCCTGCCCAGTACTGGGGACAAAGTTTTCGAAGATCATATTTTGAATTTGGGTGCCTACTTCCTGGAAGGCGGGAACAGCGGAAAGAATGGCATACATTACTGTCATCAGTGGCACCAGTGCGAACAGCGTCATGTAGGTGAGAGCCGCCGCGCTATGGCTACAGCCATCACTTGCATAGCGTTGTTGTACATAGCGAATGAGCTTCCATAGATCTGTCAGTATTTGTGTGGCTTTTTGCATAATGGCTGTTATGGCTATGTTATTAATCGTGCTGGTATATAATGGCTGGCAGTATAACCAGTATTAGCTGGTGTTAATACTCAGTATCAACTGGCTATCATAAGAATGAACCTAATTAGATTGAATTCAATAAGAGAGAACCTTTAAGGAGTACGGCCCTTCGTCATGAGTGCATATACTATCTATCACAATCCTCGTTGTTCCAAGTCTCGCCAAACCTTGCAATTATTGGAAGACAACGGTATTAACCCCGATATTGTTTTATATCTTGAGGATGTACCTTCGACAGATGATATTAAATCCCTTTTGAAAAAGCTGGGTATTGGCGCAAGAGATTTATTGCGCAAGGGTGAAGATGCCTATAAAGAAAATAATCTGGCCAACGCTGATTTAGCCGATGATCAGCTGATTGAAGCAATGGTGAAATTTCCAAAACTGATTGAGCGCCCAATTGTTGTTAAAGGCGGCAAAGCGGTGTTGGGTCGTCCTCCAGAAAATGTACTTGAGTTGATCTAGGCTGTTATGTCTACAGTGCAACCTTATATTTTGGTGTTGTTCTACAGTCGTCACGGGGCTGTCGCGGAAATGGCGCGCCATATTGCCAGAGGTGTGGAACAGGTTACTGGTATTGAAGCTCGTCTGAGAACCGTTCCCCCTGTATCGACTACCTGCGAGGCGGTGGCGGATGATATTCCTGAAGACGGCCCATTGTATTGTTCACATGAGGACTTAAGGGATTGCAGTGGTTTAGTCCTGGGTAGTCCTACTCGCTATGGAAATATGGCAGCACCATTAAAGTATTTTATCGATTCAACATCCAGTCTCTGGCTGAGTGGGGCGCTGATTGATAAGCCTGCGGCAGTATTCAGTTCCAGCTCCAGTTTACATGGTGGTCAGGAGTCGACGCTGCTAACTATGATGTTGCCGTTGTTACATCACGGCATGATGATGGTTGGAATTCCTTATAGCGAAGCGGGTTTGATGAGTACTGAGTCGGGTGGTACGCCCTATGGTGCCAGTCATCTGGCGGGGCAGAATAGTGATCGTGCGATTGATGTTGTTGAGCAGAACTTGTGTCAGGCCTTGGGAAAGCGTGTAGCACAGATTGCCACAAAGATGATGTGTTAGTGAGTGTTATGTTAAATCCTTTTTTTCTGCGTGCTGCCTACAGCCGTCGCTTAACTTTACTGAGTTACACCGGTTTAATAGTGTTGTTTTCCTTATCGACATTAGTGTGGCCTAGCTGTAATCGCGACCCCAATGTACCTGTGTGGTTATTACATGTATTACCAATATTGGCCTTTTTACCGGGAATATTAAAACAGAATTTACGTGCCCATATTTGGCTATGTTTTATTTTATTGGGGTATTTTTTGGCTTCGGTCTCAACAGCCTTTTCTTGTACTTCCATATTAATGATACTGGAAGTCGTGGTGTTGGTTATTCTATTTATTTCTGCCATGCTGTATGTAAGATGGCATGCAAAAGCCTTGAAATACCTAGAAGCTGGACCAGCTGAAAAAGATAATCAAGTGAAGTAAATAATCAGCACCAATAGATAATTTAGGAATAGTCGAGAGTGAATAATTCGATGGATGAGAAAAAACCAGGTTTGATACGCAGAATATACAGTGGTCTGATGAAATTCATCGCAGGGCTGAGGATGCTGATCACTAATTTAGTGTTTGTGCTGATTTTGGTCGTATTGTTTTTAGCTATTTCAGGTGGAGAGTTACCTACTATTCCTGAACGCGGTGCTTTGGTACTCAACATTGAAGGCAGTCTGGTAGATCAAGAAGATTATACTGATCCTCTCTCTCAAATTATGGGTCAGTCACAACCGGAACAGTCACAGGTGCTGTTGCAGGATGTGATTGATGCGATTGACTATGCCGCCAAAGATGAACGCATAACAAGCCTGGTATTATCTCTGAACCATTTTGCTTATGGTGGCATCAGTAAAATTTCTGAATTATCAGAAGCTCTGCAGCGTTTTCGAGAAACAGGCAAAACCATTATTGCTGCAGGTGATGGTTACTCTCAGGATCAGTATCTTTTAGCTGCCCAGGCCGATGAAATATATATTAATCCTATGGGTGGGGTTAACCTGCAGGGATATAGCGTTTTTCGCAGTTACTATAAACGCGCTATCGATAAACTGGGTATCAATTTTCATATTTTTCGCGTAGGTACCTTCAAGTCTGCGATGGAACCTTTTATGCGCGAAGATATGTCGGAAGAAGCGCGTGAAGCAAACCTGCTCTGGCTTACTCATTTATGGAACGAGTACACCAATATAGTTGCCGATAGGCGCAATTTAGATGTTGCTGACATAAACCGCTATGTCAATGAGGCAGATAAGCTAATGGCAGAATATGGTGGTGATGCTGCTCAGGTGGCTGTGGCACAGGGGTTGGTCGATGGTATAAAAAGCCGCCACGAAATCAATGAATATTTAATCGATGCAGTTGGTGCGGAGAATAATGATGGATATTTTCAAGGTATCGGTTACCGCCGATATTTATGGTTGAAGAATCTTGAATCTTCCGAGAGTGATGTGGCAGAAAAAGTCGGGCTCATTGTCGCGGCGGGCAATATTATGGATGGCATGCAACCTCCTGGTGTGATTGGAGGAGATAGCCTTGCACAGCTAATTCGTGAAGCTAAAAATAATGAAAACATCAAAGCACTGGTCTTGCGTATTGATAGTGGTGGCGGTAGCGCTTTTGCTTCAGAAATCGTGCGGCGCGAGTTATTGTTATTGCAAGAAGCAGGCAAACCTTTTGTTGTCTCAATGGGTAGTGTGGCAGCATCAGGTGGTTACTGGATCTCAGCCAATGCCGATGAAATTTGGGCAACACCAACCACCATAACCGGTTCTATAGGCATTTTTGGTGCTTTCCCTACAATCGAAAAAACACTGGATAATATTGGCATCAATACCGATGGCGTAGGCACTACCGAGCAGGCAGGAGCCTTTAGAGTTGATCGCCCAATGAACCCGATTGCCGGTAGCACAATTCAAAGTGCCATTGAAAATGGCTATCGCCGATTTATTGATTTGGTTGCCGAGGGTCGCGGGATGTCTACTGCTGATGTAGAGCAAGTAGCCGAGGGACGTGTGTGGTCTGGTGCTGATGCTCAGCGATTGGGCTTGGTGGATCAATTGGGTTCGTTAGACCAGGCGATTGCTTCAGCTGCAGAATTAGCAGGTTTGGATAATTACGATACAGACCTTATTGAGATTCCATTATCGCCGCAGGAACAACTGTTGCGTGAAATTATGGGTAGCGAAAACATGGGTGCTATATTTGGTGTTAAACGGCAAAGCCAATTGTTGAGCCAGGTTCAGCAGTGGTTTGCTCCCTTTAAAGATCATTGGGAATTTATTAATACTATGAATGATCCACGTGGTGTGTATTTGCATTGCACGGTTTGTATAGCGCCATAATTTATGTAGCTCATTTATAATATAGCAACCATAGTTTATATAGCGTCGTCATAGTTATAGATTTAACGCGCTTGGCTCAGTGGTTAGGCGCTGGGAAAAATACTTCGCCACACTTCAAAGCCGCCATCCATACTATATACCTCATCAAAGCCTTCACTGGTGAAATACTGTGCTGCTTGTTGACTGCTATTACCGTGGTAACAGTAGATAATAAGCGGTGTACTTTTATCTGTATCAGCTAGAAATTGTTCAATATTATTATTGTGCAAGTGAATGGCGTTCTCGATATGACCATTCAGGTAAGATATTTGGTCACGGATATCAGCCAGTGTGACTTCACCTGAGTTGATCATATCAGCCGTTTGTTGCACGGATATTCGTTTAAATGCTGTCATTGGAAAACCAGTCAATTATCTTGTTGCAATAAATGTGGCTGCTATTATACGACCAAAATTTATCTTCCAGTGAATTGCCTACAGTAAAGAGGATTAACAGCGTGCCAAAGGCCAGTGATTTAAAAAAAGGTGATGTAGTTGAGTACAAGGGTGCTCCACATATAGTCAAGCAAATAGAGGTGAAGTCACCGTCATCGCGTGGGGCGGCTACGCTCTACAAGATCCGTATGAATCATGTGAAGACAGGCCAGAAGGTGGATGAGAGCCTCAAGGGTGATGATATGTTGGCTGATGTCGATTTTGAGCGCCGCAAGATGCAATACTCCTATCAGGATGGCGATGGCTTTGTGTTTATGGATGAAGAGGATTACAGCCAATATACACTCACTGAAGAAGAGCTGGGTGATGACCGTTTTTATATCTTTGAAGGCATGGACAGCGTAGTAGGCATGATGGTTGAAGGCAATTTAATTGGCGTTGAGTTGCCGCAATCAATGGTGATGACGGTAGTGGATACTGCGCCTGGTATTAAAGGTGCCAGCGCTTCTGCACGTACCAAACCGGCAACGCTTAGCACAGGCCTTGTGGTGCAGGTGCCTGAATATCTTGAGACAGGTGAGCAAATTAAAATCAATACGGAAGAAGGGCGCTTTATGTCCAGGGCATAAGCCATGATGTGGTTTGTTCAGCCTTTGCGTTTAGTGTTGTTGTTATGCCTGATGTTGCTATCAGGTTGTGAGTCTGTCTCCTATTATTCCCAAGCGGCGGCAGGTCAATTGTCATTAGTGTGGCAACGAAAATCGATTGAGCAAATCATTAACCACAGTGATGTTGATGCTGGCAAAGGGCAGCGTCTTCAACTGGTGTTGGCGATAAGGCAGTTTGCATCAGATGAATTAGGGTTACCCGATAACAAGAGTTACAGCAGTTATGTAGAGCTGGACAGACCGCATGTTGTGTGGAATGTTTTTGTTGCTGAAGAGTTTTCTGTCACTCCTCAACAGTGGTGTTTTCCCATTGCCGGTTGTGTTCACTATCGCGGTTACTTTTCCCAAGTTGCGGCTGAAAAATTTGCCGAAAAAATGCGGCACAAAGGGTTTGAAACACATGTGGCTGGGGTGTCTGCTTATTCTACATTAGGTTGGTTTAACGATCCGGTATTGAGTACCTTTCTGGATTATGATGAACCTTATCTGGCCGGTTTATTATTCCATGAGTTGGCTCACCAACTGATTTATATTCCCGGTGATACTGCCTTTAATGAAAGCTTTGCTACGGCGGTAGAGTATGAAGGCATCAGACGCTGGATGCAGCAGCAACGGAAAACAGATGCATTGGATAGGTATTTTTATCACGAGCGCATGCAACGCGATTTTGTCGCTGTATTGTTGGATTTGCGTGAACAGCTTGATCAACAGTATCGAAAAGATATTCCGGATCCGCTAAAAAAAGCCTATAAGCAACAGACAATTGAGCATTTTAAACACGAGACTTATCCACAATTTAAGGCGCGCTGGCAGCATTCTGAACGTTATGATCGTTGGGTGGAGCAGGAGATAAATAACGCCAGGCTAATTCCTGTAGCCAGTTACCATCAATGGCTAGCGGCCTTTGAGCAATTGTTACGACAATCGAATAATGACCTCCCGGCATTTTATCAACAGGTCAAAAGCCTGACAGACATGACAGAGAAACAACGGCACGAGTTGTTGTCATCATTATCGGGTAGTCAATAATGATGACTACAGTGGTAGAGTAATTATTTTTCATCCCTATTCGTTAGATGTGCTAAATTGAAATTCTGATAAAGTTTGTTAGCCTTGAAAAAACCGTTTTCGTTATTTTTTTACTAGTATTTTATGCGTTTACATCAATTAGATATTCCCATTGGCCAAGAGCTCAAACTGAATATTATTGGCCTGGATTACAAAAATCATACCTTTAGCGTGGAATTAGTGGGTTATCACAAAGGTAAATCCGTTGTGTTAGCGCTGTTATCCAAACCTGGCCAGGTGTTGTTACATAAGGGATTAAAGGCCTCAGTGATGGGGGAGCTGCCGGATGGCTCTTTTTCCTTCGAAAGTGAGGTGGAGGCTGTAGAGGGGGAGCCTTACCTGCATATTCACCTTGAGTATCCGGTCTCAGTTGAGTACAAAAAGGCGCGTGAATATATTCGTATTAAAGTAGATACACCGGTAGAGGTAAATGCCCAAACTGGTCTGGGTATGACGACGAGCACCATTAGTGGTTATATGCTGGATGTGAGCTACGGTGGCGCCCGCTTGGTACTGGAAAAAGAATTGACCGCAATGGTGACGAAGCTTGAAGTTGGGGTTATGTTGTCAACAGAAGGGCTGGAGCGAGATATGACATTAATCGGGGAGGTTCGGAACAAGGCTGCATTATCCGAAGATCATCCTGATTGCGGTTTTGCTTACGGGGTAGAATTCACCGAAGTGAAACCCGACGATGATGTTTTCCTGCGCTGCTTTTGTTTACAACAGCAGATGCAGGGTCGCATTGTTTCCTGCGATTAAATGGTTTCCTGTGATTAAAGTGTAATGATGCTTATGGCTCAGCTGGCTTCAATAGAAACTTTTTTTTCTACTGAGCCAAACAGCTTTTTGAGATCATCCAGTACAACATAGAGGCAGGGAATCAAGATTAAGGTAATCACTGTCGCAAACACGATGCCAAAACCCAGTGATACCGCCATTGGGATCATAATCTGAGCCTGCATACTGGTTTCCAGCAGCATCGGTAACAAGCCAAAAAAGGTAGTGAGTGATGTTAGCAAAATCGCTCTAAAGCGAACCTGGCCTGCTTCAAGAATGGCGTTTAATTTTTCTTCGCCTCTGGCGACAGCTTTGTTCACATAGTCGACCATAATCAAGCTGTCGTTAACCACCACACCAGATAGCGCGATAACACCAAAAAAGGACATCATATCGAAGGCAATGCCAACAATAATATGGCCGATGATGGCACCGATAATACCGAAGGGTATGACGCCCATAATGATTAACGGCTGCATATAAGACTTAAGCGGAATTGCTAAAAGAGCATAAATGCCAAATAGCGAGAGCACAAACCCAAGTGCTAGGCTACGTGCCAGTTCACCTGTCTCGCTACTTTCTCCATCTAGCCCTGAGCGCAAACCGGGGTATTTACGTTTCAGTTCCGGAATAAAATTTTGCTCGATGTCGCTAACAATCTGGCCGGGTTCGACCAGAGCTTTATTGGCTTGTGAGGTAATACTGATAGATTGTTGGCCGTTAATCCGTTGTGATTTTCGAAGGCCTGGCTCAATAGCAATATCAGCGACAGAAGAGAAAGGAATTTCATCACCCTGATTGGTACGGATATACATGTTTTCAAGATCAGCCAATGTTTTACGATCATGCTCTGGATAGCGCACCATCACTTTCACTTCACTGTTGCCGCGCTGAATACGTTGTGCTTCTGCACCATAAAAAGCTTGCCTTACTTGGTTACCTAGATCAGCCAGTGATAATCCGAGTGCCTCTGCGGCTGGTTTGATTGAAAGAATAATTTCATCTTGAACTGTGCTGGCACTGCTTTTTATATCGAAAACACCATCATAAGTTGCCAGTTTTTCCACCAGTTCATCTGACGCCATAGCTAATACGTCAGGGTCAGAACTCATTAATCTGAAACCAATTGCTGCGCCGCTCCCGGGACCGTCTGCATTGGTGAAGGATACGGATTTTGCACCTGCGATAGTACCTACTTGCTGACGCCAGCGATTAACAATTTCATCACTGTTAATATTGCGTGTTTCATTTTTAGTAAGCTCCATCATGAACTGGGCATTGAGACGACTGGATTCCCAGGAGAATAAATGTTTGATGAAACCTGTGTCGCTATTGGTTTCTAACATGTACTGGCGATTCACTTGGTAAATGGCATCTGAAACTCTTCGGTGTGCCTCGCGGGTTTCCCATTCCGCACTGCCTTCCACCATTTCCAATTCGGCGTGAACAAAGTCACCTGCCACATCGGGCAACATTACATAACGGACAACGCCTCCTGCTACCATGCCGCCAATAATGATGAGCGCGGCAACAAAAATGGCAAAGGTGTTATAGCGATAGTGAATACACTTTTCGAGAAAAGGCTGGTAATACACCCGGATGAAGGTTTGTAATTTGCGGTTAATCACCGCTTGTACACTGTTGGCTTTCTTCCAGAAACCGTGATCAGCTGGTTTACTGTGTACCAGGTGTGCAGGCAAAATCCATTTTGATTCAATCAGCGAAAAGATTAAGCACAATATCACCACCACGCCCAAGGCTTCCGGCATGGGTGCAAAAAAACCACTGGCAAATAATGTTGGCATAAAGGCGATGATGGTTGTTAATACACCAAACGTTGCCGGTGTTGCCACTCGTAGCGCGCCTTCAACAACAGAGTTAGTACTGTGTCCTTTTTCTTCGATAGTGCGATAGGCGCTTTCTCCAATGATGATGGCATCATCGACTACAATGCCGAGGACCAGAATAAAACCGAATAGACTAATCATGTTGATGGAGACATCAACCATACTGCTGCCCATCACTGCAAAGGTGCCAAGAAAGCATACAGGCAGGCCAGCCATAACCCAAAAGGCCAGCTTTACATCCAAAAATAATCCGAGAACGATAAGAACCAGTATCGCGCCCAGAGTTAGATTGCTGATCATCATATCGAGCCGACCTTGTAGATAAAAAGTGATGTCGGCCCAGTGGTCGATGGAAACGCCTTCTGGTAATTGTTCACGCTTAGTGTTGATGTATGTTTTTGCGGCTTCAGCGACCTCGATTAAATCCTGTTCACCAACAGCAAACACCGTCACCATCACGCTGGGTTTTTGATTAAATAGTGAGAAGCTTTCATCTTCGACAAAGCCGTCATTTATTGTTGCGATATCGCCCAAGGTTAAACGGGTGCCATCGGGGTAGGTGATGAGAACCACCTGTTCAAAATCCTGCTGGTTATAGGCCTGGCCTTTTGTGCGTAGCAGGATGTCGCCTGTAATAGTTTTTATGGAACCACCGGGCAGATCAATTGAGGAATTACGAATGGCACGTGCCACTTGATCCAAAGTGAGCTGATATTTCCTCAAGGTCGCTTCCGGCACTTCGATCGTTATTTCATAGTCGCGTGCACCATTGATTTCTGCATAAGCGATTTTCGGATCTTGCAGCAATTCTTCCTTCACCTGCTCAGCTAATTGTTTCATGGCCAATTCGTTAAGGTTGCCATAGATAGAAATACTTAAGGCATGATGGCGTATTTGGACCTGATTAATGATTGGCTTCTCTGCTTGCTCAGGAAAGTTGCTAATGGCATTAACAGCATTGTTCACTTCATCTAATACAGTAGTCACTTCATAGCCATTGTGTAATTCCAGGCTGAGATTGGCTACGGATTCACGTGAAGTTGCGGTGACCTGCTTAATAGATTCTATATCCTTAAGTGCTTCTTCTATTTTAAGTACTACGCCTTTTTCCACCTCTGCTGGAGCGGCACCTGGGTAGGCCATGGTGATAGTAATAATTTCCGGATTAATATCAGGGAATACGGTGCGCTGAATATTTAATGCCGCATAGGTGCCGACGGTCAGAATGACCAGCATGAGTAGGTTGGCAGCGACGGAGTTTTTGGCAAACCAGGCAATGATACCTTTTTGTTTGTCAGTAGATAGGGTGTTATCACTCATGCCGACAAATCCTTGTCTTTAAGATTTTCATTATTTTTTTCAGGAGCAGCTGGAGCAATATTAAGGTTGTCCCGCTGTGGTTCTTTAATTTCTGGCACGGGAGAAAGTGATTGTTGATCTGTTCGTACTGTAGAAGAAATGATCACTTCTGTTCCAGGGATTGCACCGCTTATATTAGTCAGGCAAACCAACTCTCCATTATTCAACCCTTTGGTGACGTACATTTCATTGCCACCAGTACGTAAAATACTGACCTGACGATTTTGCAAACGCTGCTGTTGATCGATGACCCAGATGTTATTACCGGGACGCAAAATACTACGAGGTAATACCACCACATCATCAAAGGTGCGACCTTCGATATTTGCGTCAACAAAGGTACCGATGCGCAATGCTTGCGGTGTTGGATGATTTAATCCATAAGGATCACTAATTTCTGCAACGGTGAACAGTACTCTACTGCGATCATCAAATACGCCTTCTGTACGAACCAGTTTTGCTTGCCACTCGTACACTTCATCGCCCATCATGGCTTGAAGCTGTACATGAGGCTGTTTACTGGAACTGTTTTTAGTGATGGTTGGCAGCTCAAGATAGCTTAATTTATTTTCCGGGATAGCCAGTCGCAGCTCTGCTATATCAACTGCGAAGGTTTCTGCCAGCCGAGTTCCTGTATTCACATACTGACCGATATCTACATGCTTCTGACGAAACAAACCATCATAAGGAGCACGTATAATCGTGCGTTCGAGTTCATCGCGGGCATGATCCAGATCGGCGTTGGCAGAATCCAGTTTTGCCTGTGCATCGGCGAGCTGTGGTTTTCGCAGAGCAAGCGCAGTAGCGGATTCTGACCGTTTTACTGAGCTTCGATATTTTATCCAGTCTTGATAGGCCACTTCTGCACGTCCCTGCTCAGTCGCAAGATTACTTTTAGCACTGGCGACAGCCGCCTTAGCGCGCTTTAGATTGGCTTGATAGTTGCGATCATCAATACGCAGTAACACATCATCTTTTTTGAAAAAACTACCTGTTTTGAAATTGTCGGATACATCGATGATCTTACCAGTAACTTCTGAGACTAATGTTGTTGCCGTGCGTGGAGTCACTGTGCCCTGCGCATTAACAGAAATTTGCACTGATTGTTTTGCCACTGCTGCGGCCTTGACCGGCTTCAATACAATATCTATTTCAGCCTTTTTGGGTTCAGGGCGGCTTATATAGAAGCCAACGGCAATCAATACTGCTATAGCAACGATGCCTACTGGAGCGAACATTTTCTGATAAGTAGATAACACGAGATAGTCCTTACAAAAATTTCTTCCAGCTACGGATATGGAATTTCTGGAGTTAACTTTCGATGGAAGATTTATAGCACAGTGCTTAGACACTCACATTAACGACCAGTTAACTTTCAAGCAGATGTAACAATTTGTTGCAATTGGGTCTGTTTTTGACGGTTAAGTTCCTGAAAGACAGTTAACTGATATGTATTATAAAGTGACAGGAAATAATTGAAAAATTGAGAACAATGGGGTTGTTAATGGAGAGCAAACTGCGCTCTGCCTTTACTGAACAGATCAAACCAATGAGGAAAATCTTCAGCCGGTAACGGCTTGGAAATACCAAACCCCTGGAATTGTGAACACTGTTTGCTGTTGAGAAAACTGATTGCAGAGTGATCTTCAACGCCTTTAGCGACAACATCAATTCCCAGCGCCTGGCATAACTGGATAATTGCACTGCTAACCTGAGCATTTTCACTGTTTTCTTCAAGATTACTGATTAAGCTGCGATCTATTTTTACTGAGGAAACAGGAAATCTTGACAGGTGTTTGAGTGAACAAAAGTCTTTACCGAAATCATCTACCGTAATCTGTATTCCCATGTCATTAAGTTCTACCAATGTTTCACTGGCAACGCTGTTACAGTTGTAAATAGCTTCCTCACTTAGTTCAACCGTTAGGTAGTTGACGTCAAAGCCATCCTGCTGCGTAATATCATTGATTGTTTTGGTCAGTGTGTGTTGCTCCAGTTGCATAGGAGATAAATTGACCGAGATTGGTATAGGTGGCAAGCCTTGACTGCGCCATTGCCTATGTTGATCACATGCATTATGTAGTACCCAGCTGCCAATTGCATGGATCATCCCACTATCTTCGGCTACAGAAAGAAATTCATCTGGTTCTAATAGGCCTTTAACCGGATGTTCCCAGCGCAGTAATGCCTCTACGCCAGTTACCGTCGTATCTTGCAGTGATATGATAGGTTGAAAGTACAGGCATAATTGATTTCTCAAAATAGCATGGCCCATATCAGCGGAGAGACGATGGTGCTGCCAGTTTTGCTGATTCAATCGGTGCTCGGAAAAATAATAGCAACCGCCGCCACTGGCTTTGGCATTTTTTAATGCCTTGTCTGCCTTATTGAGTAGTTGCTTGGCATCCTGTGTATCCTGCGGAAATAATGAAATACCGATACTGCAGGTCACGGTTAAATCCTCTAACTCAGACTCAAGAGAAAAATGGCAGGCCCGCAGCAGGCCTTCAGCCATAATAGAGGCATCCTCCGGTTGATTTAATTGAGAGGCAATAATGGCGAATTCGTCGCCGCCCAAACGAGCAATAAAATCGGATTCACGGATGGAGTTGTGCAAACGATCAGCTACTTGGGTTAATACTTCGTCACCTGCTCCCTGGCCAAGAGTACTATTAATGTGCTGAAAATTATCCAGATTGATAAACATAAGTGCCACTAATTTTTCACTACGTCTATTCTGGTTAAGTAGTTCGTCTAGCCATAGCTTAAAATGACGGCGGTTAGCCAAACCGGTTAAAAGGTCAAAGTTAGCTAATTGCAGGATTTTATTTTCGTCGCGTTGCGATTGGATGCTATGCAGGATCGAGTGTTCTAACAGTGGTGTCGTTAATTGGTCAATGGCGAGACAGTCTGAAGCTCCTGCCCGCTCTGCCTGCTGATAGATGGTTGGGTTATCCTGTTCGGTTAATACGATAATTGCTATTTGGTTTTTATTGCTATCTCCTCGTATCCAACGAATTTGTTCAAGCTGGGTTTTGAAATTATCTGTGCCGGCAATCAGGGCGACATCATAATGCTGGTTTTTTAGCCTTTCCTGGGCCAGAGAAACATTCTGTTCTGAGATAAGTCTGATGGTACTGCGTACACAGCGTTGGAGAATCTGATGAATATAATCTGAATCCGTTTTTATTGCGCCTATCAGCAATACGTCGATGGAGCGTGGCATAGCGAGTTCCATGATCGAATTAATCGTATTCTGCATTAACTATAGTCGAAAGGATACAATGAGGCTGGTAGGTGTTGTTATAAAACGCTTGAGTCTTTATTCTTTTGGTCTATAAATATTTTGCAGAAAGTGTTCATGTTTATGTGCTACACCTACTATTTTGGACATGTTGGGGTTGGACATATTGGGACCCAATATAGACGTAATGTTAAATACATATCGCTGTTTGTTGTCTTAGACATTGCTGTATTAAATCGGCAGCTACTGTAGCTATTTATTTAGCTCATCTATTGAATATTTAGGTATCAGATATGAAGCGTTATATATGCCATTTGGTGAGTTTGTTAATGATATGGTCATTATCACTATCCGTCTTGGCTGTCGATGAAAACAGAATATGGTTGCCCAAGAAGTATGCCAGTGCCAAACCCAAACTATTAGCAACTGCTAAAGAAGCTGAGGCCACAGAGCGTTGCAATAAAGTTGTATCTGGAGAAATTATTTCTCGTCGAACCACACAGGACCATTATTATTTTTTAATTACCTGTCGTGATGAAAATCAGCGTACCTACAATTTGGGATATCTGCATCCGATTACAGGCAATACTCCAGAATTGGTGATGGAGCAACGCTCGAAGAATGCACCGCAAAAAACTGAGGTTGAGATAGAAGAGGGCAAGGTTACTACGGAACAGGTTATCACGCTGTGTCGAGATGAATTCGCCATACGCACTGATGAATATGATGATGTTCAGCTACTGGAGCAAGATAGCTTGCCCAGTCAACAGGGTGATGATTATGTTCTGCATATGCCTTTCACTGCTATTAGCTCTGTTGGTTCATCGGTTGACTATAAAGGAATATGCCATGTCACGGTTGATGGGAAAGCGTCAGTTGATATTTCATTATTGAGGACAGGGGCGTTGGCGATCTGCCTGGATAACCACAAAGCTGAATCTATTTTACTAGGTCGTGCTACGGTTATTGAAGAAGCTATTGAATCATTACCGGTGGATGAAAGTGAAGGTTTCCGTTTCAGCATTCCCTTTGATGCTAAAACGGTCACTTCGAGCCTTATTCGTTACAGCGCTATCTGCGATATTGATCCCGATGGGGTGAGTGAAATCACCATGTTTTTACAGCCAGAAGGTGCGCTAACTCTTTGTAAAGACGGTTTGAGGTTGGAAGCTTTTATGATGAAAGCTGTGGAAATCGTCGAAGACCCTGCATTGAATGGGGTGAAAAAAGAAGGACCGGAAGGTGCGGAATTTAACTTTTTAATCCCTTTTACCGCTAATGATCCCGATGGCAATACCCGTAATTTTAATGCCAGTTGTTTGGTAAATGCTGATGGTGAGGCTGTTGTTGAAACGGCTTTGGATAAAAGTTCTATTCTCGATGTCTGTGAAAACGGTGTTATCGATGAAACCGAAAAAATGCTTGATGTCGTTGTACTTAAGAATGAAATCCCGGAATTGATAGAGGATGAGGAGGGTTATATGGGCATTATCCCCTTTAATGCCCGAAACCCTTCCGGAAGGGAGTTGCACTATCAAGGCATGTGCCGCGTTAGTGGCAATGGGCAGACATCGATTAAAATACAGCCTCGGAAAAAATAGATGTTAAAGGATTAAATAGATGGGCTGAGGTAAACGGATTAGTTTAGAGACAGTGAGTAGCTGTAATAGATCATTAACTAGACAATCAGGAAAATATGAAAAATAAAAAGGGCTGCTCAATTGAGCAGCCCTTTTTAATATCTAAGCTTGTTATCAAGTAAACTTGAAAATTAAGCTTTTTTAGCTGGACGGCCGCGCTTGCCCGCCGCCTTCTTTGCCTTCTTAGGAGCAGCTTTTTTAGCTTTAGGTGCTGCTTTTTTCTTAGTAGAAGGCTTTTTAGTCTTGGCTTTTGCTTTCGTTGCAGCTTTTTTAGCTTTGGCCTTTTCTTTGGCGGCTGCTTTTTTGGCAGCAACTTTTGCCTTAGCGGCAGCTTTTTTAGCCTTAGCTTTTTCTTTGGCAGCAGCTTTTTTAGCGGCTAGTTTTGCTCTTTGAGCGTCTTTTTTAGCCTTGGCCTTTTCCTTTGCAGCAGCTTTTTTGGCAGCAACTTTTGCTTTAGCGGCAGCTTTCTTAGCTTTAGCAGCGTCTTTCTTAGCCTGTGCTTTTTGAGCAGCAGCATTAGCTTTCTCAGCAGCGGCTTGTGCTTTGGCAGCTGCTTTAACTGTTGCTGCATCAGTTTTAGCTACTTTTAATCCATTTCTAGCAGCGGCATTGGCAGCTTGTGCAGTTACAACAGCAGCACGGGCTTTAGCCAATTGGTTTTTAGCAGCTGCAGTGCTTTTGCCTTTGTTTTTGGCACGCACATCAGCCAGTTTCTTGCTTGCTTTAGCTAACGCAGCTTTTGTTTTACTTGCTGCAGCTTCAGCTTTCTTAACAGCTTTTTCTGCATCAGTTGCTTGCTTAGCGATTGCTTTGCTCAGTTTAGCTTGAAGTTGAGCAATTTCTTTTTCAAGTTGAGCAACAGGATTTGCTGCTTTCTTTGCTACTGCCATTCTTTTTTCCTTCTCACGGTTGGATTAAGGTAAATTGAAAAACCGTGCGAATTATAGTCAGTTTTTTTTAGGTTGGTAGAAAAAAGTATAAAAAAATGTAAGAAAATAAAAAAAATTGACAGATTTAGGTTTTTTTAGCGTACAAATTGGAAAAAGCGTTGGAAAAAATGATTTTTCACAACATAAAAAGGTCTGTAAAAATTTATCTCACGTAATTGATTAGTGGTGTAGCTGTTTTTTATGGATAGGTAGTTTGTAAAAGGAACAAGAAAGACGAATAAATATTTCTTTTAGGCCTGTTGTAGGTGATAGCCAGAAAAATTTACGATTTGTAGTGTTTAAGTTCAAAATAAACAACAGCTCTCTTGAAGACATATCATTTACCCCCTTTGTCTGATACATTTTGGGGCAATTAGTACTATTAACTTAATTTGCTCTTACTTTTTAGGTGTGATCATGGATAAACAAGTAGAAACTGAAATTGAAGCCGCCGTATTTCGTCGTTTTTTAGCGCATCTTGATGCTCATAAAGAGGTTCAAAACATTGAATTGATGATTTTGGCCGATTTTTGTCGTAACTGTTTGTCAAAATGGTATATGGCGGCTGCCAAAGAGCGTGGTGAAAGTGTTGACTATGATCAGGCGCGTGAAATTGTCTATGGGATGCCCTATGAAGAGTGGAAGAATAAGTATCAGCAGGAAGCGACGCCTGAGCAGATGGCACAATTTAATGAAAGACGTAAATAATGTTCGATGTAAGTAATGCTCTAGAGGAGACGCAAAAGCCTCCTTCTACAAAAGCTTTATTTTGCATCAGCGGGATACTTTTCTGGATCAATGCCTTTAGGTTCTGGTTTCCAGATCTTGAATCTTGGTTTGAACCTTAGTTTTTGAATCTTGGGCTTTGAATCTTGGACTTTGGATGTTAAAGCAGTGGGCCGTGGGGTAAAAACCGGTTATTGCTATGTTGTTTTATCCAGATAACTAGTTCGCGGTTTATGCCGGTACCGCGGTGCTTGAGAATTTTGCTTAATTTGATCACGGGTGATTCGGGCCCAGCTTCCCATCCCGGTAATTTTTCTGCCACTGTAAAAAATCGTATCAATGTTTCTATCTCTGTATCAGAAAGTGATGTAGTCGCTTGCCGCCAGGTATCATGATCAAAATGCATGACAGCAGATAAGCTTTGCTGCTCATCGGTAGAAAATTTCTCTGACAGGTTGTCCAGATCATCATTCATGGCAATGAAGCGCTGCAATAATTCATCTGTTAGCTGAAGGTTATTTTTTGCTTGCTCTGCATCGGGATCCCAGCTTCCGAGAGTCATATTGGCACCTATTGAGGTTAATAATCTTTATATAGGGTAATTATAGCCGAAGGCTTTTACTTTCCTTCATATGACCGAAATAGAGATGAAGATGTACTTGAAAACCTTACAATTATACTGTAAATATATACAGTATTTTGTGAGGTTCTCTTTTTATCATGGGATCAGACTCTGTAGAAAAACTAACAGGGGAGTTCTCTCAGCGAAAGATCATCCACTGTGATGCGGATTGTTTTTTTGCTGCTATCGAGATGCGTGATGATCCCTCCCTCAGAGGTAGACCAATTGCTGTGGGGGGTGCCGCTGATCGACGTGGCGTGATATCTACCTGTAATTACGAAGCGCGTGCTTTTGGTGTGAGGTCGGCTATGGCAACGGCGACGGCAAGGCGACTGTGCCGTGATTTGTTGGTGTTGCCCCATAATATGCAACGCTACAAAGAGGCCGCTATTCACATAAGAGACATCTTTTTTGATTATTCGGACAGGGTTGAACCCTTATCTTTGGATGAGGCATTTATTGATGTTTCAGATGCTGATGCGTGCCGTGGCAGCGCAACCTGGATTGCCGAGGAAATACGTCAACGTATTTACAAAGAAGTGGGAATTACAGTTTCAGCAGGGGTAGGGCCCAATAAATTTTTGGCCAAGGTCGGTAGCGATTGGAATAAGCCCAATGGCTTGTGTGTGATTCCTCCATCTGATGTTGATAGTTTTACGCGTCAATTACCAGTCTCGTGGTTAAATGGTGTGGGAAAGGTGACGGCTGAGCGATTACATCAGCGTGGCATTCAAACTTGCGGTGATTTGCGTAGATTCGGCTTGTACACATTGGTGGATGAATTTGGAGCGTTTGGTCGACGTCTTTATGAGCTTAGCTATGGTATTGATAATCGCCCGGTAACAACCAGTAGGCGTCGGAAATCGCTCAGTGTTGAACACACGTATGCGTCGGATTTGTGTTCGATGCAATCATGCATGGAACAATTGCCAGCCCTGTTTGGGAAACTGACCGATAGGCTTTCCACTCTGGATAGTAATTATTTAATTAAAAAGCAGTTTGTAAAACTGAAGTTTGATAACTTTCAAGCGACAACGATGGAATGTATCGCATCCGGTTTTCCATCAATTGCGATCTATCGAAATCTGATTCAAGAGGCTTTGCCGCGCGGTGACGGCAGATCAGTGCGGTTACTGGGTTTGGGAGTAAGGTTATACGATGTCACGGGTGAACATGGAGTTCAGTTATCACTCTTTAATGAATAAATTTAAAGAGTGATTATTTTACTTAGCGACCATTTCATCAAGGCTCGGCTATTTCATGCTTTTTAGGCAATATCAGCCACATATAACAATACCCGACAATGGCAGAAAGAAACGAGCCCATTAAAATCCCCATGCGGTCAATGGCCAGATAATCCTCACCTGTTTGCTCAAAGGCCAGTGAGCTGATGAATAAGCTCATAGTGAATCCGACTCCGCAAAGGATAGAAGCCCCGTAAATTTGTCGCCAGGGAATAGCGCTGGGAGGAGCTAGCTTTAGCGTCACTGCCAGCCAGCAAAAACCGAAAATACCGACTTGCTTACCAAAAAATAAGCCCATGGCTATCCCCAGAGGGATGGCGGTGAATGATTGGGCGATGGCATCGGCATTAATCACCAAGCCTGCATTCATAAAGGCAAATAACGGCAGAATAAAAAATGCCACAGTGCCGTGTAAATCATGTTCTAAATTTTGCACTGGTGAGCTGCCATTTTTGGCACGATAAGGAATAAAGAAAGCTAATGCCACACCTGCCAAGGTGGCGTGAACGCCTGACTTTAGAACTGATACCCACAGCACAATGCCGATTAGGATATAAGGTGGCAGGTGGTCGACACCGCGAATATTCATTACCGCTAATGTGATTACGCACAGTGTTGCGATAACAAGAGACGTAATAGATAGATCGGCGGTGTAAAAAATAGCAATGATGATAATGGCGCCGATATCGTCAATGATGGCCAGAGAAACCAGGAAAATTTTTAATTCTGTGGGAACGCGATTACCCAGCAGGGTCAGAATGCCAAGCGCGAAAGCAATATCGGTTGCGGCTGGGATAGCCCAGCCCTGCATGGCAACGGGATCGTTCCAGTTAAACCAGCTGTAAATCGCAGCGGGTACGGCCATACCTCCTACTGCAGCTACTGCTGGAAGAATAATTTTACTGGGGTGAGATAATTCGCCATCAACTAATTCGCGCTTTAATTCGAGCCCTACTAAAAAGAAAAACACTGCCATTAGGCCATCGTTAACCCACAGGAATAGTGGTTTGGCTATTTCTAATTGTCCAAACTGAATGGCAACTGGAATTTCAAGCAGACCACTGTATATAGTGTTGAGTGGTGAATTGGCAAACAGGAGGGCCAGAAAGGTAGCCAGTACTAATAAAATACCGCCGGCACTCTCCAGTTTTAAAAAATCTTTAATCGGGCTTAGCAAGTTATTGTCAGTGGTATTGGTATTCATGCTTTAATGGCTTGTAGTAATCCTTGTTGACGAAATAGTGACTCCAAGCTGGTGGGATTCTCCAGATTGCAGGGTTTTATAGTCCTTATCAGCATTGGCTGTTTCTATACATAGCATTTCTCGAAAAGCATCCTCAGCAAAATGCGATAATCGCTTGGCTTTGTCTTGCCAGGGATTCCATATCACTGCACTGTTGCTTCCTTCGCTTGAGATGTTAATAACACGCTGATAGTTCTTATCAATAATTGAAATGTCATCGGTTTTACCATGGTAAATTCTGTCGATTTCGCGATTGATAAGCAGTGATTGTTGTTGCTGGTACGGATTCCAGTCATCCAGGCAATCAATATATATTAAACCATCAATACCCTGTACGGCGATTTGGTCAATTTCACTTACAGAGAAATAGCTGTGCAGTGCACCACTAAAGGATACTGCCTGAGCATCATTGTTAGTGATGTCACACTGTAAGGACAGTGTTTCTCCAATTGTATATTGTAATTCTAGACTAGTTGCGTAGGGCCATAGCTTTTCTTGTTGTGTTTCTAATTGCAGTGAAAAATTGATCCTGGTTAATGTTGGGTTCACTGCTTCAACATTGGTCAGTTGCCATGGCCGGTTGCGAACAAAGCCGTGTGCTTGAACGGAACTTGTTGCGTCGATGCTGCTTTGTACGGGGTCCGGATTCTTCGTTAGATCACCAAACCAGGGCCAGCAGATCGGAATACCGCCTCTAAGCGGAGTGCCTTCCCGGTAATCACATAAAGGACTGCACCAGATAACTGGCTTATCGTCTACCGGTTGGTAATGGACTAGTTGTGCGCCCTGTAAAAAGATCAGCGCTGATGCTGCCTGATTTTCTACCTTGATGGCGAGCAATTCTTTATGCAATTCAATGGTAATGCCGGCAATATTTCCAAATTGGCGATACAGCTGCTGCATTTGTTCGGCGAGGTTTTCTGGCATGCGGTATATTTCTTCTTTAATTGCTTGGATGTCCCAAGCATAACCCTTCGAAAGTGTTGATAAAACCAGTAGTGAGATTGTAGACCATTCCATTAGGATGGTTAGTATTTGCTAGAGACTTGTTCCGCAAGCTGTAACCCCTTATCATCCGCGGCCACATTTCGTGCGTAACGTTTGTGTATAGAGTTCGTGCATGGAGTGTCTTCCCGGCCGTGTGCTGAAATGAATTGTTATACAGTTTGAGATTGTTTGTGTCAGAGACCAGTTTTTTCCCAGGACAGCGTTGGGTTAGCAACACTGAATCAGAATTAGGCTTAGGTATTATTGTCGATGCCAGCAATCGACGGGTAGAGATTAGTTTTCCTGCTGCAGGTGAGCGCCGTACTTATGCTATGGCCAATGCGCCGATCAGTCGCGTGCAGTATGAAGTTGGTCAAAAAATTAGTTCTCAGGATGATATACAGATAACCATCACCGAAGTGATGGACAACAGTGGTTGTCTGATTTATCGAGGGAATGACGAGCAGGGTAAGGAGCATATTGTTCCCGAACTGGATCTCAATAGTTTTGTTCAATTCAGTAAACCGCAGGATCGTCTGTTTGCCGGTCAAATCGATAAGAATCGTGCCTTTGAATTACGCTGTGAAACCCTGGAGCATATTCGTCACCAACAGCAATCTGCTGTGCGAGGCCTGTTGGGGTCACGTGTACAGTTATTGCCTCACCAGTTGTACATTGCCAGTGAAGCCGGTAATCGCTACGCCCCACGAGTTTTATTGGCCGATGAAGTGGGTTTGGGGAAAACCATCGAAGCCGGCCTCATTCTGCATCAGCAATTAATAACCGGCCGCGCCAAGCGCGTTTTAGTGGTGGTGCCTGATAGCTTATTACACCAGTGGTTAGTGGAAATGCTGCGCCGATTTAATCTATTTTTCACTATCCTCGATGAGCAGCGCTGCCAAGGATTGGAAGAACGAGGCGATGAAGAATTTGAAAAGTTTGACGAATTTGGTGAAGTGACTGCGGGTCAAGAATCCGATTATAACCCCTTCGATAGTGCTCAATTGGTACTGTGTACTTTATCGTTTCTTACCAACAATCAACAACGACTAGAGCAGGCGCAAGCTGCCAAGTGGGATTTGTTGATTGTCGATGAAGCGCACCATCTGCAATGGAATGAGCAGCAAGCCAGTACTGAATATCAGGCAATCGAAAAACTGGCGGCTGAGACCAGAGGCTTACTGTTATTAACAGCCACACCGGAACAGTTAGGGATGGCCAGTCATTTTGCCCGCTTGCGTTTGTTAGATCCGGATCGTTATTACGATTTGCAGTTTTTTATTGAAGAAGAAAAAAACCATCAGCCAGTCAACGAATTGGTACAAACGTTATTAGCCGAGGATGTCGGTGAACACCTATCCCAACAACCAGAATTATTGGATCAACTGCAGCAGTATCTGGGTGATAGCTCTGTAGAACCGCTTCGACAATGTTTGAATCACATAGAAATTGATAGCCAAGAGACTGGTTCTGAAACATTAGGCTCTGAAGAGCTGGAAAATGAAATTAATTCGCTAGTTCATCAATTACTGGACCGTCATGGCACTGGGCGAGTGTTATTTAGAAATACGCGATCATCCGTGGCTGGCTTCCCCGAGCGGAAACTAATATCTCATGCGTTAACTGCTCCCGAGATATTATCTGATCAGGCAACGGCCGATGTCTCTCAGCAATTAATGCCAGAGTTACAAATGGGCGATAGCTGGATCAACCAAGACCCTAGAGTGGAATGGTTAGTTAACTGGTTGAAGCAACATCGTAGTGACAAGGTGTTGGTTATTTGTGCGCGAGCGGAAACGGCGCTAGCTCTCGAGGAATATTTGCGTTTACGCGGGGGCGTACATTCATCGGTATTCCACGAAGGATTGTCGTTAGTTGCTCGTGACAGGGCAGCAGCTTATTTTGCGGATCAGGAAGAGGGCGCGCAGGTATTAATTTGTTCTGAAATTGGCAGTGAAGGAAGAAACTTCCAGTTTTCTCATCATCTGGTGTTATTTGATTTGCCACTGAACCCGGATTTGCTAGAGCAGCGTATTGGTCGTCTGGACCGAATCGGGCAGCGCAATACAGTGCATATCCATGTTCCTTTTTATGAAACCAGTGCACAGCAAGTGTTATTGCGTTGGTATCACGAAGGGATTAATGCTTTTGAGCGTACTTGCCCTGCTGGATTGGCATTGTACGAGACCTTTAAGAATAGCCTGCACGATTGTTTGCTACAGCCTTCTGATGAGGACAGTTTGAAGCAGCTTATCGAAAAAACACAGGAAAAAACGCAAGAGACGCTGAACATTTTACAAAAAGGTCGAGACAAATTGTTGGAATTGAATTCCTGTAATCATCAGGAGGCCGATGAATTAGTAGCAATAATGGTGGAGGAAGAGCGGCGTCAGGAGTTGTCTTCCTATATGGAGCAGGTATTTGATCAATATGGTGTCGATCAGGAACATCACAGTGCAGCCAGTGTTGTGTTGCGACCTGGTGATCATATGCTCACTCATCATTTTCCTTCGTTACCTGATGATGGTGTTACGGCAACTTTTTCGAGAGATGTAGCGTTGTCGCGAGAAGACATGCATTTTCTAAGTTGGGAACATCCTATGGTGACGGGTGCCATGGATATGATTCTGAATGGTGATTTTGGCAATACCGCATTTTGTACAATGAAGTTACCGCCGCTAAAGGCGGGAACTCTTCTACTGGAAGCTATTTTCACACTGCGTTGTACTGCACCCGATGAGTTGCAATTAACGCGTTACTTACCACTGACTACAGTAAGAGTGGTGATTGATAGTAATGGCAATAATTTGAGTAAAGTTCTTACGCCTGCACATTTCAGTAAGCTAGGACAAAAAGTGCCAAAGCGAAGTGCCCAGGATTTGATTCGTCATGCCAGGTCATCGATTAACAGTATGATTATTGGTGCGGAAAAGTTTGCTGCTGAATATACACCCGAGTTAGTCCAGCAAGCAGTCGATGCTATGCAAACACAACAAGGCGGTGAGTTGCAGCGGATGAAAGCCCTTGCTGATGTGAATCCGAACATTCGCCAAGAGGAGATAACCTTCTTATCGGCATCTATTGAGCAAATGCATTCATTGTTGCAGGGAGCGCAGATGAAACTGGATGCAATTCGAGTGGCAGTGCTAACTGACTAGTTTCATTTGTTATTGAGAATTTGTTTAAGTTCCTCAATTTGTTGTTGAGCAGAGTCAATCATTTGATTGGTGGTTTCTTCGGAGATCTGACGCTGTTCCAGTTTTTTGAATGCGTTGAGCGCGTTGTTGTCATTGGTTTCCGGAATGTCTATTTCCAGGTCAGAGTGTTGCACCGCGTAAATTGTTGCAACTTGAATGAGGTCGCAATAATCAAACAGTTCTGGATCACTATCGCGTTGCCAGTTTCTTGCGTCCTTTGCCACACTGATCAGTTCTTCATTAAAATCCCATTCGCGCAGTACTCTTTCTCCTAACATACCGCTTAAGTTTTCAATGGCGGCATCAAGATGTTGCTCATCAGTGGCGAGATCGTAAAACCGATCAGCATAGATTAGTACAACAACTGATCCTATGTTGTGAATTAAGCCTGCCAGCATTGCTTCTTCTTCGTTAAAACCGGGAAGTTCTTTTGCTAGCGCATAACTGTAACAGGCAACTTCAATACTCTGTTGCCATAATTGCCGCATATGTTCTTCGAACATATTGGATCGTGTTTGAAATAATGCCAACACAGCGAAGCTGGTGACCAGTTGTTTGGTAGTAATCAAACCCAGTCTTGAAATTGCGGTGGCGGTACCATTACAGGTACTGACACCTCGGTACATAACGCTATTGGCAACTTTAACCAGTTTAGCGGCGATGGCAGGATCAGTATTGACCAGGGTGGCCAGCTCTTCCATGCTACAGTCCTGTTGTTCAATCATTTCGCGAATACGGAAAGCAACTTCTGGCAAGCTCGGTAAAACGAAACGGCCGTGATGCAGCTCCTGTTCAAATTCATGAATTAAAGAACGGCCATCTTCGCCCGCTTTTTTCTGCATTTCTTGGACCATTACCGAATTGTTTGATTTGATAAGGCTCCGTTGTATTTCGTCCAGAACAGTATCGCTAACGATGAAATAACGAATTTCAGATGTCGCGGTGGCGGTATACATCCTTGGGCGCAGGCGAGCAATGGGGAATAGGCTGCTTTCGTGTTTAGCACTAACCTCTTTGTTGCGGCCATCATTGGCTTTGAGTTCTATGGAGCCGGTGAGTAAGTAGTAGTCGTCAGTGTCGTAATCGCCGGCATTAAATAAAACAAATCCGCTATCAGCCTTTTTGATTTGGATATCCTTAGCTAAAGCTAGTAATAGACTCTCTTCTATTTGATCGAAGGGTGAATACTGCGAGATAAGCTGGGCTATAGAGTTAATATCCTGGTTGGTCATGCCCTTTCAAGCACTCCTATCTTTGTCTAATAATTATTCAGGGTGTAATTCGCTCGATATATTAGGGGTCTAGTGTAGTCTATTTCGTTCAGGAATGTTAAATGGAGATCTTGGCTCTTAGCGTTTTAGTTTTACTGTGCTTGGCCTTTTTATCCAGGCGTTTATTTTGTGAGCTGCGGGTTGGCTTGGTTGGTAAACGTTTTCTCTGTACGGCGGTGGCGTGTGAAATGATTTCGAGTAATCGATCAACGGCTTCTTGTCGGTTTTTTTCCTGGCTTCGGTAGGTTTGCGCTTTGATAACAATGATGCCATCGTTACTAATGCGATGATCGTTGAAGGCTAGTAACTTGCTTTTATCCCTTTCTGATAAAGAGCTATTGCGGATATTGAAACGTAGATGGATTGCTGTTGATACTTTATTAACATTCTGCCCGCCTGACCCTTGTGATCGAATAGCGTTAAATTCAAGGTCTTTCTCATCAAGCGTTATTCCACGAATACGGACAGGCAGAATATTGTCTTTAGCCATTATAGGTAAGTACTTTTAAGGTGTTTGTCATACCTAACGACCCCATCATATCGCCCTTAGTTAAAGTAACACGATCACCTTTTTGCAGGGCGCCTGTTTCTGCAACCACTGTTAGGGCGCATTGGTAAATGTCGTCATGTTGGGTGACATCATAGTAAATAGGTACCACTCCACGGTACAAAGCCATTCGCCGACAAGCTTCCAAGTTTCTGGAGATACCATAAATAGGCAAACCGGAACTGAGTCTGGACATCAGTAGCGCAGTATTACCGGACTCCGTCAGACATATGCTGGCGGTGACGTTGCTCAGGTGATTAGCTGCATAAATTGCCGATAACGCAATTATTTCCTCGATATGTTCAATATTTCTGTTAAGGCGGTGGCTTGATCGGCGAATATCAGGATGTTGCTCAGCGCCGAGACAGGTACTTGCCATCGCTGCCACGACTTTGGTTGGGTATTTTCCTGTAGCCGTTTCGGCTGATAGCATGACAGCGTCAGTACCATCGAGAACCGCATTAGCAACGTCAAATACTTCTGCCCGGGTAGGTACCGGGTTGTTGATCATCGATTCCATCATCTGGGTAGCAGTGATAACTGGCTTGTTGCAACGTCTTGCCTGACGAATAATTTTTTTCTGAATACCAATGAGCTGGGCATCGCCGATTTCAACACCCAGGTCGCCCCGAGCAACCATGACACCGTCTGCCGCCTTAATAAGTTCTTTTAAGGTGTCGTCATCGCCAACGGCTTCAGCACGCTCTACTTTGGCAATAATGCGAATGTCGGCTCCTAGTTCATGCAGTTTATCTTTTACCGGGATAAGGTCATCGGCACAGCTGGGAAAGGAGACTGCAAGATAATCCATGTGTAACTCAGAGGCTAACTCAATGTCTTTGAGATCCTTTTCGGTGATAGCTGGAGCAGACAGGCCTCCGCCCAGGCGATTAAGCCCTTTACGCGATTTTAGAATACCACCCACTTTAACCTGACAATGAACGTCATTGCCGTCAACGGAGATAACAGTGAGTTGGATGAGCCCATCATCTAACAGTAAGGTGTCATTAGCGGATACACATTGAGGCAGGGGCTTATAGCCAACAATAACGCATTGATCACTCTTTTGACTGGTATCATCTGTGGTGAGGGTGATATCGGCACCATCCTCCAATGGCAGTTCATCGCAGTGTAAGTCAGCAATCCTGATTTTAGGGCCCTGCAAATCGCCGAGAATAGCCGCATAGATTTTTTTCTGCTGGGACACCTGGCGAATAGTTTCTGCACGTTGGCGGTGTTCATCCGCCGTTCCGTGGGAAAAATTCAGCCTGAAAACATTGACACCTTTATCCAGTAATTGGCCAATAGCCTCTGGGCTGCTACTGGCCGGGCCGATGGTGGCCACAATTTTGGTTCTTCTTACCATGGAATGCCTTTTATATGTGGTAGAACAATAAGTAGATAAGCTTGGGGCGAAGTTTATCGCTAGAATCGGGCAATAGTATGAACGATGCTGCCAATAAATCTACTGATTAGCCCGATTATCTGTAATTTATTTACAAGTAATCGATAAAATTACAGTAAATTTTCATTTTTTTGGATATTTACTACGTAAAAATGATTGATTGCAGTGACTGATTGTAAGGGAAAAGTATGTTTACGCTGACTGATGTATTGATCGCTACCCTCTTTTTAGGCCTGGTATGGCTATGGTGGAATGCCCAAGGGGTTAAACAATCGGCAATGCAGGCCACCAAGCGTTACTGTCGTGAGATGGGGGTGCAATTGTTGGATGATGGCTTGGCGTTGAACGGGTTTTGGATCAAGCGTGATGAGGCAGGGAGCTTGAGGTTGTGGCGGTCCTATGGTTTTGAATTTACCTCTACAGGTAATGAACGTTATTCGGGCAAAATTATTTTACTAGGGCATAGGGTCGAGCAGATACTGCTAGAGCCACATCGTTTGAATTAGGGCCTGTTAACAGGCCCTAGATGTCTTTGGCTGACAACATATTATGGTAGCCGTTAATGATATCTGTCTGGGTTAATAAACCGGTTAGTTCCCCCGTTTGATTAATCACGGGAGCATGTCGAATGCCTTCGCTGCGAATAATCTCGACTGCTTCTAACAGCGTATGGTCTTCATAGAGGGAGACAACGGGAGTCGTCATAAAGTTTTCAACAGACAGTGAATCCCAGCTGACATCTTCCAGCATATCGGCCAGTATCGTGACCATATCTCTTTCCGTGATAATGCCAATGGGTTTTTTATCTTCAACGATAACCAGGCATGAAAACAAGTGCGTGTGCAGCTGAGTCACAACTTCGGTTAATAGCGTTCTCGGATGACAGGTTGTCACCTCTTTGGTCATAATGTCTGATACCCAAATATCTTCCATCACTCTAGCCTTATGCGCTATTTTTCTATTTATCCTTCTATATATAGCACAAACTTCATTGAGGCAGCCTTGCTAAAACAAAATTAATCTTTTGAGGAATGAGCGGATGAAGGATTGAGTAGCTGTCGCTTGAGTGATTTTGGAATTCTTTTAAGTGTTAGTGTGTCTGTATTCGGGTCATAAATAATATCCTGACCATACATGTCGGCCGAAAAGCTGATACTCATTTGGTTATCACGACCAAAATAGCGAACATAGCGTTTCAAGCTGTTTCTATCTGTGTATATCTCACTTTTTGGCGATTGTTGGTGTTCAGTGACAAATTGGGCAAATTGCGTTGGTGAAGACTCATTGAGTTGCTGTGATAGGTCGTCAACCATAACGGGTTCGCCATGTCTGTCCTGTTCAACACAGTAATCAATAATTTTGTTTTTGTAATCCTGTACCTGTTCTTCAGGCACTGATCCGATGTAATCATCGACGATGCCGAGAAACTCCTGAGTGTCCTCTTTTAAGTCAAGCCCCTGTGTGAAACCGCTGAAATCAGTAAAAGCATCGGAGAGTTTTTTATTACCGCGGTGGGTAATAATGGATAGATATTTTTGCGAGTCATACTCAAGCCATTCATCAAGAAATAAGCGCAGGCTGTATTGCATTTTGTTACAGTCGATAAATTGGTTAATGCCGACTTCAAGATTGGAGTCAATGTGACTGGCCTCGGTATGATTAATCCAAAACAGGTAAAACTGTGCCTGGTCCATTACCATCTCTTGTGCTATCAGAATATGGGCGCTAAATGCTTCCTGATGCGATTCCATGGCTCGTTCTAAATGCCCAATAATTCGCTCGCTATTGCTGAGAAATGATGATTTACCTTCGGCTTGATCCTTTAACCATCCAGGTAAGGGGTTAGAGCTATTTTCCTGATCAAAGTGTCCATATTGCCGCTGACTACTGCGTTGAAAGCTTTGTTTTAATTGTTCAAACAGAGAGAAAATCGGACCCTGAGTGTCATTTTCTGTGGATTTAAGTGTGACCTCGATATCGCCGCCAGGAACCGGGCGTGCTATGTGATGAATAATGCTGTGTTTAAGACTCATAGAATAATAATTGGGAAGTTTTAATGATTTTTGTTAGATCTGTTGTGTGGTGTCTCTTGGATAATTAATGAGCAGAGAAAATTTGAATGGAATAGCCACTATCCAATGCCTCTTTTAGTGCTTTATCGGCCTCAACAAGTTTGGGGTTTTGTAGGAATTTTTTGTCAATCAACTTGCGTTTTTCTATGACTGGTTTGTTGAATCCCTGTTGCAGTAAATAAAGGTGGCACAACTGTTCTGCACCAAACAGGTCTTTAAAATTGATATAGACAATAAAAGGAACCTCATCACCTGTGTGAAAGGCATCGAAATCTTTTGCGGTTGTTGCGTTGACGGAAAAAACGTACATAAAGCAGCAATTGGCTAAATTAAAAAGTAGCGCATCATAGCATGGAAGACAGTGAGTTCGGATAGGCCCGAATGAGTCTTTAGCTAAAACTTCTCATCCTTGAGAAAATTAGCCCTGGAAGGAGAGGGAGAAAGAAAAGAGTGGAAGGGGTAATACCTGGAAGAAAAACATCAGGCCGCCAAAGACCATTTTAAAGGGAGCGCCTCACTCCTAATGAAGTATTCAGCAGGAAAACAACGGCCATTTGTGTCAATAGAGGCTGCATGCACAATGGCTTGAATATCCCCAGATTTATCGTAAATCACTGTTTCAAACCCCTGGCCTTTAATGGTGGTGGTCTGGAAGTCAGCCAGATGTTGGCGAAATTGACGGTAGTCTACTTGTGTGAATACGCGGTGATTGCTGTGTTCTCTGATAGTTAAGGCTGTTGCTGACATTGTTAGCTCCTAATTAAATTTCAATCCTGATCTTTTGGATTTTATTTCTGTTTCAAGTGCTTGATATTGCTTGGATCTAAGTACTGTCACTGTATTCATATTCATGTCTGTATTAATAATCAGTACTGTATGATTATACAGCATAGTTGTTTTTGCGGGATAGGCAAGAGAAAAAATCGATTTTTTTAAATCGAGTGTGGAAAGAGGCTTTGATTGTTGAATGGTCGGAATTAGGGCTTTAGGCGCATGTAAAGCGCAGATCAGTTATTGAATATCGACGGTGACAGGTTCGGATATGACGCTGTAGACATTATTAGTGTCATAGGTAGAAATGGCAAAAACGTAGCTACCTGTTTGGTTCAATTGGACGTCGTGGCTGGTGACATATTGGTTATTATTGTCAACCGCAGGTATGTTCACCGTTTCACCTTCGCCCTCAGTGCTGCCTTCCAGAAAATAATAGATTTCGTAGCCGCCAATTTCAGTCAGATCTAACCCGCTGCCATCTTCTCGCTGTGTGGGGATATTCCAGGACAAGGTGATATCGATGGTCTTAGTTGCAGGCTCTTGATCGGGAGGTGGCTCTTGAGGCGCCGGGAAAGTTTCCGATTGGGAAGAGTTATTATTTGCAGATTGGCTGGTGGAATCACTAGAGCCGCCACCACCTCCGCCTCCACAGGCGGACAGGGTAATGGCTGCAATAACTATTGATAGTATCTTTGATAGTATCTTGGTTAGGGGAGGCAATGTGTTCACCCTGCTCTTGATTCCGTATTATTCAGTATCGTGCTTAAAAACATCCACCATCTTAATGATAACTAGAATAGCCTTGAATACAACGGGTCTACCAATAATTTCTTAGTGCTATGACTAAGTTGTGAGCCACTTCACCATGGAACTGAGATCAAGTGGCTACGGGGTGTGAGGTTATTAGTGTTTTGTTTGCTTATTGAATATCAACAACCACTTCATCGGATATCTGGCTGTAAATACCATTAACATCGTAGGTTGAAATAGCAAAAACATAGCTGCCAGGCTGGTCCAATTCCAAGTTGTAACTCGTAGTATATTGACCATTACCGTCCATAGCTGGGACATCAATACTGGTGCCTTGATCTTGTGGTGTTCCTTGCAGGAAGTAGTAGATTTCGTAACCACCGATCTCCGTCATAGCTAGCGCAGAACCATCTTCACGTTGGGTGGGGGCATTCCAGTTTAGGGTTAGTGAGAAGGTCGTTGGTTCGGGCTCAGGGGGTGGTGTTGGGGCGTTGACCGCTACATTCAGTTGTACTGTTCCTGATAAGCCATCGTTATCAAGACATGTCACGCTGATTTCGTGTTGCCCCTGAGGTAGACCTTGTTTAATTTGGTCGTCAGCAGAATTGGCTGTACCCCATGTATATGGCGCACTGTTTTCAGCGCGGACCAACTGTCCATTTAGTGAGAGGGAGCATGATTCAATGTCGCCATCCTGATCAATAGCATCCACGATAACCTCAAGTATTTCTCCTTCAGTAATACTGCTATTGTTGCTGCCAGGGCTAACCAAACTAACCGAAGGAGCTACAGGTTCAGGCTGTGGATCAGGCTCTGGGTCGGGGGCAGGTGCTGGATCTGGGTCAGGAGCAGGAGCGGGAACCGGTTCCGGATCAGGGCTAGGTGTTGGCTCTGGATCAGGAGTAGGTGCTGGTGCCGGCTGCGGATCAACATCATAAACGATAGCTATTTGCACTGGGTTTGGTCTTGCCAAAGGTTGTGGCGTTACGTCTGTAGCCAGTTGGGATATTTCGTCAGCTATAATCTGATTTAATTCAGTAATGGGAGTATCTGAATTCGGAATATTCAAGCTACTGGGATCAGACGTTAAGATGCTTTGTAGTTCAGCCGTGCTTAGAGAGGCAAACTCAGTAATCACCTCGCCATCAACGGCACCATTCAAAGATCCATCCGATAAGTCTTTGGCAGTCGCAATTAATAACTGCATAGGCGCAACATTGTCACCATTGTTAGTGATTTGGGTTTTAACCTCATCCATTACAGCGGCAAATACTTCAATAACCGTACGATAGGCTAGTGAGTCAGCTTGATCGGTATTGGCTGTTAGTACTGGTGCACTGGTAAAGGGGTCAATGCCACTATCCAGCAAGCCGAGGCCATAAGTGGCTTTAACCATTTCGGTTGTTGCAGATAAGGCATCATTGAAAGATTGAATAGAACTGTTTTGACCTGCTTCAAGAATGGCAAGCTCAATGATCAAGGTGGTTAAAGGTGTCGCGTAAACTGGAGTGTTTTCCAATAGTTGTTGCGAAGTGACTACAGTGCTAAGAACAGGAATAACCGGTGCTGAATCATCTAATTCTTTTCCGAGTGTATATTCAAAGATAAATAACGGTTCTGTTAAGTATTGAGTTTCAACATCAAGTAGTAATGCTGCATTTTCGTCGGTAATGCCTTCAGCAATTAATTCGCCTTTAAAGCCGGCTTCGCTGGTATCAATTTTATAAACAGATACGACTGCATTAGCGAGAGGTCCTTTTACCCCCATTCCTTTAGCAGATACAACGCTGGGAGATTCGGGTTCTGGTTCAGCGGGCGTTTCAGGAGCGCTGGGTTCTTCAGTAACAGGGTCATTTGGCTGCTGCTGTTGAGTATTGCTGGAGCCGCTATCACCTGTATCATCGGAGCTGCCGCCACCACCGCAAGCTGAAAGTACAAAAGTAGTGATTGCTATTAAAAAAAACTGTTTTAGCAACTTCATATATACCACCAAGAATCTACAGTCAGGACCAGTAAGCTGGTTAATTCATTGGCCATATCATACTGTCAAGATTCGCTTGAACTATGACGTGTTCTACAAAATTTACTTTCTATTTGTAAGTTGTGACTTGAATCACTTTGATATGTTTAGTTCGTTGCCCATTAAGCAGAACTTAGATCAGAAACAGTATCGCTAAAATATGAGCTAGGGCTTATAAACGCAATGAAGGGAATAGATCAAATTGCGATCTACACAATTTTTTTAAAGCTAGTAGGTGAGAAAACCTAGTCTGAAACGTATAATCACCGCCTCGTTTTTAGGTATTTGGGAATTTCTCTAATTTAATGACCATTCGTACTCGTATTGCACCATCTCCAACCGGTGACCCTCATGTTGGCACGGCCTACATTGCCCTGTTTAACCTTTGTTTTGCCCGTCAGCAGGAAGGGAAGTTTGTACTTCGTATTGAGGATACCGACCAGGGCCGTTCTACCGCTGAGTCAGAGCAGGCCATCTTTGATTCGCTGCGCTGGATGGGGCTCGATTGGGATGAAGGCCCAGATGTAGGTGGTGAATTTGGCCCCTACCGACAAAGTGAACGTAAAGAAATTTATAAAGAGTACGCTGAGCGATTAATAGAGAAGGGGCATGCCTTTCGTTGCTATCGCACTACAGAGGAGCTGGATGCTCTGCGTCAAGGTTTAAAAGAGCAGGGCATCAATCGAGCGCTAAAACCTTATGATTTGGAATTACCTAAGGATGAAGTAGCAAAGCGCGAAGCTGCCAATGCTCCTTATGTGATTAGAATGAAGGTGCCGGTTGATGGCAAAGTCGAGATTGAAGACATGCTGCGTGGCACTATGGAATTGGATTGGGCCTTGGTCGATGCGCAAATACTTCTCAAGTCTGATGGCATGCCCACATACCACCTAGCTAATGTGGTAGATGATCACCTGATGCAGATTACCCACGTTTTACGCGGTGAAGAGTGGATCAATTCTGCGCCAAAACATAAATTGCTCTATGAATACTTTGGTTGGGATATGCCTCAGCTTTGTCATCTGCCGCTACTGCGCAACCCTGACAAATCAAAACTCAGTAAGCGCAAGAACCCAACTAGTATTCTCTATTACCAGCGTATGGGTTATCTGCCTGAAGCTTTGGTCAACTATCTAGGGCGTATGGGATGGTCTATGCCTGATGAACGAGAAAAATTCAGCCTGCAGGAAATGCTGGAGCAATTCGATATTCAGCGAGTTAGCCTGGGCGGCCCGATTTTCGATGTAGAAAAACTTAGCTGGCTGAATGGCCTGTGGATTCGCGAAGATCTCAGCCAGGAACAATTGGCAGAGCGTCTGCAGCAATGGGCATTGAATAAAGATTATATGATGCAAATATTGCCCCACGCGCAACAACGCATCGAAACCTTGAGTGACTTTATTCCTCTTACTGCCTTTTTTGCTTCCGGGATGATGCCGATAAAAGCAGAAAGCTTTACAGGGCTGACACTAAAAGATGAGGCATTAACAGAGGCATTGCAATTTGCCTTGTGGAAATTAGAGTCTCTAAGAAATTGGGAGCGCGATGCTATTTTTGCCGCTATGAAAACGGTAGCAGATAGTATGGGAGTGAAGGTTAAAGACTTTTTTGCTCCCCTGTTTATTGCTATTGCAGGTACTACAGCTTCGATATCGGTGATCGATTCAATGGCTATTCTTGGCCCCGATTTGAGTCGAGCTCGTATCCGCTATGCATTAGATTTGCTCGGTGGTGTCAGCAAGAAAAAACTGAAAAAACTGGAAAAAGCCTACTCTCAGCTCGATTAGCCAATATAAAATGCAGAGTATTGCTGTTCGGTAGTACAACTCACATACAAATCGATTTTAATAAATCAAAAAATGGTGTAATTTCATACTGTTACTGAGGCTTTGTGAGCTATATTAAATACAAGTTCAATTATTCATCTCCATTAGGGATGCAACTTAATACAAGGAATCTGACCGATTATCGTGTGTAGAGTCCCGAAGCGATCAACAATAGGCTCTTTCCTGAGCCGTTTACTTCCACTGTGTATGCTGTTCTGTGCTCAATCGGCGTTTTCGCTGGGGCTGGGAGAACTTAATAGCAGCTCATTTTTGGGGGAGCCACTAGAAGCCATCATTCTGGTCAGTGATGGCCAGGAAAGTTATTCGCCTGATGAAGTACTTGTGCGTCACGTGGGGCAGCGCGAGGCACGTAATTTAGGGATTGAATTGGCCGGGGGACTTCAGCGTTATCGAGTAAAGCCAGTGATCAGAAACGGTCAATTAGCGATTGCTGTTACCACCGCTGATCCTGTACATGAGCCTTTTTTAAATATCCTTATAGAACTGAAATGGCCAACGGGAACTGTCTATAGAGAATATACGGTCTTTCTTGACCCAATTGAGTTTAAACCGGTTTCGACAGCGGCTAGCGAGCCTGTTACCAAATTAGCCAAACAGCCTGCACCTCGTCCACAAGCTCTTACTGAGCGTCGACAGCAAACATCGCCCTTAACCATCGGCAGTGGCGATTATCGTGTGCAAAGCGGTGATAGTCTGTCAAAAATTGCTGACACATTAGTGCGTGGGACTGATGTATCCCGGCAACAGATGATGCAGTGGTTGCTGGCAAATAATCCTCGTGCATTTATCAATGGTGACCCTAATCGACTGATGGCTGGAGTTAGGCTGACATTGCCGGAAAATGCAGAAATGCCAGCTACTGTTGCACAAACTTCTCAGTCAGTTGCTCGCGATATGCCAAGTGCTGGTGAAATGCCATCACAACAACCTGAATCCGTGCCAGGCACACCTGATTTAACGGTAGAACAACAAGAGCAAACCAGTGAACGTCTCACCATAGTCACACCTGGTGTTAGCGAAGAAGGCGTAAGTACAGCAGCCAGTGAGATCGCCGAGCTGCAAGCGCGATTAGCTACCACTAATGAACTAATTGATCGTTTGCAGCGTGATAATGAAGCTATGCGGCAACGACTGCTAAACATAGAAAAGTCAGACTATGCAGATTCGCTTGAAAGGTTAATTTTATTAAAGGATAAAGAACTAGAGCTGTTACGTGCTGATATTGAAAGGCGAGACCAGGCTTCATCTGTATCTACAAGTTCTGCCCAGCAATCTACCGAACCTGCCGATGAGGTTGTAGCCGATGGAGATGGGGAGCAGCAAATTGCTACTGCAGATGCAGAAACTACAGAACTAGCAACTACAGAATCAATGGACTCTTCCGGAGGAAGGGTTTGGGCGTTAGTCATTCTGTTAATAGTCGCTATTGTTGGTGCGGTATTCTTTTTCATCCGCTGGCGTGAATTGGAAAAAGAAAAAGCATCATCTTCAAAACAAATAGATGAGACCCTGGTGAATGATGAAGAACTGATGGAAGAGCTGGATCAAATCATAGCCAGTCAATCCGAATTCGAAACCTACGAACAACCAAAAACGGCTGACAAAGTCGTTCAGGAGACTCGTGAAGCTTTTGAGCATTTAGGGAAGGCGCAGGCCGGTAACCGCCGCCCTGATGCCGTGGTTAAAGAAAGCATTCGCAGAAAAACTGAATCCTATACTCCGCCTGAAGTTCCACCGGAACTGCAAGAACATGACAAACATGCTCATGATGCGTTAGACGATGTGATCTCAGAAGCTATGGCTGCAGCTCATAGAGGAGATTTTGATGTTGCTGAAGCGCTTTTAGTTGCCGAACGCACCCAACAGGCACGGATCAGTACTGGAGATACAGAAGATAAGGATTCCCGCCTGGAAATAGCACTTGAATACGTGCAGCAACTTGCCCAGTACGATAAGAGCAACAGATAATACTGCTAACTACTTGATATCAAAAAGTTTTTAAAGCTGTTGTTGACATTGATGAGCGCTCTCATTATGATGCGCAGCTCTCCAAACAATGCAGATTTCGGCAGATTTTGGGGCTATAGCTCAGCTGGGAGAGCGCAACACTGGCAGTGTTGAGGTCAGCGGTTCGATCCCGCTTAGCTCCACCATATAAATAA
>JANQLG010000022.1 GCA_028280715.1 Spongiibacteraceae bacterium | reverse complement strand
GCCTCGATCCCAACGCCGCAACCCGTGCACTATCGCCCTATGTTTGGGTCCTTTGGCAGCGCAGCGCGTAACACATCGGTGACCTTTGCCTGTCAGGCTGCCATTGATAATGGTATCGCTACGCAGTTTGGTTTAGGGAGAAAGCTATTGGCTTGTAAAAACACACGCACTGTCACGAAAAAAGATATGTTACTGAATGACTGGATGCCAGTGATAACCGTTGATCCTCAAACCTATGAAGTGCGTGCCAATGGCGAGTTATTGACCTGCGAGCCTGCCGTTGAATTGCCTTTGGCTCAACTATACAACTTATTCTAATCACGAGATGCTTATGTACGAAGTTTACGAAAGAATCGGGATGGAAACTGCTATTGCTGTTGATGAGCAATTGCCGCTGGATCATTTACTGCGTGAGAAAGGCCGCTTTAAAACTGAGACGGCTTCAGGTATTGAAACCCGTGTTTTTCTGGAGCGTGGTAATACACTGCAAATTGGTGAAGTCTTAAAAACACAGTGTGGAAAAACTATTCAGGTAACAGGTGCACAGGAAGACGTGATCACGGCAACCTGTGATGACTGGGAGACCTTTAGTAAGGCCTGCTATCACCTGGGTAATCGTCACGTGAAATTGCACATCGGTGACAAATGGTTGCGCATCACCCCAGATCATGTGTTAGAAGAAATGCTACAGCTATTGGGACTGGCCACTCAGCATGAACAGGCCATTTTTTCTCCAGAGTCTGGCGCCTACTCACAAAGTGGTGAGAATGGCAAACATCATCACCATAGTGAACATATGCATCATTAATTATGGCGACTAATAATCCTTCACTGAGCGATCAATCACTGCTGCGTTTATTACAGCTCAGCAGTGCCGCATTACCGGTGGGTGCTTATGCCTTTTCACAGGGGTTTGAATATGGTGTTGAAAAGGGCTGGTTAATGGATGCAGAAAAAAGCTTCGACTGGTTATCAATGCAAATGCAGGAGTCATTAGCTAAAACCGATGTGCCGGTATTATTGCGCCAGTGGCAGCATGTTGAAGAACAAAATGGCCAGGCATTTGATTATTGGAACAGCGTGATTTTGGCCTGTAGAGAAACTGAAGAGTTGCGTTTATCGGATACGGCGCAAGGTGTTGCTTTAGTAAAATTGTTAGAGCAGTTGAATGTGCCTATTAATCTGATTGATCAATTACACCAACGGCAGGATATCAGTTTTGTTAGTGCCTTTGCCCTGGCAGCCAATTATTGGCAAATCGATAAACATAACTGTTGCTACGGTTATCTCTGGTCCTGGCTGGAAAACCAAATTGCTGCGGCAACCAAGTTGGTGCCACTGGGTCAGGTGGCGGCTCAGCAATTGCTGAGTCGTTTGTTGGAAAGTATTCCTGAAGCAATCGAAATAGGTAGCGATATTAATGAACAACAGATAGGTGCTTCACTGCCTGCCTTGGCGATGGCCAGTAGTTGGCATGAAATGCAGTACAGTCGTTTATTTCGTTCTTAATAAACAAATAAGTAAGAGAAACCGGTAATAGCAACTGATAATAGGAACATGACATGAAAATACATCAGACATTGCGAGTAGGCGTTGGTGGTCCTGTGGGCTCGGGTAAAACTGCATTATTGCGCGCACTCTGTACCGAGCTGCGAGATATTTACAATATTGCCGTTGTCACCAATGATATTTATACCAAGGAAGATGCAAAATTTTTAACGCAGCATGAGGCATTGCCAGCTGATCGTATTATTGGCGTTGAAACTGGCGGTTGCCCGCATACAGCAATCCGCGAAGATGCATCGATGAATTTGGCTGCCATCGATGAATTGTGCGCGCGGCATGGCGAGTTGGATATCGTCTTTGTTGAAAGTGGTGGTGATAACCTCAGTGCAACATTTTCACCTGAGTTGTCCGATCTAACGCTTTATGTGATTGATGTGTCAGCCGGTGACAAAATCCCCCGTAAAGGGGGGCCTGGCATTACCCGATCAGATTTGCTGATCATTAATAAAACTGATCTGGCACCGATTGTGGGTGCATCGCTTGAGGTGATGGATCGGGATGCCAAAAAAATGCGCGGTGATAAACCCTTTGTCTTTTCTAATTTAAAAGTGGGTGAAGGTTTGCAACAGATCATCAATTTTATTATTGACGCGGGAATGTTGCCGGAGAAAAGAACGAAAGCAACAGCCTAATAATAAACTGCTAATCCAAGGCCAGTAAGCGTATGGCAATCGCTGCCGCTGAGGTGCGATTGTCAACTTCCAGTTTTTTGAAAATTTGTTCCAGGTGTTTGTTGACGGTTCGCGGGCTGGTTTCAAGAATTTGACCGATTTCCCGATTGGTTTTTCCGTTGGCGATCCAATACAGTACATCGGATTCTCTTTCAGTAACCGGTAGGTTATCTTTTAATTTCGCTGCCCCACTGGGGGCCATACCATCAAGTAGTTTAAGTAATAATTCCTTGGAGTTGGAATTTTCAACCACTCGAACGCTAAGCGGATAGTCGATATCTTCTAACTTCAATGTCTGGCCAATGCCGGGTTGATGGCTTAGCCAATGAGCTAATTGCTTAGATAAATTTTCCTGAAGCCAATTGTTATTTACCTTGGCTTTAGAGAATAATTCTCGTGTTTGGGGTGTTGCCCAAAGTACCTGTGTTTCCTGATTAATGGTAAATAAATATTGGCCTGTCATATCGAGCGCTGAATGAGCGCTGCTGGTTAATTTGGCATTGGTAAGATGCACGCGCATGCGAGCAATTAATTCGTCTGGATTGATGGGCTTGGTAAGGTAATCCACACCGCCGGCCTCCAAGCCCTTTACAATACTGTCGGTATCAGCAAGCCCCGTCATAAAGATAACGGGTATATCTGATAATTCTGTATTGGCTTTTAATTGTTTGCAGGTATCAAAACCATCAAGGTTTGGCATAATCGCATCAAGTAACACAATATCTGGTGTCATTTTTTCTGCAATACTCAGCGCCTGCTTACCTTCAAGGGCAATCAAAACGGTAAAGCCTGCTTGTTCCAGCGCGTCATTGATCAATGTTAATGATTCGGGGGAATCATCTACTGCCAGAACAACGGTGTCTTTATTATCCATAGTGATACGCTTCACTAACTTTTTAAAATTTCTACAATGTCTGGATATCGCATAGCCTTAGCCATGATATTGAGCCTTTCAATCAGTTCATCGGGAAAGTCACTATCGCTTTCCAGCTGTTTCAGTTTTTTTCGAAAACCCTGTGCATAACCAATGTTGGCGTAGGAAATTAACTCTTCAATGGCATCATGGTCAGGTACATTAATGTCCTTTGAAGAATCAATATACTGGCTGTCCTCTATTATTATTTCGTCATCATAAACCCACTCGATATCCAGCAAATGTGATAAATGTTCTTGTAAAGTGGTTAACCGTACGGGCTTGGCTAAATAGGCATCATGGGCAGCATCTGGCGTAATATTGGTGTAGTGTTCCTGAGCATCAGCTGACACGATAATAATGGGATTTTTTACACTTCGCTTACGCAAAATTTTTGATAGCTCGATGCCGCTAATACCAGGCATGGATACATCCAGTAGAAAAATATCTGGATGAAGGTTTTCATGGGTTTGTAAGCAGGTTTCTGCATCCCTTGCTTCGATAACGGTAAAGCCAAGCGGTACTAGAAGATCAAAAATTAAACTACGGTGACTGGGTTCATCATCCACCACCATTACGGTTTTCTTTTCTCCTTTATAGCCGCAGATAAGCCTTTCCTTAATTGGCTCTATCACCGGTGACTCAACTTTTGACAGCATCAGTATTAATTTGAAGGTAGTTCCTTTGCCTGGTGTACTGCTGACGCTGATATCTCCGCCCATAATATCGCAGAGCAAACGCACTATCGTTAGTCCAAGGCCGGTGCCACTTTTAACCGGAAGGCCCGCTTGTTGTATCCGTTCAAAGGGATTAAAAATACGATCGATATCGTCCTCGGAAATACCAATACCGCTGTCCTCAATAATGAACTCCGCTACTTGATTGCGGTAATTAATGCTGAGGCTGACCGTACCTTTCTCGGTAAATTTAACGGCGTTTGATAACAGATTGATCAATAACTGACGTAAACGTTTTTCATCGGCATTCACATACTTCGGCAGATGTGGACAGCCGGTGAAATTAAAATCCAGATTGCGCGAGGCCGCTTGTAGTCGAAACATCTGCACAATTTGATTCAGTAGAGCGTGCAAATCCACCTGGTTTTTATGAATTTCCAAACGTCCTGCTTCGATACGGGATATATCCAATAACCCTTCAATTAAGTCGGCGAGGTATTCACCGCTTCTTTTCATGATCTCAATGGATTCCTGCCGCTCTTCGGGAATGCGGGTATCACGACTGAGTATTTGTGCGTAACCTAATATGGATTGTAATGGTGTGCGCAATTCATGGCTTATGCCGGTTAGGTAACGACTTTTTGCCAGGTTGGCTGCCTCTGCCAGTTCCTTTGATTTTTGCAAAGCGTAATCGGTTTCTTTGTGTGCATCGATTTCATGAATCAGTAATTGCGTTTGCCGGTTCGATTCTTCCTGTGCCACTTGTCGACTTTCCTGCGCTAATAAAACCAGCCAGGATAAGATGCCGAAAACGATTAATAGGATAAAAAACAGTGTTACCAGTAGGTCGCTCAATATATTGGCAAATGCGGGTTCCTGTGGTGCGACATGGTAATAGACCAATGATAACAACCCTGCCGTCACTAAAGAGACCATACTCAGTATGCCAATAAAACTACCAAACCGTGAGCTGGCTATTTGGGTAATGGGCCTGGGAAATATTTTCGACATAAACGCGATCGACTGCACTGAAAAACGGGCGTTGGGTTTGCAGTTATCCAGACAGCGAGCATCTAACGAACAGCATAAGGAGCAAATGGGGGCTTGATAAGCTGGGCAAAAACTCATGTCCTCTTGTTCAAATTCGTTTTCACAAAGTGTGCAGACGTAATGGCTTTCCTTCATGTCTGGATCGGGTTCCCTGGCAATGTAATAACGACCTCCTGTCAGTTTTGCGATGCTGGGTACGGCAATAAAAGTAATAGCCAGGGTAATAAAGTGGGCTAGTGCCTGGCTCACTTCACCAAAGGTGCCTAGGTAACACAATACACCAACTATGGATGCCAGTATCATAGATCCTACACCCACAGGGTTGATGTCGTATAAGTGTGCTCGTTTAAATTCAACGTAGGAGGGGCTTAGGCCCAAACTTTTATTAATCAGTAAATCTGCTGATAGTGATCCCAACCAACTGACAGCCACAATGGCGAACATGCCCAGCACATTTTCCAGCGCACGATAAATACCCAGTTCCATTAATAACAAGGCAATCGCCACATTAAAGACTAACCAGACGACGCGTCCAGGGTGGCTGTGGGTTAGCCGCGAAAAAAAGTTGGACCAGGCAATGGAACCTGCATAGGCGTTTGTCACATTGATCTTCATTTGCGAAATGATCACCATAATGCCGGCAAGAGCTAAGGAAAGTGTTGGCGAATCACTAATATACTCAAAGGCAAGTTGATACATATGAGTAGGATCGGCCGCGAGTTCAGCTGAATAACCTCGACCAAAGGCAAGCCATGCGAGAAAGGAGCCAATTAACATTTTAATAATGCCGGGCAAAATCCAGCCGGGGCCTGCCAGCAACAATGCGCTCCACCACCTGAATTTGGAAATACTGTTTTTTGGAGGTAAAAAACGCAGATAGTCTACCTGCTCTCCAATTTGTGCGACCATGGCAAATAAAACAGAAGAGGCAGCACCAAATAACAAGATGTTAAATCCGGCAACTTCTCCTCTCGCCGCAACAGCTGTTTGTGTACCCTGGAAGGCGAGCCATGCATGTAATTGATCAAACTCGGTATACAGCACGGCGAATAGGGCAATAAATTGCAGCGTCAACCAAATAGGTTGAGTACCTACCTGAAAGCGGGATATCCAGGTAATACCATGTGTCACTATTGGAATCACCGCAACAGCACATATGACATAACCCACCGCCAGAGGAATACCAAATAACGCCTTTAACGCCATGGCGAGAATGGCCGCTTCAATAGCAAAAAAGATAAAGGTAAATGAGGCGTAGATAAGTGAAGTGACGGTTGATCCGAGGTAGCCAAAACCTGCACCACGGGTTAATAAATCAATATCCAGTCCATGCTTCGCGGCGTAATAGCAGATGGGTGTGCCGGTCAGAATAATAACCAGACTGACGGTCAGAATAGCCGAAAGAGAATTAACGACGCCGTAATTTAGAGTAATAGCACCGCCTATGGCTTCTAGGGCAAGAAAAGCCGTAGCTCCCAATGCCGTCGAGGCCACCATCGAGGTACTCCAACGGCGAGCGCTTTTTGCAGTGAAGCGCAATGCGTAATCTTCTAATGTCTGGTTTGCGACCCACTGATTGTATTGACGCCGTACGCGGAAAATCTGTTGCGATGCCTGCATGCGATTTAAAAACCTATAATTCAGTTTCTAGGCGATCAAAGCAACGAAAAAGTATATCAATATGCTTTGTAGCCTAGTATGTGTGAAATGACGTAGATGCGAAGCTTATGGCTGCATTATACGTTGGTTTATCTTCTAGTCTGCAGTATCTGGTAGGGCACCATTTTGGTGCTTTATGTTTGGTGTTGTGGGTTCGAATTTAGTGTTGTGAGTTCGAAACTTGGCGATAATCAGCTATGGTTTTTTTCAACCACCCAAAACCAATCCTTCACCCGATCGGGTTTACCAAAAAACTGATTCACCACCTGGGTAACGTCTGGATGTGACGGGTTGTTATAGTCGTGACCACAGAGAATGCCACCGGGTTTGACTTTAGGAATCCAAGCCTTTAATTCCTTGGTCAATTGTTCTCGTGAATGATCAGCATCAAACATCACTAACGCTACCGATTCATCATCAAATTCTTCAGCCGCAGCTACGGTGTCTTTTTTTAATACGTTAATGCTATCGAGAAGATTGGTTTTCCACATATACCACTCGAAGTCCTGCCAGGGAGTTCTGTCATTGCCACGTTCCCAGGCCTGCCAAAGATCGACGCAATACAGTTTTCCTTCATGACTGTGTATCCACTCGGCTACCCATGAAGTGGAGCGGCCCATCCACGTGCCTAATTCAACAATGATCTCTCCAGGAAAGGCCATACATTCGGTTAAATATTGCAAACCTTCCTGATCAGAAAACCAGCCTTCAATTAACGCCCGATTTTTTAACCAGTCTAAATTAACGGTTTCATTCCAGTTATCGGATTGTCCCCAGCCCAGCGGTTGGGTGATGGGTAAATTAAGTGGAACATAAAAGTTTAATACTTGCTGTAATAATCCAAAGGTGGGCCAGCCTTCAGGATATTTTAATACCTCATTGTGCATGTTAATCACATAGTCATAGGCTTTGGCGTTAACCATATAGCATTCCAGTAATTCGGTGCGAAAACCTTTATAAACAGGGCCTGAAACATGACGGGGAAAGCAACGGGGCCAGGGCTCCCGTTCGTGTACGCCACCAAAAAATACCATATCCCAATCCTCTGGCAAATGATCTAAAAACCGAGCCAGTTCCTGTGGAAACCAGCTGGGGACAACTGCGTCATCTTCAAAGATAAGTATGTTTGGATAATTATTTTCCTTGGCTTTTAAAACAGCATTTCGATGAGATATAGTGGTGGCGTAGCCGCCGCCTGGCCCCCTATTTAATTGTAACCAGGCATCGGGTATTTCAATATCCTTCCAGTAAGTGGCCGGCAATCGTTCAACCTGCAATGTTTTAATGGCAGGCTGCGACATAAATTTTTTCAAGCGCTCTGTGCGAATATCCAAATTAATAACGACGCTATTAATATCGAGATTGGCAAGCATGAATTTCGTATTCCTTTAATAGTGATGTGAATAATAGTGATATGAAATAAATTTAAACAATACCGGTTTCGGTTTGTGTATTGGGCTTGGTATTTGTATTCGTTTGATGCGAAGCACTTTCCGATTGTTTTCCTTCGGCCTGCGGTGTTCTTTTTAATCCCATGAAGGATTGAAGTTCTGCCATCAAATTTTTCCGATCAGACAGTACGCGTTTTGGATCAACGGTAATATGCTCACAGTTATCCAACCATTGTTGTTTTTTATTGTGTAACATTAATTGCACGTTTTTGACTTGCTCAGGTGTGATGGATAGCCAACTGTTATTGATTTCAGAACGCACCTGCAGTGCTTCAATGGATTTATCGAGGTCGTATTCAATATTAATCACTTTAATATTTCGCCACACTCTCGACATATCTTCGTACATCGCGCATAGATGGGGATAAAAACACGCAGCCACCGTGCCGTAGTTGGCCGCCTCCTGCTGAATTAAATAACACCAGTCATACAGTTTGGGCACAGATTCATCAACCGGCATTTCGCGCTCTATGGCAGGGAAGGGGTAGACTTGTTCACAAATACGCGACAGGCCGGCATCTTCAATTAATGGTGGGCGGTAACCGTTGAGACTGTGTCCGAAATGTACGTTCATCGACATTAATAATCCGCCGACATCGTTGGCGCCACTTTCATGCAGACAAAGCAGAACGTAGAGGGGCATATCCGGCACCCCGGCCCAGGTATTCCAAAAATAGGTATCGTTATCTCGCCCGCTGATATTACTGTTGCCTTCACCCTGGCCTGCGGCCCATTCAATGGGGGCGTAGACTTTTACTGTGCCCGTTTCCTGTAGTGCGCCTAACCGATGATCGATATGGTGACCGGGGTGAGCGATATAATCGTGGGCGTTTAAAATGTAGCGATACATACGCGGCATAAATTTTTTACTGATTGCATGGCAATGGGTTCGATTTACGTTAAAACATTCATACACATGATCGTTTATTTTGCTGGGGTCGCGTAAATGCTGGCCGCCAAGATACAGTTGATCCCAATCCTCCGGCACATGTTTTAAAAAGGTTGCTACCTGCTCGGAAAAATCATTGGTAAAAATCACATCGTCTTCAAGGATTAGTACACGCTCAATGCCTTCACGTATGCAATCTTCCAGGATTCGCGCATGAGACATCATGCAACCCCAGGCGCCGCCGCCCTGTTTCCACCAGATGGGCACGGTGGTGGCGTCACCATCAACTGCCGGAACTCGCTCCGGCCATTTAAAGGGCCAGTTGATGGCTTTTAGTGCAGCGTTTAATTTTTCTAAACGATCCGGGCGACGGTCGAGATTAATCACCACAACCCGATCAAAATAATCTCTTAAATCGGTCATTACAGCTCATCCTCCAGGCCTTCAATAGCCAGGGTTAATTCAGCAGCATTATTGCTGACGCGATATTGAATTCGTTGTTGAGAGGAGCAGGGTAGGCTAACTTTTTCTGTTAGCGGAAAACTCGACCCGATGCCATTGGTTATCGTATGCAATGTGCCATCGTGTACATCACCATCGCTACGTAACAGAGCCATTCGATCACTGGGCTGCCCTGTTGGAGCGTTGTTAGTAAAGGCGGCAGATAACATAACCGACTGAGCGGTGGCGGGTACCAATGAATTTAAATCCACCGTGGTGAATGTTGTTGCGCGGCCTGCCGTTAACACCTGCAGTCGATCACGATTTTCCGCAAAGTAATAGCGGCGTGTCAGTCCATTCCATACTTGCTGGAAGCGAACAATATCACCAGCGCTATCTGTGGCCAAAAAACCGATACGACGAAAATGTGTGTAACCTGCCGGCAAACTGGGCGATGTGTTTAAACTGATAAGGCTGGCGACGGGTAATGGATTATCACTGGCATCGGCGATAACGTGCACATAATAAATAGTGCCGGGTGCGACTGCGCCGTTATCCAAACCGTTTGCGCCATTGCTGGTAATACGTGCTGTTAAGGGCGACTGAACATCGATATTCATTTCGCCATTGCCACTCAGTGCATTGCCGGTTCCAACGGTGACGGTTGCCGTGTTGACAAAGGATAAGCGACAGTGATCAACATATTGGCTGGCAGCCAGACGATCCGCCAATAATTTAAGATCATTTTGTATGGCAAGGCCGCCACCACCGGTGGGGTCTGGTGTTAATACTTTTAGGCCCTTGTAGTCAATGAGTGTTGCCATTGGATCTTCTCCTTACGTTTAATCGTTATTAAACGTTGTTTGTCGCCAAAATAGTGTGTTAATCAAAAACAACGTTAAAATTTTCATCGACACTAACGGTACTGCACTGTTGGTAGTCCTGTGGATGCAAACCGATTTTCTGTTCAATGGCCGCTTCCACTTTATCGGATAATAATTTACGGACGATTCTTCCTCCTTCTCGCCCCTTGGCCGCTTCGTTGCGTTGATAAGCTTCATCGGCAATCCATTGTATTAGCTCCGGTGTTAAGGCAATGGTTTTATTGCGCCGCTCCTGCCATTCTTCTGAAATATTTTTTACCAGCTTATTGGTAATCCCCGTCATGGCTTCAAGGTCTAATGAACCAAATACAACAACGCGTTTTATTCGCGCGAGAAATTCTTCGGTAAAGACCGGGCGATTTAATTTACTGTGGCGAATTTGTGACAGTGTTTCCCGGGTCTTTTGAATAATTGCCTCTATGCCTTCACCATTACGTGTCATTTCCAGAATCTGGCGTTGGCCGACATTGGTGGTCAGGACAAAAACGGCACGATCGGCATAGGCCTTCACGCCGCGTTGGTCATAAATCCAACCTTCATCAAATAAATTTAAAAAGGGCTGTAGCACGTCAGGGTGCGCTTTATCGGCTTCGTCGAGTAAAAATACGCTGTGAGGGTCTGAAATTAATTCGTTGATTAAGCGCCCGCCCTGATCGTGCCCGACATAGCCGGGCGGTACGCCAATAACGCCCGATACACTGTGAGGTTCAACAAAATTTCCCAGGGTAAAGGTTTTAAGGCGTTTGGAGGAGGAATAAAATCGGGCTAACGCTTTGGCCATTTCAGTTTTTCCTACACCGGTAGGCCCCACAAACAACATCACTGATGCAGGTTTTTGTGGGTCTCGTAATTCGGCTTTAATTAAGCCAAGCTCTGTGGCAACTTCTTTAACGGCATGTTGCTGGCCAAAAATTTCTTCTGATAAACAAGCTCTATAGTCGGTTTGATCCGCCATGCCACGCAGGGTATGTTCGGGGACACCGCTGATAACTGATACTCTTCGTTCTATATCTTTGGCGGTAATCTCATAACGTTGAGCATTATGTTGTGAGCGTTCAAATTGAATATCTTCACATTCCTGTTGTAATAAACGTAACGCTTTATAGGGTAGGCGTTCACTTAAAATATAATTGCTGGACAGCACTACGGCTTTTTCTATGGCATCTTCTTTAATACGTACTTCATAGTTTTGCTCTAAGCCTGCAGAAAAATGCTGCAACAGTTTTATAGCGACAGAATTCGATGGTTCATAGATCGGCACGATAGAGAAAAAATCCATCGTGTTGGGATCGCTGGCAAAATATTCCTCGCATTCGCGAGGTGTTACCAAGCCAATAACGCGACAGGATGCACGGCTCAGTGCTGCTAATAAACGTGGGCGGTTATCTGAGTCAGTGTGTTCTCGCAACAATGATATAAAGCCATCGATACACACGATGATACGGTTGTTGTCAGCCAAATCGGAGAAGATGGCAGCGAGGGCAGATCGACTTTCATCTGGGGCCAGGTAGCGACAGTCGATTTTGATCACGTCACAATCCTGTAGAAAGCCATAATCGCCGCGCACAATTTGTTGGGTGAATTCTGTCAGCAGTGTCAGCTGCCCAACGCCTCGTTCGCCGGTTAATAAAACATTGCGTGATAGTCCGCCGTGAAGGCCGCGCGCCAATTGTTCAAAAAACTGTTGGTAAACGGGCTCATCATCAAATGGTGAATGGTCAATAGCTGCTTGTTCCTTTCCTTGTCCTTGACTGTGGACAGCCCTGACTTTTTCAGTAAGGTTTTCAACGGGTATGGTTTGGCTAACTGGCATCATAATTTTTTACACGATAATCAATAGTTTTATGAAGTAATATTTTTTGCATACCAATCCATTAATTGCGTACTGGACGGATCTGACGCTTCGTAGCGAATACCGCCTTTTTTGGTGGTCAGTTTTTCAGCGGCATCAACCAGATGAAAAACCACAAAGGGTTTTTTGCCTGGGAATGTGTTTTGCAAATCATTGATCCATGCGTCGCAGCCGCCATGTGTGCCACCAAGCCGGCCTGCGGTACGGCAAACGGAGCGCTCCGAGAAAAATGAAACAATTTCTTTGATTTCACTTTTATTGTTTTTTGCCCAGATGCTTAAGTGGAATTCCGCATGGCCATAGACGCCTTTGCTGTCGCCTTCTATTTCGTCATATTCTTTCGTTCCGCTGATTTCCCATCGAGTAGTTAAACGTCCCTTTTTAGAAATATAAGTCAGTGCCGCCCAGTTGCCTGAGCCTTTTAAACCGCCTTTTTTGTTTTTCAATGCCTTGCGTTTGCGGTATGCAGTCCGTACGTAACGATTCCAAATAGGATCAAAGCTATCACTGCTGGTAATTTCTTTTTCAATAAAGCTGCCGCCAGTTGCATTTTTACGCACTTTTTCTAGCAGTTTAAGCAAATGTCGTTTGGTGCTTTTCTTTTTACGACGCAGTTCCAGTGCGGTAGCCGCGGCGCCTTGTTTTTTGCCGGAAGCTATTTTTTTGCCAAGCTGTTCAATCTTTTTAACACCTTGATTGACTTGCTTGATGTCTTCATCCTGTTTATCACTATGGGTTTGTTCCGGGCTGGCTTCGGTTTTAATTAAATAGTTACCTTGCCGGTCTTTTTCTACCCAAACGCGGGCTTTGCCGTCTTCGCTTTTTACCGGATCAAAAACAATGGTTCGGCCAGCGAGGCCACGGCGTGCTCTTTCAATCAGCGATTTGATCGGTTTGGCGATGGCTTTAATTAATTTGATCAGTGGGCGTTGGGCGGTTTCCCTGACCTTGGTCATGGCCTTACGCAATTTGCTGGGGATGCTGCCCAAACCAAAAATGGACGCCAGGCCGCTTAGGAAAATCGGTAGAGCAGTAACGATACTGTCTGACACCTTCTGACCGATGGTTTGCACGACGCTGGCGCCACCTTTAATGGCAGCGGCTAAGGCGTCTTTAATAGTGCCAAAGAAGCTGGCGATACGCCGGCCCTGCTCGACAAAGAACATAACGATGTCATAGAGCGCGGTAATCCAGCCTGCGCCGGGCACAAATTTGGCAACCAGCTTGGCAATGGCGGTGGCGGCGATGGGAGGGATCATGCTTTTCCAATTGTCTTTGATATTGGTCCAAAGCTCGCGTCCCATTTCTTCCACGCCTTCAACCTTTTCCTTAATCAAGCCTTTAACCCAATTGCCAACACCTCCGGCCTCACCCACGGCTTCAATGGTTTCGGCAATTTTGCTGACGGTATTGGTGATTAAGGAAAAGTTCTCCCGGCCCAGGGCTTTGGATACGATAGCGAGAATATCGCCCCAACCGTAACCCAATACGTCCACCACAATACCGGTGACGGATTTAAATGCCGCAACGCCTTTACCGGCAAATTCTTTCACGATGGTGGTTAACGCGGGTACGCCTAACCATTCACCCACAGCGGTGAGGATACGTTGCATTAATTTCGGCGCGCGAATGCTTCTACCGCTTCTTATCGGCGCACCGAGGAAATCACCGATACCATGCATCACACCGTCCGCTAAATCGGTAAACAGCGAGCGGCCGCGAGTGATTAATCCTTTAATGGTTTTAAAGACATCGGCGCCAAATTCCCGTAATTTGGTTTTGAGTTTTTCAATATCGATACCCGCCGCACTTAGGGCGCGATTAAAGAGACCAATAGCCGCGGAGCTGACACTATCCATCACAAAACCGCCCACTTTGGTGACGGCTTTTTTAACGCGTTGATAGGTGCGGGTAGCCACCCGTGTGACGGTCCGGGCACCGGGAACATTTTCCTCCACCCAACCCCAGAAGCCTTTGCCGGAGGGGTCGGTGTGGTTAATGGGGTTGTTCTCCACGTAGCGATATAAATTTTCATCGCCGGCATTAAATCCATCGGGATCTTTGCTGATAAAACGACCGGCAACCGGATCATAGTAACGACCGTTGGTGCCGCCACCGAGTAAATACAAATCGGTTTCCGTATCCTGGTAATAACCCTGCTCACCGCCAAATTGCATGGTGGTGGTTGGTCCCAATTGCAATGCGGACCAACTGTCTTCACTCATGCTGGAAAATTCGTCGGGGTGCAGGGTTTGTAAGTCCAGTGTGCCGTTGGCGCCCAAAGCGCCGAAGGCGCGATTTTTGTATTGCGCTATTACAGCGCCGGTGTCATCCAATAATAAATCTGTCGATGCCGTGGCGTTAAAGGTGGGGAACAGTTCGTCATTGTTTAAACCATCATACTGACTGACCAGGTCACCGTATTCATTGGCGGTGGTGGTGTAAGCATTGATTAAACCACCACTATTATCCACTTCCTGCAATAAGTTTTTAAAATCATATAAAAAGGTACGCCGCTCGCCATTAGGGTTTTCTTTACTGGTGCGTTGACCATCGGCGTTGTATTCAAAGCGCATTAAACCGGCGGGAGGCTCTGCTTCGACTAAACGGTTTCTCTCATCCCAGGCGTAAAAGGTAATACCTGCTGGTGTGTGTTTTTCACTGCGATTGCCGGCGTTATCATAACGGTAAGTGCTTATGTCCTGGCCTGTTTGTTCAAAAACCAGTTGATTGCCAGAATCATATTGATACTGAGTAACAACGCCACTGTCATTTTGTTGCAGGCGATTACCCACCGCATCGTAGTTGTAGGCAACGTCAAAGCCGTTGGCGCCGCTACGTTGCTCCCGTACCAGTTGATTGCTGCGGTCGTAATCCCAACTGGTTTGTGTACCGCCGGCATCGACTTCGCTGATGCGACTGCCGACGCGATTGTATTGATAATTAAAACTGGATAACACATTGCCTGTGCGGCTATGGGCAATGCTGCTGATCTGGCCCAGGTTGTTATAAGTGTTTTCGGTTACCACACCGTTGCTGTGTTGTTGACGAGTTAACCGCCCTGAGGTGTCGTAGTCGAACAGGGTTTCTCTGCCCTGTGGGTTGCGCACTCGGGTGGGCTGGCCCAGTGGATTGTGATCGTACTGATAAACACCACCACCGGGATCAATCATTCGCTCGCGGAAACCCAACACGTCATAAAAGTATTGCAGTACCTGACCGTTGGAATGACTGACGCGTGTTGTTTGATTAAGTTCATCAAACTCGTAATCGATTTGACCGCTACTGTCTTCAACGCGAATCCGATTGTTATCGTTATCGTATTGGTAACGATTAACGGCGCCGGTGCTGAAGCGCTCTTCGGTGACCCGGTTTAATGCATCAAAGGTGCGTGTGGTAACAATGCCGCGCGGATCAGTTTCGCGAATGATATTGCCGACAAGGTCATATTCGTAACGGGTTTCTCTACCTAGCGAGTCGCGTTCGGATTCCAACTGGCCCGCCGCGTTGAAACGGAAACTGGTGCGCTGTGAATTGGCATCGATAATGGCGGTTTGATTACCCAGTGCATCGTATTCAAATGAAGTTCGCCCATTCATAGCATTAATGCGCGCGGTGATACGGCCATTGGCATCGTATTCTGTTCGGATCACTCCGCCTTCTGCATCGGTGACAGAAATCGTTCGGCCCGCCGCATCGTACTGGGATTGGGTACGGTTGCCGGCGGTATCGCGAATACTGATAACCTGGCCGATGGCATTGTAATCGGTTTCCTGTACCACGCCGGTGGGATCAGTGGTTTTTATCAGACGGCCGACGCTGTCATATTCCATTTGCGTGACGCCACCTAATGGGGAAATACTGCGAATGGCCTGGCCTGCCGCATCGAATTCGGTGCGAGTCACATTGCCGGCAGGGTCAGTGACCAGAATGGCGCGGCCGACATCATCAAATGTGGTTTGTGTGCGATTGCCCCTGGCATCTTCGGTGGCGATGGCTCTGCCGGCAATATCGTAGTCTGTTTTGCCCGAAGTGCTGTTGTTGTGTCTGGTTTCAATCGCTTGACCTAAGGCATCATAAATTGTCTCTGAGCGCACATTGAGTGGATTGATATTGGCAGTCACTCGGCCCATCGCATCGTATTCGATAGTGGATGTGTGATTGTTGGGGTTGGTGGTTGCTATGGGGCGGCCGGCGGCATCGTATTGCGTTTGCGTGCGGGCGCCGATGGGGTTTATTTTTTCTGTGGCCAATCCCGCCGCGTTATAACGGGTTTGTGTTCTTCCTCCCAGGGCATCGATAACGGTGATAATTCTACCGGCCGTATCATATTGATTTTGTGTTCGATTGCCCAAAGGATCTTCAGTCGCTGTGACACGCCCGGCGGCATCGTATTCTGTTCTCTGTGTTTCCTGTAAAGGATTGATGATTGCGGTGATACGACCAACGGCATCAAATTGTGATTCTGTTCGATGACCTAACGCATTAATTGTGGCGGTGGCGCGACCCAGGGCATCGTATTCGGTGCGGGCAACATTGCCCAAGGCGTCACGCAATAAAATCTCGCGGCCGACTTCATCGTATTCATGCTCTGTTCTATGACCAAGCGGATTGATGATGGCAGTGACTCGACCCGCCAAATCATATTCTGTTTGTGTAATTTCATTTTCGGCATTAGTTACCTGGATTGCTTGGCCAATCGCATCGTATAAGGTGGTGGTGCGATGCCCCAGCGGATTGATCTGTGCTGTGACTCGGCCGGTGGCATCGTATTCCGTTTTTGATGAATAGCCCAGAGCATTGATGACTTCAATAGTGCGACTGGCAGCGTCATAGAGTGTTTCTGTGCGATAGCCTAAGGCGTCAATGGTAGCAGTCACCCGGCCAGCGGCATCGTATTCGGTACGTGTTTCTTCATTTAACGGACTGCGAGTTAAAACCACTTGGCCAGCGGCATCGTACTCCGTTTCACTGCGGTTGCCGAGCGGGTCGATGGTGGCAGTGACGCGGCCAGCGTTATCGTATTGGGTTCGTTGTGTTTCGCCCAAGGGGTTGATGACTGCAGTCACTTGCCCCGCTAAATCATATTGGCTTTCGGTACGTTGCCCCAGTGAATCAATGGAGGCGGTGGCGTGGTCTGCGGCATTGTATTCGGTACGGGTGACTTCGTTTAATGCGTTTTTAATTTCAATGGTACGACCAGCGGCGTCGTATTGTGTCTCTGTCCGTTGGCCGAGTGCATCTATGATCACCGTTTGGCGCCCGGCGGCATCGAATTCATAACGGGTAGCGGCATTGTCGGCGGCGATGGTGGCGATGACCTGACCGATATCGTCGTATTCGGTTTCTGTACGGTTACCTAAGGGATCGATGGTGGCGGTCACGCGCCCTAATTTATCGTACTCCGTTGTGGTGGTAGCTCCGAGTGCATTGGTTACTGTGATGGGCTGACCGACTGCATCGTGAATGGTCTCGGTGCGGTTACCTAACGCATCAATTGAGGCGATAGCGCGGCTGGCGGCATCGTATTCGGTTCGCACCGTTTCGTGTTCCGGGTTAGTGACTTCGGTGACGCGCCCGGCGGCATCGTAGGTGGTTTCGGTACGATTATTTAATGGGTCGATGATGGCAGTTTGTCTGCCGGCACGATCAAATTCATACTGTGTGCGGTTATTGAGCTCATCAACGATGGCAATGATTTGCCCGATTGCGTCGTACTCAGTGCGTGTCGCGTCACCCAGGGGATTTCGCGTCAGGGTGGTGCGGTTTGCCGCATCGTATTCATTTTCTGAGCGGTTACCTAAAGGGTCAATAGTCGCTGTAACATTGCCGTTGGCATCGTATTCGGTTCGTGTGATGGCACCTAGTGGGTCGATCACTTCTATGGCGCGGTTGAGACTGTCGTAAACGGTTTCGGTGTGATTACCTAACGGACCGATGGTGGTAGTGGCATTGCCTGCGGCGTCATAATCTGTTTGTGTGATTTCACCAAGAGGGTTTTTGACTTCAGTGGCGCGACCGGCTAAATCGTAGGTGGTTTCAGTGCGCTGGTTTAAGGCATCAATGTTAACAATCACCTGACTGGCTGCATCATATTCGGTGCGCGTTGCGTTATTTTCTGCATCAATAACGGTAATCAGTCGATTAGCGGCATCGTATTCGTTTTCTGTGCGGTTGCCCAGGGCATCGATGGTGGCGGTTAAATTGCCTACAGCATCATATTCGTTGCCAGTGATTTCATTTAATGGATTGCGGATTTCAATGGCATGGCCGTCTTTATCAAAATCCGTTTCGGTGCGGTTGCCTAACGGATCGACGGTGGCGATGACTTGGCCTGCGGCATCGTACTCTGAACGGGAGGTTTCATTTTCGGCATTGGTAACGGCGATCACTCGGCCAGCGGCATCGTAATCATTTTCTGTTCGATAACCCAGCGCATTAATAGTTGCCGTTAATTGGCTGGCGGCATCGTATTCATTTTGTTCGCTGTTACCCAAGGGGTCGATAACGTCGGTGACCTGGCCGATGGCATCATAAATTGTTTCACTGCGATTACCTAAGGCATCAATGGTGGCGGTGAGTTGCCCTGCAGCGTCATATTCTTTTTGTAGGGTATCGCCAGTGGCGTAACGTTCGGCAGTGGCTCTTCCCGCCAGGTCGTAGCTTAATTCTGTGCGGTTACCCAGGGCGTCAATGGTGGCTGTTATTTTTCCTGCGGCATCGTATTCGGTTTCGGTGAAGTGGCCTAAGGGGTCGGTGATTTTGATAGCGCGGCCTGCGTCATCGAATTGTGTTTCTGTACGTCGGTTTAATGGATCTACGGATGCAGTGGCTTGTCCTGCCAGGTCAAAAATGGTTTGCGTACTTTCTCCCAGAGCATTGCGTACTTCGATAACGCGACTGACTTCGTCGTAATCGGTTTCATCGCGATTGCCCAGGGCGTCAATCATGGCGATGGCCTGATTATTGGCATCGTATTCGGTGATACTGCTATGGCCTTCGGGAGACGTCACTTTGGTTTGATTGCCGGTGGCATCAAACTCCATTGCGGTTTGATTGCCGAGTGGGTCGATGGTGGCAATGACCTGTCCTACAGCATCATATTGTGTTTGTTGTGCTTCGCCGAGAGGATTGCGAACCTCGATAACCTGGTTGGCAGCGTCATAGTCTGTTTCAGTGCGGCGGCCTAACGGATCGATTATGGCTGTGGCGCGTCCTGCGGCATCGTACTCGGTTTCAGTCACATGACCTAAAGCATTGCGAATGCGAATGGCTCGGCTGGCCGCGTCGTACTCGGTTTCAGTTCGAAAGGAGAGCGGGTTAATCTGCGCAGTGGGTTGATTGAGCGCATCATATTCGGTGCTAATAATTTCGCCAGCGGAGTTGGTGACGGTTGTTTGATTGCCGTCTTCATCGTAACCATAGAGTGTGCGTTCGCCCAATGGATTTTCAGTGGCAATGATTTGACCTGCGGGGTCGTATTCAGAGAGATTTTTTTCGCCTAGAGGATTTTCTTCTTCAATACGTTGGTTGGCGGCATCGTATTGGAAATTTGTGCGTCGTTGTAACGGATCGATAATGGCAATTTCCAAACCTGCCGGGTCATATTCCCTTCGTGTTATGGCGCCATTGGCTTCTGTGATGGTGATGATCTGGCCGTTGGCATCGTATTCGGTTTCAGTGCTATGCCCTAAGGGGTTAATGACTTTGGTTAAACGCCCAACCGCATCGTATTCTCTTTGTATAGTGTTAAGGCGTGGGTCAGTCTCTGACGTTTGTCGGCCTGCCGCATCGTATTGAAAGCTGGTGATATGGCCCAGCGGATCACGACTCTCAGTCACTTGATATAAATTATCGTAGGTGGTGTTAACACTATGACCTAAAGGATTTGTTGTCGTTAAACGATTACCGACGGCATCGTAACTGTAGGAGGTAGTGTGGTTTAGTGGATCTTGTTCTTCGATAAGTTGTCGGTTTTTATCGTACTGGTAGCGATGCGTGTTACCCAGGGGGTCGGTTTGCTCGGTAAGGTTATCGTCATTATCGTATTTAAATGATGTTGTATGACCCAACGCGTTTTCAGTGGATGTTTTTCGATTGACTCGATCGTAGTTGTGTCGGGTAATGAAATTTCGCGCACTGGTTTGCGTAATCAGATTAAAGGTTGGGTCGTAGCTTCGCGATGTAGTATTACCGTTAGGGTCGGTTTGGCTAATAACCCGGCCATCGTTGTCGTAACTGGTTTGCCAGCTAAAGCCTAATGGGTTGGTTATTTTTATCAGGCGTCCATTTTGATCGTATTCGTAATCGGTGGTGTGATTGTTTGGGTCGGTGACTGAAAGGCGATGGCCAGTCAGGTTATAGGTGAAGGACGTTGCATGAGTTAATGGATTGGTTGTCGATTCAATGTGCCCCTGGGCATTGTAACTAAACTGGGTGCTTTCATTTTCAGCATTGTTGAAACCAACACGGCGAAACCGTGTATCGTAATTCCAGTTTGACGTTGCGTTTAAGGGGTTGGTTGCTGATGATAATTGTCCAACCGCTGTGTAGTTATAACGGGTGACATGGCCTGCGGCATCGGTCATCTGTTGTACAAAACCCGGGTAGTGGTCGGGATGCAGGCGTTGCCAGACTAAACTGGTGCTATTACCTTTCTCATCGGTGATTTGTGTGATGGCGGCTTCATCGGTGTTATAGGTTAGTTGCAGGGTGTTGCCATCGGCTTTGGTCAGCGTTGTTAGTCTGCGCGATAAATCCTTCATTCGTGTATAGCTAAATGAAAGGGTATCGCCGAGACCGTTGGTCATAGATACCAGCCGTTGCAAACTGTCCCAGGAAAATTGCGTTTGAATACCTTCCGCGTCTACGGCGATGCCGACATTACCTTCGGCATCCAAGGTAAGTTCGGTTTTATGATTGCGTGCGTCGATGACATTGCGCTTTTCCGGCACTTCACAAATATATTCGTAACGGGTGGTTTCTGATTCCGGGGTGGTGATGGCCGTTAGTCGTATACAGTGGTCATATTCAAAGCGGGTGACTTGGCCACCATTGAGTTGGCACTCAACTAGCAGAGAATCGGCGTCATAACGGAAAACGGTTTCGCGACCATCGGGATCAACAATGCGTCGTAACAGGCCGCCACTGATTTCTATCAACGTGCTGCGGCCATAGCTGTCGCGGATACGTGACAAGTAACCGCCGCGATAGGTGTATTCAACAACATTGCCATCGGGCCCGCGAATTTGTCGCAGCTTGCCGTCGTTGTCGCGTAGTAGTTGCCACTCTTGCCCGGCAGGGTTAATCAATTTTCGCAACCAGCAGCGTTCTTCCTGCGGCGCTGGGCGGGTGTCGGAGCAAAGCCCCTCCACCCATTGATCGTAAAGATCAGACCAGCCTTTACCAAAGGGTGAATCTTCTGTGTGACGTTGGCTGTTATAAAATAAACGCAGCGGTGGATCAGCAGGGCCGCCTTCCGCTAAACCATGGGACAATACCAAATTGCCACTGCGTAAATTGACTGAAGCTGTGCCAGTCGATGCAGCACAATCATTCCCCATTTCTTCAGTGCGCAGCCGAAAACCCACTGCGAGATTTTGTATGGTTTGTAAGGTGCGATCCAATGCATTGTCGTTGCCATCCAAACTATAGGAGGCAGACAGATCGTGGTTGTCGTGTTGATAAAAACTGCTTTGAATTTGTGCCGGGTTACAAAATACTTCCTGGTCAATGGAGCAGAGCATCGGTTGCTCAGCCCTTGCCATCGCGCCCTGAGTATTAATCTCAGGGCCTAAATGCGGTGTGGCATAAGCCAATGGCAAAATATTGCGCACATAACCGAACTCGGGCTGCATACCGCAACAACTGCTACTTTCAGATGACATGCTTGAACTGGTGGATGTAGCGCTTGATGATGAGCCTAAAGAGCTGCCGGATGATGATCCACTGGAGTCAGCACTGGAACCGGCGCTTGAACTGGCACTGGAATATGATGAGGAACTGGAGGAAGAGCTGGATGATGAGCTTGAGCTACCAGACCCTTGAATGACAATGGTTGGTTCGCCGGGAATTTCAATAATCGGGGGTTCTTCCCATTGTTGTTGTTCCCACTGCTCCCAGGGCGGTGGCCATTCTTCCTCTATTATAATGCTGGTGGATGCACTGCTGAGGGACGCACTAGAAGAACTTGAAGAGGATGACGATCCTGATGAGCTACCAGAAGATCCACCTGAAGACCCAGCCGAACTGCCCGATGAACCGGAGGAGCCTGAAGAATATGAAGATAATGAATCGGAGGTGGAAGAACTGGATGAAGAAGAGCAGGGTGGGCACTCGTAAAAAAGCACAAAGCCATCTGGTTGCCGTTCTAACCAGTGGGTGCCACCATCGGGTGTCACAAGAGAATTGCGGTCCATGTAACGTGGGTCACAGTTCCCTGTAGGATCGGGAAGTGAATAAGTGACGCGCGTGGCCGCTCCTTTACGGACGGTGATAGTCATTTACATCCCTGGCGTTTTTATTGTTAACAGGAGGTGTCAATCTAACTTCCAGGCCAGTGATCTTACCACGTCATTTCGTGGCTGTGTTAGTCTGCGAATATGAAGCTTATGTGTGAATGTCTTTGCATTACCTGCTAGGAAATATTGATAAGGTATGTCGACACAATCGATCAACACAGTTAGCAGCTACTGGTGGACAGAGCATAAAAATTTTGGCGATTTAATAACACCTTTGCTGCTTAAACACTATGGTTTAGAACCAAAACTGACCCCTGTGAGCAAAGCTAAGGTTATTGCGGTAGGTAGCCTGCTGGATGGTATGCCAGAAAATTACGCGGGATTTATTGTCGGTGCGGGGTTAATAAGTGATACCGAGCGGCATTTTAAGCAAGCAAAAATTTTAGCCCTGCGTGGGGAATTAACCCGGCAAAGGGTTTCGGCGGAAAAGACCGTGGTATTAGGTGATCCGGGTTTATTAACTGCTACGTTGTTCAACAAGCGTTGTAGTAAACGTTTTACGTTAGGTTTAATCCCCCATTTTGTCGATAAGCACCACCCCTATGTGCAAAGCTTTTATAAAAGATATTACAAAGATATCACTATTATTGATGTCCAGCAGAACCCAATGACGGTGATTCAACAGATCGATCAATGCGACAGTATTCTTTCTTCTTCGTTACATGGCATTGTGGTGGCGGATGCTTTAGGTATTCCCAATGCATGGATGAAACTGTCCGATAATGTAGTGGGTAATGGATTTAAGTTTTTTGACTATGCCTCGGCGATTGATAGAAAGCTTCATCCCTTTGTTATTCATCGAAAAGATAAATTGGTGGATTTATTAAGAGCTACGAGAAAGGTGCAGGGTAGAGTTGATGAGGTTAAATGCCAGTTGGACACTGTGTTTAAAACCTTGAACAAAGAAATTTTTGCCCTGGAAATTAACCATGCATAGCATCATGCATAAAGGTCATTCGAATGTAAGGTTCTCTGATATGGCATGACGCTATTCCTGTATGAGCACACCGAAAGGTGATGCCGGACTTGAATAAGCAGCAAAAGTTATTCTACCCATTCCCATCGCAACGGCTCGCCAAAATCATCATAAATTATTTTTTTCTTCGGTTTTTTCTTAATAGATTTAGATTTGACGGGTTTGGCTTTTTTACGTTCGTCGAGTGCGGCAACTACTTCAGGTAAATAGGTGCGTTCAGTTTTTGGTTGCTGAAAGTTGCCACTTTCCGGTTTGAGTGGTCCATCGGGATTTAGGCGACCAGAGATGCCGCGTTCTATTTGTGAAACACTGCCGCCCTGTTTGAGAAAGTCGACAATCTGTTTCTCAATCTCGGAGCGTATTTGTTGTTTACTGATAGGCTTTTTCACAGCGTGTCCATTCTGGAAGAGAAAAAGTGGCTAACTCAACACACAAATTCAATGCGAAAGGCTAAGGATAACAAAAAGCGGGTTGTTAAGGCGAGGGTGCGGCAATCACTTTCATATCATCTTCATGAAGGGAAGGGAGCAGGGAGGATAAAGGCAGCAGGTAGCATAAAGGAACAGGGAGGCGAGAACCTCCCAATAGTTATGCCGATTTGGTTGCTAGTTGTTTTTGCTGTTCTTTTTGTTGAGTGAGCCAGAGTTCTGCGTAGCGGCCATCTTCGGCCAGCAATTGTTGATGACTGCCCTGTTCTACCAGCTCTCCTTGATCTAAGACCAGAATGCAATCAGCATCGACTATGGTGGAGAGGCGATGGGCGATTACCAGGCTGGTGTGATCTTGTGCGATTTCGTTAATGGCATTGAGTATGGCCTGTTCGGACTGGCTATCCAATGATGAAGTCGCTTCATCGAACACCAGGATTGGAGGTCGTTTGAGGATGGTTCTGGCGATAGCGACGCGTTGCTTTTCACCACCAGACAGTTTCAATCCACGTTCGCCGACTTTGGTATCAGCGCCATTGGGCAGTTGTGCAATAAAATGATCAAGATGCGCCAGGCGAATCGCTTCACTCACATCTTCATCTGTGGCATCGGTACGGCCATAGCGAATATTTTCGAAGATAGAATCGTTAAACAGTACGGTATCCTGTGGCACGATACCGATGGCTTGTCTGAGAGAGTGTTGTGTTATCTCAACGATGTTCTGGTCGTCAATGGTGATATGACCATTATTCAAATCGTAGAAGCGGAACAGCAGTTTAACGATAGTCGATTTTCCTGCACCACTGGCGCCGACGACGGCAACTTTTTGTCCGGGCTTAATGGTGAAGCTGAGGTGTTTGATAATGGGGCGATCGGGGTGATAGTGGAATGAGGCATCGTCAAAGCAGATTTTGCCCTGGTTGACCTTAAGGGGTTTAGCATTCTCTGCGTCCTTTACTTGAGGAGTCTCATCCATAAGATCGAACATCTTTTCGATATTGGCCATTGAGCCTTTGATCTCTCGGTAGACGAAACCCAGAAAGTTCAGCGGCATAAACAGAATCATCATATAGGCGTTGATGGCGACAAAATCACCGACGGTCAGACTGGCATTAGATACCTGGTACGCGGCCATCCAAATCATGGCCGTGGTGGCAGCGGCGATGATAAAGGCTTGTCCACCGTTGAGCGTGAACAGTGACAAGCGATTCTTGCGTCTTGCCTGTTCCCAGCGTTTTAGGTCTTCGTCGTAGCGATTAGCTTCGTACTGCTCGTTGGTAAAGTATTTAACGGTCTCGTAGTTCAGCAGGCTGTCGATGGCGCGAGTATTGGTGGCTGAATCGGCCATATTCATTTCCCGAACGTACTGGGTGCGCCACTCGGTTGCCACTACTGAAAAGGCAACATACAGCGCGACTGAAACAATAATAATAAGGGCGAAGCTTGGTCCGTAGTTGTAAAACAAAATGCCCGCGATCATCAGAATTTCTATCAGCGTGGGAATAATGTTGAATACGAAGAATCGCATTAAAAAACTGATACCGGTGGTGCCGCGCTCGATGTCTCTGGCTAACCCTCCAGTACGACGGTTGAGGTGAAAATTCAGGTCCAGCTCGTGCATATGCTGAAACACTTGCAGGCCAATTCTGCGCATGGCGCGCTCGGATACTCGCCCAAAGATGGTATCGCGTATTTCACCCATCAACACATTGGAAAACCGCGCGAAGCCATAGGCAATAATGAGAGCAATAGGTACCACGATTAATAGCTGCGAGGCATCAGTGTCGAGTTGATCGACAATGTGCTTGAGCAACCAAGGGCCGGTAACATTGGCCACCTTTGCCAACACCATAAAAAACAATGCCAGAAAAACCCGTTGTTTAAATTCACTGAGGTAGGGCCATATGAGTTTGAGGACACTCCAGTTAATTTGGTTTTTGGCTTCGTGATCAAAATTGCTATGGAGCATGTGAATTAAAATCCGTGCTATGTGCTTGTTGGGTTGGTATCAAGGTGTCAATCGCCAATCAGGGGAGGCACTTTATCTGCTTTGCCTAATGCAGGGAAGAGCGGGGTTTGATGAGAGCTGAGTCACGTTAGGTTTGTTAATTAGCTGGCCTTATCGCTTCAAATGTTTCGGAAAACACGTATAAGCTATTGAAAAGTATGAAATATTGACGTCCATGAGAGCTGAGTTTTGATGGTTTTGCCGGTATTATGCGTGTTGATTTGGTAAGTAGTTTGATTTTCTTTGGAGTATTTGATGTTACGCCTTCGCGCGCCCCTGTTAGTGTTGTGTCTATTCGCTGTATCCCAAGCCGTTGTTTCTCAAGATGTGGTATCTCAAGGCACTGTATCCCAAGACATTGTATCTCGAAACATTGTATCTCGAGACATTGTGGCTGAATGTATAAAGGCAGCACCACCAGTCTTTTCTGAAACAGGCCATGCTGATTTTGTGGTGATTGAAAAAGCACAGCAGGATATGAAGCGCTATATCAAAAACACTGAGGATTATCTGGAGTGTGCTGGCACTGATCTGAAACGTGAGCAAGTCGATGCCATTCTTAAGGCAATGAAGCATGCCACTCACGAATATAACTTATTGCTGGCCGAGTACCGTAAGCACTCAGCCCCTATGTTGTAAGCTATTCCTCTTCAGCCGTTTCGGGCTGCTTTTCATATTGCGATGGGTCAACAAAGATCAGATTGACTTTGATGTTGTTAAGGTTCTTTAAGTCGTAGGATAACAGCATCACATTGTATTGCTCGCCAAGCCTTATAACGCCGGGCAAATGAATAATGACTCCAGCTTGATCATTGCTGAGCACATTAAGGTTACCTTTGGTTTTAAACGTATCGCTGATTTGCTTCAGAATGCCATGCAACGCTTCTTGAAAGGCATCGAAGTTAAATCGTGGCCCCCTGAATTCACTGTAGTCTAGAGTGAGGTCCAGTTTCGACTCGATGAGCTTGCCAAAGGTGACTGTGCCCAGGTTGACGGATTTGCCATCTTTGATGTCTTTAAAAACCGGTTTGGCTTTATCTTTTGGCGCTCGAATAAAAAGTTGGTCCAGAATTTTGGCCGATAGGTTAACCAATTCGGCAAGGCTGATATCGAGTTTTTGGGAAGTATCTGACACGGGTATTTCCTTACTGCTAAATAGAGTTGTTATAACGTTATTATTTGTTGGGCATTTATTTAGTGGGCGTTTGTTTGTAGTACATTGTAACGGGCAATAACGTAAAGGTTAATGCCCGTTGGGAATTTCTCACTCTAATGGCTTTCTACCAATTCAGCTAATGGTTATTTATTTAGCTAATGGCTCTTTATTCGGCTAATGGCTTTTCATCAACTCTGCGACTTTGAAGGCCATTTCTAATACTTGTAAGGCATTGAGGCGGGGGTCGCACTGGGTGTGATAGCAACTGGCCAGGTCTTCTTCGGAAACGGTATAGGTGCCGCCCAGACATTCGGTGACATGTGCCCCGGTCATTTCCAGATGAATACCGCCCGGATGTTCGCCACCATCGCTCACCACATCAAAGAACTGGGTAATCTCACTGAGAATACGATCAAAGGAACGGGTTTTATAGCCATTACTGGCTTTCACTGTATTGCCGTGCATGGGATCACAGGACCACACGACTTTGCGCCCATTTTCATGAACCGCTTTCACCAGCCTGGGTAACTCATCGCTGACAATGTCAGCACCCATTCGGGAAATCAGTGTTAAACGACCTGCTTCGTTGTCCGGGTTAAGCGCATCAATTAAACGCAGTAATTCATCCTCATGGATTTTATTGCTGATCTTTACACCCAGGGGATTGTTGACGCCGCTTAAGAATTCCACATGAGAACCGTCAAGCTGACGAGTGCGTTCGCCAACCCATAACATATGAGCAGAACAGTCGTACCAGTCGCCGGTTAGATGATCCTGGCGTGTCAGCGCCTGCTCGTAATTAAGCAACAGAGCCTCGTGCGACGTATAAAGAGTGGTTTCACGCAGAGTCGGTGAGTTATCGACATTGATGCCGATAACTTCCATAAAATCCAACGCTTCTTCGATTTGCTTTGAAAGCTGCAGATATTTCTCGCACTGTGGATTGTCCGCAGAAAAATCAATATTCCAACGGTTTACCCGGTGTAAATCCGCCAGACCGCCAGTGGCAAAGGCACGCAACAAATTCAACGTGGCGGTCGATTGGTGGTAGGCCTTTAACATGCGATGTGGATCTGGTGTTCTGGCCTCGGCAGTAAAGTCTACGCTGTTAATAATGTCGCCGCGGAAGCTGGGTAGCTCGACACCGTCCTTTGTTTCTGTATCAGAGGAGCGCGGCTTGGCAAACTGTCCTGCCAGTCGACCGGCCTTGATAACGGGCTTGCGTCCGGCGTAGGTGAGTACCACCGCCATTTGCAGTAGCACTTTGAAGGTATCGCGAATACTGGGAGCAGAAAAATGCTCAAAGCTTTCCGCGCAATCACCACCTTGTAATAGAAAGGCCTTACCTTCAGCGGCGGCAGCCAGCTCCTTTCTTAATTGCCTCGCTTCGACAGCAAACACCAGTGGTGGCTGTTTGTGCAGTTCGTCTTCAGCCTGCTGAAGTTGCTCTAAATCGGGATATTGCGGTTGTTGCAGGGCGACTTTTTGTCGCCAGGAATCTGGGGTCCACATGGTGAGGGCTCTATCTGTTGCGGCCTTTGAGTGAGGCTTGGTAAATGTGCTGATGCTAAATGGTGAGTTTTATCGAATCAAGCGCTTTGTTAAATCTATAGCTGAATTGGCAGGTAGCTGATCCTAACCACAACTCCTAACTACAACGGATCTTAACCATAATGGACTTTAACCCTGACTGATTTTAACCATAAGTGCGCTTGAATCGTTCAAGGGTAGCTTTGCCCATACCTTGTTTTATTTCATCAGATAAGGGGGGCATCTCGTCATTCATATACTGTGAGTAACCTTCAATGTTTTCGTACAGACCACTATCTTCTGTGCTAAAACCCATTTGCCAGTTTGGAAAGCTGCGTTCTGGAATGGTTTCGTATAGGGTGAGTATCACATTGTAGTGCCGGGAATCTGCCACAATGGTTTCATATAATTGATCGATATTATCTTTGGGGCCTTCAAGCACCTGAACAAAACAGTTACTGGCATACAAAAGCATGCCAGTAATTTCCAAGTGTTTATTTTTATCTCTGGATACGTTTAATACTTCCAGCAGTGCATCATCATTGAGATCAGGTATTGCCATACTGATATAACTTAAAACAACCAAATTCTGTTCGTCCTTATTGTTTGTCTGTTTATTGCTTGCCTATTGGTTATAGTATGAGGCTATCAACTATTTTCAAGATTTTCCAGGATGTCGGAAACACTCTTTTCTACTGAAACACCACTGGAAAACAAAATGTTGACTCTGTTTTTGGACTCTTCAATGATATTGTTAATAATGTCATTTTGTTTCTCATTGAGGGACATGGAACTCAACATGGTGGATAATTCTTTTAATACTCTATTAAGAATTTTTGAAGATTCTTCGATTTGATATTTATACTGAACGTTAATTCCTTTTATCGATTCGATAGTTTCATTTCTAATACCTGTTATGGTCTTTTCTTTTTCTGAGATGATGTAATCCTGGTCGATGCTCCGAGCTGATCTGCTGGCGACATAAACAAAACTTCTAATAAAGTTTTCAATTTTTTCTTCATGGTATCCTACTCCAGCCATTAGTATGATATTTTTCAACGTTAAAATATAACCTTTATTAATTTTATCCACTGTTAATTGGTCAGTAAAATTAGCACGTTTATACTGCTTGTTGCTCTCATTACTAAATTCGTTACTTTCCGTTTCAAAGTTAAAAAATTCACTTTGTATTTTAATTGAGCATTCAACTTTGTTCTTTTTGAGTCTGTTGACCATATCTCTAGCTAAGTCTTCTACAGTTTTTATGTTTAAACTGGCAATGGCATATCTGGCAACTTCCCAGTCGAGACGCTCATAAAGTTCATTAGTGCTTTCTTCTCCATCTTTTGTGGTGATATCTCCGTTTTGGTTTTTTGGATCGGCTTCTGTGTCAGTGTTTTTCTGTGAGTCTTTTAAAACGGTTAATTCTTTTTCAATGTAATTGATATTCAGTTGTTCATAGTCTTTCATTTCCTGTATTTTTGCTCTCATATTATCCATTTCTTGTTCCAGGATAGTAACGCAGGTTTCAGTTTCTACTAATGTTTGTTTCAGTTTCTCTACATGTTGTGAGTTTTCGGCAGAGCTTTCTGTTCCAGATGCTTCCATGATGGCTAGTCTAAGTTGGCTGACTTCGTCTTCCAATTTTGCAATGGTCTTTTTCTGATAGCCTATAATGCCTTCAAGATTAACGACACTACTTTTGATTTCTTTATGTTTTTGTAACTTATCTTGTAGTCTTTCTATGGTGGGATTTTCTTGGGTAATGGTATCGGTATCGTTAATGGCAAGGGCTCGTTTTAGTTCTTCTTTTAGTTGCTTGTTATGGGTGATGGTTTTTTCCAGCTCTTCTTTAATTATTTTGTATCTTTCATCAACAATGTTATCTTTTTTTGACTGGGAATATTTCTTATCAAACTCTTCTATCTTTTGTCTTAAATCACTAATTATTGTATTTTGCTTGCCAATAATTTCCTGCATATCGAATGTTTTTTTAGGCGGCGGTTGAGGCGGAGGGATAGCGGTAGGTATTAGTTCTCTTGTCGAGTGTTTCGATAGTAAATTTTTGAGGTTTTCTTCCAGGAAAAACCAGAATTGCTTGCTGTCGCCTTTTTTTTCATAGGCTTGCTTCTCTATTTTTAAATAATCGCTTCTTAATCTTAGCTGCTTACTATTACAGCCTTTGTGTACAGCTTGTTGGGATGTTTTTCCTAATTGACTTGAAAGATACTGAAGGATGCTTTCTTCAGAAGCTTTGTTCTGGCTGGCGTTGTTCTTTAATTCAAAAAATTTTTCTTTCAATTCCTTATAATCGTTAACTGCCTTATCCAGTCTTTTTATATACCAAATTGTTATGGCTATAGCGGTTACCATAGCAACCGTTAGAGTGATTATTATTTGGTATAGAACAGCAATATTGATGTTCTCGGGCATATGGCTTGATTCCATTCAGTATATTGTTAGAGCATAGGTCATATATAGTCTATTTTTTGATCGTTAACTATTGTTTTTTAATAAATTTTTTATAGTAAGCTGGCTTTCATTTAAGTACAAAAATCAGAAGATGTGCTATACCTATTTATGCACTAGTACAGTGCATTCACACGAAGGATAAGAGGGATCTATTCGATGGATTGCTTCAAAATCGGTTTCATTAATTATTTCGGCGTTGCTGTATTTTTTCTGTTAGGTCTCTCAGGCTGTTCCAGAGATATAGCTGATAATGAACCACCTGCTTTTTCATTAACTTCTAGTCGAGTTGCAGAGGCAAACGATAATGAGCCAATTCGACCATTGCCGTTGATGGTAAAGCTGGATCAGTCTCTAGTTGCGCTTGGCAACACACTATTTCATGACAAACGATTATCTGCCGATGATTCAGTATCCTGTGCCAGTTGTCATAATATCGAAGCAGGAGGTGCAGATTCTAATGCACTATCTAAGGGAATTAATGATCAGCTGGGATCGATTAATACGCCTACTGTATTCAATAGCCATTACAACTTTCGCCAATTTTGGGATGGGCGTGCTTCATCGTTGGAAGAACAAATTGATGGGCCAATCACAAACCCTGTTGAAATGGGCGCTAGTTGGCCTGAAGTTATCAGTAAGTTGGAAAGCGACGAGTATTACAGTGAAGTTTTTCAGCAGATATTCGATGACGGTATTACAGAGCACAATATTAAATTGGCTATTGCCACCTTTGAACGTAGTTTAATCACACCTAATAGCTCTTTTGATCAATATTTAAATGGTGATGAAAACGTCCTAAGTAAAAAGGCACTTGAGGGATATCAACTGTTTAAGCAGTTAGGTTGTATTGCATGCCATCAGGGAGTCAATGTCGGTGGCAATATGTATCAGCATTTTGGTGTTATGGGTGATTATTTTGCCGATCGTGGCAACATCACTGATGCGGACTATGGGCTTTATAACGTGACTGGTAAGGATACAGACCGCTATAAATTTAAAGTGCCCAGTTTACGGAATGTTTCAGAAACTGCGCCTTATTTCCATGATGGCCAGACAGCGACTCTTGATGAAGCGGTAAAAATTATGGGGCGATATCAGCTTGGTATAGAACTATCCCAAGAAGAAGTGAACGCCATCGTTGCTTTTCTCAATAGCCTTACCGGAGAGCTTTTAGCGAGCCAATAATGAAAACATTCAAACACCGCTTACTGGTTATCTCATGCATGTTAGTCATAGCATATTGTGTTATTTATATACAATGGCAAAGTAGTAATTTGAGCAGGTTAAATGCACTCAATAATCAAATGCATGATATCGATATACTTAATGAATTATCTCTTAGTGAGTTATTGCAATTGCGTTTTGGTTTGGTGAGTCACTACGATAATCTTACAGCCTTCAATAATAGTCTGACACAAACTCAAGGCCAAACAATGGCAGAGTTAGAACAGGCGCTATCATCTACCCTTAATATCGATTGGGAGCATATTCACCAGGAGCAAAATCATAAGGTTGAACAATTCGAAGCATTTAAAAGTCATTTGGCTGTATTACGTAATTCTCATAATTATTTATCGCTATTATTGGATCGTGCATCTAGAAGTGCTGACTTTGAACAGGTGTCATTGCATTTGCTTACCCAATCTACATTGGCATTTTTAACTAAACATGATTCAACCAGTGCCGCTGAATTGAAAGCGCAATTAATTTTTATTCAGGGTACGCTGGATGATAAAACTCGGGAATCTAGTGATTGGCGCTCTATTACTCAGCATGTAAATAATATCATCCAACGACAATTGGCTATCGATAACATTACGTATGAACTTAAGCAGCAAGCATTATCTGAAAATTATCAATTGATCAATGACCACCTTGACCAAACTATAGCTGAAAAGGAAGCATGGCAGAATCTGGCATTATTTTTTTTATTACTTGCTGTGGCAACTATTGTTATTTACACGCTATGGCTTCTTCTGAGTTATCGAACGCTGTCAAAGAAATTAGAGGAGTTTAATAGCACTCTTGAAATTAAAGTCGAAAAAGCAACGGCTGATTTGCAGCAGGCAATGCTGGAAATAGAAGAGGCTGCCCAGGCTAAAGGAGAGTTTTTGGCCAATATGAGTCATGAAATTCGTACACCAATGAATGCAATTGTAGGGTTTTCTCATCTGGCTTTAAAAACCGATCTATCAGATAAGCAGCATCAGTTTGTCAGCAAAATCTATCATAGCGCTAAATCTCTTTTAGGCATTATTAACGATATTCTCGATTTTTCGAAAATAGAGGCCGGTAAACTCAATATCGAACAGATAGAGTTTGAGTTGAGCAGTAGTCTTCAGGCCATTATTGATCTGTTGGGGATGAAAGCTGATGAAAAGCAATTAGAGCTATTAATTCAAGCTGATCCGCAGTTGCCAGCTACCGTCATCGGTGATCCTCTCAGGCTTAATCAAATACTTGTTAACTTAACAAATAATGCTGTCAAGTTTACTGATACTGGTGAAGTGGTTTTATCTGTAAAGCCTAAACAAATAGAAAACAATATAGCGACTATTGATTTTGCGGTGAAGGATACCGGTATTGGCATGACAGAAGAGCAGCTTGAGGTTGTTTTTAACAAGTTTTCTCAAGCTGACACCACAACAAGTAGGAAATTTGGGGGAACAGGTTTGGGGTTAGCCATATGTCAGGAGTTGGTGCAAATGATGGGTGGCGAATTATCGGCAACAAGCCAACCGGGGAAAGGTAGCACCTTTAGCTTTTCATTGAGCTTTTCACTACCGGAGGCTCACTCTAACATTATGGTGCCGCCTGAGTTAAAGGGTTTAAATGTGCTAGCTGTAGATGATAATCCTGTGGCTCGAAAAATCCTTAATAGAATATTGACCTGGATGGGCATTAATTCCACAGTGGTAGATAGTGGTGCTAAGGCTATACAAGTTCTCAAATCACAGTCCTTGACTGAGCAACCCTTTGATTTGGTGTTGTTGGATTGGCAAATGCCACAGATGGATGGCCTTCAGGTAGCGCGCCAATTAAAGGCTATTCCTGAGTTAGAACAATTGCCTAAGATTGTGATGGTGACTGCTCATCACCGCGAAGAATTAGAACCTCAACTTGAGAGCGCTGGTGTTTCGGAGTTAGTGATTAAGCCTATTGATACACAAGTATTAATCAGTACATTGACTGATACGCTAGAAATTGTCTCGGATGACAGTAGTACTGTGGTTTATGAAAAGGATGAAGATATACAGTATGAATCCCTGAGAGATAAGCGAGTATTAGTTGTCGATGATAATGATGTAAATCGTATAGTAGCCGAAGAGATGTTAGTCGATATAGGTGTCGTCGTTGAGTGTGCGGAAAGTGGACCAGAAGCTATCAATATGGTGAGTGAACGTATCAATACACTTGGTTATGATGCGATTCTTATGGATATCCAAATGCCTGAAATGGATGGTTATGAAGCGACGAGAGCTTTATTGTCACAATATCCTGATTTTTCTATACCTGTCATTGCGTTGACTGCACATGCATTAGCTGGAGAAAAGGATAAGTGTTTGGCTGCAGGTATGCAGGATCATGTGAGTAAACCTATAGATCCTGATGAGTTGTTTACAGCATTGCAGAAAGTTATTGTTAAACAAGAAGAGGGATCTGCAATATCATCAGATACCATTCAGCCTCAAGCAAAACATACTGATACAAAAAATGATGAGTCAATATCTTCAGAAGCATTGCCAGGTTTGCAAATAAAAGAGGGGCTTACGCGGTTACGTGGCAATCAAAAGGCCTATATGAAAATACTGAAGTCTTTTCAAAATAGTGTACCTGGTAGTGTCGATAAGATTATTGCAGGACTTAAGGCAGAAGATTGCGATACTGTAGCTAGCCTAGCCCATGGACTTAAAGGAAGTGCGGGTAATGTGGGGGCGAACCAGATTTATAATATTACTAAACAAATGGAAAAGTATTGCAAAGAGCAGAATATTACAGAAGCCTGTAAGTTGGAGGGTGAGTTAAAAAATGCATCAGAGGAATGTCTTCAATCGATATCTCAGCTGATGGATGACACTAGCAAAAACAAAAGCCATGAAAAGCCTTCGTCTTTAACGGTTGATGAACGTATAGTGGAAGAAAAGTTTAATCAACTGGAGAAAGCGCTTAAAGAGTACGACACGGTTTGTCAGGACTTGGGTGAAGAGCTTTCGGAGCTGGTCGGTAATAATGAGAATAAGCACATTTTTCAGCAGTTACTCGAGGCCATTGATGACATTGAGTACGATTTGGCTTTGGATATTTTGAATAAGTTAACAAGAACAGTTGCAAGGACATAGCATGACTGAAGATGCCTCTGATGATAGTAATGATTTGCGTAAGCTTAAAGTACTAGTTGTCGATGATCAGTCGACGATGATAAACCTGATTGTCAGTGTGTTGAGAACCATTGGTATAGAAAAAATAAGAGCATTAAAGAGTGCTGCGAAGGCTATTCAGTTTCTTGATACACAAGAGACTATAGTATTCGACCTGGTATTGAGCGATTGGGATATGCCCGAGGTGAGTGGTTTGGAGTTTTTGAATTACATAAGAAAACGGGACCCTAATATGCCTTTTTTAATGCTCACCGGTAATGCCGATAAAGAGCATGTTTTGCAAGCTAAACAGGCCGGTGTAAGTAGTTATATCTGTAAACCCTTTAGTGCGGACTCTCTGGAAGAAAAAATAAGAAAAATTATGGCGGTATAAAATCGCCTGTGTCCGTTATTATTTTCTAATGGTTAAATCCAATCAACCGTGTGTGGCGGTAGTGTTTGGTATTTATCATTCGGTTTCGATAAGTGGATTAGACCTAAGTCACTCCCGCTGTTATCCTGCGTAAAAAGTTTCCAGCCTAGTATTATTTTATGAATGATAAGATGCGCAATGGCCTCTATGTACTAGTGGGCCTATTGATTTTTTTAGTGATGCTTCCCGAGTTGGTTAGGTACTCTGCTAATTATATTCTCAGTGAACAGCTGCATACCGAGGTTTATATCGATGATATCGATTTGAACCTTTTCTCCGGGCGTGTCTCGATAAACAATCTGGAAATAGAAGGGGAAAACAGCGCTTACTTCTCACTTGTCAATCTGAGCCTTGATCTTGGCTGGATTAAATCAATAACGGACCATTGGTATGTAGAAGCTATTACAATTGATGGTTTGTCTACACGCATTATTCACAGCCCGGATAATGAATGGTATGTGCCCTTTGCGTTGGCGCCTTTGTTAGTCACCGATGCTCCAAGTATAGTAGCAGATGATTCTTCACAGAACGTAGATAACGAATCAACGATCCCTTTATTTACGCTATCTGCCCTGGATATTATCAACAGCAATATAGAACTATCGATTCCGGATTTTGAAGGTGAACTTAACATTAGGCAGTTAGCTGTCAATGCGTTGAGTTCGGCATCAAACCAGCCTGCTTCTCTTGTTGTTGATGCCGATTGGAATGATGCGACGATATCTGTAGACAGTTCGCTGCTGGCTTTTGCCAAGGATCAACAATTTTCTGGAACATTACAGTTACAAGGTATGACCCTGGGTCAGTTTCTATCTTTCATGCCGCCACCAACAGAAGCTATTTCAGGTAATGTCGATTTAACTGTGAAGGTTGATGCCAGTATGGGTGACAAGGTCAATGTTGATCTCGATACATATTTAGCATTACAAGATGTCAATGTGGACTATGGGCACTTAACAGCATCGTTGTCTAACGTCACGATTAAAACTGATATGGATTTGAGTGGCGCAGTCGATCAATTAACCTATGAAATTAAAGCCAATGCGAATGCTAATAATCTGCTGGTGATGGATAAGGAGAGGCAGTTATTGTTGGCGGCCTTTGATGCAATGACTGTACAACAGTTACACGCTAATGAGCAGTTAGATATTACCCTGGACCAATTTTCGATTCAGGGCATGAAAGCAGTAGGAGATATGACAACGACGACAGCGACAGAAGAAAAGGATAAAAATAATTTATTGTCCTCTTTATTGTCCTTTGACAGCTTGGCTGTTAATTCCATGAATGTTGCTGATGGCCAGTCTTTGACAATAGAGACTGTCGATGTTGAACAATTGGTTTCGAAGATATTGATGAAGAAGGAGGGCGGCGTTGCCTATCAGGGTGCACTACTTGCTTCCATTCAGCAATTTGCTACAAGCGATGAAACAGCTGTAGATGAGCATGAATCTGATCCTGATCTTGATCCTAGCCAAGAGAATGAAGTGTCTGTCGGTAATGGATTTACCTATGTTATAGATCGTGTTGCCGTCAACGGCGGACAAATACAGTTTGTAGATCAGCAATTTGACAAGCCTGTCGAACTGCTGATGAATATTAGCGAAATTCAATTGCAGGATCTTAATAGCTCAAAACCGGATCAACCTAGCCCGTTTAACTTTTCTGCAAAAATGGGTGAGTTTGGCGGGATAGATGCTGTAGGTGATATTGCACCGTTGAGTGAGCAGTTAGATGTCGCCATTAAGGGTAGTCTAAAGGGTATGTCGTTACCTGTGATTTCTCCCTACATCGAATCCATTTTGGCTTACGAATTACAATCTGGCCAATATGATCATAGCTTTGATATCAGTGTCAAAGATGAAGCTATTGATGTGGATAACGAATTGATTCTGAGAAAATTACAAATAGCGTCTAAACCCGAAGCCAAAAATGAAAATACTATCGATGTGCCGCTGGAGTTTAGTTTAAATCTACTACGCGATAGCGATGATAATATTGAGCTCGATGTTCCCATTCATGGCAAAATGGATGATCCTGGCTTTACTGTTACCAATGTGATTGGTCTCGCCATTAAAAATGCACTGGCTAGTGGTTCAGTGACCTATTTGAAATTTGCGTTACAACCCTATGGCGCTATTCTGATGGCTGCTGAAATGGCGGTAGATAATGTGAATAAAGGCGGGTTAAATCTGACGCCTATTGTGTTTGAGCCAATGCATTCTCAATTAACGCAAGAGGGCAATAATTACAGCGCCAAGATTGCTGAATTGCTAATCAATCGTCCTGGCATTGAGTTACGATTATGTGGTGTTGCGGGTGTTAGCGATATGGCAGCTTATCGGGCGGAAATGATCGCATCAATGGCGAGTGGTCAGAATCCAGATGTGTCTGGATCATCCCTGACACCGGAGCAGCTTGCCAATATCCAATCAGAAGATCGCTATTTGGCGTTAGCGGATGAGCGTGCTGCAACTGTTAAAAGGCTATTGGTAGAAAAATATGCTATCGCGCCCGAACGGTTATTTATTTGCAAGGCGCACTATGACCCAGCCGGGGAGGTTGCCGGTGTGGAAATCGGTCTTTAATTTATTCATAACACGATAACAATAATGGAGAAAAACTGTGTTGAATCGAGTTGGCTTTTTTTTCGCTGAAACTCTAAAGCGATGGATTCCTGATCCCTTTGTCTTTGCATTGTTAATCACCCTGTTTTCTGCAGTGATGGCGATGACTATTGTCGATGCTGGACCTATGCAAATTATTGATGCCTGGTATCAAGGGTTTTGGATTTTGCTGGAATTCGCTATGCAGATGATTCTAATTTTAGCAACGGGTTATTGCATAGCGTTGTCGCCACCGGTGAATAAGCTGATCGATAAATTAGCGCATTATGCGAATACGCCCAGTAAAGTGTACGGCGGTACGATTCTGATCGGTGGTATCTTTGTATTGGTTAGTTGGTCCTGGGTGGTGTTAACTGCAGTGTTCGCACGCGAAGTGGCAAATCGGGTGCGCGGTATTGATTATGCGTATCTTACGGCCTGTGTTTATCTTTCCTTTGGTGTGTGGGTTGCTGGGTTGTCCAGTTCTATTCCGCTATTACTGAATACCGATAACAATTTTTTAATCAAGGAGGGATTATTGGACTCCACTATTGCAATTGGGCATACCCTGGGTAGCACGATGAATCTGTTGTTTATGTTTTCCATTATTTTGGGTTTAATGGCATTGATGATCTGGATGCGACCCAAGGAAGATTTAATTGTCGAGATGGATGCACTGGAAGACAAAGGCAATAAGCCGACAACTCTCTCCATTGCCGAAGAAGCGGAATCCTTAAAACTGCCTACAGGTAATTTTTCAGATGCTGTAAATAACAGTGTCATTCTGCAGGGCATTATTTGCTTGTTAGGATTTTGGTTTGGTGTGCGTTATTTTTTGGAAAATGGTTTTGATATCAATTTGAATATCATCATTTTCCTGTTTCTGTTTATCGGTATGTTGTTTCACAGAACACCGATGCGCTATGTGCTTGCCATGCGCCGCGCCTGTTCCAATGTGTCGGGGGTGATTTTTCAGTTTCCTTTTTATGCCGGCATTATGGGGATCATGATGTATACGGGGCTAGCGAAGGAACTATCCCTGTGGATGACGGAGAGTGCCAGTGTGGCTACATTGCCTGCTTATGCCTATATCAGTGGAGCGTTGGTTAATTTTGCTATTCCTTCAGCGGGTGGTGAATGGGCGGTGATTGGTCCATCTTTTATTGAATCGGCAAAGGTCTTGGGCGAAGGTATGGATGCAGAAGGGTTGGATGCCTTTTTATCCCGGGTGGCATTGAGTGTGGCCTATGGTGAATCGGCAACGAACTTACTGCAGCCGTTCTTTTTATTATTAATTTTGCCGGTGATGGGTGCAGGTGTAAGAATTCAGGCGCGTGATGTGATGGGGCATTTGGTCATCCCTTGTATCATTACCATCACCTTTGGGTTAATTCTGGTGACCTCACTGCCATTGTAATATGTTTTATGTAGATTAATTGTAAGGTGTAGGGAAATTATAAAAAGGTAAATGAAGTGATGGAAAAGTTCAGCACAATCTTAAAGCGAGCGATTAAGCGCAAGGGTAGCAAGGCGGCAATTGAGGCTGTAATGCCTGTAGTTAAAACGCGCAGGCAACTATTGGCTATTACTGATGATCGGGTTTTAGCGGAATTTACACGTTGTATTTTTCAGGCCGGATTTTCCTGGAAAGTGGTCGAGAAAAAATGGGATGGGTTTGAAAAAATATTCTTTGGCTTCGAGCCGAAGAAAATGGTTCTACTCACTGAAAAGCAGTGGGATAAAATCTGTCAATCGCCGGAGATTATTCGCAATCGTCAGAAAATTATGAGTGTGCCAACGAATGCACAGTTTATTCTGGATCAGTCATCCAAACATGGTTCTTTCGCAAAAATGATAGCTGATTGGCCCAAGGACGATTTATATAACTTATATGCGTTACTGAAAAAACAGGGAAGCCGCTTGGGTGGTATGACTGGCCCCAGAGCACTGCGTTATCTGGGCGTTGATACTTATTTATTAACCAAGGATGTTGTGTCTTGCTTACAGCAATCGGGTATACCAATTAACGACTCGCCAACCAGTCAGCGCGATCTTAAATTAGTGCAATCCGCTTTTGACACTTGGCATAGTGAAACGGGCATGCCTTTTAGCCATCTTAGTCGGATATGCTCATACTCTATTGGCGATAATATAATGGCCGTACATTGATAATCCCAACGTTGAGCTTCGCAAAAAAGCGCGAGGTTAGTACGGCTCAGGAAATTGCTTTTTAATTTCAGCAATCTGTTCTGCCAATTCATCACTGTACGGAACAGAAAACGCTGCTATATCTTCCTTCAACTGTTCCATGGTAGTGGCACCAATAATGGTTGAGGTAACGCCATCAACTCGATCACACCAGGCCAGCGCTAATTGGGCTGGGGTTATTTGATAGCTATCAGCCAGGGTTGCGTATGCTGCCACCGCTCGATGAACCTGTTCAGTATCGCGGAAAATGCCATTGCGCTGGGTAAAACTCCAGCGGCTCCCTTCGGGCATTGCGCCATTGAGGTATTTGCCGCTTAGCACGCCGCCGCCTAATGGAGACCAGGGCAAAAAGGCCACATCTTCCATTGCGCATTGCTCTATCAGATAGGGCCAGTCTTTGGTGTGTATCAGGCTAAATTCATTTTGAATGGATACCATACGCGGCAGGCTGTGCTCTTTGGCTAATTGCAGGTATTCGGCAATGCCCCAGGGGCTGTCATCGGAAAGGCCGCAGTGGCGGATTTTTCCTGCTTTCACGCAGCTGTCCAATCCCTGCAAGATGTCTAACATGCCTGCTTTATGTTCCTCGGCATTAACCGTTGAAAAGGGTACTTTATTCAGGTGATGTTTGCCGAAGTGCGGTGTGGTTCGGTTTGGCCAATGTAGCTGGTAGAGGTCAATGTAGTCGGTTTGCAGGCGTTGTAACGAGGCGTCAACAGCTTCTATCACACTGGCTCCGGTGATCGGACTGCCCCCTCGTATATAAGATAATCCCACGCCAGCAATTTTGGTGGCGAGAATAATGTCACTGCGTTTTTCGGGATGACGTTGCAACCAGTTGCCGATAATAGATTCAGTGGCGCCATAGGATTGTGGTGTAGGAGGGACTGAGTACATCTCGGCAGTATCAATAAAGTTGATACCCTGCGACAGCGCGTATTCCAATTGCTGATCGGCATCGGCCTGAGTGTTCTGTGTTCCCCAGGTCATTGTGCCCAGACAGATGCGAGAGACTTCCAGGCCGCTGGTGCCTAATGGCGAATACTTCACGGTATTTTCCTTATTTAATTCTCAGCTTAGCTATTACGAATGCTGTGTCTTAGATCTCGGATAAAGAGTTGTACATCTGTGGCGTTATCTTCCCCCATTCGCCAAAGCAGTTTTTCAACGTCGGAGGCGCTTTCCAGTAATTCGCTTTCGTAGCGATAAAGCACACTGGGGCGAGTCAGGATTGCCGTTTCTGACAATGGATCGACTTGAAGTACACGGTCCATGGCTTGAGACAGGCGTTGGTCAAAGGAATCGGCTTTACCCTGTTCGCTGTAGGCCTTTTCCAGAATCGGTAGCCAGGCGCGATAATAACGTGCTAACAGATCGGTATCGATTTCGGTCAATACTTTGATTAATGGTTGCATGCGTTCAAAATTAGTGTCGACGGGAGTATAGGTTTCAGCGCCATCGGCTTGAACGACATATTTTGCCATTGGATAATCGATCGGGCGGTAGCGCTTGGGTAGTTTGCCATCGGCCATTAAGTCCACCGCTAATACCCATTTTCTAATTTGCTCCTTGGGCAAAAGCCAGCGCATTAAAGTGGGAGAGAAGTCACCCAGTGCCAGTAACACTTGATCGTCGCTACCGTCCAATGCATCAGGTGCACTGATAATAGCTGGCAATTCTGGTACAGCTTCTTCAATGACTTCAGGAGCTATCGGTGTAGTCTGTAGTACGGGTTCAGGTGCGATCACTTCACGTTCTATAGGGGCTTCAACAACTGGTTCGGAAACAATTATTTCTTCTTCCTGCTCAGTAGAGCGGCTGATTATGATACCGGCAGCGATGGCGATGATAATCACAGCACTGACACCAATCGGCAGCATACTTTCACGAAATTTTTCTTGAAGACTTTCAGACATATCGTTGCTCTATGTTTTTTTATTAAAGGGAGTTGTGCCGAATTTGGTTGTTATCAGTTTTTTATCGATAGTATTTCACAGTGCTTATTTTTGCTAGTAAAACCTTTTGTGTCAGTAAAACTTGTGTGATTAGCAATGAGTGTTTTCACCTTTGCAATACTAGTACACTGTGGGTAATGGGGCCTTCGTAAGGCAACAAAAATAAGTCGTTGTCATTACTGACTAGCGACAGTTAAGATCGTAAAACATATCGAAGGTTCAAAAGATTATTGAAAGTCTTTTGCTGCAGGTCATTTGAGCAAAGTCGATAATGTTGACTAATGGGTCATACTGACACTTTGTGTATCATCCATTAAATCCATAAATGCAAAATGGCTGAGCCGGATTAACTCTTCATGATCGCCAGATTCCAGATAAAAGCTGGGTTGATAGGCCAGCCGTTTATCCCAGAAAGTGGGGACACCAAAGGCTTCTCCTAAAGCTGGTACTGCGCCCGTTTCACAGTCATTGAGAATACAATGTAAGGTTTTCTCTTCTGCCAGTGTTAGATGTCTTCCTGTTTGTTTGTTGATTTCATCCATGTCGATTGCTTTGGAAGACGGTAGTGCTGCCATCAAATAACCTTCATCGTCATGCAGCAGTACACCTTTAACCATGCAATCAGGAGAGATATGAGCTGATTTGGCAGAGTTGAATGCGGTATCTGTGTGCCTGTGAGCGATCACATCATATTGGACGTGATGATGGTCGAGGTAACGTTTTAAACAGGGAGAGATACTCATGGTCGACCTCCAGATTTTCTAAGAGTTACCTTCTATATCACCTTTGTAAACGACGTCTTCTATGAATTGCTTGCTAAGATAAGAGTCGTCTTGTGATAGCTGCTTGCTCTTTATTAAGCGTTTAAGTAACAAAGGTGTGTGGGGTTCAGAATATAGAATTATCGAGGGAGCTGCGAATAATGATTAGTTATATAAATTTATTTTGTCATAGAGCTATTAATCAAAAACCATGTTGAAAATTGATTCCAGTCAAAGCGATTTTTTTTCGGGGTTTTAAGGTTTAAGGTGTGGGTTTTAAGGTTGCAGGGTAAGAGCTTTTAAATTTAAGGAGGTAGAGGATGAGTAGCTATAAACAAATTCTGGTAGCCATTGACCTCTCTGATGAGGCTGATGATGTGTTACAAGCTGCGGCGGATATTGCCGCAGAAAACAAGGCTGTAATTAGCATTATTCATGTTGCTGACCTTCCATTGGCACCTTATTCAGGGTGGTCTGATTATGTGGCGCCTTACAATGAACAAGAAGTGCGTCAAATGCTTTTTAAAGATCTCGCCCAGCGGGTTGAAGATGGCGGTCTAAGCCGCAGCCTGATTACCATCGATTTTGGCAGACCTGTAGATGTAATTATTAAAAAGGCAGAAGAGGAACGTGCCGATTTAATTGTGATAGGTAGTCACGGTCGTCACGGAGTGAAAATATTGCTCGGTTCAACAGCAAATGGTGTGTTACATCGGGCCAATTGTGATGTGTTGGCTGTAAGAGTGAGAGAGGTGATTAATCAGTAACGGCTAAAAACTGTTTAAAGAATTGATAAGGATCAAAATCATAATAAAGAGCAGCCGTTTATGATTGTTTTTGGGAGAGAAACCCCCACATTAAACGATGACTTTATCAATATACATTGGTTAAACAAGGAGAGAGCGATGAATATATTACCTCGTGATTCTATATTTGATTTAGACCGTTTTTTCAATCATTTTTTAACTCCGGAAGTACAGGCCGAAAATAGCAATGCTTTTTTCAGCCCTAGAATAGACATCACAGAACACGATGATCACTATAAAATTGCTGCCGAGTTGGCTGGGGTTAAAAAGGATGACCTTTCAGTAACACTGGAAGATGGTGTGTTAACGATCCAGGCATCAATGGCTAGTGAGAGTTCTGAAGAAAAAGAGGGTAAGGTGATTCGAAAAGAGCGCAGAACAGGCTCTTATATGAGAAGCTTTACTGTCGGCAATGCTGTTACTGAGTCGGATATTAATGCTAAGTTTGAGAATGGCTTGCTGGAGTTAAGCATTCCCAAAAGTCAGCCTGAGCAGCCAGTTAGCCGACAAATCGAAGTGCACTAATTGCTCCCTTCCTAAATAGAGCGGTCGTTTTTGGAGTTTTTCGACTGCTCTTTTCTCTATAACCGCTTGGCGATGTTTTCGGCGCAAGCTGGCTTATGCGTTAATTTTTTTTCTGCTATTCAGGCGAATAAATTGATCAAAAACATCGTTAAGATCAGCGAGAGTTATCGGTTTTGATATGTGGCCATCCATGCCACAGGACATCACAGCATCTTTTTGTTCCTGCATTGCATGAGCTGTTAGTGCGTAAATGGTGATAGGTTGGAGATCGTTTTCTTTTTCATAACTGCGAATTAATTCGGTAGCTTTAAATCCATCCATAACCGGCATATCACAGTCCATGAATATAAGCTCTGGCCGTTCTTCTTTCTGGCAGGCTTCAAGAGCTTCTTTACCATTGTCGACATGTTCAGGTTTTATACCAAATTTTTCCAGCATGCCGGTAATAACCAGTTTATTGACGACGTTGTCTTCTGCTACTAGAACATGCAAATCTGAGAGATGGTTTCTAGCTTGAATTTGAGCTGCGGGTTTTTCTGTTTCACTGTTGTCGACAGCCTTATTGGATTTTGTTAATTCGCTATATAACATTGAAGCTGTTATTGGTTTGCGTAGCGTGATAATAGGCTTGGATGACTGAATATTCTTTGCCTTTGGTTCAGTTAAAAGATTGGAGAGTAATACTATTTGTCCCTGATATTGAGATAATTCTTTTTCCAACTCTACGTTGAACTCAGAGCCATTATTTTTATTCGATGAATAGTCGATTAGAATATAATCGAACTCGGGATTGTTTTGTGCGCGTCGATGAGCGATAACTTCGAGCCCTCCTTTGGCAGAGTTAACAGACAAATTGTCCATTTGACAACTGCTGGCGTATCGACCGAGTGAATAGGTTAGGCTTTTGTTGTGCGCAATAATCAGTATTGATTTGCCTTTGAGACTTGTGTCATCGGCAGCTGTTCTTTTACCTGGCTGTTGTAGCCCAAAACGTGCAGTGAACCAAAAGCTGGACCCCTTTCCTAATTCGCTTTCTACACCAATGCCACCGCCCATTAAGTTAGTTAGACGCTTACAGATAGCTAATCCCAGACCTGTGCCGCCGTATTTTCGTGTCGTTGAGTTGTCAGCCTGATTAAAGGTTTGGAATAAATCCGAATGTTTGTCAGCATGAATGCCGATGCCTGTGTCGGAAATAGAGAAGCGAATCAGTGTGCTGCCATCGTTGGTGTAGACTTGGTTAACAGAGACTGCAATAGTGCCTTCTTCTGTAAATTTATAGGCATTGCTGATTAGATTAATCAAAATCTGCTTCAATCGCGTTTGATCGCCAACCAAATCGAGAGGGGTATCTTCTTCAATCCAATTAACAAGCTCTATATCCGGTTTATTGCCGGTTTCGCTGAACATTTCAATACAGCTTTCAATGACTGCTTGTAAATTAAAGTTGGTGCGTTCCAGCTCCATTTTTCCTGCTTCGATTTTGGAATAGTCTAGTACATCGTTAATGATGTTCAGCAGTGTTTCGCCGGATTTGTTAATGATATTGAGGTAGTGTTTTTGTTGATCGTTGAGCTCGGTTTCACGCAACAGCTCAACCATGCCGATTACGCCGTTCATTGGTGTTCGAATCTCATGGCTCATGGTAGCGAGAAACTGGCTTTTGGCGCGGTTGGCTTCTTCAGCTGCATCTTTTTGTCGATAAGATTCCAGCTTGGCATTGGTTTCTTCGAGAAGAGCTTGCTCAATACGTTGACGCTGAGCGATATCATCGATGAGCTTTTGTCGCATTTGGTTGATTGCATCACCCACATTATCCAATTCATCAGGTGTTTTATCATCAGGATTTGGACGATCAAGCTCTAAAGCTTGATTGAGGTTGTCGAGACTTAAGCTGCGCGTATAGGAAGCGATAGATTCTATGTGTCGGGTTAGTAAGTGTCGAACCAGTAACAGAATGACAGCAGCAATAAATAAGGTACTAAATACCTGTAATGACGTGATGATTTGAGCTCTTCTAACCAGGTTGGTGTATATGCTGTCCAGGCTCGCGGTAATTGCTAGCTCACCTAATATGCGCTCTTCACCATTTTGTGCGGTATAAACGAGAGGATATTTTTTTTCTAAAATACGACGGGGAGAAGATTGTCCCGAGCCATTGTTATTAGAGAATTCATTGCTATCGGCCATAAGAGTGCGTTGTTCATTGTTCCAGTCCTGCCAAACAACAATAACTTTAATAACATCTTCAACTTCTAATACACTTTCTACTTGGACTTTTAGTTGCTCTTCATCGAATCCCCAAAGGCTTTTGGTGATACTGGGGAGAGTGCTGACGCCGACGTGATCCAGCCGGTTTTCGAGATCGCTAATATCATTGTTATAGCTCATGTAGAGCTGTGCCAGAGTCGTTGCTATACCGGTCAGGGCAATGACAACTAATATCAGTACCATTAACTTGGTAGCAATAGGGTTTTTGCGATGATATTGCTTGAAGTCTAGCATCAAATAAACGGGCTCTATTTATTCTCTTGGCGAGCTAATAGTGTAATTAACAATTGTCGGTTTGTCAGATTCATATTTTCAACGTAATGTTTTTTAAGAACTTTTACCAATGTCTGAGTGTTAACCGGCTTAATTGTTATGGTTGATTCTTGCGAAACCAAATTAACTTAATACATCATATAGAGTGATTTATCTATTAGCTATATTGCATATGTGGTGAGACCACGTGCTTAAATTTTTAATAAAAATAAAGATATAAATAATTTTAAGTTATCAATTGACTGTAAGAGATGGTTTTTTTCAATATGAACTTGGGGCATGTGCTGGTGTAAGTGGTGTAGATATAGGCGAATAGCCTTTTTTGATAGTTTCTTGTAACCCTACAATTTGTATTGTGACTTTGTAAAAGGACAGGGTAAAAACAAATATGCTTAGCCGATACTAGTTTATAGTGGCTAAGCATATCCAGAGATGTTGTCTTGAAAAGACGGGAACAGAGACGTTTGAAAGTGTTAGTTGTTGCGTTCAAAGTCCAGTAGTTCGGCACCACCATCAACCAATTCACCTGGCTGATAGTAAAATGCTTTTACAACACCGTCGGCAGGAGCGACTATAGTGTGCTCCATCTTCATCGCTTCCATAACACATAAGGCGTCGTCTTTCTTCACGCCGGCACCGGCTTCAACTAAGTGGGTAACCATGGTTCCATTCATCGGTGCGGTTAATCCGCCACCGGAAGCATCCATATCCAGGTCCCCAAGATCAGGTTTGGCAACACTGAAAGTTAGCGCATTATCAGGCGTGTAGACGCTGAACAGGTCATCGTGATGTGTCACCGTAGCGTTTACCTGATAGCCATCTATGTTGCTGCGAAGTGTTGATTTGTCAATCAAAACCCCTTGGGCATCTATGGTTTTGTTATTGCAGGTAATCGAGTAACGGGTTGGTTCAGCGGTGAGTTGCTCTACTTTGACCGGGTATTCTTGGTCACGCAGAATGAGTGAGAACTCCTGTATATGCTGCTCGTTCAAACGCCAAGCGCTGGTTGTGTTCCATGGCGAATGACGGTCAGGTGATAACGACGCTTTTTGGCTGGCGATTTGCTCACGGTAAAGCACCAGGTAAAGCGCTGCTAATGGCAGATCGCGAGCGACTTCCTGTTCCCCGCTGTGGAAAATGGCATCGTTGTGCTTTTCAATAAATCCGGTATCCAGATCAGCTTCTCTGAATGGCTTGGAGTTGGCGAGGTTATAGAGGAAATCCAGGTTGGTGGTCATACCGCTGATGCGATATTCGCTCAGCGCTTTAGTGAGTCGACTCAACGCTTTATCGCGGTCTTCATCCCATACGATGAGTTTGGCAATCATCGGGTCGTAATAAATACTGACTTCATCGCCCTGGCGTACGCCGGTATCGACACGGACATTCTCGCTTTCAACAGGTGGTTGCAGGAATGACAAGGTGCCTGTCACTGGTAGGAAGTCATTATCGGGGTCTTCAGCGTATACACGGGCTTCAAAGGCGTGACCGTTGATTTGTAATTGATCCTGGGTCAATGGCAGTTTTTCACCGGAGGCAACGCGTAATTGCCATTCCACCAGGTCCTGGCCGCTGATGTATTCAGTAACAGGGTGTTCTACCTGCAGACGGGTGTTCATTTCCATAAAGTAGAAAGAACCGTCTTTATCTAATAGGAACTCAACAGTACCGGCACCCTCATAGTCAATCGCTTGTGCTGCGCGAATCGCTGCTTGACCCATTGCTTCACGAATCTCTTTAGTCATACCGGGAGCGGGAGCTTCCTCAATCACCTTTTGGTGACGGCGCTGAACTGAACAGTCGCGCTCGAATAGATAAACCGCATTGCCGTGTTGGTCGCAGAACACTTGAATTTCAACGTGACGTGGCTGTGTCAGGTATTTCTCTACCAGCATGGTGTCATCGCCAAAGCCATTGATGGCTTCACGCTTGGCTGCAGCAAGTGCTTCGTCGAATTCTTCTTCTTTCCACACCTGGCGCATCCCTTTACCACCACCACCGGCAGCGGCCTTCAGCAGTACCGGATAGCCCATATCGTCGGCTGCTTTTTTGATGATGTCGCGGCTTTGATCTTCACCGTGATAGCCAGGTACTAGGGGTACATCGGCTTCACCCATAATATTTTTTGCAGCTGACTTCGAGCCCATCGCTTCAATGGCGCCTACTGGAGGGCCGATAAAGACGATATTGTTTTCTTTACAGGCATTACAGAAGTCAGCATTTTCTGATAGGAAGCCGTAACCGGGGTGAATCGCTTCAGCGCCCGTTTGCTTGGCGGCTTCGATAACGCGTTCGAATACCAGGTAAGAGTCACGTGAAGCTGGGCCGCCGATATGTACCGCTTCATCGGCCATGGCGACGTGCATGGCGTTCTCATCAGCATCACTGTAGACAGCGACGGTTCTTACACCCAGCTTGCGCGCGGTGCGGATAACCCGACAGGCGATTTCGCCACGGTTTGCAATAAGAATCTTGTTAAACATTATTCTTTTCCTTTTAACCAGGAAGGTGAGCGTTTTTCCAGGAATGCGGTTAAACCTTCCTGGCCTTCTTCAGAGGTACGAATGCTTGCGATGCGCTCTGAAGTATCAGCAATTAATTCGTCAGTGACTTCGCGAAAGGCGACGTCGCGAACCAGTCTTTTAGCGGCGCCAACAGCTTGAGGACTGTTGGTAAGTAGCGACTCAACCAGTTGATCGACGGTGGCGTCCAGTTGATCTTCTTCCACCACTTCACTGAGCAAACCTAGCTCCAGCGCCTTTTCGGCACCGAAGCGCTCGGCCGTAATAAAGTAGCGACGCGATGCGCGATAACCTAGAGCTGCTACAACGTAGGGGCTGATAGTCGCGGGCGTTAACCCAATTTTTACTTCGCTTAAACAGAAGCTGGCGCGAGGGCTGCCCACTGCCATATCGCAGCAGCTAACCAAACCAACTGCACCACCGAAAGAGGCACCTTGTACGCGCGCAATGGTGGGTTTCGATAGGAAGTTTAAGGTTTTCAGCATGCCTGCCAAACCGCCAGCATCGCGCAGGTTTTCCTCGTAGGTATAACCAGCCATGCTTTTCATCCAGTTAAGATCGGCACCCGCAGAGAAACTTTTGCCTTCAGCAGCCAGAATCATAATGCGAGAGTTGGGATCATTTTCAACCTGTTGAAAGGCTGCAGTCAGTTCGGCAATAACTTCCGCGTTAAAAGCATTGTGCTTTTCCGGGCGGTTCATGGTGACTGTGGTGACGCCACGATCATCCGTTTGTATGGTGATGTTTTGTTCGCTCATAGCATAGATTTACAAAATAATAATTTTACAAATATTAGTGACTGGAACTGATTCAGGGGTAAAACCGCAATTGCCCAGTTTTACATTCTGAATACGCCAAAATTGGTCTCTTCAACTTCTTTATTAAGACTGGCCGATAGCGACAGACCCAGTACCATACGTGTATCAGCAGGATCGATTACACCGTCATCCCATAGACGGGCAGAGGCATAATAGGGGTGACCCTGTTCTTCGTATTTGTCGACGATTGGCTTTTTAAAGGCCGCTTCTTCTTCATCGCTCCACTGCTCACCGGCTTTGGCTTTCTGGTCACGAGTTATTGTTGCCAGTACGCCAGCAGCCTGCTCTCCGCCCATTACCGAGATGCGCGAGTTTGGCCACATAAACAGGAAGCGTGGGTCGTAACCGCGACCACACATACCGTAGTTACCGGCACCGAATGAGCCGCCGATTAATACCGTAAACTTGGGTACCTTGGCGCAGGCTACAGCCGTTACCATCTTCGCACCATGCTTGGCGATACCGCCTTGCTCATACTGCTTACCGACCATGAAGCCAGTGATGTTTTGCAGGAAAATCAGAGGAATCTTGCGTTTTGCACATAGTTCTACAAAGTGCGCACCCTTTTGTGCAGATTCGCCGAACAGAATACCGTTGTTGGCGACGATGCCTACTGGATAGCCATAGATATGGGCAAAGCCAGTGACCAATGTAGTACCGTACAGGGCTTTAAACTCATCGAATTCAGAGCCGTCGACGATACGAGCAATGATTTCGCGTACATCATAGGGCTGACGTGTATCTTTAGGAATAACGCCGTAGATTTCTTTGGGGGCGTAGGCTGGAGCTTGCGGTTCTTTCACTTCAACACCAATCGGCTTAACACGATTCAGGCTCTTAACGGCCTCACGTGCCAACTCCAGAGCATGATGATCGTTTTGTGCATAGTAATCGGCTACACCTGAAGTACGACAGTGTACGTCCGCGCCACCCAGTTCTTCAGCGGAAACTACTTCACCGGTAGCTGCTTTAACCAGTGGTGGTCCACCCAGGAAGATGGTGCCCTGCTCTTTAACGATAATCGATACGTCTGCCATTGCTGGTACATAGGCGCCACCTGCTGTGCAAGAACCCATGACCACGGCAATTTGTGGAATGTTCTTCGCAGACATATTAGCTTGATTAAAGAATATATGACCAAAGTGGTTGCGGTCGGGGAATACATCATCCTGACGAGGCAGGTTAGCACCACCTGAATCTACCAGGTAGATACAGGGTAGGTTGTTTTCCTCGGCAACGGTCTGTGCGCGAAGGTGTTTTTTCACTGTCATGGGGTAGTAGGAACCACCTTTAACCGTCGCATCATTAGCTACGATGATGCACTCTTGACCGTGAACGCGGCCAATACCGGTGATGATGCCAGCAGCAGCGACATCCTCGCCGTACATATTGTAGGCAGCCAATTGACTCAGTTCCATAAAGGGAGAGCCTGTGTCAATTAAGGCATTGATGCGATCGCGAACCAGCAGTTTGCCGCGTGAAGTGTGGCGATCGCGTGCTTTGTCTCCACCGCCCAGTTTGATTTTCGCCAGAGTGTCCTTCAGATCATCAACCTGAACCTGCATGTGTTCAGCATTTTCGGTGAAGTCAGCTGTGCGTGTGTTTATTTTGCTTTTTATAACAGTCATAACCAGTCTCTGTTCTATTTAATCGCTTTGCAGTAATTGCCCTGCAGAATGCTGTTAATTGCTCCGCACTCCGCAGGTTACTTCGTTTCGTTAAACAGCTCGCGGCCGATCAGCATACGACGGATTTCTGAAGTACCGGCACCGATTTCGTACAGCTTGGCATCACGCAGCAGACGACCTGCTGGGAATTCATTGATGTAACCATTACCGCCCAAGGCCTGGATCGCTTGTAATGCCATTTGAGTGGCACGTTCAGCAGTGTAGAGGATAACTGCTGCAGCATCTTTACGAGATTCTTCACCGCGGTCACAGGCTTTGGCGACTGCATACAGGTAAGAGCGAGAGGCATTCAGGTCAACGTACATGTCAGCGACTTTACCCTGCATCAATTGGAACTCGCCGATGCTTTGGCCGAACTGGGTTCTGTCATGAATATAAGGAACAACCAAATCCATACAGGCTTGCATGATACCGACTGGACCACCAGAAAGAACGGTACGCTCGTAGTCCAGACCACTCATTAGCACTTTAACGCCTTTGCCTTCTTCGCCGAGGATGTTTTCTTCGGGAACTTCTGCATCTTCAAACACCAGCTCACAGGTGTTGGAGCCGCGCATACCCAGTTTGTCGAGTTTTTGGTGTTGAGAGAACCCTGGTGTGTCACGCTCTACGATGAAAGCCGTGATGCCGCGAGGGCCGGCGTTAACATCAGTTTTGGCGTAGATAACGTAGGTGTTAGCGTCGGGGCCGTTGGTGATCCACATTTTGTTGCCGTTAAGCACGTAGCGGTCACCTTTTTTCTCGGCGCGCAGTTTCATGCTCACAACGTCAGAACCCGCGTTTGGCTCAGACATGGCCAATGCGCCAACATGCTCACCAGAACATAGCTTTGGCAGATACTTCAGTTTTTGTTCGTGAGAACCGTTCTTGCGGATCTGGTTCACACACAGGTTAGAGTGCGCGCCATAGGACAGACCGACAGAGGCGGATACACGAGAGATTTCTTCCATAGCTATAACATGTGCCAGGTAACCCATATTAGTGCCGCCGTACTCTTCTTCTACGGTAACACCTAATAGGCCCATGTCGCCGAACTTGCGCCACATGTCCGAGGGGAATTCGTTTTTCTCGTCGATTTCAACTGCGCGATCACCTAGTTCCGCCTGCGCGAACTGGCTAACTGCATCGCGCAGCATGTCAATTTCTTCACCAAGATCAAAGTTGAGAGTAGGGTATAGGCTCATGGTAATACCTTTTAATTGAGTAAATAGTGAATTGTTATCCAAGTTCCTTGGCAACGGCTTGCTCAAGGGCTAAACGGGTTCGATGCTCTGTTTCATTGAGATCTTCCATCATGACCTCAATATCATGTAACTGCTGAGTGAGATGAGCTTTTCGTTCTTCTATCTTGTCAATCAGCTTTTGAAGTTGTTCTACATTATTCGAATCATGAGCGTACGATTCAATAATATCCCGGCTTTCTTCCAGGGTAAATCCTAAGCGCTTGCCTCGCAGAATAAGCTTCAATGTAGTGCGGTCTGCAGAACTATATATGCGTGCTGTGCCTTTGCGCTCAGGCGATAGTAGGCTTTTTTCTTCGTAGAACCTAATGGTTCTGGTTGTTACATCAAATTCCTGTGACAAGTCAGAAATGCTATAGGTCTTTTGCTCGGCCATAACGATCACGTGTACGTTCTTAATGGGTCAAAAGTTATTCTGGAAAATGTATCAGCAGTTTACGTTAACGTCAACTGAAAAACCGAAAAAGAATGTAACTGTATGATTTATATCAGGTAAAAAAATGGCGCAGTTCCAAGATTAACAAACCCTAATAAGAAAATGCTTGCTAGTCGTTCAGTATCCTAGTTAACTGCTCCGCTTTTGCTGGCGGCAACGTGCCAGCGTCGTCGTGTTAGAGGCATTGTACTTAGGTAATTGTATTTAGGTCTGTGTACCTAGATAGGTGTTTCGAATTAGGTGTACTGAGGTATAGGTTAAATAGAGGTGCAGAGGCGAGAAAGCCTCAGTTAGAGAGTGATGCGGTCGATAGTTAGTTTATTATTTTCTTCCTTTGGTTTTTATATTTTATTGAGTATTGCGCTTTACAGTGTGCTCAAAGCTTTATCAGTCCAATTTAATCTGACCAAACTGCGGGTCTTGGCCATTAGCCTTGGCTTTACAACGGGTTATATTTTTCTGGGGTTAACTCTGGGTCGAGTGAGTGGCGAAGCCTTTCGTCTGTTGACCTATTACATGGGTGCTATTTCTTTCGCTTTTTTCTTAAGCCTAGTGTATTGGGCTTATTATTCGGTTGTGAGTATTACTGGCAGACGGCAGTTAGCAACCAATAAAGTGGCCGGGGGGGTGTATGTGCTGGCGACTGTCGCAACGGTGAGTTTGTCGATCTACAATTTTCATAAGCCAGCCTCTATCGAAACTTTTACCCTACAGTCGGATAAAATCAGTAAGCCCTATACTTTTCTGCATCTCAGCGATATGCAATATGGTTCCATCAGCAAAGAAGAGATGGATCAGAAACTGTTGGATGCTTATGCCTTAAACCCTGATTTTATTGTATTTACCGGCGACTTGATTGATTTTGATCATTATAGCGCTGAAGATTTTAATGTGCTGAGCCAAAGCCCTGTGCCTATTTATTTTGAGCGCGGTAATCATGAGTTCTATCATGATCCTACTCGCTTGCTTTCTTATCTGGAAACCATTGGTCCTATCAAATTGTTGATTAATGATAGGGTAGAAGTGGAAGAGCTGGAGATTATCGGTGTTGATTTTTCCCGGCGTCCAAACCATTTGGCAGATACGGTTGATCGTTTAGAGCGTGACTCCGAGAAGTTCTCCATTTTACTGTATCACGAACCCAGAGATGTGCACGATGCGGTAGATCGTGATTTTGACCTACTGCTCTATGGTCACACTCACGGAGGCCAAATCTGGCCCTTTACTGAAGTTGTTGATTGGATGTATGAATTTGCCGACGGGCACTTTCAGATTGACGATACCTTTATTTATACCTCTGATGGCATTTCTTTATGGGGGCCACGTATGCGTCTCGGTTCTCAGAACGAAATGGTGATGTTTAATTTGGTGCCTGCTGAGGATCGTGTTGTTGCAAAGGATGAAGATACTAATTCAGAGCGCACACTCTAAATCGAATGTCAGCATGCTCTGTAGTGACTGAATATTACCTGTTTCGAATAACTATTTGAGAATTGCCTGCGGATTGTTGCCTGGCTTTGATAAGAATGTGATCAATTTTGATAACAATGGATCATTGTAATTTTGAAAGTTAGTTATGTAATTGTGGCCAATGATTTTTTGCTCCAATCACAAAAAATTAAGCATTCATAGTATGTGATCGGCAATAGCTGAAAATGTGGGCAGAACTTGATCAAAGTTCTGTTATTACTTCATTTTTCAGGGGCAGTAAAAAGTATAAAAAATTCTTTAGCGAAAGAAAAATTATCATTGAAAGAACGCAATAAAAATAAACGATATGGTATGGCTTAATCTTTAAAATCACATGAATTATACAGTCTAAAATGCATAAAAATAATGAAATAGCATTTTGTATAATAGTAGTTGCGATAAAATAAATATTCATGATTTTTTTATAACCGAAAATTTTTAATCTTCATTAATCAATAAATAAAAACGAGAGTTTTATAAAACTTTGGTTAGCTATTATTGAGTGATGCCGTTAGTTTGTTATAAAGAGGTTATTATTGATCATCTTTGTCATTTGGGTGATAAAAATAACCTGTTTGATGGTTGTTAAAAATTGCTCTAATCCTCAGCCGCTCCTTTAGCCTTATTGAGAGGAGCCTCTCCATAAAATATTAATAAATAAGTGAACGGGGAAATTTCATGAAACGTATTTCTAGATTTTTTGTTCTAATAATTTTAAAAGCTGGCTTTCTATTTGCGTTTGCATCTCCTGCAAATGCTGTATGCTGGTGGTGGCAGGACTGCACCGCATACCAAACAAAGTATCCTATTGTTCTTGTTCATGGTGCTGGCGGTTTTGACTCCATGTTTGGCTTGGATTATTTCTTTGGTATACCAGGTGAGTTGGAAGAGCGTGGTGCTACAGTGATTGTACCCAGCTTATCATCCTTGAATACTCCAGAGGCTAGAGGTGAGCAGTTGATTGTCCAGATTGAGGATGCGCTGGCAATCACGGGTGCTGAAAAAGTGAATTTGATGGGGCATAGTCAGGGTGCACAAACGATTCGTTATGTTGCAGGCGTAAGACCTGATCTAGTTGCGTCTATCACTAGTATTAGTGGTTCCAATGGTGGTTTAGAGATGGCTGATACGTTGATTACAACGTTAGATCCTAATACCCCTCCAGGCAGTTATGCTTTCGAATTAATGGATGCGCTGCTTGATTTGTTGTTCTCTCAAGGAGTGCCGAGTAATGCGAATGATGCAGCAGCAGCATTTACTGCATTAACTACAGATTATGCTGCTCAATTTAATACGCAGTATCCTGATGGCGCGCCTACCAGTGAGTGTGGTGGAGGCCCCGAGCTGGTTAATGGTATTCGTTATTATTCTTGGCAGGGTAAACGCGCGTTTACTAATGGCTACGATCTCACTGATACGTTAATGGTGCTTTCTGGTCAGAGCATAGAAGGTGAAAATGACGGTGCGCTTTCAGTCTGCAGTGCCAAATGGGGACGCGATCTGGGTTCCTATAAAATGAATCATGTGGACACGATTAATCAAATTCTTGGGTTCCATCATTTGTTCGAAGTTGATCCTATTACGCTTTATAAAAATCAAGCCAGCCGTTTGAAAGGCTTGGGCTTATAATTTCATGGGGAGTAATCATCATCGGCAGGCATAAATTGTTTGTCGATGATGCATTACAAACAGATTTACTTTTCAATATTGGCGATAGCCCTTATTCAAGTTGTTAATATTTTTATGATTTTTTATCTTTCAGTTAATAATTAACAGTTTAAATAGTAATTTCTGAAAGGTAGTTTATTTTGCTAATTTCATTTCAATCTCGTCAAAAAAATAACCTTTTCAATATTTTCCTCTGTTTCAATAATTACCACATCTTAGGGAATTTTCCTTGAGTAAGAGTTTTTCTCCAATTAATAAATACATAATATGGGAGGTTGATATGAAACGTATTTCTATGCTTTTTATTTCAACAGTGGTAAAAATTAGTTTTATTTTTATGATGGCATCAAACGCTAACGCACTTTGTTGGTGGTGGCAGGATTGTGATGCTTACGAAACAAAGTATCCTATTGTACTAGTTCATGGTGCTGGTGGTTTTGATTCGATGTTGGGTTTGGATTATTTCTATAAAATTGTTGATCCGCTGGAGGATCGTGGTGCTACTGTGGTGGTCGCTAGTGTGTCAACATTAAACACGCCTGAGGCTAGAGGTGAACAGTTGATTCTCCAGATTGAGGATGCATTGGCGATCACCGGCGCGGATAAAGTTAACTTGATGGGGCATAGCCAGGGTTCGCAAACCATTCGCTATGTGGCCGGTGTTAGACCTGATCTAGTTGCCTCAGTAACGAGCATTAGTGGCTCAAATGGTGGCCTGGAAATGGCTGATACGTTACTCAAGACACTTGATCCTGATACGCCTGCCGGCAGTACGGCCTTTCAGTTAATGGATGCTTTGATTGGTGTGCTGTACTCATTGGGTGGATCCAATGATCCAAACGATGCAGCTGCCGCATTTTCTTCGTTAACGACTGCCTATGCTGCTGAATTTAATGCACAGTTCCCAGATGGTGTGCCAACAACCTATTGTGGGGCTGGAGATAGCTATGTAAATGGTATTCATTATTTTTCTTGGCAGGGTAATCGTGCTCAAACTAACATTTTTGACCCTATTGATTTTGTTTTAGGTATATCAGAAAAGACATTTGATGAAGCAAATGATGGCGCGTTAACAACCTGTAGCGCGAAACTGGGCAGGAATTTAGGCTCCTATCGAATGAATCATATGGATACTATTAATATGCTTTTTGGTTTCCATCATTTGTGGGAGGTTGATCCGGTAACTCTTTATAAAAACCAAGCAAAACGTTTAAAAAGTATGGGGCTGTAATGCAATAAGTTACCAGCAAGAGTTGATTGATTCTTGCTGGTAATTATTTCAGATAATTTGGGGTTCTACTTTTTCAAAATATACTTAAAATATATGGTTAACAGCTGGATAAATTATTATAAAAATAAAATCAAATAATATATTTTTCATGGCTATAGTTATTTTTAAGAACTGATCAGTCATTAAATAGTTGGTATTTTACGAAACCGTGTTTTTAAAGATCATGTTTTTAAAAGATATTTTTCAGAAGCTATGATTTATAAATCATGGTTCATTTTTGCATTCTGCAGCGATTTTTATAATAAAAAATCATATGCCAATAGTTAGAGTAGTTAGCGATGTTTGCAGACCGATCTTATTACACCTCTCGAGACCTGAGTATTAATTCTATTTTTCCTTCCTTGTTGGTAGATGTTGCCGAATCACAGGGTGCCAATAGAAATGAGCTATTAAAGGCAGCTGGTATAGGAGAAAGTAATATTCATTCTGGCGTCTCCAGGGTTTCCTTGCAGGAGATGATGGTGTTGATATCACATGGTTTGGAGATGACAGGGTGCGAGTCTCTCGGGCTTGAATATGGGAAGGTTCTTGATGCCTCCACCAATGATAAACTTCTAGCATTGTTGATTGTGTGTGAAACCTTAGAGGAAGCTGTGTCATATAGCTTTCGTTATAACTTGGGCTTAGATATTGAGATAGACAAAAATAACGAAGAATTTATTTTAAGCTGTGAAGACCAGTGGCAGATTCCAGCACCAGTTCAGCGTTTTATGCTTGAAACTTTAGCTATGTATTGGTTAAACGTAGGCTCAATGTTACTTAGAGAGAGAGTTATATATAAACGGCTGTCCTTTGTTTTTCCGGAGCCTAAGGATAGTCAACGGTATTTTGAGTTGTTGGGAGAAGAGATTACCTTTGGTGCGGAGAAAAATATTCTGGTATTTGAGAGAGCACAGAGCCTACAAAAGCTGCCTGGTTCAAATCCGTTATTAAAAAAAGCATTAATTACACGCTATGACCAAGAGCTTGAAGCTTACAAGATGGAAGAATCATTGCCAGGTAAAGTCGCCGATATCATAACGACATGGACTAGTGGCAGTCCGACAGCTTGCAATGTTGCTGAAATGTTGGGTATGCCATTAAGTTCTATGAGTAAAAAACTACATGATAGTGGCACTAGCTTCCAACGAATCCTTGATGATATTCGCTGTAAAAAAGCGTTGAAATATCTGCGACAAGATCAGCTTACTGTATCAGAGATTGCTTTTAATCTTGGTTATAGCGATCCATCGAACTTTAGAAAGGCTTTTAAAAATTGGACGGGAGGTACTCCTTCAGAATTTAGGAGACAACAAACTGGTGATACCAGTAGGCGTAATAATTAGGTGTGATAATGATAAAAAAAACTGTTTATGTTGGTAGCTTTTTTTTCGTAATAGCTGTTGCGTATGGGATTAACAATTACCTGAAAAGCTCTGTGACTAAAGATGAAGTCAATACCAAGCCTATTCATCCAGTCTCGTTTGAGGACTCTAATATCTCTCAGCCAGCTAAACAGCAAATTTTGCCTATTGAATATGACTCGCAATATGGGGGATTGCCAGAAGCCTTGAGAGATGTACCAATAGGTTATCAGTTTTATTTGGACGAAGAGGGTAATCTGATTCCGACAGAGAGTGTTAGAGATATATTTGATCATTTTTTGTCAGCGATTGAGGATGAGCCGTTTGAGATAATTTCTGCGCGCATTGTTGAGTATATTGATTTGCATTTAACAGAACCTGCTAGAACTCAGGCATTGGATGTTTTTGGCGAATATGTTTCGATGAAGATGGCACTAAAAGATTTGGAGGAAGAGATGGGTGGCCGCCTTGGGACTGGAGATTTTTCAAACATGGCTAGCCTTGTTACTGAGCGAAATGCGCTCATTCGTCAATCCCTTAGTGATGATGTGTATGAAGCCTTTTATCAACAAGAGCACATGCATGATGAATATACGCTGTCTCGTATGTCAATTATCAATGATAAAAATCTATCTGATGAAGATAAAGATGCAGCACTACAGGCATTGGAACAAACAATGCCTGAATCCATGAAACAGGTAAGGGAAAATGTCACTCGTCATCTGACTATGGCCGATGAAACAAAAAAGCTTAGAGAGCAAGGTGTCAGTGAAAGTGATATACAAGTGTGGAGACATGAACAATATGGATATGAAGCGGCCGAAAGGCTTAAAGGCCTAGATGAGCGCCGTGCCCAATGGAATAACCGGTTGCAAGAATATAATAATTTGAAGGCGGCTATTGCCAGTCAGGAGGGTATTGACGAAAGTGATAAGCAGCGACAAATTAATGAGCTTAGATCTTCACTGTTCGATGAGAAAGAATCGATACGAGTCTCTGTGATCGAAAAATCGACAATTAAATAATGGGGTTTTTAGCTGCGGGCAGGCAGGGTATGAGTGACCATTTAGCTTGTCAGAAGCCTCATAATGAAGAATCTGTTTTATAGTTATTGTTATTCCTCTTTTATTTATAGGCAAAATATCACTTAGTTACTCTGGCTAAGTTTGTTACAAAATATTATATTTCTCTCCTGTTTCGCATAGCTGCTCTTTTCCGTGAGTAGCCCGTGCGATAGAGTTTTCCAGTTAGTATAGAAGTATTGCTTTATTCAATGGATTGGCCTGTTCAGTATAGGTATATAAGTAGGTATATAAGGCAGCGTCATCAATATCAATGACGTCATTAATGAAGAGGTGCTAATGTTTTCAGAAAAATCTTATTACAACCCAGATGATCGTATCATTATTTCTATATATCCTGCCTTATTAGTCAACCTGGCTGAATCGTTTGGCGCTGACCGCGGCAAATTATTAAGAGATTCTGGAGTAGGTGATGCGACGATTCAGTCTTATGCTGCCAGTATATCTTTGCAAGAATTTACCAGTCTGATTTCAAATAGTATCGCTTTAACGAGCAATTCAGGGCTTGGGATTGATTATGGGAAGCTGCTTGGTGCGTCCACGATGGTGAAAGTATTGCCGCTGATGTTAGCCTGTGAGAACTTTGAAGAGGCTGTTACATTGAGTCTTGGTTATTGTTTAAACCTGAATATAAGAGTTGAAAAAAATGAGCAGCATTTTATGCTGGTTATTGAAGACCAGTGGCGAGAGGATGAAGCGGTGCAACGTTTTTTAATTGAAGCCGTGGCGTGTTATATCTTGAATCTGGTGCCTCTTTTGTTTAGAGAAAAGGTGACCTTCAGCTTTATGGCGCTAGGATATGAAGAGCCAGACCATGCTGATCGTTATCATGCTGTGTTTGGAGAAAATATTACATTCGGTCAAAAGGAAAATATTTTTGCTTTTGATAGGCAAAAAACGTCACAACCATTGTTAGGAGCTAACGAGGCGGCAAAAAAAGCGCTAATAGAAAGGTTTGACCAGGAGTATCAGCAGTATATTCGTTCAGAATCACTACCTGGTAGAGTGGCTGATATTATTGTGAATTGGGAAGAGGGCAGCCCTAGCGCTGGCCAGGTGGCTGAATTGTTGGAGATGCCATTGAGCTCAATGAGTAAAAAGTTACAGGATAGTGGCTCAAGCTTTCAGAAAATTCTGGATGATATTCGTTGTTACAAAGCGCTGAAGTATTTAAAGCAAGAAAATTTAACCGTGTCAGAAGTGGCTGAGATTTTGGGTTATAGTGATTCTTCAAACTTTAGAAAAGCGTTTAAAAGCTGGACTGGGACAACACCATCTTCAATTAGACAAAAAGTGTAGTTGTAACTGAAATGATTGGCTATTACTGGCATTTTTCACTGCCTGTTTGATCGGTCTGGGTTGACTCTTTATAAACTACATACCTTTAATACAAAAGTGATTAATCTTTGTATTATCTTATCTATGCTGAAATAAAACTAAACATTGTATTTTTGCATATGACAAAGGAAAACAGTGCTCAGTTCAGTCACGTTCCATCTTATTGGGATGATGAGTGCCTATTTGACTCCGCTGAAGAATATTTTGGGGGAGTACTCCATGATATTTCCTGTGCTGAAAAAAATATTGAGTTAGCTGTTTATATTTTTGCTCTGGATCAAGTGGGACTTCAATTTGTCGATGCATTGACCGCAGCATCACAACGAGGCGTCGCCGTTAGAGTTATCATGGACGGGGCGGGTTCTTCTGACGATTCGGTTGAAATTTGTGATCGTCTGGTGGGTTCAGGAGTGGATGCGAAAATTTATCATCCCCTTCCCTGGGATATCCTACATTATCGTTGGTCTTTGATAAGCGGCACACTGGGGAAAAAGTTTACTCATTTTACCAAGTCGTTGAATCGGCGTGATCACAGAAAATTCTGCGTTATCGATGAGCATATTGCATGGTGTGGAAATTTGAATCTATGTGAAGACCATTTAGGCGTTAAAGAACCTTGGAGAGATTATGCTGCCAGGGTTACTGGGACTAATGTTAATTGTTTGATCAATAATTTTGATGTGCTCTGGGGTAATAAGGAATGGGTGCTTAATCGTGAGGCAATGCAATGGTGTTGCGAGAATGTATCGTTCAAAGCCAGAAGAGTTCGTAACCGACAGTTACTATCCAGAATTCGACAGGCCAGAGAGAAGGTGTGGATTTGTAGTGCTTACTTTTCTCCCACGAATTCGGTAATGAGAGCCATTAGATTAGCATGCAAGCGAGGGGTCGATGTTAGGCTCATCGTGGCAGGTCGTTCTGATATAAAAGTATTTCCACTGCTGAGTTCGACCTATTCTGCTGATTTACTGGTGTCAGGTGCTAATGTTTATGAATATCAAGCAGGAATATTGCATGCCAAGGTAATACTGGTGGATGACCATTGCATTGTAGGCAGTACTAATTTAAATCATCGCAGTTTTTACCATGACCTTGAGCTGGATGTGGTACTTTCAAGGTCGCTTTCCATTGAGCGTGCGAAGATGTTTCTGGAGCAAGACATGCAGCATTCTCGCCCTGTGGAATGGCGTGATGTTTCTCTACTAAGTCGATCGTTTTGGTTTGGTTGGTTACCCAGATTATTTCGCCATTGGATGTAACGTATTAGGCATGTCTAGCAGAAACAGTACATTCAAAATTTGCACCTACAACATTCATAAAGGCTTTTGCGCGCTTAACCTCAGAGAGATACTTGCTCAGTTGAGGCAGGCAATACGCGCTCAGTCTGCTGATATAGTCTGTCTTCAGGAAGTGGTAGGAAACCGGTTGCGTCGAATGCCGGTAATCAATAGTGTTGAAGCCTCTCAGTTTGAATATCTTGCTGATGAAGTTTGGCCCCATCATGCTTATGGAAAAAATGCGGTCTATCAGCGCGGTCATCACGGCAATGCTATTTTAAGCAAGTATCCAATGCTGGAATGGGTTAATCGTGATGTGAGTCGCTGGTGGTTTTCCCAGCGCGGTATTTTATCCTGCCGCTTGCAAAATGAAGTCTATGTTTTTTGTATACATATGGGCTTGCTGGAGAGAGAGCGTCAACATCAGTTAGAAATTTTGCTGGATGTGATTTCCAATGAAATTCCTGCAGATGCACCTTTAATTGTCGCAGGTGATTTTAATGACTGGACGGCAAAGTCACATCGCCTCATTCAAAAAACGCATTTGCAGGAGGCCTTTACTACGATTTATGGTCGCCCGGCAAAAACCTATCCGGCCAGGCTGCCTCTGTTTTCGATGGATAGAATATATTTTCGTAATCTCAGCCTGATTGATGCTAACGTATTGGTTGGAGCTAGTTGGCGGCGTTTGTCCGATCATCGCGCCTTAACTGCGACTTTTTCCCTGGCAACAGCATAAGAAGTGTTATCGATGAGTGACAATAGAAAGCCTGAAAAGATAGGCCCATGGCAGCGAAAATCTCGTCAGCAAGTATACGACAACCCCTGGATAACAGTGAGTCACGATGAGGTGATCACACCTGCGGGCACTGATGGCATTTATGGCCATATTCATTTTAAAAGTCGCGCACTGGGTATCGTGACAATCGATGAACAACGTAACACGATGCTTGTCGGCCAGCATCGCTATACGTTGAATGAGCACAGCTGGGAGATACCCATGGGTGGAGGTGCATTGGATACATCGCCGTTGGAAGCTGCGCAGAGAGAACTGCAAGAGGAAACAGGATTGACGGGTGGACGATGGCAGCAGTTGCTCAAGGTTCATCCATCCAATTCTGTGACTGACGAAGAGGGCTATGTTTTTCTCGCCACCAATCTCAAGCGTGGACAAGCGGCGTTAGAGGATAGCGAAAGTGATTTAATCGTCAAAGAAATACCTTTGAGTGAAGCAATTGCCATGATTGATCGCGGTGAAATTACTGACGCCATATCGATCGCAGGCCTGCTAGCTGCGGAGAAAAAGGTTGCAGGAAATGTTTATTAAGCAATCGCTTGATAGCTAACTTTGGCGATATAAAGCTCTTTTTCACCCTCAGGTGCGTTAAACACAATATCATCTCCTTCGCATTTACCTAGTAAAGCTTTGGCGAGGGGTGAATCCATGCTCAGTTTTCTGAGTTTTAAATCAAATTCGTCGGGGCCGACAATACGATAAGTTTGTTGCTCGCCATCTTCATCTTCAATAGTCACCCAGGCGCCGAAAAAGATTTTGTCTTGTTGTTCTGGTATGCCTTGAACGACTTCCAATTTATCAAGCCGTTTGGTGAGGAAGCGCACTCGACTGTCGATTTCACGCAATCGTCTTTTGCCGTAAATATAATCGCCGTTTTCGGAGCGATCACCATTTTTTGCTGCCTCATGAACGACTGCTGTCACTTGTGGACGTTCTATTTTCCAAAGTTGATGCAGTTCATCACGCAGGGCTTTTTCTCCCTTGGGGGTGATATAGAAGGAACCGGGCTTGGTCGGTGGACGGTATCGACCCATAGTAAAACTCAAATACTGGTAGCAGACATTAGGATTAAGCAGAAGTATTATACTGGCTATTATTAATGCTAGATAAGGTCATTCAGTTAAGGTTGCTAAATTAAGGTCATTAAATGAAAGCTTTCAACATTCTGATGTTATTCATACTGTGTGCTTCAGTGCAAGCGCTGGAGTTGAATGGGCCGTTGCAACAGGGTGGAATGGTTATAGGCAAAGTAAGCCCTGGTAGTCAGGTACGCCTGGATGATGAAATATTGATGGTAAGTGAAGAGGGTACGTTCGTGCTGGGTTTTGATCGTGATGCTGCAGTGACCTCTACATTGACAGTAACCAGCCCAGATGGGAAGGCGACTGAACAGGTTCTGCAGATCCAGCCACGTGAATACCGCATCCAGCGTGTTAATGGCATTGCGCAAAGTATTATGAACCCCACTCAAGAAGACCTGAAGCGTATTAGAAAGGATTCCGCTGAAGTCAGAGGTGCCAGAGCCAAGCGTTTGGGACGCATGGACTTTGCCGGAGAATTTCAGTGGCCATTGGTAGGCCCGATTACGGGTGTTTATGGCAGCCAGCGTGTTTATAATGGCAAACCGAGCAGGCCGCATTATGGTGTTGATGTGGCAGCCCCGACAGGCACGCCGTTGACAACGCCGGCTCCTGGTGTGGTGACGCTGGCACATCCCGACATGTTTTACTCCGGTGGTACCTTAATCATCGATCATGGCCATGGCGTTTCATCAACCCTGATGCACTTGAGCAAAGTGTTGGTGAAGGTAGGAGATGAAGTTACACCAGGTGATATCGTGGCAGAAGTCGGCGCGAGTGGTCGGGCGACGGGGCCGCATCTTGATTGGCGAATGAATTGGCGAAACACCCGGATTGATCCGCAATTACTTGTACCGCCAATGCCTAGTCATAAAGCAGAGGCCGCAAAAGGTGATGGCCTTTAATTTTGAGGAATTTTGATGATCAACAAAAAGTTATTAAGCATTTTGGTCTGTCCTGTTAGCAAGGCGCCTGTAAAGTATGATAAAGAGAAGCAAGAGTTAGTTTGCAAAGCCAGCGGCTTAGCTTATCCAGTGCGTGACGGTATTCCGGTGATGCTCGAAGAAGAGGCTCGCCAACTAACAGCAGATGAAAAGCTGGGCTAATGATTAGCGATGTCTTCAGCATCGTTGATCGTTTGCTTTTTTTATTATCCAAATAGCGTTTTTTTAAAGAACTTCCTTTCAAAAGGCTCCTTTTCCGGGAGTTTTTTAGTTTTTTGGCTCTCGGTCTTTGACTGGCTTTCCTATATAATGCCCGGCTTTGCCGCCACACTGTAGTGAGGGAATGGCAGCGAGGGAATGGCAGTGAGGGATTGGTACCGAGAGATTGGTGAGGCCCGCAGTGGATTGTTAGTGTGTGGATTATTAGTGGTTTGTTAAAAGTTTCTGGATATCTGATTGACAATGAATAGTTCTGAAATTCGTGAAGCCTTTTTGCGCTATTTTGAAGAGCAGGGTCACACCCGCGTTGCCAGTAGCCCATTGGTACCAGGTAATGATCCCACCCTGCTGTTTACCAATGCTGGTATGGTTCAGTTCAAAGATGTATTTCTGGGACTGGATCCTCGCCCCTATACCCGCGCTGCCAGTTCTCAACGCTGTGTACGCGCTGGTGGTAAGCATAATGATTTGGAAAACGTCGGTTATACCGCTCGTCATCATACCTTCTTTGAAATGTTGGGTAATTTTAGTTTTGGCGATTACTTTAAGCGCGATGCGATTAAGTATGCCTGGGAATTCCTAACATCTGATCAATGGCTCAATATTGACGCTGATAAGCTGACGGTGACAGTTTATGCCGATGACGATGAGGCCTACAGTATTTGGAAGGACCAAGTCGGCATTCCTGAGGAGCGTTTAATCCGCATTGGCGATAACAAAGGTGCCAAGTACGCCTCCGATAATTTCTGGTCGATGGGGGATACTGGCCCCTGTGGTCCCTGTACTGAAATTTTCTATGACCACGGCCCAGATGTGGCGGGTGGTCCTCCAGGTTCGCCCGACGAAGATGGCGATCGTTTTATAGAAATCTGGAACAACGTCTTTATGCAGTTTAACCGCGATGCCAATGGCAATATGACAGATTTGCCTGCGCCATCAGTGGATACCGGTATGGGGCTTGAGCGCATAGCAGCGGTGATGCAGGGTGTGCACAGCAATTATGAGATTGACCTGTTTCAGAATTTATTGCGCGCCGCAGGTAGCGTATTGAAAATTGATGATACTACCAACACTTCTTTGCGTGTCATTGCTGATCATATTCGCTCTTGTGCGTTTTTGGTTGTTGATGGTGTGTTGCCCTCCAACGAGGGTCGCGGTTATGTTCTACGTCGTATTGTTCGCCGCGCAGTTCGTCATGGTAACAAGCTGGGTGCAACAGAACCGTTCTTTCATAAGTTAGTAGCACCGCTGGCCAAGGAAATGGGCGAAGCCTATCCGGAATTAGTTAAGCTGCAAGCCCAGGTTGAAAAAGTTTTGCTGACTGAAGAACAACAGTTTGCCAAGACGCTGGATCAAGGCATGCGCATTCTTGAAGCCGATTTGGAAAATCTGCAGGGTAATCAAATTCCCGGTGAAACCATCTTCAAGTTATATGACACTTACGGCTTCCCGGTTGATCTAACAGGTGATATTGCCCGCGAGCGAAACCTCACATTGGATGAAGCCGGCTTTGAACAGCATATGGAAGAGCAACGTCAACGTGCACGCAGTGCCAGCAATTTCAAAATGGATTTAGCAGAGGGAGTTGCTATTGATGGCGCAACAGCATTTACCGGTTATTCGTATTTATCTGCTGATTGTGAAGTCGCAGCGCTGCTTAAAGATGGAGAATTAGTCGGCAGCTTGGCTGCGGGTGAACAAGGTGTTGTTGTGTTAGTCAGTACACCTTTTTATGGTGAATCTGGTGGTCAGGTTGGTGACAGTGGATTGCTGACTGCTGCTGGTGTACGTTTTGAAGTGACTGACACCACCAAGAGTGATGACAACCACTTACACCACGGCATATTAGCTGAAGGCGCCATTGTTGTAGGTGATATTTTGCAGGGAGCCGTCGATGCTGATATTCGCCAGGCTACTGCTCTGAATCACTCGGCAACGCATTTATTGCATGCCGCACTTCGCCAGGTGTTAGGTGATCATGTTACCCAGAAGGGGTCGTTGGTCGATGCGCAGAAACTGCGTTTTGATTTCTCCCATTTTGAGGGAGTGACTGCCGACCAGCTAAACCAGATTGAAACCTTAGTGAATGATCAAATCCGAGCCAATACCGAAGTACAAACCACAGTCACTAATATGGAGAAGGCCAAGGAGCTGGGTGCCATGATGTTGTTTGGTGAAAAATATGGTGATGAAGTTCGCGTGCTTGCCATGGGCGAAGATAATTTTTCGGTGGAATTATGTGGCGGTACCCATGTAAACCGGACTGGTGATATTGGTTTGATGCGCATTGTGTCTGAATCCGGTATTGCTGCAGGTATTCGCCGTATCGAAGCCGTTACCGGTAAAGCAGCACTGGTATTATGTCATTCTGCAGAACAGTCCTTGACAGATATTGCGGCCATGGTGAAGGGCTCAAAAGAAAATGTAGCCAGCAAAATTCAGCAGTTGATCGAAGGTCAAAAGCAGCTTGAGAAAGAAATGGCTCAACTGAAGGCAAAAATGGCTTCAGTGGCGGGTAGTGACTTGGCCAGCCAAGCACAAGAAGTTAATGGCGTTAATGTGTTAGCGGTTTCTCTTGAAGGCGTCGACGCCAAGAGCCTTCGCGACACCATGGATCAGTTGAAAAATAAACTCGGTTCAGCAGTTATTCTATTAGCCGCAGTTGATGGTGAAAAAATAGCTTTGGTGGCCGGTGTGACTAAAGATCTGACCGATCGTTATAAAGCTGGAGACCTGATGCGCGAAACTGCTGGCAAGTTGGGAGGTAAAGGCGGCGGTCGCCCGGATATGGCGCAGGGTGGTGGTAACGATATAGCGGCTCTACCTGCAGCATTAGAAGCGGTAAAAGATTGGGTTGAACAGGTTTAATTTGCCGCGTAATTAGTGTTTAATTGGCGCCCTTTGGGTGCAGCTGGTAGGTGAATATTGGGCGGAGATTGGCTCTATTCACGTTTTTCCGCTGACGGTTTGTTGGATTTAAGATCGATAATCAATGAGTTTAATAGTTCAGAAATTTGGCGGCACTTCTGTTGGAACAATAGAACGGATAGAAAGTGTTGCTGATAAAGTTGCAGAATTTCGCCGCCAGGGGCATGACATGGTGGTAGCAGTGTCGGCCATGAGTGGTGAAACCAATCGTCTTATTGGCCTAGCTCATGAAATTGAAGAACAGCCAACTCCGCGTGAGCTTGATGTGCTGGTCTCAACCGGGGAGCAGGTGACTATTGCTCTGTTAAGCATGGCGCTTAATAAAAGAGGGGTACCGGCACGGTCTTATACCGGTTCACAGGTCAAAATTGTCACTGACAGTGCTCATAACAAAGCACGTATCAAACAGATTGATGATGTGAACATTCGTCAAGATCTTGATCAAGGGCGTGTCGTGGTTGTTGCCGGTTTTCAGGGAACCGATGAAGATGGCAACATCACTACGCTTGGGCGTGGTGGCTCAGACACAACAGCTGTTGCGTTAGCCGCCGCATTAAAAGCTGACGAGTGCCAGATTTACACAGATGTGGACGGTGTATACACTACCGATCCCCGTGTGGTTGATAGTGCTCGCCGTTTAGATCGCATCACCTTCGAAGAAATGTTGGAAATGGCGAGCCTGGGGTCGAAAGTTCTTCAGATCAGAGCTGTGGAGTTTGCCGGTAAATACAATGTGCCGTTGCGTGTTTTGCATAGTTTTCAAGATGGTCCCGGTACATTAATTAGTTTAGAGGAAAATACATCTATGGAGACTCCTGCTATATCGGGAATCGCCTTTAATCGCGACGAAGCCAAACTGAGTATCTTGGGTGTGCCGGACATTCCCGGTGTTGCCTATAAAGTGTTAGGTCCCATCAGTGAATCCAATATCGAAGTCGATGTTATCGTACAGAACGTCGGTGAAGATAAAACTAACGATATTACCTTTACCGTGCATCGTAACGATCTGCCACGTGCTGAAGCTATTCTTCGTGCCACTGCTGAAGAATTGGGTGCGCGTGAAGTGGTGACTGATGCCAAAATAGCGAAAGTATCCATCGTCGGTGTCGGTATGCGTTCTCACGCAGGTATTGCTAGCAAAATGTTTAAAGCGTTGGCAGACGTTGCTATTAATATTGAATTGATTACCACCTCAGAGATTAAGATTTCTGTGGTTATCGATGAAAAATTCCTGGAGTTAGGTGTACGAGCATTACATTCGGTGTTTGATTTGGATAAGCCAGTACCAGAAGAAGATCAAAGCTGAGATAAGGGTTGTTATAAGGGGGCTGTTGGCAATAACATGGAGGGCCACAGTAACGATTAACGGATTACATTTATTATTATAAAAAAACAGGGACATGCCTTCACAGACGGCAGGCAGTACCTGGGAGAAATGTCATGTTGATTTTAACTCGCCGTATTGGCGAAACCTTGATGGTAGGTGATGATGTTACCGTCACAGTACTGGGCGTGAAAGGAAATCAGGTCCGCTTAGGTGTGAATGCGCCTAAAGATGTTGCTGTACACCGTGAAGAAATTTATCAACGGATTCAGCGTGAAAAAGATGAAGACAACAGAGGTAATTCATAGGTATTAAGCCTTTGAAATTACACCGAATGTGGTATGATGCCGCGCTCGTTTTAGGTGGCACTAGTCTGTATATCCAAGGCTTTCCGACCTAAAAAAGTTTACGCGGAGAAGTGGCCGAGTGGCTGAAGGCGTGCCCCTGCTAAGGGTATATCTGGGAAACTGGATCGAGGGTTCGAATCCCTCCTTCTCCGCCATTAATTTAAAAGGCTCCTCTTTGAGGGGCCTTTTAAATTAACCTGCGAAGCAGGACGGACGAGAATCCTCGTGGTTCGACAAATTGCAAAGCAATTTGGACCGACCGAAGGTCGCCCCAAAGGGGTCAAAATAGCCTATAGGCTATTTTGAGTTTATCCCTCCTTCTCCGTTACTACAGATAGATCAAAGGCTTCAATATAAGCCCTTGAACCTATTGACTAAAAAGCCGCACATCCCTATAGTGCGCACCCTACGCGCTCGTAGCTCAGCTGGATAGAGTACCTGGCTACGAACCAGGCGGTCGAAGGTTCGAATCCTTCCGAGCGCGCCATACTAAAAAGGCTCACCCAGCGGGTGGGCCTTTTTAGTATGTGGTGTTTGGGCGGACGAGGACCTGAGTAGGTTCGACAAACGCAAAGCGTTTGAACCGCCGAAGGCGCCCGCAGGGTTGTAAAAGCCCTAAGGCTTTTACAAGTCAATCCTTCCATGCAGGCTAGGACCTATATCTAAAAGAAAAGTATCGTGAACCCAACGGGTGAGCCTTTTTAGTATGTGGTGTTTGGGCGGACGAGAACCTGAGCAGGTTCGACAAACGCAAAGCGTTTGGACCGCCGAAGGCGCCCGCAGGGTTGTAAAAGTCCTAAGGCTTTTACAAGTCAATCCTTCCTATATCTAAAAGAAAAGTATCGCGAACCCAACGGGTGAGCTTTTTTAATATGTGGTGTTTGAGTCGGACGAGACTTTGAATTGGTTTGACAAGTTATGC
>JANQLG010000025.1 GCA_028280715.1 Spongiibacteraceae bacterium | reverse complement strand
TTAACGCCTCAATAATGGGCCGCAGCACACAGTGCGGAGGTCCAGCCAGAGGCGTCATTGATTGATTTGTTAAACGGCGGCATTTAGCACCCTTTTACGATTGGACAGGTACGTGAAGAATGCCATTAATGTATTGTAGCCAATAACAAGAGCTGAAAAGATAAACGCTCTGTCAATTGTGTTATGTACTGGCACTATTCCTCGGCGTGAGTGCCATTCCCGAAGCTCATAACAATACTTGATGCAATCTCCTAGCGTTGCGAATAGCTGCCATGTTATTAAAGCTGATGTAGAGAATGCTAATAAATAGACAATCGCAGAAAATGACTTTGGAAAGAATTCTAAGCCAATACCCAAAATAAAATATGTAATCGCTAGCGGCAAGAACGATAATATACCTTCTTGATCTACGGCGTAGACAATAACTCCACAAATAAAGGCCGCAACAAAAGCAAAGAACCTTATGTTTATGGCTGACGAATACTCACCACCAGTCGATAAAAATGTATATCCGTATCGCTTCATATGCTCCTAGCCATTTAACGCTTCGCACACGGGCGCACGATAGTGCGTCCGATTGCGTGCTGCGACTGGTTATGTGTTTGTAACACCTAATCCCCTTACTACGAGCTTGACTGATAAAAACCCACTGACGTAGCAAATTAGTATGTTTACTAGAAAGCTAGCTCGTAAACTATAGAGATAGCCAGTAAAACCATACATGCCGATATAGTGTTTTGTTGCGTCGAGCCCAGTCATCTTTAGTTGACCGCCAGATATCTCATCAAAAGTGATGTAATGAGCACTGATGGTTGAAACCAGAATAGTTGCAACGACGCCAACGGCCAGGCTTACTAAAAGTATCTTCATCCTAAGTTAACCTGTACACATAACGCCCAGCCACACACAGTGTGGCGTGTGTGACGCTGCTTGTTATGTTTTGAGTGTTTACAACCACTTAGAATTCCACATCTATGCGATAAACCTTTGGTAAATTGCCACCAAGACATCCATGAATACCGAAAGCCACGTCTTTACTTGCCGTTGCGGCGGTTAGTGCCGTGGATAGTATATTCCGTCCTAAATCAGATGAAATATCAATTTTTACAGCGCTTAATGTTGTGTTAGTACAGTCTTGGTTATTGCTCTCAGATGGGCTGTAATAGATAACTGCTTCGGCTTCATACGTTGACACTTTTGTAATTCTCTTGCCCATAGAAATGCTCTCAGCAGCTGCAAAGCAAGCTGAAGATGTGATTCCAGTCAATAAAACAAAAATTATTTTATACAAAACAATACTCCTAAACGTTAATTCTATTTGTTGACATAACTATTAATGAACGGCACCTGCCGTATAACTTCGATAAATTATTGGGGACAAATTTATTTTTCAATTCTTATTATTTAAAATAATTCTGCACCCATTATTTACTAATTATTTCGTTGCCCTCCCTTAGAGACCGCTAGCGGACAAAACAACCTTGAACAAGCGTTATGACTTTTAGGTTTGCAAAGCTAGGCAACTCGACCGATTTTATTTATCAGACGTTAAGTAAACAACAGAGCAACTACCACTTGTTGTAGTTCGCACGTTTATGGGGCTTTGCGTTGCATGCGCCATTAAAAGTAACGAATAAACCGAGTCATAGTTGCTTTTGGTATTATCTATAGAAATATAACCATAGCTACCGGCATCACAGTCGAGATTCGACTCATCTCCAGACGTACCAATAACCGTATTTCCATCAAGAGTCACATACATTCTTGTAATTTTTACGCTTGAGCAATTGAAATTACTACAGCCGGCATAGCTAACTGTAGATAAAGCAAAAAATACTATTGAGATTAACACTTTCATAAATTGTCCTTAGTCATAACCATTAATGAACGGCACATGCCATATAACTTCGAAGCCTAGGCAATAGCTGGTTGATCTGGATATAGGGGATAAAAAGCAGCGCTCGCCGCTTATCATGATTCTGAACATACAAAAATCCCTTTAAGTTATTGTTTTTCCAAGTGCGAAACTAATGTAATGCTTTCACTCCAAAATGAACAGCCCTTGTACTTATCTGTCTTATTTGCCAATAAACCAACCAGGGGCTCTTATGTATTACTAATAGTAAAAATAGACAATACCAATCTATCAATTTTTACGAAAATTTTATCGCTCAAATATTCCTAGGTAGTAATTGGTTTAGTTCTTCAACGGAAAGTAAATACTCGTCCTCAACTCATCAGGCTCCATCTCCATTGGACTATTCCAATATTGCTCGAATGGAAAACCTTTTCCCTTTAGTTTTTTAGCTTGCATATTCATCATACCCATTGACCAGGCATTACCTAGAAATTCGTATGAACCGTTGTGTTTTATTTCAAGTGCCCTTGCATCATCAATCTGTCCCGTTACATAGTCAGGACCTAAATCCAGATCGGCAAGGTTTTCATCCGACACTGCAGCAATGTAGGTGGCTTCCATATTTTTCATATCAAATTTGGGATAAATACACACCCAATGCATGGCGCTCTTCTGACCATTAACCACGATATCGTTGACCAACTGCTCAAAATCTTTTGCCATTGCGGCAGGCATATCGGCAACAGCAACCGAACGCTGAATACCTATATAGGAAAAACCTTTATAGTCAACAATACCATTATTAATGGTTTCGCAATTTACGCCGCCTCGCTCAGCCATTGCTTTTAGCATTCTAAGCCCGCGGTCGTAATCCATACCAATCCAATTTTTCATCGTTTTTATCATAAAAAACATAAAGAACGGCATGCTGGAATTCATGGTCCAGGTTACCTTTGTTTGAACATTGTCTGGTGTTTGACTATCGACTTCTTCAAACAAAAAGCTGACTTTGGCCTTTGACTTCCAGGGCTTGAAAAACTCAAGGTCGTATTTGATTTGATGGGTATCTGAGGATTGAAGGGTGTTTTTGCCAGAGCCGATAACCTCACCATCCCAACTCATGGAATGGCCAGGTTTATTTGGCTCACCTGTCACGGTAACTGAGCAATCAGGTTCTACCACAACCCAGGGTGACCAGCTGTTCCAATGCGAAAAGTTTTCAACTAATTCACGAACTTTAGCTAATGGCGCATCGATTGTTATGCTTTTATTGACATCAAATTTCATACTCATGCCTCACTGCAATGAACAAAAAATAAACTATGTCTTTAGCCGGTGAACAGCTGTTTTAACGTTATGGTTTTGAAGCTGAGTTGAAATTAGCTTATAACGTTAAATTGCGCTCACTGGCTTTAATAAATTCCTTCTTTAAATCTTCATAAGTATCCACGGCAGGATATTGTGGAAATTCTTCTATGACATTAGGTGGCGCTTTAAATAAAATGCCGGCATTGGCCTCAGCCAACATAGTTGTATCGTTATAAGAGTCACCAGTAGCAATAGTGCGGTAGTACATGGAGTGGAAGCCAATCACCGCCTGACGCTTGGGGTTGGCTTGACGCAATTTATAATCCACTACTTTGCCGCCGCCATCCACTTCCAGTTTGTGACAGAGCAATGTTGGATAACCCAACTGGCGCATAAAAGGCATACCAAACTCATAAAAAGTATCAGACAGGATTACTACCTGGAAGCGCTCACGTAGCCAATCTAAAAACTCGCGGGCACCATCCATGGGTTGTAATTCGCTGATCACCGCTTGTATATCATTAAGACCGTAACCGTGCTGATCCAATATGCGTAAACGCTGCTTCATCAAAACGTCATAGTCGGGAATATCGCGCGTTGTCGCCTTCAATTCCTCAATGCCTGTCTTTTCGGCAAAATTGATCCAAACTTCGGGGATAAGAACCCCTTCTAAATCAAGACATGCGATTTCCACAACACTCTCCAATTGGGCAACTAAATGAAGCGGCACAATCTACAGCGAAACCCTCCGGGAAGCAATGCCATCACTTTATATTCGGGTACAAAAAAGCCCGCTATTGCGGGCTTTGTGAAAACTTTTTGTTCGATCAATAGACCGGCAAATCAATGTGGGCAAATAGATCATCCAGCTCTTGCTTGGTGTGCCGCTGGTAGGCCTCTTCTACCACTTCTTTGGTTAAATGCGGAGCAAATTGCTCAATGAAATCAAACATAAAACCACGCAGGAAGGTGCCACGACGGAAACCAATTTTAGTGACGCTGGATTCAAATAGATGGCTGGCATCGAGGGCCACCAGGTCACTATCCAAATCATCGTTATAGGCCATCTTCGCCACAATGCCGATCCCTAGACCTAGGCGAACATACGTCTTAATAACATCGGCATCTGCAGCGGTGAAAACTACTTTAGGCGCCAAACCTTTCTCGATAAATGCCTCGTCAAGCTTGGAACGACCTGTGAAACCAAAGACATAGGTCACGATGGGGTGCGCAGCTACATCTTCCAGGGTTAAAACGGACTTTTGCGCCAGTACGTGATTTTTGGGGACAACAATCGCTCTATCCCACTTGTAACAAGGCATCATGATCAAATCGCTGAATAGCTCCAAGGCTTCGGTAGCGATAGCAAAATCCACTGTACCATCTGCAGCTAGCTCAGAAATTTGCATCGGCGTACCCTGATGCATATGCAATGACACTTCCGGATAACGCTCAATAAAGGTTTGAATGGTATTAGGCAACGCATAGCGAGCTTGAGTATGAGTAGTGGCAATAGAAAGGCTGCCCTTTTTCTCGTTACTGAATTCCTGCGCCACCTGCTTGATGCTTTCCACTTTGCGCAGAATCTCACCTGCCGTCTTCAAGATAGCTTCACCGGCAGGAGTTACTCGAGTCAGGTGCTTGCCACTTCGACTGAAAATTTCCACCCCTAATTCATCTTCAAGTAGACGAATCTGTTTACTTATTCCTGGCTGCGATGTGTATAAGCTTTGTGCAGTAGCCGACACATTCAAATCGTGATGGGCGACTTCCCAGATGTAACGCAGTTGCTGTAATTTCATGATTCCCTCCGGAAGGAATTTTTCTTATATAACAGGCAGTTGCTGTATAAAACTAAAGTTAATAATAGATTCTATCCTTTAGAATCTTCAATCCCTAGTAAAACCATAGCCTATATAACAAATTTAGCATAATAAAAGGCTAAAGTTCTCGATAGGAATATAAGAAACGGCACGCGGTGTGTGGATAAAAATTATCCAGCCTTCGCGTAAAAAGCGATATTGCGTAGCAGTGGCACCATATAAACGGGGATTCTGGACATTTTCAGCACCTTTGAAGTCACTGAACCCAGAACATGGGGAGTGGCATTTGCTGAACCATGACTACCTACGATGATCATATCAGCACTGTAGGCACTGGCTTCACTGATGATAACGTCAGCCGGCTTGCCTGACACCACTTTTACTTCTCTGATGTTAGATAATCCCTGCTGTCCATCCATGAACTCCTCTTCCAGCATATCGACAATCGTCCCTTTCACACCTTTGATGATTGTGGCTATGCCCTTTTCTTCAAACTCCTGCTGGGTATCTTTCTCTAAAAAGCTTTTCACCACAGCATCGCCCAGATGCCCAGGCGGTTCAATGGCGTGAACTAGTACAACTTTGGCGTCATATTGACCAGCAAGAAAATTGACGTGATGCAATAGATAATGGGTGTGAATGCCCATATCTGTTGCGAAAAGGATGGTATTGATCATTATAACTACTAACTACCTATATCAATCTGCACCTGACTTCTTGAGGCAACAGAAGAATGACTATCATTGATTTCAGGTTAGCAGTTATTGTCAAAAGCGCCGCCAGGGCTAAGTGCTTTTGTGATCAAATTCCAGTTTTAACCAATTTTGAAGTGCAAATAGATAAAACATCAAGATGAGTTACATAATCGCCGCATAGGCAATCTGTTGTGAATTAATCGTTTATTGGTCTATGTTTATTGATCTAGGGGGTTGGCTACACCGTGGGGTACGTGCCCGGTTGCCACGTGCTGGCTGGCGGAATCGCAGTGTGTTTTTTGATCATCAAAAAACACATCAGCACCATAGGCGCGCAGAAACTCGCCTTTATCCCAGCCACCGAGAAATAAGGATTCATCAATTCGAATATCCCATGCTCTCAAGGTACGAATAACCCGCTCATGGGCAGGCGCTGACCTTGCTGTTACTAAAGCTGTTCTGATAGGAGACTCTTTGGGAGCAAACTCCGACTGCAAACCATGTAAAGCTGATAGAAAGGCTTTGAATGGGCCACCACTCATCGGCTCCTTAGCTGCAGCTTTCTCATTTTCCGTAAAGGCTTCCAACCCATGAGTTTTGTAAATCTGCTCTGATTCATCGGAAAACAACACCGCATCGCCATCAAAGGCAAAACGAATCTGTTCCTTATCATCATCGCTTGATGCAGCTGAAGACATCAACGTCGCTGCAGCCACACCATTATCCAGCGCACGTCTAACATCCTGCGCATCAGTCGATAAAAACAGATGTGAACCAAAAGCGGAAACATAACGATAAGGGCTTTCCCCTCCGGTAAAGGCAGCGCGAGTAATATTCAATTCGTAGTGCTCAATCGAATTAAATACTCTTAGACCCGTGTCTGCACTATTACGAGAAAGCAAAAGTACTTCAACACGAGGATCACCTGGCAGCCGCTCGTTAATTGCCAACAGCTTTTTAACCAAAGGAAACGCTTCACCAGGCTGCAGCAATTCATCCTCATGCTCTATTTGATATTGTTGATATTTGTCCAAGCCCTCATTTTCAAACACCTGGTGGCTATCATCCATGTCAAATAAGGCCCTGGAAGATATGGCTATAATCAACTTGTTTTGTGGCATGGGCATCAGTGTTATCTAATTAGCCTCTATCTAATTGCTTTAAGCTCTCAACACAGCAATAACAGCATAGAATACCGCGACTGTAAATCCTGATTAACTGAACAGGTAATCAAAGACAAACCACTATAAGGGTGTTTTCCGTTACAATGGCGCAAACATTCCAGTAAATAAATCCTAATCACAGAATAAATGACGACAGCAAACGACATACCCGCCGTAACAGCGACCATTGATTTATCAGCAATACAACATAATCTTTCGGTAGCCAAATCATTGGCTCCGGATGCTGATGTCATGGCAGTCATTAAAGCGGACGGTTATGGCCACGGATTATTGCAAGTCGCTTCAGCCTTATCCGATGCTGACGCTTTAGCGGTCGCCCGATTAGATGAAGCTGTCAGGCTTCGTGATAATGATAGTACTCAACGTATTATTTTATTGGGTGGCGCCTGGGATGAAGAAGCTCTACTAGCATGTGCACAATATAATGTTGATCTCGTCATTCATAATTTTGCCAGTATTGAATTAATCAAGCAGGCAACATTAGAAAAACCCATTCACGTTTGGCTAAAAATCGATAGCGGCATGCATCGTTTAGGGATTCAACCTAGTAAAGTTGATATCGCAGTAAAAACTATTCAGCAATGTAAGAATGTCTCTGATTATTATTTCATGACACACTTTAGTGATGCCGAAGTCGTTGACAATACCGTGATGGAAAATCAAATTGAGACTTTTAATCACAGCATTGAAAACCAAGCAAGCAAATTTGTCAGCCTGTCAAATTCAGCAGCGATTATTAAACAATATACACAAAAAGCTGAGTGGGTAAGACCCGGCATCATGCTGTACGGTGCCAACCCGTTACCAAAAAATATTCAATCGACCTATCCCGTTTCTCTGAAACCGGCAATGACATTAACCGCCCCTGTCATCGCCATCCGGAAAGTCAAAGCCGGAGAATACGTCGGTTATAATCGTCGCTGGCAAGCGCAGCGAGATAGTTTAATTGCAACCATTGCTATCGGCTATGGTGATGGCTATCCACGCCATGCTAAAAATGGCACGCCAGTGTTAATCAAAGGGCAATTTGCCAAACTGGCCGGAACGGTATCAATGGATCTGATAACCGTCGATATTACCGACTGTGATGAAATTGCTATCGGTGACCAAGCCGAGTTGTGGGGAAAACAATTGCTTGCAGAAGATGTTGCCAACTGGGCCGATACTATCAGCTATGAACTATTTACCTCGGTGAGTGACCGCGTCATTAAAAACTACACTCGCTTGTAATACTTTATAGCTTTAGTTGATCTCGCTGTGGGAACAACCCAAAGATGCCGCCGGTATGAATAAAAACAATATCCTCGCTATCACTGAAACGCCCACGCTCTATTTCTTTAATCATGCCGTGAAATGCTTTGCCAGTATAAACCGGATCAAAAATTACGCCCTCTAATTTGGCGGCCAGCTTTATGGTAGCAAATACCTCATCTGTCGCTCGGGCATAACCAGGACCAACATAACCATCGATCACGTTGATTGATAATTCATCAACAGCAAACGCCGAGCTGATATTTTTGGTATAGCGTGAATACCAGTCCTGAAGATCATGACTCACTTTATTAAGAAAATAATCTTCATCGTCGCAAACATTGATGCCCCAAACCTTTGTTCCCAGATTAAATAATTCTGCACCAGCTGTTAGCCCTCCCTGCGTTCCTCCTGAACCTGTAGCAGCGACAATATGCTTTGGAGAAATATTATGTGCTTCAAAATCCTTTTTTAATTCTTCACAGGCAGCAATATAACCCCAAAGACCAATGCCATCGCTGGCGCCAATCGGAACCGCATAGGCTTTGTTGCCTTGATTCGCATAGTGATTGAGCCAATATTGAAATAACTCCTCTTCTCGCCTTTGATATTCAATATTGGAGTAGAAGGTAATTTCCGCATCAGCCAAACGATCAAGCAGTAAATTACCTTCCGGTGGTATATCCTCTCCACGCAGCATTAGATGACAATTCAACCCCAACTGCGCGCACAGTAGTGCCGTCGTTCTGCAGTGATTGGATTGCACGCCTCCAGCAGTAATTATAGTGTCGCAACCCTGATGAATAGCCTCAGCAAGCGTAAACTCCAATTTACGGATCTTGTTGCCACTAACCGCACTACCTGTCATATCATCACGCTTTATCCAGATGCGCGGACCACCCACGTGTTCTGATAAACGCTCCATTAACAGTAGCGGTGTTGGAGTTTGAGCCAGCTTTAGGCGTGGCGGGTAGGAAAACGCCATCGTTGATATTGCCTCGAGTTAAAGTTTTTAAGGATTAAAAGTCTAACCGAAGCATTATAGGATTCAAACCAGTGCCAGTTACTCAACAGGATACTGTAACTGGCAACAGTTTTTAGATGGCTGACTGGATGGCCTTTCTAGATGGCCTTACTAAATAGCTTTGATAGTGCCTTTAGGAAGTACTGCGTGAACAGCAACTTTTTGGAATTTCAGCTCAACGCTGTCGGCCACTTGCAGAACAACGTAGTGGTCATCCAGTTTATTAACTTTGCCCAAAATTCCGCTGCTGGTAATTACCTCATCACCTTTAGCCAGATTATTGACCAATTCCTGATGTTCCTTCTGACGTTTACGCTGAGGACGAATGGCAATGAAATAGAAAAACACAAACATCGCAACCATCATAAGCAGCGGAATAAAATCTCCACCAGGAGGCGGCTGTTGCGCGCCAGTTTGGGCATAAGCCGAAGATATGAAATTCATTGAGATAACCTTTATTAAAATCGATAACTGTCGTAAAACGCGACGTACTGTAACTGGATTGCCTATCTCTCGCAAGACTCAGTCTATCTGTCTAACTAAACCTTTACTATAAGCCTTAATAATCGATGTCGTATTCCATAATGAACGGCGCATGATCAGAAAAACGTTCGTCCTTATAGATGGAAGCCGACTGTATTTTGTCCACCAGGCCCGGAGTAATTACGTGGTAATCAAGACGCCATCCCACATTCTTAGCCCAAGCCTGACCACGATTTGACCACCAGGTGTATTGATCCGCCTCAGTATTAATTTGTCTGAAGGCGTCCACATAACCCACTTCATCAAACAGCACATCCAACCAAGCGCGCTCGTGAGGCAGGAATCCAGAGTTTTTCTGATTGGCTTTCCAGTTTTTTAAGTCAATCTCTTTGTGGCAGATATTCCAGTCCGCACAAAATATGAACTCCCTGCGTTTGCGACGCATCACTTTAAAGTGGTCAAAAATATTTTCCAGAAACACATCCTTGCGAGCTTGAGCCTCCTCACTACTGGAACCCGACGGGAAATAGATAGAGGCCACACTGACACCATCAAAATCAGCTTGGATATAACGCCCTTCGGTATCGGCCAACGTCCAGCCAAGCCCCCGGGTAATTTTTTTAGGCTCTTTCTTGCAAAAAAGCGCCGTGCCACTATAACCCTTTCGCTCCGCATCAAAGTAATAACAATGGTAACCTTCAGGGGAAAAGACCGGATCACTTAGTTGATCTATTTGTGCCTTAGTTTCCTGGATACATACCACATCGGCATTTTGCTTTTTCAACCAATCAAAAAAGCCTTTTCGAGCCGCTGCGCGAATGCCATTGGTATTGACCGTAATTACTTTCATCATGATCCTATATTGAAGTTATGAGTTTGGATTGAGACTATGCGTTTAGGTTATGCCAGCGCCAAGTTATAAACTAGGTGGCTCTGAACAGTAAAAGGCGCCTATACTACAGTTTCATAACAACGAATAACATCATCGCTGCTTTCAACCAAGGCAATAAGCAACTAGCAAACAAGACAATTAACAACCAAGCTAACGAAACGTTCCCTTTAATGGATCATTCTCAACCTAGTACTTCTCAACGTAGCGCATCTGAATACAGTATCTTGGTATTTGACTCGGGTGTCGGTGGCTTGAGTATTGTTAAACATATTCGCCACATACTGCCTGATGTCGCTATCAATTATTTGGCCGATAATGCGCTATTTCCCTATGGTTTACTCTCGAATGATGAATTGGTAGACCGAACTAGTTCATTGATTTCGGCTGCGGATAAACAATTAAAACCGGATGTCATCGTGATAGGTTGTAATTCAGCCAGCACCCTGGCTCTACCACGACTAAGACAAAATCTCTCAACACCAATCGTTGGCGTAGTACCGGCTATCAAACCAGCGGCCCAGTTAAGCCAGACTAAGGTCATAGGTTTGCTGGCAACACCCGGCACCATTCAGCGGGATTATACGGATGATCTTATTAAGGAATTTGCCAGCGATTGCACAGTTGTAAAAATTGGCAGCTCTGAGCTCGTACTACAGGCGGAAAAAAAATTAGCTGAATTTTTATTGAGCCATACCAATCTGAATCATTCTCTCGCACCATTTATTGAACACCCATTGAGTGATCAGATCGATACTGTAGTACTTGCTTGTACCCATTTCCCCTTACTAAAAGACGAATTAGCACGTCAATTACCTCATGTTATCCACTGGGTAGATTCTGGCGAAGCGATAGCTAGACGAGTACAACATGTACTGTCCGAGCTATCTAATGTCCCGATAAGCCTCCCTAGTGAAAACGCATTTTTCACCGACTTGGATAAAGTTTCCACTCGGCTAACAACCAATCTAAGAGGCTATGGTTTCAAAAGTTCTAAGAAATGGCCAATCACTACCAAATAGTGATGTGTAAGCGTTTTCATTGGTCAAATGGACGCTCAGAGGGGTTATTTTCCCCAAGCCAAAAGCCACTACATAACCTCTTTCTACCCCCAGAAATAACTTTAAGTTTTTCAAATAGTTACCTAGTTATCATATCTGACATTTTAATGAAAAAAACACTAGACATTTCACGATTTGGCCTCTATCGTGCGCACGTATCAAGCAAATACGTATAAATACCTATAACATCAAGAGACTAAGGGATGAACTCCATAACCAACATTGATATGACATACAAACTGACTGACAATTTAAGCAGCTTACTCATTGAATTGGCTAGGGATTTTGAACGGAAGGCAATCGAAAAATGCCATGAGCGTGGCCACACTCAGATTAGACGCTCCCATTCATCGCTGTTTCGCAACATGGGTTTCGAATCAGTCAGGTTAACTGAATTGGCTGACCGCGCCGGTATTACCCAGCAAGCCATGGGCAAACTAGTCAAGGAAATGGAACGTGAGGGTTACGTAAAGCGCCATATAGACCAATCAGACAAACGTGCCAAAATTATTGAGTTAACGGAAATAGGCACCAAGCTGGTTAAAGACAATATGGAAATTGTCGATGAAATTTTGCAGGAATACTCTGAAGCACTGGGTTCTGAGGGTATTGAAGACCTGGAAAAAACTCTCAGAAATTCAGTAGACGCACTACGACTTGGTAACCGCTAACAGACTATTGCTACATTGGTCTGTTACATTGTCATTGGTTTGTTACATTACCGCTAACAACATAGGGCTGAAAATAGTGAGGGTAAAAGATCCCTCCTCACTATTTTCAGCGCTAGCCTGTCTACTTCAAAAACTTGCGCTCAGCTTATGATTTAGCGCTGCAGCTAATGCTTCAAGCTGACGATCATCTCCTCTTTTTTTCACATGAATAGAATTCTCCTGTCCAGAATACCTGGGAATTAAATGGAGATGGTAGTGAAAGACCGTTTGCCCTGTGGCAGCTTTATTGAATTGATGGCTACTTGGTTAGCTTAGGGCCACTCTCTGACTGGCACGGTGGAGATATTATTTTTTATTTCTCCATTCACCAATTTGTTGGTATAACTTAAATACACGAGGGTGTTGCGTTTGACATCGTAAAAACGCAAAACCTGCAGCGACTTAAATACTGTCGCTTCATTTTTCTTAAAAACTTCCTCGCCATCACGCTGACCATTTTCAACCTGTTCAGGCAATACGATAATACCTGTTTGACTGCAGTCGATAGCTACATCTGCAGCATCTTCATCCAGCCCCAGTGAACTGCTGATTCCTCCCTTTGCAGCCCAACTCAGATAACAGGCAACACCTGGAATAACAGGATCATCAAAGACCTCGACCACCACTCTGTCAGTGGCGCCTCCCACTAAATTAAAAATAGTACGTACGCTGCCTATCTGTTCGGCATTCACAGCAAAGGAGATCAAAAGCAGACTAACCGCATAGACCAAGTACCTTGCCAACATTAAAGCTCCCTTCGTTTAATAAGTCTGATCAATTAATTTTGTGTAACAAGCCAATAGGTTAAAAATAAAATTACTGCACCAACACCTAAAGCAATAGCTGCTTTTGAGCCACCACTCTTTGCTGAGTTTTCCGGACTGGACTTAGTGTTGTTTTCAGCATTCTCAAGCGAAATATCGCTATTATCACTGGCCTCTTCCAATACCAGGGACTCTAAATCGCCTACTGATTCCAGATTTATGGCTGGACGAATGATAGTTTTATTCAGCTCTTCTTTTGTCTCTTCCTGGGGTTCTGACGATACGCTTCCTTCCTCGCCCAGCTTATTAATAGTAAAACCTAATTTTGCAAAAGAAATCTTATCTCCGTGATGTAATTGTGCTTCGTCAACTCGCTCTCCATTAACAAAACAGCCGTTGGATGAACCCAAATCTTTTAGGTACAAGTCACCATCCTGAGTCCAGAATTGCACATGCTCTCGGGAAAGCATTTTGTAGGGTATCGAAAAATCACAATCTTTAGCACGGCCTAAAACCATGGTTCCCACTATGGAGAAGTCTCTATCCGACAACTGCTTATGTTCAGGTAGTAGCTGCCACTGGGCTTCCGCTCCCCCATCAGCATCATCACTATTCTGAATAGATGGCTCTGACAACCGCTCCTTCGGGTCAATAATCAACATTCTATCCTTACCAATTCTCAATTCGTCATTGGCAAGTAATTCATGCTCACTATCAACGGGGAGATCGTTAACACTGCATGTGCCTCCCTTACTCTTTAAAATCAAGCGGTTGTGATTGATTTCAATCGATGCGTGAAAATCGTCAATACCTAAACTATCAAGTACCAACGTATTGCTTTTGGCTTTGCCCAAGGTCACCTTGTCGCCAACCAACCAAATGCTTTTCTCAGGATTATCTTTGAATTGCAGCTTGTACATATTGCTACGGTTCCCCCAATTAACCGCGATTCACAAAAACGTCTTATAGTGTTTACTAACTAGACGAAAGCTTAAGTCGATCTATATTAGTAACTTGTGCTTCTCAACTGCCGGTTTATAAATGCCCTCAAGCCTTCAGTCTAGTGTTTAATTCGCAACTCGGCTGGCGCAAGCGGCAAACCTTGTTCCAGTTCACACAGCATGACAGAAATCTGTACTAAGCTATTTAAAAATAGACCTTTTTTAACTTTTATAAAGCCAGTAATAGCCATGTTATTTTCTGGAGGGCGGATAATTAGCCCACTATTCACATTCATGACTGTCTCTGTGAAGCTTTCCCTGGCCCGACCCCAGTGTAGAGGCTAATCATGGCTATTCCCGGTTATAAGATACTGCGAAAAATTCGCCAGGGAGGCATGTCAACGGTCTATTTGGCCATCCAGAAAAGCGTGGATCGAGAAGTAGCCATCAAGGTTATGTCTCCCAAGCTTAGCGTTGACCCCAGCTTTGGTAGCCGCTTTTACCGAGAAGCCAAGATTGTCGGCCAGTTATCACACCCCAATATCGTCTCTATTTACGATGTCGGTAGCTACAAACACTACAATTATATTGCTATGGACTATTTGCCGGGCGCTCCGCTACAGGACCGTCTGGACGAAGGCGTTACCAATGAAGAAGCCACTCAAATCATTAAAGAGATGGCATCTGCATTAGATTATGCCCACAAGCGAGGTTACATCCATCGCGATATAAAACCCGACAACATCTTGTTCCGGGAAGATGGTTCTGCAGTACTCTGCGACTTTGGTATTGCTAAAGCGCTAAAGGGCAACATCAAAATGACTAACGTGGGTGCAGTACTGGGTACACCACACTACATGAGCCCGGAACAGGCACAGGGCAAATCCCTTGATGGTCGTGCCGATATTTACAGCCTCGGTGCAGTATTTTTTGAAATGCTAAGCGGGCATGTACCCTTCACGGGTGATGATGCTGTCGCAGTCGCGGTCAACCATATGACCTCCCCTTTACCTAAGCTGCTATCTGAACATCGGGCCTTTCAGCCTATCATTGAGAAGATGATGGCGAAAAAATCCAGCAATCGCTATCAGACTGGAAAAGAAGTCATAGAAGCGCTTGAAGAACTGGAAAGATCACTTGCCAACAATAGCGTAAAAAACGTGACTACAACTCGTTCGGCTACAGTGCATTTAATTGGCCTGGCCGGCGCGTTATTCTCTACTCTGGCTTCTGCCATAAAGCTGTCAGTTCAACGCCTGTTACTGACTCGCATTAACTTTTCTCCCAACACACCTCAGCTCAGCCGTAAACACTTGGACGATATTGATAAATTTATTCTGAGTGAAGATGTATTGGAAGACGTAATAGAAGGCGATACCAGTGATTATGACGACATGGCTCTATTTCAAGATACTGTCGAACAATCAGTTATTGGCTATTCCAAGCGCAGAATTTATATCCCTCTAGCCATTTTGACTGCAGTAGTGTTGGCATTTGTCTATATGGACGAACAACATCCGGAAACACTTCGCGACGCATATGTTGAAATCAGCCAGCCGAACAACTCAAATACTTTAGTGACGAAAAATATCCCTACCGCTGAAACACTCACGCCAGATACTCCATCAAACGCAAACACTACAAACGTTATCACTGTAAACAAAGAACAATCAGAACTAACTGCAAAATCTTCTGAAAAGCAGGCTGAAAAACCTCAAGAATACGCCTTAACAATTGATACCAACCCACCCGGAGCAGCAATACGCATTCTTAATATCAAACCTCGCTACACTCAAGGCATGCTATTAGCTGAAGGGAATTATCATATTGAAATTTCAGCAAAGGGCTACATCGCCAAAACATTTTGGCTCCGAATTAAAGATGCAGCGGTAAAACGCACTATTACGTTATTAAATGAGAGAAAACAGTATGCTGCCGGAACAATATTCAACGACCAGCTAGCCGATGGCAGCGAAGGTCCTAAAATGGTGGTGTTACCTCAGGCAGAAGTCACTACCGCCAGTCAACAGATTCTCAAAAATGACTACCCATTAGCGATCAGCCAATATGAAATCACTTTTGACGATTACCAAAAATTTGTCGTTTTAACTAATCGTAGCGAACCACAAGATTTTGGCTGGGGGAAAAAACGCCGTCCGGTCATTGATGTCAGTTATCATGATGCAAAAGCCTATGCCGAATGGTTAAGTCAAGAAACAGGCTATCCCTATCGCCTACCTTCAAAAGAGGAATGGCAATTCGCAGCAGCCGGTGGTAGCAGTAATAATCATTGGTGGGGAAATTCATCTGCCGATGGCAAAGCAAACTGCCGCAGGGGATGTAGAAGTAAATACAGTAGAGTGTTTGGTTCAACAACTGCACCCGTCGGCAGTTATGAAGCTAATGCTTACGGCGTTTATGACAGCGCAGGAAATGTCGCTGAGTGGCTCGCAGAGTGCCAACAAAAAAATGGCAACACCTGCATAAAAGCTGCTGTTGCTGGTGGTTCGCATAGTGACACAGAGAAAAATATTCAGCCTGACGCTATTAAAGTAGTCGAGGCTGATAAAGGCGATAAAACTATCGGTTTTCGTTTAGTTATTGATTTATAAAAACCGCCAATAAACAATTTTTTGTCACGCATGAGTTTCAAATTGTTGCTGTTCATAGATAGAACAACCAGCAACCCCATTACTTAAGCTAGCGATCTTAAATCCCTCTTGCCCTAATAGATACGCTGCAGCATCACTTCGTCGACCACTATTGCAATAGACTATGTGCCGCTGATCCTTGTTTAACATTCTTGATTTAAGCTTTAATAAATTCAACGGCATATTGATTGCGTCTTGTTTATGGCCCTTTTCAAACTCATCTTGAGTACGCACATCAATCCATACACAATCTTCTTGCTCAGATGAAACTGCATCAACAAAGCTGATATGATCAACAGCCGGAGGCTTAAGTAACAGGAAAAAATCTTGTTTATTCAACTTCATTAACACGCCATTAGAATGCATTTCTATTGTTGCATTTCTCACTGTTTCATTGACTAAGGCATCTTCACCGAAGCAGCGCCCTACACCTAACTCTGCCACCAAAGCCGGCGAAGACTTATCATCTACTGACTGATAAACACCCGCGATGCCTTCTTTAATGTAATAACAGCATTCACCTAGCTCCCCTTGCCGAATCACTGTATCACCGGTGACAAAATACTCGGGAGTAAATTTATTCAAAATATCGCGAATATTCATTGGCGGAACTTTATAAAATAAATTGGATTTCAAAAGGGTCAACATCCAGTCAGCATCCTCATCCAAATCTCTTTGCGAGGCGATATCCAACATAATGTAGTTTGACGCTTGGTCCCAGGCCAGCATGCTATCCAGCTTATCACTATCAAAACGAATAAGACTGCAGTCGGTTACTGCAATTGCACTATTTCTTCGCGGTTGATGATGCGCTAGTGGATATCTTGCTTCAGGATTTTCTGCCATAACCGCAGTTTCTTCACCATCATTATTAGTAAGTTTGACTTCGCCACTTAATAAATAGACATGTTTATTATCGTAATCGCCGCATTCAAACAATGGTTGTCCGCTTAAAACAATTTCTACTGAACAATCGCGAAGCAGTGTATTCAGATGATCAACCGTCAGAGCGTTAACCGGCACCAGAGTTTCCAATAAACGTTGTTCAACTGGAGATTGATAACTTTGAGTATTATTCCCCGTATCTACAATAGATGCTTCATCTGCCATGGTATTACCTATATTCTTTTTTTAATGAGTTATCACAAGCTGTTCTGAAAAATGTTCCTGCATTCCCCTGATACCTTGTAGACCACCAGTATGTAATACAAGAATGTTAGTCCCGGCTGAGAATACATTTGCAGTAATTAATTTTTCCACCGCATAAAATAGTTTTCCTGAATAGACTGGTTCGATGCTTATTTGGTGCGCTCGCACAAAATCTTCAATATAGACTGTCAAATCATCGGGGGCTTTAGCATAACCACCACAGTGAAAGTCATGTTCAACTCGCCAATTGCCAACATCACTGATTCCCAGATTACTCATGTAATTACCAATATCCGACTCAAGATAATAAGCGTTCTTCAAAACACTAATTCCAACCACCTGTTTATCAGGGCATGCTGCTGCTATTCCTGCTAAGGTTGCGCCCGTGCCACAGGGCAATAAAATAATATCGGTCGCCGAAGGTATATAAGCAGCAATATCCATACAGCCCTTCACACCGAGCACACTACTGCCACCCTCAGGAATAATGTAGCAGTCGGGAAATCGGGCTTTGATTTCTTCAATATAATCATTATCCTGACGCCGTTTATACTCAGACCGCGACAAGTAATAGAGTGTCATACCCGCATCAACGGCATCCTGTAATGTAGGATTTAACGGCTGGTGCTCTTCCCCGCGAATCAAGCCTACTGTCTCGAGTCCATATCGCCTACCAGCTAATGCCAGTGCATGTATGTGATTAGAGTAAGCACCGCCAAAACTCAGTAACTTTTTATAATTCTTTTCAACCGCATATTGAATAATATATTTCAGCTTGAAGTATTTATTGCCGCTCAAATCGGGATCAATTAAATCCAAACGTAGTACATTTATCTGTAATTGAAATCTATCCCAACAAGGGTTTGTAATCGATTGTATATACTCAGCTTTTGTTTTCATTGAAAATCAACTGATTTCCCTGGTCTTCATCATATCCGCCAAGGTATTAGACGCGCGATTATGTCTTGCACAACGATCACTTTCTCCGACGATAAACCGAGCCGGTTTTTCAACTTTTGGAATCGGTTCTCCACACAGCGAACCATCATCCATCTTATGATTACAGACTGGCAATTGAAAATGTGTCCGCCATTGCTTATACAACTCAGGCTCAACTGCACATTTTTCAGAGACATAGTCAACAGGAGACTCTAAATAACGACTAATCTCTTTAACAGGTATTGTTAAATGCTCAACACCAGGCTGATAGGCGATAAAAGAAACACCGCTATCGGCTAACCGCTGTAAGAGCTGATCACCGCTACTATCCAACAGTTTTTGTTTTTCTTGTCTTAGTTCGCTAAGCTCAGCATTTAATCGACCTATTTGCTCATCACGGTAATAGAGTTCAACTTCACGCATATCGAGCATTTCTTTTAACTCTGTTTTAACTTGTTCGATTTTAGCATTAGCTTCCAGTTCATATTTTTCCTCAAGTTTAAGCAGCTGTTCCTGACTTATCTCCTGACTTCTTTCAACTTGAGCTTTGAACTGTTCTTTGTCTGACTTAAAAGCCTCTGATTGCTGATCGAGAGTATTTTTTAATTGAATATTTTTTTGCTTTTCTTCCGCAAATAAATGTTTTGTGGTGGCGATTACTTCATTAACTTTTTTAAGTTCATCCCTATACAAGTTTTGTAACTTTTGAATATGATCCTGTGCTTCCGCCTTCATTGTCGAAACACGCAACTTATGCTCTTCCTGTAATGCTGCAACCTTAGCCTTTAGCTCTTTTTGAAATTTTTTGGTCAACTTGGCCTTTGAATTTTTATCTACCGGTTCATTGTTAATAAGATCTATTGAAACATATTCTTCTTTTATCGGGGCAACGACTTCCGGCTCCTCCACTATCGTCAAACCCAAACGGTTTCTCTTGGCCGCTCCAGCTAGCTTCATAAGTGTTTTATTACCGGAATGAAGATCAGGATCCCACATGGAACGCTGATGCCACGAGATTGAACACTGACTTCTACATGACAAGCGTATTGGTCCAGCACCTAGATCTGGTCCTTTTCCTGAATTTTCAGCCAAATGCGCTAAAGGTATGTTCCAGGATTTATCGACATAGCCACGGTTATCAAATTGGATAAGGAAAAGAACAACAGCAACTATTTTTAATGAAGAGTTGATACGAACATAAGCGGCGGGAATTTCCATATTCTCAAATTCAGCGATTGCAACCACATGATCCAGAATAGCTTCAAATTCCGGATACAGCATTTCCTTGACGACTTCCCCGTCATCAAAAAACATTACTGCGTCGGTTGTTATATCAAACGCCATCTCAATCCCTTTTACATCAATTACGACGTCAATGCGCTAAAATCAGTAGCCGAATTATGTCTACAGAATAGCCACTTAGACTAATAAGTTAAAGTTTAAGCTAAAATTGTACTGATACTGTGATCAGCTTGGCAGTATTGAAGAACGGCTCTGTAAAAAGTTGGTAGGATGCTTCGTTTTATTCAATAAACTCAATGAGTTAGCATTTTCACATTCAGGCAGCTTTGCTGTCTTTACTTGGTTTTTCCAGTATCTCTTTTGCCATTAAATCAACGATAGTATTAGTCGGCAATTGCTCTTTCTCTGAGCGTTTGAAAATACACATCAAGGTATCAGCTATTCGCTGGATTTGCGTCTGCAACATTTGCTCGTCACGCTGGCAATACAAAGTATTATGAACATCTATTAAGCCACCCGCATTTATCACATAATCAGGCGCATACAATATGCCCATATTCATCAGCTCCCGCCCCATTTCAGGTGTCGCCAATTGATTATTGGCCGATCCGGCAATCACTTTTGCTTTAATTAGAGGTAACGTTTTCTCATTGATAGCATTACCCATAGCACATGGCGCAAGCACATCAACATCAGCGCAGATACTGTCAGTAGCAGCAAGCTCTTTAGCGCCCAGGTGCTCAACAGCTCGACTGACATTCATAGGGTTTATATCCGACACAAGAATTTCAGCACCCGCTCCAACCAATAATTCGGCCAGTGCATACCCTACTTTGCCAATACCTTGAATGGCAATCTTCACATCCTGCAGATCTGCACCGAGCTTAAAATCGACTGCCGCTTTTAAACCAAGAAATACACCAAGTGCTGTTGTAGGTGATGGATCACCGCTATTGCTATTAGCTAAATCATTGTCTTGTGAAAAACCAGCAACATAACGCGTGCGCTCTGCCATCACCCGCATATCCTCAACAAGGGTGCCAGAATCTTCAGCTGTGATGTAACAACCTGAAAGTTCATCAACAAAGTCAGCCATAGCGTGTAACAGTTCTTTGGTTTTAGTCTTGGCAGGATCTCCGATAATTACTGCTTTACCACCACCCAATTGCAATCCGGCCATGGCGGCTTTATAGGTCATACTTCGGGACAAACGCAGCACATCACTTAATGCCTCTTCACTCGAAGCATAGGGAAACATTCTGCAACCACCCAATGCGGGACCTCGCTGGGTATTATGTATAGCAATAATGGCCTTTAAACCACTGTTAGCGTCAGTTTTAAAAAATACACGTTCGTGGTTGTCAAAGTCTGGATGATCAAAAACCGCCATGACTCACCTCGTTATCACGCTGCCACATTGATGACTGATATTTTGCTGGTATCACCGCTTTCCAACTGTTTCAGCAAACGCAACTTTTCCTGTTTAAAGGTTTCTATCGCTTGCAGTTTAATGTGACCAAAGCCTTTAACCTGATCGGGCAAGTTGGCCAATTCCAATGCAATGGATGCATTGTCAGGTGTTAACTGCTTGGATATCTGCTCCAGAATTTCAGTATATTGACCAATCAAATCGCGTTCGGCACGCCGTTCATGGTTATAGGAAAAAATGTCAAATCGGGTTCCGCGCAAGCCTTTGCATTTAGCCAACCATTTAAATACCGACAACGTAGCCTGAGGAAAAATCGACTTCAGTAAATGTCCGGTGTCAGGATCTTTTTTGCTAAATAACGGCGGAGCCAAATGGAATTGCAGTTTATAATCCCCCTCAAAGGTCGATTCGATTTGCCGTTGAAAATCACCATTGCTGTATAAACGCGCGACTTCATACTCATCTTTGTAAGCCATAATCTTAAATAGGTTTTTTGCAACAGCGTTGCTAATAGACTGATCGCCATCTGGTAATAAGTAACGCTCTAACTTATCGATTCGCGTGACAATGTCTTTATAGCGCTGAGCATAGGCTTTGTTCTGATAATCCATTAAACGCTGATAGCGATCTGCAACTATCTCATCAAAACAATGCAGTGATTTTTTTTGTGGCTTTATATCAGCATAATGCTCTGTCAGTTTTCTATTGAACACAGCACGACGGCCCCATAAAAAAGCCTGCTGGTTAAAATCGATGGCTACATTATTCAATTCGATCGCTCTTAATAAAGCATGGGCTGACACAGGTAACAGCCCCTTTTGATATGCCATGCCCAGTAAGAATAAATTTGTTGCTATGGAATCGCCTAATAAGTGACTGGCGATATCCGTCGCGTTAATGAAACTAACCTTATCGTCTCCTACTTCCTCTTTGATGATGGTCTTCATAGAGCCTGTGGGAAATACTTTATCTCGATCTCCAATAAACTCTGCAGTGGGTGTCTCATGATCATTAATAATGGCATGCGAACGTTCCACATTAACCTTTGACATTGCTTCATCGCCGGCTGCAACCACCAAATCGCACCCCAATAACAAATCAGCATCACCTGCTGGAATTCGTACAGCATTAATAGCCGACTGTTTTTTACCAACGCGAATATGACTAATTACGGAACCAAATTTTTGTGCCAAACCTGTTTGATTCATAGTGGCACAACCTTTACCTTCCAGATGCGCTGCCATAGCCACTAGTGATGCAACCGTTAATACACCAGTACCACCTACCCCTGTCACGACAATATTCCAGGGTTGCTCTTCAATGTCAGCTATTGGCGGATCGAGTAAATCTGCAAAGCCTGCAACCTCTGCAACCATAGATTTCTTTTTCAAATGGCCACCCACTACAGTAACAAAACTGGGGCAAAACCCTTTAAGGCATGAGTAATCTTTATTGCAGGCACTTTGATCAATCTGGCGCTTACGGCCCAATTCGGTTTCTATCGGAAGAACTGACAAACAATTAGACTGTGTACTGCAATCACCACATCCTTCACACACGGCAGCATTAATAAATACACGTTTATTAAGGTCTTCCATCACTCCATGTTTTCTACGACGACGCTTTTCAGCTGCGCAGGTTTGTTCGTAAATCAAAACAGTTGTGCCTGATAACTCGCGTAGTTCTTTTTCCACGCTAATCAGTTGATCACGATGGTGGACTGTTAACCCACGAATACCTGAGTGTAATTCTTTGTAAGGATCAGGATTATCCGATACCAAAGCGATGCGATTAACGCCCTCACCTTTTAACTGATAAATCAATTGCTCAATAGTCAAACTGCCATCAACATGCTGCCCTCCCGTCATTGCCACCGCATCGTTGTATAAAATTTTGTAAGTAATATTTACACCAGCAGAAATTGTCTGACGAATAGCTAACAAGCCAGAGTGAAAATAAGTACCGTCACCAATATTTTGAAACACATGAGGCGTTTCAGTGAATGGCGCCTGCCCCACCCAGTTAACACCTTCTCCGCCCATTTGAGTGATAGTCTCAGCTTTTCTATCACCCAGCTGCCATATGGACATATAGTGGCAACCAATACCTGCCATAGCTCGACTGCCCTCGGGAATTCGTGTCGACTGACTGTGTGGACAACCAGAGCAATAATGTGGCAAGCGGGTTACTTTGGAACGCGATTGCGCTAGCGACTGTTCTTTTTGATCATAAAATTTCAGCCGCTTTTCGATCATGGCATCTTGATAAAAGCGGCGCATTCTGGAGGCAATAGCACGCGCTACCATCGCCGGTGTCAATTCACTCAAGTTAGGTAATAAATCTTCACCGTATTCATCAAATTCGCCTATTACTCGCGGACGACGATCTACTGGCCAGTTATACAACTGCCCCGTTAATTGATCTTCAATAATAGAACGTTTTTCTTCTACAACTAAAATTTCTTCTAAGCCATCGGCGAAACGGTGTGTCATCACAGGTTCTAACGGCCAACTCATGCCGACTTTGTAAACTCTAAGGCCGATGGCGCAAGCTTTTTCCTGGTCGATACCCAAATCTTCCAATGCCTGTAATACATCGAGGTAGGCTTTACCGGTAGTGATAATGCCAAGCCGAGGTTTCTTGCTATCAATAACAGTTTTGTTGAGATGATTTGCCAGCGCAAATTTGCGCGCCGCATAAATTTTATATTTATTCAGCCGACGCTCTTGATCTAATGCATTATCCGGCCAGCGAGCGTGAACACCATCTGGCGGCATAACAACATCGTCAGGTAATACAATATGTACGCGATCCGGGTCAATCTCAGCGGAAATCGCTGAATCCATATTTTCAGTAATAGCCTTTAAAGCAACCCAAGTGCCGCAAAATCGTGAAAGCTCCCAACCATAGATACCCAGATCCAGTACTTCCTGTACATTGGCAGGGCTCAATACCGGTATCGATGCTCCGATAAACATATGTTCTGACTGATGGGGTAAGCTGGATGATTTGCAGGCATGATCATCACCAGCAACTGCCAGCACACCACCATATTGTGAGGTACCAAAGGCATTTGCATGTTTGATCACATCCATACTGCGATCAACACCTGGCCCTTTGCCATACCACATACTGAACACGCCGTCGTATTTAGCACCCTCGAACAGATTTACCTGCTGGCTACCCCAAACGGCCGTGGCCGCCAAGTCTTCATTTACGCCGGGTTGAAAATGAATATTGTGTTGATCCAGGTAGGATTGTGCACTCCACAATGCCTGATCCAGCCCGCCGAGAGGTGAACCGCGATAACCGGATACAAAACCAGCGGTTTTAAGGCCCCGCTCCAAATCACGCTGATGTTGCAAAATCGGTAATCGCACTAACGCTTCAATACCGGTCATATAAGCGCGGGTTGTGTTCAGTGCATACTTATCTTCAAGAGTCACATTGGCTAAATGCATGACAGGTTCCCCAAGACAAATCATCTAACTAAACATCAATATCTACTAAAAATAATAATAGAATTTGAGGAGTATATTTATGTTATACAACCTCTATTTAGCGCATATTCAGAATAATTATTTCTTTTTACCTCTTAATATGGGCTATATTTTTCTACAGACCGAAGAAGTTAAAAAAGATGCTTTGACAAATCACTTGCTAGCAACGAGAGGCCAATATGGCAACTGAATTCAACCCCACCGACATTCGTATACTGGAACTCTTACAAAACGATGCGACACTGACCACTCAGCAAATTGCCGAACAAATTAATATGTCACAATCTCCTTGCTGGCGTCGTATTAATCATTTGCAAGAAGCCGGTATCATTCAAAAACGCGCGGCTCTGCTGAACAGGGAAAAACTCGGCATGGAGGTCATTGCTTTCACCACCGTGACCTTAACAGCTCAGGGCCGGGGCAATCTCGAACAATTTGAACACGAGATTCAACAATTTCCGGAAGTTATTGAATGCTATACCATGGCGGGCATTTGGGATTACATGCTCAAGGTGGTCGCTAAGAATATCCGGCACTATGAAGTATTCGTACGAGAGCAGCTAACCAACCTGGAACATATCGGCGAAGTACATTCTCATCTGGCTGTAACAGAGATTAAAAATACAACGGAGCTTCCTCTACACACCCAGCTTTAGAAATAAATTCTGTATACAAGCAATTTTTGATGGCCAAACATTTTATACACTGGTGCAGATTCAATTTATGAGTTAAAACCATTCCAAAATAGAACAACGAATAATAATAAGGATGCCTCACTGTGGCGCTAAAAGACTATCTCGGCATACAAAGTACTTCACCATCGGCTGAAATAATTGTCTCTACTATTGGTAGCGCTATTAGTATCAGCACTATCGGTTATGTCAGTTTTTTATTTACCGGTTTTCAGGGTGCACTTGCAATCTTACCTTCAATGGGCGCCGCAACGATTTTATTATTCGTATTACCCCATGGCGCGTTGTCACAACCCTGGGCATTATTTGCAGGCAATTTTCTCTCTGCTATTGTAGGTGTTGCCTGCGCCGGCCTCATAGAAAACGTTTTTCTGGCTAGTGGTATTGCCGTAGGACTGGCTATTCTGGTGATGCATCTCTGTCGATGCATGCATCCACCAGGAGGAGCAACAGCACTGGCCGCAGTTATTGGTGGAGAAGGCGTAAAACAATTAGATTATAGCTATGTCATTACGCCAACGCTGATTAACTGTTTAATCATTTTTGCTGTTGCTTTTTTCTTTAACAACATTTTTGCCTGGCGTCGTTACCCTTTAAGCTTGATGCGATTTCAAGCGGGCATTCCCGTACAACGAACTCATGAAAAAAACCACAGTATAGACTTGACCTATATTCGACAAGCCAGAGAGTCTTTAGGCACGCTATTAGATGTTAACGATGAACAAATCAAACAGATTATTGATCGCGCCAACCAATTAATGACAACAGAACAAACCAGCAACTTTGATTTAGAATTAGGCGCTTTTTACACCAATGGCGCAGCTGGAATGCAATGGTCGGTGAGACAAGTTATCGATGAAGCACCTCATGCAAACCCACACCACCATATCGTAATCTATCGAGTTGTCGATGGTTATAACAAACATCGCTCTGACAGCTGCACGCTGCAGGAATTCTCGGTGTGGGCAAAGCAGAAAATGCGCCCTGCTAATCAATAAAAACTTAATTCATTTTTAAATACAACGCTGTCGATATTTATATTTTCAACAGCATTATTCAGTCACGTTTTAATAAGGATCTCAATGCGCCTTCAGCATCTTTTGCGCCAGTTTCACCCAGTTTTTCTGTTAACTTGTCACGTAGCTTGTCTTTGATCTCATCCTCTTTTTCACCCAATTTTTCTTTTACTGCCTCCTTGGCTTTCTCTTCAATATTATCCTTAACGGCTTCATTAATTTGCTGAAGTATGGGTTTTAAAATTTCTTGCGCCAGTTGATCAGGTTTAACGCCATTTTGCCCACCAATATTAGTCAATTGAATAGCTGGGATATTCAGCGACTCCTGCCCCCACTGTTCGGTAACAAGCTGTGCCGATGTGTTAGTAAAATTAAAGTTTTGAATTTTCATCAAAACATCGGTCGCAGCAGAACTCGACTCACCAGTTGACTCTTCGCTGTTTGAAGTTCCTGCTGAGCTATTCAGGTTATCCAGCAGTTGCTGCAAATTAGTTCCAACGCCCTTTTGCTCTGCCGTAATTTTAACGCCATCAATGGTGACTTCTTTAAGATCAACAATCTGATCAATTAAAGCGGCTATTTCCAGGTCTACAATAATGTCCTTCATCTCAAACACAGTCGGCTCGCTAAAGCCACCAACATTGGCAATGGTTAAACCCGAGAGTTGCGCTCTACCTTCACGAATATCCACATCCGCAGCGGCCAGCGTTACCTGCGTTTTTAATACCTCCGAACCCACGCTCTCCACTGTCATCTTAACGAGCTGATTGATATTACGATCCAACAGTAAAAAAGAGACAACGCCAAAAACGATTACCGCTATCAGTAAGACACCCACAATTTTAAGTGCTTTCATGGTGTTTATTCCTTGTTCAATCCAAGTGTTAAAGGGATATTTTCATTTATCAAAGAGCTAACATCAATTTTGTATCGTAAAGTACATGAATACAATTGTTTAGTTTTAAGCTGTTTAACCTGCTATAGCCATTTTACCTATCAATGTTGACTATTTATTACTGATGCGACATTGTCTCATACCAAAATACAACTAGATGAAACTCAATAAGAAATAATAATCGCTCTGAGAATATACTGACAATGAAACTGCAACTCTTACTCACTGGCAATGAATTAATGTCTGGTCATACGGTGGATTCAAACTCTGCCATGATTGCCGAATTTCTAGAACAATCAGGTTTCACCATTCATCGTAAGGTCACTATTGGGGATGAGCTGGACGAATTGATTAATGAAATGCGAGAGCTTAGCCAGGATACTGATGTTTTAATCGTAAACGGCGGCCTAGGCCCTACAATTGATGATTTGACAGCTGAAGCATTAGCCAACCTGACAGGTAACCCGCTCATTGAAAATCCTACTGCCCGAAGGCATATTGAACAATGGTGCCAACGGCGAAATGCGCAGCTCAACAAATCAAATTTGAAACAAGCTATTCTACCTGAGGGTATAGAGATTCTACCTAACCCTATTGGCAGCGCCGTCGGTTTCAGCATAGAGCACAATGACTGCCTGATTATATGCACCCCCGGTGTTCCTTCGGAATTACGTGCGATGATGAAGGACAGTATTGTCAATATGATTCAGCAGCGCCACCCTGATGCCAACCCGCCTGACACTATTCGCCTGCAAACTTTTGGGCTTGGCGAGTCCGGCCTGCAGGAATTAGTTCGCAAACGTTGCCCCGATTGGCCTGAACAGGTGACGTTAGGCTTTCGTGCCGGGTTACCTCTGTTGGAAATTAAACTTTCCATTACCAACCCAGCCCACAAAGATCTCCAACAACAATGTCTAGGCAAACTACAAGAATTAATGGGCGATTATATTATCGGCGAGCAGAGTATTACGCTTGCCCAAAAACTCATCACATTATTAGCCGAACAAAATCGTACGATTACTACTGTAGAGTCCTGCACAGGTGGGCTAATGGCTTCGATGTTGACTGAAACACCCGGTGCTTCCACAGCCTTTGAAGCCGGCTTTGTCACCTATTCCAATGCCATGAAAACTAAAATGGTCGGTGTCAGCCCTGAATTATTACAACAACATGGCGCGGTGAGTGAGCCTGTTGTTTTGGCAATGGCACAAGGTGCATTAGAGCGAACTGAAGCAGATTATGCCGTTGCGGTATCTGGCATTGCCGGCCCTGACGGTGGCAGCGAAGAAAAACCGGTGGGCACGGTTTGGATTGCCTGGGGTAATTCAACTCAGCTACAAGCACAACAGGCACAAATCAATATGCCTCGCAAATGGTTTCAGCAATTAGTAGCCGCACTCGGTCTTGATTTGATCCGCCGAGAATTATTAGGAATTACCGATTTGCCACGTTACTTTCGTAAAAAGTCTTAAACTAAAAAACGCTATGCTAGATGGGTAAAAAAACCGATAGTGTTCCTTTGATAACTGTATTAATGGTACGGCTATCATGGTCAGCAATAATTTTAGCCATTAAATCCTGTGTATTGATCAACTTGCCATAAGTACGTTCGAAACTGACATTATCAATCACACCATTGACTGTGCTGGTAATCAAAAAAGGCTGACCCGATCGGTTTTTATTATTTTTTAATTTCCACGCCATCACTTCAATATTGCGAGCGCTGTTATACAGCTTTTGTGGATCCAGCTCTTCATGAAAATAAAAATCGGTATCGTAATTATAGGACTGACGTAACATACCCACCAAGCCCACCATTAAGGCAAAAACTCTGTCACCCTGAAAAGATTCATCAAAGGCCAGATTCATTGAATCCAGCTCTTGCTTGTCATTAAGTTCAGAAAAAATTAATCGATCAGGTTGATCGAAAATCATGTTGATACGCTCTTCAACCGTCCATTGTTTTATCGGAGACAATGTTAATTGAGAGGGATTACGTCGATACAATTTGGTCATGAGCAGCTTAAGCTCACTACGCATTTCATCCAACACAACATCAGACGCCATGTTGATATCGGTCTTCGCTAATTGCGAAATATTGTAACCCTGACTGCTACAGGCAATCAGTATTGGTAAAAACAGCCAACATGAAAATAATCGCAAAAAGAAACGACACATACTTCTACATGTGAAGGTGTAAAAAAATTAGCCCTTTTCTACTTCCTCAGCCATTTTCTTCAATCCTACATGACGCACATCTCTACCCTTAACCAAGTAGATGACATGCTCGGCAATATTTCTAGCGTGATCACCGACACGCTCAAGGGAGCGTAATGTCCAGATAACATTTAATATTTGGCTGATATTGCGTGGATCTTCCATCATAAAGGTAATCAGGCTACGTACGGCCGAAGCATACTCCTGATCCACCAGCTTATCTTCTTTAGCTACGGATAATGCCATCTCGGCATCCAACCTGGCAAAAGCATCCAGAGCATCACGCACCATGTAAGTGACATGATTGCCGATGTGACGAATTTCGGAATAACCTCTGGGCGAATCAACCATTTCACTTAAATTAATTGCCTGAGTGGCAATTTTTCCAGCTTCGTCACCGATGCGCTCCAAATCGACAACTATCTTGCTGATGCCAATTACTAAACGTAAATCCGTTGCAATCGGCTGACGCAAAGCAATAATACGCGCACATTCTTCGTCGATTGATACTTCCATATCATTAACATCATCATCATCGGATTTGACCTTGAGCGCCACTTCACTATCGGCTTCCAATAACGCACGGACAGCATCTCTAACCTGATTTTCAACACGGCCACCCATTTCCAATAGATGGGCTCTGACCTGGTCCAAGTCATTATCGTATTGCTGAGAAATATGGTTTTGAAGTTCTCTTTCCATTCAAACTACCTTTGTAAAAGTCACGACAAACTCAGTTTTTGCTAGCCAGCACAAAATGGCTAAAAGCAATCAGAGCTTATTCAATCCATTCAAAAAAACACGCTTTCGTTCCGTTACACACTATGTAGCGTAACAATACTGTAACATTTAACCGCTCATCCATGAACCACAACCGCCTAATCTCTATGATTATTGTCTACAGTTTAGTTCATAAACCTTATCGTGTTTGGATGGACGTATGATGACATTTACGCCGAATGTGCTTGTTGATGTACACGCATGAGGGGAAATACGCAGGAGAAGGTGCTGCCGACACCAAGCTGACTTTCTATCTTCAACTCAGCTTCATGGTGCAACAGTATGTGCTTGACGATGGCTAGCCCTAATCCTGTGCCGCCTGTTTCAAGAGATCGACTGTTATCGACCCGATAAAAGCGCTCAGTAAGTCGTGGAATATGATGTGCCTCAATACCATCACCATTATCTCCTACCGATAGGTAGGCCTGAGATTCATCCTTGTACCATTTAACTATAACCTGGCTATTATCTGCGGTGTATTTAGCGGCATTAGTCACCAGATTAGCAAAGGCCGAATGCAGCTGACTTGGATTGCCCTCAAGTAACAAATTATCATCACACTCGATGGCAATCTCACATTTTTTGTTGACTGCAGCCAACACATCCTCACGAATGATTTCCAGCATAGGGCGCAGGGCTATCGCTGTGTGTTCTGCAATGGTAGAACTGACTTCCAAACGGGACAATGCCATCAGATCTTTAATCAGGTTTTCCATGCGATGAGACTGAATCAGCATCTGTTCGATTGCACGGCGGCGCATGATTTCATCCGCATCGGCGTGATCGGACAGTGTTTCCAAATAACCATTGATCACCGTCAACGGCGTGCGCAGTTCATGAGACACATTGGCCACAAATTCTTTACGCATTTGCTGTAAACGGTTTGTCTCAGTGATATCCCGCGCTAACACAATGCGGCTGCCCTCACCAAAGCAAGTAATATGAATTTGGAGATACATACCTTCAACATGGGGAGAAGGAATTTGCAAATATTCGTGGTAATTTCCCGATTCAAAATAACGAATAAAATCCGGATTACGCAAAAGGGTAATCAGTAGCAGACCAGTATCATCGGGATATCTCAAACCAAGATAATCAACAGCGGCCTTGTTGAACCAGCGGATTGCGCCATCTTCATTCAACATGACCGCAGCATCCAGAAGTGAGGTATAAGAATCTTCCAAATACTTTAAGTCGGCCTCTAATTGCTGACGTTCAGCTCGGCCAATTCTCTGTTGACGATATAAATCATCCAAAACGGCACCAAACAAACCGTGCGCTTCTGGCGGATAGCTATTGGCGCCGTCTTTCAGCCATTCCTGCACCTGCCACAACTGCCTGATAAACCAACCCAAATAGCCGACAGCGACTAACAACAATGTCCAGGGGAGAATATCGAAGAAAAAGCCCGGCACAGCTGCCAGGGCCATGAATACAAGAATATTGCGAAACTCGGTCTTCCAGCTAATTTTACGCATCAATGCATATCCCTATCGCATTGTGAAAGCGACTTATACGGCAGTGGAGAACCTATAACCTGTTCCACGTACGGTCTGGACCAAATTGCCATAATCTGCATATTCATTACTTAATGCTTTACGTAAACGACGAATATGCACATCAACTGTTCTCTCTTCAACATACACATTGCCACCCCACACCTGATCAAGCAGCTGACTACGGCTGTAGGCACGCTCCTGGTGTGTCATAAAGAATTTTAGCAGACGAAACTCAGTTGGCCCCATATCTACAGGTTGTTGTTCGATATAAACCCGGTGGCTATTAGGATCGAGCTTTAAGCCTCTCACCTCAATAATCTTTTCCTGCTCACCCTGCCCCATACGACGCAATACTGCCTTGATCCGTGAAAGCAGCTCTCTTGGAGCAAACGGTTTGGTCACATAGTCATCAGCACCTACATCAAGCCCCTGGATTTTATTATCCTCTTCAGTCTTGGCTGTGAGCATAATCACCGCCGTTTCTGCGGTTAGTTCATCTCGACGCAGACGACGGAGAAACTCAATACCACTGGCTCCTGGTAACATCCAGTCCAACAGCACTAGATCAGGTTTTTTATCAATGATCATCGAATGCGCCTGATGCGTATCACCGGCTTCCAGGCAATCAAAACCAGCCATTTCCAGTGACATTCGGATCATCTCACGAATAGCCGCTTCATCATCGACAATCAGTATGGTCTTACCTTCCATCAGCAACGTTACTCTTTTGTGGCAGTTTGATGTAATTTAAGCCAAGCTTTGTGACAGCAATATGACAAATCCTGTTTTATCCGGCAATCATATAGGGAATTTCACGCTTTTTTATTCTGTTTAGCCTTAAAAAGCTATTTCCTACCCAATACGTCAGTTTTTAGCCATCAGATCCTATATAATTCGCCCCCCTAGAAAGGCGCAACACACGTTAGCTCCTGGTCTGTTCATTAAGGCGTTGTCCATGAAGCCACAGTCAACGGCACAGCAATCATCACCGACTTCCCTATTTTCCTATAGAAAATTTTGGGCTGAGTGCTTTGGTCCTGCGCCATTTCTTCCCATGTCGAAGAAAGAAATGGATGAGCTGGGCTGGGATAGCTGTGACATTATCATCGTGACGGGTGATGCCTATGTAGACCACCCCAGCTTTGGTATGGCGGTTATTGGCCGAGTGTTGGAAGCCCAGGGCTTTCGCGTCGGCATTATCGCCCAACCCGACTGGACCTCGAAAGAAGCATTTCAGGCACTGGGCAAACCCAACCTGTTTTTTGGTGTAGCGGCTGGCAACATGGATTCCATGATCAATCGTTACACTGCTGATCGCAAATTGCGGCACGACGATGCTTATTCTCCCAACGATGAGGGAGGAAAACGGCCAGATCGTGCAGTAACCGTATACAGTCAGCGCTGCAAGGAAGCATTTAAAGGTATTCCTGTTGTGATTGGCTCCATTGAGGCTAGCCTACGCCGGATTGCTCACTACGATTACTGGAGCGACAAAGTAAAACGCTCAGTGTTATTGGACTCCAAGGCTGACCTGTTAGTGTATGGCAATGCCGAGCGAGCCATTGTCGATATTGCGCACCGGCTGGCTGCAGATGAGACCATTCATGATATTCGTGATCTACGCGGCACCGCTTTCGTTAGAAAGCGAGTCCCCGATGGCTGGACGATTATCGACTCCTCTTCCATCGATACCCCAGGAAAAATTGCACCTAAACAGAACCCCTATGTGGTGCCCGATCAGAATGACTGCAGCGACAAAGAAAAATCCAAAGATAAATCTGAGGAAACTACAGCAAACGTCATCACCATTATTGATCCATTGGCAGCACGTAAACAACGTATCGGAAAAAGCACAGCGGTTATCAGGCTACCATCCTATGAAAAAGTGAAAAAAGATCCCGTGTTTTATGCACATGCTTCTCGCGTTCTGCATTTGGAAACCAATCCCGGTAATGCCCGTGCACTGGTACAACGCCATGGTGATCGTGAAGTCTGGTTAAATCCTCCACCCTTCCCACTTTCAACAGAAGAACTGGACGATGTTTTCGAATTGCCATACCAAAGGCGGCCACATCCCACCTATGGCGACGCACGTATTCCCGCCTATGAGATGATTCGTAATTCCGTCAACATCATGCGCGGCTGTTTTGGTGGTTGCACTTTTTGCTCCATTACCGAACACGAAGGCCGCATTATTCAAAGTCGGTCCGAGGATTCAATCCTGCGTGAAATAGAATCCATTCGCGATAAAACACCCGGATTTACCGGTACTATCTCCGACCTGGGCGGGCCCACTGCTAACATGTGGCGATTAAACTGTAAAAGTAAAACCATCGAAGAAAACTGTCGGCGTCTGTCCTGTATTTATCCCAGTATTTGCAAAAACCTCGACACCGATCAAATGCCTCTGGTTAACCTTTACCGAGCAGCACGGGAACTACCAGGGATTAAGCGCATACTGATTGCCTCAGGCCTACGCTACGACCTGGCAGTGGAAACCCCCGCGTACGTAAGAGAATTGGTGACTCACCATGTTGGCGGTTATTTAAAAATTGCGCCAGAACATACTGAGAATGGCCCGCTTTCTAAAATGATGAAACCCGGCATGGGCACCTATGATCGTTTTAAAGCGATGTTTGATAAATATTCCAAAGAAGCCGGCAAAGAACAGTATTTAATCCCTTACTTTATCGCAGCCCACCCCGGCACTACCGATGAAGATATGATGAATCTAGCGCTCTGGCTGAAGCGAAATGGTTTCCGTGCCGATCAGGTGCAAGCCTTTTACCCCTCTCCTATGGCCAGTGCTACAGCGATGTACTACTCGGAGAAAAACCCATTACATAAAGTGTCTCGTCACTCGGAATCCGTTAAAACTCCGAAAGGACTTCGCCACCGCCGCTTACACAAAGCGTTTTTGCGTTACCACGACGCCGACAACTGGCCCATGTTACGTGAAGCATTGAAAAAAATGGGCCGAGCCGATTTGATTGGCACAGGTAAAAAACATTTAATTCCTCCGAGACAGCCGCGAACCTGGGTACCTCCCAAAGGATCAACCGCACTTACACAGCATACGGGCTTGCCACCACAATCGGATGGTAAGCGTATACCTAGAAAGAAATCGGCCGGAAGCGCGAAGACGCGAAAAAACAGGGCGATACGTTCTAGAGCTCGACAACTATAAGCACTATAAAAAAACCTCTATCTAACAGGATTGCGATAAATCAACACATGCTATAGATTGTGCAGCTTCCAAATTATTTGCGATGTCGCATGGCAGCATTTTTCACATAGGAGATGAGCCAAGGGACAGGGGATTAATGTGCAGCCGGCAATTTCAATAAAAAACTTAAACAAGATCTACAGCTCAGGCCACAGGGCACTGAACGATATCAACCTCGATATTTATCAGGGTGAAATTTTCGCACTATTAGGTCCTAATGGTGCGGGCAAAACCACCTTAATCAGCACCATCTGTGGTATTGTCAATCCCACTTCGGGTGAGATCACAGCCAACGGCTATAACGTTGTCAGTCAATACCGTGCTGCGAGGGGCAACATTGGTTTAGTCCCCCAGGAATTGAACACAGATTCCTTTGAAAAAGTTGGCAGTAACGTAGCTTTTAGCCGTGGTTTATTTGGTAAACCGGCTAATCCAGATTATATCGAGAAAGTTTTAAAACAACTGTCGCTCTGGGATAAACGCGACGCAAAAATCATGTCGCTATCTGGCGGCATGAAAAGACGCTTAATGATTGCTAAAGCGCTCTCCCATGAACCGAGTATTTTATTTCTTGACGAACCCACTGCCGGGGTTGATGTTGAACTCCGCCGCGACATGTGGGAAATGGTACGAGAACTACGCGAAAACGGCACCACCATTATTCTCACCACCCACTACATCGAAGAAGCCGAAGAAATGGCAGACCGTATTGGCGTCATCAACAAAGGCGAAATTGTTCTAGTCGAAGACAAAAACACATTGATGAATAAACTCGGCAGACGACAATTAACCTTGCACCTGCAAAGTAAAATTACAATCATTCCCGCTGAGCTAAGTCATCTACCATTAACCTTAAATGGTGAAGGTGATGAATTGACTTATACCTTTGATACGCAAACAGAGCACACGGGTATTGCTGAACTACTGGAGCAACTCAGCCATCATGGTATTGATTTCAAAGATTTGAATTCCAGCCAAAGTTCTCTTGAAGATATTTTCGTTAATCTGGTCAACGAGCAAGCATGAATATATACAGCATAAAAGCCATTTATATCTTTGAAATGGCACGTACCTTTCGCACTTTGATGCAAAGTATCGCATCACCTGTCCTATCCACCTCCCTGTACTTTATTGTCTTTGGTGCAGCAATTGGCTCACGTATGGGAGACATTGATGGCATTAGTTACGGTGCATTCATTATTCCCGGTTTGATGATGCTAGCTCTTTTAAGCGAGAGTATTTCCAACGCTTCCTTTGGAATTTTCTTTCCCAAATTTTCCGGCACCATCTATGAAGTCTTATCGGCACCCGTCTCGTTTATGGAAATTGTTATCGGCTACGTTGGGGCGGCAGCAACCAAGTCAATCATGCTTGGACTATTGATCTTAGTCACAGCACGCTTTTTTGTTGACTATGAAATTTTATACCCCATCTGGATGTTTAGTTTTCTGATATTAACCGCCATAACTTTTAGTTTATTTGGTTTTATCCTGGGTATCCTGTCAGACAATTTTCAGCAATTGCAGGTTGTGCCTCTTATGGTAGTCACACCACTCACCTTTTTGGGCGGCAGTTTTTATTCCATCAGCATGCTGCCACCATTCTGGCAAACGGTGACGCTATTTAATCCTGTAGTATATTTAATAAGTGGGTTTCGCTGGAGCTTTTATGGCGTATCTGATGTGCATATCAGCACCAGTGTCGGCATGACGCTATTTTTTATGTTTATCTGCATAAGCATAATCTGGTGGATATTCAAGACGGGCTATCGATTAAGACAGTGATGAGAAACTTATCTCACTAAGGTAAATATCTTTTCCGCCTTAACCGTTTTTTTAGTGGCTTCTTCCTGATAGACAATACGGATTATCCATTCACCGGGAACCATTTCAAAATCTTCACTGATAATATAAAACGCGCCATTGTGATAAAAACCATCATCTTTTAATCGAGCACCATTTTGCTTCTTAAATCCTGTCGATTGTTGACCAAGGTAATTAACTGTAAGTGGATGTTTAATTTCAATTACAATAGGAACCCATTCTTGGTCAACATTCTGATCTTCTATAGCCACATTAAAACCAAATACAACACCTTTATTGAGCTTAATCACCTCAGTGGTTTCTAGATGTTCGGTATGAATAATACTCGCATAGCCTGCAGTAGCATCAGCGTTAAACTGCTGTTCGGACCGTTCCAGCAAACGATAAGTACCATAGTCTTTTATAAGGACTTTCGCAGGGAAAGGCAGCGACTTGTTATCTTCTAAAACTTTTTGACTGGCTTTAGCGTTATATGAAATAAGAAATAACACTATCATCAAGCCGATAGTTATGTTGCCGATTCGATTCACTTCAGTATTCATTTTCAGTTTTTATGTGTGACAAACCAACATTGATGAATCGATTTAGAACGTTGAAAATCCTTATCCAGCGACCAGTTCGTTTTGTTTTCCACCTTAAACTCATTAGCTAAATCTTCATCCAAAATAAACTTTTTATGATTATTAGAAAAAATCAGTAACCCATCCTTTGATAAACATTTCATGGTATTTTTAATTAGCTCTGGATGATCTCTTTGAATATCCAATACGCCTTCCATTTTTTTGGAGTTCGAGAAGGTGGGCGGATCCAGCAAGATTAAATCATATTGCTGGTCACATGTTTTAATCCATTCCATTACATCAGCTCTAATAGTGCGATGCTTGCTGTCGCTCAAACCATTTAGCGCTAGATTTTTATCTGCCCAAGACAAATAGGTAGACGACAGGTCAACACTATCGGTAAAAGTAGCACCGCCTAGCGCTGCATGAACACTGGCAGTAGCGGTATAGCAGAAAAGATTAAGAAAACGATTTCCTCGCGCACGTTTTGCAATATCCATGCGAACTGGCCGGTGATCAAGAAACAAACCGGTATCCAGATAATCATGTAGATTAATCAGCAAAGTGGCCTGCCCTTCTTTAACCTCTATAAGTTCATTGCGCTGATCCTGACGCTGGTATTGTTTGCTTCCTCTTTGCCGCAGGCGCTGTTTCAGGACAACATATTCTGCATGCACACCTAACACAGCAGGTATAGCACTGACGACTTCTTTAAGGCGCTTTTCTGCCGCATCTGGATCAACTTTTGCAGGCGGCGCATATTCGGAAACATGCACCCAATCATGATAAATATCTACTGCAACGCAGTATTCGGGCATATCCGCATCGTAGATTCGGTAACAGCTAATCTCATTTTTTTGCGCCCACTTCTGTAACGGCTTGTAATTTTTTCGCAGGCGGTTAGCAAACATTTGGGCCCCTGCTGACAATTCCTCGCCGACATTGCTGCTTTCACGTTGCTTAGATTTATAGGGTGATTCAACAAAGTACTCTGGCTCGACTTTGAAATTAAGCACCTTGCTGGAAATCGCACCATTAAATAGCTGATATTGTTTGCAACTGCGAATACCCATTTGCTTACCCAATTCAGGGTTGCCGGTAAAGAGTGTCGCTTGCCAACCAGAAAACTCCCTTTTAAGGGTCTGCCCCAGATTGCGGTATAAATGCACTAGCGACGACTCCTCTCCCAAGCGTTCGCCATAGGGAGGATTGGTGATAACCAAACCAGTATCAATAGGTAGATGAGTAGGTTTAACAAAATTAGCCAGTTCTTTTCTGAGCACTCTAACTTTTCCTTCAAGTCCTGCAGCCTGAATATTTTGATTAGCTGCATCAATAGCTCGAGGGTCTGCATCGTAACCTCGCATCTCGGGCCATTCTCGATTTAGCGCCTGATTACGAAGCGTCTTCGCTTCATCTATCAACTGCTGCCAAAGTGCTGACTGATGCCCCTTCCAATAGCTAAAGCCCCAATGCTTACGTAAGTAGCCTGGCGCAATATTGCCCATCATTAATGCACCTTCAATTAACAATGTGCCGGAACCACACATAGGATCAAGTAAAACCCCACCTCTAGAAGCAACACCAGACCAATCGGCTCTTAATAGAATTGCTGCCGCAAGATTTTCCTTCAGAGGCGCTCTACCTCCACTTTGGCGATATCCGCGCTTGTGTAAACTCTCACCTGAAAGATCAAGACTAATGATCAAGCGCCCCTTATGTACTCTAATGTTAATTCGTACATCGGGACGCTTAGGGTCAATATTTGGACGGCGACCAAGGCGCTGGGTGAAATAATCAGCAATAGCATCTTTGCTTTTCAAGGCACCAAAATGACTGTGTTTTACACCGGTTAAACTACCGGAGAAATCGATAGCGAAGGTATTATCGAGGTCTAAATGTTGCTGCCAGTCAATTTGCTTTACCTGTTCATACAACTCATTCACATTGCGACAGGGACAATTATCAAGTTGCAATAAAACTTTATTAGCCAGTCGTGACCACAAGCAGGCGCGATACCCTGCCTCGAGAGAGCCTTCAAAATAAACTCCCGCCACTGTTTCCTTGGTATTGGATAATCCCAGGCTGCTTAATTCCTGTAATAACAGTGATTCCAACCCTTTGGGACAGGTGGCAAAGAAGGTTGAAACTGCAGACATGAAAGAACCTAAAAGTGTGTTTTCTATTAGATTTTATGGTGCTAAAAGTTGTTACAAACCGCGTCAGCCAGTAATAGATCAAATATTAGGCAGCGCTAAGTGGTTGTTTTCAAACACCATTGTTTTAGCAACGACATTCTGGCACTTAGCTATCCTCAAGTGTCGAAAATCCGTGGTCGACACTCAGAAGCCGATTTGATTAGATGTCTATTGCGGCGGCCGGCAATTCTATCATTGACGGCAGACAGCCCCAACTTCTTCTAACAATAACGATGGATTTATGGCCACATAATCAAGGAGACATATCACCCCGCTAAACCCATCGCAAAATACGCCCATCGTAAAGCAGTAGTAGCAATATTGTGTTAACCAAGATCTATATAAGAGGCACCAATATATGAGAAGACAGAAGCGCGATATGGTTGAACGAGCATTCCAAAGAGGTTACCAAGCAGGCATTAAAGGCCGGAACAAAGAAATATGCCCCTACGAAGAGGGAGAAATTCGCCAACAATGGATGACTGGCTGGCGAGAAGGACGCACCGATCAATGGGATGGACTGACTGGCGTATCAGGCATTCACAAAATAGATTTACATTAACAGATATCGACGAACTGCTCGTTATAAAATACCCGTTACAGACGGGTATTTTTTTGTCTCAACTATCTATAGGCAATAGGGGTAAAAAACTCTCTCACTTATTAATAAACTCGTTTTGCCAATAAATAGAACTAAGTCACAAAGAAAAGAACTCACCTTGCTAAAGGTTCAATCAGCATCTTTGATTAACTATACAATAATTGCTTGTTTAATATTGAAAGGGAAAGTCATATGAAAGCAAAGGCTCTGCTATTAACCTTATTAACTCTTTTCCCAATTTTTTCACAATCCACTACAACTGATTATCCGTTATTAAAAACACACCAATATACAGCATTCAATAAAGAAAATTTTATTTTCTTCATTGCTTCTCATTACTTCTTTCCAAAGAAACCTGCTGAACCTGAATATTTAAAAAGCTACATCGATCTCTGCTTATCTGAAGACACACAAATATTAATTAGTTAATTAGAAACTTACAGAAAACTATCCTTTAAGATACGAAGTAAAATTGCATCTCTCGTTAAGAATGATTAAAAGTGAAGCTTACTCTTAATAGACTTTGCACGGGCTGAGCTTAGCGTTTACTCCGTGTGGTTTAAAATGCTAAAAAACAGGTTAAATATCACCTGTTTGTAAACTGAATATGCTGTGCTCTTATCTTCAGCTGTTTTATCTACTCCTTTTACTATCTTCTTACCTCTCTACCTACATTAGTTTCTCTATACTTTCCATCACCTCACACTGCCTATGCTTACTCATCTATTGATTAACGATCAACAAACAGTCATCATCTCTCCTCAATTTTATCTGTGGTAATAAAATTTCTATTTACAGCTAAAAATTGTTAATAATTTTTTACTGTCTAACAATAATTTAATATAAAAAATTACCGTCATTTAGCGGGAGTATACATATGAATAGAACACGCTCTGCAAGAACATTTATCTATTGCTGTATTGTACTTATTGCACAAGCTATGACTTCGGCCATTTCATTCGCCGAAGATACCAATGAAAAAATCTGGCGCATAGATGAACGCAACGTACCCGCAGCACCTGCTGGAGCCAGTAAAGAATTTCAGGAAGCCATCGCTAACGGCCCTCAACCAAGCTATGAAAAGCGAGTCAATAGCAGCGTTTATGAATCTGATGAAGAAGCAATGGCTGCACGCAACAAGCGCGATCAGGCTATTGGGGAGCGTGTTGTTAAGGCTGCTGCCGACTTTAACCTTGCCTTACGTGAAGAAACTATTGATGGCATTACTATTCGCTATATTACGCCTGCAGAAATCGCCCCCGAATTTAAAGAAAAGCTGTATATCCATGTTCATGGCGGCGCCTATGTTGTCGGCTCAGGCTGGGCGGGTATCAGTGGTGGGGTTATGGTCGCCAATGCTGCCAACATTCCTGTCGTTGCCATAGACTATCGCATGCCGCCCGAGCATCCTTTCCCGGCAGCAGTTGATGATGTCATTACTGTCTACAAACATTTATTAAAATCATTACCTGCATCCAACATGGCCATCGGCGGCAATTCAGCCGGAGGAGGTTTAAGCCTTGCGTCAGTACATAAAATGAAGCAGGAAAAATTACCTTTACCTGCCGCCATTTTTGCGGGCACCCCATGGACTGATCTAACCAAAACCAGCGACACATTGTTTACTCTGGAAGGCATTGATCGCGCATTAGTTACCTATCATGGCCCACTGGAAAGAGCAGCAAAAGCTTATGCCGGTGACTACGACATGAAACATCCTCTAATTTCACCAGTTTATGGCGATTTTTCAGATTTCCCACCTACACAATTGGTCGCAGGAACACGTGACCTGTTTTTAAGTGATACCGTGAGAGCACATCGAGAATTGCGTCGCGCTGGCATCGAAGCCGATTTAAATGTGTATGAAGGTTTATCGCATGGAGAACATTTGTTCGCAGTCCGGGATTCTTCCGAAACCAAGGAAGTATTACGAGAATTGACTGTTTTTTTAAACCGCCACCTGAACTAAATTAAATTCTTTGTTTGTCTACTAAACACTTATTCAAGAGCAGATCGAACCATGGTCTGCTCGCTTTGCGTGTTTAAGTTTTTAATTAATGTTGCCACAAGATCATTTGTCGGATAGTTACCAGTAGTCCAGCCCAACCTTACAACCACCAGTTCTTCTGAGGGAATTGCCATCACTACCTGTTTGCGACTACCCAATGCAGCAAAGCTGTCTTCAGGTAAATCCGGCCATCTTTTAACGCTATCGCCTTTATTTAACCAAAATTGATAACCATAAGAACGTTTGTTTTGCGACTGATTGGGGCTCGTCGCACGATCAATCCATTCTTCACTAACAACGCGATTCCCGTTGAGTTCTCCCTTGTTGAGCATCACTTGTCCAAGCTTGGCCCAATCCCTTGCAGTCGCATACAGATAGGAACTTCCAACCAAAACACCACTAGCATCAGGTTCAAATACTGCGTTTTGCAACGCCAGTGGTTCTACGAATTGCTCCTGCCAATAGTTAAGACTTGCCGTTAAATTTCCGCCTAACTTTTCATGAATAATTCGTGATATTAGCGCTGTCGTTCCTGATGAATATTCCCAGTGGTCTCCCGCTGAATAATCACTGGGGCTCTGCATCGCATAATCAGAGGTGCTATCTACCATAAACAACATGGTTGTTACATCGTCACCAGGCTGGTAACTTTCATCAAATCGGAGCCCGGAAGTCATGGTCAATAAATTTTCAATACTGATCTCACTGCGCTCATCGTTTTTCCAAACATCGAATAACTGTGACTCATCAACGCTGAGTTTTTCAGAAAGCTCCAATGAACCAGCCATCAGCGCAGTAAAGCTTTTCGCCATAGACCAGCCTAAAAATTTTGTATTGGCATCAAAGTCTGCAGCATACGCTTCAGCAACGACTTTTCCATTTTTCGCCACTAACAAGGCTCGAGTGTCATAACCGAGTTGGTTATCTTGCTTTAATCGTGTTTCTAATTGTTTTTGTAAAGAGGCTTTTGGAGATTCAATCTGGTGACCAGCTGGCCATATAGCATTGTCGTTAGAAGATAATAACGCTGGAGTAACATCGAAAGGCTCATTACCGAGCTCCAATACACAGCCCATTGTTGGTAAAAAACGTGCGGATGTTGTTTTAATTCCCAGAAAAGAAGCACTGACACGCTGGTTCCGATCATCAAAATCCAGCTCGAGATAACTTAATACAGGAGAATAGGCAGCAATATCATCAAAGGCCTGTTGATTGGATAAACCTCCAACGTATTTTCCAGAGCAACCTAACTTGGCGCCAATACCCGTTACCATCGACGGCGCCGCCAACAAATAGGCGGGAGTAATTCCCGCCCACATCATCAAACCTAAAAAAAGTGCCAGTAGCGCAACAAGGTGCTTAATCAAAAGACTCCGCATATTTATTAATCCATTCGGCTGCTGCTTCATTGCCATCAATAATACGACCTTCCCGCTCGAATACTATATTTTTGTAATGCTCGATTTGGCAAATTTGCTGAACCATTCTGGATTTGAAGGCTTCCTCGTCATCGATAAAGCGCACCCCTATTTCGTATGCAACACTACCACCGTTCTCCTTACCATTCGGTTTGCACCAGACCACGACACCTTGCCCATGATATGGGGGCGATACAGAAGGGATGTCAATATCTACACTAGAACCAACTGCAAATTCTTGGGCCACCTCACAGGATAATCCGCCTTGACTTATTGTTCTGAGGTTGCAGTTTTCATCGTGACTATTATCGTGGTTATCAACATAGCTACCAACACTATCAACCGCGTCCACAACTCTTTCAGAAACGTTGGCAGCTTCAGAAACTATTGCCTCTTCAGAGGCTACAGTCACTTCGATAGGTATATCTACCGGATGTCGAATATATCGCCGCATGATTAACACCTTACTCAACACACGAGCCATCCTTCTCATGCGCTCTACAATCAATCAGCAGAGGTTTTTCATCCTTTACATCATTATAGACAAGTTATTTGATCAGTTCTGAATAGGGGGATGAGGCTTCCAAATCTATTATCGCTTCGAATCCAGGGACACGGATTTGCTCCTTGCTGTAATCAATATCCGCACCACCCATCACGTTATGATCAAATTTGTAGATCGGTGAAACTTCTCCGCGAATCGCTGCTTCATCGTATTGATAAGCCTGTTCCCTGACTCCCTCATTGGCGGTTTTATAGTACTTAATGTCATCCGCGCTATACCTTTTAGCCAACATTTTCTCGATCACATGGGGAGCAAGAATAGCAGCTGTCGCATTGTTACCACCAAATCCTTTGGCATTAATAATTGAGCAATCGATATTAGTTGCTCCTACCTCCTTATGATCAGGGCTGATGTCCAGATGGCTGTTGTGAACATCCTCTGCAACATGATCAATAGTAGCAATGCCAGGAATAATGCCGTCAGCCCACAACCCCAAGCTTGCCGCCATTTGATCACCCGATGAAACACCAATTGAATGCCCGATATAGGCTTTAATCGCCGATACTTTCCAGGAGTCGATACCAAAGACCTTGGCTGTCTCATTGAGTATTTCAGACTCAGTCACCCTATTCTGCGGCGTACTGGTGCCATGCGCCTGAACATAGGAACGCTGCTGAACAGATTCTTCACCGAGAATCGCTTTGGCGGAAGCAACAGCTTTCGCCACGGTGATGTAATTGCCTAAGCCTGGTGATGAAATGGATTTTTTATGGCCATCTGCGTTAACAAAAACATCAGTAATGCCACCATAAACTGTAGCCCCTAGTTCCACTGTCAGGGCGTCATCCATTAACACAACAAACTGTGAAGACTCTGCGATAGTAAACCCACAATTGGTACTAAAGGGCCTTGCCGCCCGGCGATAGTTAGCTTCGGTTAACCCTAAATGCGCATCCAGAGCCAGCAACTCATGATCCGTTGCCAGCGCCCCCATCGCAGCATAGCCATCCATCACATCGGCAAGAATTGGCGCTTCGCTGCTACCGACAACGGCAACACGAGCTTTTCCTGATTGAATATCGATAATGGCCTGACGAAGATTGTAAAGAAAGGTAGCACAGGCACCTACAGACGCTCCCGTATTACCCACTGAACCCAACACATAAGCATTGATAAAATCTGCTGGCATTTCAGCAAAACCCAGAGGGCATTGCTTTGACGTGGTGCGTTTATCTCTAAAGCGTGAACTGAGCATACCTCCATGGCCATGTTGCTCCAACTGACCCATAGCACTTGCGGCGTAAACACTGATTTGGTCAGGAGCGACATACTGACAAACCTTTTCCCAATCAACCCCCATCGATTGAATCGCATCGGATGCACCATAGACGGCCATCTGTAATCCTCTAGGGTGGCTGCGAGATTGGTATAACTTGCCAGGATTAAAGCCAGTAGGTAATTGCCCCGCCGCTTTCACAGTACCTGCTCGATTGCTGGGTACCAGAATCTGTTGCTGGCCTTCAATATCGACTCGAACCTGGCGATTATCAAGAGTAGAAATACGCCAGTTTTCAGGTAAATGCTCGGGTAAATTACGGGCTTTAGTGATAAAGCTGATTGGGCTTTCGCCAATGGAGCTTACCGACAGGCGTTTATTCAGTGAGATTTGATCAACATCGAATAGATCGTCTTCAATCCGACGTATCAAAGTGTGTTCAAGGATATAATTGCGCTGCTCAGGGCTTAACTTGCCTGATGTTTCCAACTTCATTAATGAGGCCAAACTGGCATAGGTTCTATCAGCCAGCTGTTGATCCAGCGCATCGATAATCAAACGCCTGTAACCATGGTGAAAGGAGCTACGCCCCGCTGCATTAACCCCACCAAAGCCGACAATTACCGGTATCTTCACCATAACAACACACTCTTTTAAACTTCATAACCAACAATCAGACATTAACAAAAGTTTACTCTGAAACCCGGAATAGAAATTTAGCAAAATAGCCATATAATATAACTATTCGGCCATCCATCTCACTGTGAATAGATACCATGGAGCACATCACATTACTGGCACTTCCCTCCTCACTGTCTACCAGTATCAGCCTACCGCTGGAGATTCTGACAGCTGCCAACCAACTGGCCAGAAGCAAGAATCGCCATCTGCCAAAGCTATCTGTCGATATCGTTGCCAAGACCAAAGAGCCATTACAAACATCCGGGGGCCTAAGCATTAATCCAACGGCCACACCAAAAGATGTCAGCCAAACTGATCTGGTCATGCTGCCTTCGTTATGGCGCAACCCAATCAATGTAGTCAAACAACATCAACTACTGTTACCTTGGCTACAGCAAATGGCCAAGAGCGACAGTGTAATCTGTGCTGCTGGCACAAGTAGTTATTTTTTAGCAGAAGCAGGATTACTTGATGGTAAGCCAGCCACAACTCACTGGCGTTACTGTGATGACTTTGCCAAACGGTATCCTAAAGTAGAACTAAAAAGGGAATACCTCATTACACAATCAAACTCAATTTACTGTGCCGGCAGTGTTAACTCGATTGCAGATTTGATGGTCCACCTGATTGGAAAAATTTATGGCTTGCACATCGCTCGCCAAGTGGAGGCTCAATTTTCACCTGAAATCCGTCGTCCCTTTGAAGATCACGCCTATGCAGAACTAGAAAGTACACCACACCAGGATGAAACCATTATCGAAGCGCAGGAATGGTTAAGAGAAAACTTTCAGGACAGCGTTAGCATGCAGCAACTGGCTTCGCATCTGGATTTAAGCTTGAGAAGTTTTAATCGGCGTTTTAAACAGGCTGTGGGGATAACCGCCAGTGAATATCTGTATCAGCAGCGTTTACATAATGCCAGAGAACTACTGCGCACCAGCAACCTCAGTATTCATGAAATAGCTACTAATACTGGCTTTCAGGATAGCAGCTATTTTTGTTCACGCTTTAAACAAAGCATGAGGCAAACTCCCATGGCTTATCGCAAGTCGGTGCGAGGAAAATTATTTAAAGTTGTTTAGCCGCACTGACTGTGTTTATGTACGCAACTATACAAAAATACTTAATAAAAGTATTGAATGATAAAAACACTGAACAAACCGATTACCTAGAATACGAATAAAAACATGATCGAATTTAACAGCTCAATTATTACCACCTTTACCTTTTATCTTTTTATCATTTTATCCATCGGCTTTATTGCCTGGCGAAAAACGCAAACAACTCAGGACTATTATCTGGGAGGCCGAAAATTATCACCGGTGGTGGCAGCATTCAGTGCCGGTGCATCTGATGTAAGCGGTTGGGTTATGTTAGGCCTACCAGGCTTTGCTTATCTATCAGGCTTCGAAGCCAGCTGGCTGGCTTTTGGACTTTGTATTGGTGTCGCCCTTAATTGGTTTTTTTGCGCCAGACGATTACGCCTTTACAGTTTTGCATTGGATGATGCTGTTACCATTCCTGTGTATTTACAACGCCGCTTTGCTGACAGCTCACTATGGTTAAAATCCATCGCAGCAATATTCATCTTGCTGTTTTTCTTATTTTATATCGGCTCTGGATTAATCGGTGGTGCCAAATTATTTGAGTCTGTATTCGGTATGTCCTATCACTCGGCCCTGCTAATCGGTGCAGGTGTTATTGTCGTGTATACCTTATTCGGTGGCTTCTTAGCAGTGTCTTGGACGGATGTTTTTCAGGGATTATTAATGACGCTAGCGTTGGTTTTAACACCGTTGATGGTAATGTCGTTACTGGATGCTCCAGGATTTATTGCAACAATAGATAGTATTAACCCCGAGCTGCTTGACCCAACGACAGATAATCAAGGACAACCGTTATCGTTGATTGCCACAATTAGCTTACTAGGCTGGGGATTAGGCTATTTTGGCCAGCCTCACATTCTGGCTCGATTTAAAGCGATTGCCTCCGACAAACTTATTCTTCATGCCGCAGCAATTGGCATCAGTTGGTCAATCGTTATTTATACTTTTTCCATGTTGATCGGGTTGGCTGGTGTTGCTTACCTTGACAATCCATTGGAGGATTCAGAGAAAGTTTTTTTGGTTCTCACAAGCCTGATCTATCACCCTCTGGTCGCCGGCATTTTATTATCAGCAATTCTCGCAGCAATCATGAGCACGGTTGATTCTCAATTATTAGTTTGCTCGTCAGCATTAACTGAAGATCTTTATCCATTATTTAGAAAAAAGGCACTGACGACGTCCCAACATTTAAAATTGAATCGAATTGCCGTAACCGGCATCGCTATGTTGAGTGTAGTCATCGCCTCTGATCCAGACAGTAAAGTACTCGACGTAGTCGCCTATGCCTGGGGCGGCTTAGGTGCTGCCTTGGGTCCGACAATCTTGCTAAGCCTTTATTGGAAACGCATGACTAAACAGGGAGCTTTAGCTGGCATTATTGTCGGCGGGCTTACAGTGATTATTTGGAAGGAAATCAGTGGCGGCATTTTCGAGCTCTACGAATTAGTACCCGGTTTTTTCTTTTCACTGCTTGCAATTATTGTCATCAGCTTACTTTCTAAAGAACCGGGCCATCAAGTAGTGGAGAAATTTGCTAAAATTGAAACTCAACTAAAACATTAAGCTAACAAAAAACGCTCAACAATTCGGTTAAATATCACTGGCTTTTCAGCATGAAGCCAGTGGCCGGCGCCCTGAATAATTTTCAATTGTGCATTGGGGAAAAGCTCTTCAATCGCGGAGCGATGTTTTTCCTGAATATAAGCCGACAACTCTCCCTTGATAAATAGCATACTTCCCACAAAAGGTTTATCGGAAGTTAACCCCACCCTAAATCTCTCATAGTTATTACGAATAGCTTTGATATTAAAGCGCCAGTCAAACTTGCCGCTGTCGCTTCGATACAGGTTTTTAAGAATGAACATCTGTATGCCCGGATCAGTAATATACTGCGCAAGCATTGGCTCTGCATCACGACGAGAATTCAATGTTGAAACATCAATCGCATCAATACCGGAAAAAACATCATCATGATTGCCAATATAAGCAACTGGTGCGATATCAGCGACAATCAATCTGTCTACACATTCAGGATGAGTAAGTGCCAATTGCATAGCAACCTTACCGCCCAAGGAGTGCCCCAACAGATGTGCTTTATCAATCTGATGATGCTGAAGATAGGCATGGATATCCTCCGCCATATCTTCAAAGGACATCACATCACTCCAAAAAGAGCGACCATGATTTCTAAGATCTAATAAGTGCACCTGAAAATGTTGTGACAGCTCTCTGGCAACCATCGCGAGATTATTCGACATACCAAATAGCCCATGCAGAAGAATAAGCGGATAACCTTCTCCTTGAATATTACTGAATAACAACGTTTTCACTCACTACCTCACTCACTGATAACGACCACTAAATAACGGCTACTGACATCAATACCAGTCATTGTTAGAATTGCCCTTTGTTCACTTGAGATGATTCACTAAACAGTTCACTCAAAGACAGTTTAATAAAGATAAATCATAGGGTTAAAAAAAACGTGCGCATTATACTGATACTCAGCCTTGTCTTAATAGCTTCCTGTGCCTCTACCACCAATACTGATAATCCTACGGTGTACCCTTATGAGCACAATGCTCAATTACAAGCCACCTTATCCAATAAAAAAGTTATCTTTGCTCCAGTCAGTTTGGGTATCCCGGCGCCTAGCTGGTTGGCCACGCAAGAGCGAAAAACCAGGGCTATGGCGAGAAATTATATCGAAAATCAAGGCTATGAAATTCTGCCGAATTATCATTTTGATAACGCCTGGAAACAGGCCAACCGCACTTACGGCAACGTTTATAATCCAAGCACTGGCAGAATAGATGCTCAGGCCTGGCAAGCAGCAATGGTAACGACAGGCCAAAAAATTCAAGAAAATACCGACGCGCAACTAATCATTTTTGCCGATTTACTGGTGCACGATGTTCAACATTCTGCCAGTATGAAACATTATGCTCGTTGGTACGGCGTTACTCGTTCACCCGAACTCAGAGGTTCTGCTGACGAAATTCCTTCAAGTTTTGACTGGAGTAAACCACTCAAAGCGGCTTCGCTGATGGTGACTATTTACGATGTAAACTTGAACCGCGTATTCACTAGCCGTGGTGGTATAGACACATTAGAGTTTATCAATACACGTAAGGCCAATCCTGTATATGCCCGCAGTAAAAGACTGTTAAAGAATGACGGCAATATTGAAGAAGGTATTGAACTGGCTTTCCACCCTTTTATTAAGATGAGAAACTATCCTGGACCTGACCGCTCTGCCAATATACCCGCACAATAAACTCGGCATACCGAGGCAAATGTATGTTGCCTCGGTACTATTATCCCTCAGCTATCCCTCAGCACCTACTACTCCATCAACACTCTAAGCCGTTTGGCGCCCCAATGCTCAGGCTGGCCTGAGAACAGGCCAGGTAGTTTTTCACCACACTGCAAACATTCGCCATTATCATTTAGGCCACTTTGTCCTAGCTGATACCAGTCACGTTCAATCAATAAGGCGTTGCATTGGCGGCAATAGGTACTGGCCCCCTCTGCATCATGTACATTTCCGGTATAGGCGTACTGAAGACCATTGTCGATAGCAATCTTTCGAGCCCGGGATAAAGTAGACGAAGGTGTCACGGGCCTATCCCTTAATTTGTAGTCGGGATGAAATGCGGTGAAATGAATCGGCACATCAGTACCTAATTCCTTGCAGATCCACTCGCACATCTTTCCCAGCTCCTGATCGGAATCATTTAATCCGGGAATAAGCAATGTCGTCAGCTCTATCCAGACATCTGTTTCATGTTTTAAATACACCAAGGTATCGAGGACAGGAGCAATATGAGCACCAGTAAAACGGTAATAGAAGTCATCGGTAAATGCTTTTAAATCAACATTAGCCGCATCCATCACCGAAAAAAATTCTTTTCTGGGCTGCTCGCAAATATACCCTGCTGTGACCGCCACTGATTTTACCCCCTGTTCTTTACAGGCGGCCGCCACATCAATAGCGTATTCGTGGAAAATCACCGGGTCATTGTAGGTATAGGCAACGCTACGACAACCCATTTCCTTAGCTCTACCGGCAATCTGTTCTGGAGAGGCGCTATCCATCAATGAGTCCATTTCTCTGGACTTACTAATATCCCAGTTTTGGCAGAATTTACAGGCCAAGTTGCAACCTGCCGTGCCAAAAGAAAGGACTGATGAACCGGGATAGAAATGATGGAGAGGTTTTTTCTCTATGGGATCAATGCAAAAACCGCTGGAACGGCCATAGGTAGTTAATACCACCTGGTCTTCTATTCTGGCTCTAACAAAACACAAGCCACGCTGACCTTCACTGAGATGACAGGCACGAGGGCACAAATCACACTGAATTTTACCATTATCCAGCAGATGCCAATATTGGGTTGTTACGGTATCACTAGCCGTAATATCCAAAGACACAGGCTTTATATCTTTCATGAAGCCGTACCTCCATGAAGCCAGGATTTCCATTTTTCAACGCTATAATACTTCAATATGCGTTCAGCAAGGTGGTATTTCAACTGATTTATTCATGATTTGCTTGTTGATTCTACTTGTACAAGAGCGTAGTTTAGGGGCATCGGCGACGTACTTTCAAAGGAAAGAAAGCGAAGGAGAGATTACTATGAACAGTGTACGCCAACCCGCTGTTGCTGGACTTTTCTATCCGGGTAATGCTCAGGAACTTTCTTCAGAAATTAACCAGTATCTTCTCGAGGCAGAAAATGATACTGAACGACTTCAGGGGCTTTCACCGAAAGCACTGATTGTCCCCCATGCAGGTTATATCTATTCCGGGCAAACGGCTGCCAAAGCCTATGCCACCATTGCAGACCTCGCAGACACCATCGAAAAAGTTATACTCATTGGCCCTGCCCATCGCGTTAGATTACGCGGTGCTGCTATAACTGATGTACAGTTTTTCCGCACCCCTCTGGGCGACGTATCAATCGATACCCAAAGTATCAACCACTTATCGACTTTAGATTATGTCAATGTTCTCGATGAAGCTCACTGGCAAGAACATAGCCTGGAAGTACAAATCCCCTTTCTACAAACCGTACTTAATGATTTCTCTTTGGTTCCCATCATAATTGGCGATGCTACTGCAGCTGAGGTTCACAATATACTTAAACTATTATGGGGAGGTCCTGAAACATTGATCGTTATCAGCTCAGACCTGAGTCACTACAATGATTATGCCACTGCACAGTATCTCGATCGTACAACCTGCGATGCCATTGAACATTTTGAGCCCGAAAAAATTAGCTTTACCCAAGCTTGTGGTTGCATCGGAGTAAAAGGCTTATTAAGAATTGCCAAAGAAAAGAGCATGAATGTTCACACTCTGCAATTGTGTAACTCAGGCGATAACACTGGTGATCAAGAAAGAGTGGTAGGTTACGGCAGTTGGGCATTTACAAGCCGCTAAAAGGTATAGAGAATACGTAAACAACGAATTTACTCAGAGCGGTCTCCCACTTTATGTATTCGGCCATCCTTCGCCAACAAATGCTTTCCGCCGCCAAAGATGCCATTTCTCATGGAGCTAACATGGGCGCTGAAATGGAGTTTGATGATTCAACCTATTGCTCTGAACTAAAAAAACACAAAGCCACCTTTGTTACTTTAAAGCTAGACGGCCTTCTCCGCGGCTGCATTGGTAATCTTATTGCCAAAGAATCTCTTATCCAAAGTATCGCTCATAATGCTTACAGTGCCGCCTTTAGGGATCCTCGCTTTGATCCTGTGCAACTGGATGAAATTCCTTTACTTGCCATAGAAATATCAATCTTGAGTGACACCACACCCATTCAATTTGATTCAGAACAAGAATTAATTGAAAACCTCAAACCAGGGATTGATGGTGTCGTTTTAAGTGACAACGTTCAATCTGGCACCTTCTTGCCTTCAGTTTGGGAGCAAGTATCCACCCCGGAAGCTTTCCTACGCCACTTAAAAGTTAAAGCCGGCTTTAATGAAGAATATTGGAGTGATGACATCACTGCTGAACGTTATTCTGTAAATATTATTTCAAATAATAAAACAGCAGTTTGATAAAAAATCGTACTCTGATATAGTCTGCACCGCCTACAGGAAGTAGGCATTAATAACAAATTTCATAAGGATATGATTATGTCAATCTATAAGCTTCCCTATACCTATAAAAGTACTTATACAAGCACCCATACAAAAACACATATAAGCAACTATACAAAAACCTATAAAAAACTGCTTTTGCTGTTATCCATTCTATTTGGCACCAATGCTCATGCATCCATCATCACCGGCGATTTGCTCATCACAGAGGTTCTAACTAACCCGTCAGCGGTTTCTGACACTAGTGGCGAATGGTTTGAAATCGTAAACACAACCGATCATGCAATAAACCTTAATGGAATGACCATTAAAGATAATGGCAGTAATTTCCATACCATTAACTCGACTTTACCTCTGATCATAAATCCAGGTAATTATTTTGTCTTAGGCAGAAATGATGATCCATCTGAAAACGGTAATTACCAACCCGATTATGTTTATAGCAGTTTTACCTTAAGCAATAGCAGTGATGAAATCTTTCTCGAATTTGAAAATACAATTATTGACAGCCTGATCTATAACAGCGCTACTCTATTTGGTGTAGCAGGCAATAGCGTTGAAAGAACACCAACAAGTGGCTTTCAACTAACACCATCAGAATTTATTTTTGGGGATGGTGATATCGGTACACCAGGTATAGCGGGCAGCTTTTCCCCAACATTAACTCCGACACCAATAGCAAGTGTTCCAGAGCCCACATCCGGGTTATTAATGTTAGTCGGATTAATCGGATTGATTTTTCTGAGAAAAACTACTTAAGTTTTTTTATAGCAATTCGTTAGTGGTTGATCGCTCGAACTGAGTCCTCTATCAGCTTCGGGCCTTTATAAATAAAACCACTATAAATCTGTACCAGAGACGCTCCTGCCTCAATTTTTGCTTTGGCATCTTCACCGGTCATAATTCCGCCAACACCAATGATCGGTAGCTTGCCATCCAAAGCCTTTGCCAAAATAGCAATCACCTTAGTGGATTGTTCGGTTAACGGTGCACCACTTAACCCGCCACTTTCCTTACCGCTGGCCAGCTGCTCAACCTTATCACGTGCAATAGTTGTATTAGTTGCAATCACAGCATCAATGTCATATTTCTTGAAAACATCAGCAACCTGAAAAATATCTTCCTCCACCATATCCGGTGCAATTTTTACCGCTAATGGAACATAACGTCCGTGCTTTTCAGCCAAGCCTGATTGCTCTTTCTTCAACTTATCCAGTAATTGCTCAAGCGGCTCACCAAATTGTAGATCTCTTAAACCTGGCGTATTTGGCGAAGACAGGTTGACCGTAATATAGGACGCATAGGGATACACTTTTTGCATGCAAATGACATAATCATCGACAGCCTGTTCTGCCGGTGTATCTTTGTTTTTACCGATATTAATTCCCAACACACCCGAAAAATTGCTGCGTTTCACTTGCTCAACCAAATAGTCGACACCCTCATTATTAAATCCCATGCGATTAATAATGGCGCAGGCTTCTGGCAGACGAAATAAACGCGGCTGCGGATTACCAGGTTGTGGTCGAGGCGTTACTGTACCCACCTCAACAAAACCAAAGCCCAGCGCAGCTAAGCCATCGATATAATCTGCATTTTTATCAAGACCTGCGGCCAACCCTACCGGATTTGGAAATCGAATTCCCATCACTTCCACCGGTTTCTCCGGTGGCTTAACTGCGACTAAGCCACTGAGTTTTAATCGTTCACACCATTTGATAGCAGCCAAAGAAATATGGTGAGAAGTCTCTGGTGAAAAACAAAACAGTAATCGTCGTAATAATGGATACATCGTTATCTCGGTATTGTTGGCTTAGAAGTTCAGCTAGGAGCCAGGCTGCTACGCCCTAGTCTGCTCTCATATAAGGCCGAGAGCATAAACTAATCACTGCGCATAGGGAAATACAGAAAACAGGAAAGTTAAAGTACGGTTATTTTTTGAAACTTACCCAAGTTATCAAACTCAATCTGAAATGTACCTTGAATTCCAGAATGAGTAACATAAGGCTGCAGTATCCCGGCGGGAAACTGTACTTTTCTACCATCTCGACTTCGAGTATGGACAACAGCACCAACAGTTTGATATCGCTTTATATACTCGTCAGCAGTAATAGTTAAATCAACAATGATACGATACATAGTACATTTCAGCTTAAATAAAACGTAAACAATAAACACCAGCTCATTCTATCTTTTTAATGGATTGTAAAAAACGCTGCCAACGTGGTTCATGGCTCTCTTCACTCATTACCTGTTTAGCCACCCTTTGCCACGGCTCCAGATTATTAGCTACTCTCGAACCTTGATATGTAAATAAAGTCAACGTAGCAGATTGAAAACTTTGATGATGGAAAAGATCTAGATCAAGCTCTTGTTGTAAGGCGGTATAGAGAAATGTGTATTTGGTCGCCATCACAGCATCGACTCGACCACCAATCAACATATTCATTAAAAGTGTATAGTTCGATACCACTGTTGGATCAATCTTGCTTATTATCGGATTATTTACATGTGACCAGTGGGTAGCAATTTTTATCTTTGTCAGATCTTCATTAGGGTCTATTGGTTTGGGCTTTAGACTCCATAACTCGACAAAATCTACATTTGCCTGATAAATAATGACTGCGTTACTGGGTAAATCTTTGGACAAGGTTAAATTTAAATCAATTTTTCCTGCTACTATTTCCTGCCAAAGACGTGGTGGAGGAGCAATAACAAACTCGATATCAGCAGTTGGTTCCACTAACTCGATCAATTCACGATATAACTCCGTAGTAAGTCCAACATGCCGACCATCAATATAGCTGTACGCAGGCAGAGAACCAGAAGTACCTACCTTAATGAGATGCTGTTGGCTAACTGATTCCTGCGCCATTACTGAGCCAGCAAGAAATAAACAGATAACATAAAGGGACGTAAAATATTTCGCCATTACATCCATCTCACTAAATACGGCTCTGAGGAAAATGTTGGGGGCATTTTATCTCATCAGGCGACTTCCCCATACTTACTGCTTTGAGCAAGATCCAAAAGCTCTCGGATGGCCACAGAAAACATTGCAAATTCCTGTGTCTCCGTTGCCTGCAAGTTTGCTAACATTTCCTGCCAGCGCTCAACCAACAGGTTCTGCTGCTCCATCCAGCGATCAATACAAGCCTCAATGTCGCCTTTTTCGCAAATATGACGCATCGCACCGACGGTCAAATTACGCATTTGCCATTCCAAGTCATCACGATAGGATTCGCGCGCGATAGCCTGCCAATGATTCTCTATTTTCAGATCTGAAATCTGGGCAGCAAACCAATCCAGCTGCAAACGCTCTGCCAAAGAGAAAAACAATTGTGCCACTTTATTTACCGGCGCATCGATAGTCTGCGCCGCATCAATAATACTCAAAAACGGATACAGTTCTCGAACACTGGCGATATATGAAGCTAATTCTTTAGGTACGCCTTGTTCAGTATATTGATCAAACGCCTGCTCATAAGTTTCTTTAGTTTTACCACTGGTAATAGCACCAAGCTGAGCGCGCAGATCCCTTACTGAATCTCTAAAGTTTGCTATTTCTGAAGCGGGATGAATTTCACCACGGCGATTACGAATAAACCAACGACTGGCCCGACGTATTAAACGATTCAAAGCCGCCATCATTTCCATTTGCAATTCACTACTTACTTGGTAATCCAGTGCTTCTACTTGATCCCATATTGACGGCATATCAAAAACTTCTCGGGCAGTAACATAACCACTGACAATATCTGCTTTAGAAACCCCGGTAGACTGCTCCATACGGCCAACAAACGTAATGCCCATATGATTGATCATATCGTTGGCTAATTGAGTGGAAATAATTTCCCGACGCAAACGGTGGTCGTGAATGAGCGCTTTAAAGTCATCACGTAATCGTTGCGGAAATGCCGTTTCAACCGCGTTAGCCATAAATTCATCATTAGGTACCGTAGTATCGATTAATTCTTCTTTTAACTGGGACTTCACATAGGAAATTAATACTGACAACTCTGGACGCGTTAAACCTTTTGCACTGCCTCGACGTTCTTGTAGTTCATCATCGGCCGGAAGGAATTCCAACTGACGATTCAATTTGCCAGCTGATTCCATATCCTGAATCAGTCGTCGATACTCAGCCAGTCGCATAAAGGCTTCACGTTCAGCCAAACTTAAAGCCTGAGTTTGTTTGTAATTATTTTCTAATACCAAATCGGAAACAGTGTCAGTCATTTGCTCAAGTAATTGGTTACGCTGCTTTCCGGTCATATCATCGGAAGCAACAACACCATTGAGAAGAATCTTGATATTGACCTCATGGTCAGAGCAATCAACACCTGCAGCATTATCAATAAAATCAGTGTTAATGTGCCCGCCATTTAAGGCAAACTCAACACGCCCCAGCTGTGTAACACCCAGATTACCGCCCTCTCCAACAACCTTACAGCGTAATTCATTGCCATTAACGCGCAGAGAATCATTGGCTTTATCACCCACATCGCCATGTGTTTCCTGGGCAGATTTAATGTAAGTACCAATACCCCCATTCCATAACAAATCCACAGGCGCTTTTAAAACGGAGTGAATAAAATTCGTCGGCGTCATCGAATCTTCAGTGATATCAAAACGTTCCTTCATCTCTGGCGTAATTGCAATTGATTTAGCCGCTCTTCTGAAAATACCACCACCTTTGGAAATTAATTCACGGTTGTAATCATCCCAACTGGAACGAGGCATTTCAAACAAGCGTTTGCGCTCAATAAAACTGGTTGCAGCGTCAGGATCGGGATCAACAAAAATATGCATATGATTAAAAGCACAAACCAACTGAATATGCTCTGACAACAACATGCCGTTGCCAAACACATCGCCCCCCATATCACCAACACCCACTACTGTAAAATCGGTTTCCTGCACATTGATACCAATCTCTCTAAAGTGTCTTTGTACAGAAACCCACGCGCCTTTTGCGGTTATACCCATCTTTTTGTGGTCATAACCAGCGCTGCCACCCGAGGCGAAAGCATCGCCCAACCAGAAACCACTATTAATGGCAAGCTGATTGGCAATATCCGAAAAAGTAGCGGTGCCTTTATCTGCCGCCACTACCAAATAACTATCATCATCGTCCTTTCTAACCACTTCACTAGGTGGAATAATTTTTCCATCTATTAAATTGTCTGTGACATCCAATAAACCCTGAATAAAAATTTTATAGCAGTTTATTCCTTCTTGTTGTATTGCCTCACGATCTCCATCTACAGGCAACTGCTTGGCAACAAATCCACCTTTAGCTCCAGTTGGAACAATAACCGCATTCTTCACCTGCTGTGCTTTTACCAGACCCAATACTTCAGTACGAAAATCTTCTTGTCTGTCTGACCAGCGCAATCCACCTCGCGCCACTTTACCCCCACGTAGATGAACACCTTCTACCCGTGGCGAATAAACAAAAATTTCATACATTGGGATAGGCAGCGGAATATCGGGAATTTGGTTAGGCGATAATTTAAAGGAAAAATAATTTTTCAATTCGTCGCCTGAATTTCTTTGAAAATAATTGGTGCGAAGCGTGGCTTTAATCAGCGCCAAGTAACTACGAATTATATTATCTTCATTAAGGTTCTCTACATTGTCCAGGCACTCAATAATAAACTGCTCTGTCTGTTCCTCTTTACTTAACTCATCATCTCCATTACTGCCTTGCAAACATTCCGTACCGAAACGGAGATTAAAAAACTCAACAATTTTTTCAGTAATATCTAAGTGATTACATAATGTATCCGCAATATAATGATCACTAAAATTAAACCGAATTTGTTTCATATATCGGGCATAAGCACGCAACATAGCAATCTGTCGCCAGCCAAGGCTTGCACCAATAATCAAGCGATTAAAGGCATCACTTTCCGCATCGCCCATCCATATCCGACGAAAGGCTTCCCGAAAGTTTTCGCTAACTTTATCAAAATTAATTTCAACATTGAGACCATAGGTCAGTGAAAATTCATGAATCCATATATTCTTTCCATCTTTACGTTTAATACCATAGGGATGCTCACTTTCAACACGCAAACCCAAATGTTCCAAAACGGGCATCACATCGGAAAGTGATAATGCGGTATCAAGATGAAATAAACGAAAACGCATTGACTGCTCACTCTCATCGAGACGACGATAAAAGGTCATTGCTATATCATTTGAGTCATTGAGAGAAGAAATTTTATTGATATCATCAATAGCCGCTCTTGGTTCAAAATCATCCATATAACCTGGGCTAAAGGCATCGATATAATTATCAACTAGTTGACCACCTTGCTCCTCACCAAACTCTTCAATCAGATATTTTTTAAAATATTCTTTCCAAGACATAGTCACTTTAACGACTTCCTCTTCCAATGTAGCGATTTTCACTTTTATTTCATGCACTGGGTTAACACGTAGTACAAAATGTGTGCGCGTTAATACAGATTCTGAAAAGAAGGTGGTGAACTCTGACTCCTCTGCGCCAAATGCATTGCAAAGCAAGTCCTGAATCTTTTTCCTCAACTCTGTGCGATAAATATCCCGAGGAACATAAACCAGGCAATTAACAAATTTTCTGGCAACATCGTAACGTACAAACAAGCGAACCTGCCTTCGCTCCTGAATACGATTCACATTCATTGCCGTGGCAAACAATTCACTGACGCTGCTTTGGAATAATTCATCGCGGGGGAAAATATCCAGCAGTCTTACAAGATCCTTGCCTTCATGTGTTTTCGGGTCCAACCCCGAACGATCCAGCACATCTACAACCTTTCCTCGAATAATCGGTATAAGACCTGGGCGCATGGTATACACACGAGAAGTGTACAAACCCATAAAACGATGCTCATCACTGATACGACCTTTGTCATCAAAAATTCGAACCAGCACATAATCCGGATACACCAAACGATGCACCCTCGAACGCAGAGAAGACTTAGAAAAAACGATAGACTGATGTAATTGCTGGGGCGTATTGGTATTAATAGCTCGCTGTAGATCAATAACACCAGAAGAGCCGCGCTGCTTTAAATGGCCTAATTCAGATCCACTAACCCGCTCAACATTAGCCTCACCATTTTGATAATCAACTTTCAGATGTTCGTAACCAAGAAATGTAAATTGCCCTTCATGTATCCAGTCAAGAAAAGCTGTAGCCTCTTTCTTTTCAGGCTCCGCAACGGAAGAGTGTTGCAAAAAACCAATAGTCGATTTTACTTTGGCTAATACATTGGGAAAATCATCAACAGCAAAAGCTACCTCACCAATAATTCCCTCAAGAGCCATTCGAATATCGGTAATCTCATGCTCATTGGTGCAACGCCCAATCTCAAAGTACAACAAAACCTCTTCAGAAAAATGATAACCATCTTCTGGTTTCATCACTGATCTGGCAGGCAACAACTCTTTTAACCGATTATCTGTATCACGTATCGTACTTAAAATGGTGCTATGAATAATATGAATAGTGAGACCGCGTCTGTTTAGCTCACCACGGATAGAGTCTGTAACAAATGGCATATTACGACAGTGGATACTGACGACGGTATGAGATAAATGCCAACCGTGCTTTTTGTATTCAGGTGTAAAGATCCGCACTTTGGAAACGGCATCTTTAAAACTCTGAATAAACTGCCAGCTAGCTAATGTTGCACTCCCCATATCACTGGCTTCACGATCGGCAAAGTCATGTGGCGAACAACCCCGATAGGTTTGATTGGCAAATTCAATCACTGCATCCGCATCATCCGGAGGAAGACGCTTATTAATTTCAGCTGTAATGTCAGCCAGCAACCGCTCCTGTTCCTGCTGTAGACCCATCATCCTGTTCACTCACTCTCGGTCAGGTGCTCACTTTTTATATAACAGCTTAGCTTAAGCTACCGATTTTGTTAGAAAATTGTACAATTAGCAGCTCAGTAGGAACTTGCGACGGAGACACTGTCAAAAGACGCTGCCAGAGGCCCGCAACATACATAAAAAAGGGGTTAATCTGGTGTTTTTTTAATCAACAAGAATTTAAAGATAACGACAATCGACACATGAGCGAACAACACTCTATTCAACAATTAAAAACCTGGCTGACATCTCACATTGTTGGCCAGGAAAATCTGGTCGAAAGACTACTCATTGCCCTGCTTGCCGATGGCCACTTGCTGGTCGAAGGCGCACCCGGGCTGGCTAAAACAAAAGCCATCAAAACGTTAGCGGAGGGCATTGAAGGCAACTTCCACCGCGTGCAGTTTACTCCCGACCTATTGCCGGGTGATATCACTGGCACCGACGTATTTAGACCCGAAGACGGCAGTTTCCAATTTCAACATGGGCCCATATTCCACAACCTGGTATTAGCTGACGAAATCAACCGAGCCCCAGCAAAGGTACAATCAGCACTGCTTGAAGCAATGGCAGAGAGACAGATCAGCGTCGGCAAAACCACCTACCCTCTTCCCGAGTTATTTCTGGTGATGGCCACACAAAACCCGATTGAACAGGAAGGTACTTACCCCCTGCCTGAGGCACAGCTCGATCGCTTCCTGATGCATGTGAACGTGGACTACCCCAGCGTGGAAGCAGAGAGAAAAATCTTGCAACTGGTACGCAACGAATCGATAAGCAACGCGGAACAGATCACTCAACCGGAGCCGATCACACAACAGGTAATTTTTACCGCCCGTCAACAAATACTGGCCATGCACATGGCCGCCCCCGTTGAGGAATACATTGTGCAATTAGTGATGGCAACAAGAGACCCATCGCATTACAGCAAAGACCTGGCTAACTGGATTGAATTTGGTGCCAGCCCCAGAGGCACTCTGTCGCTGGACCGCTGCGCCAGAGCATTAGCCTGGTTGCAGGGCAAGGATTTTGTCAGCCCTGATGATGTTCAGGCTGTGGCTACCGATGTTCTGCGCCATCGCTTGATCGTCAGTTTTGAGGCTGAAGCCAATGGTATTAACACTGACGATGTCATCAATGAACTACTAAACAAGGTGCCTGTGGCTTAATGGTGTCCAGCAGCAACATTAACATTCGCAGCAACAGCGGTCTTGAACAAAGACCTAGCGGAGCCTACACAACACTGGAAGAGCTGATTAATGCCCGTTTTGTTGCCGGCGATATTAATCTGCAACAGCGACGCAAGGCCTTGAGTTTGCTGGCAGGCCCTAACAAAACCAACTTCCGTGGCAGAGGCCTGGATTTTGAAGAGGTTCGCGCCTATCAGGCAGGTGATGATATTCGCACCATTGATTGGCGAGTTACTGCGCGCAGTGGAAAAGCCTATACGAAATTATTTCGGGAAGAACGCGAACGGCCACTGCTGATTGTCACCGATCAACGGCAACCCATGTTCTTTGGCAGCCAACACTGTTTTAAATCCGTCACCGCCTGCTATCTCAGCGCCCTCATTGCCTGGGCCGGCCTGAAAAATAATGATCGCGTTGGCGGCCTGGTATTTGGCAATGACTCCCATCAGGAAATTCGCCCACGCCGCAGCAGACAATCTGTACTTTCGCTCTGTCATCAATTATTAGAGTTTAATCAAGCTCTCAATAAACACAGCGGGGTTAACCTTGAAGAGGGTGAAACACTGGAGCAATCTTTAATAGAACTACGCCGTATCGCCAGACCAGGTAGTACCCTGTTTTTAATCGGTGACTTCGCCGGACTGCAGCAGGGAGAAAGTGAAAAACACCTGTATCAATTATCTCGTCATTGTGAAATCACTGCTTTATTTGTTTACGACCCACTAGAACAGCATTTACCTCGCGCCGGTCAGTACACCATTACCAATGGTGAACAGCGTCATCAGATTTACACCGGTAGTAAAAGGGCACGCCAAGATTATCGTCAGCATTTTGAAGAGAAGAAACATCACCTGTCTCAACAGTTTGGAAGACTCGGTATTCCAATGATTAATATTTCGACTGAGGATTCGCCCTTAGCCGTTTTGTTGCAGTACTATGGCAATACCCATTATCGGGGAAGTCGGTAAAAATGCCTGAACACGACCCTCTAACCAAGCTGCGCGATTTGCATTTACCTGAAGCTGTTTCTGCATGGCCGCCTGCTCCGGGCTGGTGGATTCTTGCGTTGCTACTACTCGCTGCTTTGCTACTTACTGTTTATCGGTGGCGACATCATCGACAAAAAAACCTGTATCGTCGTTTAGCCTTACAGGAACTTGTTCAACTGCAATCCTCCAACATAACGGCACAAGCCTACCTGCAATCACTTAATGGTTTGTTGAAGCAAACAGTGCAAGCTGCATCAGGCCAATCAAGCACTGCATCCATGTCTGGACAACAATGGCTTCACTACCTTAATCAATCGGGAAACACTAACGAATTTACCGAGGGAGTGGGAGAAATATTATTGCAAGGCCCCTATCAGGCCCACTGCGAAAACTATGATCAAAAAGCACTGACACAATTGGTCAAACAATGGATCAAGGGTCATCAGCTGAAAAACGGAGAACAGCGATGATGATCAGCTTTGAATATGAATGGGTAATCTTTCTTTTACCATTACCACTAATCGTATATTGGCTTTTACCCAAAGCACAACAACAGCAGGCTGCCGTTCGGGTACCTTTTTATAAAGACTTATCCGAACTGCAACATCAAAGCAGCAGCGCAATAAAAAGTAAAAAACTCCGCACTGCAACTTTAGTATTGATTTGGTTGTCATTGCTAGCTAGCGCATCCGGCCCTACTTTTTGGGGCAATCCCGTATCTCTGCCTACCAGCGGCCGCGATTTACTGTTAGCAGTGGATTTTTCCGGCAGTATGCAAATTGAAGATATGATGATTCACGGCCAGCAAAACCAGCGTATTACTGCAGTAAAAAATGTATTGGAAGAATTTATTGAACGACGCAAAGGCGATCGTCTCGGCCTGGTAATTTTCGGTAGTCAGGCCTATGTACAAGCACCTCTGACCTTTGATCGGCAAACCGTGCAACGTTTTCTCAATGAAGCGCAAATTGGTTTTGCCGGCGAACAATACACCGCTATCGGCGATGCTATTGGCCTATCTGTCAAACGCTTGCGCGAACGCCCGGGTGACAGGCATGTGATGGTATTACTTACTGACGGCGCCAACAATGGCGGTGAAGTCAATCCCATTGCCGCAGCCAAAGTTGCCGCCGACAACAACATTGTAATTTACACAATAGGTGTCGGTGCCGATGAGATGGTGGTACCAGGGTTGTTTGGTAGTAATTTTGGTTCACGGCGCGTCAATCCATCTGCAGATTTAGATGAAGATACTTTAACCGAAATCGCCAAACTGACCGGCGGTGTTTACTTCCGCGCTCGCAACCCGGAAGAACTAAACCGGATCTATCAAATACTCGATGAGCTCGAACCAGTAGAAGACGATCAAAAAACTTTTCGCCCACAAAAATCTCTATTCCACTGGCCCTTGACCGTCGCCTTTTTACTGAGCACATTGCTAACTATCGGCGCTATTCCCTGGCGGCAAGTACTCCCTACACAAAGGTTACCTGTTGATCATGATCGTGATACAAAACCGGCGTCTGAGGAGTGGCAACAATGATTGAACAATTTCACTTTCTACGCCCACTATGGTTACTCAGCATTTTTCCTGCTGCTTTTTTTGTGTGGCTGCTGTTCAAACAAAATGCCAAGGCGGCTAACTGGCACGGCGCTATTAACGATAAACTATTAAAATATTTAACCGACAGCGATCAAAGCTCTCTTTCACGCTTACCGTGGTTAGCCTTATTACTTGGCTGGATTATCGCAGCTATTGCACTGGCTGGCCCTACCTGGAACAAACTGCCACAACCCGTACATCAACGACAGGACGCTTTAGTCATAGTGTTGGATTTATCCTATTCCATGCTGGCCGAAGATATTAAACCCTCTCGACTGGTTCGCGCTCGCCATAAAATTTTGGACATTTTACAGCAGCGCAGTGAGGGTGTTACCGCGTTAATTGCCTATGCCGGCGATACTCATATTGTCACCCCTCTCACCGATGACTACCCGACCATTACCAACCTTGTGCCATCGCTGTCGCCATTAATTATGCCGATTCCTGGCAGTGACCCAGTAACAGCATTGCGAGAAGCACGTACATTATTTAAAAATGCCGGTATCGATAAAGGCAAAGTGTTACTACTAACCGACGGCATCACCGATCAAAATGCTGACGAACTTGATGACTCTTTAGCAAATAGCGGTATTGAGCTGTCTATCCTGGGTATCGGCACGAGTGATGGCGCACCTATTCCTGCAGATCAGGGTTTTCTGAAAGACAATCAAGGCAACATCATCATTCCAAAACTGGACAGAAGGCCAATGGAAACGTTGGCCAAAGCCAACAGCGGTCGCTATATCGACATTACCTTTGATGAAAAGGATATTGAATTTTTAATGCCTGCCGTGTCGACATCACTGACGGAAGATACCATTCTCACCGAACGTGAATTTGATCTCTGGCACGACAGAGGCCCTTTACTGGTATTACTTCTATTACCTCTTGCGTTAATGGGATTTCGTAGAGGTTGGCTATTAATGCTGCCGTTATTAATGGTACTCCCTGCTGACAACACCTATGCCTTTGAATGGCGAGACTTATGGCAGCGTAAAGACCAACAGGGCATGGCCTCCTTATCACAGGGTTACCCCGAACTAGCTGCAGAGGAATTTACTCACCCCGAATGGAAAGGCATCGCCAATTATCATGCTGGTAATTATGAACAAGCCGTCGAAAATTTTTCCAGCGAAGATAGCGCCCGCAATTACTACAACCGCGGCAACGCTCTCGCCTGGGCAGGCAAACTGGATGACGCTATTGCCGCCTATGATCAAGCGTTAGCAATAGAGCCCGATATGGAAGATGCTTTATTTAATAAAGCCCTGGTAGAAAAAATCAGGGATGAAGAGGACGAACAAAATCAACAGATGGAAAATCAACAAAACAGCCAGCAGCAACAGACTAACGATCAAAATCAGTCACAACAAAATTCATCGCAACAATCCGAGCAGGAAAACCAGGAACAATCGGGACAACAAAACCAACAGCAACCTGACCAACAGAACCAGGGGCAATCACAAAGCACCGAGCGCCAATCCCAGGAAAACGAAGCAGATCAGGAAGATCAAGCAGGTGCTTCGCAAATGGTCGAACAAAAAACTCGCGAACAAGATAACGAAGGCGAAGAAAGTGATGGCGAACAACTGGCAGAAAATAATCAGCAATCTTTTTCTGAGCAACAGCAGCAAGCGATGGAACAATGGTTAAGACAAATTCCCGATGACCCTTCGGGATTATTGCGGCGCAAATTTCTTTATGAATCGCGGCTTCGTCAACAAATGGGCGAGATCAACCGGGAGCAGCCACTGTGGTAGCACGTTATTTTTTTATATTACTAGTCACTTTTTTTAGTCCTGCTCTGCTGGCAACAACCCCCATCGCGAGCATTGATCGCAGTGTAATTGCCATTGATGATACCTTCACGCTAAAAATAAAGGTCAATGATTCTGGTACGTTTAGCGGACCCGATTTGAATCCACTTCGCAGCCAGTTTCAAGTGTTAGCCAATAATCAAAGCAGCCAGCACATAATCAGGAATGGCGTTTCTGAATCCTGGACCGAATGGACAATAACCCTAGCTCCTAAAATTAAAGGCCAGCTCACTATACCGCCTATTAGCGTAGCTGGAGAAAAAACACAGCCGTTGTCTGTTATTGTTCAACCGAGTATTCCTCGCTCCGTCGATAATCCAGACCCAGTGTTTTTAGAGTCAGAAATTAGCGACGACGAAATCTATATCCAACAACAACTGATCTATACCTTGCGAATTTATCAGTCGGTTCAGCTCGACAATATGAATGTTTCTGAACCGGAATTTGATAATGCACTTATTGAAAAACTCAGTCAAAACAGTTTTCAGCGTAGAATCGGCAACACACCTTTTCGAGTACATGAATTACGCTACGCGATTTTTCCACAACAGACTGGTGAGTTAGTGATTCCGGAAATGGTCTTTACCGCCTCCGAAGTTACTAGCCGGCGTTCTGCCTTCAGTTTACCTGGTAGCGGCAGGCTTATTAGAAAATTGACTCAACAGCATAGCGTTAACGTTAATGCACCGCCTGTTAATTTAAATGGCAAACCCTGGCTGCCGGCTCGCGCTATTAAATTATCGGAAAGCTGGAGTGGCGCTATTGATGAAATCCGGGTTGGTGATTCAATTACCCGCAGTATCACACTAAATGCTGAAGGGCTTAGCGAAACGCAACTCCCACCTTATACATTCGCGGCGATTGATGGCTTTAAATTGTACCCAGATCAAGGGCAGAGTAAGACTTCAGTCACAGAGCATACCGTAACTGCCTTTCGAACTGATAGCGCTGCTATCATTCCAACTCAAGTTGGTGTGATTGAACTCCCAGAAATTAAAGTGGCCTGGTGGGACACCCAAAAACAGGCGCTACAGGAAGCCACTCTCCCCGCTAAAACAATCAATGTTTTGCCCGCACTCGACGCATCGACAACAGAAAGCACTCCGCTTGCTGTTGATCACAGCGGAACCAATAACCTGGCGCAAGGGAATAATGTGACACAACCGGCTTCCCTATTCTGGCCAACCACCAGCGCAGTTTTTGCATTACTTTGGCTAATAACGCTTTGGCTGTGGTGGCAAAGCAGGCAGAAGAAAGGCTCTATCGTTACCGAAGCCGCGATGGCTGCAACACCTAAACAGAATGAAAAACAGGCCTTTGAACAGTTAACCAAGGCTTGCCGTGGCAGTGACCTTATTGCTATTCGAACAGCAATAATCCTCTGGGCCGATTCCTTCTGGGAGAATGATTCAACTCGTAGCTTGCATGATATTCAGCAGTGCAGTGACCATGCTTCGTTCAACACAGCTCTGGCACAGTTAGACGGCCTAATTTACGGCAACAACAAAACCAATTGGAACAGAGATGGATTTATCTCCCTAGTCAAACTGATAAGAGAACAGAAGACAAATAAAGACGATAGCAAAAAGTCTCTACCTCCACTTTATGCTACTGGCTAACTCATCTCATTGAATGGTTAATAAATAAGAACTGCAACTAGGCCGATGTGTGCAAGCCGCACTCGCGACCATCTTCAACCTTAGTTGGATCGAAGTAATGACGGCAACTAGGCAGTTGGTGAGCTTCCATATAGGCCTCTACCTGATCTTCGGTCCAATAAAAAATCGGGGCAACTTTAAGAATTCCGCGATTATCCCAAGATAAAATATCCAGTGTTTTCCTGAACTCAGTTTCTTCCCTACGAATACCTGAAAGCCAGATATCAGGCTTGATATTATCGACCGCCAACTGAAAGGGTTCCAGCTTCACCTGGCGGGTAAACTCTTCATGCACTTCAGGGTCATCATCAGGATGCGGTATCCCTCCCATAATGGCATTACGGCGCTCAGCCGTTATTTGGGGGATATAAATCTGCATGTTGGGTTGTAACTGCTCCATAAGCGTTTCCGCCACCCGATAGGTGTCAGGCACATTGTAGCCACTATCTACCCACACAATAGGGATATTGGGATCCGCCTGAGTCGTGATATGAAGCATTACCGCCGCATTAGGAGCAAAGCTAGTAGAGCCCATGACCGTTTTGCCTAAACCAACGGCCCAACGGACTATCTCCACTGGTGACAGCTCTTTTAATTGCTGATTTAGCTGATCCAGATTTAATGACTGTAGATCCAATGTACTCACCTAATATTGCTCTTTGCAATACGTTAACGCCTAAAGCACTCACACCTCATCCAACACGAAGCCAATTACTGACTGTGCGGCGGGCGACTATAAATGAAATCAAAGTGATTTAAAAGTTCAATAAAATCAGATAGTTATAAAATAATATTCTAAGCATATAACAAGCCTCTTCTTTATATTGCATTCTTAACTTAATCCAATTCAAGAAAACCAGAAATATATTCAAATGGGTGGAAATGATATTTATTGATGTTGGAAGCTTGCATAAGATGCGATTTAAGGCGAGGAGTCGGCAACAATCTGCTAATTAAAAAAGCCAGCTCTTTAAAGGCTGGCTTCTTGTTACTTACTCACTGAAAACTGATTTTTTTCTAGCTCTTGAACATATCCCGTTCTTTTACCCTCTATTGTTTCCCCATAATTAAGTAAACATGCCGCTAATGCTTAGGATAGGAAAACAGGACACCATAGATAATAATGGACCATAAGATAATTTTTCCTAGTACGCCACTGTTACTCTAATTAAAATCGATAGTTATTTATGACTAAAAATTACTGCTTATGAATTGTTGGCTTGAGCTTGCAAATGCGCATTTATCTTATCGAGCTCATCAACCGCCACTAACCTCATATGTAATTTCTTTTCACCGTCTTCATTAATGCAATGCATGGAAAAAGTTTTTGTTCCATCTGTAGATATAAATTGCACATCGCTGTCTAAATCTACATCAAGGTCACGGTTGTACATTTTGGCCATGTAGAGTGAAAATCTATAACGGGTTCTTTCACAATCAGACTGCGCATTGGTAAATGCTTCTGTGCCCATTCCTACTTTCGATTCAATTTCAAAAACATTGCCAGTAACTAAAGATACTTTCTTCACATAATCTTTGAACAATGCGCCATATTCAGCAGTATCATTAATGATTTGTTCTTGGTATATCGGCGAATCATTTTCTTCTATCGATGGCAAAGTTTTTTCTGCTGATGAATATTTCACACCAATACGCTGGCCAAGCACCCAGTCCACATCATAGTAAGTAGGGCTACAGGCAACTACTGTGACAGCAGAGATTAATAGCATTAATTTCTTCAACATACCCAAGCCTCATTTATTATGAAAAGTAGTAACTCAGTGAGCCAATCACTACGAAGGCAATACCTATCCAAGACAAGATACTGTTTAAATCCTGTGGTTTGGCGGCTCGATTACGGCGTATCAATATCTCAACAACCACTAAGGGAATCAGGAAAAATGCCCAACTGTTGAAAAGCAACTGAGTGTCAGAGCTAACACCAAAGCCATTACCCAAAGACCACCAACCTTCCATAATTTTTATAACAAAAGCGCCCAGGCCCATTACCAATAATCGTGCACTCCACTCTTTGTGTTCTTCCAATTTTCCTGACATACGTGTATTACCGGCTTTAAAGGCAATCCAGGCTAGAAAAACCGCATAGGTACCAACACTTTGAAACAATGTGTGATGAAATAAAATGGCCGCTTCCTTGGTTTCCATTAGAGAATGACCACCGAAATAAGTAGTCGCCGATAGAAACATGACGATGCCAAACATCACTGCAGCATCAGTCAATGCACCATGCCACTCCCCTCCTTTTCCAGATATAGCTAGGTAGTGCTGCAATGGCATCAGTAGACATAAAAAACTAGCTACCAGGATAAAAAAAGCTGAGTTGTTACTGCCAATCACACCGCCGGCTGGCATCCAGTCGGCTGCGCCCAACCCTAAGAAAACAATCGGGTCACCTTGATTAAGAAATAAATAGCTGTAGCCATCATTAATAGCTGTCAGGCAAAAGGGCAGAGAAAAAAACCAGATAACCAGTAAAAATCTTGAAAGTACTTTGCTCCCAGTTACTGTATTTTCTGTCACTATATCTGCTGTTTTTTCTTCTGAAGTTGATGATGTTTCTTCGATCACGGCTGTACTCATAATATTAATAGTCCCTGAATCATGTAATTATTTTCATCTTACTGCTCTTACTAAAAGGGCTAGAAAAACTAGCCCTTTTATCAGGAAGACTGCTGGCTAACCTAATCCCATAAATCCATGCTGTAGGTAACCCAATAGCAGAGGCGTTGAACCGGTAGTCAAAAATACACCACCGGCAACTGCCATAGCTAATGGTGCCCAGCTAGGTGTATTTTTAAACATACCTGCACGTTTCATGCGGAAGAAAACTTCAATACCCGCCAGTGGAATCAGGTAAAAACCATATGAAATTAGCACTTGCTTCCAATAGGTATTGGCACCGAAATCACCGAGCGTGAAATACCAATTAATATGTATAACACGGAAGAGCCAGGAGCTAATACCAAGAGCAAATAAGCGAATAGCCCACTCCTTATGCTCATTAAAACGCTTTGCACGAATAGCCTGTAGACCTTTGTATGCACAGAAGAAAATCACCGCACCGTAAAGTGCAACACTGTTGGTATTTATGCCATCACCCAATTGGCCATTGAACAGCACATAAATCCAACCTGACGTTGAACCAATAAAAGCACAGGCAAAGAACACTTTACCTAAGTTGCGATGCCAGGGACGATTTTTACCATTAAAACCTAAATACAACTGAACAGGCGCTAACAAATGCATCGTTCCCATAAACATCATATGAGATGCAATACCTAAAGTGGTTGCTTGAATAGGAACCGTCCTAAAGGATCTATGCTGGCTAATATCAAAAAAGATATACCCTATACCATTGGCAATCGCGTGAATAATGAAGGGAATGCTGACTATAAAGGTCCAGCCCAAAAATAAATTGATAGCAAATTTTTTACTTAACCAAAAAGGTTCCGCACCCACTGCCGATGAGGGCATTGTGGTAGAGCTATATGCAGCTGTACTCATAATCTTCTCCAGGTTTCACTTTGCTACTTGCATAGCTATAGGTTTTATTAAAATCACTCGCTTAAAAAACGAACGGTACCAATAAGTTTACAACAAAATGGTACTTGAGAGTTTACACCCCTTCAAGTACAGTTAAGGAAAATTTACATTAAAGATTTTCCATTATGTCCTTATATATCAATAACTTGTCTATATTTATCAAACCATTGGCTGAATATATCAACACCCTATGTTTTTTATGCTTAATAGTTGCTTTCACTATAGCTGGATGCTCCGACAGCCCCTCTACAAATACCGATAGCATGTTGAAAAATAAGCCAGATTTTTCAGCGTTAACGCAGAGTGAACTATTAAAAGCGATAGAAAACTCCATCATCGGACTTCACTACAGCGCCCAAACACTGCAGGGACGTCAACAAGAGTGCATTATCAAAGAGCTCGATAAATCAAAAATGCAGATTTCCATGGAAATTAACCGTAGATGCGCTTCCCCTACTTTTTTGAGTAGAGTGCCAGGCATTGACGGCAAATTAGATGAAATGTCTGAAATGGCTAATCAACAAGCTAAACATGCTAACCCGATAAGAAAACTATGCCCGGCAAAAGTCGTCGTAAGCACTAAGCAACACACGGTGTCTGGAATCAAGGTGGGTACGGATATGCAGAAATCTTTAAAAATATATTCGTTAATTGATCAAGCTTGCAACAATATGAATCTGTTAGGATTTAACAACTAAAAAGTAAAGGATTAAATTTTCTTTACACTTATATCAATTAACCAAAACGAAATATTTGTCCTTATTGCCTAAGGACAAATATGTCAATAAAATTTTTTGCCGCAATGTCTATGGTTTTTTTGGCTAACGCCTCTTCCATTTTGGGTAGGCCATATAATACCTGCGGCCATAATGCCTGATTATCGATGGGGCCTATCAGATGAGCACTCATAAACGACACTGGATAGTCTTTAATACGTTTATCAGCAACCGCTGCTAACATCCATTCACGCATCCCAATTTTTCTCATTCTTTCATAAAACCAATGTGCTTTGTTCTTATCATGTAAAATAATCGGGACAACAATTCTGAGAAAAGCCTGGTTAGACTGATCACTGACAAATTCAAAGCGGTGTTCAAGTAATTCATAAATCTGGCTTTCAACAGGCTTGTCCGGGCAATATTCAACCCGCTGTAGTTGATCAGCCTGTTCAATCAATTCATCTAATACAGTGTCAAATAGAATTTGCTTCGTCTCGAAATGCTTATACAGCGTTCGTTTGGACACTTTGGAATTTTGAGCTACCGTTGTCATATTTGCAGCATTAAAGCCATGCTTCTTAAATTCATCTTTGGCAGCTTCCAAAATAACTGTTCGTTTTTCTGGAAGAAGTTGCGACATACAAAGCGGACCTTTTTGGTTCAATATTATATTCACACTAAATTGGCAGAAATATAACATATCTTAGGTAGCCAGGTGAGGTATTCACTTAGCTATCTAACTGGTCCACAGTAAATAATTAGTTAATATCTAAACTGAAGCGCTTAATTATTAAGCAGAAATACGCTTATAGATCGGTGAATTGGGTGTACATGGAAGGGGTAAGGCCAGCGACCTTTTTAAAAAAATGGCAAAAGGCCGCTGGCTCACTAAAGCCAAGATATTCACTGACATCTTTAACTTTCATGTTTTTTTCACTCAAACAGCGAGCAGCAACATCACAACGATACTGATCTTTTATTTCCTGAAAACTAGTGCCTTCATTGGTTAATTTTCGATGCACTGTTCTCGGGTTGACTGACAAGGCCCGTGCTATCGTATTCAAATCCGGTAGCTGTGTAATGTCAGAAGTTCTAAAAACCTGACGTACGCGTGAGGCAAATAAAGTTTCGGTCTCAGGCAAAACAATAATTGGCAAAGGCAATTGTGTTAGATAGTGTTTAACATCAATACGTGACTTTCTAATAGGTTTTTTTAGGTATTTACTATCAAAGCTAAAACTACAGTGATCTTGGGAAAACTGTGTTTTACCAGGAAACATAGCCTTATATAGATCCTGGTGTTTAGGCTCTGGATAGTTGAAGGTTGTGGATAACCATTCAATACGTGTATCAATAAGCCAACATATATATCGTTGCCAGGCAACTAAATAGTATTCTTTAAGCAAGTTATCCGGATCAAAGTCTCCACATTCAACATCGACAATAACCCTTACCGTATTTTTTTCCTTTTCAATTTTAAAGAGTATGTCATCCCGAACAATATAGTAAAAATTTTCAGCATACCGAAGTAAGGATTCCAGACGATTGTAGCGAATTAACATACCTGCCAATAATCGAAAAGTACCTAATTTACATTTGTTTTCACCTAGCCCCATAAATTCATCGTCAGTAATAATCCAGACAGCTTTGAAAATGGTAGCCATTTGTTGAGGTGTTACTTGAGCATCAGGATTTTCTAGCTGTTCTTTAAAGATTCCTGCTTTGTTAAGCAGCGTTTCAAGATCGTAACCTTGTTGGACAGCTCCACGTACCGCAGCTTTTACAAAGTGAATAGAAATATTACTGCTCATGAATTCCTCTATTTATTCATGAATGGCTTGATGAGTAATGATAACTAATGTCATAGCCAACTTGCTCAGTGAATTAGCGTTCTATTAATGAGTTTAGAATACTATGTTGTTCTTCGGAAAACGGAGTGGCCTTCTTAGACTGAGGATCAAAATGAACCATAACCACAATAGCATCCACAACTAATACATTGTGTTGGCTAATTTGTTGACAAAGGGTGACAGAACTAGATCCTATGGAGAGAATACGGGTATCTACTTCTACCTCTGACGTATAATCCGTTTCCGCTTTATAGTTCAATTCTATACGGGCTACAACATAGGGCACCGTCGACCAATCCCTTAAATCGGGGATCAAATGATCAATAATAAACTGCATTCTGGCCTGTTCGAGCCAAATAACATAGCTAACATTATTGATATGCCCCAGCGCATCGGTTTCGCAAAATCTAGGCTTGATGACTTCAATCGACATATTAATCCCAGTTAGCTAAATGTTACTCTTATGACATCATGACAGTGCAGATATAAGTACCGGGTACGTCTTTTAGCAAACGGACTTATACTCTAACTTTATTTGCTTGATCAGGTCAGCCACTATCGGTAAATCCTGGATGTCACCGACCCCTTGACCAGCCGACCATATATCACGCCAGGCTTTAGCTTCCTGTTTAGAAGTTTCTGAGCTAACTTTCTGATCGATATCCAGTTCATCGCCAAAATCAATTGTTGCTTTTGGTGTTTTGTCGTTAGGATCGTAACCTGCATCAACTAGACTCTGACGAATAAAACTTGCAGGAACACCTGAAATAGCGGGTGTATACACAATATCCTTGGCCGCCGAATCAACCAGCATCATCTTATAGTCATTTCTGACCATACTTTCCTGTGTGCCAAGAAAGCGAGTACCCATATAGGCCATATCTGCCCCCATAATTTGAGCCGCAGCAATATCGTTGCCTCTGGAAATGCAGCCCGATAAAACAATCGTTTTATCAAAAAATTGTCGCGCCTCATTAACAAAAGCGAAGGGATTGATATCACCAGCATGCCCACCGGCTCCTGCGCAAACAAGTATTAAGCCATCAACACCTGCAGACGCAGCTTTTTGGGCAAACTTAATAGTCGTCACATCGTGAAATACTTTACCACCATAGGCCTGCACCTGTTCGATCAAACTTGGAACGACACCAAGTGATGTGATGATGAGAGGCACTTTGTATTTAATACATAGAGCTAAATCAGCTTCAAGACGCTGATTTGATTTATGTGCAACAAGATTAACGCCATAAGGTGCAGCTTTAGTACCCGTCGCTTCTTCGTAATCAGCTAGAGTCGTGGTAATTTCATTTAGCCATTCTTCAAACCCTTCACTGGTACGCTGATTAAGCGCGGGGAATGTACCCAGTACACCAGATTTACAGCACTCGATAACCAGCTGTGGGCCAGACGCAAGGAACATGGGAGCCGCGATAGCGGGTAAGGATAAGCCTTGCTGCAGCTGTTCAGGTATAGCCATAATAAAAACCTTTGGTAACTCTAAATTAACTAAGATGAATTATTAGATAACGCGCTTATTAGTCGAAAAATTTATTCACCAACTTGGTACCCTCTTCTGATCCTGCCGCCATTGCTACCCCTCTAGCTTCTGCCGCCATCACTGCTTCCAGATTGGTTTCACCAGCATCTAGTAACAAACGTTTTGCATTACCATAGGCGGTTGTCGAGCCACTGGCAAAGTGTCTGGCCAGTGTCATAGCCTCAGCCATTAGTTCATTATGAGGTACAACTCGATTTACCAAGCCACACTCCTTTGCCTGATTTGCATTGAGTATTTCGTTTAACAAAATCAACTCCTTTGCTTTGCGAAGCCCAACCATGTTCACTAAAAAATAGGTCCCACCTAAATCGGGTACAAAACCTATTTTGGTGTACGCTAAGGTAAAACGTGCTTTATCACTGGCAATAGCTATATCTCCGCTTATCGCTAAACTGAATCCACCGCCACTAGCAGTACCATTAATGGCTGTTATCAAAGGAGCATCCATCCGTTGAAAATTGGCTATTGCCGTACTGCCAAATTCAGCCAACTGAGCAACATACGCTTGACGATTTTCCTGGCTGGCAATAGCCTTCAAATCACCACCTGCAGAAAAAAATTTACCCGTTCCTGTCAGAATCACTGCCCTAATACTGGGATCAGTTGATACCTGAAAGGAAACATCACGCAAATCAGTCAGTAACTGATAATCCATACCGTTTGCATCATCTGGCCTATTGAGTGTAATAATTCCTATATTATCCTCAACGCGGTAATCAATCGCTTCATACATAAGGCAGCAAAGCTCCTTTGATATAATTCTTATAGCCGTTTGGCAATTTCTTCTCGCATCACTTCAGTCGCGCCACCGCCTATTGCGTGTACACGCGCATCTCTCGACATACGCTCTACCGCAGTTTCTCGCATAAAACCCATGCCACCATGGAATTGAACACATTCATACATGACCTTATTCACTAGTTCCCCACATAACACCTTCACCATGGAGGTTTCTTTAACACAATCCTTCCCCTGAGAATCCAGCCAGGCACAGTGATAGCCAAGCTGACGCGCTGCTTCCACCTCCGCTGATAATTGTGACAGGCGCTGACGAATAATTTGTTTATCCCACAGCACACCACCAAAGGCTTTACGATCTTTTACATATTGTAAGGTCAACTCTAATGCCTTTTGTGCTTCCCCCATCGCCATCATGCCTAACGCTAGCCGTTCGTTCTGGAAGTTTTCCATTACAGAATAAAAGCCTCTGTTAACTTCACCTAATACATTAGATTCATGAACGCGCATATCTTCAAAAATCAGTTCGGCGGTATCGGATGCAAGCCAGCCCGTTTTCTTCAATGGACGCGCTACGGAAAATCCTGGAGTGTCTCTTTCTACAAGAAACATGGTTACACCACGAGACCCTTTGGCCTCTGGGTCGGTTTTTGCAGCAACAAAAAACAAACCGCCATAAAGACCATTGGTGATGAACATCTTTGTGCCATTAATAACCCATTCATCTCCGTCTTTTACAGCGCGGGTTCTAATTCCCGCCACATCAGACCCTGCGTCAGGTTCAGTGACCGCAACACCAGTCACTAATTCACCAGAAATAATTTTGGTCAGATATTTGTCTTTTTGCTCGCTAGTACCAAAACGCTCCAAATGTGGTGATGACATTTCTCCATGCACTGCCATACCAATAGATACACCACCGTAAGTACATTTACCCAACTCTTCACACATAACTGCAGTATAAAGAGCATTAAGATTAGAGCCGCCATATTCTTCTGGATAGCGCAAACCAAACATTCCCAATTCACCAGCTTTGCAATAAAGTTCGCGAGGAACCATACCTTCCTCTTCCCACTTCTCTGCGTAGGGAATAATTTCTTCGTTGACAAATCGAGCGACTTGATCACGGAAAGCTCTTAAAGATTCATCAAAATAAATGGGATCATTCATATATCTACTCCTATAAAACAGTAACTCTATTCATTCGCTGTCCTCCGCAATATCCAGCCCGACTAACAGGGAATTGGCTTCAACATTTTGTCCAATTTCGCAATGAATGCCTGAAATAACTCCATCAGCGCTGACACAAAGGTTTTGTACCAGCTTCATGGATTCCATAACGACAACTACATCGCCTTTCTTGACGCTATCACCAACCTTAACGGGTAACGCTTCTATGACACCGGGCATAGGCGCTCTAACGACATATTCGCCTGTTAAATCTGACCTTGCATCGCCAGCAAGAGCTTGTCGTTGCGGTACTACTTCGAATTCAAAACTGATTGAACCATTAGCCAAAATGACTTGTTGATCATTAATGTTAGAGCGATAACACACTAAAGCGCCACCGATTTCAGCTTCAATGCCTTCACCAGTGTAGCTGATGTTGTTAACGATAGTTTCGTGATCATTTAATGTCACCTGAAAACTATCTTCATAGGGGACAAATTTAAGATTATGTAGAGCCAGCTTTCTATCACGAATAGTGATTTCCTGAACACATTGATGACCGGAATTTCTCAACAACCGCCAACTTTTCAAACTGTGCCACGGCGACTGATTATCTCGTAAATCAGCTTCAATATTTTTAATCCAAGCTAAAGCTGCCAGTACTAATATTTTTTCCTGCTCAACCACAGGAGCTCTCCAACCACCTTCAAAATTGTGATTGATAAAATTTGTCGTTAATGGCTGATTACTGAAAGCAGGTGCTTTCAGAATGTCACGTAAAAAAGGAATATTGTTGCCGACACCGGCTAATAAGTATTCACCCAAGGCTACAATTAAGCGACTACGCGCTTCCTCCCTTGTTTCACCATAGGCAATGGTTTTGGAAATCATTGAATCATAAAAAGGTGTAATAACTGAACCTTCTTCAATACCGCTATCAATACGAATGCCTTTACCCTGAGGCTCGCGATAAAATGTTAAAGTGCCTGTTTCAGGGCGATAATCTTCTGCAGGATTTTCTGCTGTGACACGTGCTTCAATAGCCCATCCATTGATAGCCAGATCATTTTGTTGCAATGCAAGTTGCTCACCAGAGGCAATTCGAATTTGCCATTCAACTAAGTCAATGCCTGAGATCAACTCAGTCACCGGATGTTCCACCTGAAGCCGTGTGTTCATTTCCAGGAAGAAGATGTCCTTGGTTTTATTATCAAAAATAAATTCAACGGTACCGGCCGAGTTATAATCAATTTCTTTGGATAATTGCAGAGCATATGAATAGAGTCTTTCACGCGTATTATTGTCAATAAAACCCGCTGGAGCCTCTTCAATAACTTTTTGGTGATTACGTTGAATTGAACACTCGCGCTCAAACAGATGAACGACATTACCATGATTGTCACCTAATACCTGAACCTCAAGATGGCGGGACTCTTCAATAAAACGCTCAAGTAATACACGAGCATCACCAAAGGCTGTTTGTGCTTCTTTAGTTGCCAACTCCAATTGCGTAGCAAAGTCATTCAGATCATGAACAATACGCATACCGCGACCGCCACCACCAGCAGAAGCTTTGATCATCAGTGGGGTACCGATACGTTCAGCCTCAGCAATTAAGGTCTCTGGTGACTGATCATCGCCTGTATAACCAGGAACTGTGGGCACATCACTGGCCATAGCAATTCGCTTAGATTCAATCTTTGAACCCATGCGCTCAACCACATCCGCACGTGGACCAACAAAAGCAATATCATTGTCTTCACACAACTCCACAAAGCCTGCATTCTCTGACAGAAAACCATAACCAGGATGAATGCCATCAACACCAATGCGTTTTGCTAACTCAATAATTTTCTGGCCATCCAGATAGCTAGTTGCAGCTTCAGGCGCGCCAATACAATAAGCTTCATCAGCCATAGAAACGTACTTGGCATTGCGGTCAGCTTCAGAGTATACCGCTACAGCAACCACACCCATTTTTCTACAGGTTTCGATCACTCTTACTGCAATCTCTCCACGATTGGCGATTAACAACTTACTAATCATTCATTATTCTCGCTTCGTCACTTTTTAAGGCTTAATAACACCAACTATTTTTCACCTGAACGCCAGGGAGGTAATTCTTTATTGAAAAACTTAGTGATACCTATTCGCCCCTCTTCAGCCTCCCAAGTATCTGCCAAACGATCTGCGGTATAAATTAAATTGTCTTGTACACCATGATTACTAACAAAATCTATAAGTCGCTTAGTATCTGCCACAGCATTAGGCGCTGCTTCCAAATGATCTAGAATTTCTTTTTCAATAGCTGTGTCTAATTCATCTTCAGTGACGACTTCATCCAGCAAACCGTAACGATAGGCTTTTTCGGCACTGAACAAAGCACCACTTAACCATGTGCGACGAGAATTCATTACTCCCATGCGACGAACGACATGCGGGGAAATGGTTGCGGGAATAAAACCTAAACGAACTTCAGTTAATCCGAACTTGCTGCTATCAACACCAATGGTAATATCACAAACGGAAATCATACCTACCCCACCACCATAGGCAGACCCATTAATACGACCAATTACCGGCTTGGGTAAAAAATTTATCGTTTTTAATAAATTGGCAAGCAGTGCACCTTCTGCTACACGTTCAGAACGAGAAAGCTTTAAATTATTGGAAAACCAATTAATATCTCCGCCTGAACAGAATGATTTGCCTTCACCAGTGAGTACAACTAATCGCACATTAGTATCGTTGCCTAATATCTCAAAAGCCTGGGTAGTTTCCACAATGAGGTCGTGATTCAATGCGTTATGCTTGTCTGGGCGCGATAAAATCACAGTGCCAACACCTCTGTCATCTATAGATACGTTAATGGTTTCGAAATTGAAGTCCGTCATGGGTTAAGTCTTTTACTCTTGAGTATATCGATACTACATTCTGTAAACAGAATATGGTTCAGGTAATTCTGGGCGGCTTGCACATAATGCCAAGCATAACCCCAGAACATCACGCGTATCCCTGGGATCAATCAAACCGTCGTCCCACAGCCTGGATGTCGCATAGTAAGGATCATTCTGCTTATCAAACATAGCGCGAGTATCGGCTTCAATCTTGGTGAGATCATCAGCAGTAGCTTTGTCAGAGGAAACCGAGTTTTTGCGTAGCTCGACTAATATATTGGTGCAGATATCGGCACTCATTGCGGCAACTTCTGCAGTAGGCCAGGCAAATAGAAAATCTGGCCAGAATCCTCTTCCACACATACCATAATTGCCTGCACCATAAGATCCTCCAATCATAATAGTCATGCGCGGTACCCGTGCTGTGGCCATGGCGTATACCATTTTTGCACTGTTTTTAGCGATGCCATTATGTTCAGCATCTTTTCCAACCATATAGCCGGTAACATTTTGTAAAAACAAAATGGGAATATCGCGTTGGTTACAGGTTTCAATAAAATGTGCTGCCTTTAAAGAAGCTGCTGAAGTAATCGGACCATTGTTACCAATGATTCCAATGGGATAACCGTGAATCGCCGCATTAACTGCAATGATTTCCGATCCATAGAGTGGTTTGAATTCGTGAAAGTCACTGTCATCAACCAAGCGAGCAATAACTTCCCTGGCATCATAGGGAACCTTACGATCCCTGCTGACTACACCTAATAACTCATTCACATCATAACGTGGTGCTTTCGAAAGCTTAGGCGATAACATCGCAGGACGTTTGAAATTTCCTTTGGCAATGACCTCGCGAATCATTGCCATCGCAGCAGGTTCGTCATCAACTAACTGATCAGAAACTCCAGATATTCTGGAGTGCATCTCCGCACCACCTAATGTTTCACCATCAATATTTTCATTGATTGCAATTTTTACGATAGAAGGACCACCAAGATGTATACGGGCATTACCCTTAACCATCACTAGGTCGTCAGACAATGCGGGGATGTAGGCACCACCAGCAGTACAACCACCAAATACAGCAGAGATTTGAGGTAAGCCCATATGCGACATACGGCATTGGCGAAAAAAGGTATTACCAAAGCTGTCACGGTCGGGGAAAAACTTGTCCTGCATTGGTAGATAACCACCGCCGCAGTCAACCAAATAAATACAGGGTAAACGTTGTTGCTCGGCGATTTCCTGTGCACGTAAGTGTTTTTTAATAGTTTCTGGGAAAAACGATCCGGCTTTAACTGTGGCATCGTTGGCAACAATCATACAAGGAACACCTTCAATTATGCCGATGCCTGTAATGACACCAGCACTGGGAACACCACCATTGTATTGTCCCCATGCAGCAAGTGTTGATAATTCCATAAATGCCGTGTTGGTATCGACTAGCATATCTATACGTTCACGAGGCAATAACTTACCGCGTTCGCGATGACGATTAATTTGTGCATCGCGGCCATCTGCAATGACTTTTTTTTGCTCAAGCTGAAGACGCTCAATCAACTGCTGATAAAATCTGCTGTTGTCCCTATAGTCATCCGACGTAACATTTATTTTGCTATTGAACACTGCCAAAATAAAAACCTCTATCTAACATTTAGATCCGCATACAAAAAATAACGATAACCTCTTATTAATTCCTATTAACAAGAACCTATTGCATTCTCAAAATATCTTTACCAATAATTTCTTTCATAATTTCTGAAGTGCCTGCGTATATTCTTTGAATACGGGCATCCTGGTATGCACGGCAAATAGGATATTCCATGATATAACCATAACCACCAAACATTTGTAGACAACCATCGACAATACGTCCCTGCATCTCTGAAGTAAAAAGTTTTGCCATTGCCGCCATCGTTGGCTCCAGCTTTCCCTGATCATATAACGAACAACACTTCTCAAAAAAAGCACGGCCTATTTCTAGCTCGGTCGACATTTCGGCGATACGAAAACGCGTATTCTGAAAGTCAGCAATTTTTTGACCAAAGGCTTTACGCTCGTTGACATATTCAACGGTAAGATCCAGTGCACCTTCTGCATGTGCTACCGACAACGCAGCAACACCCAGGCGCTCACGAACCAACTCGCTCATCATATGTTTAAAGCCGCCGTTCAACTCGCCAATCAAAGCACTCACTGGCAAGCGAACATCTTCAAAGAACAATTCTGTTGTATCTGATGCATGCATTCCCATTTTTTCCAGATTTCTACCACATTTAAAACCAGGTAAATCGGTATCTACTGCGAAAATAGAGATTCCTCTGGATCCAGAAACCGTCATATCAGTTTTAGCTACAACCACAGCAAGATCAGCCAAAATACCATTGGAAATAAATATCTTTGATCCATTTAAAATCCACTCATTATTCTTGAGTACGACACTGCTACGCATACTTTGTAAATCACTGCCGGCATCGGGTTCCGTCATAGCAAGACAGCCAACAATTTCTCCAGTAATCATCTTGGGGAGATAATGCAGCTTTTGCTCCTCTGAACCAAAATCAACAAGGTACGGTGTAGCCAAATCTGAATGACCTAAAATAGCCGTTGCGATATCCATATAACCTGCACGAGCAAACTCTGAAACGATTAACATGTTAAGCTCTACGGGTGCTTCCATACCGCCATACTGTTCAGGCACTTGCACAGATAAAAAACCAGCCTCGCCCAGCTTATTCCATAGTTCGCGTGGAAATAATTCATCTTTTCTCCACTGTTCATGATAAGGCTCTACTTGTTGCCCTATAAAGCGTGCAATACTATTGCGAAAGCCTTGTAGATCTTCTTCATTCAATGTCATAGATAATTGTCATCTTCTGCTTCAAAGACTGATTATCGCTTCGCCAACAATCACGTCTCTTTCATCATTGGTTTTGGCAAAAATTGAAAGCTCAGCAAGCTTTTCTTCATTAGCACCAGAATATATTTTTGAAACCATGCCGTGACAGGAAATAATTTCGCCCACTTGAACCATACCAGCGAATCTTGCAGAAAATTTTCTTAGTGATGATTGGGGACGCCACGACGTTAACATGCGTCCAAGATATGCCATCGATAACATACCGTGTGCAATAACATCGTCCAAGCCATATTGCTTGGCAAAATCAATATCGACATGCACAGGGTTATGGTCTCCTGACGCGCCGCAATACAAAGCCAATGTGTGTCTGGAGATTGGAGGAAATGTCATTTCAGGAATCAAATCACCTTCTTTTACATCAGTCATAACTTATTACTCAATTCCGATAAACAAATGTCATTAATGACGTTGCTACCAGTTCTCCCTCCTGGTTGTGGTATTCCGAATCAATTTCCACAAATTCCAGCGTACCAGCCTTTTTTTCTGTAATATTTTTTATCCGGCGTGTTGCGAATATTTCATCTCCAGCACAAATCGGAAGAAAATACTCGAAGGATTGATTCGCATGTAATATGCGACCAATATCAATTCCCATTAAATCGAACTCTGGCATTGACTCAGACTCATACTCAGAATCAATCACCATGGTAAAGGTTGGTGGTGCAATAACTGATCGATAACCGGCCTTTTGAGCAGCATCTACGTCAAAGTAAATCGGATTGTTTTCTCCAATGGATTTCGCAAAAAATTTTAATCTACCGAGTTCTACAGGTACTTTTATCGGTTTAAAAACATGGCCGATATATTGTTTATCAAGCATCTCTTACGCTCTTGCCAATCAATAATTTTTACGCTTTTTGATACATGGTGACAGCTACAGCACCACCTAATCCCAAGTTATGCTGTAACGCTATTTTTGCACCTTCAACTTGTCTATCCCCAGCTTCACCGCGTAGTTGCCACGTTAGCTCAGCACATTGTGCGATACCTGTAGCACCAATTGGATGACCCTTTGATATCAATCCACCTGATGGATTGACTACATATTTTCCACCGTAGGTATTGTCACCATCATTGATCAGGCTGGTAGCCTCACCTGCTGGGCACAAATCTAAACCTTCGTAGGTGATAACTTCATTGGTAACAAAACAGTCGTGCAGCTCAATCACATCAACCTGGTCAGGACCTATGCCTGCCTGTTCGTAAACAGATGCAGCTGCGCGTCGTGTCATATCAGCACCCGATAAATTAATGGGGTCTTCCCATGTAACGTCGGTGTCAGTAGCAATAGCTTGACATAAAATATTAATGCCTTTCTTATTACCTATTTTCCTGGCAAAACCTTCACTACAGATAACAGCAGCGGCAGCACCACAGGTTGGAGGACAAGCCATAAATTTGGTCATGTATGTTCCATAAACGATATCTGCATCTAACACTTCTTCGATAGTTATTGGCGATGTAAATAGCGCTAAAGGATTATTTGCAGCATGTGTACGGGACTTAACTGCCACCTTGGCAAAAATTTCAGCAGATGCATTGTATTTTTCAAGATACTCTTGCCCAGCTGCACCAAAACTTCGCAGAGCAAATGGTCCCATCGGCGCATCGAATTTTGATGTCAAAGTGGTATCGATACGAGCAAATGGCGATTCACGATCATCCCAATGTGCACCCACTGCACCGCGCTGCATCTCTTCAAAACCAACTGCCAACACACAATCCACATGACCAGACTCTACCGCCTGTCGAGCCAACATAATGGCCGATGAACCAGAAGCGCAGTTATTATTTACATTGATAATGGGGATACCGGTCATGCCTGCATCATAAAGTGCATGCTGACCACAACAACTGTCGCCGTATATGTAACTGGCATAAGCTTGTTGAACTTGCGAGTAATCAATGCCCGCATCCTGACACGCTGCATTAATAGCGTTAGCGGCCATGACTCGATAAGGTTCCTGAGTACCGGGTTTGGCAAACCTCGTCATACCTACGCCGATTATTTGTGCTTTATTGCTCATAAAAAATCTCTTTAAAACTCAGGTGTTGAATCCGCTATTAATTTTTTTGTTCGGCTTTAGTCAGTACGATATCGAAGGTATCCTGTATACATTCGGGAAAATCATTAGAGCCATTAAAATCACACAACTTGCTCCACTGATTCAGAATGTCTTCAGCTTTAAAGCCAACATTGGTATCAAAGTTCAAACCTTCAGAACGATTCCAACGTAATTTAGCCATCCAGCCTGCACCTACTTCAAAGACCGAGCCGGTTTCTTCATTGCTTTCGTGAGTTAACGCAATGACCAGAGGCATGACATATTCAGGCTTGAGTGCTGCAACGAGTTCGGGAGGCATAATGGTTGCTGTCATACGAGAACCAGCGACGGGAGCGATGGTGTTACACAGAACGCCTTTAGATTTACCTTCCACTGCCAAGGTTCTCATCAGGCCCATTTGAGCAGACTTCATGGTGCCGTAGTTAGCTTGACCAAAATTGCCATAAAGCCCTGCCGCTGAAGCAGTAAAAATAATACGGCCACTTTTCTGCTCAAGCATGTATGGCCAAGCAGCCTTAGTGACTTTAAACGTGCCTTCCATATGAACGCGGTAAACGAGATCCCAGTCTTCATAGGTCATCTTCACGAAGCTTTTGTCACGAAGAACACCCGCATTATTGATAACGATATCAATACGGCCAAAGTGATCGATGGCGGTTTGTACTATTGCTTCACCATGTTCAACAGAGTCTTTATTCGCAATGGCAGTGCCACCAAAGGCTTCAATTTCAGCGACCACTTGATCTGCCGCGGAAGCATTTTCACTCTCACCAGTCACGGTAACACCAAGATCATTTACCACAACACTGGCACCCCTACGGGCATACTCCAATGCATATTCACGCCCTAATCCACCACCAGCTCCTGTAACAATAACGACTTTATTATCAAATCTTAATTCACTCATAAAAATTATCTGCCAATAATATTTAAAATTTTTGGGAACAATATTAAGTATTTACCTGACATTTAACCTACTATAAATATTTGAGAATCCAGGTGGAATGATTATCATGGTCATTTATATTGATAAATATGGACAAAGAAAGGATGAATAAATCTAGAAGGAAAATTCAAAAAATTGAATAAAGAAAAACCAATAGTGAACTGAAAAAAGTTCACTATTGGCTTATTTTTTTATTTATAAAAGATCTGTATTGACTAACATGCTGGCACCTTTAAGCGAGAGGATTTCATTACAACCATCAGCAATCAATCCAACACGTGCATCCCTCAATAGCTTTTCCATGGGATACTCTTTGGTCGCTCCATTGCCACCAAATAACTGTAGTGCCTCACTAGCCACCTCAAAGGCCGTTTGAGTTGCAGTTATCTTAGCGGCTACCGAAGCAGTAATGACCGGACGCGGAGCCGTCACGTTAAACTCCATTACTCTTCTGGTTAAAGCACGAGCCGCTTCAATTTTTCGGAGCATATTAAACAAACTCATACGAATCCATTGATGCTGAATAATAGGTACACCGCCTTGTTTTCTCTCATGGGCATAGGCAAGCGCATGTTCATACGCCGCACGAGCTATACCGACATACATAACAGCAACATGTGGGTTAGCTTCACATAAAGTTCTGTATGCCAGTTCAGAATATGTCTCAGGCCCTGCCAACAGATGAGATAAAGGCACTTCAACATTATCAAAAAAGAGTTCACCTTGATTACAGCCACGTAAACCGACCTTGTCTAATGGTTTACCACGTGTCACTCCCGGGCTATCGAGAGGGACAATAACGCTAATACCTGGTTTGATATGTCCATCGACTTCAGCATGGCAGTACAGCGCACATAATTCAGCAGTCATTGAACCAGAAACCCAGGCAGATTTTTGCCCGTTGACAATAATTTTATCGCCATCAATTCGCGCCACACAGTTAGGGCGACCATAAGTTCCATTGTGACCATATGTAGGCTCACCACCGATATGAATAGATCCATTAGCATCTAACATATCCGAGCCATGATCGGGTTCTGTAATTCCCCAACAACCGCGTTTCCCTTCACTGAAGGCAACCATCTCATCATTGCCGGCCATCATCGAATACATAGTAGGAAAATGATTAACAAGAATTGCTGCTGCAAGACCCGCATCACCCCATGCAAGCTCCTCCGATGCAATAGCGAGTAGTCTTACTCTTTCTACAGGTTCCAATTCCGCCAGTGCGGTCAGACTTAAACCTAGCCCCTCCGCTTTTTCTATAACTTCCCAGTATTTTGAACCCGGTGCTATAGCTTCTTCAGGAGAGAGTTTATCCAACTCTGCACCGGCAGGACGCAGTACTTCTTCGGCAAAACGATGTGTACTTTCCTGTATTGCCTTCTCTACTTCATTTAAAGGTGGCTCACAACCACTTAATGGAAAATCATAGAAATCGCTCATAGTAATATCCTACTAATTCCTTACAATGTATTCGCTTGCGAATAGTTTTTATCTCTAAGAAAAACAACAAATAGTGATGCGAAGAGGAAATCGCCGAACGAAATAGACCAAAGCAAGATATTTATTTGTTCTAGAACAAAATAAATACTCGTCACTACAAAAAATAAATACTTTCCAATTGCACCTAACAGAATGACTTCTCGCCCTCTTTCAAGATTGAGACTGGCTCGGTAATAGCCAATACCAAATACAAAAGCCAACGCTAAAAAACTGTGTAAAAAAATAGGTGATGCTACTTCTGAAATACCAAAAATTGGCGAAATAAGTGGATAGGTTATTGACCAAGCAACAGTTACAACCCAGTTGAAAACGGCAGCAACAAAAAACAGTTGCTTGTATTTTCTATCAGTAAAAAATGGCATAAATAAAAACCTCGTCACTAATCATTGTATTATTATTGTTATATAAGGCTGGCTCCCTACCACTAAAAACTATTTAACACTAGGGAGCTTTTCTTTAGTTAAAAATGACGGAAATTATTGATTTTATCCATCTCACAGTGCAATCCTTCTTCCGACAACTCATTAACGAATTGACGAGCACCAATCGCACGAGCAGGATTCACAAAACCAAATTCTTTAGCTTTACCTTCAAGCAAGGCTTGCGTAGTAATCGCCTGAATAGAACCTGTTTGGATGTAACCGCAAGTACCCCACAAAATAACACTAACAGCCTGGGTTTTGCCTCGTGCGTAACATGAAACAACCGTACGATGTATGTCTTCATTTTCACGCTCTGGCTCACCCACAGAGATTTGATTTCCCCACTCGTTAGTCACACGTTCTTGTTCTTCGCGTGGTGCATCTTTGTACTTCTCATCAAACTCTTTAATAAGTTTCATGGCCCACTCCATAACACGGTCATTGTTAAATGCCGTCATTACGGTGCAGTTACGTATGCGATCATCAGTTGCATACCAAATCGGTTCACCACCACCGCTCCAAGGTAAGGCAGTACGGGCACGATGCATACCTGGAATTTGTACGCTGTACGCTGTTGCTGATGGCCATTCAACCAACTCATTATTCTCTAGTAGGAATTGTGGCTGACAGCACATACGCAGGAATGACATAGTGGAGGCAACACTCGGTGTACTGCTTGGTGAATACAAAATATCTACAGTATCGATTCCCGGTGTTTCTAAGGCGATTTCAGCTGCAATCGCACCTGAAGCCCACATCATAGATGTCGCAGGTGCTAGCATCAGGTCTTTTTCCTTGAAAGCTTGGCCATATTCTGCCTCTACAAAGCGCATAAAGTCCTGTTCACCGGTAGTATCAATGTAGTGCACATTATTTTCCAAACATGCCCTAACTACAGGTTCACCCAACTGCATAAATGGGCCCACCATATTGCACATTACCTTTTTACCTTTCAGTAATTCGCCAAGTGCTTCTTCAGTATGTTCAACGGCAACGCACTCGTAATCCGCACCTTCTAACTCTGGCACTTTAGCCATTTGCTCTTCAAGACGCTGTTTATTACGGCCTGCAGCTATAAAAGGGATTCCCCTTTCAGCCAGTTTCCAGCAAACCAACTTACCAGTGTTACCACTAGCCCCATATACAACAACTTCTGCAGTCATGTTATTTCCTCTTCTATCTATTGCTTTCTGTAAAAATATTTACAGGATCGTTTTTAAACATCTCCTGACAAAACCGCTCTTGAGGTTTTTCTGAAGCTGTTTTAGGTATCTCTTTTAAAATCTGCACATAGGACGGAACATAATTAGCTTCGAGATTTTTTCTGCATATTGAAAATACAGAATTACTATCAAAAGATTCATGTTCACGCGGGACGATGGCTGCTACAACCTCCTTTTCTCCAGGAGCGCTGTTAGCATTGGCTACACCATAAATAAATACATCGTCAATATCCGGGTGTTCAGCAATGACTTTTTCAACAAAAGCAGGATTAATGAAATCGCCATTTTTACGAATACCTCCACCCTTTCGATAGTCAAAGTAAAAGAAACCTTCTTCATCTGTATGCCCTATATCCCCCATCCATAACCAACCATCACGAACTTTTTTATGACTAGCCTCTGGGTTTTTGTAATATTCAACATGAGGGCAGCTGCCATCTGCATTACGGAATACTATTTCTCCGGAAATATTTGGGGGACATTCATCACCATTCTCATCGATAATTTTTGCAATTAAGGACGGAGGTGGTTTACCGATGCTGCCAATAGGGCCTGAACCATACAGGTTTAATGTGAGACCGCCCTCGGCTGCCCCGTAAAATTCAAATAATTCAACATCAAAACGATTAGCAAAATCTTCCCAAAGCGCTTTGGGCATGCCCGCACTTAGTATAAACCTGACAGGGTTATCACCATCATCTGGTTTTTCTGATTCACTGTATATAGCAGTTGCCATTCCACCTAACAAATTAAATGTGGTGCAACTATATTTTCTGCATATATCCCACAACTTGGATTTGGTAAATTTCCTACTAATAACTCCGCGTAAGCCCATATAAAGAATACTACCCAACGTTAATAACTGACCATTGGCATGAGTTAGTGATAATCCTGTATAGGGTCGATCCGATTCAGTAAGCCCTAACGCCCCCCCTATGGCAGCTACGTTACTATAACGGGTATAGGGTGACTGTATCGCCTTTGGATCTCCAGTAGTTCCTGAAGTAAACAACATCTGCATTGGCTGGTTTGGATCAACAGCGGCAACTGGTAGCTCTTGATACGGTGCCTCATAAATATCAGATAGCCACTTAATATTTTTATCAATACGTGGCAACTCAGAAATAACGCCGGTAGAAATTACCCAGATCCACTCTAACTCAGGTAGATCATCGGCAACTTCTTCTAATGCATCTAACGCATAATCAGCACAGATCACACCTTTGCAGTCAGGAAACTGAAGCATGTAGGTAAGCTTAATTCCTTTAGTACGGGGATCTATTGGAACAAATACGGTTCCCGCAATGGATGAGCCGACCATTGCATCGACAAACTCAGGATGGTTTTGCATGAACAACGCAAAACTTTGTCCTTGCTTGATTTTTTCATTTGCTAAGCCATTGGCAACTTTTTGCCCGTTTTCCCACAACTGCTTATAGGTACGGACGTCCTCCTCCATCTCACCCGAAGGTAATATATTGAGAAAGGTTAATACGTCCAATGCTGGCTGTGTTTCAGCTTTATTTGCTATAAGATTCGCCAAAATATTTTCATCGCGTGCAGTCATTGTTGTAGCCTTACTATTCTTTCAATTAATCAATCATCGAGTCAGCAGTGTCATAACCATTGAAGCGGCATCACTTCCTATATAACCACCACCGTTTTCTGCCAGTGCAACTTTTGCATCCTTTACTTGCCGTCCACCTGCTTCACCTCTTAACTGTTCAGTTAGCTCAACGATTTGGGCAATACCTGTAGCGCCAATAGGGTGACCTTTCCTCATCAACCCTCCGGAAGTATTGACCGGAACCTTGCCTCCAAGAGCAGAATGGCCCTGCTCAACAAAACTACCGCCTTCACCAGGTTCACAAAGGCCAAGATATTCGTAATACATAATTTCAGAGGGAGCAGAGGCATCATGAAGCTCCACACAGTCAAGATCAGAAGGCCCAATACCGACTTCCTCATACAATTTTTTTGCTGCAAAAGTAGCAATACTTTCAGTCTCACCTTCTTCGTAATCCCAACCACTGGATAGATAAGAGGCTTCTACTTTTACAGCTCGACTCATACCTAATTCCCGTGCCTTCTTCTCACTAACTAAAACAACTGCAGCAGCGCCATCTCCCAGTGGTGAACACATCGGTACTGTTAGGGGCCAGGCCACTTCTCGTGCATTAAGAACATCTTCTACTGAAATGACTTCTTGATACTGTGCGTTGGGATTTAAATTTCCATGAATAGAGTTCTTAGCAGAGACTGCGGCAAACTGTTCACGTGTAGTACCATAGCGCTGCATATGTTCGAGTGCCCATGTTGCATAGATATCAACAAATAATGAGCGCGTGCTGCCAGCCCCTTCTTCAAGAGGAGCGCCTACAGCTTTGAATTTTTTCTGGATGCCAGCAGTAACGTTATCCATATCCTCAACATCAACAGCTCCGGTAAATACAGAAAACGTTTTTAACTTGTCAGTGTGATACAGTTTTTCGTAACCACATGCCAATACGACGTCGTAGACACCACTTGTGATCATGGTGCAAGCCTGTTGAAACGCCGTAGCGGCTGTTGCGCAGGCATTTTCTATATTGACAACAGGAATTTTTCCGATGCCTATTGATCGCAACACAGTTTGGCCTGGCACGCACACCTGCCCGGTAATGATTCCCGCCGCAGCATTGCCCATGTAAGCGGCTTGTAGTGATTTACTTGATATACCGGCATCAGTTAACGCCCCAGTGATTGCATCTGCAGCTAATGATTTCAAACTGAAATCGAGATGCTTACCAAATCGAGTCATACCAGCACCTATCACATAGGCATTTTGTTTCACATTTATCCCTTACTACTAACATCTAATCGGATTAACTAAGTCGCTATTAATACTGTTAAAAATAAGCCCTTCTTGTTATTCAGACTGATTAAAGTAACTGTTTAACAACAACATTTCTGTCAATTTAGATGCTCACTGGATAAAGAAGAACCCTCTTATGGGAGGGGGGGGGCGGACGCCTAAAAATGAAGAAAAAGTCATAAAGTAAGTTAGCTTTTGAGTAATGCAAAGGCTAAAGCAACTTATAAAATATACACGTTTTACAAACCAAAAAAGGCGCACCCTTGGTAAAACAGGTACGCCAACGAGGTAAACACCATATGCCGGTCTTAAAAAAACTCTAAAAATTTCTACGGACTTGTAATCCCCATGTACGAGGTTCACCAATGCCACTTCTGAGGTTTTGGTCGGTATTTTGCGACGCTGTTCCCCAATAGTATTCATCAGTAACGTTTTTACCCCATAAATTAACTTCCCATAAACCATCATGAGAGTTCAGATTTACATTCACACCGACAAGCGTATATTCTTCCACTTTAAATAAAGGGTCACTGGAAGCTAATTGGCCGTCTTGTTCTGCGGTATAGGAAACATCACCCGTTATACGCAAATTCCAATTATCTAAAACATCAAAGTTATAGGAGACCATCAGTGTCGCTTGATACTCGGGGGATAAAGCAAATTCTTCACCGTTGAAATTTATTGGTTCTGCACCAGATGGATCATTACCAAAGAAGTCAGATGTCACCTCTGTTTGTAAATAAGCCGCATTGGCGGTAATAAACCAATTTGCATTAGGTGCCCAAGTAACATCGGTTTCAACGCCATAGACTTCTGATTCAGGAACATTAAGCAACGCGGTTAAATCACCGAAGAATGGATCTTGTATCGTTCCGTTCAACTGCTTATCTTGGTAATCATAAAAATAAGCACTTGCATTCCAATGAACGGTATCGGTGGCTGACCATTTAAAACCTACTTCATAGGCAACAACTTTTTCCTGATCAACTGGCTCTAGACCATTTGAACTTGAGGCACTCGTAGTAGTAAATACACCCGACTTATAACCCTGGGCAATCGAGCCGTAGTACATAATGTCATCCGTTGGGCGATAATTCACAGCAATACGAGCAGAGATTGCTTCCTCATCTAACTCATGTGGGCGTCCACCTGCATCCACTGGCCGCCTAATCGTATTGTTAGGATCTAACGGATCGACAGTTTCAGCGGTTAGCTCGGTTTCAATACAATCGAAAGGACCCAAGGCATTTGGCCCTGGCAATGTGCTGATATTTGAACCAGCGGTTATACCTGCTTGGCTATCCCAAGGGAAAAAGCCATTTACTGAACCATCAGGTAAAGGAATGATATTTAAAGGTACAGCGGCTGGTAATGGTGGAGATGGAAGAACCACACCACCATTGCCGGCATAGTTATCATCCATCGCATAGAATAACCAGTTCCAGGCTGCCGCAAAATGTCCTAAGCCTTCATACTGCCTTGTACAAGAGCGACTTTTTCCTTCCATCTTTTGATAGCGGGCACCTGCCTCAACTCCCCACTCATCATTAATCTCATAGGTAGACTGTGCAAAAACTGCATGGTAGTCATACTGTGAATCCTGGAAAGGCTGCCACGACCTACCAGCAACAGAAGCATCAATAATTTCTTGATCTGTTGGGCGACTACCATAAATTGCATTTGCCTGATCTACACCTAAAAACAAGGCAGTGGCATCATAATAAAGCTGTTTAGTTGCAGCCAAGGAACTACCAAAGTCCCTCAACGAATAAATTGCAGTAGCATGTGGCAAATGAATACTTTGCTCATCCCAGGCATCATCTTCCGCATACATACCGCCAATGTTATATGTCATGCGGCCATCCATGATATCCCCAGTAAAACGCAACTCCGTCTGCCACGATTCTTGATCAACATCTGAAGGAACGCCACTCAATGCATACCCTGCCGTATCGCCCCAGCCTACTACTGTACTTTGATACTTGTTATAGGTTGTTTGGGAAATCAGCGTCACACTATCCGTTAGATCCCATGTCACTTTCAAATCCACCATGTCATTTTCTCGATCACTACGTGGATCCTGACCAAGGGGCACTCTAAGATGTGGACTTGCCAAATCATACCAACCGTTTATGTCGTCTTGGGTACCGCGAAATCCCCACACACCCATGTCATTATCCCAATTCGAACGCACCGCATCCTGTCTAGCCTGAGCTACATCTAACCTGGCCTGAAAATGATCAGGTTGAATGGTATCCCAAAGAGGTGACCCTAGCCCCAAAGCTCTACCGGTTATAAATAGCGGGTTATAGCCTCTACCATTAGCATCTGCGAACGGTTGAGTGTAAAAAGGATTTTCTGCTACAGCTGCTAAAACCTGAGCAGATGTTGTCTGGCTTTTATCTTCCCAGCGGTGATAGGTCAGCATAATCCCCAACTCATCAGTCGGTGTGTAGTCGAGAACTAACCGGCCTGAAGTTCTATCATCCTCACCTCTCCTTTCATTATTAAGAATATTCTTCTGCCAACCTTCCTCTGACTGCTGAGTTTTTATACCTACGCGAGCTCGTAAAGTGTCACCCAAAACCGGACCACTCACGATTGCCTCTGCACCCCATGAATCATAGTTACCGCCTTCAACCATCACTGAGGCTTCAAATTCATCTGTCGGCTTATTGAAAATATAGTTAATTTGTCCACCCGTCGTACTGCGACCATACAAAGTACCTTGCGGACCTTTTAGAACTTCCACACGTTCAATATCAAATGTCATACCTCTCGACATAACAGGATATGGCAGAGTAGCCTGATCATAAGAAACACCTACTGTACCTGATGAGCTTGGGTTAGCTGCATTAAAGCCAATTCCGCGAATAGTGTAGACATCGCCCACCACCGTCATGCCTGGTACGTATTGCGCTAACTCATCGGGATTAAACGCCTGTAGTGCTTCCATTTGATCTCCAGACATTGCAGTTACAGCTACGGGAATGTCATTAACCGATTCTTCTCTTTTACGAGCCGTTACAATCACTTCTTCAAGCGTAAATTCCTGAGCAAAGGATGGCGCTGTCGGTAATGCTCCCCCCATTAACATGGCAAGACAAATAGAACGTTTTAGATAGCTTTGACGATATGGCATAGTATTTTCCTCGACACTTTAATGTGACATTCGAGTGTTATTTTTAGATTTATGAAAGAAAGGCTTCCTTACCCCACATTAATATTTCACTCCAACTAATTGAGTAGATCCGGTTTTTATTTCCTTATTAGAGACCTACGAACAGCTTTGCCCTCATGCACAAAGCATAAGATGAAATACTAGAATTTAATCTAATGATTATCGTTAGGTTAAAGAACCCACTTATGGGAGGGGGGGGGATAAATCCCCTTAGGCATGCAAGCCATGTTATATCATTTTGTTAGGATGAATGACTTTATTAAATAGTAGAAATGAAAAATCGAACACGAACAATAGCCCATATTCTGTTATATATCGTTGATTATTATTGTTAATTAATATTTGAAAAAGATGTATTTTCTAATAACCCAAACCCCTTAGCTTCACATATCGCCTCTGTACGACTTGTCACTTCAAGCTTGCTATAAATATTTTTTAAATGCCACTTAACTGTACCAGGAGAAATAGAAAGCGCTTTGGCAATCTCTTTGTTTGACAGGCCATTTGACAATAAAATTATTACCTCATGCTCTTTTCTACTAATATGCAGGTCTGATAATTTATATACATCTGCTAATGATTGTTGAACCCTATTTTCCTGATTTTCTCTTATACCTTTTTCAAAGGAAAAAAGTAATTGACCAGCATATTCAAACTCCACTCTACTAGTATCACTATCCTTGTTCACATCTAGCCATTGTTTGATTAATTCATATAAATACTCACCTCGATCAAGGAAGGTTCGCTTAAGATCACCCAATACGCCAATATGCATAGCACGCGTCAACCATCCCATGGCTTTTTCTGGATCACTGCATTCAGAATAAATAGTGACGAGCAGTAACATCACGGGAACTGTTTGATATCGCCATTCTAGACTGTCAAGTTTGGTAATAATTTTCAAAAGGGGTTCTACCGACGTTAAACCAGGCCCTTCGACAATATCGATCTGGGCTTTGGCGATACAATAGTAAAGTTCAATCTCTGTTTCTACACCTTTACTTAATTGATTAGAGGTTAGTTCTTTTAACTCAGACAATAGCTGTCTGGCGTTACTTATATCCTCACGCTTTAAATAAATGGAAATTTCTTCAGCCAGGCATGCCGCTAATAATCTATCCCACCCTCTTTGATGAGCGTGCTGTTTTCCTCTATTAAGAATATCCAACGAACGACATATATCACCCGTCAAATTAAATGATTTTGCAAGAGTAACATGTGAACGTATGACCGTGTCAGCAGTACATGTGTCATCAACTAAATCCAAACGATCAGCAATTAGCCCAATAACATCAGAATAATTATTTTTCTCATAAAGACATTCAGCTAAATAACCAATAGCCACACTAGCTGCCGGAGATCGCCGGCCAATATTATTTTCTGCTAGATCAAGTGCCCTTTGATAAAAGTATTCAGCTTCGGTAATTTCAGCTTTTTTAAAATGAATCAAGCCAGTCAGAACATCGCTATATACCTTAACAAAAACATTTTTTTCACTGGCAATTAACGCAACTTTATTTTGACACTGAAGCGCTTTACTTATATTACCTGAATAAATATTAGTAAAACTCAAGATATTCCAAGCGACACCTGCCAACCATGGTGTTAAGCTCTCTTTGTTAGAATCGAGTTTTTCATCTAATAAGCTCACCTCATCAAATCTATCATTCAACGTATGAACAGCATTGTGAACAATATCTATTGCCGTCATAAGTTGTGCATTATGCTCTGCAGAACAATTGCTAGCGTCCTGTTCAATAGACACAACCAGCTTATCTAGCTCTTCATATTTGAATAAGAAAGAAAGCGCCCATATTTCAGCTAATTTCAAACTAGTGCTGTGCGCACCTACATCTTTCCCTAATCTACTTAGCCATATATACAATGTATTGACATCACTTTGTTCAACCAACTGCATTGCACAATGCTCTATATATTCCATCGCATTATCTGTATCTCCGAGCTCCAGAAAATGCTCTACGGCTTCTTTCCAATACTTATTATCAACATACCACTCGCTAGCTCTCCGATGCAGATTGATCAGATGCTTTTTCGAAGAATGGTTGGCTTTTTTTCTTAAATAAACCATGAAGGGATATATAAATCGATAACTGTTTCTGCATGTTATTAGGAATAAGTTATTATCTCTAATTTCATTCCTTTTTTCGTAAATGGATTGCGAGTCAAAAACATATTCAATTAAAGGATCACTAAAGTTAACAAACAAAGAAAGGTCTAACAAACAGGCAATCAATTCCTGGGAATATTGATTTAATAACTCATCAAAATAGTTATTTAAGACATCACAATTTTCAGGAAAATTATCAATAGTTTGATCGATATTGTTAAGTCTCTTAACTTTTTCAGAGATAAGTGTTAATCCTGAAATCCAGCCTTCAGTTTTATCATATATAGCTCTAAAGATATTTTCTTCAACATCTAACCCAGCTATTTCCTGCAAAAAAATACTGGTGCTTGTAAAATTCAGTAGCATATCTTCTGTTGTTATATTCATTAATTGCGAAGACAGTTGAAGTTGTACCGTAGGTATTGCTGGTGTAGTGTTACTCGATAGCACGATATGCAAATTGTTAGGTTGATTTTCAATGATATAAGACAGTATTTCTTCTGAGGCTGATCCAACAATGCTCTCATATTGATCGATGACTAAAACATAATTTTCTTTATCATCGGTTGCTATATCATTTAAGAGAATGGCAACAACCATTTTTTCAGGAAGATCATTACCCGCATTCATTGCAAGACTGAGATTCTGACCAAAATTTGGATAAATATGTTGTATAGCCGCTATTATCCCGTTTAATAGCTGCCTCGAATTAGCTTCATCAGGATACAGTGTTAACCATGCTACATTTTGACTTTGGCCTAACAATGATTTGCGCCACATTGTCAGTAAAGTAGTCTTGCCCGTTCCTGGCGCTGAGCAGAGTAAAGTTACTTTCTTTGCCCTTCCCTCTCTAAGACATGCTAAAAGCTCCTCTCTAGCCAGCAGTTTATTAGGCAGTCTGGGAGGCATTAAATGTGATAGGAGAAGTGGTAATGTCATATCTCGTTAACCAATTAAGTCAACCCATAGCCTTTGATTCAATCAGCTTTTGTTTGAATTCATCATCCCTGCACCATTCGTTAAGAATACTTTTATTATCCGCACCAATTTTTTTCCCGGAAAATTGATAGCTAACATCGCAAGCAGACATTTTAATAGGGCTGCCAATCTGTTTTTGCATGGAGCCATTTGATGCAGGAACATTAACTACCATTTCTCTAGCCTGGATCTGTTCGTGGTTACACGCCTCTGATAACGTTAATACCGGTTCTACACATGCATCTAACCCATCAAAAATTTCCAACCAGTAAGACAATGGCTGTTGGCAAATTATTTTTTCTAGCTGTTGTTTAAATTTATTTTTTTTGTCAGTATTTTTATTCATACCTAGCGCTAATAATTCTTCTCCTCCTAACGCGATGCAAATACGTTCAAAAAATTGCGGCTCTATTCCACCTATTGATAAATAGCGATTGTCTGCAGTTTGGTAATAATCGTAAAAAGTGCCGCCATTTAACCAACCACTACCTGATGATGGTTCTTCTCCTGCAGCTAAATAATCAGCACCATACATAGCATTTAAAGCAAACATTGCATCCGTCATACTGATATCAATATATTGGCCTTCGCCTGTGCGGCTGCGATGATGAACTGCCGCCAGTATTCCAATGACACTGTGTAACGATCCGCCAGCGACGTCAGCAATCTGAGCGCCCATTAAAGGAGTTCTCTCTCCCTTTCTTCCTGAATAACTATTGATGCCTGCTATCGATAAGTAATTGATGTCGTGACCCGCACGATCTTTATACGGGCCAGTCTGACCATAGCCGGTGATTGAGCAATAAATTACTGTCGGGTTAATCACCTTCAACCTGTCATAACCTAAACCCAGGCGATCCATAACACCTGGACGAAATTGCTCTATAACAATATCGTATTCATGGATCAACGATTCTATTAATGCGATAGCATTAGGATTTTTTAAATCCAAACTTATTGCTCGTTTATTCCGGTTCAATGTGGCATGTTTACTGGAGATACCATCCACTTTAGGCGGTATATCCCGAACCAGGTCAGGTCTTGTTGGGGACTCTACGCGTAAAACTTCTGCGCCCATATCAGCCATCATCATAGTGGCGTAAGGTCCGGGTAGAAGTGTCGAGAAATCGAGAATTTTCAGGCCCGACAGTGCACCCATATTTATTACCTCGAAGTACCTGTGTGCATGTGATTTTCTCTAAGTTTCAATTTCACCTAGAGTTAATTTGTTATTTAGAAGTGACTATAAATAGACTTAATTAAGAGGAAAATGATCAGCATGGGCAAATTAACTGATATATATGGACATTGCCTCTTAATATTAGAGGCCTTAGGTGTCCGCTAACCCTCACGATGACCTTAGATTTGGTCCTGCCTCGTGCTCTTTTTCTGCCCCTGATAATTTGTTCTTCATTGAGTGCTTTTCCATATTGAGATTCCTACTGGAGTAAATTAACTGGGAACCTCACCGAGATATGCCTTTGCACCTCACAAACATATCAACAAAAACCAAAATCATCATAACCAATTGTTTTTAAAAGAATTTATATGTCTCTGGATTTAAGAATAACCAGGTCAAATTTACCAGATTATTTGGATATGATTTCCAGCTCTCAGAATAACCCCATCTAGCGCCCGAATTTCTACATTAAATCACGTCCTTATCATCTAAATATGATCATATTCCCCACTGTAAAATGGAAAAATAAGCAAGTGTAAAAGACTTAAAATCTACCCAGTAGTATTGCGCCCGCCCCCCGAAAGTAGTGTATAATCCGCGCCCTCAAAAACATGCATATTGGCCTATTAATGTATCGATATGCATGAAATAGTGGTGAATTGCTGACATCTCACCGTGAATCCATTCTTTATCAATGTCGTTATACCGAAGGAGAGCCCGTGGCATCAGCTGATCAATTAGAAGCACTTATCAAACTAGAAAACGACTTAAAAACCCAATACGAAGCTAAACTCACCGCCGAGCGTTACAAAACCCAAGCCGCCGAAGAAGCCCAAAGCAAACTACAGGCAACACTGGCACAGCAAGCTGCTGAAATCGCCGAACTTAAATCGGGCGGGAGTGATTTAAAGCGCCTAGAGCAAGAAAACCGCGAACTTAATAACCGTTGTGAAAAAATCAAAAATGAATTTGATTCACAGCGCACCAAGGGTAAAGCTGCTCAAAAAGAGTTAATTGAAGTTAAGAAGGAAATAAAAGACCTCAAGCAGCTCGACGCCAAAAAGATCAAGAAAAACCTTGTGGAAACCAAAAAGAAGCTGGAAGAACAGCGCAAGGCAAACGACCTGCTAACTAAGAGCAATCGTCAACTGAAACAGGAAAACCACGAGCACACGCTTAAAATTGCCGAATTGGAAAAAGAACTGGAATCACTTAAAGGCGAAGAGACAGAAGAAGAACCTCAATTAGCCGTAGCAGCTGAAGCATAATTATTGCTCCAGTTCTATTAATTGCGTCTCTAATTAACCGCGTCTTGTAAATGCGTCTCCTAACGGCCCCTTATAGTCTGGGGCCGTTTTTATTTGCCCTAAAAAATAACAACAGCCACAGCAAGCTTTTTCCTTGCCTTTTTCATCCTGCTATTTTTACCTCGAGAGCAGGTCAAATTAATCCAATATTTATGTATTTTTATATTATTTAACCCCTTTTTGACCCCCTTCTTTTTCTAAAAAAAAACAATTAATAACCTAAGTTTGTTAATCATATTTCTTTATAGGATTGATAAAAGCCAAAGCACTTAACACCAGTATTAAAAATCTACCTACTCTAACAATTGAACTATGCTAATAACGACAAATCGCTAATATCGGAATCAACCTAACACTTTATATATAAGAAGCCTGCTTTATCGGAATATTCACACTTATTTGTCCATAAAATGCACATTACAAAACCGACAGTAAAAAACATAATAAGCCATAATTAAGTTAATAGAGCTGACCTCTCGGGAAATGACGTAATATGACTATAAATACAATAACTAACGCTCCAATACTAAAGCGACGTCAATTATTAACGCTTGAATATAATGTATCGGGAAAAGCTCAGGCCAGCTTTGATGGAAAAAAACAGGATGGCTGGTGGTTACGAATAGATCCTGAAAGCCAAACCTACCCTAAAGCTGGCCAACAGATAGATATTAAGTTTGCTCGCCAAGGTTTACTCTATCATGGCCGGGGTATTGTTAAAGCCATCGCCCGTAATCACACAAAAATGGTTGTTAGCGAACCAGCCTACTTTGAAACTCGGCCAATCAGACAATCGAATCGTGTTGACGCAATGCTTAAAACGTCAATCATAATTATGAATAGTGAAGAGCAGTCCAGCCAGTTCATCACTCGTCACGATAATCAAGTTGTCAACCTTAGCATTACAGGCGCTCTTGTTGCATCCAAGTATCCACTCAAAGCTCCCCCGCGTGGAATCATGTTAATGCTAAGCCTGGATAATAACCGCCCCTATGATATCCAAAATCAAATATATCTCCGCGGCTCAATTGTTAGAGAAGGAAAAGACTGGGCAAACCAACGTTTCCCCTATGCCTATGGGATTCAATTTACCCGGGTACGTGATGACTTTGAAGGATTGTTAGAAAATTTCATCTCTGATCCCAATGCCGCAAATCAAGAGTTAGAAGAAATGATGGATCTTGCTGCTACGGCTTAATTAAAGCAGCAGAAAGCTATACCTATTCTATTCTTTGCTTGATTCGACTCTAGCCAGGAACAGAGTTCAGTTCACCCTGATTTTGTTTAATTACCACTTTTTTAAGCTCAGAAACCTCATAGCGCTCTGATAAAATATTACTGATCGTCAAATAACGAGCAACTGACTGGTCTGGTGTAATAGATAACTTAACAAACCCTCTATGGCGCCCATCCGTCCACAGTACTTCACGATTATGTTCCGTCAACAAGCGATCCATTTCCTTCGCTGCATCTTCACCAAAACTTTCAAAATCGCCTGGAGAAGTTATACCAGCAGTCCCTAGCTCATAACCCATGTTGTTACCATTTTGGTCATAAAGCTCATTGAACCAAAAACTGTGACTATCGCCAGTAAGCACCAATAAATCACTTAAACCATATTGCTTGGCCAGGTTATAAAACTCTTCTCTCGCTACAGGATAACCATCCCATGTATCTGTGTAGAGTGGTAAATTTAATTCACCTAAACGTTTAAACTGTGCCTGCTCATCGGCAATCGGATTGTCCTTACCCTGATTTAATGATGACAATAAATTAGCGACATCAGGCACATGCGTACGGGCCATCGGAATTTGATTGGCAATTAAATTCCATCGCTTTCCATGTGCCATTTTGGAAAAACAATTGGAGACAAAACCCTGCATTTCTGTCGATAACATGGTCCTTTTCGAATCCCACAAAACCTGCTCGGAAAATTTCATCAAGTCATTGTCGTCAATAATTGCAGGAATATGTTCTGCATAATCGATTTGTAATTCTCTTCCCGTATGGCGGGTTTCCAAAGTTACCATACTCGCTAAGTCACCAAATTCGAAGGATCGCCATAATTGAGATCGATTGAATCCCCGCTTTGGCTCACGCACAGGCATCCATTCATAATAAGCTTGTAAACTCACATTACGCCGCGATTCCCAACTCCCTTCTATATCCTGCTGATGGTTTTGGGCGCCATGCATGTAAGGATTATTAGTACTTTCATGGTCATCCCAAATAGCAATGAGTGGATGAGCAGCGTGCATTAGCCTCGAACTTCGATCAGCTTTATATTGCGCATGGCGCTGACGATAATCTTGAAGAGAAATAATTTCGTGCGAAGGGTTATGATTACGCCCAATTTCTATACCTGTCGAACTACCATAGCCATCTATACCATATTCATAAATGTAATCACCCAGGTGCAAGACGAAATCTATCTCCTCGTCAGTAGCGATAACCTCGTAGGCATTAAAATAGCCAAAGGGATAATTAGAGCAAGAAGCAATAGCTAAAGTTAAGGCGTCTAGCCTTCCTTTAGGCAAAGTTCGTGTACGCCCTACTTCAGAAATCACATTGCCGTAGATAAAACGGTAATAATAGACTCTTCCTGATTGCAAATTTTCTACATCAACTTTAACGCTGAAATCGCAGTATTGATTGGTTAATACTTCACCTTTGTTGACAATAGATTTGAAATCCTGATCTTCGGCAATTTGCCACTGTACCGCATAGCTATCTCCATAAGCATATTTTTTTTGTAGTTCTATCCGGGTCCATAAAACAATATCGCTATGAGTTGGATCGCCACTGGCAACACCGTATGGGAAATTTTTAATTACTTCAGGGTCGCTTAACGCTGCTAACACTTTTTGCGACCATGGGGTCACCGCAAGCATAGATAAAGCAATTGACGATTTTATAAAATCCCGACGTGAAGACATGCATTGTATCCTCTAGTAACTACTTTACATGATAGATATGACTCAACGAAAAACGCTGCTGGCTAATAACACTTCCCTCTATATCTTTAATACCCAACTCAATCATTGGATCGTCCACGCTCCAGTTGATATCGATAAAACCATAATTCACTTTGCTGTAAGGATCAGCTATTCGATGCTTATTTGGGCTGACCTTCTTCCACTCCTGATTCAGACCGGAACTGGTCACCTCATACAAGGGATAAAATTTATCTATTTCTACTTTTGATAATTCTCCCCAATGAGTATCACCGCTAATCATCAACACACCATTGATATTATTCTCTTTTATAAAGTGCAATAATCTGTCACGTTCCCTCGGAAAATTTGCCCAGGACTCCCAACCGGTAAATTCAGGTAACAATTGCAAACTAGAGGCAATGATTTTTATCTCGGCAGGTTTTAACAATTCCTTTTCTAACCATTGCCACTGTTCTTCTCCCAACATTTGAGATACTTCATCATCCTGTGGCAAATAAGGGCCTTTGTTATTCTTCCTTTTTTGCTTTTCATACTCTATGAACGATAGTTTTTTTAGAGATGTTCTATTCCAGCGTAAATCTGGCATGATGATCTGTATACGCTTACCCTCTTCACCATATAAGTACGAGGTATAAATTCCATCTGGTCGAATCCTTCTTGCTGAATCTTTCGGTTCTTGCCAAAAATCCAGCATAATTTCGCGCGCCCCTTCCTTCTCTTTATATCCTTGACCGGCATCATTTTCGCCATAGTCGTGATCATCCCAGATAGCAATAACTGAAGTGGAATCTACTAACTGTTTGAATTCGGGTTTTTCTGCCTGCTTCTGATACTTGCGCTGCATCACTGATAAATCTTCAGTATCTGCATAAACATTATCACCAAGAAAAATAAATAGATCAGGGTTTTCTTCATATATCGGATGTAATATCGGACTAGCCTTATTTTGATGAATACAAGAACCAAATCTAATTTTGAAATTTTCGGCCTGAACTAAAAATGCTGATGTAAAAAAGAAGATAAAAACAATAAATCTAGCCATCGTTACGATTCCTAGATGAAGAAAATAAAAAGGGCATAACATGTATGCCCACTGAGACATTGGCTTCCCTGCCTAATTGTTCGAGTTTCCTTACTAATCTTATTAGTTAACAGCTACTGTTTTTAAAAAGTAGCGCTGAAGTTAATTGCCGCTGTGCGAGGAGCACCGATCCATGCAGCCTGACCAGCAACACCTGCGAGATAATCTTCGTCTGTGATATTGTTTACAGTTGCGCGGATGTTAAGCTCCTTAATATCACCACTAAACTGTAAAGTAACGCCAGCATAAACATCAGTCACAGTATAAGCATCGATCTTTTGAGTATTATCGAAATTCATCCAGCGATCACCAACGTACTTAGTCGAGATACCAGCAAAATATTTCTCTTTTTGCCAATCTAACGAGATAACATACATATCTTCTACAGCACCAAATACCGTGTTTCCTGGAGTAATACCAATCAAGTCATCAAGGTCTTCGTCACCGGTACCTACATACTCAGATTCGTTATCGGTATAAGAAAAGTAAGCCGACCAGTAATCATTAATTCGTAATGTAGCAGCAATTTCTACACCGCTGGAATCAATACCACCAACATTCAAATAACGACCATCTTCAATAGAATATTGTGGACCCAATGTTGGATCACTGGTTTGCAAGAAGGTTAGTCGATTATCAAATTCTATTTCGTAGAACGTGATGCTAGCCGACAAGTTAGGGCCAGTATAACGCAAACCTATATCCGTATTTTCGGCCAGCTCAGGTTCGATATCTTCAATAGCACTTTCGCCACTTTCCAATACAGAATCTTTAATAGCGGCAAAGTTCTCTGCATAACCCGTAAAAAATTCTAAGCCATCAACTGGTAAACGGAACACGACACCACCGCTAACCAAAGTATCTGAATCAGAATTTATAGTGACCTCTGGCGAGGCCGTTAAATGATCTTCACGATCCAATTCAACATCAAATTCTTTCACGCCTAAACGAATATCAGCAGGACCTATAGTTAGCGTATCTTCCAGATAGTACATCAAAGTCTCAACAGGAAAGGCTCTGTCGTACTGGGTTAAATAGGCTTGATGATCAAAACGGAAAGACGATCGAGAATCTATCACCTGATGCCAATCACGATATTCATCACGCTCATAATCTTCAAACCAAAGGCCACCACGCAGCGTATTTTCCAGACCATTCAGATCAACCGTCCAGGCAAAGTCGACATTAAAGCCGAAACGCTCTTTTTCATAATGGGTATGACGGTATGAACCAACAGGAATAGCATTGCTTGCATAACATGCTGGATCGCTTTCTGGGCCAGAACCACCGTAAGGAAAAGTTATAGAACTAACACAGCCAGCATTTGGAGTAAGAGGCTGACCATTAGCATCTACAAAAGAGGTAATCGAACCATCATTATTTAGTAAATATGGTGGCAACCAATCACCACGACCTTCATTCTCATGAAAATAAACATTGCTTGAAACATCAACCCCAGCCAAGCTGAAATCGGCTTTTAAGTAACCCAACAAGTTTTCACGTAGTGTAGACCAACCACGACGATAAACCTGATCGACATAAGGAATTCCAGTCCAGTCGCCGTTTAAGCGGTCCCACTCTGGGTTTTCATTGAATTGGTCCAGGCTCACACGTTGATAATTATCTTCATGAACATCGTCGTATGACAGGTAGCCTGTTAACCCAATACCATTAATTTCACTAATAAATTTTACCGCCAAATGATCACGAGTGTTTTCAGCTACTTGATCAACCCAATCACTATTTTCAGAAGAAGAAGCACTAATCCAGGCATAAGTGTTGTTTAATAGTTCGCCTGTCTCATAACGCGCATAATATTTCTGTGCGTCGAAATCACCAGTAGTGTAACTAATAACTAACTTCTCTTCTTCACCAGGATCAATAGTAGTGAAATTGATAGTGCCACCCAACGCTTCGTGCGAACGAGAAGCGATATCGGCAGTACCTTGAGAAACTGTTGCACCCAGTAAGTTTTCAGTATCGATGTATCGGTTCGCTTTAGCACCACCACCATAGTTAGAGTTACCATTAGGTATACCGTCAGCAGTAGTACCAATTTGTTGTTCATCAAGGCTCAACTGAAAACCACGGATAGATACTGTAGTAGACCAGTCGTCCGAACCAAAAGTGTCACCTTCGTTGATTAACACACCAGGTAAATTATCAATGACAGCTAAAACACTGGTAATGGTTGATTGTTGTTCAATCATTTCAGTTGAAACATCGTTATTAGCGTAGGAAACACTCTTCCCTACAACAGTTACAACTTCTAAAGAGCCAGCGGCAGGGTCTTCCTGCGCCCAGGTAGATTGCGCAGCCAAAGCAGTTACAACTGCCATAGCAAGCGGATTAGCGGCGAAACGCGTTTTCATAAAGTTATCCCCAAGTGAATAATTATAAAATCAGGCGCCGCAAGTATTGTGAGTTTTGGTTACATAACGATTAATAAAATTTGACGGTTCATTGAAAGAAATATTAAAGAACCAAGACATTCTAATATCTTGGCCATAAAGTGTTCAAAAAGTGATACAGGAAAAGAGAGCGATTGAATAAAAAACGCTGTTTTTCAGCTTTTCATATTTTCTAAAAATACTTTACATGCAGTATTGATCAATATACTTAACGCTGACCAACAACTTGGGAAACAGTATTTAATCTAGACTCATCCTTTAATTGAATCATCAAAACACTGACTATTGCTAGGACGGCATAACCAGCGAGCAAATTATAAACGACACTATAACTGCCAGTTACATCAAATATCCAACCTACTAGCGGTGATGAAACAATCATAAAGCTAAGCATTATGGGATATATAATGCCTTGCGCACGCCCAAAACTGGTTGCTCCAAACAATTTAGCCGTCAGCATACTAAACACAGGTAAGCCCGCCCCTGCACCAATTCCATATACCACCATGGTAATTAGCGACATACTGTAGGAGTCTGCGAACTTTAACATTATTATTGCCAACAATTGCACACCGGCACTGGCTGCAAATAATCCGCGCAAATTAACTTTGTCAGCAATATAGCCAACAGAAATAGTAGAAATAATAATCACAAAAGAGTAAATTGAAATAAGAAAAGCAGCATTAGTTGCATCAATTGATTTTTCAGAGGCCATGCCAATCAAATTACTAATCAAGCAGGTACCTATACTAATTTTGGTACCCATCGATACCGCTAAATACCATAAGTTTTTATCTTTCAACAACTGATTTGCCGTATAGTGAATTTCTTCTTGAAGATAAGCTTCGTCCTTTTGATCTTTGTTATCCGATTTATTTTCATAAGCAGCCAGCTCTGTTCTACTAGGAGCATTTTTGACAACTAAAAATAGAATCGGAATAACTAATAAAACTAAAATAGCAAACAGGGCCAACGCATCACGCCAACCAAAATTAAGAATACTCAATGACAATAAAGGAGGAATAATAAACCCACCGAGAGATGGACCTATTGATACAATGCCCATCGCAATACCGCGTTTCTTTTCAAACCAGTTTGACGTTAACTTTGCCGCCGTGGCATTGCCTAACAACCCCTGCCCTAAGCCACTCAACAAACCGATAATAACGACCACCTGCCAGGCAGCACTAGTTAAAGATAACAAATACAACAGTAGGCTTAAAAGAAATGTTCCTCCAATCATCCAGTATTTAATGGTATAGGTATCGAGAATTTTCCCTACAATAGGAGCAAACACAGCGACAGAAATACCCAATGCTGCGTAACCCCACATTATGCTCTGCCGGCTGGCACCGAATTCAGCCTCCATAGGAAAGGCAAAAACGCCATAACTGTTAGTCAAGATCCCTAAAGCAACTGCCTGGGTTAACAATCCAACTGTGACGATATTCCAACCGTGATAGATCTTCATTGCTAAACTCTAACTCGTTCATACATTAAAAAACCCCAGTGACTGAGGCGCAAATATTTATAGTCACTGGGAAAAGCGCTGATACTACCTGGAAGCTTGTTAATTAATATCTGATGTTAAATGTCACTCCATATTGGCGTGGAGCCTCAGAGTCCTGAACTCTGGCACCAAACTGTAGTGGCGGCCCAAACTCGTTCATCGCATTTATTTCATCTGTACAGTTACGACACCAAAGAGCTACGTCCCATTTTTCATCCATTGATCTAACACCGATACGAAAATCAACCACTGTCGTCGAATCTTCCCTAGCATCATCATTGACACTGAGGTAGCGGTCACCGCGATAGTTTGCTGACAAACGGGTGAAACCTAAAAGATTTTCTGTCAATGTTCGCTCATAATTGACAGCAGCTTGAGCTCTTAAGCTCGGTGTAAAGGGTGGTTGTCTGTTAGCCAAAGCACCAGAAGCCTCTCCATTGACGCGCGCATCAAGGTAAAGACCACCTAACTCAACTTGTAGCCCTTCACTTAGCAGGAATGTATTTTCCAATTCAAGGCCGTGGTAATACGCTTTTGCGGCGTTATTTACACTGAAAGAGATACCTGTGAAGCCAGCAAATTGTAAATCATCCACTTCGGTATAAAATGCAGCTGCATTGGTTCTGGCACGACCATTCCAGTAATCTGCTTTTAATCCTAATTCAATGTTGTCGACATACTCAGGATCGTAAACAGGATCTGCTGGTGGCATTGGAATAGCACCAAACAATAAGCTGGTACCACCACCGTTTAAGTCAAGGTTAATGCCGCCAGCCTTGTGCCCACGGCTGTAAGTGGCGTACATCATGACATCATCATTGAAGAGATATTGCAGACTTAAAGTTCCGGTTAATTCTTCTTCATCAACTGAATCCTTATAGTCATAGGTAGGTCCTAATCCCAAACCAACCCAGACAGGGAAATCGAAAAACTGAGATTCAAAGCCTCCCTCTTTTTCTTCTTCCGAGTAACGAAGGCCGGCAATCACATTGATATTATCAGTAACATTGAAATTCCAGTGGGTGAAAACGGCAAAAACTTCATCAGTATTCTCAAAGAGTTCATCAGTCCACAGCCCTTCAGGTGCTAATGGATTGGCTAGCAAAGCACTAACAATAGGGCCGAATACAGGATCACTAACAGGAGCTACTGCGGGAAATGCTGCTTGCCAATAGATCTCAGCTTGCGAACCGTTATAAACCTGACGAGTAGCATCCAACTCTTCATCGTAATAATAAACACCTATTAAATAATCGGCCGACTGTACAAATGGTAGTGACTCCAAGGTTTGGTTAAAAATAAACTCTTGAGAAATACTTTCAACAGCAAAAAACTCATCAAGCGGAAGAATATCAGCCGGCCCCATATCTGCATCAATATTTTCCTGATCTAAGGACCAATCTCTCCAGCTTGAAGTAGATTGCAAGGTAGCGCCATTATCAAAACTATAATCCAAACGTAATGTAACTCCTCTATCACGGTTAACCTGCGTCCCCATGTTATTTAAATTATTTTCACGATCATCAAGATCGAGATTAATAGGGCCGAAACCATTTGCTTGTGACAAACTATCAACTACAGCACCAAAACCTTCTATACCTATCCAGGTTTGTGTTGCACCAAACCGCTCATCAGTTTCCAAATAGTCAGCTAGTAAATTGACTGATAACTTGTCACTCGGCTCAACCAAGTAATTAACTTTAACTCCTCTGCGGTCAACATTATTAAGTGAGTCACCATTATTATTTTCTTCAAAACCATCGCGACGGTTTATAACACCAGCTACACGTAGTGCAGAATTATCTGTTAAATCAATATTCGCTACGCCTTTGACAATCTGTTCATCATAATCACCTACAGTAAAATGTAAGTTACCGGAATTTTCACCAATTACGGGTGCATTGCTCTTTAATACTACCGCACCTCCTGAAGTATTTTTTCCAAATAAGGTACCTTGCGGACCGCGTAATATTTCTATACCACCTATATCTAAAAAATCGCCTAACACGGAACCAGGCCGGCTACGAAATGTGCCATCGACAAAAACACCAACAGCACCTTCAAATGCACGCTGACTTCCTGCTGTTCCAATACCACGAATCTGAATATTGGCCGTGGTGGCAACATTAGTACCTGTAGTAATATTGGCACTTGGAGAAATATATTGAATTTGCCCAAGATCGATGATGCCGGCATTTTCCAATTGCTCTCCTGAAACTGCAGTTACTGCAACAGGAACATCCTGTACAGATTCCTGACGACGCTGGGCGCTAACGACCACCTCTTCTAGCGCAAATTCCTGAGCAACACTTGCACCAGGTATTGCCATGCCAATAGCAAATGCTAATGATGTTAGATTAATTAATACGCCAGGTATCACAGTTTGAGATTTATCGTTAATCATTTTTAGTCTCCTAATTATTATTAATATTTTCGGTTTTTATAATCCGGGTACAACCATATGCTCATCAACACCGACAGCTGTTTCACCCGTTTCTTCGACGATGAACTCACAAAAATTTTCATAAAATTCAACTTTTGCTTCAGCGCCACCAACCTCCAGACGGGCAAATCGACTAGCTGTAACATGCCGGACATCACCATTCTCTAAAGTCACTTTATAACGGGTAATTATTGGTTCACCTTCGCTATTTCTCTCTATACCTAATACTTCTACACCAGTAATTAAATAGGATCCCTCTGCATCAGAAATAAAGCCTGTTTGATCATCTTTATGGTTAACACGTTTAACCCTAGTAATATTCCATGATGACTCCTGACCTAATACCGCAACCCAGTGCCACCCTGCCAAACCTGATTCATCTCGATATCCCCAGGTATGATCACGATGCCCTAAACAGCTGACTTGTTTTACTTTGCCGTCAACGATTATTGTTCCCATTACATTCATTCCCTGCTCGTAATGTTCTACATCAAACCCTCTGTCTCCTTCATTGGAAACCGCCTCATCGAAGTTAAAAACATCAAAGCGTTTTGAAAAGATCAGATCAATATCTAATTGCTTATCACAATAACGAAGGCGATGTTTGGCGTGAGGGTCAAGAATTTCAAAACTGTAGTAGTCATCCTTCATAATAATAGACTCATCCAAAAGCTCAGAATTATTCAAAGGAAGCGGATGAAACTTAATATAGCTGTATTGCTTTCCGTCTATTAGCTGATGAGTAATAACCCTCACTTTATTTTGCCAACGCATGTAGGAGCAATGAAAAATACCCATAGCATTAGCTTCACGATCAATATAGTTAAAGTAATAATTTTCTTTCCATGGGTCTTTTGTATTTTTTGGATACGCAAGATGTAGAAATTCGTCGTGATCAGTAATTTTCAATGCATGTCTCCAACGTTAGAAACCAAAATTTAATGAAACGATTAAAGTTTATCGATTACGTTATGCTCTTTGGCATAAATCCAGTTTTTAGGTCCACTTTTAAACATTCGCTCTTTCATAGCTTCCGGAAGGCCGTTCGCTCCAACAGCCTGAGCTGTAAGCAAAGTCATCAGTAGCGTATAAAAAACTCCAAACTCATGTTCTTGTACACATTGCTCCCAGCTATAGCCTTTAACACCATTCTGTAACAATCTTTCATGATAGATTTTCAAGAGTTGATACTCACGCTCTTCTTTCTCTTCGTCAGAGTAAGTACCGTTTATAAAATAATAGGTATCAAAACCGGGACGTCCGAGATGGAAGGTTTGCCAATCAACTGTTATTGATTCATCATCAGGTTTATATAAAATATTCGCCAGGCGATAATCACAATGAACCAAGCAAATTCTTTCCGCTACTTTTTCAGGTAACGAATGAATTCCCCCAACAAAATCATCGCCAATTGATTGAAAGTAGGAAGGAATACCAATAACTAATGGGCTATTTTCTCTAATAAGTTCCTCAGCCGTATTTTTAATAATATTCCAGCCTTGCCCTACCCATCGTTCTACTTGTTGAAAATATTGTTTATTACTGTAATCCAGCATCCAGGAATATTCTTTTAACTCCACTTTATTCCAAGTATCCGCATGCAGATTAGCTAATTGGATCATCGTGTTAGTTGCGCGCTGATAGCTGCATGGCAATCCGTCTATCATCTCAACCGGAGTGAGATCTTCGATTATTAAAGCAAAGTTTGAAGTACCTTCTTCGATTTCGCTGAAATAACATTCAGGCACTCGTATCGTCAAAGAAGGCGCAAGATGCTTATAAAAATTGACTTCTCTAGAATAAGCTTGCATTTCCCGCCCCGCTGAACGACTGCTGGGATTAGAAGAAGGAAATTTAGCAACTACTGATTGTGGAAAGTTGTTATCAGATTGATTATAAAAAAGCTTTATTCGATAGGTATCTGCCATGAAACCACCCGCTAACACCGAGGACTCTATAGACATGACAGCAACATCATCAGGAATAGCACCGCCATATTGCATTGCTCGGGTAAACCATTCACGGGATAAATATACGTCTGAAGATACATCCAAATCTGGACATGCCAATATTTCTGACAACTGACTAACCTCTATAATTATTATTTAAGTATGGGTATAGCCTACTATCAAAAATCTTATTTCAACTTACTAAAAGCGGCCAATCAGTTATGAGTTTCGGACAACATCAATAATTATTGATACAAATGATGAGGAAATTATTAGCGTTAATAAAGCATTAAAGACATCAACTATGATACCTATATGAATAAGGCTTTATATAAATGGGTTTATCTGCTAGATGACTAAGAAGAAAAAAGAAAGGAGTACCGTCGAACTACTTCAGTGCATTTCGATGATTATCTCTATATTCGATAGGAGAAATTCCCGTCCATCTTTTAAAAGCGTGCGTAAAAGCACTTTGGTTGGAATAAGAAAGATTATAGGCAATTTCTTCAACTAACAAATCACTATTTTCGAGAAGATCAATCGCAACATTCATTCGCGCGTGTGCAAGAATGTCTTTAAAACCACTACCTTCTGACTGTAGTCTACGTCTTAAAGTTCGGGTACTGACATTCATTTCACCAGCAGCTTCCTCAATTGTTAAAGAAAACCTCTTTTGATTTTCTATTAGATTTTTTAACTGGTCAGAAATACTAATATTTTTCTTATCTAGTTGCTCTATCTTTTTAAAACAGATGTCTTTACAGGCATCAAAAACCTCTTGATCACCATGATAAAGTGGCTTATCTAGATCTCCTCTTGGAAAATCAACCCGATTAAAAGGCGCGTTAGCAATAATTTTACAACCAAAAAATTCTTCATAAATTTTTACACCAGGTGAGCATTCATGCATAAAATGAATCGCAAGAGGAATATAATCTCTACAAAAAAGCGCAGACAAGGTAGCAATTACAGCCGCCATCTCACAATCTACTCGCAGCTGTGAGCATTCAGCAAAATCATATTTTGGCTGCATATTGAAACTAGCTAAATCATCAGTTTCATTTAAGGAATAAAAGATCATTGTACTGGTTAACTTATTGCCAACCAAAGAAAAATTAATTGCCTCTCTTAAGGTCGGCGAACTTAATAATGTGTAACCATAAACACCCTGTTGAGATAAATCTCTACTATTAAACTGCATAAATCTCAAACCGTAGGCAGGGTCAGTAATGTATTTTTTCAGATTGGACATCAGGAGATATTCCTGACGAATACTGATGTGACGACCCTTTTGCTTGAAATCTTCTTCTGTAATACTGGTTCCTTTCAAGCACTCTTCCAGAGGCACATTTAAGCGCTGCGCCTCCTCAAGCATCATCAGGATCATAGTATTTGCATGAAAGACTTGTTCGTTCTGGGGCATAGAGTTTATTTATAATTATTAAAACAATGTCATCGCTGTTATTAAAATACTATGTAACTCTACTATTTGCTACTGCATTTTTTTCAAATTAATAATATGCTGCCGTAACAATATCGCTTTTGGATATTTGTCATTATGCTTATACTAGTAAAGGTGCCGTACCAAGATTCGCGATGTAAACGACAATCCCAGTGTTTGAGTATCAGGGCTATACTACTGCCAGGGAATCGTCAGAACCAGACCGGTTCGCTGCATACATGGATATGATTTAAGTTGAGATATTGATCCAACGAGACGATGAACAAGCCAGAGAATTTTGTAAGCTTATCTGGAAATAGTTGATTTTGAATATAAAAAGCCGAGAACTAAAATTTAATCCTTATATCATTTAAGGATCGCATATTGACTCTTTCAGCTTCCAGTGACTAAGAAGCCACTGGAAACTAATAAACAATGCAATTTAATCTTCAAAACGTTTTCTCAAACTTTCAGCAATTTTTCGTACCTCCATCACTGCAGACTTACTCAATTTCTCCGCCTTCTCCTTCGACTGATGAAAGTCCTTTTCAATCTCAGGCTCAGCCTTTTCAATAAAATCTCTGGCTTCCATTTTTGCAAGATTGGCCTGAACACGCGCATAATCAAAGGCGGTGTGCGATCGGTTGGTAACATGGTGGACCAAATCAGATATATCTTCATGAAATTTATTCCAATGGTCCCGTGCTTCCATAATTCCCAAATGCGCCTGAAGATCAAGCTTCTCTAATGATGCCTCTTGTTTTCTAAGAGATTCAGCTAGATGACCTCTGGTCTTCACCATTTGTACTTTAGCTTTGTTCCAGGTCTCAGCAACATCTTCGGAAAAATCTTCGGCCTTATCCTCAATCGCATCGATTAAATCACCCAGCGCTTCTTTGGTTTTTTTCAGCTCTTGCTTGATATCATCATTCATCACGATGTCTCCTCTCGATACCAATCAACTCATATACTACGACTTACTTAACTACGAATTACTTAACTATGGATCACCTCACTACAGATAGTAGGTATTATGAATGGTATGCATCTAAACTGTATTGATCTGGGTCAGAAGAAGATGCTCAAAGCAAAAGAATGGAAAGGAATATGCTCGGTCACTGTCCATATCCTTACTTGCTACGTACTTACTAAGATGTCTCAAAAATTGAGTTATTTGTATTCTTCACGCAAAAGTTGCTTTTGCACTTTGCCCATCGTATTACGCGGCAGCTCTTCTACAAAATGAATTGTTTTGGGTACCTTATAACTGGCAAGCTGTTGTTTGGTTTGCTGAATAATGGAATCTGCTTTTAGCTCCTCCGAACCATCGCCAACAATCACTGCGACAACTGCCTCACCAAAATCCGTATCGGGCACACCGATAACTGCGGTCTCTTTAATGCCGGCTAAATCATCCAATACCTGCTCTACTTCTTTTGGATAGACATTGTAACCACCGGTAATAATCATATCTTTGGCGCGCCCGACAATAGAGATATAACCATCTTCACTGACTTTGCCCTGGTCACCAGTAATAAAGTAACCATCATCGGTGAATTCTTCAGCCGTTTTTTCAGGCATTTGCCAATAACCCTGGAATACGTTGTCGCCCTTCACTTGAATAGAACCAACTTCATCAATAGCAACGGGAATGTTATTACCATCCACTACCTGCACATCCACGCCGGGTAAAGGGAAACCGACCATGCCTGCTCTGCGCTCGCCTTCAAGCGGGTTAGAAACCAACATACCGGTCTCTGTCATGCCATAACGCTCAAGAATCCATTGGCCAATGCGATTGTGAAATTGATGATGAGTCTCAGCCAACATAGGCGCAGAGCCGGAAATAAACAGACGCATATTGCTGCACATGTCAGCAGTAAAATTTTCATCGGCCAGCAGGCGCGTGTAAAAAGTGGGCACACCCATCATAACCGTCGATTGCGGTAAGCGTTGCTCGATTTTTTCCACATCAAAACTAGGCAGAAAAATCATCGACGCGCCTGATGCCAGTACGCAGTGGCAACCGACAAACAATCCATGCACATGAAAAATTGGCAGCGCATGTAACAGCACATCATCAGCGGTGAAACCCCAAAGTTCTTTTAATACCAACGCATTCGATGCCAGATTTTTATGGCTTAGCATCGCACCTTTAGGGCGACCTGTTGTACCCGAGGTATAGAGAATCGCCGCCAGTTCATCGCCTTCACAGGGCACTGTTTCAAATTCAGTTGTAACCGTTTTAGATTTTTCTGCCAGAGAACCTTCGCCAGTGGCTGTCAGTGTTTCAATAGGAATACCATCAGGCAACAGCGGTTGTAATGCATTTTGATCCCCTTCCCTACAAAGCACTAACGATGGCTCGGCGTCATTGAAGAAATATTCCAACTCGGCCAATCGATAGCCCGTATTCAATGGCAGATAAATTAAACCAGCACGCAGCGCCGCCAAATACGTCATCAAGGCAAAGGGCGACTTATCGACTTGCACCGCAATGCGGTCACCTTTTTTTAGCCCCAGCGACACAAAATAATTCGCCAATTGCGCCGATTGCTTCAGCATATCTCCGTAAGAAACGGTATCGCCCGCTTCAGTGGTAATAAAAGCTGTTTGTAAATCTTCAGGAAAGGATTGTTGAAAAACACTGAATAGATTTTGATCGGCGCTCAAGGTTAACTCCTAGCAAGAACAAATGTTCGGCAATTTTCGCACAAAAAAAAGCCGCTGTTAAAGCGGCTTTTTTCAGTCTATCTAAATATCAGTCTCTAACGATTAGCTGTCCAGATTCTGATAGTAATTAATCAAAATTTCAGCACACTCAGGGCGAGAAAACTCAGGTGGCGGCTTGATGCCATTACCCAGCATTTCGCGTACTTTAGTACCTGACAACAGGATAAAGTCTTCTTTATCGTGGTCCGGTGCATCTTTCATCATGACAACTTTATTCAATTTCTTCGAATAGGCGGTGTGGTCTGCACGGTAAATTTCAATTAGCAACTCATCGTCGGGCACTTTCTCATCGAAGATCGTTTGCGCGTCAAAACCACCGTAGTAATCACCAACACCAGCATGGTCACGCCCAACAATAAAGTGTGTACAACCACAGTTCTGACGGAACACTGCATGCAACACCGCTTCACGTGGACCAGCATACAACATGTCGAAGCCGTAGCCTGTGATCATCACCGTGTTAGGTGGGAAGTACAGCTCCACCATTTTACGAATACAGTCATCGCGCACCTGGGCAGGAATATCGCCAGGTTTCAGTTTACCCAACAGCATGTGAATCAATACGCCATCGGTACCCAGATCTTCCATCGCCATGCGGCACAACTCTTCGTGAGCACGGTGCATCGGGTTACGGGTTTGGAAAGCCACGACTTTTTCCCAACCGCGTTCAGCAATCTCATTGCGAATCTCCACCGCTGTGCGGAAGGTATCAGGGAAGTCAGTTTGGAAGTAACTGAAGTTTAAAACCTGGATACTACCTGATAACAAAATATTGCCTTGCGCTTTAAAGGTCGCTACACCTGGGTGATCGCCATCCAGAGTGCCAAAGATATTCTCTGCCATAAAATCGATCTGTTCGTCAGAGACTTGTTCAATGGCATCGATGTCCATAATGGCCAGCACAGGGTTGCCTTCCACATTGGGATCGCGCAACGCGATGCGCTTGGCATCACCAATAGAGCTGATGTCTTTGTTCAGGTTAACAATTGGCACTGGCCAGAATAGACCATCGGCAGTGTGCAAACTTTCAGCAACAGCCAAAGCATCCGCCAGATTCATATAGCCAGTTAATGGTGTGAAGTAACCGGCGCCCAGCATTACCGCGTTGGCGGCTGTGGCAGAAGTCACTAATAGTGAAGGCAGCTCTTCGGCTTCTTTATTCAGAGCATGATGTTTTTCAGTATCGTAGACGAACAGAGGTTTCAGCTCGTCGGCACCATGAGGTTTAATCATTGCTTTATCCTTTAAAAAATCGATGTAATCAGAAAATACTCTATCCGCCTAATTAGGCCGTAAGCAAACCACGCTCTTCCAGCAAGTTAAGCAGCAACTCCACTTCCTCTTCCAAGCTCATCTCGTGGCTGTTCAATACCACCTCTGGCTGCAGAGGCTCTTCATAGGGGTCTGAGATACCAGTAAAGTTTGGAATCTCACCAGCGCGCGCTTTTTTGTACAAACCTTTAGGATCACGCTCTTCAGCAACCTCCAGAGGTACATCAACAAACACCTCAATAAAGTCCATGCCGCCATCATTGTGTAACTCACGTACCAAATCGCGATCTTCACGGTAAGGGCTAACAAAACTTGATAAAGTAACTACACCTGTGTCGACAAACAATTTGGCAATCTCACCAATACGGCGGATGTTCTCTGCGCGATCTTCAGCGCTAAAACCCAAATTTTTGTTAATGCCGAGGCGGATGTTGTCACCATCCAAACGGTAGGTGAGCTTGCCGCGCTCAATCAATGCTTTTTCTAACGCTACCGCGACAGTGCTCTTGCCGCTGCCAGACAGGCCGGTAAACCACAGTGTGGCGCCCTTCTGGTTCAATAGTTTGTTGCGGTCTTCACGCGTTACGTCGCCTTCGTGCCAATGCACGTTTGTCGCTTTTTGTTCAGCCATGAGAATTGTCCAGTTGCTATCAGATCGATGAAAAACGAGAGTCTCAAAGGTCGGCGCTAAAAAGTCAGAAAAACACCTTGATAATCCTTTTGAGAATTGCGCGCTATGATACGCTTTCGAGGCAAAAAATCATCACCCCAAAAGGTGAAAACTGCCACCATGCATTTGCTACAATGCGCCCGCAAAGCATAAAAGCAGCCCAATCAGCTCCATTTTGACGGAAGTAGACATTGCAGATACCCACTGACCTCAATGAATTGATCCACTCTATCTACCAAGGCGTGATGGAGGATGAGCCCTGGAATGAATTTCTGGCTCATATCAATCGCCTGTTCAATGCCGATCTGGCGGTACTGGTGGTAGTGCCAAACCGCCAGCCTGGCAACGGCTATCTACTCAACCGAGTTGTGAATAAAACTGCCGATGTACCTACCAGCGCCAACCATTGGATTGCCTTCGACCCCTTTCAAGACATCGAAGCCGATAAACCCGCCCTGCTCGACCAGCTTGAATTTACGGTTACCGGCAAAGCACACTCAATAGAAGACTCACCCTTCTATCGCGACCTGATTCAGCCCACCGGTATCCGCTATATGTTGGCAATTAATATCCCAGCCGGTGGCGATTCTAACCTGATGCTAAAGCTGCGTATCGCCCGACACAAAGATAAGAGCAATTTTAAAAAAGCAGATATCGAACACCTGGAGAGTCTGGTGATTCACCTCAGGCAGGCGGCGCAATTTCTCGATCAAATGGCCATCAAACAGATCGAGCGCAACGCCTTCGCCGATGCCATTAACCAGTTTATGCTCGGCACCCTGATCCTCGATCGCGAAGGCCGAATCGTCGCCTCCAATCGCGTCGCCCGCGATACCGTCGAACAGCATAAACATCTCAGTAGCCAGGACGGCCGTCTGACTATTAACGATAAAACGGCAAACCAGCAATTTTACGAGGCACTGGCCGACATCGAACAACAGCACGGTAAGGACAACCCTATCCCCTCCACCATTACCATTGATCCCGCCGATACCAAAGCACTGGGACTAATGGTAAGACCCGTCCGCCCGGAAGATGCCGTTACTCACCCCGTGCACGCCCATGCGGTGGTCTTTATCAGTGACCCCAAAGGCACGCCGGAAATTTCGGCTCATACCCTAAAGGATTTATTTGGTTTTACCGGCAGCGAATCACGCGTAGCGGCTTATCTGGCCAATGGACATACCTTAAATGAAGCGGCGGAAGCTTTATCGATTTCGATTAATACCGCCAAGTCGCATGCACGCAATATTTATGAAAAAACAGGAGTGAATAAGCAGACGAAGTTTATTCAGTTGATATCGAATAGTGTGGCGCGGGTATCATAAAAAGATTAAAAGCCTTAGGGTTTAATCTTCAATAAAGATATGTGAGGATATACGACACGATGTCACTTTTTCCATAAGAATTTAAATCAATTTTTAAAAGGATTTAAAAAATCGAATACCTGCCTACTATTAAAATAAAAATTCAACAGCCGGAGGTATACGATACGATGTCGTATATTTAGCTGTCATAAATGCACAGCTAAAAGCCAAAATTAACAAGATCTATATAGTTTAATTATATGTGAGTGAGTAATGAAAAATTTTGAAAAAATGACAAAAGCGGAAGTGATCAGCGCACAACGGGCATGGGCCAAGGCTGTAATCGAACAAGATGTGGAAGCACTTCTTGGATTATATGACTTTGGCTCGCCCGATGAACCTCTACTGTTTAAGCCTACATTGGCAGATGTAATCCGTCTTGATGAAGCAGGAGCGCGCTCCTATTTCGTAGGGGGGAATGCGGACTACCCACATGACAGCGGATTCTTAAAGCATGGTTGGAAACATGTAGAGTTTCAAAGTGCGGTGGGGCCCGTTTTGAAGGCTGGTGGTATGGGTTATAAAGATATGGGGCACTACACTTTTGTTAACGAGAATGGAGATGCAACCCGTGCTGACTATACCTTTGCGTATCATAAGCTTGATGGCAAAGTGTTGATATCTCTTCATCATTCATCTCTAACGTGGATACCACCCACTGATGGTGCGTAATTAAGTGCATAACAAAAAGGGCAGCCGGCTACCTAGGCGTTATGTGAATTAATTATGAAGATGTTTTCGGCTTTATGAACCCGCGAGATGGTACTGATTCAACTGATAAATCAAAGAGTAGATGGTCGAAACATCTAGGATGGGCTGTACCATTATTTTTTCTAATCAAAGGTTTGTTGTGGTTAATAATACCTGCTATTGCAGTGTATTGTGTGATTGATTAAAGGATAAAAATGCTTTTCGCATATGGTTCTTTAATAAACGATGAAATCCTGATGTCTTTACTAGGTCGCCGGCTTACTAAAACCACAGTCACTTTAATCAACTATAAACGCGTCAAGGTTGCCGGTGAAGAATATCCAGCCATTCGACCAAATCAAGGCAGTATTGTGGAAGGCATATTAATTAGCGGGTTAAGTTCGGATGATATACGCTGCCTGGATCACTATGAAGGCGACTGTTACGAAAGAATTCCGGTAACTGTTGTTACTGCAGATAATAAGCAACAACACTGCGAAACCTACATCTTCAAACCCGAATATTACGATATGTTGTCAAACGAAGACTGGTGCAATGAAGAATTTCGCAATCATCATATGCAACAGTTTTTAAGTAGGCTGTGATCATTACCACATCAAATCATCAGAGATTTTATAATCGACACAGAGATCATCTTCATCCACCGATTCAGCTTTGGAGGAGCGAATAAGCAGACGAAATTTATTCAATTGATTTCGAATAACGCGGAAAAATTATTTTAAAAATCAGCGACTTGAGCCAGCTTATTCAGACTTATAATTTAAATATCTTTAATACTCAGTGTTTAATTACAAATTCAACTGGCACGTTTTGTACAGATGCTATCCTAATAAGTAGCTAATCTTTATTTTTTGTATGGTAGCTTCGAACCACCCGACTCATCGACCATGCTTAAATTGAATAGTTGAACTCGACGCTCTATCGAAGTTTAACAATCAATCGCCGGGTATCAATGACATAGTTAGAAACAATGGAAGACGCATCATTAAACAAGGAGGTTTACATGTCATCATCAAACAAAACCTTAAACATTCTAATGGTTGAAGATGACAGAGTCATGAGCTCTGTTATTCAAGAAATGCTTGCCCACACAGATTTGGACTTCACGGTAACAACCACAGACACCGGTCAAGGCGCTATTGATCAATACAATAAACAATTTTTCGATTGTATTTTATTAGATTATGAACTGCCTGATATGAATGCAAAGGATATACTTCAGGAGGTACAAACTGAAAAAGCCCTCTCTTCAGCAGTCATTATACTTACCGGTCATTGCTGGGAAGAATTAGCAACAGATCTATTATCATTGGGTGCTATTGATTTTATTACCAAAAAAGAATGCTCCCCTGAAAAACTAAAGAGAAGCATTGTCTACTCAATTTCTCGAAGGCAATATCTAACTGATCATATAAATTATGAACACTCATATATTTCAAATCCGTTAAATTCTGCATCCAGGAAAGTTGGGGGGTTTTTAAATTATGACAGATTGACAAATCTTCCTAATAGAGAGTTATTTGTCAGGGATATTGAAAAAGCAATATCAAGAGCCAAACGCCATAACTTATTAGTAAGTTTACTTTATATCGACATTGATAATTTTAAACCTGTAAATGATACCTATGGCCATGATGTGGGCGAGAAAGTATTAATTAAAATATGTGAAAGACTACATGCAGCAATTAGAAAAAATGATGCGTTATGTAGAATACGTGATGATGAATTTGCACTATTTTTAGATCATACCTCTATGGATACCGACTCGGCAGTCGTAGCTGAAAAAATTATGCATATACTCGCAGTTCCTATTATTATCGATAGTCATGAATTTTACTTTACCTGCAGCATAGGCATTGTTAATCAATCAGGGAAAATTGAAAATAGTGAAACTTTAATTTCCCGTGCAGAAACAGCAATGGTTGAAGCAAAAAACAATGGCAAAAACAGCTATCTATATTATTCCGATAATATGACAGCGAAAGCCAAAAATCGCTTATATTTGGAAAGCGAAATTAGAAAAGCGCTAGTCAATGATGAATTTTATATGGAGTACCAGCCTAAAGTTGACCTTAAAACCAATGCTATTCTTGGAGCAGAAGCATTACTTCGATGGATGCATCCTATTGACGGATTAATTTCTCCCGCTAAATTTATTCCAGTAGCGGAAGACAGCGACCTAATTTTAAAAGTAGATAATTGGGTATTTAACGCGGTAATAGAACAAATCAGTCGTTGGGAAGAAGAAAACTTTAATGTACCCACTATATCTATTAATGTTCCCAGCCGAGAATTTAAACGCGGGAAGTTGGCAGACAAAATATTAGAAAATTTAAAACGCCATCAAGTTGCGGGTAATAAAATTGAACTGGAAGTCACCGAACGCTTGTTGGTCGATCATTGTGAATCCAATGTGCGCTTGCTTAAACAACTAAAGGACCTGGGCATTAGCATATCGGTCGATGATTTTGGTACGGGTTATTCCTCATTGAGTTATTTAGTTCAATTTCCATGCGATGTGATTAAAATCGATAAATCCTTTGTTGATAAAGTTCCTCAAAGTCATGACAACTGCATGATAATTGAATCTATCGTCATACTTGCACATAAGCTCGGGAAAAAAGTGGTTGCCGAAGGAGTGGAAACCGAAGAGCAGTATCAATATATTAAATCTATAGGTTGTGATGAAATTCAAGGCTACTATTTCAGCAAGCCGCTATCCGCCAATGATTTTTATGACTTAATGTTAAAGACAAACCACTCTACTAATAAGGAAAATAATATTTCCACATTACATCCCCGAAAAACAGGAAAAAGTGTGTACCTATAATTTTTTGGATCAATTATATTACTGAATCATTGACAATAAATTTAAGGACAAATTAAAGGGAGCTATCACCTTTAATTGCCCCCTTTGACTAGTGTTACGGACCTTTCGCCCTACTTAAATCTTTGATATTAGCTTCCAAGCTAGCTTTCATTGCACATGGATTGTCCGGTGTGATTACCACACATTTATCAGAAAATCTAAGAACCAGACTGTTTTCGGGTTTTGTCGCAAAAGCTAGATATTTGCCTGTAATTTCGTTTCTAAAATAACCTACAGCAGCAAATAGAAAATTTATCCCAAACAATCTTATGGAACCGCTCATCGCTTGCGGGTTAATCTCTATTCCCTCAAGTGAATTCAGTTCGTACTTGCTACTCCAGCCGATATGGTGAATCAATAATTTTTTGTTAATGATGCTGTAGCCCTTAACCGAAAATACGAGGTATAACGAAAGCAATACTAATACGGATATCACTGACCTACCGGTATAAAAAAGCTCAGCCAATATTAATACCAAACTAATGGTAATACTGCTAATTACTAAATTTCGACATAATGGCGCAGAGAAATGAATTCTAAACTCTGGTGCTTTAAGCGATTCCACGTCTATTTCGAAAACCACGGCTAATGAGTTTAATGACTCAATTGAAGGCGGTGTGCCACTTTCAAGCCGCTGTATAGTTCGCTCGCTTAATCCACTGATTTCGGCAAGTTGCGCCTGAGTCCAGCCTCTCTTAAGTCTTTCTATCTTAATTAAATTAGTTTGATTCATCTGTTCCCTATCAAAGATCGTCAAGATTCAGGTACAGTATCGCGAAGCTACGTGATTTTTCTAACGACATACACCTGACAGCAGCCTGACAGCGTTATGTCATACACTAGTGAATAACATTCAGAATGGCATATTAAGTAAATAAACAGCTTAAGGGAACGGAGGGATTATTTTTTCAGCTAAATAAGTCCAACTAAAGAGGCCAAACCTCTTTAAGCTTTGCGATACTACTATATTTATTCTTTATCTTTATACCGTTGCTTGGCCATTTCAGTAAACGCGATCACAGTTTGCTCATCAAATTGCGTACCACTGTGAGTAGATAGTTCCATTAATGCTCTTAATACAGTACGGCGACGAGAGCGGTCTGCACGCTCACTTGTTAATGACGTAAAGGCATCAGTCACCGCTAGTAGTTTTGCGCCATCACAAATTTGGTCGCTGGTGATTCCTTTTGGATAACCTTTGCCATCTATCCTTTCATGGTGTTGTAAAACCATCACACTCGCTTCATGCCAATGCTGCAAGCGTTTTAGGAAATGATAACCAATGACCGGATGATCGTGTAACTCCGCACGCTGCTCGTCATTGAGTTGAATGGTCGAATTGAGAATATCCTCAGGTAAGAATGCCATGCCGATGTCATGAACATAGAGAGCGGCATGAAGTTGTTGATTGTCGACCTCATAAGGAAGATACGGAAGGACTGAAGTCACGATACCTAACATCCTTTCGGCTCTCCCTCGCCAGTTAGGAATCCGACGCTCTAGCAGTAAAGCAAGTGATTGAAAATAACGGATATCGTTATCCAGCTCTTCAGAGTTTATTGTTGGCTTTGCTGGAACCTCACCGACCGGGAGCTCAACAGCTACCGGTAACTCTGTCGTATCCTCACCGACAATAGTATTCAATAAATTTTTTGCAGCCCCATCTGCCTGATCAGTTTCAGCTGTGGCTACCATCAGAAAATGATGGGAGATCTCTTCCATCTCTGTGGTATCCATTTGTGTAGAATGTTCGATAAGTTCCATATTGGCACGAAGCTTATCGACCGCGATCAGAGTAACTTCCTTGATGATAGGACTGAACTTCAAACGACCATTTCTGATCTCAGAGAAGGTTTCTTCTATGGCATGAACATAATTACTAAACGGGCCTAAAAAACACACCCGAAAATTACCCTTGATGGAATGTAGATGCCGAAAGATATCGTTCAGGATATCATCTCTTGAGGGGTCAGCATTGAGATTTTCCAAGGCGATCTCAACCTCATCAAGAGACTCATTGATAGTATCTAACAGTTCGTGAAGAACGTCTTCATCTAACTCAGGTATAGTTAATTCCATATGCAGATCCAACTAACCACTGGTTTTCTTTTAAGTCTTTATACTAAAGTTTAGGGCCGGAGTAAAAGTTCTAACTCCACTTATTTTATTATGTGCAGTAATCCGAGGTATCCATGATAGTCATAGCTTACTTAATTGGCAGCAGACTTTAATAAGCAACAGAATTGAGTAAACTATCCCTGGAACTATTGCTAGAACTATATGCCAAATTATGCCCAGGACTACCTAACTGTAAAAGCAACATTACCACATCAAGTCATCAGGAATTTTATAATCGGCATAGGGATCGTCTTCATTCACTTCTTCAGCTTTCGTGTTTTGAACGACAATACTACCCTCATCACGTTGCTGAATTTTTTCTGCCACTTTTGCCGGTACCAGCTCGTAACTCTGTCCTAGTTTAGCGATAGCAATTAGTCCCTTGACTAATTGCTCCTGTAGCAATCCGGTAACATAAATTTTTTTGATTTGTTTGCCATCAGTAAACTGATAGGCAATTTCGCCTTCTTCACGTGAAATCTTATTGGTAACAATCAGCTGCTTAATTTGCGCCTGAATAGCTTTTTTATCAGCCTCTTTATTGCGCTCAAGATTTAACTGGCGATTATGCTCGGCCTTTTCTGCTAGCGTACGCTTAGCCTGTTCTTTGCTCTCATCAACCTGTGGCTGCCCCTTTCCTTTTTTCTGCTTGGCCTGTTTGCGCTTTTCCTTATTAATCTGTTTGGTCTTTTTATCATCGACTAGACCGGCCTTGAGCAGTTGATCCTGGAGTGATGCCATAGTGTATCTCAGTAACATTCGCGAACTAACAACGGAGTCGTATCATAACCAATTGACGCGCTGGCTGGAACATTTTAGGGTGTTATACATATTTATAGTATCCACTGAAGAAGCAAAGTACTAAAGGGAAAGATGCTGAATAGAAAGACATTGATGCCCTGGTCGACACACCCTAAATATTCAGGCTCATCAACGATATTAAGAAACTTGCTTTATCAAATGCAGAAAAAGCACTATTCGACATCATTCCCGGAGCGATTGAAGATTGGGAAATCCTATAAAATGTGCAATCTAAACTGAGGGCAACATTCAATGCCAAACAATAAGTGGCTTCTTTTTGTAATTGTTCTGCTTCTGTTGTTAGTTCTCGCTGCAGCTTTTTCAAAGAAGAGCGTCAAAACAGAAATCTTTATCCCTGCAACAGCTGAGAATATATGGCTGGTATTAATGAACGAAGCCGACTACAAAAACTGGAATCCGGTTTTAATTCCATTATCTGGCACATTTGAGGCCGGCAACACCATTCATTATCAATGGAATCAGCCTAGCGGAGAACAAATAGAAATGGATGCAACAATTGTCGAACTGATTGACAATGAGCTACTGCATCAGCGCGGAGGCACACCGGGCCTATTAACCTTTGATCATCGCTATGAACTCTTTCCTGAAGAGGGAGGAACACGCGTTGTACAAAGCGAAGTATATCGGGGTATTGGCGTTTGGTTTTGGAATGCACAACAAATGCAAGCAGAATATGCCAAGGTCAATGAAGCGCTACAATCACAACTGTCACTAATCCATAAGTAGCTGTCTTGACCATTCAAATCACTGGCTATTCAAATACCTGGCCATTCAAACCCCTAGCCATTGAAACCAAAGGGCTACAACACCCTCTTCACCAGCACACAACTGTAGCACCTCCTCACTCATACCTAACCCCGCTCCTGCCGTTAACTGGTATTCACTGCCATGCAAGCCCCCTTCTATAATATGCAGATAGCCAGATCGTCCTCGTCCATCCAGCTGCCAAGCTTCAGATGGCGATAGCTGTAGACGATAAATTCTGACATTCTGATGAATTCGAAGGCTTCCTTCACTACCATCAGGTGTAACCAATGGTGTCATAACAGAAGTTTGCTCAACAGATTTTTGCTCATAACCAGGCGGCAACCCCAATCGATCGGGCGTTATCCAAACCTGTAAAAATCTTAAAGGCTCTTGTTTAGAGGCATTAAACTCGGAATGAACAATACCGGTACCGGCAGTCATTCGCTGCACTTCTCCTGCTGACACCACAAAGTGATTACCCAAATTGTCTCTATGCTCGATAGCTCCACTTAAGATATAGGAAACGATTTCCATATCGCGGTGAGCATGGTTATCAAAACCAGCACCTGGACTTACCCAATCATCATTGATGACCTTAAGATCGGAAAAACCCATATGTTCAGGGTCGTAGTAATAACCAAAGGAAAAACTATGCCGGCTTTGCAACCACCCTAAACGGGTTTTTCCTCTCTCTTCTGCAGGACGATAATAAAACATCGCAAATCCTCCCTGACCTAGAAACGCTCTCGATCGTGCGGCAAAGAAAAATCCTGTTTAGGTCCCACCGGCACCACACAAGTTGGATTTATCGTGCGATGACTGGCGTAATAATGCGTTTTAATATGCTCAAAGTTCACCGTATCAGCTACACCCGGCACTTGATATAACTCGCGCAGGTAATTGCTAATATTTGGAAAACTCGCTAACAACTGACGATTGGTTTTAAAGTGACCAAAGTACACCGCATCAAAACGTATCAGCGTGGTAAACAATCGCCAGTCCGCTTCGGTTAACACATTACCGGCGAGATAACGCTGTTGCGAAAGTATTTCTTCAACCCAGTCTAGCGAATCAAATAAGGTATCAAACGCCTCTTCGTAAGCTTGTTGTGAGGTAGCAAAACCTGCTCGGTAAACACCATTATTGATACTGTCATAGACACGCGCATTAATGACATCAATATTGGCATGCAGGCTTTCCGGATAATAATCATCAATATTGCCAGTTAAATGATTAAAGGCACTGTTAAACATGCGAATAATTTCTGAAGACTCGTTATTCACAATGGTTTCGGTTTGTTTGTCCCACAGTACTGGCACGGTAACTCGACCCTCATAGCTCGGATCTGCTTTTAAATAAAGTTGGTACAGATACTCCAGGCCATATAGAGGGTCAGCAAATTCCCAACCGTTATCTAACATAATGGGGTCAACAACTGTTACATCGATATAATCTTCCAATTGTTTTAATCGGCGAAAGATTAACGTCCTATGCGCCCACGGGCAGGCTAACGATACGTATAGGTGGTAACGCCCCTTTTCCGCTTTGAAGCCCTCTTCACCATTTGGGCCGGGCTCGCCGTTGGCTGTCACCCAGCTTCTAAAACGGCTGTCCTGACGAACAAACTTACCGTCGCTACTTTTAGTGTCGTACCACTGATCCACCCACTGACCTTGCTGTAATAAACCCATTTCACTGCTCCTCTAAGTTGAGTTTTATCCCGTTCGATTAATTAGCTAAACGAGTTTGAATGATGCGGTCAGCACTCAGGCCACCCGCGCCGCGAATCACTAGTGAAATACTGATCACCAGCAAAGCCAGACCAAATTCATAACCGTTATTCGCCATAAACAGGCCGTTTTGCAGATGAACCGTCACTATCGCCACCAACATGGTTACTGCTAAGACTACTGCCGCAGGGCGAACCAACAGGCCTGCAATTAACAGCAATCCACCAAAAAACTCGGCGCTACCGGCCATTGCTGCCATCAACACGCCTGGTGCCAGGCCGATAGATTCCATCCAGCCACCGGTGCCTTCCAGGCCATAACCACCAAACCAGCCGAACAATTTCTGAGCGCCATGCGCGGCAAAAATCACACCCGCTCCTACTCGGACCGGCAGGGTATCTAAACCATCTTCTGTACTTGTTATACGTGCTATTAGTGTTTTCATATTGACTTCTCCACAGAGTTTGTTTACGTGTTAAAGCCATTGTAGTGTTCTTAAAAAATTCAATAAGAGGCATTCTTTGTTTAGAATGTTCTAATTTTTTGAACTATTATTTGGAACTATGACAAGCAGAAACCCCATCACTATTGAGGTATTGGAAACACTGGATGCTATCGACCGGCGCGGCAGCTTCGCAAAAGCTGCTGAAGAGCTGAACAAAGCAACCTCAGCAATTTCCTACATCGTACAAAAGCTGGAAGAGCAGCTGGATATTGCGCTATTTCAGCGCCAGGGACGTCGATCTGTACTAACACCAGCAGGGCATCTGATACTGGCTGAGGGGCGCGAAATCCTATCAACCACACACCGCCTGGCTAATAAAGCCAAAGAAGTCGCCACTGGCCTGGAAACACGCATCAGCATCGCCACTGAGTCCATTCTGCCCTATTCGGCTTTTTTCTCTGTCCTTAAAGAATTTATCGATGAGTACCCCACTATCGAGATTGATCTGTGCGAGTGCGTATTAAATGGTGGCTGGGAGTTACTGGAAAAAGGGAATGTGGATCTGATTGTTGGCAGTCCAGGGCCGGTGCCACAACAAAAAGGGTACCGGTCTATCGCTATGCCAGCAAGTGATCTGCTGCCAGTTATCGCTGCTCATCATCCTCTAGCCAAGCTGTTACGTGATCGAGAACAGGTCGCCACTACCCTTCCCAAACTTCGACGCGTCATCACTCACGACACTTCCTCTGAAGGCATCAAACGCAGCGAAGGTTTAAGCAGCGATGGTAAGCGTTTTTATGTGCAGACTATCGATCAAAAAGTTCACGCCATACTGGCAGGAATAGGTATTGGCCACCTGCCACAAAATAGAATAGAACAATATTTAAAAACTGAAGAGTTAATCCCTATCAATCTGGAAGCAAAAAATCCAACCGGCAACTTTATGGTCTGGAAAATCAATCACAAAGGTAAAGGGTTGAGGGCTTTAACCACCATGCTTGCAGAAGCCAACTGGCAAAACTAACACAGTATCTATATCGACGCATGGTGATCACAGTACACAACAGTACCACTAATAGCGTTTATACCGTAACCTATTGCCTCAATGCCAACATATCCCCAGTTACTCATCTACACTTATACATAAAGGATATGAGTACAATGAAAAATCAGCTACTGCCACTTCTAGCATTAATTACTTTCCTTAGCTTACCACTAAAGCTAAGCGCAGAAGCTGTCGTCATTCGAATGTTACCACCGCCCGAAGACAGTAATTTAAGAAAAAACAACTACAGCTACTATGCCGAAGTACTAAATTTAGCATTCGATAAAACTGTTGAAGAGTTCGGAAAATATACCATTGAACATAGTCAACGAATGTCAGGACCCTCTTCACTGTTGGACCTATCACGTCAGAGTGGAGAGTTGGATATCATTTGGAGAGGCGCAGACCCGAAGCGTGAAAAAGTATTACTGCCAGTTAAAGTTCCTATTCTACGGGGGCTTCTGGGATTGCGTATCGCCCTTGTTCACGAAAATCGGCAAGCTGATTACGAAAAAATAAATACTATTGAAGATTTACAACAATGGCGTATATGCCAGGGGCGATTCTGGGCTGACAGCAAAATTCTTAACCATAGTGAAATTAATGTTGTTTCTAAAAGCAGCTTTCCGGAATCAGCCGTATCAATTATCCAGGGAGACTGTGATGCTTATCTTGCATCTATCGCTATAGATTACAGCGACAGGCTTCAACAATATCCTCTATTAAAATTAGTCAACCAGCCGCTCATCTATTATCCATTACCAGCGTATTTCTATGTCAGAAAAAGTAATCAAGAACTACATGATCGTCTGATTTTAGGCCTGGAACGATCAATAAAAGATGGCAGCTTTGATAAATTATTTCTTAATCACCCTATTTCACAACATATTCATCCTTTGTTTCTGCAAGAAAACATAAGGGTAATAGCATTACCAAACCCTCTTTTGAATGAAATACCCGATGAATTTGAAAATAGACTAGTGATAAAACCCAAGCAGGTATCATTAGGGAACAACCGTGATTAAAAATTCTCATACTTTCCTTTTTAATAACTCAGGCCAACAGAGCAAATCTCTTTGCTAATCAGCAACTTCCTCAGCTCTCAATAACGCCATTAACCACACTTTTTCTCTTCCTATATTCACAATGGTTACAAAAAACTTGCAACGCAACATCTCATCAACCAAACTGAAAACATTATCAATTTTATAGGCAACTGGATATGCCATTCGGGAAGCCAAGACTGACATAATGTCGAAGTACATAACCAGCATCTTTATTCTGTTTGCTTTAAATTCCCATCTTTTTGGAGAAGAAATAGAAGCACCTGTTAATGAACAGCGCCCTGTACTTCGCGTTGGTATCTCTGGCAATCTCCCTGGCAGTATAAATATTAATGGTCAGTATGCCGGCATTATAGTTGACACCTACCAAGACCTAGTTAAAGAATTAAAAATAGATTATCAACTAGAGTATGTTGTTGCCGGAGCAAGACGGTTAAAACAAGAACTCCTTGCAAAAAATATTGACCTGTTAATTTATGGCCGAGATGAAGTATTGTTTGAAAATGCCGTTATCGTATACATCCCCCCATTACGTGATATAGGTCTATGGAGCCTGTCTGAAAACCCGGTTAACCCCGATGGCAATTTGGATGGATTAAGAATTGCAGCGCCGAGAAGTTATACTAGAAAACCCAAATTTAAGAATGCGGAAATTCTGGCTCAATCGGCCTCTCGAAGTTCAATAAAAATGCTAGCATCCAAAAGGGTCGATGCCATCGTCTCTCAAAATATGATTTTTAAATATAGAGTATCGGAGCTGGGTATTGATATTAAACAATTTACAAATTATGTAATCGATCAAACCCCCAATTTTTTATGGACTTATAAAGGTTCATTAGTCGATAAAAATCTAGCCGCCTGGCAAGAAGCTGCAAAAGTCACCATAACACCTGAACTTATAGAAAAACGCTGGGAAAAAGTCATCGAACTCAATAAAAAGATAAATGAATAAGCTAAATGAATGCTTTTAAAAATAGTTTTTCTGTAGTCAACCTGACACCCCAACCAACAATTAGTATATGTTGATTTTTTATCCACAGAACTAAATCAAACTGCAGTAGAGAAATTAGACCTGCATTAAAAAAACCACTCAAGAAAATGCATACTGTCGTGGTACATATTCATACCCCAATGCATCAGCCACTGCTTTATGTGTTACCAGCCCAGCATGCACATTCAGACCATCTGCCAAATAGTGATCATCATTCATCGCATTAATTACGCCTTTATTGGCTAACGCTAACACAAAGGGCAAGGTTGCATTATTCAAAGCGATAGTTGACGTACGCGCAACCCCACCCGGAATATTAGCCACACAATAATGCACCACTCCATCAACAATGTAAGTTGGCTCTTGATGAGTGGTAGGTCGCGATGTGTCAAAGCATCCGCCTTGATCAATGGCAACATCAACAATAACTGACCCTCTGCGCATGGTGTTTAAATGACCTTGATGAATGAGTTTTGGTGCAGAGGCACCCGGTATGAGCACACCACCAATTATCACATCCGAATTGGCGGCATAGTTTTCAATCGCATCCACTGTGGAATAAACCGTTTTGATTTTGTTCCCAAACACCGCATCCAGCTCTCTCAGGCGCGGCAAAGAACGGTCCAACAACGTCACTTCCGCCCCCATACCCACAGCCATATACGCGGCATTGGTGCCAACAACCCCGCCACCGATAATCAACACTCTTCCCGACTCTGTGCCTGGCACCCCGCCTAATAATATTCCTGCCCCACCCTGCGCCTTTTCCAGATGATAGGCCGCTGCTTGAATGGACATTCGGCCAGCCACCTCACTCATCGGCGCCAATAAAGGCAAGCCACCTTGTGAATCAGTTACGGTTTCGTAGGCAATGCAGGTCGCCCCGGATTTGATCAGTAGTCGAGCTTGCTCTGGATCAGGGGCCAAGTGCAAATAGGTAAACAGTAATTGGTTTTCACGTAACTGACGGCATTCTTCGGGCTGTGGCTCTTTTACCTTCACGATCATATCTGCTGTAGCAAAGATCTCATCTGCGGTATCGGCAATCCTTGCACCAGCAGCACGATATTGCTCATCATCAAAACCAATCGCCAGACCACCATCGCGCTCGACGATCACATCATGGCCATACGTTATTAACTCTTTGACCGAAGATGGAGATAAACCAATCCTGTATTCATGATTCTTAATCTCTTTAGGTACACCGACTTTCATCACCTTTGCTCCCACATTTTCACAGCCAATCTCAACTGCACTATTCACAACCAGCCATGACCTAAATGATAAAGAAAAAGGCGTTAAAGATTATTGCATTATTCCGTGCTTTAACTACGATAAATGCAAGATTCTTGCTAAGTATAAATTTTAATAACTGTATGACGTATATTATGGCGATTAATAGAACAGATCGGACCATTCTGAAAGCACTGCAAAACAACGGTAAGTTAAGCAATGTCGCCCTGGCGGAGAAGGTCAATCTCTCCGAATCAGCCTGCCTGAGACGCGTGAAAGCGCTGGAAGATTCCGGGGTGATTGAACGCTACACCATGATCGTTAATCAGGAAGCTGTTGGTATAGCCGGTAATGTCTTTGTTGAGATAACACTAACCAGCCAAAACCAGGAAGACTTAGCTGAATTTGAGCAGGAAGCTAGCAAGATTCCCGAAGTGATGGAATGCTATTTAATGTCAGGCGAATACGATTATTTGGTAAGAGTGGTTATCAGAGATATCAAGGACTACGAGCGCGTGCACCACGACGCACTAACAAAATTACCCCATGTTTCACGTGTTCGCTCCAGCTTTAGTTTGCGCACAGTGACCAAACACACGTCGCTGCCTTTGTAATTATTCTGGAAGGTTAAACAACTGAGTATTCCCACCTCTGGCAACCAGATTGTCAGTATAGGTTTTCTCGGTCATAAATCGGGTTAAATGCCCTGTCCAAAAAGCATCATCATTAAGATTTGATAACTCATTGGAATCAACGAGGGGCAGAATTGCTCCCTGCCGACGCGCTAACTGTTTTTTAATGTCTTCAAACCATTCATGTTCACGACTACAGATAACACCTGCTATATCGCCGTCATGTATTATTTTTAACCACTCGTTGGGTTTCAGCATTTGCATAGCAGTAACCGGAAAATCATATTCCGTTAAAGCAGAAACAAGACTCTCAAATGCATTTTTCTTAGTCATTCCACCAACCAACACACTGCAGCCAACCGACAAAGCTGCCGCTAATTCGATAAAATCCCGATAAGAAAACGTGCCCTTGATTATTAGAACAAGGGCACCTCTTGGAATAAGTGTTAGCGTATTAAACTCTCCTGTAGGCCCTGATAAATACTGAGATCTACGCAATTTCTCACTCACAACGCCCACCATATTTTGGATAGCCGTTAAAACAGCACGGTTAAGTCTAGCGTTTAATGGAACATCAATTGAAAATTTTTCTTGCTCACCTTCTTCAGTGGATACGCTAATCGTTGATTGCTCAGGACAAGTAAAACGATATAAATAATAAGGGCCACCAGCCTTTGGCCCCGTGCCAGATAATCCTTTGCCACCAAAGGGATTGACACCGACAACAGCGCCAATCATATTTCGATTCACATACGTGTTCCCAACATGAGTATGCTGAAAAACATATTCAGCAAAGGTTTCAACTCGACTGTGCACTCCCAAGGTCAAACCATATCCAGTGGCATTAATTTGCTGAATAACATCGCTTAATGCATCAGATTGATAACGAATTACGTGCAAAATAGGGCCAAAAACTTCTCGCTGTAGTTGTGACAACGAATCAATTTCAAATAGATGAGGCGCACAGAACCAACCTTTTACATTTTCATTTAACCTATCCGAAGAAATATCTAACGAAGCTATTAAACGACCTTCTCGTTTCATCGTCTTAATATGATCATTCAGCACCTTTAATGCCTGCTGATCAATCACCGGACCAATATCTGTTGACAGCTTCGAAGGATCGCCAATAACTAGCGATGCCATTGCACCCTTAAGCAGTGTCAATAAACTATCGGCAATATCCTCTTGTAAAAATAAGACGCGTAAAGATGAACAACGCTGTCCTGCACTTAAGAAAGCAGAGGCAATCACATCATCGACTACTTGCTCAAGCAATGCCGAAGAATCAACAATCATGCAATTCTGACCGCCAGTTTCGGCAATAAAAGGAATTAGTTTGCCATCCCTTTTTAGCAATTGTTGATTAATCAATTGAGCCGTTTCGGTAGAGCCGGTAAAAGTCACACCCGCCACTCGATCATCGGAAATTAACTGTCCACCTATACTTGCACCGTTACCAGGCAATAAGTGCAATACGGCCTCCGGCACTCCCGCTTGATGAAACAACTCGATAGCACGCAAAGCAATTAATGATGTTTGCTCTGCAGGTTTTGCGATAACACTATTACCCGCCACCAAAGCTGCTGCTATTTGCCCCACAAAAATCGCTAACGGAAAATTCCAGGGGCTAATACATAAAAACACACCTCGACCCTGCAACTGAGTTTTATTAGTCAATATCTGTTCAGCATGCAGCGCATAATAGCGACAGAAGTCAGCAGCTTCACGCACCTCCGATAATGCGTCAGCAATAGTTCGACCCGCTTCTGCGATAATCACACTCATTAGTTGAGGCATATCAGCTTCTAGTAAATCGGCAGCACATCTCAGTATTTCAGATCGATGCATTGCACCTACTGCATTCCACTCAGAATAGACTTGTGTTGCAAATTCCAATGCCTTTTCAATCATCTCTTCAGAAGGCTCTGAATAGTGACCGAGGATTTGCTGCGTATTGGCGGGGTTGCGAATAGCGATTGCCCCTTCACCGTACACAGCTTCGCCATTAATTACGGGAAAAACCTGCTCGTTTTTTTTACTAGCCTGTTTCATTTGTTTAAGCAATCTGTCGCAGGAATAAGAACAGTCAAGATTAATACCCTGCGAGTTTTTTCTGTCTTCTCCTACTGTACAAAAAATATCAGCGGGGATAGGAATAGACGGATGCCGATAAGGAAAACTTTTTTGCACCTGGCTAATAGTATCCTGAATCAAGTCATCAATGGCAGTCTCATCATCTAAAAACCGATTAACAAAGGAACTGTTGGCGCCGTTCTCCAACAAACGTCGCACTAGATAAGGTAATAAATCCTGATGAACACCAATGGGCGCATACACACGAATCGGTGTAGTGCAGTCTGAAAATTGTTGTTGCAATTGTCGATAGAGAATATGCCCCATTCCATGTAGGCGTTGAAATTCAAAGGGCTTATCACCTGCTATTTCTATAATCATCGCCGCTGTATAGGCATTATGTGTGGCAAATTGTGGATAGATTTGTTGTGATGCATTCAATAAAGTCAGCGCGCAATGTTGATAACACAGATCTGTATTTGGCTTGCGGGTAAAAACGGGATAATCCTTAAAACCTTTTTCCTGCGCATGTTTAATTTCCGCATCCCAATACGCACCTTTAACCAGTCGAACCATTAATCGACGATCAGTTTTTTTGGCCAGCTCAATTAACCACTCTGCCACCAAGGGCGCTCTCTTTTGGTAGGCTTGCAAAACAAATCCTAGCCCTTGCCACCCCTGTAACGCTGTATCTCGCGCCAATGACTCAAAAATATCTAGCGAAATTTCCAAACGTGATGCCTCTTCGGCATCGATGCTTAAACCAATATTGTATGACTTCGCCTGCAAGCATAAGGATTTGATACGCGGTAACAGTTCAGACATAACCGCATTCATATGGGAGTAATGGTAACGAGGATGCAATGCCGAAAGTTTTACAGAAATACCATTGGCATGATAAATATCCGTATTTTTATTAGTTTCACCTATCACATTTATTGCATGACTATAAGCATCGAAATATTTTTTTGCCTGTGTTTCTGAGCGCGCAGACTCACCCAGCATATCAAAGGAAAAACACATGTCGCTCTCATTCTCTTGCTCTCCACGAGTGATACCTTCCTCAATGGTTCTACCGAGAACAAATTGATCACTCATTATTTTCATAGCCTGATTCAACGCTGTTCTCACAACAGGCTCACTCAACCTGGTTGTTAATCGTTTCATCCATGACGGTGTTTCTTGAGTAATATCAGGATCAAGATCAAATAGTTTTCCTGTTAACATCAACCCCCAAACAGATGCATTCACAAACAGCGAATCGGAATGTCCTAAATGGCTATGCCAATCACCAGACTGTATTTTTTCAGCAATTAATCGATCAGCGGTTTCTCTATCAGGTATTCTCAACAAGGATTCGGCCAGGCACATTAATGCTACACCTTCTTTATTGGACAACCCGAACTCTTGCAAAAATGCATCCAGACCACTTTTGGATTTTTTATCTTGACGGCATGTAGCGACTAGCTGCCTAGCTCTTTGAATTATTCTTTCTCTGGCAGAATCACTTAAGGAATATTGCTGTAATAGATCAGTAACAACAGCATGTTCATCAGCATGTGTTACCTCGAGAATAGCCTTACGAATGGAATGTCTCATGAGAAGATGCATTCTTTCACCCTTATACTAACTGTAGGTGATTATCATGCATTTAAAAAGGTTGACTGATTTTTTCAGAAAGAATGTTCTATATCTTCAATTCAGGCAGAATGACCTACAATGAAGTAGAGGCCGTCATTGGAAGAAGTTAGCTATCTATGAAAATTATCAATAATAATTTACCTGCACCAACCACCCTGTTGTTTGACTGGCATGGCACACTGGTAGATACCCTGGATGCCATGTTTGAAGCCATGGAAGAGATGCTACCACAACTGGAAGATCTAGATTTGGTCCACCAATTATTACCGGAAGATCAATGCCGGTCGCCGAATGACGTCAAGCTGGTTCGTTATATTCGGATCTTTCGCCGTTTACATCCCAAAATTTTGGCAGAACGTCGAGTATCCAGAACAGATATTTTTAATGCCATTTTTGGTGACAATGTCGAAGCTAAAAATGTAGCACATAAAGCCTACAACGAATGTTATCGGAAGTACTACGGAATGATTCGCCCCTTTCAGGAAGGCGTTGGCAGTTACCTCGAAGCATTAAAAAAACTGGGGTTAAACCTCTGTGTCGCCACCAACCGAAGCCGTGAATTTCTCGATCGGGAACTACAAATAGTTGACGATGGCAATTGGACCAAGTTGATTAACACGACCATCTGCGCTGATGACGTGACTAATTACAAACCAGATCCGGAAGTAATTCTTTCCGCGCTAAATAGTATTAATGAAATTCCAAACACCCATAGCTGGTATGTCGGTGATAGTTACCAAGATATGGTCACTGCAAGAAATGCAGGCGTAACCGCTATTTTCTATAACGGTTCCTGCCTGGAAGACGAGTATCTTGAACAATTATTTGCTCAAAATGGAGGACAATGGCCTGACGTTATCATCGACAGCTTTGATGAATTATTTGATCTGCTACAAGAATTACAACAGCGGGATTCTTCGGTCTTCGAAACCAATATTACTGATATTAGGCCACCCCATTTTAACAATCCAACACCCCCAGCCAAACACATTGAGCCCGACTGGCATCCCGCTGTTGCCAATTTGCAACAGCCGACAGCTATTCTTTTTGATTGGCACGCTACACTCGTCGACACCTTAGACGCTATGTATCATGCAGTTGACGATATGCTGCCTGAACTTGAACATCACGGTTTAATGGATCGTTTGGTCAACCCTGAACAAAGTAAAACACCTGAAGACGCCCGCCTGGTTGAATATGTTCAAAGCTATAACCAGTTACACCCCAAGGTAAAATCCGATCGTAAAATTTCTCGCACGGATATCTTTGAAGTTCTGTTTGGCGAAGATCAGGAAGCCAAGCAGCGAGCACACAAATTATTTAATCATCATTACCGCAATCACTATGGCTCAGTATTGCCCTTTGAGCCACAAGTTAAACAGATGTTACAAGCGTTAAATCATTTGGTGTTAGTCGGAGTCATTACCAATCGCGACCGGGAATTCTTTGAGCATGAATTAGCAGCCGTTGAAGGCACTGGCTGGAGCGAATTGTTTGCCTGTAATGTTTGCGGTGATGATACACCGCTGCGAAAGCCTCACCCCGACCAATTATTATTAGCGGCAAGTCACTTGGAAATGCCGGTAGACTCTAGAGTATGGTATGTAGGCGATAGCACTACTGATATTATTGCCGCGAAACGAGCCGGTATGACGGCTGTCTTTTTTAATGGCGCACAATGGGACCTGGATTGGCTGGAAAAAATCTTCCCTGGCTCTGAACGTCACCCCCATAAACCGGATGTGGTAGTAAATGATTTTTCGGAATTCTGGGCACTCGTGTTAGCCTGCTGGGTTAAAAACCAATAATAGAGAAAACTCATGTCAAACCATCAAGTGTCTCTATCGCAGTTACAGCACCCCACCCTATCAGAGCAGGAATACAATGAAGCTCTAGCACCTCTACAAACAGAGTTAATGGCATTACAGCTTGGCCTGTACCAAACAGGCAAACGCGCCATCATCGTATTGGAGGGAACTGATGCTGCCGGAAAAGGTGGCGTGATTCGACGCTTGGTCGATAAGATGGACCCTCGCGGACTGAGAGTCTACCCCATTGGGCCGCCCACTACTGAAGAACTTTCCCGGCACTACCTACAACGATTTTGGCGACGCATTCCTCACGCCGGACAGCTGGTTATCTTTGATCGCAGTTGGTACGGCCGAGTATTAACCGAACGCGTCGAATGCGCTTTGGAAGAAAACATATGGCGTCGGGCCTATCATGAAATTAACGAATTCGAACGACTGTTGGTCGATAATGGCGATATTCTGATTAAACTATTCTTAACCATCGATGCCGATGAACAATTACGACGTTTTCAAAACCGTTTTAATCAACCGGATAAACGATGGAAGTTAACCGCAGCCGACCTGGATAGCCGCGAGCACTGGGATGAATATCAACAGGCTTACCAGGATATGTTAACCAATACAAACCATTCTGAAAGAATGTGGCATGTAGTACCCTCTAACGATAAGTGCTTTTCTCGTATTGAATGTTTAACCTATGTGCGCAATGAACTCGCTAAATATGTCGACCCCACCGCGATAGAGTTAATGCCACCTGAGGTCTATCAACGTGCACAAAAAATTCTCTGTTAGTCTTCGTCGGCCTGCCATAAAAAAGTAACTGCCAATTGCAATAAAACCTGATTATCATCAAAACCTGAGCCATCCAGATATTTCATAGTTTCGGTGTAGTTTCGGTGATCAAATGGCTACGAAGACAAGCAATATCAAGCATAAAAATATTTGAAAGGCTAACTCATGTTTTCATCTGAATATATTGAATTACAAGCGTTGCAAGGCCTATATGCTGCAGCAAAAGGCTCTCTAAGAAGTGAACTGGGAATTCGCTGTTTAGAAACCAAAGACACATTCGCACTGCAAGCTAAACGACTCCCCCGCAGTGCAATTGTCATTAATCGAGTGATTGGTCTAGGCCTGAATTCAGAACCTGGCCAGGATGAATTCAATGCTTTGATAAACTTTTATGAAGACAATGCTATCGAACGATATTTTGTACACCTGCATCCCGATGCAAAACCAGCGGTATTAACACAGTGGCTTAAAGAAAGAGCACTTATTGAAGCCAGAGCCTGGCAGAAATTTGAGCTATCCAAATCAGATTTTAGTGAATCAAACACTGCGCTAACGGTAAGGCTGGTTAACGAGCAGGAACGAGCTGATGCAGCACAAATTATCTGCGATGCTTTTGACCTCGGTGATTTATCCGTACCCTGGCTAACTGAATTATCCTTACAGGAACACTGGCATGTCTTTGTTGCAATCATAGATGACACTGTAGCAGGAACCGGCTCTGTGTATATTCAGAATAATTTAGCTTGGCTGGACTTTGGCGCAACAGCGCCTGAATTTCGTTGTAAAGGCTGCCAAAGTGCTTTATTGAATGCACGATTGGCCTACGCTTTTTCCCAAGGTTGCGATAAAGCCTTAACTTGCACAGGTGTAGATGTTGAAGGCGATCCGCAGCACTCTTATAAAAATATTTTAAAAGCTGGATTTAAACCGACCTATGTGCGGCGCAATTTTGCCAACTGCTGATATTTTGTCTCACCCTCCCGCATAGAATTGAATTATACGCGCGATCAACATAATACCGATCAGGACTACCAATATGCGCCACATGCGCGACTGCTCCTCTGGCTCTAATCGTTTGCCATAGCGCTCCGTCAACATGACTACAACTGCCAATGCAGCAAACAACAATAATAAAATGATAAATAGATTAGCCATTGGCCACGTCCTGTTGTTTTCCCTGATATTGTCTCCATCGCTCGATTGATACCTTGGCCTGGGCATACCAACCCGAAGGATCTACCAGCTCACCATCCTCACGTAATGGTGGATAAGGCAGGTGATGATATTTACAAAACTGTGTCAGTTTGGGGTGAGCCCATTCGAAAAATAATTTATCAAACGTAACCTGATCAATTCGACGCTGATCATACATTCCCGCCTGCTGTCGCTGGCGTTGTGCTTCCGTTAGGATAATTCCTGCGGCCACCGATACATTATAGGATTCGACCATACCCACCATCGGTATAGTAATATGTGCGTCAGCTAACTCTGCCGCTTCATTACTGACGCCCTCTTTTTCCGCCCCCATCAGTATCGCTGTAGGCTTGGTGTAATCAATATCATGGAAATCCACCGCCTCAGATGACAAGTGAGCTACCACAACTTGAAAGCCCTGTGCTTTAAGTGCATTAACCGGCTCATTAATTTGCCGATAGCGTTCAACATTAACCCAACGATGACTACCCAACGCCGTGCCTCGAAAGGAACGGTAGTCTTTATCTCCAATTACGCAGTGCACATCACTGACCCCAACTGCATCAGCAGTACGCACAATAGCGGATAAGTTTCGGCCCTTGTGAACATAATCGGTAATGACGGTTAAGTCTGGCTGGCGCTGATTGAGGATAGAAGTGATTCTTTGAAAGCGTTCGGGTGTCATAAGTAATTATTTAGCAACTCATTGACCCGGCATTATAAACGAGCTTTGCGCTAACTATTAGACTCTTACTAACTATTAGACTCTTATAAGTTAGCCGCACATAAGTTAGACCACCCACAAACTATCAGGGCTTGTCATCAAAGACTTGCCAAGGCCTGGCCCAATGTTTCGTATTTGAAATTAAAGCCAGCCTGTTGAATTCGAAATGGCACAACCCGCTGACTGCCAAGCAGTAGTGATGACATTTCACCCATACCGAGCTTTAAAGCGTATGCAGGTACAGGTAACCAGCAAGGTCGACGTAAATGGGCAGCCAAGGCTTTGGAAAAGTCGCTATTAGTCACTGGATTAGGTGATACCGCATTAAACACACCGTTTAACACCTGATGATTAGCCAAAAAGTCGATTATGGCGATCAAATCCTCTCGATGAACCCAGGACATCCACTGTTGACCATTTCCCAGCGGGCCTCCCAAGCCCAATTTAAACACCGGCATCATCCGATCAAGGAAACCACCCTCCGGCCCGATAACAAGACCTATACGAACAACACAAACGCGTATTCCCAGATCAGCTGCACTCAGTGCCACCGCTTCCCAATCACGACAGAGCTGATGGGAGAAATCGTTCACCGCATCGCATTGCTCATCTAACAAATGGTCGCCCTGATCGCCATAAAATCCTATGGCTGACCCACTAATCATCACCTTGGGTTTATGCGTTGCTGTTTCCAGCCAAGCCAGCAGTTGCCGGCTGACGCCCAGGCGAGAATCGCGCAAGACCTGCCTTCGTTTGGTCGTCCAGGGACGATCGGCGATCGGTTCACCAGCTAGATTGATGACAACATCAAAGACTTCTGAAGGATTCAACTGCTGAAAGGCTGACACAGCTCTGACTTCTGGGCCACAAAGTTCCGGTACTCTCTCAGGCTGCCGGCTCAATACTGTCACTTGATGCTGCTTACTATGCATTTCATCCGTCAAGTAACGGCATAACGCCGTGCCGATGAATCCGGTGCCTCCTGTAATGAGAAATTTCATAGTCCCCTCAGTTACGCCCCCAACGCCAGCGGGCTATTCTACTCAATCCAAGATCTAGTTTGAGCAAACTGGCATTACGGTGGTCTAATAAATAACTTAAGAAATTATGCCCCTTTCACTAAGAAATCAATATCGTCCAATGACTTCCATGACCTCAACTCGCCCCATGCACACCATTTGTCTTAATCTTAAATCAAGCACGCTGTGTCTCTTAATTGCCTTGATAACACTCTCGCCCCTTAGCTATGCAAATAATAAATCCCTGCGCTGCGGATCGCGTTTAGTCCAAATTAATGACTTAGCCATTCAAGTTAAAGAACGCTGCGGCAAACCTGTCAGCGAAGAAATTATTGGCTACACATTGGCTGGGGACTACCGATACAAGAGTACTCGCAAACGGGAATATAAGATTGAGCAATGGATTTACGGACCCCATAACGGCTTTTATAAGGTAATCACACTAGAAGCAGGACGAGTTAAGCGCATTGAAAGTGTTAAACAGTAATAGAGGACAAGAACTAGCTATTACGGCCCCTGTATCTGACAATGCGGTTGATCATCCAATTGGGTTCAAGTAACGTATTTGGGTTGTGAATTAGCGCCTGCTATTACCAATACCATTTTCATTTAATAATACTTATGGAGCCCGATTATGGCCTCGGATGCCTCAAAATCAGCCACGATTATCCGTTTTCTCTCGTTCATCTTACTTATCCTGCTACCGGTTTCAGCACTGGGCTCACGTTTCGGCTTGTGGCCTTTCACCCTAGGCCTGTTAATACTGGCTGCCTCCACTATTGGCGGCGTCATACTCGAAGTGGTTAGCGCCATATGGCTACTCAGAAGCCCCAAACCAGCCAATAAAACACTTTTGCGCCACACCAGCTTGATCTGTATTCCCGCCGTGTTGTTATTTGCCAGTGCCCTAGCCAACCCTAACCGGGCCCCTATCCATAACATCAGCACGGACATCGACAACCCACCCGTTTTCGTTGATGCTGTTGCTTTGCGAGGTGCTAATAGTAATCCACTTGAGTACAGTGCAGAGGTGGCTGCTATCCAATGTGAGACCTATCCTGATGTCAAAACACTGGAATCATCGCTTTCAGCCGCTGATGCCTTTGATCGGGCGGTACAAACAGCCGAATCGCTAGGCTGGGAAGTCCATGCTAAAACCGCTACTGAGGGGCGTATCGAGGCCTATGAGACGACCTTTTGGTTTGGCTTTATTGATGATGTAGTGATTCGCATCACCCCGACAAGCAATGGCGGCAGTGCTATAGATTTGAGATCAGTATCCAGAGTAGGCGTCAGCGACCTGGGCGCCAATGCCAGTCGTATAGGTCGCTTTGTAGAAGCATTTAATCGTATTGATTAAACATTCCCGCAGGTGCTTTTTTTCAAAAAAAGCACCTTTTATTCACCCCCTATTCATACCCCCAAAAATTCACACGGATGAGTGACATTATTCACGCTAACTTACTGAATTGTAAGTGCAATTACGTATTCTATTTAGCCCAGTAAAAACTAAAGTATACTTTCAGTTTTTTGCTGTTACAGAAGATTCGGAACTTACGCCTAATCTTTGTAATTCTAGGCAAATTGTAATTCCAGGCAAAATTAACCTACAGGTTGTAAATACAGGTCAAACAATGCTGCCAGCGGTATTACCCAAAGATTTTAACTGCTCTTATATCCCGCACCGCTCCTTCTATTCGGTATTGAAGTTTTTATTTCATTGTTTTCTATTTATAACTGCGACGGTTCACAACACATTTGCTTTAGATATTCAATCAGACCAAACACCATTAAACCTAAGCCCGCATTTTTATTGGTATCAAGATTTTAAAAACGAAGTCACTATAGATGAACTTCTGCAAAACCAATATATCGACGAATTTTATCCTCCGACACACGCTCACACAGACACAGACATACGCTCAGGCGTCATTTGGCTCTACGCAGAAATTAATAATAATGATCCTGCCACTGATACCGAGTCAATGTGGTTTCTGGATATCGACAGCCCTTTCACCCGATCAGTCGATCTTTATATTGTTAACGAGGAAGATGTCACCCACTACACCCAACCAACAAACCCGGCAGCCAAATCAGTTCCCAGTCACATGGTCGGGCCAATAGACATTGCTGTGGGTAGTACGACAATTTTTTTACGCATTGAATCAACAAGAGCTATTAAGGTCCCGGTTGCTCTTCACTCAAACGACTCTGCAGTGGAACACATTGTCAGTTCTAATATTTGGAGTGGTTTGGAATACGGGGTTGTACTAGCCATAGGGCTTTATGGCTTTTTCCTTTTCTTAGCATTCGGAAGCAAGGGCTATCTCTTTTTCGTCGCTTACCTACTATGTTTATTGACCGTCATTGCCAACTCTGAAATGAACTCGTTCGCAAAGTTTATTCCTGAATTTTTATTGGGCCCTGATTATCAAATTTTCTTTAGTTGTTTATACTTTTTATTTGGTCTGTTATTCGCGAGCTATTTTTTACGAATTAAAAGTAACTTACCCAAAATCATACCCATCACTCGATTTCTTTCGGTAGCTTTATTGGTCACGGCTTTCGCAAGTTTTGTGCTATCAAATATAACCGCCACACTACTTGCTTATACGCTATTTATATGTGTATCCATTACCACCATCTATATAACAAGCGTGCAGATACTATCGGGCGACAAAACCGCCAGATATTTTCTGATTAGTTGGCTTACTTTATATGCAGGTATGACCGTAACAGTTGCCACCTTTAGAGGACTATTACCCTATACCGAATTAACATCTAACTCGGACAACATTGCAATAATACTACACGTTATTTTGCTCTCGTTTGCACTAGCAGATCGTTACAACAAGAGCATACTCAGCAATGAACATAAGTTACGGCTTTCGCAAGAACAACTCTCTACCGCAAACCAAGAACTCAACAACGCCCTCAATCAAGTAGAAAAAAACAATATTTTAAAAGACCAATTCCTGGCGACTATCAGCCATGAATTGCGCACCCCGATGAACGGTGTAGAAGGATCTTTAGGATTAATAAAAACGGGCAATATGAGTAATTCTCAGCGTAACTATATCGACTCTGCGCGGCAGTCAGCGCGCGAGATGACTTCTATGATTGATTCCATTTTAAGATTTTCTGAAATTCAATCTGGCGAATTGAATATTAAATCGGAAAACTTTGAAATTCGCGAATCATTCAACCCTGTTTTTATGGAATTTCGTCAAAAATGTCTTGCGAAGGGCCTCGATTTTTCTTTCACTGTAGATAAACATGTTCCCGCTGTTATTAGGGGCGACAAAGAACATATTTTACTGGTTGTTAAACAACTGGTGGATAATGCGATTAAATTTACACATCAGGGCAAGGTACAAATTAATATTGGTAGTCAAGTTAACGAAAGTACTGGTAAAAAACAATTAAGCATAACCGTTATTGATACTGGTGAAGGCATACCCAATGATAAACTGGAAACTATCTTTAATGCGTTCCAACAGCTTGATAGTAGCAATAATAGAAGCTTTCAGGGACTGGGCATTGGTTTAGCTATTTGTAAACAGCTGGTTGATTACATGCATGGCTATATAGACATACAATCATCAGCCAACAAGGGAACCTCTATCACCTTGTATTTGCCGTTGAAACAAAGTAGCCACGATGTGCCAGCTCACATTCCATCTCACACTACTGATGACGAAAGTCTCAGCACCATGCCTGTCAGTCCAAAAACAATATTGATTGCAGAAGACAACCCTGTTAATCAAATGGTCTTAAAGGGCATGCTACAAGATATGGACTGTATATTACTGACTGTCAACAATGGCCAGGAGGCCTTACAACTATTGGAAGACCAACCCATTGATTTGATTATGATGGATTGTCAAATGCCAATTATTGATGGTTTTCAGGCAACTGAAACCATCCGTAGCAGTGGCGCTGTCTATTGTAACGTCCCGATTATTGCGGTAACTGCCAACGCAATGACAATGGATAGTCAACGCTGTATGGATGCCGGCATGAATGACTATATTAAAAAACCGATTAATCGTGACATCTTGTTAACCAAGGTGACCCGCTGGTTGCAACACGGCAAGCTCACAGCTGTTTAACACCTTATTCCCCTATCATGTCTAACAGGTCCTTGCTATAACTCAAATCGTATTTATCAGTTGTAAAATTTGGAAGGCGAACTATCCTTTGTAGGATATTGACCACAATAAAGTTTTCTCTCGGATGAATGTGAAATTTATAAACCCGCTACTTGAATCAACAGTAACTGTTCTTTCAACAATGGCCATGATCGATGCCAAACCAGGCAAACCATCTAAAAAAGATAGCAATGTAGCATTGGGTGATGTCACAGGAATGATTGATCTCACCGGCCCTCAAGCAAAGGGCTCATTGGCTATCAGCTTTTCTGAAGCTGCTATTTTGGATATCACACAAAAAATGCTTGGTGAAGAAATAGACAATATCGACGAAACCGTCGTCGATGTCGTTGGCGAAGTAACAAATATGATCACCGGTAACGCCAAACGTTTATATTCAGAACAAGGGATTGAGCTCGACTTAACCTTACCTAATACATTAATTGGTAAAAACCAAATCATTCAACATAGCATTGATGTGTCCCCTATTGTTTTACCCTTTCAAACCCAGGCAGGGCAGTTTTATGTCGAGCTATGCTTTCAATAATTGAAAATAAGGTTTATTAATAGAGTAACTCAAACTTCTTTTCTTCTTCGTTATACCGTTCTAGCATTCCATCTGAAAGATTAAAGTACCATCCATGCAACTCTATTTGTTGCTTATCGAGATGTTCTTTTATCCAGGGGTATTCCTCAAGATTTTTTAATGACACGGCTAGTGCTCTACGACTGCAAGCACAAGCCTGCTCATCGAGATCGCTATCAGGCATATCCGCCATCACTTCACGAGCAGTGGGTTCAATAATAGACGTCCACTTCTCTAGTGGTGACACTGGATCACTGTCATCCACAACACGTGTTAGCACACTACGAATCCCTGCACAACGTGAATGCCCCATCACAATAATATGCTCAACATGCAAGTAGCAAACAGCAAACTCAATAGCCGCCTGTGTTTCCTGAAATGCACTGTCCACCATGTAAGGAGGAACCAAGTTGCCAATATTCCGAATAACCATTAAATCACCAGCACTGGAGTTTGTGATGATGGCTGGATCTACCCGCGAATCACAGCTGGCAATCATCAAAATCTTTGAATGCGGGCCATACTGCGCCAATCCCTTATAAACTCCATCTTTATCTTCTACATACTCTTGATGAAAGGCTTTAAAGCCATCTATTAACGCTTGAATATCACTCATAAAATATCCTGAATATTTCTTTAATAAGCCCGATAATTAGTCAGCCAAACACTTTGATAAGGCATTAATGTCATTTGCGATTCAAGATCGGTATATCTGCGACCACTGATTAAATCCACCCAATCATCAGTACTGATTAAATTGATATCCGATAAATTAATCTGTTGCGGCTCATCGGTTACGTTATACAAACAAAAAATACTTTGATCACGTTTAATACTTTGTCGCCAAAATGCAAACACTTTTGTACCCAGGTGCAAAGTAAACTGTGTGGCATTGGGGTGAAAAGCCGGCTGCCTGCTTCTAATGGATAACAATTCATTCATGCGTTGAAATATTCTGGCATGATGACTATCCGGGTTATCCAGCGCTTCATTGAGTTTATCAACAGACCATATATGTCTATTGATCGACCGATTGCGCCCAGTGTGCTCTACTCGTGCATAATCGTTAGGTGTAGCAATAAAGCTGTGAATATAGAGCGCAGGAATACCCTCTAATGCCATCATGATGGCGTGAGCGCAAATAAAACGATCATCCTGCCAGGCATCTTTACCCTGTTCAGCCGTGCCTTGTAATGCATCATACAAGGCAATATTTAATTCATAGGCCTTGTCTTCACCTTCACGGGATTTACGCATAGTCACCTTGCCGCCAAAGGATTGCATTGTTGCGATGAGCTGCTCCTTATGCTCATCATCAACCAAACCATCCAAAGGTCGCAGGCCAATGCCATCATGTGAGGCGATAAAGTTTAAATAGGTTGTGCCCGATTGCGCTGGCGGCATACTCATCATCCAGGTTTTTAGATGACGGCAATCGCCGTAAACCAAGGTATATAACAACAGTGGAGGTAGAGAAAAATTATAAATAATATGCGCTTCATTGGCATTACCAAAATATGTCAGGTTCTCACGATTGGGAACATTAGTTTCAGTAATCAGAACAGCATCTTCCGTCTTATGTTCTATCAATGTACGTAAAAGCTTTATCACCTCATGGGTTTCTTGCAAATGTATGCAAGGAGTGCCAACTTCCTTCCATAAAAAAGCTACAGCATCTAAACGAAATAGTTTTACACCCCGATCCAAATAATGACGAATAATATTGACAAACTCGATCAACACCTGCGGATTTTTAAAATTTAAATCCACTTGATCAGTACTAAATGTACACCACACATGATGAGTGCCATCTTCGGTTTCTACAGCAGTTAATAAAGGAGAGTTTCTCGGCCTGACGACTTGACTAAGATCAGCTTCAGGGTCTGCTTGAAAAAAATAATCTCTACCAGGATCAATACGCTTCTTGAAATTATCGAACCAACGGCTACGGCTCGACATATGATTAATCACTAAATCTGCCATCAGTTTATAGTCATTAGCGATAGCGGAAATATCATCCCATTCTCCCAAAGAGGGATTAACTGCCAAATAATCCATCACCGAAAAACCATCATCGGAGCTATAGGGAAAAAATGGCAAAATATGTACTGAGTTAATCGCTTTTTGTAAACGCTGATCAATAAAGGTTTTCAATGTGTGTAGCGGCTTTTCATCGTCTGCGACGATACTATCACCATAAGTGATTAAGAGCGTATCTCGCTCATCCCATAAATTTTCATGCCTGCCAGGCACAACACAATCATCAGTAATACCCATTACTTCAATCAGTTGCCTGGATAAAGCAATATGACTTTTATCGGGATAAATAATTTTTAGATGTTCAACAAGCCTATGTTGAAGATTGTTTTTTCCATCGCTCATTGACCACCTCATGAAGAAAATTCGTTGTAATCTTCTTCTACAGCTTCTTGTAATTGATCAAGAATATCGGGAATTGCACTAATTACCCTGCTCCAGCTTGGGATAAAAGGTTTATCCATCGGTTTATCGAGAAAATATTCACCCGCCAGCATAATATTTTGCGCAAACAACTCGACGGCCTTTTCTTCACCATGACGATCGTATTCAAGACCATTAATAATGGCATCATTGTTGTACGTCTCAATAAAATCCAATGCGATTCTGAAATAAGTCGCCTTAACGGTACGAAATTTTTCGTTAGTGAATATTTCTCCATTTGTTGCCAACTTTCTAAAAACTACTTTGGCAATATCAGTACTCATTTTTGACAAACCTTGTTCGGCATCTGATAGTGACAAATCCTGATGCTTATGGTCATACACATCGGCAATATCCACTTGACACAAACGATTAGTGGAATAATTGCGCTTCATCTCCGAAAGCACCCCTACTTCCAGCCCCCAATTACTGGGAATGCGTAAATCGTTAATCACATCGACTCGCATCGAGAATTCACCGGCTAACGGATAACGAAAACTGTCCAGATACTCAAGGTATTCACTATTGCCGCACACTTTTTTCAAAGCGCGAATCAATGGTGTAACCAGTAGGCGACTAACACGTCCACCCATTTTGTTGGTCGCTACACGCGAATAATATCCCTTACAAAACTCGTAGTTAAAAACCGGATTCGCGACCGGATAGATTAACTTGGCGAGCAAATCACGGTTATAAGTCACAATATCGCAATCGTGCAGTGCAACCGACTCACATCGGCGAGAGGCTAAAATATAACCATAGCAATACCAAACATTACGCCCCTTGCCCAGGTGCTGCGGCGCCAAACCCAGGCTTTTCAGTTGCGTGTCTATCGCCGTCAATCGAGGGCCATCATTCCACAAAATACGATGATGCTGGGGTAAATCTGAAAAATACTGCAAGGCATGCTGATATTGTGACTGGTCAGCACGATCCAATCCAATTACGATCTGGTTTAAATACGGTACATGCTTTAATTCACTAATAATTTTAGCCAGAGCCTCACCTTCTAACTCTGAATATAATGATGGTAATACCAAACCCAACGGTCGGATCTTACTAAACGTAAGCAGTTCATATTCAACTTCCTCAATAGGACGTTCTGAAATATTGTGTAATGTAGTAATTACACCGTTCTGATGAAAATCCGCCATTAAAGACTCCTCAATTTTTCTTTTAGTTTGCGCGCTACACCATTACTTTACTGCACCATCACGTTATAGAGGCCAACTCTTTAACATTAACCAACTTTAAATACTAACCAGCAGCGGCCCCATCGCCTCTTGCCAGCCGGCAGGCCCTTCTAAATTTGTTCGAACTACATACTGGTTGGTATCTATCCGCAACTGATCCGATTTTTTTGACCGCACTACCACAGCTATATCCGCTTCATTTAACATAGCTATATCGTTAGGACTATCACCAAGAGCGACCGTCTTCATCGTTGCTGAATCTTCATAACAATTAATCAACCAACGCATAGCAACGCCTTTATTAATATTTTCACCATGCATAACTGTAAGAAAACGACCACCCTGCTCAGCAACAAATCCTCTCTCGTGCAAATGCTGTTTAAATGCCTGCTTTTGTTGTTCTTCACCTAGCCACTGCAACGGTTCAGAAAATTCACGCGTTGCGGCCAGTGCTGCTTGTTCCAAGGAAAGTCCGGTTATATCTGCAATTTCCTCTGGCGAATAATCGGCAAAACCCTTTACTTGATAACCGTTCTCCTGGCGCATTTGAGCGATAGTTGTCAGCACATTACATCGAGAGCTGGCGAAAGCTTTACGCTCCCATTGAACCCCTTGTTCATCTGCAGGCCAATAAACAGCTGCGCCATTCTCCACAATAAAAGGTTGGCAAATTCCCAGCAGTTTTTGCATCGCAATAATTTCTACACGCGTTTTGCTTGAGTTAATAATAAGGGGGATATTCAGTTTTTTAATTTGACCCAAAGCAGACAATGCGGGTTCAAAACTGTAGGTATTGTGATCCAATAATGTACCATCGAGATCAGTAAACACTATCATGGGTGCCGAAGTAAAAAGAGGGTTATCCATCATAATACGCTTGTCATGATTGCGAACGGATCAAACCACTCACAGAATATACAACATGTGACTCGGAAAGATTAAATACATAATCAGCGCGGTTTGGCATTTCATGCCACATCCAGCGTGTTAGTCGTTCATAGTGCTGAATAAATCGCTGGATACCTTCTTCATTCATGATGGAAGAGCCTGACTTGTTTTTCGCTGACTGTTTCTCAGCTAATTTTCGCTCCTGCAATGTACGCCACTCAAGTACCGAGTCCATGCTGGGCGCTTTCAACATCAGCAAACGGTCAATATGAGCAAAGAGCCGCTGATAATCGCTCATCAGGCAATGATTCACATAGGTCCGCCACGCTCCGGTGGGGTCTTCATCTCGCTCAAGTCGATTACAGGATCTTTGTAATTCGTGATCTTGTTGAGGAATTGCACCGACACACCAACCTTCAAACAAAATAATATCCACGTGACCATCAACGCTATGCCATTGCGATTGTTCCAGCAAATCATCATCCGCCTTATCGAAGGCTGGCATTACTGTTGGTAATCCCTGTTTCAAATCTTCAATAATCTGAATACCTCGCTGCACATCATGAGTGCCCGGCACGCCTCGGGTAGCCAACAGTGGGTGGACTGATTCGCCCAATGCCAATCGGTCAGCTTTGGATAAATACAAGTCATCAATCGACAGCACCACACAGCGCTGTTGATGGTTAACCTCTAACAGCATCTTCAGGAACTCACAAAGCGTGCTTTTACCCGTTCCCTGTGCCCCGTTGACACCTAATACCAGCGGTGTGGCCTTCTGGCGCCTTTGTGATTCGAGGTTTTTTGCCAAAGGCAACAAATAATTCATCACCAACTGTCGATACTCTGTTGGAAGCTGCAACGCCTCAATACGGTCATCGACTAAAACTTCTATCTGTCCATCATTCATTTCGTATATGGCTTGGTTTTATTATGTAAAAGCCTTGAGGCTTATTTAAAACCTATGCCTTTCAATAATTGCGCCAGTTTGGTTATAACCTGAAAATAACTAGTATTTATCCAACTCTTATCCGGTTCGGCGCTATCTACGCTAATAAGAAGTAACGCCCCAGTCCAGTATTCTAACAATCCACCAGCGCACCAAAAGGGCGCAAAGCAACTATTCATCTTTACTCATCCATCACTATTTACTCTAGATCAAAATAATGTCATCTAAAAACACTTTTATTCCTATATGCTATAGCTATGATAGAAACTCAGGTTCAGAAAACCCTGTGAACCAGCCTTAAGCCAATAATCAGTAACTAAAGACAGTAACTCATGCCAGCCCAAAAAGACGTCCGTAAGAAAAACTCCTCCGCTACAACTAAAACCAAAGCAACAACTCGAATGGCCTACGGCGTGAAATTACTCACCTCACAACATAAAGATATTCGCAAGCTCAAACGCGATGCTGAAGCGCCTTCTATCCACGGCAATAAATTCTGGGGTTCGAGCTACTTGATTATGGACTACCTGCAGAAAAACCCTCCCCAAAAAGGCTGCCGAGTATTAGAGTTGGGTTGCGGCTGGGGACTGGCTAGCATTTACTGCGCTAAAAAATACAAGGCCAAGGTCACAGGTATCGATGCCGACGACGCCGTATTCCCCTACCTCCAATTACATGCTGCTCACAATGACGTAGAAGTAAAAACCAAGAAGCAATACTTTGAAAAAATCACCACTAAGCAACTGGAAAAATATGACATGATCATTGCAGCCGATATCTGCTTCTGGGATGACCTGGCCGATATCGTGTACAAATTAATTCGCAGAGCTTGCAAGGCGGGTGTCGGAAAAATCATTATTGCCGATCCACAACGTTCCCCCTTTCTGGAAATGTCAGAACGCTGTGTCAACAAATTCTATGCTGAACTTGAGCCTTGGTCAGTCAAAAAGCCTCGTAGCGCCAGCGGCAGTTTATTAATCATCGAAAATAACTAAAAATGCTGCATTAATGAACTTCCAGCACCAGTAGTTATTAAAAACCTTTTAGTGCATTCAAAATCCGTTAATTTCACAAAAATGAAACAATTTGTTCACCAAACTGCCATAGCAGCGGTCTATTTTCATTCCTATGAAATGGCTAAACAGTGTACAAAATGTCGACCTGCGGATGCTAATGTGGCTACTGGATTCCAGACACCACGCATCCTGGACTAAGCTAGCCAAAGCTGTGAGCAAAACCGGCGACGGCTACTTGCAGGTATTGATTCCTAGCGTTTTGCTCATCACGGATGATGAGTTAGGAACGCAATTCTTTACCACTGTTGGTATTGCTTTTCTTATTTATCTTCCTATCTACTGGGTATTAAAAAACTGCTTCAAGCGCCGTAGACCACCTCATCTTATTCCCGCATTTCGTTGTCCTATAAAGGCATCTGACGAGTTTAGTTTTCCCTCTGGTCACAGTGCAGCAGCCTTTCTATTAGCTAACCTTACAGCATTGTTTTACGGTATAGTGGCGTGGCCACTTTATGTCTGGGCATCACTGGTTGCGTTATCACGCGTTGTACTTGGCGTGCATTTTCCAACTGACATATTAGCCGGCATTACATTGGGCACAGTAGTAGCGTTTCAGGTTCTACCATTAACACTCTAACTTTTAAGGTCCAAATCGATTAAATGAAAGTTCTTTACGGTGTTCAGGGTACTGGCAATGGCCATATCACTCGCGCCCGCGTTATGTCTAAATATCTCGCGGAAAAAAGTATCGATGTTACGTACTTGTTTTCAGGTAGAGAAAAGTCCCAATTTTTTGAGATGGAGTGTTTTGGCGATTTTCTTCATCGTGACGGCTTTACCTTTATCACCCAGGCAGGCCAGGTCAATTATCTAAAAACTGCCCTGCATAATAATATTTTTCGTTTTATCCACGATGTTCGGCAACTTGAACTGGACCAATACGATCTCATTATTTCTGATTTTGAACCTGTAACCTCTTGGGCTGCTAAACTGCAATCCAAGCCTGTTTTGGGCTTAGGCCATCAATATGCCTTTCACCATCAGGTTCCTATAGATGGCGCTAACTGTTTAGCCACCACTATTATGAAAAATTTTGCACCAGCAACTGTCAGCGTCGGCTTACACTGGCATCATTTTGGTCAAAGGATTTTGCCACCGATTATCGATAACCACTTACAGTCTGAAGACAACGAAGATGGGCATATTCTGGTTTATCTGCCCTTCGAGGATCAATCAATCGTTACTGAATTACTGAGTGCCTGTCCTGAAAAACACTTTGTGCAATATTCTCCCGAGCTTGAGAATGCAGAACAGGGCAATGTGTCACTCAGAAAAACCAGCCACACCGGTTTCAAAAAGGATCTGGCCAGGGCCAGCGCTGTCATCTGTAATGCGGGGTTTGAACTCGTCAGCGAATGCCTGAATATGGGGCTACCACTGTTAGTGAAACCCTTACATAAACAAATGGAACAAATCTCTAATGCTGCTGCACTGGTACAACTGGGTTACGCCAGCTCCACTCAACAACTGGATAAAGAGATTATTCGAAACTGGATCGATAGTGACAAACAAGCGCCCAATATCAGCATACCCAATGTGGGCAAAACCTTGAGTGAATGGATTTATCAGGGAAAACTTGACAATGTTGATGCTCTTTGTGAACAATTATGGACCGACTACCCGACTAACGAATCTGACAAGCCGGCGGTTGTAAGCAACTAACCAATAACTTCATTCATGACATCAGCTTGTTATTAAAGCTTGAGTCCAAGCTACTATTGCCGCTAGTATTGCCCCGACGATTAACAATATTAATGAAACGTTAGCGGAGGCTTTTCATGCGCTTAATTCTCGCTTTGCTATTACCCTGGTTACAATTCTTCACTATCGGCCGTCCCTTTGCCGGTATTTTTTGTCTGCTACTGCAAATATCCCTGATTGGCTGGATACCAGCTGCTATTTGGTCTGTATACGCCTTAAGTCAATATAAAACTGACCAAAAAATTAAAGACGCTATAGAAAAAAATAACGATTAACTTGCACTGGAATCTACTAATGCTCAAACCCACTTTTATTTGCAGCATCATCTTGTTGGCATTTTCACTTTCAGGTTGCGAAAGCACATATTACTCAGCCATGGAACAAGTCGGTATTCATAAGCGTGATATTTTGATTGATCGCATCGAAGATGCTCGCGAAGCTCAGCAGGATGGCCAAGAACAATTTAAAAGTGCGCTTGAGCAATTTAAATCGGTTGTTGATTTTGATGGCGGTGAGTTAGAAACCGTGTACAACCAATTAAATGATGAATATGAAAACAGTGTTGATGCTGCAGAAGAGATCAGTGACCATATTAACCAAGTAGATTCTGTTGCAGAAGCGTTATTTGATGAATGGGAACAAGAACTGGATCAATACACCAATGCCACTTTTCGTCGCGACAGTGAACGGCAGCTGAAGTTAACTCGCCAGCGTTATGCACAATTACTAAAAACCATGCGCCGTGCTGAAAAGTCTATTGATCCTGTACTAGACACCTTGCGCGACAATACCTTGTATCTGAAACATAATTTAAATGCTAGAGCGATTGCTTCGCTGAAAGCCGAATTTAGTACGGTAAACAACAATATTTCTACACTAATAAATGCCATGGAAAATGCGATCAATGAATCTGATGCATTTATAGAACAACTAAAACAGGGTTAACTAAAAACATACAAGTAAACCCTTTTACTCCCATAAAGTTAAAATTGCTTTTTCAGAATTTTCAATCTTTTCGCCATCTGTAGCATTGTTTGAAAGTTTGTAGTATTGAAACCAATAGGCAAAAGCAATCACTAAAATAAGACTGACAATAATACTGATTCGGATTGTCTTCATTCGCATAAACAGCTACTCGTTATCAGCCTGATACAGTATTAAGTTCGAAATATCCAATTATCACCTTCGGCAACAACCCTTCCCTCTCGCTCCAGTTTCAATAAATGCGCCCAAAGTGAATATCTGGCAACTGGATGCAAGCGGGTATCCACATCGTCATAAACCAATGGCGTTAAATTCTCTAAAGCGCCCTGATGCATTGTCGACAATACGTTAATAACCTTGGACTCTCGCTGCAACCGATGCTGAATTATGCCTTTAATTTCTTCCACAGGGCTATCGATTATATGACCATGACCAGGACCCAATGCTCTAAGCGGGTAATCCAGCAGTAACTGCAGGGACTGCATATAGTCATACATGTCACCATGCGGAGGAATAATAACAACCGTCGATCCCTCCATAATATGATCGCCCGTCAGCAGCAAGCCATCATCTTCCACAAAATAGCACAGATGGTTATCGACATGCCCCGGAGTACACAATACGCGCAAAGAAAATTCATCGGTGACAAATCGCTCTTCGTGTTGAAATTGGTGATCAGTAGTGAAGCTCTGATCCTGATAGCCATCATCCTCGGCTAACAGATTACCCATTAAACGAGCACCGGTTGCATCTGCTAACATTTTTGCGGCGGGAGAATGATCACGGTGGGTATGAGTCACCAAAATCCATTTCAGTTTGCCATCGCAGGCTTTCAGAATAGCATCGACATGTTCAGGAACGGCAGGGCCAGGATCAACCACCGTTACTTGCTCATTGCCCAGCAAATAGGTATTAGTGCCTGCTCCAGTCATGACACCAGCGTTGGGGGCAGTAATCCTGCGAACACGGTCGGTCAACCTTACTGCGCGGCCATGTACCAGTGGCTCATCCATTCCCGTTTACCGACTCTGCTTAAGCTAAGCGTATAACGTTATTAATCGACCAGGTTGGCAATGGGCACGACAGGATTAACATCGGCTTCGTAGTCGACACCATCGATTTCAAAACCAAACAGTTTCAGAAACTCTTCTTTATAGCCCTTCATATCGCTGAGCTGATCAATAGTGTCATCGGTGATCGATGCCCATAACTCTTCGACTTGCTTCTGAATCTCAGGGCGAAGCTCCAGGTAGTCGGCCCGTAGACGGCCCTCGTCGTCTAGCTTCGGCGAAGTACCATAGAGGCTTTCTCTGAATAGCAAATCAACCTGTTCAATACAGCCCTGGTGGCTGCCATCGGCCTTCATCACTTTAAACAGTAAACCGAGATAGAGCGGCATTACGGGAATTGCTGAACTGGCCTGCGTCACCACCGCTTTCAATACCGAAACACGCGCATCACCACCTTTTTCCGCCAGCTTGTTACGGATATCGATAACGCGTCGATCCAGATCTTGCTTGGCCTGCCCTATGGTCCCGTGCCAGTAAATATCCCAGGTTACCTTTTCACCAATATAGGTGTAGGCAGTGGTTTTGGCGCCATCGGCCAATACCCCGGCTTCATCTAACGCATCAATCCACATCTGCCAATCTTCACCACCCATAACGGCGACGGTGTTGTCGATTTCTTCCTGACTGGCCGCAGGCACGGAGACTTCCTTCAAAATATTCTTATCAGTATCAACTGCACGCTGCACAACATCTTTACCAATGGGCTTAAGCGTAGAGACATGTACCTCACCCGTATCAGGATGCTGACGACGAGGAGCGGCCAGACTGTAAACCACCAGATCAACCTGACCCAGATCTTGCTTAATAATATCGATGGTTTTTTGTTTTAATTCGTTGGAGAAGGCATCACCATTGATACTTTTAGCGTACAGGCCTTCTTGCTCGGCAAATTTATGAAAGGCAGCGGAGTTATACCAACCCGCAGTACCTGGCTTTTTCTCAGTACCTTCTTTCTCGAAAAAGACACCCAGCGTACTGGCACCACTGCCAAAGGCTGAAGTAATTCGAGAAGCCAGGCCATAACCGGTAGAAGCCCCTAGCACCAGCACCTTCTTAGGACCATCTGCAATAGGTCCCTGCTGTTTCACATATTCAATCTGGTTTTTGACATTCACCTCACAGCCAATAGGGTGAGTGGTAATACACATAAAACCGCGAACACGGGGCTTGATAATCATAGAACTTCCTTCGAAATGATTCTTATTAAGTAGGATTGCAAAACAGTGGCGTATTATAGACGCCTTGCGTGTGTAAACCACCCCCTTATAATGCGCCCTGCCGTCAACTATGGAACTCAGCTTGCCGCCAATAATGGTACCCAGAATGAGCAAAATAATCCTCGCCTACCCAACCTCTCAAACTTGGACAGATGCAGTCATGGCAGATTTTGACGCCTTCCTGCTTGACCATGCTGCAGCAGAGAAAAAAGCATCAGGCATGGCCATTTCGATGCTCTCTCATTACCCAGACCGCGTTGAGTTGGTCAATGCCATGGCAGAATTGGCTATAGAGGAAATGACGCATTACCGCGAAGTAGTTAAGCTGATTCATAGCCGTGGACTGATCACCACCAAGGATGAAAAGGACCCCTATGTTAATCAATTCAGACAATCTTTGCGTAAGGGCAGTGATGAATACTTTCTCGACCGCCTGCTAATTGGCGGTATTATCGAAGCCAGAGGCGCCGAGCGATTCGGTTTAATAGCCAAAGCGCTAGAACCCGGGCAATTAAAAAACTTTTATACATCGATTTCCCGCTCTGAAGAGCGACATCAGGATTTAATGGTCGATTTGGCATTGCTCTACTTCCCGGAACAAACGGTACTGCAACGCTTACAGCAATTAATTGAAGCCGAAGCTAAAATTGTCGCTAACTTGCCTCATCGAGCAGCCCTGCACTAACTCCATGCCATCATCCAAAGCACTAAAAAAATATTTGCAGCAATACGCCGAACCTGAATCCCAGTGCTTGCACAACTTTCCTGCCCAATTTAATCAGGGCTTATTGATACCTATGTACAGAGAGAGTGAAACTTCACTCAGGCGCTTTATTGATTTCGCTCAATCACAGCAAAATACCTTATTAGTAATTGTTTTGAATCGCCCTGAAACGGATAACGATATTCAATGGTATCTGGAGCTCAAAAATGCAGTGCTTGATTCGCTCAATCCAGATTGGCAAGTCGACGAGCAACCTTTAACGCTATATGAACTGCCCAACAACAGCAGTTTACTTGTCGTAGACCGCGTATATAAAGGCACACCACTTAAACCTGATGAAGGTGTTGGTACTGCGAGAAAAATTGGTGCCGATGTGCTTTGTCAATTAATCAACAACAAACATATTCAGTCACCCTGGATTGCAACAAGCGATGCTGATGGACATTTGCCTAGCAGTTATTTTTCCACTCTGGCCGCTTGTAAAAATGCGGCCGCTGTCGTTTTTCCCTATGAACATACTTACAGTCATGACGACCCTCGCCTGCCAACACAGCTTTATGAATATAAACTGCATTACTATGTGCAAGGCCTAAGCTGGTCCGGCTCACCTTATGCATTTCATACTGTTGGCAGCACCCTAGCCATCGACTTTGAACACTACGCCAAGGTACGAGGTTTTCCAAAGCGTGCTGGTGGAGAAGATTTTTATTTGTTAAATAAAGTAGCAAAAACAGGAGATGTTATTACTCTGGATTGTGACAAGATTCAATTAGAGGCACGTCATTCAGATCGAGTACCCTTTGGCACAGGCCCGGCGACACAACAAATTGCCAACCAGAGCAACCCTTTTGACACACTTATCTACCACCCCGACTGTTTTTATTATTTACACTTTTTTCTCTTACTATTACAGGATTTATCTCAGTCAACATCGACTATTGCTGACAGTATAAATCGATTAAAAAAACATAAACCGGAAGCTGTCGAGATAGAGACATTATTAAAGCTGACTCAATTTCTTAAACTCGAAGCAGCACTTAAGCACTGTTACCAACAAGGTTTAACTAATTCAACACGTAAGCAACATCTTGAGCAGTGGTTCGATGGTTTTAAAACGTTAAAATTAATTCACTGGATCAGAGATAACGCTCTACCTTCTATCAGCTTTAGCAAGTGGATAGAAAAAAGGGGAAACTACGATTTTCTAGAAAATAATGACATGAAAAAATTACTAGACAGCATAAAAGAGAGCGAGAATTATATTAATAGGCATTAACCGTCAACTGAGCAACTTGATCACGCTGGCTATTAATTTCTTCCATTAACTGATGAAAACGTGGTTCGTCATCTTTTATACGTAATGCACGCTTAAGATGCCGAGTCGCTAGGCGATAATCTTTTTCCTGCACAGACTTTCTTGCCAGATAATAGTAATAGTAGGGATTTTTAATTCGCAACTGCTGAGTTTTTTCTGCGATCTCAGCGTACAGATTCTTTTGCCCTGTCTGATGATAAACGATAGAGAGATTGTTTAACGCCGTATAAAAACCCGAATCTATACGTAACGCTGTTTTCAAGACACTTTCGGCAGCCTCATACTGTTCAGTCGCCCGAAAAACTGCACCTAAATTTGACCATAATAAAGCTTGTCTGGGCGAAAATGCTATTGCTTTGGCAATTAAACTATAGGCCTGAAAATTATCTTCATTGGCATAAGCAGTTATAGCTAGGTTGTTATAAAACAATGCTAAAGCATCGTTATCTGAAATAACTTTTCTCTCCCCCTGTTGCACAAAACCATTGCCGCCAAGCTCCACCACTAAACCCTTATCAGAATTAAGCGGCACCATGGTATTAATATGAACATTCATCGAAACCAAGTTTCCCGTCATGCTCCACTCGGGAAATTTCTCTATTAGTTGATAGCTGGCTTTTAATCCATAGTGGCGAGACAGCGCAATATACAGGTTGGCATACCCAAGGCAATTCGCTTGGCGAAGATCGAAAGCTTGCTGCGCTGTTAGCGTACTCGGCCCATGATATTCGATAGCTCTAAACGCCGGGCTAGCTAATACTTGATGAAGCATGGCAGCCCTTTGTAGTTTTGTCATATCTTTCGAGACATAATGATCGGTAAAGTCGATAACTTCAGCGTTAATCGCCAATAGGTCGAAATCATCTATGTTTTCTTTAGCCTGTTCTGCACTAATTGTGCGGCCATTAATCGTATAGGAAGGAACATCTTGAAAAGAAACAACCTGCTCTTGAACAAAGGTACAACCAGCAAGAGAAAAGAAAATAATTGCAAAAAATATATAGCTACAATGTTTAAAAGCGCGAATAAAGCACATACTCAGCCTACATCTATGCCATTACTGTCAATATTTTCAACACTTTCAAGACCAGTATATTACTGGGCTTTTTGACAGTATAGTTCCAGAAAGTTCGGAGAATATAATCAGGCTACAGATGGCTTTGTTATATACAGATATTTTTTATGTACTTAATAACTAACAGTGCTAGAAAACGGCAAAAAAGTTTAGAAATTAAGGCCGCCTCTTATCTTTGTGCGTGAGTGAAATCTACCTTGCCCTCCCTGGTAACATTAATAGGCAAAGCTAACCGCCCCATATCCAACTTCACGTTAATCAAGTAACTCAATCCCTGCCGATTCTGCGACAGCAAATCATTCAATAATTTTAATCCGCCCAACAGATCAGCACTGGCTATTAGCTCAATATTAGCTTCGTCGTAACCGGCAATAACGGGCAACTTATTGCTTACTCCCGAAATAACCTGATGACCCTCAATCTCTATGCTGTAATAAGCTCCTTTTATATCTAAAGATTGCGAATTTGGATTTATCACTTTAAGATCAATTAGAAATCGAGGACTCAAGCTATTGGAAGGCAATATCTGTAAATTGTTCACCGATACAACGGGTGGTTCAAAGCGAGGATCCAGCGCTGCACAACCGACTAGTAAACTGATAATCAAAAAAGAAAATAACCGGCTCATATTTTATTTGCCCTAACTGTTGTGCCATAAATTAAAAGCTATCCGTTCACTCTCCACTTTTAGAAAAAACCCATTTATACGCCACATATTGACAAATCTTTTGGTAGTTCACTCCACATTTGCAATGGATTAACCTGATTGAGTGTCGGTACCAATTTTAAACAGGTATTTAACTGCTGCATCACTGATGACTTGGACAGCTCTTCAGCGAACTTAATCGCCTCATTCATTGCCTGTTGCTGATTCCCGTTACTGCAAAGCGACAAAATTCTAGTCTGCATGGATTGAGATTGTTGCTCCAAATGCTGCATCTGGCTTTGATCGATATTGGCCAAACACTGCTGCATTTCGGTGAGCTGTTGCATCATTTTTTCAACATCTCGTTCTTGAGCTTGGGCAACTGAAATAAATAATGAGCAAATGGCTAACCCAATGAATTTAATTATGACTGTTCTATTCATGGCTACTTGTGTATTCATACTTGGCTCCTGCCCGTTTTATATTAGCGCTTTAGTTTAGCTTACCGCTGCCGATTATTGTCAATTAATAATCAACAGGTAGAATAAGCTCAAGCTTTGTTATCCTGACACCTTAATGTGACGATATTCACCCCATGATGTCTTTCATCAAATCACTAATAAGAAGGATTCTATCAACACCTCATTCGCAGGAGTCGAATGAACCTAAAGATCATTATGAACGTTTAGAGTACCTTCGCAAACATCACGAGTGGATTGGGGTCAAGATCACCAAAAACGATCATCTCTACCAAAGCATGGTACTCAATATTGATCCGGATAATGCTGAGTTACTGATTGATGAATTATTCCCCAGCGAAGGGCTGGAAAGCTTAGAATCAGGCGACACAGTAGAGATCACCAGTCGCTCACAACGAGTTGACCTGCACTTTTATACACGAATACTCGCCAGGCAAGAACATGGAGATGATGTTAGCTACCTGCTGGAACTGCCCGAAGAGGTCGGTAGAAATCACAGCCGCAATGCCTATAGAATTTATGTCGAAAGCGAAACAGGACTAAATATTGAGTTATATTTGGAGCAGCAGCCCATACCAGATGTCCGTATCATCAATCTGTCATCGGAAGGGATTAAGTTGAGCTTTGCTGAGGATATAACTGACATATTGGAAAAAAATAAATTTTTCCCTGCGAGCATTCTTCGATTACCTGATGGAAGTGATATTGATTGCCAAGTAGAGCTATGTAATCTATACCGTATTCGCACGCCTCATATGCATACCTTGGCGGGTGCGAGACTGACTGTGGATAACCCGCAACAGCGGGTAAAGTTGCAACAATATATTGCTGCTGTACAACGAAAACAACGCAGACGTGAATCAAGGGTTAGCTAAGTCGAAACATGAAATTCTTTATCAAACTTATTCTGCTGTTAATAGCAACATCACATGGCAATGCAGCTATTGAGAAACCCAATCATGCTGTGATTTTGCTATACCATCATATTGCAAATGACACACCAGCAATTACCAGCATCAGCCCTGCACTATTTGAACAACAGTTAACTTTTCTCGAACAAAACGAGTTCCAAGTATGGCCATTGCCTGAGGTTTTAACCCGCATAAAGTCGGGAAAAAAGCTTCCTGACAAAGTCGTCGTAATCACCTTCGACGATAATTATATTTCAGTCTACGAAGAAGCCTTCCCCAGATTAAAAAAACGAGGGTGGCCATTTACCATTTTTGTTAGCACTAATGCCGTCGACCAAGGTTTTCATCTGCAGGCTAGTTGGGAACAGATACGTGAAATGGCTGAACACGGCGCTACGATTGCCAACCACAGCTCCAGCCATAATCATTTGTTAGTTAAGTCTGCTGATGAAAGTGATGATCAATGGCGCGATCGCATTCGCAAAGATATTGAGCACGCGCAGAAGCGAATAGAAGAGGAAACTACACAAAGCCATAAAATTTTTGCCTACCCCTATGGTGAATTCAATTCTGCATTAGAAGAGCTCGTTGCCGAAATGGGATATATCGGTATTGGTCAACATTCTGGCCCTATTAGTGAGCGTAGTAATTGGCAGTCCCTTCCTCGCTTTCCCTTTGCCGGCAACTATACGGATATCAAAGATTTCAGCCTAAAAGTGAAAACACTGCCCTTCCACATTTTTGATGTCATCGCCCCGGAAAACCCTCTATCTCACAATAACAGTAAGCCCAGCATAGAAATACTGTTTAATCCTACGCAACCGAATATTTTACAGGTTCAATGCTTTGGCAGTGGTCAGGGTGCATTGCAAGTGAACAAAGATGAAACGCCTAAACTGATAGTAACGCCTAAAAGGGATATTCCTGTTGGCCGTTCCCGTTACAATTGCACTAGCCCCGCCGGCGATCAACGCTACTACTGGTTTTCCAAGCCCTGGATTAGGCTAGATCAAAATGAGGAATGGATTCTAGATTGAGTGAAGATTAAAAAAGTGCGGACGCCACGATAAAATAGTTAGCCTCAATTCAAGACTTAAATGGTGTCGTATTGCTCCAATTGATTAACACGAATCATAGCCTGTAATTCTTCGATGTAATCCTGCCCTCTGGAAGAATACTTAACCAAACCCTCTGCAAATTTTTGACCTGACAGCGGCAAATTTTCTGCACGTTGTTCAGCTCTAATTTGGCGAAACTCTTTGTAAGCCAAATTGGTATTCAAATTATGAATATAACCCCTCACTGAATCGAAGGGAGATTCAAAGGTAGCCACTTCGTAACTTTGACCATCGGGACGACTATTGGGAACCAAACCACAACCGGGACGGAAACACCATTGGCCATACAAATTGTTTCCTTCCAAAGCGAACCGAGATGTTCCCCACGCTGATTCATTGGCAGCCTGAGCCAAAGCCAGCGAAGCGGGTACTTGATCGACTCTGACAAGCAACTCTTCAATAACCCACTGTAGCTGATCCTCTTTGATAGTAGCATGCCCGGCCATCACTCGATATTCTCTGGCGAGTTCCAGCAACCATTCAGCTTCGCTCTGATCATACTTAGTGTTTTGGCTCATAGATTTGAGTTGCTGTCTAAGAGTCAACAGGCGTTGATTTTCTTCCTGCACCATCGGTAGTAGAAATTCAAAAAAAGCCTGCTTCTTTTCACCCACGTCGCTATATACAGTGAAATCAGGCAGATGTTCGTCAATAGAAGGGGCTGGCGTGGAGTCTACACTCGGCGACTCATCCTCGCTCACCATGTAAAATCCCACCAGGCAAGCCAGTACCACGATGACAATAAAAGTGATATCGCGCGACTGCATAAATCTCTCTCGAAAAAATCAGGCGCGGATAGTAATCAAAACTGACTAAAGCTACAACTCTCGAAGCACTTTGACTGGAGGGGTATTCACCACTTTTCGACACGTAACATAACCGGCACTACCAATTAAAACCATACCAACAATAGGGCCTATGAACCACAATACGGGATGCATTGTATAGGTCATATTTAATAGATATTCCTGCAAACCAAATACTGCCAGCTCGGCAGAAAATGCTGCCAGTACACCCGCTAACAAACCCAAGGCAGAAAACTCTATGGCAAGGCTGCCCAGTACCAGCCCTCGTTTGGCTCCGAGGGTTCGTAGTATCGCACTTTCCTGAAATCGACTGTCCAGACTGGATTGAACACTGGCAATCAATACCAAGACACCGCTGACAATAATCAGTCCCAACACTAATTCAACAGCACCACTCACCTGATCAACAATGGTTCTTATCTGGTGAATAACCGCATCCATCTCAATAACAGTAATGGTGGGGAAATTGAGTAGAAACTGGTTCAGAAAACGCTTTTTATCTGGTGGCAAGTAAAAACTGGTGATATAGGTGGCCGGATAATCTTTCAAAACCTTGGGAGGAAATATCAGAAAAAAATTCGGCTTCATTGAGTCCCAATTTAACGACCGAATACTACTAACTTCTACTTCAAGTGGCTCACTACCAATTTGAAAAACCAATTTATCACCGACGTTCAAACGAAGGCGTTCAGCGAATTCAACCTCAAGTGATACCTCCGGCTTGGTAGAGCCTGGTGGCCACCAGGTCCCTTCAACTAAACGGTTATCACTTGGCATTTCGTAAGCCCAAGTAAGATTCACTTCACGGGCTATGTTCTCGGGCCTGGAGGTGGATTCAATCGGCATATTCGGTAGCACTTCTTGCTTAATCCATTGCTCTCGCGACATACCACCAATATTTACCAGCCTGGCTCTCGCCATCGGAAAAATAGGCTCAGAACTGACGCCATTATCAGCCAATAATTGTTCAACAGCACTGATTTCCTCAGCAGAGACATTCATTAAAAAGTGGTTGGGCGTGCCCTCAGGGAGTTGTATCCGCCACTCTTCGATAAGAGAACTTCTCACCATAAACAGCACTAACAACAACATAATGGAGAGAGAAAAAATGACAGCCTGTACAGCATTTTGGTAACCCCTGCGACGCATCGATGCAAGTGCCAAGCGCCATGTACTACCAGCCTGCATGCCCATATGCGTTGAGCCGCGTAGTAAATACCAGGCTGCAGCACCAACAATAATGAACGTGGCTGCAATTCCTGCCAATATCGCCAGAGTTAGCTGAATATTGCCGCTGTACCACAGCATTAATAAGCCAATACCTCCCACACCCATGGCATAGCTAACTACTGAGCTGACCATCGCTCCCTGTAAATCCCTGCGTAACACACGCAACGGAGAAATTCCCTGTAAATTTAATAGCGGAGGTAATGCGAAGGCCATTAAACACACCAGCGCTGTAACACTGCCGATAATGTAGGGGCGAAAGGTCGCGCTATGCTCCATATTAATGCTCATGTAATCCATTAACACAGAAAAGAAAACGGTCTGTATCAACCAGCCCACCATACTGCCGATGACAACTGCGATCATTGCCAGTACCAGTAAGTTGGTCGTATAAATGGTCATTATTCGAGAAGATGTGGCACCTAACGACTTCATAATGGCGACATAATCGTAATGTCTTTCACTATATCTGCGCGCTGCCAACGCAATAGCAACCCCGGCTAATCCGACACCGAGGGCTCCTGCCAACAATAGGAACTGCTCAGCTCGCTTCATGGAGTTCGAAATGCGGGGTTGGCTATCTCTCAAATCCAACCAACGATGACTAACATCGAGCCGACTCTGCAGCCACTCACCGTACTGCAATAATTGCTGATTATCGCCAGAGAACAAATAACGGTAGCGAACTCTGCTGCCAGGCTGCACCACATTGGTAGCAGGAATATCGTCGATATTCATTAATAACCGCGGAGCAAAGCCACTGAATACACTACCGCGGTCAGGCTCATTCATAACCACTTTGGTGACGGTAAATTCTGCGTCACCCACAAACACACTATCGCCAAGCTCAACTTGAAGCAGAGGGAATAATCGGGAGTCTAACCACACTTCGCCCCTAGGCGGTGACAGTGGTGTTTTTACTACGGTGCCAAAGGGTGTATCACTGACATCCAACTGGCCCTTCAGAGGGTAGCTGTCGCTAACAGCCTTGACGGCGCTGAACTGCATTTTGCCGTCCAGATCTTCGCCAACGTACACCATAGAACGAAAAGTCATGGTTTGCGCTTGCAGTAATCCCAGCTCATCGGCTTTGTATAACCATGAAGGATCGACAGGGTCAGACGTTCTCAACACACGGTCAGCCGCCAGAAAATGGCTACTCTGCGCAGTGATACCCTGCTGTAGGCGATCGGTAAATAAGGAAATACCGGTGACAATAGCAACGGCTATCAGTAAAGCCGCGAATAAAACCCCTAACTCACCACCGCGCCAATCACGCCATAACAGCCGCATTCCAAACATTAGCGGGCCTCGTTGCTGGCCACTAATGTGACAGTATTATCAATGACCGGGCTATTGATTTTATCGCTGACTACTGCGCCCGCTTCTAAAGTAATACTGCGATGACAGCGATCAGCAAGGCGTTGCTCATGGGTTACCAACACCAGCGTTGCATCTTCTTCTCGGTTTAAGTCAAACAACAAGTCAATCACATGGGCACCGGTAGCAGTGTCGAGATTACCTGTGGGTTCATCAGCGAATAAAATTTTCGGTTGTGAAGCAAAGGCACGGGCTATAGCTACTCGCTGTTGTTCACCCCCCGAAAGCTGTCTGGGGTAGTGATTCACACGTTCGCCAAGGCCGACTCGCTGTAAGTATTTTTCCGCCAGTTTTCGTGCGCCGGGAACACCGTTCAATTCGGCAGGCAACATCACATTTTCCAGTGCGGTAAGACTCGGCAATAATTGGAAGGCCTGAAAGACAAAGCCCACTAACTTGGCTCTGACCTGGGCTCTTTTGTCTTCATCAAGTTCCGTTAATTCATGATTGTCGAGCGAAATTGAACCACCACTGGGAATATCCAAACCAGCCAATAAAGCCAACAGGGTCGACTTACCGGAGCCGGATGGCCCCACAATCGCGAGGCTTTCTCCCTGCTTGATTTCCAAATCAATGCCTTTCAGGATGGTCAATGAACCTTCACTGGTCTCTACGGTCTTTTCTAACTGATGAGTCTTAATCATTACTGGTAGCTATTTCAAAACTTTAAGTGGTTACTAAAATTTCACATTAATACTAGTTACATACATTACTATCATTACTATTTACATGCATTACTGCTTACATGAATTACTATAAAGTTGGCTGAACGGCACTTGTGCATTATGCATATACGTAATAACTTATTATTTACCCAATTTATGGAAACACCTAATTACATTACTGTAACTCAATATACGCTGCTTTTATGATGCTTAGACTTCCCAAAACCTTTCTTCTGAAACAATTTTTTTCCCAATACGGCAAGCTGGCTGTGCTATTCGCATTACTATTGTTTAATTCAAAGGCCGTAACAGCCAACACCAATACACTATTGGTATTAGGAGATAGCATCAGCGCAGCCTATGGCATGGAACTGGAAAAAGGCTGGGTTGCACTATTGGCCGAAGAAATTAATGATAATGCTTCGACATCCAAATACCAGGTGATTAATGCCAGTATCAGCGGTGAAACCACAGGCGGCGCCTTAAAACGATTTCCAGAATTAATCGAAAAATACCAACCCACCATTGTCATTATTGAACTGGGTGGCAATGACGGTCTCAGGGGTTATCCCATTAAGGTTTTTCGGGAAAATTTAGAGAAATTAATCATACTGTCAAAGGAAGCCAATGCCAAAGTATTATTAGCAGGCATGGCGATACCGCCTAATTATGGCCCAAGATATACTCGAGAGTTTACCAACAGTTATTCCCTGCTCGCAGAAAAATACCAGTCAAGTCTAGTGCCTTTCATATTGGATGACATCGCCATTTATCCGGAGCTTATGCAAGCAGATGGCATTCACCCAACCGAAGGCGCACAGCGCAAAATTCTGGAAAACGTGTTGCCCTATCTAAAAGAAATTCTCTAGCATTTTACACACAAGCACTCACACGTTAACTCACATATTAGCAAATGCTTCTATGCGTTTTTCTATCTGTTGCCAATCGGGACAAACACAAGTCAATAGCTGATAAAAAGATGTACCGTGATGAAAAAATTCCAGATGGCACAACTCATGATATATCACATAATCGACACAGCTAAGCGGCATCTTAATCAACTGTAGATTCAAGGTAATTTCACCTCGGCTGGAACAACTTCCCCATCGGCTGCGCATTTTGCGAATGCGCATATTGGGCATCGAGTATTTATCCTGAAACCAATTGGGAAAACGTTCATAACAGAAAAAAAATCGTTCCTCAAAAATATCCACAGCCTGCTTGCGATACCAATGGGTTAATGCCGTTTCTATTCGCTTTTCATTACTGATTTCCGGCACTTTAATAAGCAACATGTCATCACGAAGTGCAACATTTGATCGTTTAGCCACTTCAAGATGAAGAGGAAAAGTTTCTCCCATAAAGTAATGTTGTTGTCCCGGTCGATAACTTGGTTTCTGCGATAATTTTTCAAGTGCTTTTTGTCTTTGAGAGATCACCCACTCGGCTCGCTGTTCAACAAATTGAACCAATTCATATTTAGGCACCCACGACGGTGCGCGCACTTCCACCTGAGCATTCTCCAGCACATGAAGGGCTATGGTTTTTCTACGTTGTCGCTTCACAACATATTCAAAACTCCCATCAAGACTTAATTGTTGCTGCGTTGAATGTTTGGTTTTTCGGCGTGGTTTGAGCATGCGTGTCAATCTACATTGCTTTAATAAGTTTCTGTCTGAACCACAGTTTCTGTGTGAGAACAAATCACATCAATAAAATCACTGCCGTATTTATCCAATTTACTTTCTCCCACCCCCGATATGGTGAGAAGTTCCATACGTGACATGGGACGCACTTCTAACATTTCCTGTAAAGTTGCATCATGAAAGATGACATAGGGTGGAACGTTATATTCCTCTGACAAACGCTTGCGGCAAGCTTTTAATGCATCCCATAATTGTTGGTCCTCATCACGCACAGCATAATTTTTTCTCTCCGCTTTGCGCGACCCATTTTTTCTTGAGGCGGCTTTAACATCCGGATCTTTTCTCAGCAGCAGTGTTTGTTGGCCTTTTAAAATTGCCCGGCAGCTTTCTGTAAGCTGCAACGCACTATAACCTTCCACATCGATATGTAATAAATTTCTCACAACCAATTGCCGAATAACAGATCGCCACTGCGCTTCACTCATGTCCTTACCAAGGCTAAAGGTACTTAACTGCTGGTGATTGTTTTGGATGATGCGATCAGTTTCCTTCCCTCTCAGCACATCCAGAACATAACCCACACCAAAGCGCTGCCCCGTTCGATACACGCAAGATAATAATTTTTGTGCAGCTTCGGTAGCATCCCAGGTTTCTGGCGGAATCTGGCAGTTATCGCAATTACCACAAGGTTGCTCCAGCTGCTCACCAAAATAATTGAGTAATACCTGGCGACGACAGCTGGTCACTTCACATAACGCTAGCATCGCATCCAATTTATGCCGTTCGATGCGTTTGAATTGTTCAGCCGCATTGGACTGCGCCTGCATCTGCTGCAACCTGACAACATCCTGTAACCCATACACCATCCAGGCCTCGGCAGCCTGGCCATCACGTCCTGCCCTGCCGGTTTCCTGATAATAGGCTTCGATACTCTTTGGTAAGTCCAGATGAGCAACGAAGCGAACATCGGGTTTATCAATGCCCATACCAAAGGCGATCGTTGCCACCATAATAATGGCTTCTTCTCGCAAAAAACGGTTTTGATGATATTGCCGTAATTCTGACGATAATCCTGCATGGTAAGGCAATGCATTAAATCCCTGCTCACATAACCACTGCGCAGTATCTTCAACCTTTTTCCGTGACAAACAATAAACAATGCCCGCTTCGTTTTTTCGGTTTTGCAAAAATGCTTGCAACTGTTTGCGACCATTGTGCCTGGCCGCAATACTGTAACGAATATTGGGACGATCAAAGCCACTGATAAATCGTTCCGCACTGCGCAACTGCAAACGCTGAACGATTTCCTCGCAGGTGCGCTGATCGGCCGTCGCCGTTAAGGCAAGCCTGGGAACATTGGGAAAGTGATCAGACAAGGAACCAAGAGATAAATAATCTGCCCTGAAGTCATGCCCCCATTGAGATACACAGTGCGCCTCATCAATAGCAAATAACGCCAGCTCACAACATTTTAACAGGGCCACTGTTCGCTCTTGTAATAAACGCTCCGGAGCAACATACAATAGATCCAGCTCACCAGAACTCAGCATTTGTTCTACCTGGCGTTGCTGCTCAATTGTCTGGCTTGAATTCAGATAAGCCGCCTTAACACCCAGCTCACTTAAGGCATCGACTTGATCTTGCATTAGAGCAATCAACGGTGATATCACCACACCCACACCACTGCGAAGCAAGGCTGGCAACTGGTAACATAGCGACTTACCCGCACCTGTAGGCATCAGTACCAAGGCATCCTTTCCTTGCAGTACGGTTTCAATAACCGCTAATTGATTACCTCGAAAACTATCGTAACCATAAACCGCTTTTAACGTTTCCATTAACTGCTGTTGGTTTATTTCGTTACTGTTAATGTCGCTACCCGATACCGCTGAATTCATAAAATGTCTTATTTTCATTTCGGACTCCTTTCCGAATACATACAGTGACAAACAAGTTCGGGATTTAAACAAGCCTGAGCTTTGCCTACAATAGCAATCTCTCTAAATCACTGATTATTTATAAAACCCTGATTATGTCCTTATCTGAACAACTTTCTGCTGAACAATTGCAAGCGATAGACCGAGCACATATCTGGCACCCCTACGCCTCTGCAACGGCTGCGCCTCCTGTTTATCCTGTTGTATCGGCTGAGGGTGTGCGCCTTAAACTGGCTGATGGTAGGGAGTTAATTGATGGTATTTCCTCATGGTGGTCAGTGCTACACGGTTACAACCACCCTGTTCTGAATCAGGCCGCCAGAGATCAGCTGGAAAAAATGTCACATGTGATGTTTGGCGGTATTACTCATCCTCCAGCGGTCAAACTGGCAAAGCTTTTGGTCGATATCACTCCGACGCCTTTAACACGCGTGTTTTTTTCAGACTCGGGTTCAGTAAGCGTGGAAGTGGCCATAAAAATGGCGATTCAGTACTGGTATTCGGTTGGTAAAAAAGAAAAAACTCGTCTGCTCACACTCAAATCCGGTTATCACGGTGACACCTTCGGCGCCATGGCGGTTTGCGATCCCGTCACAGGGATGCATCATTTATTTTCCGGAGTTTTACCGAAGCACTTATTCGCCGACGCCCCCAAAACAGCTTTTGATGAACCCTATGATGATGCGGATATCAACAGCCTCAAACAATTGATCGAACAACATCACCACCAATTAGCTGCCGTGATTCTGGAACCTATTGTGCAAGGCACAGGCGGAATGAATTTTTACTCACCGGAGTATTTAAAACAGGTGCGACAGCTCTGTGACCAGCATGATGTTTTATTAATTTGCGATGAAATAGCAACGGGCTTTGGTCGCACCGGTAAGCTTTTCGCCTGTGAGCACGCCAACATTGCTCCCGATATCTTATGTTTGGGCAAAACCTTAACCGGTGGTTATTTATCGCTGGCAGCTACCCTCTGCACAGAAAAGATTGCCATTGGCATCAGCGAGGGCGAAGCCGGTGTATTTATGCATGGTCCAACTTTTATGGCCAACCCTATGGCCACTGCCGTTTCACTGGCAAGTGTTGAGCTATTACTCTCACAACCCTGGCAGGACAACATCTCTCGAATAGAACAACAGCTCAGGCAAGGGCTGGCCCCAGCAGCAAAATTAGCTCAGGTCGCTGATGTACGAGTGCTGGGCAGTATTGGGGTAATCGAAATGAAATCTGCTGTAGATATGGCCAGAATCCAACAACAACTTGTTGCTGAAGGTATTTGGGTTCGCCCATTTGGCAAGCTGGTATACACCATCCCACCCTATATTATCGACAATAGAGATTTACAAATTCTGACCAAGGGCTTAGTCAAAGTTGTTGAATCTTGTTAATCGAAAGGAGAGTAAAGGTGCTGCTTTTGGTTTTTTCAAATGGCCTTTACTTCTAATTATTAATATTTAAAGGCCATTTAACGAAACGTAGTCAGCGATTATTCAGCTACATTGCCATTCACTTCATCGGACTGTTTTAATTCGTTCTGAATACGCTGATAAATTTCTTCACGGTGAACCTGAACTGATTTAGGCGCTTCGATTCCGATTCTTACCTGATTACCCTTAACCCCTAAAACCGACACCTTTACATCATCGCCAATGATCAGATTTTCACCAATTCGTCTTGTTAAAATTAACATCTCAGCCCCATATAAAAATATAATTATGAATCGGCATTATAGCCTGACTATTTTATCTATCACATATTTAAAACTAATTTTCCTTTTTCTTTACCCGGAAGAGCTACCCAATCCTGCAATATAATGTAAGATACTTAAATGTTTTCATAGACTTACCCCCATTACTTAAGTTGTTTTATGGAAAATCTGGATACATATAACCGCGTTCCTACGCTCGAATCCAAGCATAAACGTAATATTCTGCAGAGTATTTACATCTTGTTATTACTGGTCGCTATCGCAGGCTTTGCCACTTGGTGGGTATTACCTGAACCTTGGCAATACACAGCCCATAGCGCCGGATTGGCCTTAACAATGTATGTTGTACTGGTGCTTTATGACCGTCGTAAAACTAAACCCTGTAAATTCTGTGGAAACTCACTCAACTATGTCGTGCGCCCGCTTCTATTGACAGATAAATATCTGACAATGGAAGGCCAGAAAATGGATGATTACTTCTATACCCGCTGTTACTGGGGTAACCAGCCCTTCAGAAAACGCTGGGCAAAAATCTCCAACCGCTCCAAAATTTGCCATCATTGCCGCCTGATGGAAGAAAACAGCAGGCAATATTACGAACCCGTCTCCCCGGAAGAACAGGAACAACTATCCTCACCAGAAGCTTTTAGTTAAGCTTCGCTAACAAAATCAACCCATTATTGGAATTCATTCAACTTTTATTCAGTTTCCGTCTACCATAATGGACACAACTGACACTTTGATCGTATGCCACGCATACTACGCGGAGAAGACAGCAAATGATAATGAGATCATTGGGATTGGCGTTGGTCATTATACTAGCCAGCACTCAATCTTTAGCAGCAAAACCGACCTCTATAAGACATGTAGAAGATATCATTACCAAGAACGACCTGATTTTTTCTCACTACCAAGTTAAATGTAGTGATGGCCGCCAGGAAGATATTAGTGCCTGGGACAATGGTAAAAAATGGTGTACTGGTAAAGGTGGCCAGAATGACTGCAGTAAAACCCAAATTAACGCAGCAAAAAAAGCCTGCAAATAAATTTTCTCACGGTATTTCCTTTCGAAGATTATGCGCATCCTGGTTATAGAAGACGAAGCAAACCTACGCCAGCAATTAGCGGATAGCCTGCAAAAAAAGCAATTCGCGACGGATACAGCCAGTGATGGCAAAGAGGGTTTATTCATGCTGAGAGAATATCCCTATGATCTCGCTATCGTCGATCTAGGCTTACCAGAAATTTCCGGCATAGAAATTATCAAAACTATTCGTCAGGAGGCAATAACGCTACCAGTCCTAATTCTTACAGCCAGAGATAACTGGCAAGACAAAGTGGAAGGCCTCGAAGCCGGTGCCGATGACTATGTTGTCAAACCCTTTCATACCGAAGAAATTTTTGCTCGCATTAATGCATTACTTCGACGACAAGCAGGAAAGGCAAGTCCGATATTGGAGTTTGGTCCACTACACATAGATACCTCTGCAAAATCCGTTGCGATTAATGATTCTCCGATAACTTTAACCAGCTACGAGTACAATGCCCTTGAATATCTTGTGCATCATGCGGGCAAAGTCATCTCCAAAGCAGAGCTCACTGAACATCTTTATAATCAGGATTTTGATCGCGACAGCAATGTCATTGAAGTCTTTATTGGTCGCTTACGGAAAAAAATTGATCCCAACAATGATTTAAAACCTATCGCGACTGTTAGAGGCCAGGGTTACCGGTTTGATCTAAAGGCAAACACGTAACTTCAATAACCCAAACCTTCAAACCATTAACCGTCAAAAGAAGCTGGCTGGAGGAGAAAAATTTTGCCCAACACGCTATTTGGTCGCCTGCTCCTTGCCAGCTTTATTGTACTAACAATTTTTTTTGGCACACTCGGTTATGTTGTTCTGCAAATTTTTATCGACAATCTGATAGAAACTAAAGAACAACAAATTGAATTGCATAATTACGTACTACTCTCCTCAGCCATTCCTGGTGATAACACGGTTGAGATGCCAGAAATATTACGCGAAGAACGTTTTGATCAATATCAATCAGGGCTCTACGGTTATATTAGCCGACAAGATGGTAGCCAATTATGGCAATCCTACTCGGCATACAACACCAGCATTGATCCGAGCCTTTTGGCGGCAAACAATCCACAAATAGGCAACGCTGAATTTAACGTCACAGAACAATTCTTTATCTATCATTACAGTGTGTTATGGGAAATCGTTGATAATCAACAAGAACTTTTAACCTTTACTGTACTTGAAGATAGAGCGCCCAGTTCAGCAATCATCAACGACTTTTCAGACCGATTAAAACTCTGGCTAGCTATTACGGGTATTTCGTTAATCGCCATATTACTGATCATTTTACGCTGGGGAACCGAGCCACTAAGACAGTTAGCACAAAAACTCAAACAGGTGGAACAGGGAGAACGATCATCAATTGAAGGCAACTATCCCAGAGAACTGGAACCTGTCGTAAGCAACCTCAACGAGTTATTAGTGACAGAACGAAAACAACGTGATCGTTATCATGCGACATTAGCTGATCTGGCCCATAGTCTAAAAACACCATTAGCGGTTATTCAGGGTGAGTTAAGAACATCGAAAGCTAATCATCATTTAGTGGTAGAACAAACCGAACGAATGGATGACATTATTAAACATCAACTACAACGAGCGGTAGCAGGTAGCTCACATAAACTGGCTGATAATGTTTCCATCAAAGCCTGTATAACGCGATTAACCACAGCTCTCGCCAAGGTTTACCAGCAGAAACAAATCACATTTGCAGTGGATATCAACGAAACAACACACGTTAAAGGTGACCAGCGAGATCTGATGGAAATCCTTGGTAATGTATTGGATAACGCCTGTAAAGCCTGCAAACAACAAATCAAGATTGTAGCAACAGAAAAAAATCATGTTGCTATCATAGATATCCACGATGATGGCGACGGCATTGAACCCTCCTTACGCGAAGAGATTATAAAACGTGGGCAACGTGCCGACACCCGCCACAGTGGACAAGGTATCGGGTTGGACGTAGTAAGAGATATTATCGACAGCTATCAGGGTAAACTATCGATTGATGAGTCCCCTCTGGGTGGCGCGTTATTCCAAATACAGCTGCCCGCTTGAATAAAGTTTACATTCACCACTGAGCTTTACTTTATCTTCTAACAATTCACAAGATAACTCACCACCACGAGCAGATAGCTGTTTAGCTTTCAGCACGGTTTTGTCGAGGCGATCAGCCCAAAAAGGTACCAAAACACAGTGTGCAGATCCGGTTACCGGATCCTCGTTAATGCCTACATTCGGTGCAAAAAAACGGGATACAAAATCAATCTCTGGCTCATTACCGGGAGCAGTAATAATCACGCCTTTTTCAGTACTCGCAAGAAGCTGTTGAAAATCCGGCTTAACCTGCAGTAATTGTTCTTCATCTTTCAGCAGCAATAACCAGAAATTTGCACAGCCTGCCCAAATAGGCTCGACACCTAGCGCCCTCGCAATGACAGGCAACACATCCAATTGCTCTGGCGGCCTGGCGGGAAAATCCATAACCAACAATAAATCCCTCCGCTCTACAGTAAGGGGGCCACTTCGCGTATCAAAAGTAATTATCGGATTCTGGTAATCAAGAAGGTCGAACAACACGAAAGCTGATGCCAATGTAGCATGACCACACAGATCAACCTCCTGCTCTGGGGTAAACCAGCGTAAATGAAAAGTATCTCCCTGTTGCACAAAAAATGCTGTCTCTGAAAGATTATTCTCAGCTGCAATCTGTTGCATGGTTGTGTCCGGCAACCAGCTTTCAAGCGGGACTACAGCTGCAGGATTTCCAGAAAATAACTGATTGGTAAAGCTATCTACCTGATAACATGGGATAGTACTCATTCTAACTCCTAAGATTCTGTAATTGCCAACAAGGCTACCTGATCAATGACTTTAGGCTTTACTCTAACTTCATAACAGATACAATTTGTTATTATTAAATCTATACAACTGACAAACATCAATCCTGATGTAAAAAATCTTCGCGGCAAGATTGCTAAAAACCGGCCTTATAACAAGCTGACAAACCTGCTCGAACATGATGGATACACCAGAAAATTTAAAAGAAAAACTGTATAGCGTTATTTTTGGAACAGACACTCCTGCAGGAAAACGCTTTGATATCTTATTGATAACAGCAATCTTGATCAGTGTTGTAGCCGTTATTCTGGAATCAATTGAAACTATTGAATCACAGTACGCCTTCCAACTTCATACGATCGAATGGTTCTTTACCATATTATTTACCATCGAGTACGGCCTGCGCCTTTACTGCTCACCCAATCCCAGAGGCTATGCAACCAGTTTTTATGGACTAATTGATTTACTCGCTGTATTACCCACTTACCTCTCGCTTATCATACCTTCAACGAATCTATTATTAATTATCCGCTTATTCCGCGTGTTAAGAATTTTTCGTGTACTGAAATTACTGCAATACACCGGAGAGGCAAATATTTTGTGGCGTTCTTTAATTAGATCGCGGAGAAAAATTTTTATATTTCTGTTTTCGGTATTAATTATTGTCACCATTTTTGGATCACTGATGTACATCATCGAGGGTCCAATCTTCGGCTTTACCAGCATCCCTCGCAGTATCTATTGGGCAATTGTTACCGTAACGACAGTAGGCTACGGAGACATCACCCCCCATACTGTATTTGGACAAGCTATTGCAGCCATGGCTATGTTAACGGGCTATGCCATCATCGCTGTACCAACAGGCATTATCAGTGCTGAGTTAATCAATGAAATAAATCGCGACCGATTAACACTGCGTTGCAGTAATTGTGAAAGAAGTGGCCATGAAAGCGACGCTAATTTCTGCAAGCATTGTGGTGCTGAATTACCTGAAAGAAATGAATCTGACACTAACCACCCTGAAAAACTGTTTTAGCAAAACCATTATTTTTTCGCCATGATTAAAACACTGTCTATATCTGTTGCTGGCCAAGGGCTCTATAGTTTTACCAAACAAGTCAATGCCGTCGTCAATCAGGCAAATATTAATGAAGGGTTGTGCACGCTGTTTATTCAACACACTTCGGCCAGTCTACTGATTCAGGAAAATTATGACCCGTCAGCACAACACGATCTGGAAAACTGGTTAAACAGATTAGTGCCGGAAAACGACCCTCTTTATACACATGTGTTAGAAGGCGCAGATGATATGCCCGCTCACATAAAATCTGCGTTAACAGCGACTAATCTTTCTATCCCTATTATGAATGGTAAACTGACGCTGGGCACCTGGCAGGGAATTTATTTATGGGAACACCGCCACATGCATGGCGACAGGAAAGTTGTAGTACATATCAATCATTAGTTAAAAAATATAGGTCAAACTGCGATTCCTTGCACCTGATCACCACCTGCCTGCTGAGCGCGGTATAGTATTTCCCCCGCCTCATCCAATAAATCCTGACAGCGGCTATCCCTGTTAGGTTCCATAGAAGCCACTCCAATACTGACCGTGATTCGATCAGAAACAGTAGAGTGCGAATGTTCGATATTTAATTGCCTGACGCTTTCTAGTGCTTTTTCAGCAACCACTAATGCATTTTCAAGTTCAACCGCTGGCAACAAAATGACAAATTCGTCAGCACCGTAACGCGAGATCATATCAGCAGCCCTTTTACAAAGCGGCTCGAGAGAACGCGCAAGTCGTTTTAACACATCATCACCTACGCCTACTCCATAATGATCATTAAACGCCGTAAAACCATCGATATCAATTTTGATCAACGATAAGGGATAGTACTCTCGCAAACTTCTGCGCCACTCAATATCAAGGTATTCATTCAGCCGTTGTCGACTCGCCAACGCCGTTAGTTCATCCAAAGCGGCTAAACCCGATAGCAAGCCCGTTTTATGTTTTAGCTCGATTAATAATTTAATACGATTGAAGAAAATTTCTAGAGGCAGCGAAGCGTTTAACACATCATTAGCGCCCGCTTTTAACCATCGTGTCATCTGACTGGATTCAGCTTCAATAACAACGATAGGTAACATTTTCAATTCTTTGTCAGTCTTTAACCAAAGACAAGTTTCATGCGCCTCATCACCAAGGCTAGCGGCATCAAGCAAAATACAGTCAATGGATTCGCCATCAGAGGTAATATCAATAACAGCATCAGCATCCTTGGCATAAATCAAGGATATTTCTTCCGTTAAACCAGTCAATAATGAATCATCGCTCAACGAGCCTATGACTAACAACGTGGGCAACTGCTGCATCTTATTACCTTCCTACTACTGGATTAAATTATAGTAATCAAAAGCTCTTCTTATTTAGGCGAATGACTGTAACCAGCCAATCGACAAGATGGCTTTGTTATGGCTTAATAATAGAAATTATATGAAACACTACTTGGTTTCAAATAATAAATATAAATTTCTATTGGCACATTTTCCTCTCTATCGGCATATAAATTTCTACTACCACAAACAACATTTATCGCCGCCTTATTATTGAAAGGATAGCTGATTATTCTATTAACGTTTTATCGAGCTGACTGTGACTACATTACAACGTAAAAAAACCATACTTGAGACCACTTACTCAAACACCATTCCTTCGCTAACCCTTATAGCCGCAACCACCCTGTCTTCAATAGCCAATGCTGACATAGAAACGGTAACTGTGACTGCCAACCGTTACCATCAGTCGTTGAATGAACAAACAGCAAGTATCAGCGTTGTCGGCCTGGATCAGCTGGAGCTGATTGCTCACACTCATATCAACGAGGCGCTTTCCCAAGTTCCCGGTGCCTGGATAAGCCGCGGTAATGGTCAGGAACACTTGACGGCTATCCGTTCTCCCGTGCTAACAGGTGCAGGTAGCTGCGGTGCTTTTTATATTGCCGAGGATAACATCCCGGTACGTGCTACCGGATTCTGTAACGTCAACCAGCTATTTGATATCAATACAGAACAAGCGCAACAAATTGAGGTGCTGAGGGGACCAGGCATGGTAATCCATGGCTCTGATGCATTACACGGTGTTATTAATGTAGTGAGCAGGGCTCCGTCAGAACAGGCTGAAGGGTCTCTATCCCTTGAAGCAGGCCCTCACGACTATGGCCGGATCAAATTCAGCCACAGTGATACTGTTGGTAAACATGGCTATCGTATTAGTTTTAATAGCGCCCATGACGGCGGCTATAAAGATAACTCGGGGTTTGACCAGCAGAAACTCTCTGCCAGACACGATTTCCAAAGCGGCGACCTCTCTTTTAAGACGCTATTGAGCGTTACTAACATTAATCAGGAAACTGCCGGGTTCGTCGTCGGCACCGATGCCTACAAAGACGAAAGCCGTAAGCGTGAAAACCCCAACCCGGAAGCCTTTAGAGACAGTCAATCGGTCAGGCTTCAAACGCGCATCAGCAAGGCGCTGAAAAATAGTGGCGAATTTATCGTCACACCCTATGCGCGCTACACCGATATGGACTTTATGATGCACTTTTTGCCTGGCACACCGCTGGAAGAAAATGGGCAAGCCAGCGCAGGAGTTCAATCGATCTTCTATCGTCCAATCAGCGATAAAACTACCTTAAGCCAAGGTGTCGATATAGAAATCACCGATGCCTGGTTAGAGCAGAGTCAGGAGTTTGGCTTCTCATCATTTCCCGCTGGAAAACAATATGACTACGAAGTGGATGCCGAGCTGATTGCCGCTTTTATTTCTGCGGATCATCAGGCCACCGAGGCACTAACACTATCTTCCGGCATTCGTTACGAGTTTCTGGAATACGATTACGACAACCGTATGATTGACGGCAATACAGCTGAGGACGGCTCCATTTGTGTCAACGGTTTTACTAATGCCGTCGGCTGTCGCTATTCCCGCCCAGCGGATAGCACCGATTCCTTTGAAAATGTTTCGATACAGGCCAGTGCCCGCCAGATTATCAATGATAATTTGAGTACACACATCAGGCTATCTCATGGTTTTAGAGCACCTCAAGCCACCGAGCTATACCGCTTACAGGCGGGACAAAACAAGGCAGACCTGGAATCTGAAGAAATCGACAGCATCGAATGGGGCCTGCAGGGTAGAAGCTTTGAAACCAAAGGCAGCCTGTTAGATTACAGCCTGACAGCATTCTATATGGAAAAGGACAATGTCATCTTCCAAAACTCAGATCGACTGAATATCGATGATGGTGAAACCAAGCACTACGGTTTGGAATATCAGCTAGGCTGGCAAATCAACCCACAATGGCAATTATCCGCTGCAGGCACCTTCTCTAGGCAGAAATATACTAATGACGTCAGCACCCCTGGTCCTGGTGGAACAACTATTGTTCCTACCTCGGGTAATGATATTGACACCGCGCCGCGCAGAATGAGCTCAGTCAAACTCAACTGGCAGCCCACCCTTAAAAATTCGATTGAATTAGAGTGGCTGGCAATGGGGAGCTACTACACCAATATCACCAATCAGAATCGTTATGATGGCCACGATTTACTCCACCTGCGCATCCAGCACCGAGTGTCTGACAACCTATCGCTGCGATTTAGAATCAATAATCTGACCGATAAGGATTATGCTGAAAGAGCCGATTTCAGCACCTTCGCTGGCGACCGTTATTTCATAGGAGAGCCAAGATCTTTCTATGGAGAAATTTCCTTAAATTACTAACTTCCCTACCCAGTGAGCCCGTTAGTTTGAACTCCAGCACAAATCCTCTGAGTTTTTGCTAACTGGCTCACAACATCATAACCTATTGTTTTTATTATATTTTTATTACAAAACCAACTTTCTCTGTGAGCTGTTACACAACCTTGGCAATCCACGATTGAGCACTTTTTCTCCACTGTTATAGTTATTCCCATAGTCATCGAGACACCGAGGAATTGCCATGCGAACCTTCAAGTCTGTAGCCAAATTTGCTCTCTGCTCATTGTTTGGTTTCCTGCTCAGCAGCCAAACAGTTCTGGCAAATGACAGTTTTTATGAAGCTGCAAAAAGCTCTGTAGAAGTGATGAAATACAGCAAAGACCTGAAAGTCAGAGGCTTTAAAATCAACAAAGGCATGTACTTCGGTCAAGCAAAAGTAGCTGGTAAATATGGTGTTGGCTTAGTTGTTGAGAAGAGATCCTTCGCATGGGGAATTAACAATCGTGGAATCTCCATTTCGAAACGATTCTAAAGTTTTATGTAGTGCTCTCCCTAGAGTCAAAATGTGCCGCCCTCGGGCGGCTTTTTTGTTATCAACTCCCGGAAATACTGAAAAATTATTTTTTAATCGCTGATATTCCCACTGCGTCCCGTACTTTCTCTAATAGAGGTGTAGCATAGCTCCTTGCTTTCACAGCCCCCTTTTGCAATTCCTGTTCAATAAAATCAGCATTCTCCATTAGCGCGTTATAACGTTCGCGAGCTTCAGACAATTCTTCATTGATAAGAGCAAACAATTCCTTCTTGGCTTGCCCCCAGGCAATGCCTGCAGCAAATTGCTCACGCATGTATTGAACTTGTTCCTTGTTAGCAAAAGCGTTCCAGATTTCAAATACTGTCGAATCATCTGGGTCTTTCGGGTCACCCGGCTCCAACAGATTAGTTTTGATTTTATTGATATGTTTCTGCAACTGCTTTTCGGTCAAAAACAACGGAATGGTATTGTTATAGGACTTACTCATTTTTCTGCCGTCCAAACCACTCAGTACAGCAACGTCATCATCAACCTGTGCTTCTGGCAATACAAAAAGCTCACCAAAATGATGATTAAAACGCTGGGCAATATCTCTGGCCATTTCTACATGTTGAATCTGGTCTTTACCCACAGGAATTTTTTCACCATTGAAAGCCAAAATATCCGCAGCCATTAATACCGGATAACTGAACAACCCCATAGTGATGCCAAAATCCGGATCTTCACCCTCTTCTTCATTAGTCTGCACCGCCGCCTTATAAGCATGCGCTCTATTCATCAAGCCTTTTGCAGTCATGCAGGTTAATATCCAACTGAGCTCAGTAATTTCAGGCACATCCGATTGGCGATAAAAAGTACTCTTATCTGTATCAAGACCCAGAGCAAGCCAAGTGGCCGCAATTTCCTTGGTGGACTGTCTAACCAATTCTGGTTGATGGCATTTGATTAAAGCATGGTAGTCTGCCAGGAAGAAAAAGGAATCCACATTGTCATCACGACTGGCTTCGATCGCTGGCTTGATAGCGCCAACATAATTGCCTAAATGTGGCGTACCCGTTGTCGTGATTCCCGTTAAAACGCGCTGCTTGCTCATAAATATTATTACTCAAGGAGTGTATTTCTGGCGGCATATGATAATGGCTGATTCATTTACATGCCATGTTGAATCGGGATTTAGGATATTAATTGTTGAAAATAATCTGCGTAGTTGTGCTTAAGTCGATCAATCGAAAATTGACTAACTTCGGGCAACTTCATCAATTGTCCTGTACGCTTTGCTTCGATCCAATCTAATATCTTCCCGGCTAATCCCTTTGCTTCCATGCTTGCATCATTCACATATGAAGGATATCGAAACTCCGTTGCAAACCATTCCCCATAACACAATCTATCTGGCACCAAAGGCAAAGCACCAGCTGCCACCGCTTCAAGTACCGACAACCCCTGGAAATCATGAATAGCTGTTGATAGGACAACATCAACTCTGGCCAGCAGCTTACGATAATCCTCACGACTTTCCTGATAACCCCAAGTACCTAAGCTAATAGGTGATACTGCTTCAATACGTTTTTTCAGCTGTTCAAATTCCTCCGGCAGCTGACGAAATTGCTGACCTACGACATGTAATCGAAAGTCACAGCTTTTATCCATTACGCGAGTAATGGCGGCAAACAGTCGATCTGGTCCTTTATCGTATTCCCAGCGATGATTCCAGATAATTTCTAACGGCGCACTTGGATCTTTTGAGGAAGGTTGATAACACTCTTCATCCAACGGCACAGGTAATACAGTACTTTTCTTTTTAATGTTATCAACCAAACCTACCGGCACATAATCAGGCATTTGTTTTAAAAACTGCTCAATACCTGCTAAAAAAGTTTCTCGATTGTAGTCACTATTGAATAACACTTTGTCAGCAGCAAGTGCTGAATAAAGTGAAACTACTTTCGGCTCCACGCTATCAAATTGCTGTTCAGAAATAGGATAAGCAAATTGGTTTTCATGGAAATAGACAATAGTAGGGACACATGCCAACGATGGCACAAAACCACGCAGACTGGATAAGTCGACCATTGATGTCGCAATCAACAAATCATAACTATCTTCCAGTTTTTCTCTTTCAGAAAAGGCCCAGCTCAGGCTATTGCCGCGAATGCGCCAACTAAAAAAACGTGCGGGTAACGACAATACCGTCCATTGATATTCGGGAAAAGAATTTTGAAGTGTTTGATACCAGCGGCGATGACTGGAAGCATCATAGGCGGATAATAATAAAATTTTCATTTCACCGCCCAGGAAAATAAAACTAAATCACCGCCTGCGGATAAGAACCTAAAACCTTTAACACTCTGGAGTGCTCCTCCAGTTCGGCAAGAATAGACTTAATCACGACATCATCCTTATGCCCCTCAAACTCGATGAAAAAAGCATAAGACCAGGTATCGGCCATCGATGGGCGCGTATCCAGCCTTGTTAAACTCACGCCTTCTTTTTTGAAAGGCTCCAGCAAATCGAATAATGCACCGGGTTTGTTTTTCGCTTCGACAATTAAAGAGGTTTTGTCACGACCACTGCTCGATACCTGCTCCGTACCGATAACAAGAAAACGGGTAGTGTTATTCGATTGATCCTCAATATTTTCCGCCAACTTCATCAAGTCGTATTCTTCCGCAGCAATATCCCCTGCCACTGCCGCGACTGATGAATCAGCCTGCGCCATTCTGGCTGCCTCGGCATTACTGCTCATCGCTATCCGATCAGCAGAAGGCCAGTTATGTTCAAGCCAGTTTTTTGCCTGAGCCAAAGCCTGCTGATGCGCACAGATTTTTTTAACTGTCGATGAATCAGCTTTTGCATTTGCCAGCAAATGTAGCCGTATTGGTAACTCTACTTCGCCACAAATTTTTAGTGAAGAGTCGCGAAAATTATCCAATGTGTGAGTCACCATGCCTTCAGTAGAATTTTCTACCGGCACAACACCGTAATGACATTGACCTGAATACACTTGAGCAAACACATCATCAATTGTTGATTGCGGCTGACTAACCACGGCATGACCAAAGTGTTTAATCGTGGCAGCCTGCGTGAAGGTTCCCTCTGGCCCCAGATAAGCGACTTCCATCGGCTTTTCCAATGCCAGACAAGCCGACATAATTTCACGAAAAATATGCGCGACCGTATTGCCCGCCAAAGGCCCCTGATTTCTATCGATCACATTTTTCAATACCTGTGCTTCACGCTCAGGGCGATAAAACTTAACTTTGGATAAATCGGCTTTACCATTTTCTGCTTCGTAATCGCGTAATTTACTTTCTGCCACCTGCTGAGCACACTCCGCCCTGCGATTGATCAGCTCATGAATCTGTTTATCAATCGCATCGATGTCTTGACGAAGTTTATTCAGGTCTTTTTCATCAGCCATAATAATTAACCGTTAACCATTAACCATGGCTGGCAGCGAAATCCTTCATGAACTCGATTAATGTATCAACCGCCTGTTCAGGAACGGCATTGTAAATACTCGCGCGCATACCACCCACACTGCGATGCCCTTTCAAGTTGAGCAGCCCTGCATCATCAGCTTCGGCCAGGAATTTTTTATCCAAATCTGCATTGGCCAGAGTGAAAGGTACATTCATTAATGAACGACTAGCTACTTCTACTGGATTAGCGTAAAACTCATTGTCATCAATAAAGCCATATAGTTTTTCTGCTTTACGACGATTGATGACTTCCATTTGCGCTACGCCACCCTGGGCTTTTAGCCACTTAAAGACCAAACCTGCCAGATACAAGCTGTATGTTGGCGGCGTGTTATACATTGAGTCATTATCAGCCGCCGTTTGATAATCCAACATAGTTGGGCAATGGCTGTTAGATTTACCCATTAAATCCTTGCGAACAACCACAATGGTTAAGCCAGCAGGACCAATATTTTTCTGCGCACCGGCATAAATCACACCGTACTGATTAACATCAATGGGTCGGGACAAAATAGTGGAAGACATATCGGCGACCAAAGGCACATCTACCTCAGGCGTCCAGAAAAATTCCACACCACCGATAGTTTCATTGGGCGTAAAATGCAAATAGGCAGCTTCTTTATTCAACTGCCAGCTATCAAACGCTGGAATAGTGGTAAAGTTTGTATCTTCTGAGCTGGCGACCACATTGACTTCAGCAAAACGGCCAGCCTCTTTAATCGCCTTTTTTGACCATTGCCCGGTATTCACATAATCAGCCTGAGTTTTATCACCCAGCAAATTTAACGGTACCGCTGAAAACTGTGTGCTCGCACCACCCTGAACAAACAACACAGCGTAGTCGTCAGAAATAGTTAACAACTCTCTGAAATCAGCTTCGGCCTCTTCAGCAATAGCAACAATTTCGGCAGAGCGATGGCTCATTTCCATCACCGATAAACCAGCGCCACGAAAATCTACCAACTCTTCTGCGGCTTGCTGTAAAACAGCTTCAGGTAAAGCTGCCGGCCCGGCACAAAAATTATATTTGCGAGTCATCAATTAACCTCAACATCATCCAAGTAAACTATTTTTCTTTAGTAGTGATATAAGGATTTTATTCCTCGCTTTCACCTATTACTTCATCATCACTTTCTTCAATACGCTCAACGCCAACCACATGCTCGCCCTCTTTAAGACGAATCACTCTGACGCCCTGAGTATTTCTACCCAATACCGAAATTTCATCAGTACGTGTACGCACCATAGTGCCCTGATCAGAAATCAGCATCAGCTCATCACCATCGAACACCTGTACCGCGCCAACGATGTCACCATTTCTATCACTGGCCTGCATATAGATCATGCCTTTATTACCGCGCCCTTTGGTAGCAAACTCATCAAACTCGGTGCGTTTGCCGTAACCATTTTCGGAAACGGATAACATCCGGCCGCCTTCTTTGGGAACTAACAGGGCAATCATTTTCTGACCATCTTCCATGCGAATACCACGAACTCCCTTGGCCGTCCGTCCCATTGCACGAACATCATTTTCATTAAAGCGTACCGCTTTACCGGCTGAGCTAAACAACATGACATCACAGTTGCCAGTGGTAACTGCCGTACCGACCAACACATCACCCTCTTCCAGCTCAAGAGCACGCAAACCAACACTACGTTGACGCGCAAAATCCGTTAACGCCGTTTTCTTCACCGTACCATTAGCCGTAGCCATAAAAATGTAATGCCCTTCGGTGTATTCAGCCACCGGCAAAATGGAGGTAATACGCTCGCCTTCATCCAGCGGCAACAAGTTAACCATCGGGCGACCACGAGAATTACGACCTGCCAGCGGAATATGGAAAACCTTTAACCAGTACACTTTACCCACATTAGAGAAACACAAAATGGTGTCATGGGTGTTAGCAATCATTAAGTGCTCAACAAAATCTTCATCCTTAACAGCCGTTGCCGATTTACCCATACCACCGCGACGCTGAGATTGATAATCGCTGAGAGATTGCGTTTTGGCATAACCGCCGTGAGAAATAGTGACCACACGATCTTCTTCCGCAATCAAATCTTCAGCGGTTAAATCGCGCTGTGATTCAATAATTTCAGTGCGGCGATCATCGCCGTATTCATTAACAATCGCTTCCAGCTCTTCGCGTATCACATTCATCAGTTTAATGGCATCCGCAAGAATGCTCAGATATTCAGCGATTTCTTTCAGCTTTTCCTGATACTCCTTCAGCAGCTTTTCATGTTCGAGACCAGTCAGCTTTTGCAGACGCATATCCAATATGGCCTGAACCTGCGCGGGCGATAAATGATACTTGCCATCAACAAATCCGAAACCTTCAGGTAATTCTTCAGGACGACAGGCAGATTCACCTGCTCTTTCCAGCATCTCCAACACATCGCCAGGCTCCCAGGCCTGCGTCATGAGTTTTTCTCTCGCCTCAGCGGTAGTGTCAGAAGACTTGATCAGTTCAATGACCGGGTCGATATTGGCAATGGCAACCGCTAAACCTTCCAAAATATGGCCACGCTCACGTGCTTTACGTAACAGATAAACTGTACGACGAGTCACCACTTCACGGCGGTGACGAATAAAGTGCTCCAGCAGCTCCTTCAGGTTCAACAGTTTTGGCTGGCCATCAACCAGGGCAACAATATTGATACCGAAAACATTTTCCAATTGCGTTTGCGCGTAAAGATTATTGAGACAAACTTCACCCATCTCACCGCGTTTCATTTCGATCACAACACGCAGACCATCTTTATCGGATTCATCACGTAATTCGGCAATGCCTTCGATCTTCTTGTCTTTCACCAGTTCAGCAATCTTTTCGATCAAGCGCGCCTTATTAACCTGATAAGGCAACTCGGTGACAACGATAGTATCTTTGCCTGTTTTTTCATTAGTTTCGACTTCAGCCTTGGCGCGAATATAAATACGACCTTTACCTGTGCGATAAGCCTGAACAATACCTGCTCGACCATTGATAATGGCCGCCGTTGGGAAATCCGGCCCCGGAATATACTCAATCAGTTCATCCACGCTTAAATCGGGATTATCGATCAGCGCCAAACAGCCCTTCACCACTTCATTCAAATTGTGAGGCGGAATATTGGTCGCCATGCCCACCGCAATACCGGAGGAGCCATTGACCAGCAGGTTTGGCACTTTTGTTGGCAGTACCGCAGGAATTTTTTCCGTGCCATCGTAATTGGGTACCCAGTCAACGGTTTCTTTATCGAGGTCGGCCAATAATTCGTGAGAAAGCTTACGCATGCGAATTTCGGTATAACGCATCGCTGCCGCGGAATCACCATCGATAGAACCAAAGTTGCCCTGGCCATCCACTAACATATAACGCAGAGAAAATGGCTGCGCCATACGTACAATGGTTTCGTAAACAGCTGAATCACCGTGCGGGTGATACTTACCGATAACATCACCGACAACACGGGCCGATTTTTTATAGGCCTTGTTAAAATCATTATTGAGTTCACTCATCGCATACAGTACACGGCGGTGAACAGGCTTCAGACCATCCCTGACATCGGGCAGCGCACGCCCGACAATAACGCTCATGGAATAATCGAGATAGGATTGCTTGAGTTCGTCTTCGATACTGACAGGTAAGATTTCGTTACTTAATTCAGCCATACTGCTAGAGAGGTCCCCAGGTTATTCTAATTGCGATACTTAAACTTAATAGATATTTACAACTTAATAGATACTTATTAATAGATACTTAATGTGATACTTGCGGATAGATTGAGCGTTTAGTCCTACCGCCCCAACTCAGCCAACCGACTATTTATTCCCACTTATCTATTTATTCCCACTTATTTATCCAGCTATTGCAACTAGCTGTTCCAACTTTATTACAGTTCATACCAACCGCTTTTTAAGTACTTATCGGCAGGTAAAATTGGCCCTTTTCACGCACGACAAATAAGTGCGAAATCATACCATAAATCAATGTGATACCGACAGCCGAAGTGATAATTATTATGGCTTTATAACAGCAAAAAAATGGCCTGTGTATACGGCATCAATATGCTATCAACTATGAGTTTTTTCGCCCAATTCACGCTATACTGCTCGGCCTTGATTGCAAGGAAGCAAATTGCGCACTGTTGCACGGGCAATTAATCCTTTCTATTCAAATTAATCGTATAAAAAACCAGCAAACTACTATTTAGAACTCATTAAAAACTATGGATCAGCAGTCACCTCAACTTGTCGATACTTTAATCAGCGCTCGCTGGATTATTCCCGTTCGTCCAGAGAACATCACACTGGAAAACCACACCATCGCCATTAAAGATGGTGTCATCATCGACATCTTGCCCAGCGATGAGGCCAGTGACCGTTATGAAGCCACTCATGGCCTGGATCTACCACAGCACGTGTTAACTCCCGGCCTGATTAATGCCCACGGTCACACAGCAATGACATTGTTCCGCGGCATGGCTGACGACAAACCACTACAAACCTGGCTGGAGCAATACATCTGGCCAGCGGAAGCAGAATGGGTGGACGAAACCTTTGTTCACGACGGCACCCAACTGGCAATGATTGAAATGCTGAGATCAGGCACCACCACCTTCAGCGATATGTATTTCTTCCCTAACATTGTCGCTAAAGTGGTCAGTGATGCCGGCATGCGTGCTCAGGTAAGCTTCCCGGTATTTGACTTCCCCACCGCCTGGGGACAGGGGCCAGACGATTACATCCGCAAGGGATTAAATGTACGCGATGACTTCAAACACAGCGAACTGGTCAATGTAGTATTCGGCCCGCATGCACCCTACACCGTAAATGACGATGCACTCAACAAAGTCGCCATGTTAGCTGCTGAACTGGATACCAATATCCACATCCATGCGCATGAAACCCAACAGGAAGTGGACGATGCTATTGCCAGCACCGGTAAGCGCCCAGTTGAACGGCTCAATGAACTGGGTATTCTCGGGCTTCGCACACAACTGGTCCACATGACAGCGCTCAATGACGATGATATTCAGCTGGTAAAGGAAAGCGGCAGCCATATTGTGCATTGCCCCCAATCCAATATGAAACTGGCCAGTGGTTTATGCCCGGTACAAAAACTCCTGGACCAAGACATTAACGTTGCCATCGGCACTGATGGCGCTGCCAGCAATAACAGCCTGGATATGTTTGCCGAAATGCGCACCGCCGCTTTACTCGCTAAAATTAGCGCTAATGACGCTGCTGCCTTCAGCGACTGGCAGGCGCTGGAAGCAGCAACACTGGGTGGCGCTAAAGCCTTAGGCCTGGATGATCAACTCGGCACACTGGAAATAGGTAAACAAGCAGATATCATCGCCCTCGATTTTAGCCGCATTGAACAGCAACCCATGTATCAGCCTGTCTCACAATTGGTTTACACCGCCTGTGGTCATTTAGTGACACACAGCTGGATTAACGGCAAACCGGTATTGGCCGACAGAGAACCTGCCACCATTGATATCGCCGAAGTGCAGGCCAAAGCGCGCCAATGGAAAGAAAAGATCAATGGCGAGAGAAGATAGAGCCCTCAGCATAATCAAGGACAAAAGAGTTACAGCAAGATAGAGAGAGCAACATGTCAGCAAGCCAGTCCACAACGCCCAATGAAACCAATGTCGACAGCGCCGAAATCGCCAAGTTTGAAGCGCTAGCCCATCGCTGGTGGGATAAACAAGGCGAATTCAAACCACTGCATGAAATCAATCCGCTACGCGCTAACTTTATTGATCAGCGTTCACCCGTCGCTGAAAAAGAATTACTGGATGTTGGTTGCGGGGGTGGCATTCTCTGCGAGGCTATGGCGCAACGTGGAGCCAAGGTTAACGGCATTGATATGGGTGAAGCACCACTTTCGGTCGCTAAACTGCATCAACTGGAATCCGGCGTTGACGTCAACTACCAACAAACCACTGCAGAAGCGTTAGCTGAGGAAAAGCCGGAACAGTTTGATATTGTCACCTGCCTGGAAATGTTAGAGCATGTTCCCGACCCTGCATCAGTCATTCAGGCCTGTGCCGATTTATGTAAACCTGGCGGTGATCTTTATTTCTCCACCATTAACCGTAATCCAAAATCCTATTTATTCGCGATTGTTGGTGCCGAATATATTTTAAACATGTTGCCCAAGGGCACGCATGATTATCAAAAACTGATTAAACCTTCAGAACTGGCAACATGGATTCGCCAGGCAGATCTTGAGTTATGCGAAATGACGGGTATGACCTACAACCCGATCACTAAACAATACAAACTCAATGCCGATGATGTCGACGTTAATTACCTGGTTCACGTAAGAAAGCCATGATGGATAATTCAGCCGTTATAGAAAATTCCACCATTAAAGCCGTGCTGTTTGATCTTGATGGCACATTGCTGGACACCGCTCCCGACCTTGCCATCGTACTCAATCAAATGTGCGAACATCACGGCAGAAAAAAAGTCGACTACCAGGTCATTCGCTCAACAGTATCCCAAGGTGCCAGAGCTTTAGTCACACTCGGCTTTGAATTGAATGAAGATGACAGCGGCTTTGAAGAATTACGTCAGGAACTGCTAGAACGCTACGGCCAGCATTTAGCGGTAGAAACCGCACCCTTTCCCGGCATCGACAACTTACTGAATTGGTTAGATGAGCAAAGGCTGCCCTGGGGCGTTGTCACCAACAAACCTCGTCGTTACAGCGAACCATTGTTGGAAGCACTGCAACTCAGTGAACGCTGCCATACCCTGGTTTGCCCCGATGATGTCACGCGCACCAAGCCCGACCCAGAACCTTTACACCTAGCCTGCCAACAGTTAAATGTTGATACTCAATCAACTATCTACCTGGGCGATCACCGTAGAGATATCGAAGCCGGCATCAACGCGGGCATGCAAACGCTGGCGGTAAACTATGGTTATATTGTCGAAGGCGATCGCATCTGCCAGTGGCAGGCAGATTTTATTGTTGATCACGCCGATGAAATCCGGCCGCTATTAGAAATGATCAATAAACGCCATGATATTCTTGCCAAAAAACAGGCAAAGCAAACAGGGAATTCCTAACGCTATGAACCAACAACCCCATCTTTATCAAGCGCCTGACAATTTACTTGCCGATAAAATTATTCTGGTAACCGGCGCCGGAGCTGGCATTGGCCGAACCGCAGCCATCAGCTTTGCCGCCCACGGCGCTACCGTTGTTTTAGTCGGCAAGACCATTGAAAAGCTGGAAGCCGTCTACGATGAGATCGAACAGGCCGGTTATCCCCAAGCAGCGATTTATCCGATTCATTTGGGTGGTGCCGTGATGAAAGATTATCAGGACATGCACGACACTCTGCAAAAGGAGTTCGGTCGATTGGATGGCTTACTACACAATGCCAGCATGCTAGGCGATAGAAAACCCATAGCGCAAACCAATAGTGATGAATGGCAAGAAGTGATGCAGGTTAACGTCAATGCGCAGTTTATGATGACTCAGGCATTACTGCCTTTGTTAGAAGCAGCACCCTCGGCTTCAATTATTTTCACCTCATCGGGCGTGGGCAAAAAAGGCCGCGCCTACTGGGGCCCCTATGCTGTTTCCAAGTTTGCCACCGAAGGCCTGATGCAAACCTTAGCTGATGAGTTAGACAACATCACCAATATTCGCGTGAATTCTCTCAACCCCGGCGCCACCAATACCGCCATGCGCCGATCCGCCTACCCCGCCGAAGAACCCACCGTGAACCCACAACCTGAAGCCATTATGCCAACCTACCTTTATTTGATGGGCAAGGACAGCGAAGGGGTAACCGGCCAGGCCTTCGATGCACAGCCTAAAAGCTGAACACCAAAGTCAGAAGCCTGACACAGGCTGTTTAGGGCATAGCCATAACATTTGAATTCTGCGGCAGGTTTTTGACTGTTTGCCGTCTTTGTTTGCCGCTTTTGCCGCCAAAAAATCCTGAAAAGACCATTTCAAAGTAAAATAACTTATTATTTTTCAATAAGTTATAACATTTCTGTGACTTCTGGCACACTTCTCGCTAAATCCCAGCCATAAGCGGGCTTTGCCTACGCCGAGATAGTAGCAGGCGTTTTAACCACAGCCCATCAGTTAACGGCAATAACAATTTACGACGATCTTGGGGTTGAACAATTATGGTAACGACGGTGAATCCTTCCAATACCGTTGCCTTTCCATCGGAGAAAACAACGGCTCCGGCTAATAAGCGTGTCGCCAGAGATTCTCAAACCAATCTCAGACTGCAACTGAGTAATTTGTTGCAAACCACTTTGGATTTAGATCAGGTACTGCAGTTTTTCTTTGAACAGGTGCAAACTCAAATCCCCTTGGGTAGCATGAGTTTTAACAACGAAAAACTCACTAATGCCATCACGCTGGGGAAAAGTGGCCGCCATAATTGCCATTACAACCTAGTCACAGGGCAAGACCAGGGCACACTGGGAGAACTGTCCTTTTCACGGGGCACCAAATTCAAAGAAACAGAGCTACAGCTATTAGAACTACTCATCACCTGTTTAATCTGCCCTATCCGCAACGCGCTAATGTATCGAGATGCGCTACAGTCAGCACAAAAAGATCCTTTAACTGGTGCTGGCAACAGATTGGCTCTGGAAAATACGATGGAGCGAGAAATTGCTCTAGCCAAACGCTACCAGCAACCGCTTTCCATCTTAGTGATCGATATTGATAACTTTAAAAAAATCAATGATAACTATGGTCATTCCGCTGGAGACTGTGTACTGAAAGATGTATCTCGCCAATTAAGCCTGTGTTGCAGAGAATCTGATGCCAGTTATCACAGCTATCGATTTGGTGGTGAAGAGTTTGTCGTACTCCTAAGTAATACTAATAACCAGGGAGCTTTGATTGCCGCAGAAAGAATTCGCCGGGCTATTGAAGGAATGGAAACCAACTATAACAACGAAAGAATTAAAGTCACCGCCAGTGTCGGCACATCATCCTTACTGTTAGACGACTCTGTAACCAGCTTATTTGATCGCGCTGACAAAGCATTATACAAAGCCAAACAAAACGGACGTAATCAAACTGTCACAGCACAAGAATTAGCTATCGATGATAGTGAGCTTTTGAATTTCTGAGTCATCATAGTGTAAACGTCATTTAGGAAATCATATCACCGGCCACAACCGTATTGCGGCCATTTTTTTTAGCCTGATATAACAATTTATCCGCCATCACCAATAACTGTTCAAGCGTCATCGTATCCGTGGGAATAATACTCGATACACCAAGACTAACGCTCACAAGGTCATTGTTTGTAGACTTCTCATGAGGAATAGACAATTGATGTACCATATCGCGTAATCGTTCGCCGACACACTGAGCCGCATCAAGCGGCGTCTCAGGCAATACAGCAATAAACTCTTCACCACCATAGCGTGCCATTAAATCAGCAGGCCTAAGTAACGCGGAGGATAAAGTATGAGCCACCCTTTGCAGACAATCATCACCGGCTGCATGACCATAATGATCGTTGTACTGTTTGAAGCAATCGATATCAATCATCATGACCGATAACGGAATCTGCCCCCGCTGGGCGCGTTTCCATTCTGTAGCCAGAACTTGATCTGCCTGGCGCCGATTAGGTATATGTGTCAGGCCATCTATTGCCGCCAGATTCTCTAGCAGATCCGCCTGTTGCTTGAGCCGAATATGGGTGTGTACCCGAGCGCGAACAATAGGGATATTAAAAGGCTTTGTAATATAGTCCACGGCCCCCATTTCTAGCCCACGCAATTCATCATGACTTTCGGTTTTCCCAGTTACAAAGATAACCGGTATATTCATCGTTGCTGCATCCTCCTTGAGATGCAGACATACTTCATAGCCATCGATACCCGGCATGACGATATCAAGCAGTATCAAATCTGGTTGTATTTGTCTCGCGATCTTCAAGGCCAGTTCACCGCTTTTAGCAACCTTGATTTGGTACTCATCTTGAAAAGCATTAGTTAATACGTGGATATTGGCTGGCTGATCGTCCACTATTAATAACACAGGGGGCTTGGTTACTGTAGAGAGTGTATACAACGTAGAACTGTTGACGTCAGAAGATTTATCCATACATTTCCCTTTAGTCCCTTTAGATAATCAGCTTATTTTTTTAGCTACCTCAACACTCAGAGCTTGGCGAAGTAACAACTGACTGCTTTGCCGGTTAACTCATATCACTTCTGCAAACCGTATCTCTATATCCCACTGTATTTAAGATATAAAAATGTTGTTTGAAAAATTATAAGTTGCCTGAAATAGACATATTAAAATTCAGAATCAAAAGCTTCCCTTTGATATTCCTGCATCATTTCAAATAGATAAACTATAAAGGCTAATCGAAGTATAGACTGAAAAATAGATATGTTAAGAAATTCGAAAGGCACTCGTAAGTCAAAATGTATTAGGTAATTACAGCAAGCTTTCATCGAATAAATTTACTTCCCAAGCCCCTAAATTATTAACGCAATCTACTATTCAAAGATTTTGTCTCTTCATCTCTTCTACTGCATAGTTAGCCGCCCTGGCCGTAAGCGCCATAAAAGTCAGGCTGGGATTTTGTGTACCGGTTGAGGTCATACACGAACCATCTGTTACAAAAACATTTTTACATTGATGAACTTGATTCCACTCATTCAAGATTGATGTTTTTTCACTACGCCCCATTCTCACACCACCCATTTCATGCACATCAGAACCCGGTGGACGCCCGCTATCCGTTGCTTTGAAATCTGCAAACCCGGCCTTATCTAACATCTCTCCACACTGTTGATGAAAGTCAGCCAATTGCTTCATATCATTTTCTTGCCAATCACAGGAAAAGACAATTTGTGGGATACCATACTTATCCGTTTTCTCTTCATGCAAGCGCACATGGTTTTCTTCAATGGGAATCGTCTCACCTGTCATTAACATACGAATTTCCCAATCACCCAGGTGCGGATTCAAAATATTTTCAGTCAACTCCGAACCGATTACATTTTTATCAGCTTCCAGATCACGAGAAGAATGAATAGTAACGGAATAACCACGCAGAAAATCGGTATCTTGTTTATGCACATTTCTAAACCTGGGAATATAAGTACCGCCAGGTGTTTTGCCCAAGGTTTTTTTATCTTTAAACCCTTTATGCCAACCAGTAACACGAGCGCGCGTGTTGTGCCAAGCAACGTATTTTCCTAACACGCCACTATCGTTACCCAAACCATTAGGGAAACGCGCTGAAGTTGAATTCAACAAAATAGCATTACTATTAAAAGTCGATGCATTGAGAAAAATAACACGCGCATAATACTCAATCATTTCATGCGTATTGGCATCAATGACTCTAACGCCTGTGGCTTTTCCTTTTTGCTCATCGTAAATAATAGAATGAACTACCGAATGTGGCCTCAATGTCATATTACCGGTTTTCGCCGCCCACGGCAGAGTAGAAGCGTTACTACTGAAATACCCGCCAAAAACGCAACCGCGATTACACATCTTTTGATGCATGCAACGATAACGCCCCTGATCCTTATGTATCTGTTGAGGATCGGTGAGATGCGCCATCCGGCTACTGATTACATGCCGATCCTTATACTGACGCATGATCTCTGACTGAAAATGTTTCTCGATATGACTGAGTTCGAATGCAGGCTGAACAATACTATCTGGTAAAATATCGAGATTATCGCGGTTACCTACCACGCCAATAAATTTTTCCACGTGATCATACCAGGGCTCGAGATCCTTATAACGGATTGGCCAATCCACTGCATAACCATCACGCGCAGGGCCCTCAAAGTCAAACTCACTCCAGCGCTGCGTCTTACGAGCCCATAGCAAAGACTTACCACCCACATGGTATCCTCTCACCCATCGGAAGGGTTTCTCTGTCACGATCGGCTGCTCACCATCCTTTAGCCTGAAATGAACGTTTTCTGCTCTAGCAAACTTGCCAACATAAGAATATTCAGCTTTCCGTTTAGCCGACACTGCACCTCGGTATTCTAATTCCCAGGGTGGCTTTGATGCTGTTGGATAATCCTTTTGATGCTCCACATCTCTACCACGCTCCAGCACCAAGGTGTTAATACCTTTGTCGGCAAACTCTTTTGCCGCCCATCCACCAGTAATACCGGAGCCAATTACGATGGCATCATAGGTTCTGTCTGATTTACTTGTTTGAATATTCATTAGATTAGCTGCGTTCCGTATTCTTATTATTTGTAACGTCTACTTGTTTGTAATATCTACACTACCCTTGAAAAAACCGGGTGCCACTTGGTACCCATAGTGTTGCTCAAGTATCACCTGGCTGGTTTCAAAGCCTTTGATGGTTTCTTTTTTAATAATTTCGAAAAATTCTTTCTCACTGTCATCATCGGATTGTTCAAAGGCAATCAGCAATGTCTCCCGTTGTTCTTGAGAACACATACCAAAGCTTTTTTGAAAGTCCTTTTTCGCACGCTCGTCTAAATGACTCAGCTGATTAATAAGCAACGCTTGTTTGTCTTCTTCATAGCATTGCTCAAATAAATTAACCAAAAACACATCAACCTTTTGCGCTAACGCTCCCTTACCATCTACTTCAGGTAATAGCGTATCAGCAATTTGTGAGATAAGTGCTCGGTACTGTGCAGGTATAATCGGGTCACCGTCTCGCTCTTGAAAAAGTGCATAGGCATTGACACTCAGACCCAGGCCACTGATCTGAGCTAAGCCTAAAGACAACCCTTTGATAGCTTCTCGTCGATTCATGCTCATTTTATTAATCTTATTCTGTAAGCTGTTTTCTGTAAGCTGTTATTGTTTTTATGAAATCATAAACTGAATAGCGACTATTAAACAGTTATAAAAATAATTTTTCACCCTAATAATGATAGAAATTCACCTCATCATACAAAGACAGCGATTCTTATATAAAAATGAAATTAGTACGCTGGAGCATCTGTCCGATAAAGAAATAATGCTAGCAGAAACGGATCAACCACATTAGCTTTTCTCTTTGTCCCGGCTTGACACTGGGGCTTCAACCCATAAATGTCGTCATCATAAATTTGTCGCGTGAAAACTTATTTGACAATTCTGGGATAATAAGAGCAAACAGGATAGGTTTCCATACTTCCAGTAGTTCTACTGCACTCATTTGTTACATAGCATTCAAATCTTTTGCTGGCAGCAAATGCAGTCATAGCCAAACTTAATGCAACTGTTGAAGATTCATTGTCATCGCGAAGAACCAAGCCGTTACCACTATCACAGCTACCCTTATCTATGGGATTTTCCAATTCTACATAAACCACATGCAAAGACCCGAAGTCAGATTTCATAATTGAAGTTGGAATACCTCCAAAAAATCCTGCAGCAGAAATGTTATTTGAAAAGACTACTGACAAAAGGAGTAAAAATTTATACTTTGTTTTCTTCATATTTTATGACCATTTATTCTGATGAAGCTGAAGTTATAATATTTAGAGAAGGAGCGAGATTCAGAACGTCCCATTTGCTTGCTTTGTTAACTGTATTTTTGTTCGAATTCTGTGCGATCTAATATCATGTAATTGTGAGCTAATTCTTTAACTGAAGAATGACCTTTAATAGTAATAGCAATATTTATACTTTGGAATAATCGCCTTAAAAATGAACCATTCTTAGACAGGCGATCCGACTGAACTAAATATTGATCTTTTCCCACATAATCTATAGATATATAATCTTTCTCTGTCTTCGACAAAACCAGGGTTATATTTCCTGTGCCACCTTTATTCCTTGCTTCGACCAATAGTTCGTTTAGATCCCCAGTAGTGATCCCATCTACCACTTGATGAAACTTATTTTCTATGAAATCGGTAAATTCTGCTTTCATGGTTCTTGTATAGTTAACAGCTAAATATGCATCACATCAGCATATATCTTCACACAGCAGAGTGGAAGATAAAACCCCTTAAAGATACATAGCAATGCTGAACAATTAAAGGGGCTAAATCTTTAATTCAGATAGGCAGTGGTTCCTATCAAAATGACCAATACTACCATAACTATTTTATTAGGCAGAAGTCACCATCTTAGCTGATGATGTTGAAAGAGCCACGGTCAATAGTTAAATACCAATATCCGACCATACCGCCATTTCGTTACCACTGGGTTCTGTAAAGTGAAAGCGGCGACCACCAGGAAAGCTAAAAATATCTTTGGAAATTGCACCACCTGCATCTATCACAGCTTGCAAACTCGCTTCTAAATCTGAACTATAGAAAACGAGCAAGGCAGCGCCATTGACTGTCTGAGATGCTTGATCTGATTGAAAAAAACCACCATCCAAACCTTGATTGCTGAAGGCTGTATATTCAGGGCCATAATCCTGAAAGGACCAGTTGAAAGCCTTCTGAAAAAAGACTTTTGTTGCTTTCAGATTAGAAGCAGGAAATTCAACGTAATTAATTTTTCCATGTTCATTCATTGTGATTATCCTTATTGGTATTTAATGCCTATTGTTGAGAATTTTTTTATAGCGCTACCACTACAATCATTCTGATAGCCAACAATGTCAATAATAGTTTAATAACTAAAATAAGCTTTTCATTGTTCGCTGCAAGCCTCAACTTTGTACCGATAAACGATCCTAAAACTGACCCAATCACCATATAGATTATTAACTCAACACTTTCAAACAGAGTTGAAGTAATCACCGCAAACACGGGGATTTTAGCCAGGTGGCTAATTGTCATGAACATAGAGCTCGTTGCAATGATTTCATCTTTTGATTTGAGCTCTTTGGTTAACACGGATAAAGCGATTGGACCGGGCGCACCAACGATGAGTCCCAAGCCAGTTTGTAGCAAACCGACCAAATAATAACTCTCAAATTTTTTGATAAATTTTGCAAAGTGAGAGCTCCATAAATTTAGCAGCATATAGACGCCAATCGCGATTGGCACATAGGTCGTTGGTAAATTTAGTAGCACATAACCGAATAGTACTACCCCTGCGACTGAGCCAATAAAAAACTTAGGGAACAACGACCATCTCACATGAGATAGAGAAAACAGCATTCGCGAAGAATTACTCGCGATCTGAGTTATACCATGTATAGGAATGACCAAAGCAGGACTTAAAAATGCGGGAAGGATAGCCACTAGCAACATACCTCCGCCGAAACCGATAACACCTGCCACTAGCGATGTACAGAGAGAAATTAACCCTAATAAAACTTCAATACTCAAAACTTACCTTTTCACACTATTCCGATTAACGATCCTTCAAACAAACGATCCTTATTTTGAAGGAGTGGGGAGGATAAAGCTTCCTAATAGCATCCAACACCCGAAAAAAATAAAAAAAATTACCCTGTTTTTTGAAAGATACATTCAGGGCCTATCGAGTGTAATAGTCAAGGATACGATCAATTATAACGTAAAGGCGGTACCTTACTTATGCTCACTAAAGCTGATGAATACCCATTTCACCAAACACCAGAGCCTATGGCCTTTTCTGGCTCAGACAGAAATTTTTATGATCGCTTCTGGTTTGGTGGCTATACCAAAGACCGCAGTGTCTTTTTTACCTTGGCCTTTGGCCTATATCCTCAATTAAACATTATGGATTCATCATTTTGTGTTCGTTATCAAGGCAAACAACATAATGTGAGAGCCTCAAAATACATGAACGGCGAGCGCTCGGTATTGAATGTGGGGCCCATATCCATCGACATTATCGAGCCACTTAAATCCTCCAAAATCACTATCAATGACGAAGAGCATGATATTTATGCTGAACTGACTTTCAACGCCAGACATCAACCCATTAAAGAACCCCGTTTCACGCGTCGTATTGGCACCCGTACCTTTATGGATTACACGCGTATGACGCAAAACGTTTGCTGGTCTGGCTACATTAAGATTGCAGGTGAAACGATTGAGCTACAGCCCGAATTTTGTATGGGCACCCGAGATAGAAGCTGGGGAATACGCCCAGTCGGTGCACCGGACAGCCAGCCTGCTCAAGGCAGCGCTGAATGGGGCAAACAATTTTTCTGGCTGTGGACACCCGTCAACTTTGACGACCATGTAACCTTTTCCCATACCATCGACACCGCCGAGGGCGAACCCTGGAATCGACGTGCTGTCGTGCAAGACCTCAGTGGCGAGGCGGTAGATTATGACAGCGTACAGTATGAATACACCTGGCGCCCGGGCACTCGTCGGATTGATACCCTGACCAGCACGATGCAACTTCGCGACAAGGTGCTCACTCTTCGTTACAAAACCTACGAACATTTTTACATGTCCGGGCTGGGTTACTTCCACCCCGAGTGGGGTCATGGCATGGACAAGGGTCCACTGGCCATCGGTTATGACGTTATCAACCTCGACAAGGTTGATGATTCAGAACAGATCAATTTGCATATTCAGGCGTTATCTAAAGTTGAGTTGGACATTGATGGCAAAACCGTTGAAGGCACCGGTCTGGTAGAACAAATGTTTATCGGCGCCAATAACCCCATCGGCTTATTGGACGATAATGGCCCAGCAGTTGAAGTCAGTGAAGAGGTCAGTGAATAGTGAACAAAGTAATGGAAAATTTACCCAGATTCCCCGCAGATTTTACTACCGGCTGGCTTGAAGACTGCCTTAACCAGGAAAAAGACAGCTTAGCCGAGATAACCTGCACCAGCATAGGCAATGGCCATCTCGCTGGCAGTTACCGACTGGAACTGTCCGGAGACAACTGGTCAGGCCCGGCATCGGTAGTCGTGAAATGTACCCACCCCAGCGAAAAAAACCGCTGGTATTCGCATGAAGTGTGGGTTTATCGCCGCGAAGTAAATTGGTATCGAGAGCTGGCAGGCCTGTCAAAAATCAGATGCCCTGCCTGCTACTCCGTCAGTGTTAGCGACGATTACAGTGAATATGTATTGGTGCTGGAAGATTGCTCACCCGCGACCGTCCCTGATCAAATTGCAGGCGCGGCCCCCGAAGTCATCCTCAAGGGCTTAGGTGAAATCGCATTATTACACGCACCGTTCATGAATAAAAAAGAATTACTCAATAAAGATTACCTGCTTTTTGATCATTCTTTTCGTGACGAACGCGTTAAATTAATGCGGTGGGCATGGCCTTTGTTTAAGGAGCGCTTCCAGCATCGTATTAACGAAGAACTGTTTAAGGTCGGTGATGAATTTACAGACAATTTTGAAAAATTTATCTATCGGGAGACAGAAGACAACACGGTTCTGCACGGCGATGCCCGACTGGATAATCTACTGATAAAAGATAATGGCGATGTTGTGGTGTTGGATTGGCAAACCTTAAGCGTTGGTCACCCGATGTGCGACGTCGCCTATTTTGTCAGCGCCAGCTTTCCTGACCCCGCGGTTCGACGTGACAATGAGGAAAAGTTGTTTAATCACTATGTCGATGCTCTTAGGGCTGAGGGCTGTAAAGTTGACCCTGACGCCTTCTGGCTAGAGTACCGTATCCAGGTCTTTTCCGGTTTTGTACAAGCAGTCATCGCATGCATGTCAGTGGAACAAACCGAGCGCGGTGATGAAATGTTTGCGGTCATGGCTGAAAGAGCATTGCTACAGGCTATTGATCTGGATAGTGTTTCAGCGCTGTAATACGCTTTAACAAGAGAAACAAAACAGTACTTACGCTACTCTCTATGTGTTTAGTTAATGAAGCTAAAACGTAGCAACTAAACACATAGCGCTATCCAACTGCCGCCGAAACCACCCTAAAACTACCCTCACAGCCACCCCATTTAATACAGCTTTTCCCTCTGCATAAAGTTATCCTAATATTTTCGTTAAAAACGATTTGATACGTTTAAAGTTTTCCTGACGAGAAATAATAATGACTGAGCAGGCTTACCGTTGCGAAACATTGGAAATCATTTCAGACGCTGTCGGAATGACGCCCGTCAACACCTACTTTTTGGAAACACCCGATGCAATCTACTCACTGAGTCGCAGGCAACATCATGTAGGTTCTTATTTTCTAAAACCTTTACCCTCTCCACTGCTCGTCATTCATTTAGCCGGCAAATCGCCGGTGTATTATGACGTTAAAAATAGCTATGAAACCAAAGATAGCGATAAAGCCGAAAATAGCGGAATTAGCGATTATTGCATTCCAGGAGACTTGCTTACTGTTGCTGCCAATACTCAATCCACTTGGCAGGTTAATGGTGAAGTCGAGATCCTTATATTTAGTCTTGCCGAATACAGCTCAGGGAAAAGCAAAACGCCACACAAGGATACCCCCTATTTTCAATCAAACATCTTTCAACAGAAAATCAGTTCAGGCTCAACAGATTCGTTAACGATTGCGTTACTGCGGCAACTACTTTTGCAATGTGAAAGTGATGAGGATGACAGCGAATATTCTAACAAACTATTGGAAACCCTCTTACTGCATTTGAATAAAGATAAAATGCTATGGATGGAGCAAACGGATAAATCGGTAGGTAAAGGCCCCGCTTTACAGATCAGCGAAATTATTAAATATATCTGTGGACATTTATCGGAGGATTTAAGCACCAGTAAACTGTCGTCACTTGCCGAAATTAACGCTTCCTATTTCTCGGAAGTGTTTAAACAACATACAGGGCTTCCACCTCATAAATATATATTGCGGAAACGAGTTGAAAGAGCCAGGGAATTACTACAAAGCACGACTCTGCCTATTGCCTGCATAGCTGAAGAAACAGGCTTTAGTAGCCAGAGCCATATGACAGCAACGTTTTCACGAGTACTTGAGCATTCGCCTAGCGAAATTCGAAAGCGAGTCAAAAAAACTATCCATACACTAAGTGACAAAGTTGTGCCGACAAACGCCAGCGCTTCTCATTAGCGTTTACCCCAACATTTCTCATTGAACAGCTAAACCTTCTTTACAAATTTAGCAGTCACCATGATTTCGCCAATACCTGGAAATTTACAATCCAGTTCGTGATCCTTACCTTCGACGATTTTCCTGACGACAGTTTTAGTGCCTATCTTAAGTCCCTGAGAGCTACCTTTGACTTTAAGGTCTTTAATTAGTGTGATCTTATCACCCACTTCGAGCACCGTTCCGTTGGCATCTCGAACAACGAAAGTGTCTTCTTTAGAAACTTCAGAGGGGTTCCACTCATAACCACATTCAGGACAAATCAGATTATCCTGATCTTGGTATACATAACTTGAATTGCATTTGGGGCAAGGAGGTATTGACTGATCTGTCATTTTTTTAATCTTTGCAGCAAATCAGGAAGCTGGCTTAAGTGATTGATTGCATATTGTGGAGAAACATCATCATTCCAAGGCTGAGCTCCCTGAAACCAAATTGGCTGCAAGCCAAAACTCATTGAACCGATATAGTCATTCACTATGTGATCACCCACAAAGCAGACTTCATTCTTTGGAATATCGAGCTGATCTAAACAATGCTGGAAGATAGTGTTATCAGGTTTCTTAGCTCCAACGGCTTCAGAGATAGAAACCGCATCAAATTTATGAAGAATACCCAGTCTGTGCATTTTTGTTTCTTGAGTTTTTATCTTGCCATTGGTGATCAAACCCAATTTATAGCCGTCAGTGGCAAGAGTGTCGATAACCTCTAAGCCCTGCATAGCAACCGGGTTATAGGGAAAGGTATCAAACCAATGGGCCAATATTTCAGAAACACTGGGCGGCGTTAACCAGATTTCTTCATTAATTAACCTTTGAGACCTGACCTCATGCCCTGCATAACCCCGCTCATCAAAACGAAGAAATAACGCCTGTAACATTTCAGTTGCTATTCCTTCACGGAGATTTTTCTCAAACGCCGTTACGAAAAAATCAACATAATGCTTGATAGACGCATCACGGTCGACAAGCGTATTGTCCAAATCAAACAATACCGCTTTCATCGTTTAACGTTTGCGTTTAATAATGACGGAGGATTGCCAACGCTACTCAGCGGGTACATACATACCACATAATTTATGGCCGTCGGGATCCAGGAAATAGCACAAGTATTTTTCACCCATAGTAGTTTGGCGTATACCTGGAGGCGCTTCGATGGCGGTTGCACCGCTCTCCATAGCCACCTTATGCAATTCATCAACTTGCTCCGGAGAATCACAGGCAAAGCCAATCGTGGAACCGTTAGCTACTGTCGCTGGCTCACCATTGATTGGCTCGGTAATACCTAAGGTCGAACCCTTGTGGCTGTAGAATAGGCGAGTCTGGCCAGTTTTATTGACATTAACAAAGGGTTCTCCTGCCCCCAAAAAACCCAACACAGAATTATAAAATTTCTTTGATCTTTCGATATCATCAGATCCGATCATTACATGACTAAGCATTTTATACTCTCTTTACCATCGTTTAATTAGTGAAGGATGGCTATTTACTTAATTAAGCTAGTAGCACTCAAAAAGTGGTCAAATTGATGGCGTTGTTATATTTTAGTCGATTTCTAGAACTCCAGAAATTACACAAACAGTTTGAGTATTATCAACTACATATTTTAATTTTTTTCCTCTGGCTTTAGCAGATAGAACAAAAGCATACTGCGCTCGATCAAATTCAGATTCGTGAATATTGATTTGACCTCTTGAATGAGAGCAATGAGCAGGAAACTGTGGCGACTGAATGTAAACCACACCATTGTTTAAAACAATTGACCAATCACTTAAGGCTGGCTCAGGCCAATAGCGGTTAGCGCTGACTAGACTGCAAGCGCAACATGATATAAATACAAGAAATAACTTACAAAAGTGTAATTTCATAACAACTCCTTTCCATTTTTTAGAAACATAACGCCAAGGTTTGAGGAAGGCGACAACATCACCTTGTTATGTATCTGGAATTAGCCTCTTGCCAATGCTTACAACATCATCTGGTGCATAAGATAAATTATTATAGAATTTCAAAACGCTCTCATTTGAACTGCGAACAACAATATTTAGTTTCGGACAACCTAGGCTTGTAAGTACATTTTCTATATGGGACATCAGTTTTTGGCCATACCCTAGCCCCTGTAGCTTTGGATGAATAGCAAGATAGAATACTGAACCTCTGTGGCCATCGTAACCTGCCATAGCTGACGCAACCACTTCGGAGTCTATCGTGCCGACAAAAAATAAATTTGGCTGGAACTGAATTTTACGATCAATATCTTTGTCAGGGTCATTCCAAGGGCGTGTGAGACCACAAACCTCCCATAAAGCAATAACACTTTTTCTATCATTTTCTAAAAATTCTCGAATATCCATGCTCGCCTATGCATAACGCCAAAAGAAAGGGAAATCAGGATCAGGTCTTTAATTTATGATATTTCGCTATGACTGAAAGTCATCACAATTCAAAGACCTGATCCTAAAACACAGTTATATCAGTCTTTTAACTGCCAATAGTAATGAAAAGCAATTGGAACGTAACCCATAGCAGATATTTGAATACAGTTGCTTTCCAGTGGATCATTTATTAGTACTTTAATTTTTTTACCTGATGCCTTTGCAGTAAGAGCTAGTGACAATTTAGCATCGAAATTTGGGTCTGTATTTGGTAGATATATTGCTTTAGGCCCAGTTGCACAAGTTACTCCATTATTATTGAAGTCTCCAAGCAGAACCAATCCATTAGGTACGATGTGAACTTCAGTAGGAACGGCAGCACTCCAAATATATGCATTAGCTGTACTTGACAACAGAAACAAGAATAAGCCTAGAGAAAAAGTTTTCTTCATAGATAGAATTTCCTTATGAGTTTGTATTGATATAACACTTCAATAACCGGGCAGCCAAACCGCAGGCTTGGGTGTCCGGCGCCATCGGCGCGAAGTTGATTGACTTGTTAAAATTATTTGGCACGTAGCATTATAAACTGAGTTATTTAGAAGGCCTCATCTCAGTTTCTCTTTTTGTATATTCGAGCTCAAACACTGCAACCGACTCATTTCTAAGACTTAGCTGAAATTTATACATTCTCTCACCATAAGGTTTTGAGTGGTCTCTAGCTTGATAAACCTTTATATAGTACGTTTTGTCCGACTCAGCTGTGATATCCAAAGTATCGGCTACTCCGGTTTTTACGTTTGCCCAGTTACCAATAAGTTCAAAAGTGTATTGTTTGGGAATTAAATCGATCTCGAAGAATGCGTCATGAGATAACTTATACTCGACGCCATCAATAACTATATACACAGGAACATGACTACCACTAAGCTGGTAAAAATAGAATTTGCTCATATTTGGCTTTGGAGGCGATGCGCTAACAAAATCTTCAACCAATTTTGAGTTCGTGGCACAACCAGACATTAATATGAGTAAAAATGATATTAGAATCTTATTCATGACTTCCCTTATATTTTTAACAGCTAAATATACATCAGATTGACGTGTTTAAACGCGTCAAAATGAAATATATCCCCGAATTGGGTTGATTGATATTTATTTTTATTTTTTGATTTGCATGAACTTTCCTTAGTTTTCTAATAATTCCTTTATGGGAAAATGTATCACTTTGACATATATCCTCACACAACTTTGTAAAAGATAAAAGTCATTGCCTGCAATAAAAGAATTGTTACAGAATGATTAACGTTTACTCTTACGAGCGCGCTGCACACCACGATTTTTCCGCTGCTGCCGTTCCATTTTTTGTTTTTCTTTAGGCAAAATTTTCGGTGGCTTGGGCGCTGTCAAACCAGCCATTTGATACAGGTCTTCTACATCCTTGCGCTCCATTTCCTGCCACTGGCCTTGACGCAGACTGGAAGGTAAAAATACTCGCCCAAAACGTACACGTTTTAATCGACTGACTTGTATATCCTGTGATTCCCACAGGCGACGCACTTCGCGGTTGCGACCTTCCATCAACGCCACATAGTACCAGTGGTTAGCACCTTCACCGCCACCATCGACGATATCGGTGAAGCGAGCAACACCGTCTTCCAGCAATACTCCATCAATCATGCGTTGCAACATCGCTTCATCGACATTGCCTAACACACGGCACAAATACTCGCGGTCAATTTCACTTGACGGATGCATTAAGCCATTGGCCAATTGACCATCGGTGGTGAAGATCATCAGGCCACTGGTATTGAAATCCAAACGACCGATGGAAATCCAGCGGCTGTTTTTTAATTTTGGCAAGCGATCAAAAACGGTTGGGCGCCCTTCCGGATCTTTGCGGGAACAGATCTCCCCTTCGGGCTTATTATAAATCAGCACTCGGCCTGCAGTGCTTTGATCGGATTGGGTGACGGCTTTGCCATCGATTGCCAGCTTGTCACCCGCAAAAGCGCGATCCCCTAGCTTAGCTTCTTTGCCATTAACGGTCACCCGCCCTGCTTCGAGGACTTTTTCCATTTCGCGGCGGGAGCCAACACCGGCTTGCGCTAACAGCTTTTGAATTTTATCGCCGGCAGGAGATTCTGACATAAAAGGTTTTTGACCTGATTAAGCGATTAATGAACGATTTCTTGCGGTGCTTCTGCTTCTGCTTCTGCTTCTGCTTCTGCTTCTGCTTCTGCTTCTGCTTCTGCTTCTGCTTCTGCTTCTGCTTCTGCTTCTGCTTCTGCT
>JANQLG010000049.1 GCA_028280715.1 Spongiibacteraceae bacterium | reverse complement strand
ATTGTTGCTGTTGTTGATAAAATTTTTGCCAACTATCGGATACATAATAATCAGCTAAAAGCTCTTGTAGTGTTTCTATACACAACCTGGCATCAGCCTGAACCGCAATAGCACCATGCTTATGACTGTCATAAATATTGACATTGACCTGCACTAGCTGCCTGTCGGGGTTAGCAAATAATGCCCGCGATGCCGTGGTAAAATCCTGTAGCCGTGTCCCGATGGCAATGATCAGGTCAGCAGTTTCTGCCGCCTGGTTAGCAGCGCTAGTTCCAGTTACACCTACCGAACCTAAACATTGCGAATGATTCCAAGCCAATGCACTTTTACCGGCTTGCGTTTCTACCACAGGAATACCTGTTGCAGTGGCAAATGTTGATAAGCTTTCACAGGCCCCCGCATAGTGCACACCGCCACCACTGACAATCAACGGTTGTTTGGCTGAACGAATTAAGCTAACCAGTTTTTCAATATCATTTTGTTCTGGAATAGTTCTTTTCTGTTGCCAGACTTTTTTCTCAAAGAAACTTTCTGGATAGTCATAGGCCTCAGCCTGTATATCCTGACACAACGATAACGTAACCGGACCACAATTGGCCGCATCAAAAAAGGTATGCATTGCGCGTGGCAGTGCAGTTAAAATTTGTTCAGGCCTTACAATGCGATCAAAATATCGCGAAACCGGTTTAAAACAATCGTTGGCAGAAATTGTACCATCGGTAAAATCCTCGATTTGCTGCAGTACCGGATCAGGTCGCCGGTTAGCAAACACATCACCCGGCAATAATAAAACCGGCAAGCGATTGACATGGGCAAGCGCCGCAGCTGTAACCATATTAGTAGCGCCAGGACCGATTGATGTTGTACAAATCATCGCTTGGGTTCTGACTTTTTCTTTACTAAACGCAATGGCCGCGTGTGCCATACCTTGTTCGTTATGGGCACGATATGTGGGGAGTCTATCTTTATACTCATAAAGCGCTTCACCGAGGCCGGCGACATTACCGTGACCAAATATCGCCCACACACCATGAAAATAAGGCTGCTCTTCGCCATCGATAAGCACATATTGATTCGACAAATACCGGACTAAAGCCTGCGCCATGGTTAAACGAACAGTTTTCATAGTATTCTCGCCTCGTCTATAGTCCGTTCTCTAGCCTGTTACGCCATTACCGATAGAGGGTCTGACTTGTTGCCAAATGTTAATCAAATTGAGGTAATTAGTTTTTAGTTGCTGCACGGCTTCAGCATCGTCGATATTACCCGCAAACCACTGCTTTGCCGGTTCCGCAAAAATAGTTCTACCTACCGCAAAACCTTTTACTGCATTACAGTCAGCGGCAATGGCAAACTTTTCCTTTAATGTTGCTTCCGTTGCGGATAAACCCAATAGCAAAATACCGCGACAGTGTGGATCGTTACTATTGATGGTATCTTCGATATTTTTCCAAGTCTCGCTATCCCGTGCTGGTTCCAGTTTCCACCAATCAGGATAAATACCTAAATCATAAAACCGTTGCATAGCTCGACTGACAGTAAACTGATCAACCTCACCGTTTTTTGAACAGATAATTTCAAGTAGCAACTCATGCCGGGTTTTCCTGCAGGCATCGTACAATCTGAGTAGTTGTGCTTCCTGTTGTATCTTTAAAGATTCCGGATCATCGGGGTGATAAAAACACAAACACTTAACCACGTGATTCAATGGCCATTCATTAATTTCTGTAGCCACATCTGCCGAACTTTCAAATTCAAGTGGGCATGAGCCTGGCAATTCAATCGGTCGTCCAATCCAATAAGGGTGATCGGCAGCCAGCTCCAATACTCTTGATCCAAATCGACCATCTGCCAGAATCCCTAATCCGTTTTGATCATTACTCACCTGGTTAACGGCATTCAATATCAGTTGTTTAAATTCAGGGATTTTTGCATTGTCTGCACCCACGCTGGCAGCAATCTCTTCAAACTGACTTCTATGATCAAATGCGGCAATCATGACATTGTTATATTCAACGTCTCTGTTCGAAGCATGATGAACATGGTTCAGTTTTTCATCCAACCTTAATGCGCTATAGCTTGAACCTTCTTTTAAGAAATACTGGATTTCATCCCAACTCGGTATTGCCGGTGCACAACCATGACGCGACACCACTAATGCACCCGAGGCATTGGCCAATTTGCAACACTCTTCTAACGGCATATCACGCAACCAGCCACGTAAGAATCCACTCATAAACGCATCGCCAGCACCTAACACATTGAATACTTCGATAGGAAAACCGGGATGCGAGATGCCTTGATCCAAATCGGCAGGTATCTCACCATCAAATACTACCGCGCCTTTTTCACCACGCTTGCAAACAATCGTTGCACTGGATAGATTACGAATAATATTTATGGCTTTTAAGGTATCGGTTGTGCCTGCCAAAATATGCAGTTCTTCTTCGGTACCGACAATTAAGTCACACAGCGGCAATACTTCCTGCAATTGTTGTGTCACTTCATCATTGGCAATAAAACGCTCTTCACCCAACTCCGGTGTGGTTAAACCCCACAACACTGGCCGATAATCACCGTCCAAAATAACTTTGCCGCCACTTTCTTTTGCCAATCGCACCGCTTCCATACTGGCTTCTCTAACAGTAGGTGTCGATAAATGCGTACCCGTAATTAATACTGAACGGGAAGAGCGAATGAACTCCGGATTAACATCGGCTTTGCACAGTGCCATATCGGCACAATTTTCACGATAAAATAATAAAGGAAAGGTTTCCTGATCTCTGATACCCAAAATTACCAAAGCCGTTAGACGTTCTGAATCTCTTTTAATACCATCGATACATACGCCCTCTTTTTCCAATTGTTCGATGATAAAACGTCCCATATGGTCTTCACCGACACCGGTCAATAGTGCTGACTTTAAACCCAAGCGCGATGTACCAACGGCGATATTGGCCGGACAGCCACCAACATATTTGGCAAAGGAACCCATATCTTCGAGCCGTCCACCAATTTGTTGGCCATACAAATCCACACTGGCGCGCCCAATAGTAATAACATCCAGTGATTTGTTATTAGCTGCAATAGTGGCACTTGTCATACATGATTTCCTGCAAAAAAATTTTCGACATTTATCGGTTAATGCGTAGCGACTTCTTCGAGACTGGTTTGCAGCACGTCATCGGTACCCCACTGTTTATTGGGCTCACTGCCAAGCCAGATTTCCAACTTACCACTCTGCATGATTTCTGCATGAGACAACCATGCGCGTTCTAATGGCATGTCATTCAGTACCGTCTTTTGAATATAAATATTGTCTTCACTGAAATCATGCGTAACGATTTGAAATTGATCACCGTTATCGTGATTAATCGTTACTTCAGAAAATATTGGTGTGTGTAGGCTATATAGTGGCAACCCAGGTGCGGCTGGATATAAACCCATTGACGCAAACACAAACCAAGCCGCCATGGTGCCATCGTCATCATCCATCTCACGAATATAACCTTTAGGCGAAGTATCAAAGGCCTTACCAAAATAAGGCGTTTCGAATTTTTCATGAGTGCCATACCAATGATTCATTGGCTTAGTAAGAATTTGATTGACTATTTGCTGCGTTTTCCAAGGCGCCGAAGAAAAATTAAACATAAACGGCGACTGGATATCGGGCTGATTGCCCATGTTATATAATTCTTGTGCAAAGAAAGTACTTAACTCTGTGGAAAATCCTTCGTTACCACCTAACTGTTCAACTAGCCATTGTGTATCAAAGGGAACAAACCAGCGGTACTGCCAAAGTGTGCCTTCGTATAAACCATCACCATGCATAATGTCGGAGTTTTCATCCATCACTTTAAATTTTTCAAGCCATAATGGACGATAACTACTAGCTCTTTGCCTATATTTATTGGCGAGGTCGTCATCACCGATAATGTTAGCGAACTCGGCAACAGCCCAGTCATCATAAGCCGCTTCCAACACTTGATCTGGAGATTTCCTTTCCAATGCATCGGCTTCTTCGCTTAATAGCGAGATAATGTCTTCGGGATTAAAACCGGCAATGCCTTTATTCCATGCATCCAATAACACAATGCCGGAATGTTCCGTTCTTACCGTTAAATAGGGTTCTGTTTCCGTCGCCCAGGCTTGTTTACCCTGCGAATACAAACGCGCCAGGGAACGAGTAATATCGATCATTGCTTCCGGATCGGTGATCGTTAACAGCGGAAACTTGGTTCTGAAGGTATCCCAGATAGACCAACTAAGATAATGGTCACCAACATCCGATGTGTATATGGCATTGTCAGGAGCGCGATATTTTTCTCCCTGCGAGGCAACTTTAAATGGCGACGAATAGGTATGATACAAATGGGTATAAAATAATTTTTTATAGTCTTCGCCACCTTCGAGAGCAAACCGATTAAGTTTGTCGCGCCATAATTGTTCAGCGTTTTGCTTAACGGTTAGGAAAGTATCGTTGGCACTTTCTGCCTTGCGCAATGAATCAGCATGTTCTGAATCAATGGATGAAAAAGCAGTTTGTACCAGCAGTTGCTGCCCTGCTTCAACATTAAATACCAAAGCAAACTGGTGATCACCGATCTTCTTTATTTGTTCAGGATTAAGCGATGTGCCTAAACTGAAATGAACTTGATATTTCCCTTTTCTGCAAACCGTTGACGCTTCAATACTTCCGAAAATGAATGATTCGCTGGCAGCACCTTCTACAATACGATAACTGCCGGAATAAAAATTATCATGCGAGTGCGATAAATCGCCCATCAACAGCACTTCACCGGCTTTGGGAAAGGTATAGCGTTGCCAACCACTACTGGCCGATGCCGTCATCTCTGCAATAATAGCATCTTCACCGTAGGCTGTTTTGTAATAACCAGGTGTTGCTAACTCCTGTTCTTTATTCAGTGCGACTGGATTAAATTCATTGTCTGCACTAACTCGGTTACTGTAACTTGCCAACAACAACAAGTCGCCACCAGAACCACGGCAACCGACACCAGCGCTACGATTATGGCTAAATCCTAGCAGCTCATTTTGTTCAAAGTCATAACCGGAGTGACTTTTACCAACCGTATCAGGCCCGACTTGAATCATACCAAAGGGAAGCATTGCCGCTGGATGCAATTGACCATGATCACCGGCAGTACCAATAAAAGGGTCAACATAGTGCAATACATTATCAGCACTTTTTTCAGAATCAGTTTGATCATTTTGCGTTGATTCTGAACAAGCGGTTAGCGCACATAAAAAAACGGTACTTAATAGAAAATATTTTTTCATTATTTTTTCAATCTACGTTTGCAAAGTTTATAAAGTTAAATAACACGCAACACATCCCAACAGGCGCCCAGGGTGTGATAATCACACTTGCCACCTGCGGTGGACTTTTGATCTGACAGTTTTTGATTTTGTCGATTAAGCACGCGGTACCAGGCGCCATATTGATGATCGATCATATGTGCATCGGCATAGGCCCAAATACGGTCGTACCATTGCCAGTATTTTTCATCGCCAGTTACCACAGCTAATCGCGCTGCCGCGGCAAAGCTCTCGGCTTGTACCCAAAAATATTTATCGTCATCACAAATACTGCCATCCGGTGCAAAGCCATAGAGAATGCCACCCAATTCATTATCCCAACTAACGTCTAATGCACGATCGAATAATGATTGCGCGCGTTCCAACATCCAGTCTTCAGGCCGGTGGCTGTGTAACAACAATAATAATTTTGTCCATTCGGTTTGATGACCAGGCTGAAAGCCCCAGGGGCGATAAAGATTTTTTGGATCGTCTTTATTGTATTGCCAGTCAATGGCTAAATCTTTGCTGTAATGTTCCCAGATCAAACCATCTGCTTTGTCTGCCATTTCGACGGCGAATTTTTTTGCTAATTGATAAGCGCGATCTAAAAACTTAGCATCCTTTGTCGCCTCATAAGCCGCAAGCATTGCCTCACAGCTATGCATGTTCGCATTTTGACCGCGATAATCAGACACTGCCGACCAATCGCTACTGGCTTCATCGGCATACAAACCATCTTCTGCTTGCCAAAAATGCTGCTCCATTAATGCGTAGGCATTGTCCAGATCAGCTCTAGCATCTTCGAATCCCGTTTCCAATGCGGTAGCAAAGGCTAATATGACAAAAGCCAAACCATAACAGTGATTGGTTTGATCATCGGCTTCATGCGCTTTAAGTGTCCAGTTATAACCCTGACGCTCTGAATCCCAATGTACGTTACGAAGGTAAGCCAAACCGTGTTCAGCGCGGCGTAAATATTCTTCATCACCAAACAATTGATAGGCTTTGCAGTAAATAAACACCATCCGCGTACTGCTAACCAAGTGACGACTATCGCCATCAAATACTGAGCCATCATCTAGAAAATTTTGAAAAAAACCACCCGATGTATCGACGATATTCGGGTGGTAAAACGCCAAAATACTTTTTATATGATCAAGTAAAAATGCTTTGTCACGATAAGACACTTGCTGATTCATGGCATATCCTTCCAATGTGTTTTGACTTCATCGAAGCTGGGTAATGCTGGAAATGCACCCGGTTTGGTAACCGTCAATGCACTACAGTGCACAGCAAAATTAAGCAGTGCATGAATATGATCAGCATCATTAATAATCGCTTTAAGATTGGATGCTCGACTCACTCCATACAACACGGCACCACTAAAGGCATCGCCGGCCGCGGTAGTATCCACAGCATCGACTTTTGGTGACGCAATGGAATCATCAATATTTGCGGTGATAAAACGTACGTGATTGGGGCCATCAGTAATCAAAATTAATTGCACACCCTGATCCAAACAGGTTTGCAAATAGGCTTCGGAATTGCCCTGGGCAAGATAATCCAATTCTTCACTGGCAAACTTTAAAATATCCGCACTGTGTACGCAGCGGTTAACCACATCGTGATCGACACGATTATCAGGCCATAGGTTGTGACGTAAATTCACATCAAAACTGATTGTTGCACCCATGTCACGCGCTATATTCACCGCTCGCTGAGTCACAGTAGCGATATCGTTATCCGTTAATGTATTGCTACAAAAATGAAAAATCGTTTCTTCGTTAAACCAGCCCTGTTGTAACTGATTTTCGGCAAAGACTACGTCGGCTGTTTGATAGCGATGAAATGAAAAACTGCGATCGCCCTCTTCGTCCAGCATCACAAAAGCCAGAGCCGTTTTTGCAGTGGGATGGAGACTGACTAATTCTGTATCAACACCGTATCGCTTCAAGGCAGACAAAATAAAATGACCAAAGGCATCATCACCTACCTGCCCAACAAAACGGGAGGTACCGCCCAACTTGGCCACTGCCACTGAAGCATTGGCGGGAGCGCCGCCCGGATATTGGCGAAAGGTCGGCAGTGATAATGGCCCATCGGGATCATTGCCGGTGTTCAAAAAATCAATTAGTGCTTCACCGAAGCACAACACTGGCCGCATCACGCGATATCTCCTTTCGCACTAACAGATTCTGTTTGTGTGCCGTCACTGTTGGTTTTATAGGAAGCAATGATATTTTCTTCCTGCCCCCACAATGCATACCAGCCGATATACACATAACACAATGCAGGCACAACAAAACTCCATTGCAGTGAAGTAATATCTGCCACAAATCCTTGTATTACCGGTAACAGTGCGCCGCCCACAATCGCCTGACACAAAAGGCCAGAACCGCGACTGGTTAATGCACCCAGATCGTGAATGGCCAACGCAAAAATCGTGGGGAACATAATGGAATTAAATAGTCCGACTGCCAGGATACTCCACATCGCCACTTCACCCTGACCGAAAATGGTAATCACAATCAACACAATGGCGACACTCGCATTAAAAGCCAATACATAAAACGGTGCGATATAACGCATAATCCAGGCACCGATAAAGCGGCCGATCATCGCTGCGCCCCAGTAGTAGGACACCATATTGCCAGCCTGCTGTTCTGTCATATTGGCGATATGGCTTTGCGCAAAAAAGTTCACCAAAAAACTACCGATAGTGACTTCGGCACCAACATAAAGAAATATCGCTAAAGCACCCAGTACCAGAGGACGATGTTTCCATAGAGAATCCTGTTGTAATTGTTCCTCTTCTTTTACGTAATGAATATCCGGCAATTTAATCAGGTAAAAGACGATGGCAGAAATAACGGCAGCCCCTGCCAAGAGTAAATAAGGAAATTGCACCGCCTTGGGAGAAGCGACTTCACCAGTTGCTGTAGCACCTAAAATCAATGCGGCACCAAACAATGGCGCTAAGGTATGGCCCGAGGAGTTGATAGCTTGAGCCAAATTCAAACGGCTGGCGGCGGTGCGTGCTGACCCTAACACGGAAACATAGGGGTTAGCGGATACTTGTAGCAATGTGATCCCGGAAGCGAGAACAAAGAGCGCCATTAAGAAGGGAAAATATTTTTCAACTTCGGCAGCCGGATAAAATAAACCACAACCTGCACCAACGGTTAAAAAACCAAGAACAATGCCGCCTTTATAGCCAATTTTTTCAACTAAGCGACCAGCAAAGGGTGAAACAATAAAGTAAGCACCAAAGAAACAAAATTGTATTAGCGTTGCCTGAGTATAACTGAGATCAAAGGCGCCTTTTAAATGAGGAATTAAAATATCATTCAGTGCGGTGATAAATCCCCACATTAAAAATGGCGTGGTCATAATAAAAAAGGCAATGGGATAATTACCCTTTTGTTCATTTTCCATTACTGGTGCTGTTGATGTATTTACAGGTCCCGCCATAGTGTCACCTTTTTAATTATCATCACGTTATTGTTTGTATCAGACCTTTGTGTCAGACCACGGCCCCAATTGCCCAAGGTACAAATTCGTATTCGCCAAGCCCTAACTTCTCGCTAGCCGTTAAACGCCCGGAAGCGGTATCAATAATGGTTTGAAAAATGTCTTCACCAATCTGTTCGATACTGGCATCACCACTGGCAATGGCACCACAATCAACATCCATATCATCGCTCATGCGTGTGTACAATTGATGATTGCTAGCCAATTTCAATGTTGGTGCACCGGCAGCTCCAAAGGTAGAACCACGCCCGGTAGTAAAACAAATCAGGTTAGCGCCCGCTGCGATTTCGCCGGTGACCGAACAGGGATCAAAACCCGGCGAATCCATAAATAACAGACCGCGTGTAGAGGCCGACTCAGCGTAAGACAAAACACCTTGCAACGTTGATGTGCCGCTCTTCGCTACAGCCCCCAGAGATTTTTCCAGAATAGTCGTAATGCCACCGGCAAGGTTTCCTGGTGAAGGGTTGTTATTCATCGTCTGATTATGTTGCGCCAAATAATCCTTCCACCAATCAATTTTTTCTACTAACGATTCAGCAATGTCGGAGTTGGCGGCGCGTGCCAATAATAATTGCTCAGCGCCATAAATTTCCGGTGTTTCCGCTAATATCGCACTACCACCATTGTTCACTATGTGGTTCACCGCAGCGCCGAGAGCAGGATTGGCAGTGACACCCGACCAGCCATCAGAACCCCCACATTGCAGGCCCACCTTTAATGCTGATAATGGCGCAGGTTGACGTTGGCACTTTGCTGCTTCCTGTAACAATGCTTCTATTTGTGCGATGCCTTTTTCAGTGGCTGCGGTAGTTCCACCTTCACCTTGAATATCTAGGGTATGTACGGGTACACAAAAACTTGCTTTATTGGCATCCACCAAACTTTTGGTTTGATTCACTTCGCAACCTAAACCAACCACTACCCAGGCATAAAAATTTGGATTTTTCAGATAACCGGTTAATACGCGTTGTAACAATGACAACTCATTGCTATCGCCACCAGCGATACCACAACCCGACTGATGAGTAATCGGGACTATCCCATCAATATTGGACTGTTCTAACAGCGGATGCTGACTAAAATGTTTGGCAATTCGAGCGACTACCGTGGCAGAACAATTAACCGTGGCCATCACACCAATATAATTACGCGTACCTACTTGACCATCTGCACGGTGATAACCGTCAAAGGTTAAATCGCTATTCATCAACTGTGAAGATGGCTTTTGTGATGGCTGGTGTGATGAATGGTGTGCTGACTTCTGCTCAGGCGTGTTACTTGCCGCTGCTACCGGCTGAAATTGAAGATTGTGCACATGTACATGTTCACCCGCTTCAATATCAGTGCTAGCGATACCAATTTGTTGCCCATATTTATAAACAACGTCGCCTTTGGCAATCGCTGTTAACGCCACTTTGTGACCGGCGGGAATATCTTCACGACAGCAAACCTGATCGGTAATTTGCTGATCTGCTGCAAGTGCCTGTAACGCTATGGCAACAGCATCCTTGTCATGCATATGTAAAATCAATTCAGACATCAGCCACTCCCACTCAAAACAGTTTTGAGTGTGTCCCAGTAGTCTTTAGGCAAAATGGCTCCACGCACTAATACCACATCAGAGGCCACGCGATGGGCAAAGCCAATGGCCTCGGGCATGGTTTTTCCACTACATAGTGCAGCAATTAAACCACCACTAAACGCATCGCCTGCGCCAGTGGTATCAACGGCTTCAGTCACGGACACGGAATAACGATTAACATCAGCGGCATTAATCCACACCACTTCACCGCTTAAGGTCAGCACCACGTGCTCACAATCCAGTTGTCGTAACGCCTTAATCACTGCTTCTTCATCAGGGTAATTGTGAATCAACTGCTCATCTTCAAGGCTAGGCAAATAAAGATCGGCGTGCGCTATCGCAGCATCGTAATAAGCGGTTGGATTATCTTGCCCGGACCACAGCACGGAACGGTAATTACTATCAAAAACGACCACCCCACCCCTGGCGCGATAGGCTGTTAAAAATTCGAAGGTGTACTCACGCACTGCAGGACTCATCAACGCAAGGGTGATACCACTCCAATAGAAGCACTGACTGGCAGGCAACGCTGACAAAGTGGCCGCCACTGCCTCAGGATTTGATAACCACTGCCTGGCGGCAGAATTATCGCGCCAATAGGTAAAACTCCGCTCGCCCTTACTATCAGTTTCAATCGCATACAAGCCCGGTGCTGCATTGTCGACTGTAGCAACATAAGCATCACTCAAGCCGTATTCATGCATTGCCTGTCGAATTCTGTTACTGAAACTATCGCTGCCTAACGCTGTGACATAGTCGCATTGCATACCCAGCTGAGAAAGTGCCACAGCCGTATTAAATGTATCGCCAGCAACACCCACCACCATTTGCTCTGCACTAACGGCAGATAGCTCGACCATCACCTCACCAAGTAAGTTGATACGCGGGATATCTGATTCTGTTAGCGACAAATTAAACATGGTGCTTCACTCGATATCGGCGAAAAACTAAGTCTTACCAGTTAAACATAGAACCATCTTCAAGCCGGTTTACCGGTAAATACGCACGGCTATAAGGATACTTCTTGGCTAATTCTTCATTTATGTCGACGCCATGTCCCGGTGTCTCACCTGCATGTAAGTAGCCATCGGCAAAGGTGTAATCATGAGGAAACACATCGTCGGTCTCAGGTGTATGGCGCATATATTCCTGAATGCCAAAGTTAGGCACCCAAGTATCAAAATGTACCGCCGCTCCCAAAGTAATCGGGCTCAAATCGGTAGCGCCGTGGAAGCCGGTTTTGACATGGTACAGTTCTGCCAAATGGGCAATCCTGCGCACATGAGTAATACCACCGGCATGCACTAAGGTGCTGCGAATATAATCGATTAATTGTTCAGTAATTAATTGTTGGCAATCGTGAATAGACGCAAACACCTCACCCACCGCTAACGGTGTGACTGTGTGTTGGCGAATTAACCTGAAGCCTTCCTGCAATTCAGCGGGTACAGTGTCTTCCAACCAAAACAAGCGGTAAGGTTCTAGCTCTTTACCTAAACGGCCGGCTTCAATAGGAGTGAGGCGATGATGGACATCATGCAATAAATGATGATCGTAACCATAAGTCTCGCGTAAAGTTTCAAATAGTTTGGGGACATGATTTAAATATTTTTGCGTTGACCAGATATTTTCGGTGGGTAAGTCAGCATCGGCTGGTTCGTAGAACATCTTATCCTTGGAAACACCATAAGTGCTGGGCAAACCTGGCACACCGGATTGAGCACGAATAGCTTTGTAACCCATATCGATATAACGCCCAACCTCTTCAACTGTATCCTCTATGTCGGCGCCATTAGCATGGCCGTATACCATAACGCCATCGCGACTCTTTCCGCCCAGTAACTGATAGAGCGGCATACCAGCAGCCTTGGCCTTAATGTCCCACAGCGCCACATCGATAGCGGCCAAAGCGGTCATACCAACTGGACCTCGACGCCAGTAGGCACCACGGTAGAAAAACTGCCAGATATCTTCAATCTGGCCGGCATCTCGACCGATCAGGCAGGGAATCAAATGATCTTCCAGATAGCTGGCTACAGCCAGCTCACGGCCATTTAATGTCGCATCACCGATACCGTAAACTCCTTCATCTGTCGTTATTTTTAGCGTCACAAAGTTTCGGCCGGGACAAGTGACGATGACTTTGGCATCAGTGATTTTCATTCATAACTCCTGTGAGAGGCTATCGGTCGAGCTTTGAAAAAGGTGTTGCACTTAATTTGCGATTCGGTTTAAATTGGTCAAGCCGATTTTGAAAAACAATAACCGGTCAAGCCAATTAAATCAATAGATTTTTTGGTCAAACCACTTATTTAATTCGCTCCTGTGGGCATAAATCCTTAACGGATAGAACACACTGGGAGAGCAGATAGGACCTAATATGCCAGCAGAACCCGAAACCGCCCGCAGACGCTACTTACAGATTGCGGATCAGTTGGCTAACTCTATACGCATTGAAGGCATGTCTGCCGGTGACCGCCTGCCCTCTGAGCGCGATCTGGCCAGTCGCTTTGATGTCAGCCGGCAAACAGTGAGAGAGGCCCTTATCGCCCTGGAAGTCGCTGGCGTCATCGAAATTCGTCTGGGATCAGGCGTTTATGTGCAATCCCCTGGAAAAAGTACCACTGGCATCGACTATGAAGATGCGCCAGGCCCGCTCGAAATACTGGAAGCACGGAAACTGATTGAGGGCGAAGCCGCAGCCTTAGCAGCTGAAAGAATCAGTAATGAAGAACTACAGCAACTGCAGGTTTATGTGCGTTTAATGGAAGAAACCTCTGAAGAAAGGCAGACAGAGGAAACAGAGTCCAACGATCGCAAGTTTCACCTGGTTATCGCCGAAGCCAGTCGTAATAGTGCTTTGGTAAGTACCGTAGACTGGTTATGGGAACTGCGCAGCAAGTCTGAAATCAGTCGCTTCTTCCATGAAAAAGCCAGGGAATCTGGCTCAAAACCCAATATTGAGGACCATAAGCAGATTGTGATGGCGCTTACCCGCCACGATAGTGAAGCCGCCCGCGAGGCCATGCATGCGCATATTGGGCGGGTTTACCAAGAGTTTTCAGAGTTTACTCTCGGGTAATCACCGGTGAATCTCTCCAAAGCCTACATCCATAAAAAAATGATACCGATGTCAGGTTTTGTTCAATGGTCACTGATATTACTTATGATGTTGACCGCTACTACTGCCAAGACCGCCACCATTTTACGCGTGGCTGACACTCAACCTGCCAACTACCCCACGGTGATTGCGCTACAACATATGGCCGAGCGCGTTGCCGAAATGAGTGACGGCGAACTCACGCTAAAAATTTACCCCGCCAGACAATTGGGCGAAGAAAAAGACACCATCCTGGCCACCCTGTTTGGCGCCATCGATATTAACCGTGTTAGTTCCGCCCCTTTAGGCACCATGGTACCCGAGCTACAACTGTTGGGATTACCTTACCTGTTTGAAAATCAGGAACATTTCTATCGTGTGATTGAAGGTGAGATCGGCGAAGAAATTCTCAAATTTTTAGAGCCCCACGGTATGGTCGGTCTAAGTTACCTCACCGCCGGTGCCCGCTCCTTCTATAGTACTCGTCCGATCAGAACACCCGCCGATTTAAAGGGCATGAAGGTGCGCGTGCAAAATACCGACCTGTACCTGGATATGGTTGAGCATCTTGGCGGCAATGCCACGCCGATGAGTTTTGGCCAGGTATACGAATCCTTAATCACCGGCGTTATCGACGCCGCGGAAAATAATTGGCCCTCCTATGTATCGACCCGTCATCTTGAAGCAGCCAATTATTACTCGCTGGATACCCATACCATGGTGCCGGAAGTGATTGTGATTTCCCGCGCCCGTTGGCAACGTCTGAATGCGAATGAACAACAAATACTGAAAACTGCAGCAAAGGAAGCGACACAGTTAATGCGTCAGTTGTGGGAACAACGAGTAAAAGAAGCACAGGTCGCTGCCGCCAAAGCTGGCGTCACAGTAATCGATGACATCGACTTAACCGCCTTTGCCGATGCAGTAGCGCCGCTCTACCAACCCTTCGAACAAAATCCCACTTACGCTGCATTGATCAAACGTATTCGGGAAGCTGCCAATGATTAAAACCCTCAGCACTGCTGTTCATTTAATTTACCAGCGGCTGGCCTTGGCCGGTTTTTCTATGCTGGTGTTAATTGTCGGTTGGCAGGTATTTGCCCGTTACGTATTGAATAACAGCCCAAGCTGGAGCGAGCCACTGGCAATGTTATTACTACTTTATTCTGTGATGTTGGGAACCGCGGTGGGCGTGCGCAACAACTACCACCTTGGTCTCAGTTGGTTTCTGGAACGATTTTCCAGCAATACTCAACATTGGCTACGACATCTGCAACATTGGATTGTCGGCAGCTTTGGTATTGCTATGGCGATTTACGGTGTACAAATGGCAATGCAAACCTGGGCCTATATTATCCCCGGCCTGCCCTTACCGATGGGCGTTCAGTATCTAGCACTATTATTTGCTGGCAGCGCCATTGCACTATTTGCAATAGAAGCACTAACAGAACACATTAGCGGAGGAAAAAGCGCATGGAGTTAGTGCTGTTATTTGGTTTATTTTTTGGTCTGCTCGTCATCGGTATACCCGTGGCCTTTTGTCTCGGTTTTTCAGCGGTAGCGACATTATTGTTTATGGATATCAGCCCGGTGATTGCCTTTCAGCGAATGATTTCCGGTATCAATGTATTTGCTTTATTGGCACTACCCTTTTTTATTTTTGCTGGCGAACTGATGACTCGCGGTGGTATCGCCGACCGCTTACTGAAATTAGCAGGCGCTGCCGTTGGCCATATTCGCGGCGGACTTGGCATCGTCAATGTGTCATCATCGATGGCCTTCGGAGGGATTTCCGGTTCGGCGGTAGCCGATGTATCGGCATTGGGTAGTACGTTAATTCCAATGATGGAGAAACGCGGTTTTCACCGTGACTTTAGTGTTAACGTCACCACCAGTTCTGCCATTTTAGGATTATTAATTCCGCCCAGTCACAATATGATTATTTATGCAATTGCTGCCGGTGGTAGTGTCTCCATTGCATCACTGTTTGTCGCTGGCATCGTTCCCGGCATTATCACCGGGCTATGTCTGATTGCAGTGGTTTATTTCATATCAGTAAAGCGCGCTTACCCACGCGAAGATTTCCCCGGTTGGTCTTTTTTACTGCGAGCATTTGTGCAAAGCCTGCCTGGCTTAATGACAGCAGTGATTATTTTGGGCGGTGTAATGAGTGGTATTTTCACCGCGACTGAGTCTGCCGCCATTGCCGTTTTTTGGGCGCTATTAGTATCAACTTTAGTCTATCGTTCACTAGGTTGGGAAGCGTTTAAAGCCGCCACTGCAGCCGCGTTGCAAACGACATCAATGGTAATGATTGTGATCGGTTGTGCGGCTGCCTTCGGTTGGGTGTTGGCTGTTAACGAAGTGCCTGTTCGACTGGCAGAATTTATTGCACCACTGGCTGATAATCCAATATTGCTACTGTTATTAATCAATGTAATGTTATTACTACTGGGGGCCATTATGGATATGGCGCCTTTGATTATGATCATGACACCGATTCTGTTACCTGTGGTAGAAAAAATTGGTGTCGATCCTGTGCAATTCGGCATCCTATTAATTCTTAATTTAGGTATCGGCTTAATCACACCGCCAGTAGGCGCAGTGTTATTTGTCGGCAGCGCTATCGGCAAAATAAAGCTGGAACAAGCAGTGAAATCGATGTGGCCATTTTATGGTGCGCTGGTGTTGGCATTGTTGTTTATTACTTTTGTGCCGCAAGTGTCGTTGTGGCTGCCGAACCTGATAGCGGAATGAGCTAACTGAGGGTGGCTGTCGGACGTCAGAGGTCGGACGCTAGATGCGAAATATCGCAATTAAATAGTTGTTAGAATAAATTCGATAACGAGAAAACCATGAGATTTTTTACTTTTTTATTTTTAGGCTTACTGATTACTCTCAGCGCTTGTACAACCAATCGACCGGTTGATCTTGTTTATCCATTTTTAGACAGCGCCAACAGCCGCTGGTTTTTCTTTGACTCAGCTTCTCGCCCCTTCGGCATGGTCAACCTAAATCCCGATACAGAACTCGGTGGTGCCTGGGGCAGTGGCTATCGTTACAATAGCGATACTATCAAAGGCTTTAGTCATGTCCATGCCTGGCAATTGTCAGCCTTGTCAGTAATGCCTGTCGTGTCAACTTTACCTGTAGAACAATTGAAGGATGATTATTTTTCAACTTTTAGCCATGATCGGGAAATTGCACAACCGGGTTATCACCAAGTGTGGCTGGAACGCTACCAAATCGATGTTGAGCTGACGGCAACAACCCGAGTCGGCTTTCACCGTTACCATTTTCCTACTGATAAAAAGCCAAAAATTTTATTAAAACATGGTGGTAAATTAGGTCCGGTCGATCTCACTGATGCCGAGGTCACACAACTTAATGAATACACCCTTTCCGGTTATGTAACCAATGACGCCACTAGAAGACGACCTCGTGAGACTCCAGTGTTCTTTCACATTGAATTAGATACAGCAATTAAAAGCATCGACTCTGATAATACAGCATATACTCTGCTACAACTGGCTGATACAGACCGACCAGTACTAATGAAAGTCGGCATTTCCTATACCAGTGCTGCTGGCGCCAAAACCAATTTAGACAGTGAATTATCTCATTGGGATTTTGATAAAGTCAGAACCGAAGCTAGTAATGAATGGAATCAATGGTTATCTACCATCACAGTAAAAGGCGGCACTAAACAACAACAGCAGCGTTTTTACACCGATTTATGGCACGCCTTACAAGGCCGCCGCATTATCAGCGATGTCGATGGCAAATACTCTGATCAAACCAGTGACACGCGACAAATTAAACAATTACCTTTATCAGAAAGTGGCGCACCCAAATTTAACCATCACAATTCCGATTCTTTCTGGGGTGCACAATGGACCATCAGTACCTTATGGCCTTTGGCCTACCCTAAAGTGGCATCGGACTTCACCAATAGCTTATTGCAGTACTATCAAGATGGTGGGTTGATTCCTCGTGGACCTTCAGGCGGTAACTACACTTTCGTAATGACTGGCGCTTCGTCAACACCATTTATTGTTTCCAACTGGATGAAAGGCATTCGCGATTTTGATAGTAAACTTGCCTATGAAGGCTTGAAAAAAAATCATTCATTGGACGGCATTATGTCACGCGCTGGTTACGAGCATGATTCGCAAGTAGGCGGTGGACTCAAATATTATTTAGAGCGCGGCTACATCCCCTACCCCATCCCCGAAGATGCAGACCGCAGTGATGGTTATCACTACCACTGGAAAGGCGCCGGCCAAACCATGGAGTATTCCTTCCAGGATCATGCCTTGGGACAATTCGCCAAAGCACTTGGGCAGCAACAGGATGCTGACTATTTTTTCAAACGCTCACAAAACTACCGCAATCTTTTTGATAGCACTACCAATTTTATTCGTCCAAAGGAAATCGATGGCAGTTGGCGCCAAGACTTTGATCCCTATGATTATGAAAAAGGTTTTGTCGAATCCAATGCCTCACAGATGACCTGGTTTGCCAGCCATGATATTGCCGGACTAGCTGAACTGATGGGCGGCAACGAAGCGCTTATCGATCATTTGGATAAAACATTTATCGAAGCCGAAAAACTGGGTTTTACCGCCGGTAAAGCACATAAAGATGAAAAGGATGAACGTTACCGACGCATCCCCATCAACTATGGCAACCAACCCAGCATGCAAACTGCTTTTATTTTTTCTGCCGCAGGCGCTCCCTGGAAAACACAGTACTGGTCACGGGAAGTGGTCAATCAAGTATTTTCTGGCCTTTCTCCCGAAACTGGTTATAACGGTGATGAAGACCAAGGTCTTATGGGATCGCTTGCTGTGTTAATGAAAATCGGATTGTTCCAACTGACTGGCGGAACTGAACCTGACCCTATTTACTGGATTGGCAGTCCTATTTTTGATGAGATCTCAATTAATTTGGATCCTGCTTACTACGATGACAAACAGTTCACTATTAAAACTGTTAACAACTCAGATAGTAATCGTTTTATTCAATCAATCACGCTTAATGGAAAAGTCCTGGATAGAACCTTTTTGCGACATAGTGAAATAGTTAATGGAGGTGAGCTGGTTTTGGAAATGGGACCATCTGAGAATAAAACCTTACAATAGCAAAAAACCTAGCGGAATTGATGGCTAAATAGCCATTTGCTAGAGATGAACCTTTTCTACGTCCACACTTTTAATTTTCTTTTATTCTCTACAAATGCAGTAAAATCATCAGACGATTGCGGGCGACCGAAATAATAGCCCTGAAAATATCTACAACCTTTATCCGTCAAGAAGCTTAATTGCTGTTCTGTCTCCACACCCTCGGCTACGACATCTAGGCTAAAATGTCCAGCGATAACAATAATGGTTTCAACGAGATTGGCGTCACTGGAATCTCTATCAAGATCTCGAATAAATGATTGATCAATTTTCAATTCGTCAATAGGTAAACGTTTCAAGTAAGCAAGAGATGAGTACCCGGTACCAAAATCATCAATCGAAAAGCGAATGCCTAGCCGTTTAAGTAACTTAATTTTAGTAATAGTATCATCTAGATTTTCAACAAGAACATTTTCAGTCAGTTCAAGCGTTACAGATTCGGGACTGGCACCTGTATTAACTAGAGTACGTTCAACTAAACCTACAAAATCTGGCTGACGAAATTGCTGCGGGCTTACATTCACTGAAAGGTTAAACGTTGAAATGTCTATGGCATTTTCTTGCCATATCTTAAGTTGAGTCAATGCCTTGGTTAATACCCATTGACCAATTTCTAAAATTTGCCCCGTTTCTTCTGCAATTGGAATGAAGCTGCCTGGAACAACATTTCCAACTTCGGGATGTTGCCAGCGTAGTAGCGCTTCTGCTCCTATAATTTTTCCTTTAGTATCTGTTTTGGGTTGAAAGTGAAGGTGAAATTCTTCTCGCACAATAGCATTATATAGATCGTTTTGTATTTTTATACGTTCTTCTAATCTGTGCTGCATACTTTGGGTAAAGAAGGATATACTATTACCACCTGCATTTTTTGCTCGATGCATTGCGATATCAGCCCGTTTTAACACCTCATCAACATCTTCATTGGCCTCCTCTTCATCCTGTTCCGGAATCATGGTAATGCCAATACTGCTAGTAACACTGATATGGTGACCATCATATTGCAGCGGTTCAGACAAAGCGTCTTGTAATCTTTTAGCAGCCTGTTGTGTTAATTGTATTGCTTCTTCTTTATCACTGGATAGTTTCGCAAAAACCACAATAAATTCATCGCCATTCAATCGAGCTGCGAAATCTTCCTTGCGCAGCTTTATTTTTAAACGTTCGCCTACTTCCTGCAGCAGCTTATCGCCTATGGTATGCCCAACGGAATCATTGATATTTTTAAAACAATCTAAATCAATATAAAGCAGAGCTGCATGGTGCCCATGGCGGCGGCAAGATGCAATCACTTGCTCCATTTGATCTAATAATATATTACGGTTGGGTAAGCCTGTGAGCATATCGTGTCCAGAGTTATGCTCTAGCACTTTTTGTATTTCAAGTAGCTCTTGCTCACGTTTTTTACGTAAATGAATTTCATCGAGTGACTCACGCCAAAGACGAATAGCAATCCAGCTAATAAATATAGGGGACACCAGCATAGCAAGAATCAATTCATCGAGTTCCCAGCTTTCATGAGCGCGGGTAAATTCTACCAACACTTCAAAGGCATCAAATTTACGAAGCAGAATAGAAATAATGCTAATAGAGACGATTGAAATAATTATGTCTAGACGTAATCTTTTCGGTAGGTGGATATTCACTAAAAAGCCTAGTTTTATTCAATTTGTGAAGAAATAATTTTCGAATTTCACTATTTTAGTCTATTAATTGAAAACTAGAGGTTTATTGCATGAAAATATCTTTACTATTGCAGTGAAGGTGTATCCAATGTGGCAGTGTATCTACCCTAAAAGTTTATAGTAGTCTCACCAGCCGAGCGATCTGGCGCCTTCGTTATACACGCCACTTCTAGCTTGAGCTCTGTTTGTATATGTTATATACAACTGTCTTTTCTTGTCATTAGTACATCCCTATGATGATATTGCCGGGCTAGCAGCAAACGGGACTTTGCAATAACTCTACGAAAACCCTAAGAGTGAAGTAAATTTTTTAGCCCTTACTTTTTCCAATGGCTGGCAGTATAGTCTACTACTTCTTGCACATTCAGCTCCCGCGTACCACCACCGGAACGCAAATAAAATTTTATATCGCCGGATTTTTTTATATAAACAGGTCGTGGTGATTTAGCAACAATAACCCGGCAGACTGCCTTGCCATTGATCGCATGAAATACACAATGGGTATATTGGCACATATCAGTACCTAACTGACTGGCAATGGCTGTCATTAAGGTTTGTTCAAAACCGTCTTCATCCTTGCGTTTAAGTGAATTGAAATCCTGCTCCAACCCCAGTACTTGTTGATCGTCGCTAATGCCTATCAACAGGGTACCGCCACTACCATTTAAAAACCCGGCAATGGTCTTCAGAATCACAAATTCCAATGCGCGATTAACAGATTGTTGTTGATAGTCCCAACGAAAGGAGGATTTAAACTCAAGCTCCGGCCCTTCTCCTCTTGCTATTAATAATTCAATATCTTTACCAAGGGCATTGCTTAATTGCTGGATACTGGTCAGGTGATAGTGAAAGCGCATGTAAATAAGTGCAGTGATTAAACCCAACAAGCCACCCACTACAGTGTAAAAGGTGACTTTCAACGGTGTTTCACCACGCAGAGCTGCATATAATTGATCTCGAGCAAACCAGAGACCATAATCTTCCTGCATGTCGGGCCGGTGATAATAGGCCAGCTCGTTAACGGGTAACAATATAAAAATACCGACCAGTATGCCAATGCCTATGGTCACTACAAATAGTAGTAGCATCTTCCTGTAGATAGGGAGATTTATCTTCATGGTTAAATTGTTGATAGTTTGATTCAAAACACCAGTATATCAGGGCCTCTACAAAAACAGGACCACTGTTATTGTGCCGAACTCACGCTGCTAACTCCCTCCATATTTTTCGTGGTCTTTACATAATCTCATGAAATCGATTGATCAACGCTTTAATGCCTTTAATTATTATTTTATGCAACATCATTCATTAAGTGAGTAAAGCGCCGAGTTAATCCGGCGCAGAAAAGACATTAATAGATATTCAGATAAAACATATCTCTAAGAATCATGGTTTCATCTTTCAGATAATTTGGATTACGGTCACAGGTATTCTCTGTACCGTCTATGATACCACCAATAACTCGACCACCATCAGTTCTACAAACAGTTCTTTCATGCGGTCTCAAATCACGAGTCAATGGATTTTCGGAACCAGGAAATACTGAACTTTGCCCAACGTTAGATAACTTGGACAGTTGAGGCGACCAAGTTTCACCGGGACCGCGTGGATCTCTCCAATAATAACAGTAACGACCCGTGGTATAACACCAGTTATTCGCTGAGCACTTAGAGCGCTGGTCATGATAATTACCATGAGAGTATTTACCGATATACACCACTGGATGGGTACTATCCAGCTCCACACTATCGGCTGCGAGCGTATAACGACCGTTGTGCTGGCTAAAAGTAACGTGCTTAAGCTGGTGGTCCACAATATGTACCGTAATGTTTTCCCAATCATCCACATGGGCACCTCCTAATGTAGAACAGGCATTTTGATTACCATAGTAACCCCAATAGGTAATCAACTTATGTACTTTACCATTTACAGTTTCTTGATATTTTTCCCAATAGACACGGGGAGGATTATTTAGGAAGTCACCTTTTGAACGACAAATACCGCTGTTATTACCTTGGGAGGGAGCAGTAGGCCAACATTCAAGGTCACCGCGTAACTTGAACACTGGGCGAAACTGACTTTTATCATCAGCCTGAACTGGCGATCCGATTAAAAACAACGCCAACAATAGATATAAAAATAGAAATTTACTAACTGGAATTTTTGCTACAAAAAATTTCATACTTAATCTCCATATTATGATCAGAATATTTCGTACTACTAAAATCCAAAAAAATAATTGCTAATAAATAATCAGATAAAACACCTCCTATACTATGAAATGTATGTTTAAAAAATATGATATCGCTACCGAAATATATAAGATTTAACTAATCTTACTACCCCGATATCACACACTAAAAAATGTCTAATTAACAATATTAGTGATGATAAAAATTGATTATTTTTATCAGCAACAACACTGGATTATTTATTATTAAAAAAATAAAAAGGCCTCGACAGACATCAAAAACTTACTGTCAAGGCAGTTCCACTGGGGGAGACCGACGGAAGAAATCAAAGAGCCGGCCCAAACTTCGGGCCGGCGGATTTTATTTAAAACTTATAGTTAAAGCCAACATAGAAAGTCGTGCCACTATTGGTAGTGTTATAAACACGGTCACTAGAGTCACTGTATTGCTCTTCTCTCTCATCAGTCAGGTTAATGGCCTCAAGAGTCAACTTCAAGTTGTCATTAACATGATAGAACGAAGAGAAATCTACATAAGTAGTGTTATGGAAACCACGCTCATCTTCATCGCTTAGACCACCTTCAACCCTTGAGATGTATTCATCACGATAGGCTGTAGCAACTCTCGCGCCCCATTCTTCAGCTTCGTAGTAAAGGGTAAAGTTGTATGTACGTTCTGATAGACCAGGGAATGGTTTTTTCACATTTTCACCACTATTCTGAACGTTACGATACTCAGTTTCACCATCGACATAGGTATAGTTAGCAATGACGCCTAACTTGTCGAAAGGTGATGGTAGAAAGTCTAGATCTCTTTGGAACTGTAATTCATAACCTTCAAAACTACTTTCATCGGAATTTACAAAAGTCGTATACTGAAAATTGGTATTAGCGTCTTGACCTGGTTCCAATAGGCTCAAAGGGAACCCAGTTGAACCATAAGGTACAAGGAAGCTTTCAGTTACTACGAAGTTCTCAATATCTTTATAGAAAAGTGCTACAGATACATAACCGACTTCGTCAAAGTACCATTCGATAGAAGCATCGTAGTTCTTTGAATCGAAAGGCTCCAACGCAGGGTTACCTGCATTAATACGAGGATCAGGATTAGAACTCGTATCAGTATCAACATTACCAGCAACGGAAAGAGCCGATAGCGCAGGCCTTGTAACATTTTCGCTGTAACTGAAGCGGACCACCCATTCATCCGTTAAATCCATCGCAAGGTTTAATGCAGGTAATACGCCGTCATAACTTTGCGTTACACTAGCATCACCCAAGTTTCCGTTGAGTTCTCCTTTTGAAGTAATCTCAGTATCGTAATAACGAAATCCAATATTACCTCGTAAAGGCTTGCCCACTAACTCAGTTTCCCACTCATACTGAATGTAAGCGGCCATTGTTTCTTCTTCAACATCGAATACGCTACCATCACGATTATTATCGGGACCCAGGTTGGCATCAATACCATAAAACGCTTGTGCAGCGGCTACATTACCCGCTAACCAGTTAGCATCAGGATGTGATGTATAAACAAAGGCATAATCACCGATCGTAGTTACACCATCATTTAACGGAGTCGATTGACTGCGAACATAGTTGTCATCACGACGAGAATAACCTTCATTGTTAAAGACTTTATAAGACAATCCAAATTGTAAAGATGACATTTCATTAAGTTCATAATCAACGTCAACTTCTACGGTATCAAATTCACTGGTAATTTCGTCCTCACGTAAATCTAGTTCACGTACAGTCCAATTATTAGGATCTGTAGTATCGAAATCGTAAGTGTTTTTAGCGTAAAAGCGATCACTCCTGAAATCAGTGGTAATACTTCTACCAGAGGTTTCAAAATACAATTTATCACTAACAGGCTGATCAAATTCCGATGATTCAGTACCAATCAATGCGCTAACATTAGTACGATCGTTAACTTGCCAATCGGTAGTAAAAACTAACTGATAAAAAGTTGTATCAGCTTCATCTACACGACTTTCAGTACGTAACGTCACATCAGAAAATTCACCGTAGATAACATGTAAATCACCTTTTCTTTCTTCATATTCCAAAGCGTCCACAAAGCCCAAAGCAGTACTACTGGAACCTGAAGTTGGCAAATGCCACTCTTTACGGTTGTTTTCCAATTTACTGTACAACGCATCTAAACCAAACGATAAATTTGCATTAGGGCGGAATTGAAATGCCGAGGTAATACCCAAGCGCTCTTGCTCATTTTCCCAAACGGTGTAACGGTTACCACGTGCGAACCACAGGTCACCATCTTCAAGTAATTGCTGTGTAGTAGGATCAAGAGAAGTTGAATATTGATCATCAGCTGTAGTCAAAGGATCGCCATTAGAGCGTGTTCTTTGTCTCCAACGGAATGTATTATAGCCACGCTCTACTGTATCGCGCTTGCTATAAGCAATAGAAGCTAAAGCACCAAAGGTATCACCCCAAGTATTAGAAATCAGGCCGGCAATGCGTGGGCTTTTATCATCAGTCAATTCGTTATCACCCAGCTGACCGGTGATAGCACCATGAAAACCTTCCTGATCAAATGGCTTAGCAGTGTAAAGACCGACTGTACCACCGATACCACCTTCATCTAAGTCGGCTGAATAAGACTTGTGAACATCGATACGATTAAATAATTCTGAAGCAAAAATATTAAAATCGAAGGCACGAGTTCTGCTGACTGCACCACGACTATCCATAGGCGAAGAGGTGTTACCCAATACTTGCATACCATTGAGTTCTACCGTGGTAAAATCTGGACCTAACCCACGCAAAGAGATCTGACGGCCTTCGCCACCTTCCCGAGTAATAGTAATACCGGGAATACGCTGTAAGGATTCTGCCAAATTTAAGTCAGGAAAATCAGCGATATCTTCCGCAACAATACTGTCACGCGAACCAATTGCATCGCGCTTTAAATCCCTAGCTTTCATTAAAGATTCGCGAAAACCCTGAACGATGATTTCTTCAAGTATCAGTTCTTCACTTTCTTGTGCATAGGCAGGATTGAGTTGACCGGCCATTACACCAGCCACACAAACTCCCAATAAACCGGACTTACTTAAACGAAACGGACTTTTCTTTTTCATACCCTAGTCTCCTAGATATTGACTTTCTAATTATTAGCTCTAGCAATAGCCTGTCCCCCATGGGCAACACTGCAGCCCTACGGCACCATGCAATCCCTGCACAGCTATGGCGTTAAAGTCACTCACCACAACTGGCTTGACCAAATGCCTTGAACAGATCACATACTAACCATGTTGACACCGGTGTCAACAAAAAATACAAAGTTTCTACCATTAATAACAAAATACGATAAAAGACTTGGTTGGACTGTACATAATCTTTATTACAGAAAGATGAAACTTCGTTATTAGCTAAAAAAGTGAAGACAAAAAATGATAAAAATAGCTTCATTTACCGCTAATAACTACCAAATTAACCAAGCCTTGCGGTCAACTAACTTTTGCGAATGATACATTTTTAATAACACTTCGACCCCCTACCTAATGACATTTGCAAATTGAAATGTTAGCTATTTCAAATAGATATAGCTAAATTTTTATCAGGGGAAATGGCGCGACTTTTTGGTCTGACCAATAATCTTTATATTTTGTTTATTGTTAGTTTTTTAAAATTGTCCCTTTTGTCTGTTTAATTGATAACAGCTTGCTGCGATACGTGCATCAATTGATATTTTTCCAACTGATCAGATGACGATTGCACGAAGGGGTTATTCAAATAAAGCCCACTGACATTGTTAACCCACACTGCATGAAATTCGGCAAACTTTGGCTTTGAATAATCGTAGCGATGAATTCGCTCGGTGCCATTTTCAATACGTTCGAGGTGTTGCCAGGCTTGAGGTACAGCGGCATTCTCTGCAGGCCAATTGACGATCAAATTTTCGATCATCAGGTTTTTTGCATTATCCACTACCACTGCCGCCCTAGCGGCACCAGCAGCTAGGTGACTTTGCGGAAACTGGTTACTGGTGGCGCCGGCAGCCAACGGTTGAGGATCTTCCACTCGCGGATAAGTCATTACCATATTGCGCAGTATGATATTTTCCATCACACCTTGATCATCACAGGTGATAAGAATTCTGCCATCGGTATGACAAACCATATTATCAATAACTACATTGCGAATACCGCCAATGGATCCGTCTTTGGCTTTTTCCACCATTAACTGAATGGGCCTACTCAATACTAATTTGGCATTGGTATCACCACTGATATTGGTAACAGTAATATTTTCCAGCATACCACCGTTTTTTGAGTACAACGCAAAAAAGCGTGAAGTGCCTTTAAAAGTGCAGTTAGCAATGGAGACATCTCGCATATCCTGATAGGACTCAGTCGCACCGAGTTTTACACCGACACAAAATGTTTCAATCACACAATTGTTAATCGCAACGCGTTCTGTGGTACGACTATCAGGCAAGGTTTTTAAACAGATAGCATCATCGCATGTGCGAATATAACAATCGGACACAGACACATCGCGACACCCCGACAAATCAATAGCATCAGAGTTAGGGCTGTATACAGAATTAGTGATTCTTACACCCCTGATTTGCACTTCATCGCAGTCAAACAAATGAATATTCCAGCCACCGCCAGTTTTAACAGTAACATCGTGAATGCGAATATTGCGGGAATTATTGATATCAATTAACGGGCTGATTTTTTTATCTTTTGCTTTAATCCAACGCGGTTCAACCATACGTCCTTGTTCATCGCGTTCATAAGGCTGCCAAAAGTATTCGCCATTACCATCAATGGTACCTAAACCCGTTATTGCCGCATTTTCAATATTGTCGGCATAGATTAAATGCCATGGTTGCCGATCTTTATTATGGCCCCAGGTCATTGGCGTGTAGTCATCAATATTCGGAGAACCTAGCAAGGTAGCGCCTAATTGCAATTCAAGTTGAATATGACTTTTTAAAAAAATCGTTCCAGTTAAAAATGTTCCTCTGGGTATCACCACCGTGCCACCACCGGCTGCAGCCAATTGGTCTATCGCCTTCTGAATAACAGCAGTCGCTAATTTTGTCCCTGTAGCATCAGCGCCCAAATCAATAATAGAAAGTCGTGATTGCGCACTCTCGTCGCTCTTGTCACTCTCTCCACTATCATGTTGTCCTGCTACCAGCTGCTGCGAGGCAAACCCTAATGCTACGCCACCAAACACAGCTGTTTGTAAACTATTTGATAAAAAATTGCGGCGGTTTGTTGCATCACGACCTTCATTATCTTTCATATTTAAGCCTATATTGTTAAGCCCACTTTTTACTAATACGGCTTTTGACTTGGTGCGCTTGATTTGACTCAGTCCAACCGCGTTTTTAGATTACGATTAACATTAAAACAACTGCTGATAAACACGATTGATAGCGCCGTCCTCTGTTACAGTAAACATGACTATTTCAATAGTATTAGCCTTCATTTTTATTTGCGAAAACCCTGCTGTCATACCGATGGCAAATAACGTTTTTCTCTGTGGATAGGTTATATTCTGTTGGGCCAAAAAAGTACTATGGACACTACGCACTTTTCCAGCCGCACCCGAGACAACATGCAGCAGCTCCTTATTGCGCTTCATACCATCAATATCACTACAGTTATCTGCATATGCTTCCAGCGTGTGTTCATGGCCCGCCAGATACATATCGGCATGCTCACATACTAATGGGCGAATCAGACGCCTAATCGCTCTCCCCTCTTCAAACTTGGAACCGCCCGCAGACCACATGGGATGATGACCCATCACTATTTTCCATTGTGCTGTTGAGTTTTTCAGGCCTTGTTCTAACCAACTGACCATATTTTTTTCTTTATCGTTTTGCGGTACTGCCGAGGCTCTAGGTGTTTTATAATCATCGTGCTGTTGTTCGGTGCCGTCCTTATTAAGGCGTGCGACTTTAACTCTAGTACTAGCCAATAATATTTCTGTATCGACAACAAATATTTCCACCGCGCCGTTAGCGGCAGGTGGTAAGACTGAGTAAAATAAACCGTCCATATAGAATTTTTTATCTTGCTGCAAAAACTCAACCTGGGCCATAGCGCCAGCTCGGGAAGTAATCCAGTCATGATTGCCCAGCGTGGCATATATTTTAAAATCTGGATCACCTGCGCCTAACTTCGCAAATGGCAAACTAAGAATATCTCGAAACCGCGTTGCATCATCAATACCGTCTGCCCCCAAAGTGGCGCCATCGGGATAAATATTGTCGCCTAGCATCACAGAAAAATCACAATCGTTTTGCTCGCAGTGGGAAATCATTGCATTTGCCACATCATAAAGACTGCTTTTAGCAATATAACTGCCTGAAGGCGCATGAAACTCCATTGCCGGCACGGTAAATTCATCAATTGGCTTATTTTTTCGCAGCCAGTTTTTTCTATGATCAGCAATAAATTCTTCTCTGGTTGTAAAAGGTTTTTCGTAATATTTTTTTTCCAGGTAATCGGGATGATAACCGCTATCACCGAAGGCAATGATGGAAATCTCATTATCAGATTCGGTTGATTGCTTATCGAATTCAACACTCGACTGACAACTGACTAATACTAATGTGACCAATACGATGAGAATTTTTTGAATATTCATAACGTTATAACCTATTTTCCTATACTGCTCTTCTAGCTAACGCGTTTTTTAACTAATATGTCTTTCCAGCTAACGAGGCAGTGCGTAATCAATAATCTCTCTATTCGGTGAGCCAGGATAAAAATCACTGCTGATGATTTGCGCACCACTGGACACGGCCGCTTGATAACGACGGAGCATTTGTTCCGGTGACTCATTCATACCAGCATCGCTACGGGTTCTTACAATAAACCCCTCTGTAACTAATCGCTTTATTCTTTCCTGCTCTTCTATCGGTTTGTTCACTACCATAATCGCCGCTTCTTGTTGAGACTCATCAAAAGCAGCAAACATAACCCGACCACTTAGAGAACTATGACCCTCACGATAGATGTTAGCCTGTCGAGGTTTGCCATCAAAGATAAAGATTATTTTGCCCCTGCTATCTTCCAGGGCAGGCCAACCATTTGTTGTTACTGCTTGCTTAAGCGATTTCGATTTACCTCTTACATCGTCAGGCAATAATAATTTTTCTCTCGGTAATACCTCGAGAATTTCTGCATCTAATTTATCAAACATGGCACTATCAAAAATAATGGGCTTAACACCATTAACCCAATCGACAGCATTTTCTTTAATGTTGATTAGAATAAATAATGGCTCATGAGCGGGATTTTCATCTGACCAGTTATTGATTTGTTGCATGCATAACTGAAACGTGGCGCAATGGGTAAACAAATCAATATCGGGTATGTGCAGCACCTTCATCCCCGATGCTAACATCGCATTTTGATAAAACCCCTGTTGTTCACCAATGGTTTTATCAAACTCCTTTAGAATCTTTATCGCTAATGGATTTTCATAGAGTCCACCATCTGGATCTGCCAGCACATCAATTTCCAGTTGGCGAAGGCCGCTATCTAACTGACTGTACAAATCATAGTGATAATAATTGATAGATCGCGCTAACTTTGCATTATGATTTTCAATATGAGCAAGCAGTTCAACGGGAATTTTTCTTTTATAGCTATTATGTGAACCAATAATGGTTATATCATTTAATCGTTTATTATTTTCCGAATCGGTAGCCGCATTGATCTTCAGAGCCGACAATCCAACACATAAGACAAATGCTATTCCTAATGTCTGTTTTAACTTCATAATTAATACAACCTTTGACATTGATCGACGCGTTAGTTGTACCACTGATTCGATGACAGTTTAATTACCTGCTTCTTGATGCATGGGAAACATTATTGTTACCCCAGGTATGCTCATGTTTCCATCCAGTCAAACTTTCAATAATGCTTTTTGCCTCTACGTGCGCATCAGCCAAATTACCACCAGCTTTTAGTCGCTCAATCTCACCCACCAGTGTTTTATGTTTTTTGTGATCCAAACCAAAGCGGAAAGAGTTAATAAAGCCAAAGATTAAAAATACTGCTGTGCCGCCTAGCAAGGCCACCTGCAAACCAGTAATCGCTGAGGCACTTTGAGTATCGGCACCAGATTGGAAACCACTGTATTCCAATAACACTCCCACTAGCATAATGGAAAAGGCCTGGGTAATTTTACGGGTTAAGGTCATCACTCCAGCATAAATACCTTCACGACGTTCGCTGGTGAGCACTTCATCAACATCGGGGATAAAGTTATAAATATTCCAGGGCACTAAATAAATACCGCCGCGCGAAGAACCTAAAACAAATGCCGCTACGAAAGCCAACATCAGTGGTGCTTCAAATGATGACGTGATGGTCCATAGGATAACGCCAAGCATTGCTACGATAACAGCCACACGGTAAGTGGCAGAATTGCCATACTTCATACACAAATAGGCATATACCGGTGTGCCGGCAAATTGCATCACCGCCAATAACGTAACAAGATTACCGATTGTGAGTTTATCGAGTTCCAGTACGAAGGTTAGGTAATGAACAAAAGAGGCGTTAAAAACATCTAGCGCAACAAATGCACCGACGTACATGCACAGGTGTATCCGAAATATTCTCAACTTAAAGGTTGAAAACATTTCTGCGAATAATTTTTTCATCTCTTTAAAAAACGGAGCAGAATCTCGTTGCAGTTGGCTTTCTCGCTCCCAAGTCCCTTTATAGACAAAGAACCAAGGCAGCATACACAAGATTGCCAGAATACCCCCTACATATAAAAAAGCCGTGCCTTCATCGTCATACTGTTGCAGGATATAAGCAGGCAACCATGAGGCTATCAGTGCACCACTTTGCGCAAATATCATCCTTACACCGGTGAGTTTGCAACGCATTTTAAAATCATTAGTCATTTCCGCCGCAAGGGTTTCGTAGGGAACTTGCACCAGAGTAAAGACGGTATTAAACGCAAGGTAAGTTAACAGGTAATAGGCGTAGCCAAAGCCATCAATCCACAGCAGACCAAAACTCAACGTAAGAGGAATACCAATCAGGAAATACAACCGCCGCCGTCCATACCGGCTATGGGTATTGTCAGTGATATAACCCATGGTCGGATCAGTGATTCCATCCCAAATCCGGGCTATGGCGAGAATAGAGCCCGCCTCAATCGGGCTTAAGCCCACTACTGTGGTATAAAAGTAAAATATCCAAATACCTAGCGTGGTTCCGGTGATACCGGCAAATAAATCACCACAACCATAAGCCGCCATATTGACTGGCTTTATTTCCCGGGCCTGCTTTTGCATAGGCTTACACCTGCTACTTTTTTATTTATTAGAATTTATCTATTAGAGATAGTTACTAGCTCTGGCAACAATACCGATAAGCAACGCCAATGAGCACTACAAACACTCCAACTTGCTGTTGCCTTGTATCATAGACATCTTATAATATTCGTATTGACACCGGTGTCAATTAAAAACGATTATTCTTAATAAAAGCAAGTCGCGTTTAATCTAGACTCAATATGAGCTAAACCCACTGTCTCAGACAGACCCGCGCACTGGCAGCAATTCAAGAGGTAACAATAACAGTGAAACTAAAACTTGCCATTATCGGTTGCGGTATCAAAGCACGCCAATATCTCGAAACCTGGATTGAGCGTAGCGACCTGGAAATAGTCGCCGTTGCTGATTTAAACGAGGCTGCACTCGAGGAAGTCAACACCATCACCACTGCCAAGCAGCAGACATGCCCTGCCCTATTTGGTGATTGGCAAGACATGCTGACAAAAATTGGCAATGATTTGGATGCTGTCTATATCTCCTCACCGCATGCCTGGCATGCCCAACAGGCTGTGGAAGCGTTGTCTGCCAATGTCGATGTGCTGCTGGAAAAACCCATGGTAATGACCGTAAATGAAGCCGAACAAGTTATCGCCGCACAAAAAGACAGTGGCAAAGCATTAGTAGTGGCATACCAGGGAGGCTTGTCTCCACTAGTACATCAATTGAGAAATGACGTTGCCGCCAATACCTACGGTGAGTTGACCAGTATCAATGCCTGTATTTGGGAAGAATGGGCCACTAAATACCAGCATCACTGGAAACAACAACCAGAGATTTCCGGTGGCGGTTTTATGTTTGATACCGGCGCCCATATGATGAATACCGTTTCTATGGTGTGTGGTGCAGAGTTTGAATGTATCTCTGCCTTTATGGATCAGCGCAATTACCCGGTGGATGCCATTACCACTGCGATCGGTCGCCTGACTAACGGCACACTTTTCACCTTGCATGCCTCCGGCGAAACTATTCCTGTGTGTGAATCTCGTATTGAATTATTTTTTACTCAAGCCATTGTGCGATTGTGTGCCTGGGGGCGCTGGATTGAAATAGAACGGCCCGGAAAGGCCATTGAACGGCGGGAACAGGAATCAGCTAACAACTTGATGGATATCTTTCAGCAAGTACGGGCAGGAGAAATCGATAATCCTTCTACTGCGACTCAGGGGCTAAAAATGGCCAAACTCTGGGATGCAATTAAGGCTTCAGCAAAAGCTAATGGACAACCTACGCCTTGCCAATAAATCTCACTGGGGGCGTCAGTTCATAAATCAACCAGGCTTACTACGCCTGCGAGGTTTTTTGAATTTGGTTTGTCGCGGTGCGGCGTTTTCTGCAGGCTCTGGCCGCCCCCAATTTTGCAAACACCAACCATCGGTGTGGGCCTGATTGACATAGGCAATGCCATTGGCAATCACCCGCATGATGTGCTCATCACGATAGATGGGAAAGGTTTCATGCCCAGGACCGAAGAAAAAGATTTTTCCCCTGCCCCGCTTAAAACAACAGCCACTGCGCAGCACTTCTCCGCCTTGATACCAGGAGGTGAATACCAGTTCATCGGGCTCTGGTATATCAAAGGGTTCGCCGTACATTTCTGATTTAGGAAGTTCTAAATAAGGAGGAATACCAGCGGCAATAGGATGTGATGGCTGAATAACCCACAGACGTTCCCGCTCACCATCATCGGCTTCACGCCAGGCTAAATTACAGCTGGTACCCATTAGGCGTTTAAATATTTTGGCGTGATGGCCTGAGTGCAGAACCACCAAGCCCATACCATCTAGAACTCGTTGTTGAATGTAATCTACACGCTCATCAGCCACTTCACCATGATAGCGATGGCCCCACCACACTAACACATCAGTATTGTCGAGTAGTTCTTTAGTTAAGCCCTGTTGATCATCATCCAATGTTTTAAGCGTTACATTAAAATCGTATGGCTTCAAACCCTCTACGATACAACCACCAATCGTTTCTGGATAAATCTGCCTGACGATTTCATCTTCTTTTTCATGACGACATTCATTCCAGACTGTGACATTAATGCTCATAGCTCGTGACTCATATCCCAGACAATAACTTAGCGGGTTAAAAAAATCTTCAGTGTAATGGCCACACCGTTAGCCAGTATATGGCCTAACCAATAGCTTACTCGTTCTTTGAAATGAGTGTTAGCTAATAAGTCACTGCCGAATATTTCACTCATGCTTAAGTAGCCATCAACCAGCTTATGAATATCGAGCAATTTCTCTTCCGTATCATAGCTATCTTGCTCAACAGTTTTTAATACCTCAGCCATCGGGTCTTGAACAGGGATATCATCGCCCTTCTCATCAAAGGCCATGACGTAACGCATCCAACCGGCAATGGCCAATGACAGATAGTCAATGCTTTGTTCGGCAGCCAAACGATCACGCAAGGTGCCTAACAAACGTTGCGGTAATTTTTGCGAACCATCCATCGCAATCTGGTAGGTCTTGTGGTTTAGGCCAGGATTGGCAAAGCGTTCTAATAAACTGTCTGCATAAGCGGTTAAATCCATTCCCGCTGGTGCTTGTAAGGTTGGAGCAATTTCTTCCAACATCAATTGCCGTAAGAATTTTAAAAAGTCTTTATCAGCAACTACCTGATGCACATACTCATAACCCGCTAAAAATCCAAGATAGGCTAATGATGAATGCGTACCGTTAAGCAATCGCAATTTAGCTAATTCAAAGGGCTCAACATCGTCCACCAACATCGCGCCAACCGCTTCCCAGTTTGGACGACCTGAAGCGAAGTTATCTTCAATAACCCACTGAGTGAAACGCTCTGTTTTCACCATACCTAAATCGTTATAACCGTAAGTCTGCTGCAACTGCTGGATGTCTTCTTCCTGTGTAGCAGGCACAATACGGTCAACCATGGTATTGGGGAAAGGCACTTGCTGATCAATCCATTGTGCTAACTGTTCGTCAATTAATGAAGCATAGTCCAATATAATCTGCTTCAGAGTGGCACCATTGTTCGGCAGGTTATCACAACACATCACCGTTGCGACCGGTAAACCCTGCTCACGACGACAGCGTATTGCCTCAACAATAAAACCAATCGCACTCTTAGGTTGTTTGGGGTTAGCGAGATCGTGAACAATATCGGGATGTTGCTGATTCAATCTGCCAGTGGCAGGATCATGACAATACCCTTTCTCAGTAATCGTTAACGAAATAATTCGGCAGTTTTGATCAATCATGGCATCGATCACTGCTTGTGGGCTCTCTGGAGCGACCAGCACATCACCTACTGAACCAATGATACGATAGGCGGTTTCCGTTTTGTCCATTTCCACTACGGTATACAGGCAATCTTGTGATTGTAACTGATCTCTAACACCTGCACTGCGCAGCGATACTGCCAGTATTTTCCAGTCTCCGCCTTCCTTCGCCAATATATCATCGGTATACACGGCTTGATGAGCACGGTGAAAGGCACCAATACCTAAATGAACAATACCGTAGCCACGAGACTTACGATCATAACGCACATCACTGATCGGTGAAGCCGCTGATGAGGAAGCAAGCCGAGACACAAGTCCTTCATGCAAACGCTCTAATGTATCCACTTGACTAGTCAACTATTACCTCTGAACATTTACCCTTGAACATTGTCGAAAAATACTTATTGTTATGCACTAAAGTTTGTACGCTTGCTTAGCAAAGTTATAGGCTAAATCTACTGCCAACTCCGCCGCTTCATCTTCCTCCAGGCGATGGGTGGCAACCAACTCGGCGAGATGCACGCAATCCATACGACGAGCCATATCATGGCGCGCAGGGATCGATAAAAATGCCCGCGTGTCATCATTAAAACCAACCATGTTATAAAATCCAGCCACTTCATGGGTTGAACGACGAAAACGCAACATACCTTCCGGGCTATCGTGAAACCACCAGGACGGCCCAAGTTTTAACACAGGATAATGTCCCGCCAGCGGTCCCAGTTCACGACTGTAACTGGTTTCATCCAACGTAAAGAGAATAATATTTAAATTCGGTTCATTGCCGTAACGATCCAATAGTGGCTTAAGATCCGATACATAATCTGTAGCCGAAGGAATATCTGCTCCCTTATCCCGCCCATAATGTTCAAACACTCTCGCATTATGATTGCGGAAAGCACCCGGATGGATTTGCATCACCAAACCATCTTCCAATGACATCCCCGCCATTTCCATCAACATATGAGCACGGAATAATTCCGCATCTTCTTTGGAAAAAGCACCCGACGTCACGGTGTTGAACAATTGTTCCGCTTCGAGAGTGCTTAAGTCAGCCGTTCGTGCCGTAGGATGTCCGTGATCCGTTGAAGTAGCACCCATTTTGGCAAAATAGGCTCTACGCTGGCGCAGCGCCTGCAGGTATTGCGTATAGTTCAGGCAATCTAAACCGGTAATCTCACCAAGGCTCTTTAGATTATCAATGAAGCCTTCAAAATCTGGATCAATGACTGGGTCGGGCCGAAAGGCAGTAATCACCCTGCCAGACCAACCTGAATCGAGAATCGCCTGATGATGTTCTAATTCATCGAGAGGAGATTCTGTAGTCGCCAGCAATTCAATGTTATAGCGCTCGAACAATGCCCGCGGCTTGAAGGCATCAGTGGCTAACGCATTATTAATGGTGTCATAGTAAACGTCGGCAGTATCACCGCTTAACCGCACATCTATTTCAAATACCCTGCTGAACACATAATTCAACCAATAAGCCGATGGCGTACCTCTAAACAGATGGTAGTGATTGGCAAACAAGCGCCACACTTCACGGGGGTCAACATCCGCAACACTGCCATCACTGCGAGGAATACCCAGCTCATCCAGTGTTATTCCCTGGCTATACAGCATTCGGTACACATAATGGTCCGGTTGAATCAGTAAATCCGTGGGGTTGGCAAAGTTTTCATCATAAGCAAACCATCGCGGATCCGTATGGCCATGAGGGCTGATAATCGGCAGCGTTTCAACATGCTGAAATAGCCGCTGCGCAATGGCTCTTTGCGTGGTATCAGATGAAAATAACCTGTCGGGACGTAGTGTTAGGGCTTGTGACATTTTTTATTCTGCCTTTATCTTAAAAACACGGTTTCAGTGAATAGACCTGACTAACGCCTGAAACCATCAATAAAGTGATTTATACTGCCAATTGACACCGGTGTCAATTGGCAGTATAAATCACTAATAATATCGAGAGTTGTCCCAGAAACAATACCTATAAAGCACTCATAAGAGTCAAACAGCTCTCCTAAGAGCTTAAATGCACTAGGAATTTTAAATATATTCGCGGGCTATTTACGTCGAGCACATCATGAACAACGTTGGATTTACAGATCTGGACAAGTTAACTGGCAGCGGATTATCCGCAATATTCTTTGATTTTGACGGTGTGCTCGTCGATTCAGTGGATATTAAAGCCCAGGCATTTATGTCGCTATTTGTCGATCAGCCGGAAACCATGCAGCAACAAATTGCTGATATTTTCTATCGATACACAGGGCGCTCGCGCCAGGAAAAATTGCTTCATATATTCCAGCATGTACTACAACAGCCAGTCACTACAGAAGAAATTGACCAACTGTCAGCGCAATTTAAAGAACGATCGATGCAGGCAGTGATTAACTGCGAAGCGATTAATGGCAGTTATCAACTCTTGAATTCATTGCCTCAGATACTAAAAACTTTTGTGGTCTCAGGTACACCAGAAAAAGAATTACAGGACATCATCACTGCGCGTGGTTTAACCAATCATTTTACTGAAATTCGCGGCACACCGACGCGTAAAGAAAAAAATATTGCTAATATTCTGCAGCGTCATGACCTGACAGCTAAAAACTGTTTAATGATAGGTGATGGCAAGGTCGACCAGGATGCTGCGCTTGAAAATGGCATGCCGTTTATTGGTGTTGTTGCAACGGGCAAATCCAGCCCCTTTAACACTGGCACAATCTTGATTAAAGATATGACAGAACTGCAGCAATTAATAATTAACAGCTTAGCAATCACTGGTTGAAACAATAATACGCAAAGAAGCAAAAATGTTTTTTGCCTTTTTTCAATCCAGATTAAAGAAATAGACTGATGACTAAAGCAACCATTGTCGATGTAGCAGAACACGCAGGGGTATCCAAGAAAACTGTCTCCCGTGTGTTAAATTCCGAGCCCAATGTGCGCCCGGCTACGCGCGATAAAGTACTTGCGGCCATTGAAGCACTCAATTTTAAACGCAGCCCCATAGGGCTGGCCCTCGCCCACAAACGCTCCTATTTAATAGCATTGGTATACGACAACCCAAGTCATAGCTTTTTAATGCATTTACAAGAGGGCATCTTGGCTGCATGTCATTCGAGAGGAATGGGATTATTCCTACATGAATGCAGCTATAAATCGCCAGACCTGGTTGCAGATATCGAGCACATGATCACCAGTACGTTAGTAGACGGCATTATTCTCCCCTCGCCCGTCTGTGACCAGCAGCCGTTAATCGACATGCTGAAACGACGAAATATTAATTACGTCTGTATCAACCCCAAGGACACCGATCACGGTCTAACCGTTAGCATAAGCAATCAACGCTCTGCCTTTGATCTAACCGAGTACCTGATCAGCTTGGGACACAAACGGATTGCTTATATCAAAGGCCATCCTGATCTCGCATCCAGTCTGCAACGGGAACAGGGCTTTCGTGAAGCGATGCAAAAACATCATCTTGATATTGACGAATCTTTGATCGCACAGGGTATGAACAGTTATGTATCAGGCCGTTCTGCCGCGGTTGAATTGCTGGAACGGGATAACAGACCCACTGCAATTTTTGCGGGTAACGATGATATGGCATGTGGTGTGCTGTACGAAATACACAACCACGGCATTAAAATTCCTGAACAAATATCACTGGTTGGTTTTGATGATACACCCTTTTCACAACAACTCTGGCCTCGCTTAACGACGGCAAGCCAACCCTTTGGCGATATTGGCCATACCGCAGCAGCCATGTTGATTGATCAATTCAATCATAGAAATGCTGGCAGTGCTGAAACTAATAAAACTGAAACTAACAAAAAAGTAACGATGGATTGCCAACTCATTATTAGAGAATCCAGCAATACTATTTAATGTGTGTCTATAACGAAATTATCTAGAGAGTTAATGCCGTGTCCAAATATCTTTTATTAGTCTTTATTGTTTTTCTTCAATTCCTTTCTGGTTGCAGTAATACATCAGACAGTAGCAGTGGCATTACTATTATCATTAGCGAAGAAGAGCACATCACTGACCATATCACCGCTAATGATTTAAAAAATGATTTGATAAAAATTGGCAAGCAATCCGTTGCCGTTGAATCCTGGACAGGCACACTACCGAACACTGAAAAAATCATTGTTGTCGGTACCGTAGGGCAGCACGCTTTGATTGATTCGTTAGTCAATAATCAGCAATTAACACTTAGCGCTGATTTGCCCGGATCAAGAGGCGGCATATGGGCGAAAACTGTTTTTGATAATAAAACTATTGCCATATTAGCCGGTTCCGATGTTCAGGGCACTCAATATGCAACTTATGACTATAGCCGCGATATTTTAGGCGTAGATCCACTCACTTATTGGACAGGCATTGAGCCAATCATTAACCCCGAACTGGATGTCTATAACTTTGAAGCGCGCACTATCGAACCACCACAAGTACCCTATTTAGTGTACTTCGAAAACGATGTCGACGAACTCGCTAATATGAAGAAACCCTATCTGGAATACGATTGGGAAAACTACACCCAGATGATCGATTCACTGGTTCGGTTACGCTACAACGGCATCGAGTTTTTCGACATGCTGGGTCGCGTCGAGTTTTATACCCGCCCCGGCTACAAAGCTATTCGTCCCGATTATGAATTTAATATGCCTTTGCTGGAAAAAATGATCGATTACGCCAAGCAAAAAGGCATGCATATTCAAATTGACATGATGATGGGCCGCCCCTTTAAATCCATCACCATGGAAGAATCCAATTGTTGGCGCGAACACAAACAAAAATGGATTGATACCTGGACTTATTATTTAACAGAAACCCCCATCAAAGATGCCGACATTTTTACCTTAAGGCCACGAAATCAAGTTTTAGACTGGCCTTATAGAAGCAGTTGTGAAGAAGATCGCGTCCAAGTATTCAATGAAGTTTATGCCGAACTCAATAATGTATTGAATCAATATAAACCAGATTCAGTCCGAGTCTGTGTGTGTTATGACGATGGCATGGAACTCTATAACGAAGGTTTTAGACCACCAGAGAATTTCATTATTGCCTGGCCTGACGACGGCTGGGGTGACTTCCGACTAGAACCGGAAAGCACCGACGGCTTTAAATTTGGCAGTTACATGCACGCCGGGTTTTGGCTTAACCACGATGTTCACGACCCCTACCCTGAAAAAATCCAACAAGTGATGACCGATTTTTTTGAACGGTTTAATGGTGATCATTACTTAATGGTGAACGGTCAAACCTTTCGATTATTTGTGATCAACCTGGAAGCTTTTAGTTTGGTTGCACAGTCTCCTGAAGATTTTGACGGCCAACAATTTTATCGTGATTGGATAACGCGTTATTTTGCCAGCTCGGCAGTTAACTCCAATCCAGAAGTTAATACTAGCCCAGAAGTTAACAACATCTCCGTTGTTGACGATACGGTTATGGCCCTCACTCGCTTACACGATGCACAATTTGACAATGTCGGTTACGTGCAACATCTCTGGGAAATTAAAATGTCTGTTGCATTTTTAATGGATCAACCTATCCAACGCCCCGACCGCACACCGATACCTGTTAGCTTTAACGATATTGAAGCGATTATCGAGCCCGTTCGTCGCCGTATGACATTGTTAGAAGATGCCGCTGCTGCCGCTGAAAGTGGCCGTGCCAAAATTCAAGACAGCACACACTTTTATCATGACCATATTTATCTGCCGATTAAATTGTATCAGGACTTACTGAATTACAACCATGATCTGCATCGATTAGTGCAGCTAAAACAACAATACGCTAAAACTGCTGATCAGGAATTATTGAGTGAAGCCAAATCAATCATCGCAACGGCAAAAACGCACTTGGCCACCTTACACAACCGTCGTCAACAGGGTGATTTAAATGAGCGCTGGGCCGGCTGGTATGCGCCAGAAAAACGCAGACCCAACAATGGTTTTCCCAACGAAGCAGATCTACAAAATATTGAAGATCATTTGAATAACGGCTGGCCAACAACCGTCAAGCCGTAAGTTTTATTATTGATCAAATTGAATACTCAGTATCATCTATTGGAATCGCTATGCAAATTATCCCTCACTACATAAACGGCAACACACAACACGAACCTAACCCTCGTTTGGCGGCAGTGTTTAATCCTGCGACCGGCGAAAACATCGCGCAGGTTGCCTTGGCTTCAGATAACGAAGTTGATGACGCGGTACAGGCTGCAAAAAATGCCAGCCACGATTGGGCTGCCGTCACACCACTAAATCGCGCCAGAATTTTATTCCAGTTTAAATACATTCTCGAACAACGTATGGATGAACTGATCGCTTGCGTCACTCGCGAACACGGTAAAGTTAAAGAAGATGCTCGCGGCGAAATTATTCGCGGACTGGAAGTTGTCGAATTCGCTTGTGGTATTCCAGAGCTGCTTAAAGGTAGCCATACTGATCAAGTCGGTCGCGATGTCGATGCCTGGAGTATCAGTCAACCATTAGGCGTAGTGGCCGGTATCACGCCCTTTAATTTTCCAGTGATGGTGCCAATGTGGATGTGGCCAGTGGCCATTGCCTGCGGCAATACATTTGTATTAAAGCCTTCAGAAAAAGATCCCAGTGCATCACAATTAATTGCCAGTTGGTTAAAAGAAGCCGGTTTACCTGATGGCGTTTTTAACGTGGTTAACGGTGACAAAACCGCAGTCGATAGAATTCTTGCACATCCGGACATTCGCGCAGTCAGCTTCGTCGGTTCTACACCCATCGCCGAATACATCTATCAACAGGGATGCGCCCATGGTAAACGCGTGCAAGCTTTAGGCGGTGCCAAGAACCATATGGTTGTCATGCCAGATGCCAATATCGATTCAGCTGTGAATGCATTAATCGGCGCAGCCTATGGCTCAGCGGGAGAACGCTGCATGGCTATTTCTGTCGCCGTTGCAGTGGGTGATATCGCCGATACACTAGTAGAAAAGTTAGCCGAAAAAGCCAGCAACTTGAAAATTGGTAATGGTGTAGAAGCCGGTTTAGATATGGGACCATTAATCAGCGCAGAGCATCTGGCAAAAGTAAAAAGCATGGTCGATACCGGCGTCAGCGAAGGCGCAAAATTGGTACTCGACGGTCGCGGTTATAAGAATAACGAAAACCCTGAGGGGTATTTTCTCGGCCCTTGCCTGTTTGATCAGGTCAGCCAGGATATGACCATCTATCAACAGGAAATTTTTGGCCCCGTGTTAGTTGTGGTCAGAGTTCCCGACTTTGCCACTGCAGTTGAATTGATCAATGCCCACGAATACGGTAACGGTACCTCAATCTTTACCAATAATGGCGGCATAGCTAGAGAATTCACCCAATGTATTCAAGTAGGAATGGTCGGTATAAACGTACCCATTCCTGTGCCGATGGCCTTTCATAGTTTTGGTGGCTGGAAGCGCTCACTGTTTGGAGCCAACCATATGCACGGTCCGGAAGGCGTACATTTTTATACGCAGCGCAAAGCAATCACCGCACGCTGGATTCAATCAGAACTAGGTGCTGAGTTTGCCATGCCGACGCATTAAGTCTGTATTTTCAAATTTATAAATATGAAACCAAGAGGCACACCCCTTTTGGTTTCATGATTTTCATGCACATCAGTGCATCCTATCCAGCTCTACTATCCAGTTCTACCATCTAGCTCCACTATCCACACCACCATAACGTTAAACGATCATGTAATCGCAAAAAGCTATTAAATAATTATTTATATAGCGATTAAACATACTAGCCTCATACAAATTATGCGGTGAATGGTTAAATTTAGCGATCAAACTAAAAATAACTCACTTATTGCAAAGTTATAGTGCCATTTATTTGAATCTGCGCAAATTAAATAACCTACTGTATTCGTCAAGATTGTAATGCTTTCCTATACTTAACTGCACCGCATGAATTCACTAAATAACTAATTCACATAAGGCTTGAAGTACATGCTCAACCTTGTAAGAAACCTTTCCTGGAGATACAAATTCCTAGTTTTGTCAGTTGGTCCTTTTATTCTCTCCGCGTTGGTCTCCGCGTTGGCGGCCTATGTGATCTATGACTCAGGAAGAACCATAAGTTCGAAGTTAGAAGAAACCCAGTATTTGATCGATTTAATCATCGAGGCCAACGATGCAACCAATGCATTTGAAGAATCCATTGGTTCGATGTTGGCAGAAAATGACATCAGTGTTATCAAGTCATATTCAGTGAATATGATAAAAGGACTTTCATTAATTGAAGAAGCATCAACCAATGCAGCTAATAATATCGACGGCAGCCCGGGAGAAGAAATTGTTAGTTTAGTTGAGCAGGCAAGGCCCAACGTATTAGTACTTATCAAAGCTAAAAGACAAAACGATATTGAAAGCGCACTAAGCGCCTTTCGAAAACTACTGCCTATATTAAAGAAAATAAAAAGCCTGCAAGTACAAATGCTCAAATCGGCAGAAGGCAGATTGGAACAAACACTTAAAGATCAGGCCAGCGATGGACAACAACAAGTCAACACTATTGGTTTACTAGTTCTTTTCAGCGCTTTAGCTTGCTGGCTAATAACATGGGGATTAACGTCATTACTATTAAAGCCCCTCTTCTATTTACGCAAGAGTATGGGACAAATCGCTGACTTCAATCTTGTGACTAATAGCAACCCCTACGAAGCGCAAAAAGATGAAATTGGCAATACCTTAGAGCACGTAAATACCACCGCCAGCAATTTAAGAGACACCTGTAGTCAAATGAGTGGGAAAACCTTTTCATTAAAAAGTAGTGCCGACAGCATGTACGCTGTCGCATCACAACTCAGCGACGCTTTTAGTAATCTTCAAACAATGACACGAGAGATTGAAAACGAAAGCGCTCTGCTAAAAGACAGCTCTCTTTCAATTACAGAAAACCTTGAAGAGATATCTGAATCTTCTTCAACCAGTTCTAAACTTGCTTCTAAATCCATGTCTGTTATAGGAGCCAGTGTTGAAAGCTACTCATCGCTCAACGATAACATTAAAACAACAGCGCAACAGGCCTTCGAACTTATCGATGCAGCTAAAGAAATCACTGCTATTACACAAACCATCAGCGAACTCTCTGCACAAACCAACTTGCTTGCTCTAAATGCCGCCATTGAAGCTGCACGCGCAGGTGAACAGGGTCGCGGGTTCGCGGTTGTTGCAGACGAAGTAAGGCATCTTGCACAACGAAGCGCCGAAGCTGTCAATAATATTGAAACCATCACCAATAACGTGAATGACAAAATAGCTGAAACAGCCAATACATTAGAACGATATGTTGAACAATCTGATGCCAGCACTCAAAAATTAAAACAGACTGCTCAGCAAATCGATGAAAGCGCGACAACAGCAACAACCGTAGCAACACGAGTCAATGAAATTCACAAAGTCATACATGATCAAAACGCCAGCATTTTAAAAATTACTGAATCTGTCCATTCGTTAGTGGCATCAATGGGAGATTCCGCTATACACGTCAGCACTGCATTTGAAAACTCTGGTGAAGTTCACAAAGCTGCTGATGAACTATCTGCGACAGTCAGCCGTTTCAAAGTAGAATGAGGTCAAAATGAAACCTTTTATCATTTCTTGTTGTTTTTTACTCATTTCTTTCAACATATCTGCACAGGATATGTCGAATTTAGTGTTTGAAGCCGGGCACCCCAGCCTTTCAGAGTGGATCCTACCGGATCAGCCACCCTACCCTGAAGGCAATAAACCTACCCCGCCAAGAGTCACATTAGGCAAAGCACTCTTTTTTGACCCTCGCTTAAGTGGTGATGGCAATATGTCATGCGCCACCTGCCACAATCCACTAATGGGCTGGTCTGATGGTTTACCAACAGCCAGGGGGTTCCAAAGCAAAGTATTGGATAGAGCCACTCCTGTTATTACCAACACAGCCTATAACAACCTACAAATGTGGGATGGGCGAAAAAAATCCCTCGAAGATCAGGCTATGGGGCCAATGGAAGCTACCGTAGAAATGAACATGAATATTAAAAGTCTGTTCGAGTGGCTAAACAGTAATGAAGAATATAAGGCTATGTTTGCAAAAGCCTATCCGGGAGAACCGATTGCTGCTGCCAGCCTATCAAAGGCCATTGCTTCTTTTGAACGAACTGTTGTTTCCAATAATTCCCGTTTTGATCGTTGGATAAAGGGCGATGCCAGTGCTTTGTCAAAAGCTGAAATTGAAGGCTTTAAAGTTTTTGTCGATCCTGATAAAGGCAATTGTGCCGTCTGTCATTCCGGCAATAATTTTACCGACGATGGTTTCCACAATATCGGACTAATTTCATTTGGAAAAGAAAATCCTGATCTCGGCCGATATGCCGAGGTACCTTTAAAACTTATGAAAGGTGCCTTCAAAACACCAACTATTCGAGATATCGAATACAGTGCACCCTATTTTCACGATGGATCAGTTGCGACACTAAAAGAGCTAATCGATTTTTATGAACGCGGTGGCGATGTAAAAACCAACCTGTCACCGAATTTAAAAAAGCTAACATTGAGCAAAACCGATAAAGAAAATCTGGAATTATTCTTATTGTCGCTTTCTTCACCTAAAAAAGCATTTTTACTGCCCATTTTACCTAAATAGGAAATCTACATTATGACTAAAAATACAATGATTGGCTTGTTGTTCTGCACGTTATCACCACTCAGCTTACTGGCATGGGGCGAAACCTATGAAGTAGGTCAAAAGAATAAATCGTTTACCAAAGATAAACTGACGATAAAAGTGGGTGATACTGTCAGCTTTAAAAATGAAGATACATTTTTTCATAATGTATACAGTTTATCCGATGCCAAATTCTTTGACCTTGGCTCTTTCCCAAAAGGAGAGTCCAGAGAAGTTGTGTTTGATACCAAGGGAACTGTCGAAGTTGAGTGCGCTATCCACCCAACAATGAAAATGACAATCGAAGTCCAATAAAATATGTACGTAGTTAAAATGCAGGATGCTATATGTCAAAAGTAATTTTTATTGTTGGTTTGTTACTGCTTCAAAATTCAATAGCCGCGGCCAGTACTAATGTAGTAGCAGATGTAGAAGCAAAAAATATCTCTGAGGGAGCTTATTTATTCAGGCGTTTTTGTTCACTGTGTCATGGTGTCAATGGTATGGGCGAAGGTCCTCTTGCCTTGGTCATCGATGATTACCCTATGACTAACTTATTAACCTCTAATAAAGCCAATAGTCGTGAAGATATTTTAGAGATTATTAAAAATGGCAGTCAGACGAATAGCAGAGAAAGCTTTATGCCACCCTGGAATTCTGCGTTTAATGAGGAAGAACTTAACCAGTTAACTGATTTTGTTGTTTTTCTAAAAAACGACCCGGCAGAGGGCACTAAATTACTACGCAATCAAAGTAATCGCATCGAACCGAATATACGTCATGGTGAACTTTTATATAAAACCTATTGCACCCGATGTCATGGAGACAAAGGCAAAGGGGACGGTAAAATGGCCAGAATTGTTAAAAGCCCACCACCCTTTGATTTAACCAAAAGTCGTCAAAATGATAGCTACCTTGAATTAATTATTACAACAGGTGGCGAGATTATGCAGCGTTCTCCGCAAATGCCACCTTGGGGCGATGAACTATCACGACACGATATATTGTCAGTGATTCAATACATCAAGTCGCTAAGAGAATAACACTCACTATATAAGATCAAATACCACTGATTATCCACACCAATATCTGTACTAAGATGTTCACATTATGAATGGTAGTGATATCACAAAAGAATCCATTTATCTGCACAGACGAAAGTTTATCGCTGCAGCTGTCAGTCTGTTAGGAACCAGCAGCGCGTTTAATAAAGTGTTGGCTGCCAACACCCTTGACGAACAACTCACCTCTCTTCATGACATCACTCATTACAATAATTACTATGAGTTTTCGACCAATAAAGAAGCAATAGCCATTCTTGCACAGGACCTCGCCATCACACCGTGGGAAATCACTATCGGCGGAGAAGTTGAAAAACCACTCGTCATTGATGTCAGCCAACTGCTCAATGATTTTCAAAGTAAACGTTTTGTCTACCCTCTTCGTTGTGTTGAGGGCTGGTCAATGGTGATACCCTGGCAAGGTTTTCAACTTCAACAATTACTTGAAAAAGTTAAACCTACAGCTAATGCAAAGTATGTAAAATTCAACAGCCTGTTTCGTCCATCCGAAATGATTGGCCAAAGAAGAAATGTGTTGGAATGGCCTTATGTAGAGGGATTGCGACTTGATGAAGCCATGCATCCCCTCACTATTTTGGCAACGGGTTTATATGATAAACCTTTGCCTAAACAAAACGGTGCACCACTTCGATTGGTTGTTCCGTGGAAATATGGTTTTAAAAGTATCAAGGCTATTACATCGATTGAATTAACCGCTGAGATGCCTACCACCAGCTGGATGAAATCAAGTCCCAGCGAATATGGCTTTTATGCCAATGTGAATCCAACGGTTGCTCATCCACGCTGGAGTCAGCGCAGAGAAGTCAGAATTGGCGAATTAAAAAAACGCAAAACAAAAATGTTTAATGGTTTTGAAAATCAAGTAGCCGACCTCTATAAAGGTATGGATCTTGAGGCTAACTTTTAACGTGTATTCAATGCCATTCAGCCTTCAAAAAAATAAAGTTATTGTCGCGAAATGCTTTATCTTTCTCTGCTTAAGCTATCCAGCTGCGCAACTGTTTTATACCTACTCACAAAATACTATCGGCACTAATCCCCATAAAACTATTATGGGCGTTACTGGTGAATGGGGGTTTATCTGCCTATTGTTGAGTTTATTAGTATCGAGTCTCAGACGCTGGCTTTGTCTGTTTCTCAGAGCATTGAAGGTTAAATTCGGTAGAAGACTTGCTGACTGGAATTGGATCATTCGATGCCGACGTATGATCGGCTTGTTCTGTTTCTTTTATGCTAGCTTACACCTCGCTGCTTACTTATGGCTTGATATTGGTCTTGATTGGGAAGAATTATATTACGACGTAAAGGATAGACCCTTTATATTAGTTGGCATATCCGGATGGCTGATATTAACCCTGTTGGCACTGACTTCTCCCAATATCTGTATGCGAAAAATGGGACGATATTGGCGAACGCTACATCGATTCGTGTACCTGGCAGCTGTACTTGCCTGTCTACATTTTTATTGGTTAGCCAAGTTAGGCGATAACCGCCCTGTAATTTTCACATTGTTGTTGGCCATATTATTGTTAGACAGAATACTGTTTAGCACCATTTTCTCTAATACGCTTAAAGATGACGGCATGGAGGCAAAAAGATAATATCAGTTCAGCACTGTGAAAATAAAAAACATCTCAACCGCGCCAACTATATTGCCATGGTTTTATAATTTTAACGCGATAGTTGTTACTGGCATGGATAGCAGGTCAATATCGGAATCATACAGGATGACCGTACGAAAAATTTATTTTGTAAATCAAATGGCATTATTGAGACACTTCCATTTCAAACAAAACCGACTCTGCTACAATCGAATATTCTTTGCTCGCCTTCACCTCTTCTGTATTTTTCATGCCCGCATCTTTCGCATAATGCTCAGCTTCACTCTGGCTAAGCATTCTCTCAATTAAGACACCATAGACAGTACCTGTTTGGTTAACGGTATCTGTAGGAACAAAGAACGCATAATCTTTAAAAGTAACACGGGCATAGCGATCATTATCGGTAAGGATTAACCAACAGCCCTTTTTTTGACACACTTGAGTCACTGTACCGGTAATTTTTTGGGGAAGATTTTTGTCAGTTTCAAGTGCACCGATTGCATCGGCCAATGAAACAGCATTCAACTGCTCAGGCATAGCCTCACCATAGACCTTACCTTCAGCGATAGTTTTTGCAGACAAACACAACAAGATAACTAGAGTGGGTAGAAAGAAAATATTCTTCATAGCATTAAAATTATCCAGATCGATGATGGACTACATTATGTCGTCTGCTTGTGATTCAGTAAAGCGCTGTCATATACAGTATTCGGGTTGTTTTACTCCCTTCAAAACTTCGTAACAATATCATCCAGAACTTCACAATAATGTCATCCGTAGAAAATACTCCTAAGTAACATTTTGTCGAACCTTTCGGTTCGATTCCCTTCAATACGCATTTATTAAAAATATAAAAACACCTACTCCACGGCTGCCATTAAGCCAAGCGCAAACAGTAACGTCGAGATCACTGCAAACACCGTTCGCAAGTGATTCCATTTGGTCCACCGATCGAGATACCGCACCCACACATCATGCCCATCCAGTTCCGTCGCTGACGCTCGCGCCAGTTCGTTATTGAGCGGGACGTTACAGATCATCGTGACAAGGAATGTGCCTAGCACATAGACAAGCCCACCACTTAACATCCAGAGCGAGCTTGGCTGCCGGTCAAATAGCGCCAGTCCCACCAGGATCCCAGACAAAACCGTGGTTCCCATAAATACGCTTAGAAACCAACGGTTGATCACGACGACATTGATCGACTGCATCGAGGCCATTCCCTCGGCAGCCGGAACACGAGCCAGGGCCTTCATCACGAATGTCGAAAACGCATAGAACGTGCCGGTCATCAATGCGGCGCCCAAGAGCGATGCCAAACCCAGAATCATCATTGCAGTGCTCATGCGCTGGCCCTCCATATCCCAGTTGCGGCTATGCGCTGCGCAAAATCAGCGAAGTCGGTTGGCTCACGACCTAGAGCACGCTTTACACCATCAGTTATATACGCGTTGCGGCCATCGAGGACCGTTTCGAACAGGTAGTTCAACATCCACGCAATGTCGTCCGGTGCGCCCGATTCAGCGATGGCTTGCGCAAAAGCCTTTTTCGGGACCTGAACGAACTGCACTTTCTGGCCAACAGCTTGTGAGATCTCTCGCGCCAGTTCGGTGAAAGTCAGCATGCGGGGCCCAGTGACCTCATAGATTTCGTAGGCATGCCCCTCCTCGGTGAGCGCGGCAACTGCAACATCGGCGATGTCATTAACGTCAACAAAAGGTTCTGGAATATCTGCGGCCGGCAGCGTGATAGTGCCACCCAGCACCATATCGAGAAACTCGCCTTCCGAGAAATTCTGCATAAACCAACTCGCGCGAACAATTGTCCACTCGACATCGGCTTCCTGGATGATCCGCTCACAAGCTTGCGCCTCTTCTTCGCCGCGACCTGACAACAACACCAAGTGCTTAACGCCCTGCGCGACGGCCTTTTCTACGAACGCACGAATCGAGGCTGTCGCACCCGGAATTGCTAGGTCCGGAGCGTAGGTGATATAGGCCGCGGTCACATCTTCAAGGGCGGCCTCCCACGTGCCCGGATCGTTCCACTCGAAGGAAGGGTTCGCGGAGCGGGACGCAATGCGAGTTTTGACGCCACGAGACTGTAGTCGCTCTGTGACACGACGCCCGGTCTTGCCGGTGCCGCCCAGTACCAGGGTGACACCCTCCTGGTTTTCGTAAGTACGTGATTTCGCTTTCATCATCTTTCTCCCGTTTGTATACATTTGCGCTTGACCAATAGGTCGGTTTCAACGCTAATTAGAGTAAGGGGGAGACCGGTGACACACCATTCTCGGGATAATCAGATTCATATGCATTCGTCTACAATCATTCGATGGACACGTTAGGTGGACTACTAGCCGCACCGCGGGCACGTGGCGCCTTCGCCCTGCGTACAGTCATGAACTCGCCTTGGTCGCTGAGAATCCTTGCCGAGTCACCACTGACGCTGATTGCCGGTGTGTCGGGAGAGATTTGGATTGTGCCCGACAAAGCTGACCCGGTGCGGATAGGCCCGGGAGATATTGCCATCACGCGCGCACCAGACCACTACAATGTCGCCGACTCGCCCACGACATCCCCTCTCGTCTGTATCCACCCTGGCCAGCGTTGTTGCGATTTGGATGGCAACTCCGTGCTGGAGACAATGACGCACGGTGTTCGAACATGGGGTAATGATCCTAATGGCTCGACAGTTTTTTTGGTCGGCGCTTATGAACATCTGAGCGATATCAGTGACCGTCTGTTAAACGCACTACCACCCGTTCTATCGCTAACGCACGCCGACTGGGAGTCGCCACTCGTGCCGTTGCTCTGCGACGAGGTTATTAAAGACGAGCCGGGGCAAGCCGCGGTACTGGATCGGTTACTTGATCTTCTGGTCACAGCTGTACTTAAAGCCTGGTTCGCACACCGTGACAATAGCCGCCCGGAATGGTGGCGATTCCAAGGCGACCGGATTGTCGAGAAAGCACTGCGCCTCATGCACGATAACCCCGCTCACCCGTGGACGATAGACAAACTTGCCATGGAGTCAGGCGCTTCCCGTGCATCACTCGCGCGCCGGTTCCATCATCTGGTAGGTGAACCACCTATGACATTCCTGAAGAATTGGCGGATGGCCTTGGCAGCTGATCTGTTGTGTCAACCCGATGAAACAGTAAGCACTGTGTCGGAGAAAGTCGGTTATGCAACCCCATTCGCGTTCAGTGCAGCATTTAAACGTGTTCGGGGCGTAAGCCCGCAAGAACACCGGATGAATGTTCGTTCAAGCGCATGAATGAGAACAAAGACAAGCTGATCGCCCAACTGCCACCACTTTATTTTTTCTGTAACTGATATTTTTTGTGTCCCTAAAATCCATTTAGTAGAACAGGTGGATTTGTTATGGCGGATCAGATGGGATTAATCTAAACAGCCTAAGGGCTTTTGGCTCCTTCCGGCTTCGCGGGTTCATCATAAATCGCAGACATAAAAAAACACCCGGGGGGTGTCTAATTGTTTCGTTCTTTTAAATGGCGGACCGGACGGGACTCGAACCCGCGACCTCCGGCGTGACAGGCCG
>JANQLG010000038.1 GCA_028280715.1 Spongiibacteraceae bacterium | reverse complement strand
TGCCGCGCCAAAAGAGGAAGAGCTAGTCTTACATTGGCATATTCATCTACCGGACCCTGTTTTGTCAGCAGAAGAGTCTGAAGCACTGATGGCCTTTTTAGCAACCTTAACAGATGAGTCAATGTTGCCGCTTATTCCAAATAAAGTGCCGTCCGGACTACCAGTTGTAAAGACTAAGAGTAGCGAGAGTTCCTAAACAAATGAGTTCCCGGTTTTCAATGACAGGAGAAAGGCTTTGAAATCACATCACTTTATAAACTACATGTTTTCCATGCTAGCAATGTTATTTCTGCCACAGTTGAGTTTGGCGCTCCAATTTAACGAGGATGCAGCCAAGAGCGCAGAATATGATTGCCCGATACCGTCAACCGAGTCAGGTATTCGTGTTAAAGCTGAACAGTTGCATCTGAATTCGCACAGTAAAAATGATCTAGGGTGTGCCGCCGATTTACTCTATGCATTAGCCAATCGACAAAAGAAAAACTTCGATACTCAACTTACGGCAATTGAATATCATTATGATTATATGCAACACGTCAACGCCTTAAGCGCATTTGACATTGCAAGGATTGCTGAAGGTGAGTGGCTGGCGCGATTGGAAAAAGCGGCGACACAATTTAACGAGATTAGACAACGTGCAGCTAACCTAAAACCTAACGATCCGAAATTTCTCATATTAACTGCAATTACCTCTGTTGAGAGCAGGGGGCTGATTAGGTATACGAAAGATGATATTCAGGCGATTCAGCGGGCAATATCACAACTGAAAGAGGCCATACAAAAAAAGCCAAATGCTTTGAATGCAGTAGCTTTGAAAGCACTTGGTCGCTGGCACTATGACCTACCAGCGATATCTGGTGGTAATATGCAAAAAGCACGCGAGTATCTGGAAAAAGCCTACAGATTGGATCCTGGAAATATTGAATTATTACGGTATCTCGTCGAAGTCTATGATCAAGAGCTGGAAGAGAACAAAGCGAGAAAGATGCTGTCCAGAATCACTAAGGCACCTCAGCCAAGTAAGGAGAAGAGACAGCTTTTTGTTGATGAGTTGAGAAATGCCATTGGCCTTGCTGAAAGGTTGGGACATGGGAAGTTGCAAAAGCAATTAGTAGCTCGTCGCAATAAATTACTTAATGCTCATCCCGAGCTATTGACTCGTTTTATCGAAGCGAGCGTAGGGCACTTTGGTGAACATCCAATTACAGGTAAACGAGATTATTAACGAGGAGAATTATGATGCAGCGTATATTTCAACATTGTTTACTACTCTTGATCTTCATTCATGCCCCGTTAGCAGTTGCTAAGGTTTATGTCGTCCAGGACGGGGAGTCCATTCAGGATACCGTAAAGAAAATGTCGGCGGGCGATACAATTAAGATTATGCCAGGTGTTTATCATGAGTCGATTTTTATTGATAAAGACAATATTAGTGTGATTGGCGTTGTCAAAGAAGGTCGGTGGCCTGTACTGGACGGTAAAAACAAATTATATGATGGTGTGCTGGTTGGTGGCCACGGCGCAGTGATAGAGAGTCTTTGGGTCAAAGGCTATAAGGGTAACGCTATCATGATACAGGGTGGTAACAATTATAGGATCACACATAATGTTGTAGAAGGTCCGGCTTTTTACGGAATTTTCCCTCAGTTCGGAAAAAATGGACTTGTTGCCTATAACTCGTTAAGTGGTGTTTCCGATTCCTCCATTTACATTGGCATGAGTGAAAATGTGGATGTAATACACAATGATACTTACGGCAGTGTACTGGGCATAGAAACAGAAAACTCTACCAATATACTAGTTGAGGGAAATAATGTATATGGAAATTCAACGGGCATCGTCATCAATCTTATTCCAGGATTACCTATTAAAAGTTCAAATGATGTGATTGTGCGCAACAATTTTATATCAGCAAATAATTTGAAGAATTTTGCGGACCCGGGTAGTGTTGCTGCGTCAGTGCCAACTGGGGTTGGCATATGGAACTGGGCAGTAGATGGTGCAACCATTGAAGGTAATATCATCAAAGATAACAATAGTGCTGGCATTGTTTGGGCCGATCATTCTTTTATAGCGGCATCTGCCATTTCTACTGCCCCCGATTTGAAAATGGATCCGCGACCAGATCGGGGCAAAATACTGCGTAATTTATATTTGAATAATGGATCAAAACCTGCAACGGTTCTGCGTGATGTTCTGGCGACTGCAGGCTTTGATAAAGGGGTTGATGTTCTTGCGACCGGTAAAGGTAGAAAGAATTGTCTCGCTGAGCGTGAATCTATCGTCGATGTGGGGACAAAGGGTTGGACAGAGTGTAAAACCGGGGAAACCAGCGAACATATTGTTTCTTACCAACTTGAAGAACCAGTGCCAAGCCCAAGCTTTACCCCTGAGCAAATGGGTCGCCTGACATACCTGACAGTGTGTACCGGTTGTCA